>CAZCAX010000001.1:0-604467 GCA_964496915.1 uncultured Rhodobacter sp.
GCTGCCGGTGAAGCGCTATCTAGGGAGTTCTCAAAATCACCGCAAGAGGAAAAAGCATCGAATACCCAAATTTCGTGACAGATTTCTGATCGGACCATCTAACTCGTTGAAATAGAATGGATATTCTGTCCAACTTTTCCGGCACCCCTTGACCGCTCGGTTTCGCTGCCATTTGTGTGTCGGCGGCAATAGCCCACAAGATACAGATCAGACCGGGAATCGGGCGTAGAATCGGGTGCTGGAAATGCAAACAGCGGCCCGGAGGGCCGCTGCTGCGAGTCGTTTGTGATGGCCATGGTCAGGCCAGGTTGGGGTCGATTCCCTTGCAGGCGTCAACCAACCCGCGGACCGCGCCCACCGATTTGTCGAACATCGCCTGTTCGGCATTGTTGAGCTTGATGTCGACCACCCGCTCGATACCGCCCTTGCCGATAATGGTGGGCACACCGACATACATGCCATCCAGTCCGAACTCGCCGTTGCACCAGGCCGCGCAGGGCAGGAGGCGCTTCTGGTCCTTCAGATAGGCCTCTGCCATCTCGATTGCCGACGTGGCGGGCGCATAGAAGGCCGAGCCGGTTTTCAGAAGGCCCACAATCTCGGCACCGCCGTCACGGGTGCGCTGAACGATGGCATCCAGCTTTTCCTGCGTGGTCCAGCCCATCTGCACCAGATCCGGCAGCGGAATACCCGCAACGGTGGAATAGCGCGTCAGCGGCACCATCGTGTCGCCGTGGCCGCCCAGCACGAAGGCTGTGACATCACGCATCGAGACATTGAACTCGACCGACAGGAAATGACGGAAGCGCGCCGAATCGAGCACGCCGGCCATGCCGACCACCATGTTGTAGGGCAGGCCCGAGAATTCGCGCAGGGCCCAGACCATCGCATCGAGCGGATTGGTGATGCAGATCACGAAAGCATTGGGGGCGTGTTTGGCGATACCCTCGCCCACAGACTTCATGACTTTCAGGTTGATGCCCAGCAGGTCATCGCGGCTCATACCGGGTTTGCGCGGCACACCGGCGGTAACGATGCAGACATCGGCCCCCGCGATATCGGCATAATCGTTAGTGCCCTTCATCACGGCGTCAAACACTTCGGACGGGCCGGATTCGGCGATATCGAGGGCCTTGCCCTGCGGAACCCCCTCGGCGATGTCGAAAAGGATGACGTCGCCAAGTTCCTTGATCGCGGCGAGATGGGCAAGCGTGCCACCAATCTGCCCAGCGCCGATCAGCGCGATTTTGGGTCTGGCCATGGTTTACTCCGGTCAGGTTGCAATTCGCGTCTTGCTAAGGCTTCGGCGGTTGTCGTGCAAGTGTCGCGGCGGCGCGGCACCTGCGGGGATGCGTTGTTATCGCTGTCATCGCGGCAGCGGGTGGCGGCTCTCTGCAATGCAGAAAATTGCGCTTGCGATTAATATCGGAAAATGGTGGGTTGCGCGCAATAATGTTTCACGGGAGAGAATCATGGACAGCCGCCCCTTCCGCTCTGTGCTCTATATACCTGGCTCGCGTGAGCGCGCGATGGAGAAGGCGCGTTCGCTTGCCGCAGATGCGATCATCTTCGATCTGGAAGATGCGGTTGCCGTGGATGAAAAGGCAGCCGCGCGCGGACTGCTTGCCAAGACCCTCGTGAACACCGATTTCGGGCCGCGCGCAAAGCTGGTGCGGATCAACGGGTTTGATACTGAATGGGGCGCGGCGGATCTGGAGGTGATCGCCGCCGCCAGGCCAGAAGCGATCTTGCTGCCAAAGGTCAATTCTGCCGCCGATATTCAGGCGCTGGCCGACCGGCTGGATGCACGCACCGAGACCGCTGACACCCGCATCTGGGCGATGATGGAGACACCGCAAGGCGTGTTCAACGCGGCTTCCATTGCTGCCGCGCCGCGCATGGCTGGGTTTGTCATGGGCACCAACGATCTGGCCAAAGAGCTGGGCTGCCGTTTCCGCGCAGATCGTCTGCCGCTGCAGTTTGCGCTGCAGGCCTGCCTGATGGCGGCGCGGGCCTCGGGGCTGATTGCGGTGGATGGCGTCTATAATGCGTTCAAGGATGAGGAAGGCTTGCGCGCTGAATGCGAGCAGGGCCGCGATCTGGGCTTTGACGGCAAAACCCTGATCCACCCGGCACAGCTGGACATCGCCAACACCGTCTTTGCCCCCGACGAGGCCGCCATCGACCTTGCCCGCCGTCAGATCGCCGCCTTTGACGAGGCGACGGCAAAGGGGCAGGGCGTGGCCGTGGTGGATGGCAAGATTGTCGAAAACCTGCATATTGTAACAGCCCGGAACGTGCTGGCACGCGCCGAGGCAATCGCGCAATTACAAAAGGCCATGTAACATGGGCTACATCGTTCTTATCCTTGGCGTCGCCCTCTGGGCTGGTGCGCATCTGTTCAAGAGCCTCTGGCCCAAGCGCCGCGCTGCAATGGGCGAGAGCGGCAAGGGGATAATCGCGCTGGCACTGTTGGCATCGATCGTGGTTATGGTGCTGGGCTATCGCTCGGCTGACTATATCCATGTCTGGACCCCGCCGTCCTTCCTGACCCACCTCAACAACCTGTTGATGCTGCTGGCGGTCTATCTGTTTGCGGCCTCGGTCCTCAAACCTCGTATCACCCGCATGATTCGCCACCCGCAACTGACGGCCGTAAAAACCTGGGCGGTAGCGCATCTTCTGGTGAACGGCACTATGGCCGGTATCATTCTGTTCGGCGGGCTACTGGCCTGGGCGGTTGTGACAGTGATTCTGATCAACCGCGCCCAACGGAGCTGGCAACGCCCTGCGCCCGCCTCGCTTCTGGTCGAGGGTGGGGCCGTGGTTGCCGCCCTGGTCGGCACCTGGCTTATTGGCACAATTCATATCTGGCTGGGCGTATGGCCCTATGGGTGACACATGAAACTTTACAGACTGCTGACAGAGGATGACACCTCGGAATTCTGCCACAAGGTCACGCTTGCACTGAACAAGGGATGGACGCTGCATGGCTCACCCGCGATGACCTTTGACGCGGCGCGCGGCGTGATGCGCTGCGCCCAGGCCGTCACCAAAGAGGTTCCGGGCGATTATCACCCGGACATCAAGCTTGGCGAACAATGACGGCGAAGGGCCGGACGGAGACAACGATGAAGACCAACAGCGGCAATTTCTTCGAGGATTACAGCATTGGCCAGGTGATCCGCCATGCGGTGCCGCGCACGCTGACCGGGGCTGAGCGCGCGCTTTATCATGCGCTCTATCCCGCACGCGGCGCGCTCTATTCCTCGGATGAATTTGCCCGCGGTTGCGGGCTGCGGCAAAGCCCGCTGGATGATCTGATTGTCTTTCACACCGTCTTCGGCAAGACTGTTCCTGATATCAGCCTTAATGCCGTAGCCAACCTGGGTTATGCGCAGGGACGCTGGCTGATGCCGGTCTGGCCGGGCGATACGCTGACCTCGGAGTCCGAGGTGATCGGACTGAAGGAAAACTCCAACGGCAAATCAGGCGTGGTCTGGGTGCGCACAACCGGACGCAACCAGCACGGCGAGGCGGTGCTGGAGTATGTGCGCTGGGTCATGGTACGCAAAAACCGCGATACGCCCACACCCGAGCCCGTGGTGCCCAGCCTTGACCCGGTGGTCGCACCCGCTGATCTGGTGGTGCCGCCGGGCCTGTCCTTCGCCAATCATGATTTCGAACTGTCCGGCGAGCCCTATCGCATGTCCGATTACCAGGTGGGTGAGGTGATCGACCATGTTGATGGCGTGACCATCGAGGAGGCCGAACATATGCTGGCCACCCGCCTGTGGCAGAATACTGCCAAGGTCCATTTCGACGCCACCTTCCGGCCTGACGGCAAACGGCTGATCTATGGCGGCCATGTCATCTCGCTGGCCCGTGCGCTCAGCTTCAACGGTCTGGCCAATGCGCAGATGATTGTCGCGCTCAACGGCGGCGCGCATGCCAATCCCTGTTTCGCGGGTGACACGGTGCGGGCGTGGTCCGAGGTGCTCGACAAGGCCGACACCGCCGCCCCCGGCGTCGGCGCGATCCGGCTGCGGCTGGTGGCCGTCCGGGGCACAACGGCAGAGGCCGGGGCGCTCAAGGATGAGAACGGCAAATACCTGCCCGACGTCCTGTTGGATCTGGATTATTGGGCGCTGTTGCCAAACAGCTGAAAATCCGGTCAGAACCAGCCAACTATGGCGTTTATGTAACATTCTGCCCGCGCCGTGCGTGTCACTCCATTTACATGCTATCCGGTCGATTCGACCGGGTGTATTTCTCCTATTGCAAAGCGAGGCGAGTGCAGGTTGCACGATAAAGCCGCCGCATCGGCACATGGAGCATTGAAATGGCAAAGAAGACCCTTCTCGCATCGAGCGTGGCGGCGCTTGCGCTGCTGGCCGCAGTTCCTGCATCGGCACAAGGCCTCACCTTCTCCTGGGGCGGCACCATCACGTCGAACTACATCTCTCGCGGCGTCACCCAGACACAGAACCGCCCCGCTTTCCAGCCTTGGGTAGAGGTTGAATCGAATGGCTTTTATGCAGGCCTCTGGGCATCGAACGTGCGCTTTGGCGGCGGCGATCCTGACCGTGTCGAAGTCGATATCTACGGCGGGTATCGCTGGTCGATCGAGAACACCAGCTTCGATGTAGGCTATGCGCGTTACCTCTATAACAGCAGTGGCGATTGCTGTGGTGAATTCTACGCCTTGGTCGAGCATGAAGCCGGAGCGCTGACCATGTTCGGCGGTGCCTATTTCGACCATTCGGGCAGTCTGACTGTAAGTGATGCACATGCCGGTTTCAGCCTTGCTCTGATGGACAACCTCAGCGCTTCAACCAAGCTGGGCCATTCTGCCGGCGTCACCTATGCCGATGTCGGCCTAACCTACGCATTCAACGACAACTACGATGTCGATGCGCGGGTCTACCGCTCGGGCAGCCTGGGCACCCGGGCCGTCGTATCGTTCAACTTTGGTTTCTGACAAGCGCAGCGGCCATGGCCGTGACAGAGGCGGGTGCGCGACACCCGCCTTTTTGTTTTGTTCAGGCCGATTCAACCTGAAGGCACCGACACCGCTACCATGTGATCACGGCGAGAATTCTTGTGATCACGTTTGGCAATTTTTTGACTTTCCTCTGACGAAGCGCCACTTTTGAACCAACTGAGCGCGTGACTTGGCGGAAAAAATCGCTATTCAATCCCTTCAAAGCCATCCGGCCGCGCGCCGGGACCGCCAATAGAGAGAGGGAATGTTCATGGCTGATGTGAACCGGGGCAACCGGCCGTTGTCTCCCCATCTGACAATCTACCGGCTTCCACTGACCGCGAAATTGTCGATCCTGCACCGCATCACCGGGGTTGGCATGGTTCTTGCCGCCATTCTTATTGTCTGGTGGTTCGTTGCTGCCGTCTATTCGCCCGAGTATTTCGCGACCGCTGATTGGCTGCTGACCTCCTGGATCGGAACGCTGGTGATGACGGGCTCGCTCTGGGCGCTCTGGTATCACTTCTGCAACGGCATCCGCCACCTTGTCTGGGACGCAGGCCGCAGCTTTGACCTCGACAAGACCGAGCGTAACAACTGGATCATCCTTGGCAGTTCGGTCGCATTGACCGTGCTGACACTGATCATCGCCTGACGGAGGGGACAATGGGGTACAAAACCGATTTCGCGCGCGTTCAGGGCTTGGGCACAGCCGGCGATGGCGCGCATCACTGGTGGCTGCACCGTATTTCCGCCGTCGCGATGATTCCACTCACGCTGCTGTTCATATTCCCTTTCGCCCGAACGCTGGGCAATGGCTATGAAGCGATGATCGCCACCTATTCCAACTTTGGCCATGCGCTGGTTGCGGTGCTGTTCTTCCTCGTGGGCTTCTGGCACCTGGCCATGGGGCTTCAGGTCGTGATCGAAGATTACGTGCCACACAAACCTACCCGCGTTGCCCTTCTTCTGGGCAACACGCTTTTCAACGGGGCGCTTGCCGTGGCCGGTATTCTGGCCGTCGCCACCATCCTGTTCCGTGCCTGAGGATAGCCAGATGTCTGCTTACAAGATCGAAGAACACACCTATGATGTCGTGGTCGTGGGCGCTGGCGGCGCGGGGCTTCGCGCAACGCTGGGCATGGCCGAACAGGGCCTGAAAACTGCCTGCGTGACAAAGGTTTTCCCCACCCGCTCGCATACCGTTGCGGCGCAGGGCGGGATTGCCGCCTCGCTGTCGAACATGGGGCCGGACCATTGGCAGTGGCATATGTATGACACCGTCAAGGGCTCTGACTGGCTGGGCGATACCGACGCCATGGAATATCTGGCGCGTGAGGCCCCCAAGGCCGTCTATGAGCTGGAACATTACGGCGTGCCGTTTTCGCGCACCGAAGATGGCAAGATCTACCAGCGCCCCTTTGGTGGCCACACCACCGAATTCGGCGAAGGCCCGCCCGTGCAGCGCACCTGCGCCGCGGCTGACCGCACCGGGCATGCCATGCTGCACACGCTCTATGGCCGCTCGCTGAAGGAGCAGGCGCAGTTCTATATCGAATACTTCGCCACCGACCTTCTGATGGATGATGACGGTCGCTGCACCGGCATTCTCGCCTGGAAACTGGATGACGGCACGCTGCACCAGTTCAACGCCAAGATGGTCGTTCTGGCGACTGGCGGCTATGGCCGCGCGTTCTTCAGCGCCACTTCGGCCCATACCTGCACGGGTGACGGCAACGGCATGATCGCCCGCGCCGGCCTGCCGCTTCAGGATATGGAATTCGTGCAGTTCCACCCCACCGGCATCTATGGTGCGGGCTGCCTCATCACCGAGGGCGCACGCGGCGAAGGCGGCTATCTGACCAACTCGGAAGGCGAGCGCTTCATGGAGCGTTACGCACCGACCTACAAAGACCTTGCCTCGCGCGATGTGGTGTCGCGCTGCATGACCATGGAAATCCGCGAGGGGCGCGGTGTTGGCCCGAACAAGGACCATATCCACCTGCACCTCAACCACCTTCCGCCCGAAACCCTGCATCTGCGCCTGCCCGGCATCTCGGAATCAGCGCGCATCTTCGCAGGTGTCGACGTCAACAAGGAGCCGATCCCAGTTCTGCCGACAGTGCATTACAATATGGGTGGCATCCCTACCAATTACTGGGGCGAAGTGCTGAACGCCGACAGCGAAAACCCCACCCGCACCGCGCCGGGTCTGATGGCCGTGGGCGAAGCCGCCTGCGCCTCGGTCCATGGCGCGAACCGCCTGGGTTCGAACTCGTTGATCGACCTCGTGGTGTTTGGCCGTGCTGCCGCCATTCGCGCGGGGCAGACCATCGACCCGGATGCACCGAACCCACCCACTTCCAAGGCGTCTGTCGACGCTGCGTTGGCCCGTTTTGACCGCATCCGCCACGCCAACGGTGCCATTCCGACCGCCGATCTCCGCCTTGAGATGCAAAAGACCATGCAGGCCGATGCCGCCGTCTTCCGCACCGACAAGACCCTGGCCGAGGGATGTCAGAAAATGGCCGAGGTCGCAGCCAAGATGAGCGATATCAAGGTCTCGGATCGCTCGCTGATCTGGAACTCGGACCTGATGGAAACGCTTGAGCTTGAAAACCTCATGCCCAACGCGCTGACCACCATTGTCTCGGCCGAGGCGCGCAAGGAATCGCGCGGGGCGCATGCGCATGAGGATTACCCGGACCGCGACGACGTCAACTGGCGCAAGCACACACTCTCATGGGTTGAGGGCAAAAAGGTCCGGCTGGATTACCGCCCCGTGGTAACCGATCCGCTGACCAGCCTTGACCAAGGCGGGATTGACCCGAAAAAGATCGCGCCCAAAGCCCGCGTGTATTGAGGAGCTGAAGAATGGTTGAACTGGCACTCCCCAAGAACTCACAGATCCGCGTGGGCAAGACCTGGCCAAAACCGGCAGGCGCCACCAACTTGCGCACCTTCCGCATCTACCGCTGGAACCCTGATGAGGGTCAGAACCCGCAGGTCGACACCTATTTTGTCGATATGGACAGCTGCGGGCCGATGGTGCTGGACGCGCTGATCAAGATCAAGAACGAGATCGACCCCACCCTGACCTTCCGCCGCTCTTGCCGCGAGGGGATCTGCGGCTCCTGTGCCATGAACATCGACGGGCGCAACACGCTGGCCTGCATCTTCGGCATGGACGAGGTGAAGGGGGATGTTAAGATTTATCCGCTGCCGCATATGCCCGTGGTCAAGGACCTGGTGCCAGACCTGACGCATTTCTACGCGCAGCATGCGTCGATCATGCCATGGCTTGAAACGACCTCGAATACCCCTGCCAAGGAATGGCGCCAGTCGATCGAAGATCGCGAAAAGCTTGATGGCCTCTATGAATGTGTGATGTGTGCCTGTTGTTCCACCTCTTGTCCCAGCTACTGGTGGAACGGTGACCGGTACCTGGGACCGGCTGCCCTGCTTCACGCCTATCGTTGGATCATCGATTCACGCGACGAGGCCACCGGCGAGCGGCTTGATGACCTGCACGATCCGTTCAAGCTCTATCGCTGCCACACGATCATGAACTGCACCAAGACCTGCCCCAAAGGGTTGAACCCGGCGAAAGCGATTGCCGAGATCAAGAAGAAGATGGTCGAGCGTGTGGTCTGAACCGCCTCGCCACCATCGCCACCGATCAAGGCCCTGATGCTTCTGGCTCGGGGCCTTTTCAACTCGGCTTCGCTGCTGCCTGCCTTTCTCGTTTCCATTCAGCTTGCTCCCACCTGAGCATCATGCGCTGCTATCTGCCGACTTGCGATTTTCGCATCAGCGCAGCGCGCATCAGCGCAGCGACGGCAGCAGGGCCGAAAGGCTTGCCTGTCCACTTTGCAACAATACGAGCGCTGCTGAAGGTGCATTCGCGCTTTGAATCTCGCTCAGCTGGTCGCCGACGAAGAACTGGCGTATCAGCTTGTTCATCGTCTCCGGTTCGGAGAATTGAGAGACACCGTTTTCCCCGAATGCGCGCTGGGTTCGTATCCGCAGGATTTCGACCTGCCGGTCCAGATCGAGCGACCCAAAGCTTGAGGGTAGTTGAAACGCTGTCTCAAAGACTTTCCGCATCGATGGTGTCCCCAGGATACGATACCATTTCCCGCTTTCGCTCTGATCGCTACTGGCGAGTTGTCCGAGATCGCGCTGCAGCGCCAAGGCAAGGCGCATCGACTGGTCCTGTTGACCAACCGCCTCCTCGAACTGGCGGGCATGATAGTTTGTCAGCAAGTCATTTGCGAATCCATCTATGTAGCGCTGAGAAAGTTCGAGGAGTGCGCCCTGATCGGCAAATTGACTAACAGCCCCAGAGCCAAAGACGGATTCAGTCTGCACGCGCAACACCGATATTTGAGCGCCAAGCGAAAGCTTGTCAAAATCCATTGGCAGTTCGTAAGCCGTTTCGAACATCTTGCGCAGTGAGGGTGTGTTGAGAACCAGTGTCCAGGTTGCCTCGTCCCCGATACCGCTGCTCGCAAGTGCCGCAAGGTCTCGCTGCATGGAGACGGTGAGCCGGACCGAAAGCTCGTCGCGATCTGCTCGCCGGGCGTCCTGGGCAAACCCTGGTTGCGTGGATTCCGCCCGGTCACCAAAACCGAAGGCCTTGGCCAGTTCGTGGTAACGCCTGTCAGCAAGGCGCTGCACGAAGCTCCGTTTCCCGTTCGGCTGCGGTTCGCCCGTTGAGCTTTCGAGGACTCGCTGGATAAACGCCCGGTTCGGCAGATCTTCTGCCAGGCCGAATGCCGAAAGCGTAATGCGCAGCATTCGACGGTCGTTGACCAATTCCTCGGCCGAGCCGATCTTTCCGATGTTCTGAAGAAAATATGCTTCGTCGCGCCTGGCTGCGGCGGTGCTGGAATATGACGCTGCCTGCTCGCCCATTGTGCGCTGCAGAAACTGCCAGCCAACCAGCCCTGTCGTCGGAATAATCGGTAAGAAACTCATCGGTGTGTTCCGGCAAGCAAGCGCTCTTCACGCGGAAGTAGCGAGCGCAGCGCTCGGAGGGTCTGATAGTAGTCACCAGCGATTGCGGCATCGGTTGCGCGTGTCAGAAGTCCTCGGCTGTCCGCATCAACCAGCACCTGACTGAGTTGCTCGATCCCTCGCAAAAGCTGCAGGCGCATCTCGTCCGGATCGGAATCGCCGGAAAGAATGAGTTGGGCAACATAGCAGACACGCCGAACTGGCGTCTTCACCTCTTCGGGATGAATGGCGTCGCGAAGGCGAAGTATGTTGGCGCTTGGAGTCACGATGGAAAAACGGCTTCGTCGTGCACCGTTTTCGATGACTGCGCCGTTGATCAAGACGCGCTCATGGGGCGCAAGCTTGAGGATGAGGCCGGTCATCAATTCCCTCCCTGCGGACGCAGTCCGCGCATCACGGCAAGATTGATATCCACCAACACTCCGGCAGGCGCATCGCCGGAAAGCGCCTTGTCGGTATGCTGGCCGACGAACTCAGCCAGATAGAAGAGACGGGCACGCAGATCTTTGGGAAACTGGTTGCCGCTGCCCGCCAGGTCCGTTGCAAAAGCGCTCCAGAGACGACGATTGTCATGCATGGCGGACACAAGAGCCGGAAAAGCGGTTGGACCCGAATTGCTTTGCGCGTCTCGCAAGCGGCCGGTGATCGCTGCCATCAGATCATACTCAATGTCTCGCGGTGACTTGATGGTTCGGGTGGTCGTGCCGTAGGCGCTCTGGGCTTTTACCGTTGCACTCATCTTGTGCTCTCATTTTGCGAAGGATGGGTTCGTCGAGGCAGCAGCCGGGGCCCGAAAAGGCCCCGGCCATTACGTCATCGGAAGAGCGACAGGATATTCTGCGGCTGCTGGTTCGCAATTGACAGCGCCTGGATACCCAGCTGTTGCTGCACCTGAAGCGCCTGAAGCCGCGCCGAGGTTTCCTCCATATCGGCATCGACCAGCGAACCGATACCCGACTTCATCGAATCCATGAGGCTGCCGACAAACTCTTTCTGGATGTCGACCCGCTTCTGTGCCGAGCCGAAGGTAGCCGAAGCGTCGATCGCATACTGGATCATCTGCTCGACATCGCGCAGGGCGTCGGTGCGCTGCTGGTCTGTGCCAGCCACGGTCAGCCCGCCGAGCGCCGACATGCCGCCTGCCCCGCGCGTGGCGGTCATGGTCACGTTGATCGGATCGGCGCCACCGGTGTTATTGGTGATTGTGAAGTCCGCACCATCAAATTCGATAGCGATGTTGCTGTGCAGACCCGCCGCTTCCAGTTCACTGCGCAAACCGGCCAGAATGGCCGCCCCGGCGTCACCTTCGCGCACGGTATAGGCCACGCGCGTGCCGTCCACATCCAGCTGGACACGGTCACCCGCCGCCAATGCCGTATCAACCGGTGCACCAGTCATGTCGCCGACCCGCAGCGCCACGCCACCGCCTGCGGTCCCGTCGGCCGCCGCAAAATCGAAGTCACCGACCGCAAACACCAGATCAGCGCCATCGGCAACTGCTTGCGCCACGCCGGTACCAGGATGTGCCGCCGCTGTTACAGCGGTGCCGACATTGGTGGTCAGGTTCGTCGCATCAAGGGCGATCTCAATGGTTCCGCTTTGTACGGTGCCGCCCGCCGAACGATCCAGCGACGACAGAATTGACACGGGGTTCTGCGCCTGGCCGTTGACCATGTTCAGCCCGTTGAACTGCGCCGAGTTGACCACTGATGAAATCTGGTCGCGCAACTGCTCGATATCGGTCTGGATCTTGGCGCGGTCAACGTTCTGTTCTTGTGCGCCGACGATCTTTTCCTTGATCTCGGTCAGCAGTTTCACCGTGGTTTCAGCCGCGTTGCGGGCCACGTTCACTGTGGAACTGCCCAACGACAGACTGTCCTGAATGGTCTTGAAGCCGGCAACATCCGATTCCATCACCTTCGAGATCGCCCATGTCGCGGCGTTGTCCTTGGCCGAGCCCACTTTCAGCCCGGTTGAGATCTGGCCCTGCACCTGGCTCATGCTGCGGTTGATCTGCTTCATGGTTTGCAAGGCCACCATGGCGCCGTTGTTTGTCAGAATCGAGGACATGTCTTTTCCTTTTGCAAAGGCGCGTTCACGCCGATTTGTGAGGCCGTTCGAATGCGAACGGAACAGCCCTTTCTGGACCTGCACCCATCCGGCTTTCCGGACAGTGCGCCACCTTGACGGTGCCGGGTTCACACTGCGTCCCAAGCCCTAACACCTGATTAATCCGGACAGTGTTCTGCAAACCGAATTCGTTCAAATGCCATGCAAACCCTTCCTTGATGCAATAAGCAGCGCCGAAGCGCTGCTTATTACCCTCCCTTGGCGGATCCCCCGTTACTCAGGCACGTTTTTCCAGTCGCCCTGGTGCCGAATCTATCTTCTGGCGCATCCCGTCGCGCGCATAGGTTTCATGACTCCTCGGCAACCGCGCCCTTGCGAGCAGTTCTTGCGCATCGCGCACACCCTGCAATGCCGAGGCGATCAGTTGTTGATTTCGTCGCGCGCTTTGCGCGATTCGTTCACCCAGCGACGTTGCGCTTTGCGGCAGGTCGAAGGCTTTTTCCTCAAGCCGTTCGATCAGCGCCAGCTTGCGCGCGCCCAACTGGTCGATTCGGTCCATGTCGCCCCCACGCAGGGCCGCGCGCTCTTCGTCCAGCAAGTTGGCAAGCTTGTTCAGTTCCCTTGTTGTCACGCTCATGCCCCGCCCTCTGCGCCGCGGGCGACAAGAGCGCGTTCGATATGCTCTGCAAGTCCGACCCCTCCGCGCAAAACCATGGCGCGGGCATGAGCTTCGGCCAAAAATGATGCGAAATGTTCCTCGCCCTCGCCGCCGTTCATGCTTTCTGGCGGACGCGCGATTCCCGCCGCCTTGAACATCTCCGACAGAAAGGCGGTTTCGAGGGCTTCGGCGCTGCGGCGCAGGGCTGATTGTTCCGACCCGTTGCGAGTTGTGATCGGCAGTTCAGGGGGTAGCTGCATTTTTCACTCCATCAATACATGTCCAGTTCGCGGAAGATTCGCCGATGGTGGTAAAGAATCAGTAACCATCGGTGTGATAAGCCCCTCTGGACGGAAGTCAGACCAGGGACGCTGCATAGTGATCGAATTCTTTTCCAGTTCTGTTCGTGTCACGCCGACTCTCCCGGCGGGTACCCTGCAGAAAACACCCGGCAACGGGGTGTTCGCGGCGTTTTTCGCAGCGCTGCCCGGCGGCGGGTTGGTGGCCGAGGAAGCTCTGACGAACGGCGCGGCGTCGGATACTGGAGGCAAGCCGCAGGCCGATCAGGATCTGACCGAACCAGAAGAACCGGAACACGCGCCCGGAGCACCAAACAGGACGGCCACGACAAAAGCACAGGGTTTTGACGACGCAACTTTCCTGCCGGTGAGTCAGATGACAAAACCTGACGGCAAGCCGGACGCATCGCTGGCTGCCTGTCTCACGGATGCATCAGAAAGTGGTGCCGCCAGTTCTCAGCCCGTTCGGCCTGACGCCGCTGATCCCTCTGTGATCGCGAAACGGCCTGAAAGTCTCGAAACGGATGACTTGGCCGCGGACACGGCGCCGCAGCCACCGCGGCTTCATTTTGTGCACAGGGCAATCGTGAAGGAACGCGTCAACTCGCGAACGCCAGACCTGGCTGACGCCGGGCAAGCAGATTTAGTGGCCGGGTCGGCAAGATCCGGATCAGAAACATTCTCCGGAACCGGGCAATCACCTTCTGTTCCGGCCCTGGTTTCAACCGACAGCGCTGATGTCCAGGATCTGGACAAGGAAACAGATCCGACGCGCAGTAACGCCTCGGCATTTTCGACTGTGCAATCTTCTGAACAGGGTGCGCCTGAACCCCGTATTGCCAAAGATGCGGCAGCGTTGCCTCACCCGGTAGCGGCGCACGCCGATCGCCCGGTTTCACGGGTTCCGATTCGCGCGCATTTACCTTCCGGGCCGAGCCGGCTGTCCGATGACCCGCAACCCTCAACAATCCCTTCTTCGCCCATGATCGAGAATGCTGCCAAACCTGTTGGCGGCTCTTTGACCGGCTATATGCAGCTGTCTCCGCCCCGCCCGGCTTCCGGCAGTCTGGCTACCGAATCGCAATCCGCGGCAAACCTGTCGCAACAGGGTGCCGGTTTTACAGCCCAAGCCACAGCAACCTCCGCCAGGCAACAGCCGGGCGACATGCCGGTACTGCCGCCAACCGAAACTGTGCGTCACAACGTCAACGCATCACGGTGGGTTGATGCTCCACCGACTGAATCCGGGCGTTGGGCACCATCCCCCAGCACCGGACCCATTGCAACACCACAGACCAATCCGTTCCCCGGTGCATCGGCTGTCGTCGATCCCGGTGCGGCGGCATCACTTTCACACCGGGAACATACCGAAGGCGGGAGATTCGATCAGTCAACCGATGGACAAGTCTCCATGAGTCCCGCTCAATCCAGTTTCGGCGCCAGACTGGAGCACGCCATTACCATACCCGGCTCCGGGGTTGAGCTTGCGCGCGACGCAGCCCAGCAGATCGGGTTGCAGGTGCTCAATCTTGGCAAGGGCCGGTTCGAGCTAACACTTTCACCTGTCGAACTGGGCAAGGTCGACATGATGTTGCAGGAAAATGACAATCGCCTCTCGTTGATCATCAATGCCGAACGGCCCGAAACGATGGATCTGATCCGCCGCCATATCGGCTTGCTCGAACTGGAACTGCGGCAGATGGGTCTTGGCAACCTGTCGCTTCAACTGGATACCGGTGGCGCACCCGGTTCGCACCGGGGGGGGCAGGACCGGGAACGCCACGCCAACGCCATCGACGCTCCGACCGAATCCGCCCGCCCCGCCCCCAGACAGGCTCCGGTGGGCGATCACCTCGATCTTCGCCTCTAGAAAGTGACACGCCATGCAAGTGAACGGCCAATTCGGCAATGCCACCGCATCATCCCAGTCAGGATCGGGACAGGCTCATTCGACCGACTACCAGACGTTTCTTAATATGTTGACCGTCCAGATGCGCAATCAGGATCCGCTAAATCCGATGGCAGCAACAGATTTTGCGGTGCAGCTTGCGACATTTTCCAGCGTCGAGCAGCAAATGCAGACCAATCAGTTGCTTTCGGCACTCGTTGGCCGTTCGGGCCTCTCTGACATGGGAAGCTGGGTCGGAATGGAAGCACGGATCTACAGCGGTGCGCATTTTGACGGCACGCCCATCCACCTTGCACCCGATCCGGCGCTTGGCGCCGAACGCAGTTTCCTTGTCGTGCGTGACAGCAACGGGGCGGTGGTTGACACTCAGGAAATTCCGGCCGACAGCGACAGTTATGAATGGACCGGGCTTGATGACGATGGCGTGCCGCTTCCCAGCGGACGCTATACATTCGAGCTGGAATCACGGATCGGAGATGAGGTTCTGGATTCCGTGCCGGTGGCTGCCTATCTGCCGATTGTCGAGGCGCGCGTCGAGAGCGGCATGGTGGTTCTCGTCCTGCCCGGCGGCATGCTGGTGGACAGCGCCACCATCAGCGGCCTGCGTCAACCTCGGGCTGCGGTGCAACCAGCCACGGCGCTTGGCGGTCTTTATTGATGACGCTGGCACAGGTTCGGCAAACGCGCGGGTAAGGCCGATTGCGAAAAAAGCGGGTTCAGAACGCCGCCGCATCAGACCAGCGCAAGTGACGCCCAGAAGCCCAGAGTGCTGACACCCACACCTAAAAGAACCCACCAGACCGGATGCAGCCCGGTTCGATGTGCCGGGTCCGGATCAGGCTTACGAAGGCGAATGAGCGCCGCTTCAACCACCCCGGGCAACTGCGGTCCGAACCGGCCAAGCACCCGTGCCGTGCGTGCCAGGTCGCGCGCAAGCGCAGCCGGGCCCAGATTCTGGCGGATGTAATCCTCGACGACCGGATGCGCCACTTCCCAGATATTGATCGACGGATTGAGCGAGCGCGCCACCCCTTCGACCACCACCATGGTGCGTTGCAGCAAGATCAGCTCAGTCCGGGTTTCCATACCGAATCGCTCGGTCACCTCGAACAGATAGCTCAGAAGCCGCGCCATCGAGATCCGCGTCGCGTCCATCCCGAAAATAGGCTCGCCCACCGACCGCAGGGCGCGGGCAAATTCATCGATATCGCGATCTGCGGGCACATAACCGGCTTCGAAATGCACCTCGGCCACGCGCCGGTAATCCTTCCGGATGAAACCGAACAGGATCTCGGCATAAACCCGTCGGGTGTATTCGTCGATATGGCCCATGATGCCGAAATCATAGGCGATGATATCGCCGTTCGCGGCCACTTTCAGGTTGCCCTGATGCATGTCACCATGAAAAAATCCGTCGCGCATCGCATGTTGCAAAAACAGCCGTAGCACCCGCGTTGCCAGTTCGGACCGGTCCACGCCAAGCGAATCGATCGCGGCATTGTCACCCAGCGGCACGCCCTCGGCCCAGCCGAGCGTCATCACCCGTCGGCCAGAAAGATGCCACAGCGGCTGCGGCACGCGAAAACCGGCATCATTCACGGTATTGGCGGCGAATTCGGCGGCGGAAGCGGTTTCCATCCGCAAGTCCAGCTCGCCCTGAACCACGCTGTCGAAATGCGCGATCACATCGCCCGGCCGAAGCCGCCGGGTAGAGGGCAGCAGCCATTCGATCATCCCCGCTGCGAAATAAAATGCGTCAATATCCTTGCGAAACGCGCGCTCGATACCGGGCCGGAGCACCTTGACCGCCACATCCTCGTCGGTATCGATCACCCGCGCACGATGCACCTGCGCGATCGAGGCGGCGGCAACCGGCTCGGAAAAGCTGGAGAATACCGTATCAACCGGCATTTCCATTTCGGCCTCGAATTGCGCGCGCGCCTTGGCCAACGGGAAGGGTGGCAGCTGGTCTTGCAGGTAGCGCAACTGGTCCGCCAGCTCGGTTCCCACGATATCGGGGCGCGTGGCCAGGGTCTGGCCGAACTTGATATAGGCCGGACCCAGCGCGGTCAGCGCCCGCACCAGGGGCGGCAATGACGGATCGCCGCGCAGGCCCAGAAGCTTGAACGGCCAACCCAGCACGCGCGCTGCAAGGCGCAACCGTGGCGGGGCTTGCATGGCCTCAAGCACCTCGCGCATGGCGCCGGTGCGCTCGAACGTGGCGCCAGTGCGGATCAGTCGCCAGATGTTATGCGGGCCGCGCATGCGTCAGATCTTCCAGCCGGAATGCAACGCGGCAATGCCCATCGAAAGGTTCCGGTATTTCACCTGCTCGAACCCCGCCTCCCGGATCATCGCCGCGAAGGTCTCCTGATCCGGGAACTTGCGGATCGACTCGACCAGATACTGATAGCTTTCCCGGTCATTGGCCACGATCTTCCCCATCGTCGGAATGACGTTGAACGAATACAGATCATATGCCTTTTGCAGCGCCGGGCTGGGCAACTGGCTGAACTCCAGCACCATCAGCCGCCCGCCGGGCCGAAGCACGCGATAGGCTTCGCGCAGGGCATCGGGGATGCGGGTGACGTTGCGGATGCCAAAGCTGATTGTATAGACATCGAAGCTGTTGTCGGCGAAGGGCAGCGTCATGGCGTCGCCCACCACCCAGTCCAGCGCCTCTGCCAGATGTTCAGCCTCGGCGCGTTTGCGCCCCTCTACCAGCATCGATTCGGTCATGTCGAGAACGGTCGCCTGCGCGCCGGCACCTGCGCGCCGGAGAAACCGGAACGCCACATCGCCGGTGCCGCCCGCCACATCCAGCAGGCGCTGGCCCGGGCGCGGTGCCAGCCAATCCATCATCGCGTCTTTCCAGATGCGGTGAATACCCATCGACATCAGGTCATTCATCACGTCGTATTTTGAAGCGACGCGCGTGAAGACCCCATGCACCATCCCGGCCTTCTGGCCCTCATCGACGGTCTGGAAACCGAAATGCGTGGTTTGCGGGTTTTCCGGGCTCATACCGCCTCCTGTCAGACCTTGCGCCTTCTTCTTCCTTACAGGAGGATGCGACCCCTGCACAATGCGACGCCGGAGCCTGATGTGCCTGAATTGCCTGAAGTGGAAACCGTGCGCCGCGGCCTTGAGCCCGCGATGGCGGGACAGCGCATCATACATGCCGTAATCCGACGCGATGGATTGCGCTGGCCCTTTCCGCCCGGTCTGGCACAGCGGCTTGAGGGCGCGAAGATAGAGCGGCTCAGACGGCGGTCGAAATACATCCTGGCAGACCTTTCCACCGGGGAAACGATGCTTGTGCATCTGGGCATGTCCGGGCGCATCACCCTTTCGGGGCTAGAAGCTCCGTATGTACCGGGGCAGTTCCACCACCAGCACCCGGCACCGGAGAAGCATGATCATGTCATCTTTCATATGGAGAATGGTGCGCGTGTGGCTTTCAACGATGCCCGCCGCTTCGGCGCGCTGGATCTGATCGCCACCGACAAGGCCGAAAGCCACCCGCTGCTGGCCGCGCTGGGGCCGGAACCGCTGGGCAATGCGTTCAGCGGCGCGCATCTGGCAGCGCTGCTGAAAGGGCGCAAGGGGCCGGTCAAGGCGCTGCTGCTCGATCAGCGAATCGTTGCGGGTCTGGGCAATATCTATGTCTGCGAGGCGCTGTTTCGTGCCGGTATCCACCCTGCCCGCGCCGGTGGGCGGATCAGTGCGGCGCGGCTGGAAAAGCTGGCCGCGATCATCCGCGAAGTGCTTGAAGAGGCCATCGCCGCCGGTGGTTCCAGCCTGCGAGACTATCGTCAGGCCGATGGCGAACTGGGTTACTTCCAGCACAACTTCCGTGTCTATGATCGCGCGGGCCATCCCTGCCCAACCCCGGGTTGCACCGGCCAGATCCGACGCATCGTGCAGGGTGGACGCTCAAGCTACTTCTGCCCGGTGTGTCAGAAGTAGCGTCCCAGAGTCTGCTTGATCCCTGCGCCTTTCCTGTTATGCACAGGCGCGTCACTGCTCAACGGGGTCTCCTCATGGCTTACGAAACCATCATCGTCGATATCGCCCAGCATGTTGCGCTGATAAAGCTCAACCGGCCCGAGGCGCTGAACGCGCTGAACGCAAAGCTGTTGTCGGAACTGTCCGAGGCACTGAAGGCGGCCGATCGCAATGAAAAGGTGCGCTGCATCGTCATCACCGGCTCGGAAAAAGCCTTTGCCGCCGGTGCCGACATCAGCGAAATGGCCGAGAAAAGCTATATCGATGTGCTGGAAGCCGACCTGTTCGCCCCTGAGCCCGAGGCGCTGATGGCTGTGCGCAAGCCGGTCATCGCTGCGGTGGCCGGTTATGCCTTGGGCGGCGGTTGCGAACTGGCGATGATGTGCGATTTCATCATTGCCGCCGACAATGCCAAGTTCGGCCAACCAGAGATCAACCTTGGCGTGGTCGCCGGGATCGGCGGCACCCAGCGCCTGACGCGCTTCATCGGCAAGTCAAAGGCGATGGACATGCACCTGACCGGCCGCTTCATGGATGCCGACGAGGCCGAGCGCTCGGGCCTGGTCAGCCGCGTGGTGCCCGCCAAGAAGCTGATTGATGAAGCGATGGCGGCCGCCCAGAAGATCGCCTCGAAATCGGCTATTGCCACCAAGGTGGTCAAGGAGGCCGTGAACCGCAGCTACGAGACCACGTTGCGCGAAGGCCTTTTGTTCGAGCGCCGCACCTTCCATGCGCTTTTCGCCACCGAAGACCAGAAAGAAGGCATGAGCGCGTTCCTTGAAAAACGCGAACCGCAGTTCCGCGACCGCTGAGCGCTCCAAATTTCCTATTTCCTTCCTTGCGGCTTTGCCGTATAGGCTGCCGCCACATGCGCGTGGGCCCGCTTAGGCAAGAATCGATCCGGCAACTCTCTGGCCGGATTCGGGGCTTTTGCGCGACTGAACCGTAACAGACCCGAAAGATCGAAACACCCATGGCCAATACGCCCCAGTCCAAGAAACGCGCCCGCCAGAACGAGCGCCGGTTTGAAATCAACAAGGCCCGTCGCTCGCGCATCCGCACTTTCCTGCGCCGCGTCGAAGAAGCCATTGCTTCAGGTGATGCCGAAGCCGCGAAAACCGCGCTTCTGGCGGCTCAGCCCGAACTGGACCGCGGCGTCAGCAAAGGCGTTCTGCACAAGAACACCGTGGCGCGCAAAATGTCGCGTCTTTCCAGCCGTGTAAAGGCGATCAACGCCTGATCTCGGCCACACGGCCTCGCAGCCAGCCTGCCGCAAGCGCACCCCTTTCGGGTGCGCTTTTGCGTTGGCGCCCCCTGTGGCCTGCCTGTGGCAGGAAGCCCACGGCCCAAGCGATTCTTTTGCGCCGGGCAAGTGTCAAGCGAGTTGTTTGATTGCCCAAGGCCAACCGCTCTTGCTACGGTACTCCTGCGATTCACATTGCCCTGGGGGGGTCTGAATGTGACACGTTTGTATCCTTGACGCCGTGGCAGATGTGCTGAAGGCGGTGGATGTTGCGTGCCAGGCTCTGACCTGATCAGCGTAATCGCTTAAGGTCCACGCCGGACCCCGAATTTGGTTTGACGCATGCGCCTCGCGGCGCATTGCACTGTGTTGTTTGTTGCTTGTGTTGTCCGGTCCGGCCCCTGGCTCCGACCGGGTTGATGATGTGTTCCGCCAGACAGGGCCGGGGAAACCCGGCACGAATGATAACAAGAAGAAGCCAGCGCGAAGGTGCATGGCGCATAGGTCGGGACAGAATGACAAACGCGGTGTGGAGCGAGGTTCGAAATGTATTGCGGGGATTGGTCGGCGAGAACAACTACATCACCTGGATCGAACCGCTGCGCCTTGTCGAGCTTGGCGATGGCGTCGTTTGCCTGACCGCACCGACAAATTTCGTTGCCAACTGGGTCAACCGGAATTTCGCCGAGCATATTCTGCGCGCTATGATCGCCAGCGGCCAGATCGTCCACCGCGTGGAAATCGCGGTCGATGCCCGGACCCCGCGCGCCCCGGCCTCGGTGCAGCGTGCGATCACCGCCAGTTCCACGCCTGCAACCGCTAGCCGCGCCCCAGATGAAGGCGATTTGCCCACCGCTGCGCTGGACCAGCGCTTCACCTTCGACAATTTCGTGGTCGGCAAGCCCAACGCCCTCGCCCATGCCGCCGCCCGCCGCGTGGCCGAGGGTGGGCCGACCACCTTCAACCCGCTGTTTCTTTACGGCGGCGTCGGGCTGGGCAAGACGCACCTGATGCATGCCATCGCCTGGGAGCTTCAGGTCCGCCAGCCAGAACTGCGCGTGCTTTACCTCTCTGCCGAACAGTTCATGTACCGCTTCGTGCAGGCGTTGCGCGAACGCCAGATCATGGATTTCAAGGGGCTTTTCCGCTCGGTCGATGTGCTGATGGTCGATGATGTGCAGTTCATCGCGGGCAAGGAAAGCACGCAGGAAGAGTTCTTTCACACCTTCAACGCGCTGGTCGATCAGAACAAGCAGATCGTCATTTCGGCAGATCGCGCGCCCGGCGAGATCAAGGATCTGGAAGACCGGATCAAATCACGCCTGCAATGCGGCCTTGTGGTTGATCTTCACCCAACGGATTATGAGCTTCGCCTCGGCATCCTGCAACAAAAGGTCGAACAGAACCGCATCACCTATGGTGATGTGGTGATGGGCGACGGCGTGATGGAGTTTCTGGCCCATCGCATCACCACCAACGTGCGCGTGCTCGAAGGGGCGCTGACCCGGCTTTTCGCGCTGGCCAGTCTTGTCGGCCGCGAAATCACGCTTGATCTTGCGCAGGATTGCCTCGCCGACATCCTGCGCTCGTCCGACCGCAAGGTGACGGTGGAAGAGATCCAGCGCAAGGTGGCCGAGCATTACAACATCCGCCTGTCGGACATGATTGGCCCCAAGCGGTTGCGCACCATCGCCCGCCCAAGACAGATTGCGATGTATCTCGCCAAGCAGATGACCACCCGCTCGCTGCCCGAAATCGGCCGACGATTTGGCGGGCGCGACCACACCACCATCATGCATGGCGTGAAGAAGGTCGAAGAACTGCGCGCTGCCGATACCCAGCTTGCCGAGGATCTGGATCTGCTCAAGCGCCTGCTTGAAAGCTGAACCCGGCCACCACCGCCCTTGACCTTCGCCGCAAAGGGCCTCAAACCGTTGCAAAACGTCACTTAGCACTTGAGGCCGGGCCGGTTTTCGCTAGTCTCGGCCTCCCTTGTTTTGCTGTTGCCCGACCGGGCGGAGGATCTGAGCCATGAAGATCAGCATCGAACGCGCCACCCTGCTCAAGGCCGTCTCGCAGGCGCAGTCGGTTGTCGAACGGCGCAATACCATTCCGATCCTCGCCAATGTCCTGATCGAGGCCGAGGGCGAGAATGTCAGCTTCCGCGCCACCGATCTCGATATCGAGGTGGTCGACCGCGCGCTGGCGCAGGTCGAACGTGCAGGCGCCACCACCGTTTCTGCGGTCATGCTGCACGAGATCGTGCGCAAACTGCCCGATGGCGCGCTGGTTTCGCTGAACGATGATCCGCGCACCGGGCGTCTGACGGTCGAAGCCGGGCGCTCCACCTTCTCGCTGGCGACCCTGCCGCGCGAAGATTTTCCGGTCATGGCCTCTTCTGAATACACCTCGAATTTCGCCGCCAAGGCCGGCGATCTGAAGCGGCTGTTCGAGAAATCGAAATTCGCCATCTCGACCGAGGAAACCCGCTACTATCTCAACGGCGTCTACATGCATGTCGCCGAAGGCGAAGCCGGTCGCGTGCTGCGCTGCGTGGCCACCGACGGCCACCGCCTGGCGCGCGTCGATGCCACCCTGCCCGAGGGCGCCGAAGAGATGCCCGGTGTTATCGTGCCGCGCAAGACGGTGGGCGAACTGCGCAAGCTTCTGGATGATGACGAGATGCAGATCGCCATCTCGGTTTCGGAAACCAAGGTGCGTTTTGCCACGCCCGAGATCTCGCTGACCTCCAAGGTCATCGACGGCACATTCCCTGACTATACCCGCGTCATTCCTGCCGGGAACACCAAGCGCCTTGAGGTCGACGCCAATGACTTTGCCAAGGCTGTTGACCGCGTCGCCACCGTCTCGTCCGAGCGCTCCCGCGCCGTCAAGCTGATGCTGGAGGAAGACAAGCTCACGCTGTCCGTCAACTCGCCTGACAGCGGCAATGCCACCGAGGAACTGGTTGTGGCTTACGGCGATGAAAGGCTGGAAATCGGTTTCAACGCCAAATATCTGCTGGAGATCGCCAGCCAGATCGACCGTGAAAACGCGGTTTTCATGTTCAACACGGCGGGTGACCCGGCGCTGGTGCGCGAAGGCAACGACACCAGCGCGGTCTATGTCGTCATGCCAATGCGCGTCTGATCCCGCCGCGCCCCTTCATCTTGCCGAAAATACGCCGGGGGGTGAATTGGCGCAGCCAAGAGGGGGGCAGCGCCCCCCTTCCCTTTTCCGCCGGTTACCGAAATGGCGCTGCGTCTGACCCATCTGAAGCTCTCGCATTTCCGCTCGCATCAGCGAACGGAAGCGGCGTTCGATGGCCGGCCGGTGGTGTTTCTGGGTGCCAATGGCGCAGGCAAGACCAATCTGATCGAGGCCATCTCGCTTTTGTCGCCCGGTCGTGGCCTGCGCCGCGCCGCGCCCGATGACCTGATCCGCCAGCCGCAGGGCATCGGCTGGAAGATCACTGCCACCATCGCGCGCGGCGACAGCTTGCATGACATTGAAACCGGCGCCCTGCCCGGCCAGCCGCGCAGCCTGCGCATTGACGGCAAGGCCGCGCGTCAATCGGCGCTGGGACGGATTGCCTCCATGCTCTGGCTGACCCCGGCAATGGACCGCCTCTGGATCGAGGCCGCCGAGGGGCGACGGCGGTTTCTGGATCGCATGGTGCTGGCCTTTTTCCCGGATCACGCCGAGGCCACGCTGGCCTATGAGAAAGCGATGCGCCAGCGCAACCGGTTGTTGCGTGATCGTGTCGACGATGGCGCTTGGTATGGCGCGCTGGAGGTGCAGATGGCGCAGTCGGGCGCGCAACTCAGCGCCAACCGCCGCGCGGTCATCGCCCGCCTGGCCCGCGCCAGCGACCCCGCCAGCCCTTTTCCCGCCGCCGATCTGACGCTTCTTTGCGACGCCCCCACCGACGAGGTCACGCTGGCGCACGCCCTTGCCGCCAGCCGACGCGCTGACATGGCCGCCGGGCGCAGCCTGACAGGGCCGCACCGCGCCGATCTGGGCGCTGTCTGGCGCGCGAAGGGAATGCAGGCCGCGCAATGTTCCACCGGTGAGCAGAAGGCGCTTTTGCTCTCGCTGGTGCTGGCCAATGCCCGCGCGCTTGCCGCCGATACCGGCGCGCCGCCGATCCTGCTTCTGGATGAGGTCGCTGCCCATCTTGACACCGCGCGCCGCGCTGCGCTCTTTGACGAGCTGGGCGCGCTGGGCGCTCAGGCTTTCCTTACTGGCACCGAACCCGCATTGTTCGAGACACTCAGCAGCCGCGCCGCATGGTTTACCCTGTCCGATGACGGCGGTTTCTCCCGCCTTGCCGAAAGTTGTGCCCCATGACCGTCACTCTATGGCAACTGACCCTCTACGCAGGCGCCATCTTCCTGCTTTTCATCACCCCCGGACCGGTCTGGGTTGCACTGACCGCGCGCAGCCTGTCGGGCGGGTTTGCCTCGGCGGTGCCGCTGGCCATCGGCGTATCGCTGGGCGACCTTATGTGGCCGCTTGCCGCCATCTTCGGCCTGAGCTGGATTGTGTCGCTCTATGGCGATGTGCTGGGCCTCATGCGCTGGATCGCGGTAGCGGTCTTCATCGTCATGGGCGTGCAACTGATCCGCCACGCCCAGCGCGACCTTTCCACCGACAGCCGGCTGACAAGGCCGGGTCGCTGGGCCGGTTTCAGCGCCGGTGTTGCCGTGATCCTGGCCAATCCCAAGGCCATCCTGTTCTACATGGGTGTGCTGCCCGGCTTCTTTGACCTGGCCCGGATCACCGCCGCCGATATCGCCGCGATTCTGGCGATATCGGCCATCATTCCAATGGCGGGCAATCTGACAGTAGCGGCACTGATCGGCAAGGCGCGCTCGTTTCTGCGATCTCCGGTGGCCGTGGCGCGCACCAACCGCACCGCCGGGGCGCTTCTGGTGGTTGTGGGTCTGGCAATCGCTTTGGGATGAACCGCTAAATCTTGTGTCGGGCGCGTGACAATCCCACCGGAACTGCCTATAAGTCAGGCAGTGAAATCAAGGGAAACTGGTATGACCGCGCAACCCGCCCCGACCGAAGAATATGGCGCCGATTCCATCAAGGTTCTCAAGGGCCTGGATGCGGTGCGCAAACGTCCGGGCATGTATATCGGCGACACGGATGATGGCTCGGGCCTGCATCACATGGTTTACGAGGTGGTCGACAACGGTATTGATGAGGCGCTTGCGGGCCATGCCGATGCCGTGACCGTGATCATTCACAACGATTCCAGTGTCTCGGTCTCGGATAACGGGCGCGGCATTCCCACCGATATCCACGCCGAAGAGGGTGTCTCTGCCGCCGAAGTCATCATGACCCAGCTTCATGCGGGCGGCAAGTTTGACCAGAACAGCTACAAGGTTTCCGGCGGCCTGCACGGCGTTGGCGTATCGGTGGTGAACGCGCTCAGCGACTGGCTGGACCTGCGCATCTGGCGTAACGGCAAGGAGCATTATTGCCGGTTTGAGCGTGGCGAAACCGTGGTGCCGCTGAAAGTGGTGGGCGATGCCGAGGGCCGAAAGGGCACCGAAGTGCGCTTCATGGCCTCGCTCGAAACGTTTTCGAACATCGACTACAGCTTCAAGACGCTGGAAAACCGCCTGCGCGAGCTGGCATTCCTCAATTCCGGCGTGCGCATCATTCTGGAAGACCGCCGCCCCGCCGAGATCCTGCGCAGCGAGTTGTTCTATGAGGGTGGCGTGCGCGAGTTCGTGCGCTATCTCGACCGCTCCAAGCATCCGGTAATGCCCGATCCGATCTTCATCACCGGCGAGCGCGATGGCATCGGCATCGAGGTGGCGATGTGGTGGAACGACAGCTATCACGAAACGGTTCTGCCCTTCACCAACAACATTCCTCAGCGTGACGGCGGCACCCATCTGGCAGGCTTCAGGGGCGCGCTGACGCGCACGATCAACAGTTATGCGCAATCTTCGGGGATCGCGAAAAAGGAAAAGGTCAGCTTTACCGGCGACGACGCGCGCGAGGGGCTGACCTGCGTGCTCTCGGTCAAGGTTCCTGACCCCAAATTCTCCAGCCAGACCAAGGACAAGCTCGTGTCGTCCGAGGTTCGTCCCGCTGTCGAGAACCTGGTGAACGAAAAGCTGGCCGAATGGTTCGAGGAGAACCCCCAGCAAGCAAAGTCCATCGTCGGCAAGATTATCGAAGCCGCGCTCGCCCGCGAGGCCGCCCGCAAGGCGCGCGACCTCACGCGCCGCAAGACCGCGCTCGATGTGGCCTCACTCCCCGGCAAGCTGGCCGATTGTCAGGAAAAAGACCCCGCGCTTTCAGAGCTGTTCCTTGTCGAGGGTGACTCGGCGGGCGGGTCGGCGAAACAGGGCCGCTCGCGGCAAAATCAGGCAGTGCTGCCCCTGCGCGGCAAGATCCTCAATGTCGAACGTGCGCGCTTCGACCGGATGCTTTCCAGCCAGGAGATCGGCACGCTGATCACCGCTCTCGGCACCGGGATCGGACGCGACGAATTCGACATCTCCAAGCTGCGCTACCACAAGATCGTCATCATGACCGATGCCGATGTCGACGGCGCGCATATCCGCACGCTTTTGCTGACCTTCTTCTTCCGTCAGATGCCGCAGCTGATCGAGGCCGGGCACCTCTATATCGCCGAACCGCCGCTGTTCAAGGTCGCGCGCGGTCGGTCCGAGGTTTACCTGAAGGACAAGCCCGCGCTGGAAGATTACCTGATCCAGCAAGGGATCGAAGGTGCGGTCCTCAAGCTGGAAAACGGCGAAGAGATCACCGGGCAAGACCTGTTGCGCATCGTCACCGAGGCCCGGCAGGTTCGCCGCAGTCTTGAAAGCTTCCCCACCCATTACGCACGCAACATTCTGGAACAGGCCACCATCGCCGGCGCGCTGTTGCCCGGCGAACTGGACGCCAATGCACAGACCGTGGCAGACCGTGTCGCCGAACGGCTGGATCTTGTGGCGCGCGAGTATGAGAAGGGCTGGCAGGGACGGCCCACGCAAGACCATGGCATCCGCCTGACCCGCATGCTGCGCGGTGTCGAAGAGGTGCGGCTGCTTGACGGCCAGGTGTTGCGCTCGGCCGAGGCGCGGCGTCTGGCTCGCCATACGCAGTCTCTACAGGAGATTTTTTCCCGCCCCACCAAACTGATGCGCCGCGAGCGCGGGCAACTGATCTATGGCCCTGTTGACCTGCTGAACGCCATACTGACCGAGGGCGAAAAAGGTCTTTCGCTGCAACGCTACAAGGGTCTGGGCGAAATGAACCCAAGCCAGCTTTGGGAAACCACGCTGGACCCCAACGCCCGCACCCTGTTGCAGGTCAAGGTCGACGATCTGGTGGAAGCGGATGATATTTTCAGCAAGCTGATGGGCGATATCGTCGAACCCCGGCGCGAATTCATTCAGAAGAACGCGCTCAGTGTGGAAAATCTGGACACCTGAGGCCGTAATAACGCATCCGTGACCCGGTTTTGTTTTTTCATAGCCGGAAAAAGCGTTACACAAATCTGGCATAAACGCCCCAGAAGGAGCCACGCCGCGCATGGAACTCGACGCTGTCAAAAATTCCTACCGTCGCTGGGCGCCGGTCTATGATGCCACCTTCGGGCGCATCACACGCATGGGCCGCACCCGCGCGGTGGAAACCATCAACACCCGCCGCGGCCGCGTGCTGGAAGTGGGGGTGGGCACCGGCCTGTCGCTATCGCGCTATGCCCCGCATCTGGAAGTGACCGGCATCGATTATTCCGACGACATGCTTGAAGTCGCCCGCCGCCGCGTCGAGGCCGAGAAGCTGGATCATGTGCGCGAATTGCGGCAGATGGATGCCCAGACGCTCGATTTTCCCGATGGATCTTTCGATACGGTGGTGGCGATGTATCTGGTCTCGGTCGTACCCAACCCTGAGCGCGTCATGGCCGAGGTTGCGCGCGTGTGCAAACCCGGCGGGCAGGTTATCATTGTCAACCATTTCGCACGCGAGCGGGGTTTCCTGGCCTGGATCGAGCGCCTCTTCGCACCTTTGGCCGACAAGCTGGGCTGGCATTCCGATTTCGAGCGCGCACGCATCATGGGCGAGCCATCGCTGGAGGTCGCCGAGGAGCGCCGCATGGCGCCTTTCGGCCTGTTCACCTTCCTGCGCCTGCAAAAGACCTGAGCGACATTTTGTGTCTGAAAATATCCTCAGGGGGTGAATTGGCGCAGCCAAGAGGGGGCAGAATGCCCCCTTCTTACGTCAGCCGCTTCGCCTGCCAGTTCAGTTGCGCGTCCATGAAGCTGGAAATGAAATAATAGCTGTGATCATAGCCCTCGTGCAGGTTGAGGGTCAGATCAATCCCGGCTTTGTCGCAGGCAGCGCGCAGCGCGTCGGGCATCAACTGGTTGTCCAGAAAACCATCCGCCCCGCCCTGGTCCACCAGAATTTCCGGCACGCGCGCCCCGCTCTCGATCAACTGGCAAGCATCGTATTCCGCCCATGCCGCCGGGTCGTTGCCCAGATATCCGCCCAGCGCCTTTTGCCCCCAGGGGCATTGGCTGGGCGCGCAGATCGGCGCAAAGGCTGACACGGCGCGAAAGCGCTCAGGGTTACGCAGCGCGATGGTCAGCGCGCCATGCCCGCCCATGGAATGCCCCATGATCCCCTGCCGCGTCAGATCAACGGGGAAATGCTGCGCCACCAGTTCAGGCAGTTCGCGCTCGATATAGCTGCGCATCCGGTAGTGTTTCGCAAAAGGCGCAACCGTCGCATCGACATAAAACCCCGCCCCCAGCCCGAAATCATAGGCTCTTTCGGCATCATCCGGCACACCCTCGCCGCGCGGCGAGGTGTCGGGCGCGACGAAGATCAGCCCGTGGCGTGCGCAGGCGGCGCGAAACTCGCCCTTTTCGGTAACATTCGACCAGTTGCAGGTCAGCCCGGACAGATACCAGACCACCGGGCGCGGCCCCTCAGCCTCGGGCAGGAACACCGAAAACTCCATCGGCGTACCGGTCTCGGCGCTTTCATGCGCCCAGACTTCCTGCCAACCGCCATGGCTTCGCCAGCGTTGCAGTCGTTTCATCAGAACACCACGACCGAGCGGATGGATTTCCCCGCGTGCATCAGGTCGAACCCCTTGTTGATCTCTTCCAGGCTCAGCTTATGGGTGATCATCGGGTCGATCTGGATTTTCTTGTTCATATACCAATCGACAATCTTCGGCACATCCGTCCGCCCCCGCGCCCCGCCAAAGGCCGAGCCTTTCCAGACGCGGCCCGTCACCAGCTGGAACGGCCGGGTGGAAATCTCCTTGCCCGCCTCGGCCACGCCAATCACCGTGGACACGCCCCAACCCCGATGGCAGGCTTCCAGCGCCTGGCGCATGACATTGGTGTTGCCGGTGCAGTCGAATGTATAATCAGCGCCGCCATCCGTCATCTCCACCAGATGCGCGACGATATCGCCGTCAATCTTCGTCGGGTTCACGAAATCGGTCATGCCGAACAGCTTGCCCCACTGCGCCTTGTCGTCGTTCAGATCGACCCCGATGATCTTGTCGGCGCCCACCATCCGCGCGCCCTGGATCACGTTCAGGCCAATGCCCCCCAGCCCGAACACCACCACATTCGCCCCTGGCGTCACCTTGGCGGTGTTGATCACCGCGCCCACGCCGGTGGTCACGCCGCAGCCGATGTAGCAGATCGTTTCAAAGGGTGCGTCCTTGCGCACCTTGGCCACCGCGATCTCGGGCAGCACGGTGAAGTTCGAAAACGTCGAACAGCCCATGTAATGATAGACCGGCGCGCCCTTGTAGCTGAAGCGCGTGGTGCCATCGGGCATCAGCCCCTTGCCCTGCGTCGCGCGGATGGCGGTGCACAGGTTAGTCTTGCCGGAAAGGCAGCTTTTGCACTGGCGGCATTCGGGCGTGTAAAGCGGGATCACATGGTCACCCACCTGCACCGAGGTCACACCCGGCCCCACCTCGCGCACAATGCCCGCGCCCTCATGGCCCAGCACCGACGGAAAAATACCCTCGCTGTCGAAGCCATCCAGCGTGTAGCTGTCGGTGTGGCAGATACCCGTCGCCATCACCTCGACCAGCACCTCACCCGCGCGCGGGCCTTCCAGATCAAGTTCAACGATTTCAAGCGGTTTCTTCGCCTCGAAGGCCACGGCAGCACGGGTTTTCATGGGGTTGTCCTTGTCGCATTCCGGTTGGCCGCAACCTAGCGCGCCGCGCGATGTTATACTATGTCAGTTCGGGCTTGTCGGGTGATTTTGGCCCATTGCGGGCCGGCTGCAAACCGCGCTAGCTTGGCGCACATGAGCACCGCATACTTCACCCATCCCGCCTGCCTTGAGCACCTCATGCCCGAGGGGCACCCCGAAAGCCCCGCCCGGCTTGAGCATGTTCTGGCCGCGCTTGATATGCCCGCCTTTGTCGCGCTTGACCGCCGTCAGGCCCCGCCCGCGCCGGAAAGCGAGGTGCTGCGCTGTCATCCGCAGGCGCATATTGATGCGATCCGCGCCGCCCTCCCCAAACAGGGGTTAACCCAGCTTGATGCCGATACCCATGTCTCGCCCGGCAGCCTGACCGGCGCTCTGGCCGGGCTTGGTCAGGCGTTGGGGGCGCTGGATGCTGTCATGGCCGGTGAGGCAGGAAATGCCTTCGCCGCCATCCGCCCGCCCGGCCATCATGCCGAAACCAACAAGCCGATGGGCTTTTGCCTCTTCGGCACCGTCGCTATCGCCGCGAAGCGGGCGCTGGATCATCACGGTCTTTCCCGCGTTGCCGTGGTGGATTTCGACGTCCACCACGGCAACGGCACACAGGATCTGTTATGGGATGAGGCCCGCGCGCTCTTTGTCTCCAGCCACCAGATGCCGCTCTGGCCGGGCACCGGCGAGGCCAGCGAGCGGGGCGCGCATGACAACATCATCAACCTGCCACTGCCCCCGGGATGCACCGGAAAGATGTTTCGCAGCGCTTATGAAGATCATGTCTTTCCCCGGCTGGAGGCTTTTGCCCCCGAACTGGTGCTGGTTTCAGCAGGGTTTGATGCCCATGTCGAAGACCCCTTGGCGCAACTGGCGCTTGAGGTCGAGGATTTTGCCTGGATCACCGGGCGCCTGTGCGATCTGGCCGACCGCCACGCGCAGGGGCGGCTGGTTTCCGTGATGGAGGGCGGCTATAACCTGTCGGCGCTGGCGGCTTCGGTTGCGGCGCATGTCACGGTCTTGATGGAGCAGGGTGCATGAAGGAAGTTACCGAAATGTCTTTCGAGGAGGCCCTGCGCGAGCTGGAATCCGTGGTGGGCCAGCTTGAACGCGGCGATGTCGAGCTTGAGAAATCGATCTCTCTTTATGAGCGTGGCGCCGAGTTGAAAAAACACTGCGAGGCCAAGCTGGCACAGGCGCAGGCGCGGATCGAACAGATCACGCTGGCCGAAAACGGCACCCCCACCGGCACCGCACCGTTCGACGCCGGATGAGCTTTCCCAACCGTCTGCAAGCCGCCGCCGATCAGGTTGCGGCCCGCCTGGAATCGGCGCTTGCCGGACTGCCGCCCAGCGCGGTGCGCGATGCCATGGGCTATGCGCTGAAGGGTGGCAAGGGTCTGCGGGGCTATCTGGTGCTGGAAAGTGCCATGCTGCACGGCGTGGCGCGCGATCATGCCCTGTCCGCAGCCGCCGCCATTGAGGCGATGCATGCCTATTCGCTGGTCCATGATGACCTGCCCGCGATGGACAACGACGATCTGCGCCGCGGACAGCCCACCGTGCATGTCGCCTGGGATGAGGCGACCGCCATTCTGGCCGGTGACGCCCTTCAGGCGCTGGCGTTCGAACTGGTCTGCCTTCCCGGCCAGCCAAATGCCGCTGACATGGCGCGCACACTGGCCTTTGCTGCCGGGGCCTCGGGGATGGTGCTGGGCCAGGCGCTGGACATCGCCGCTGAAACTGCCGACCAACCGCTGACACTGGAAGAAATCACCGCGCTTCAGGCGGGCAAGACTGGTGCACTGTTTGAATGGGCCTGCACCGCCGGGCCACGCATGGCCGGGGCAGACACGGCACCACTTGCCGCCTATGCTGCTGCCATTGGCCTCGCCTTCCAGATCGCCGACGATATCCTCGATGCCGAGGGAGACGCCGATGCCGCCGGGAAACGCCTGCGCAAGGATGCCGAAGCCGGCAAGGCGACCTTCGTTTCGCTTCTTGGCCTTGATGTTGCGCGAAAACGCGCCGAAACCCTCATCGATACCGCGTGTGCAGCGCTGGAACCCTATGGCGACAAGGCGCAATCCTTGCGTGATGCTGCGCTATTCGTTATCAGCCGGGACAGGTAAACGGAAAGTCGCCCATGAGTTCGGACCGCCCTCAGACCCCGCTGCTGGACATTGTCAAATCCCCGGCCGATCTTAAACGTCTCTCGGATTCCCAGCTGAGACAGGTTGCCGACGAATTACGCGCTGAAACCATCAGCGCGGTCTCCGAAACCGGCGGGCATCTGGGTGCCGGGCTTGGTGTGGTGGAACTGACCGTGGCCATTCATGCGGTATTCGACACGCCGCGCGACCGGTTGATCTGGGATGTCAGCCATCAGTCCTACCCGCACAAGATCATCACGGGCCGGCGCGACCGTATCCGCACCCTTCGTCAGAAAGGTGGGCTTTCCGGCTTCACCAAGCGCTCGGAATCGCCCTATGACCCCTTCGGCGCGGCGCATAGCTCCACCTCCATCTCGGCGGCGCTGGGCTTCAAGGTCGCGCATGATCTGGGCGGCGCGCCTGATCCGGCGCTGGGTGACGCCATCGCGGTGATCGGCGATGGCAGCATGTCAGCTGGCATGGCGTTCGAAGCGATGAACAACGCGGGCCATCTGGGCAAGCGCCTGTTCGTCATCCTCAACGACAACGAGATGTCGATCGCACCCCCCACCGGCGCGCTGTCCTCCTACCTGTCGCGGCTTTACGCGCAATCGCCCATGCATGACCTGAAAGCCGCCGCCAAGGGTGCGCTCAGCCTGCTGCCGCCGCCTTTTCAGGAAGGGGCAAAGCGGGCCAAGGACATGCTCAAGCACATGACCATCGGTGGCACGCTGTTTGAAGAGCTGGGCTTCAAATATGTCGGCCCCATCGACGGGCATGATATGGAGCAGCTTCTGGCCGTTCTGCGCACCGTGCATGACCGCGCCACCGGGCCCATGCTGATCCATGTGCTGACGAAGAAGGGCAAAGGGTATCACCCGGCCGAAACCGCTGCCGACAAGGGCCATGCAACAGCCAAATTCGACGTCATCACCGGCAAGCAGAAATCCGCGCCCTCGAACGCGCCCAGCTATACGAAGGTGTTTGCCCGCTCGCTGATCACAGAGGCCGAGCATGACGACAAGATCGTCGCGGTGACCGCCGCCATGCCCGATGGCACCGGGCTGAACCTGTTTGCGGAACGCTTCCCACGCCGGTGCTTTGATGTGGGCATTGCCGAGCAGCACGGCGTGACCTTCTGCGCCGGGCTTGCCGCGGGCGGGTTGAAGCCCTTTTGTGCAATGTATTCCACCTTCCTGCAGCGCGGCTATGACCAGGTAGTGCATGACGTAGCGCTGCAACGCCTGCCGGTCCGCTTTGCAATTGACCGGGCGGGGCTGGTGGGCGCCGATGGCGCCACGCATGCGGGCTCGTTCGACGTGGCATTTCTGGCCAACCTGCCGGGTTTTGTGGTGATGGCCGCAGCGGATGAGGCCGAACTGGTGCATATGGTCGCCACCGCAGCAGCGCATGACGACGGGCCGATCGCCTTCCGCTTTCCTCGCGGCGAGGGAATGGGCGTGGACATGCCCGAGCGCGGTCAGCCGCTGGAGATCGGCAAGGGCCGGGTGATGCGCGAGGGCGGGCGCGTGGCGTTGCTCAGTTTCGGCACACGGCTGGCCGAGGTACTGAAAGCCTGTGAAGGGCTTGGCGCGCGCGGCATCCAGCCCACCGTGGTTGATGCGCGCTTTGCCAAGCCGCTTGACCGTGAGCTGATCTTGCAGCTCGCCGCGCATCATGAGGCGCTGATCACCATTGAAGAGGGCGCGATCGGCGGCTTCGGCAGCCATGTGGCGCAGCTTCTGGCCGATGAAGGCGTGTTTGATCGTGGGCTGAAATACCGCTCAATGGTGCTTCCCGATATCTTTATCGATCAGGCCAGCCCTGCGGATATGTATGCAGTTGCCGGTATGAACGCCGCCGATATCGAGGCGAAAGTGCTGCAGGTTCTGGGCGTCGCACAACTGGGTAGCAAGCGGGCGTAGAACCGCCGTCGACGGCCCGTTCCGCATCACGCTTTCAAGACCTTCGCCCTTCCCTTCCGTGCGTGACGGTGCCATCTTCCAGAAAACGCCGTGGGCGCCTTTCAAACCGGCTCATGGCAATCTGGTTGAGACATTGATGAAAACACCCCGCTCCCTTCCCGTCGACATGCTTCCTGAACACGAGCCACGCCTGTTCAATGAGGCGGAAGCCGCCGTTGACCATCTTTGCACGCTTCACGCCGAGGCAACCGGTTTTCTTGTCGACAGGTTTCAAAGCCTCCTCGCCTCCGGCCAGGCCACAGCTCGGTACCGCGCATTCTATCCTGAAATACGCCTTACCACGACCACTTTTGACCAGCCCGACAGCCGCTTGTCATTCGGCCATGTGCCGGAACCGGGCACCTATGCCACAACCGTCACTCGGCCTGACCTGTTCCGCAATTACCTTGAACAGCAAATCGGCCTGCTGATCCGCAACCACGGTGTTCCGGTCAGTGTCGGCCCTTCCGAGACACCGATTCCGCTGCATTTCGCCATGGCAGGGCGCGGCGATGTCGTGCTGCCCGAGAATGGCGAACTGAAGCTCAGCCTGCGCGATATCTTCGACGTTCCCGATCTGTCGATAACCAATGATGATATCGTCAACGGCGAGCGGGTGCGCAATGCCGATGGTTCGGTCCCGCTGGCGCCGTTTACCGCCCAGCGTGTCGATTATTCCCTCGCGCGGCTTGCGCATTATACTGCTACCGAGGCCGAGCATTTCCAGAACCACGTTCTCTTCACCAACTACCAGTTCTACGTTGATGAGTTCGAAGCCTACGCCCGTCATGCGCTGGCTGATCCTGACAGCGGCTATACCGCTTTCGTCACACCCGGCAACGCCGTCCTGACCGATCCCGCCGCGCCTCTCGCGCCGCTGCCACGCCTGCCGCAGATGCCCGCCTATCACCTCAAGCGTCCCGGCGGTCAGGGGATTACGCTGGTCAATATCGGCGTCGGCCCCTCGAACGCGAAAACCGCCACCGACCATATCGCCGTTCTGCGCCCGCATGCCTGGCTGATGGTCGGGCACTGCGCGGGCCTGCGCAACTCGCAAAGTCTGGGTGATTTCGTTCTGGCTCATGCCTATCTGCGCGAAGACAACGTCCTGAATGACGATCTGCCCGTCTGGGTGCCGATCCCCGCACTGGCCGAGATCCAGATCGCCCTGCAAGAGGCCGTGGCCGAAATCACACAGCTTGAAGGGTTTGAGCTGAAGAAGATCATGCGAACCGGAACCGTGGCAACCATCGACAACCGCAACTGGGAGTTGCGCGACCAGTCCGGCCCAGTGCAGCGCCTGTCCACCTCGCGCGCGATCGCGCTGGACATGGAAAGCGCCACCATCGCCGCCAATGGCTTCCGTTTCAGGGTGCCCTACGGCACGCTTCTGTGCGTTTCCGACAAGCCTCTGCACGGCGAACTGAAGCTGCCGGGCATGGCAAGCGCCTTCTACAAGACCCAGGTCGCGCGTCATTTGCTGATTGGCATTCGTGCGATGGAGCGGCTTCGCGCCATGCCTTTGGAACGCATTCACAGCCGAAAGTTGCGCTCATTCGACGAAACCGCCTTCCTTTGAGGCCCCACAAAGTGACAGAAACTGGTAAAAAACCCTTTTTTTGCGGCTTCCGTCCCAGCTTTCCGATTGTATGCTCAAGGAAAATGCGTCTACATGCACAGCAGTCCTGAGGGAGGGGGCGCAGCCCCCGGTGTTCTGGAAAAAAACCGACAATAACGTCAAATGGAGCAAACGATGTCGAAACCGATGACCAAGACCCAGCTCGTCGCCGCCCTTGCCGAAGAAATGGGCACCGACAAGAAAACCGCCACCACCGCGCTGGACGCCGTGGGCGCTCTGGTCACCCGCGAAGTGGCGAATGGCGGCGCGGTCACTCTGCCCGGAATCGGCAAGATCTTCTGCCGCGCGCGCCCCGAGCGTCAGGTCCGCAACCCCGCCACCGGCGAGACCATGACCAAGGCTGCCGACAAGACCGTCAAGGTCACGATCGCCAAGGCGCTCAAGGACAGCGTCAACGGCTGAATTTCCGGCACGCACCGCTGAAAGCCGTTCACAGGGCCGCCTTCAAGCGGCCCTTTTTTCATGCCGGAAGCCCGCCAGTTCAAGACATGGTCAGCTTACCCGGCCCTGCCTCCTCGGGTTGCGGGAAGGGGGCGGTGTCTTCGGCGTCGAACAGGCTTGAAAGCCGCTCGGTCACGGCCAGCAGCATCGCCTGTTCCCAGGGCTCAAGCTTGCGGAAACGTCCTGCGAACCGCTCTTGCAGAAAGTCCGGCGTCTGATCCAGCAGGTCGCGCCCGGCATCGGTCAGGATCACCCATATCGCACGACGGTCAGCCTGCCTGCGCTCGCGCCGCACCAGCCCGCGCGCTTCCAGCTTGTCGATCTGAATGGTGATCGTCGCCTGCCCCACCCCCAACTGGCGGGCAATGTCGCGCGGCATCTCCTGCCCGTTCTTGGCCAGCGTGTGCAGCACCAGAAGCTGCGCCTGCGTCAGCCCCGAAGCGCGCGCCATGGCCCGGGCATTTTCATCCAGCGCATGCATGATACGGCGCAGCGCGATCAGGGTTTCAGACGATCGGTCGAGCAAGGGAACCTGCGTGTTTGAATGAAGAGGTCCGCAAGATTGCCCCGCCAGACCGGCAAAGGCAAGTCATGCAGGCTCAGGTGAGCATTGATCGTTTTGTTACAGAGAAATTTATGTTTACGAATGATTTTTCGTCAGATTTCTCTGGAATCTCCAATCTTCCCCCTATAAGCAACTCTTATTTATAAGATAATCTGTCAACCCACAAAGAAAAATGTTTAATATTGCAAAGCAATTTGTCGAACCTATATTCTTTGGCAACCAGTGGCAGCCACAGAATGAGCTTATGAACAAAGAAAACCGGACAGTGTTCACCAATACCCGCGACCTGCTGCATCTGCGTGCGCCGGTCAAGGAAGACGGGTCCGACGTTTGGAACCTGATCGCGCAATGTCCGCCGCTTGATCAGAACTCGATGTATATGAACCTCATCCAGTGCGACCATTTCGCCGATACCTGTATCCTCGCGGAACGCGACGGCAAGGTGCTGGGCTGGATCTCGGCGCATATCAAGCCCGATGCGCCGGAGGCGCTGTTTGTCTGGCAGGTTGCCGTGCACGCTGATGCGCGCGGACTGGGGCTGGGCAAGCGGATGCTGAAGTCGCTTCTGGGCCGTCCGTGCTGTGCCGATGTGCGCAGGATGGAAACCACCATCACTCGCAGCAACGCCGCCTCGTGGGGGCTGTTCCGGAGCTTCGCACGCGATATGGGCGGCGACATTTCCGATGCCCCGCATTACGAGCGTGACGCACATCTGGATGGTCAGCACGCAACCGAGCATCTGGTGACGATCTCGCTGCCGCGCCGCCGTCTGCGGGCCGCTGCCTGATCTGCCGCCAACAGGCGCGTCACCACTGAATCCATGAAAACCGAAAGGCCGAAAGCCATGACCACCGGTTCCTCAACCGATATCTATACGCGTCGCGAGTCGAATGCGCGCAGCTATTGCCGCGCGTTCCCCGTGACCTTCACCAAAGCCCGCAACGCCACGCTGACCGACAGCGAGGGCCGCGACTATACCGACTTTCTCGCCGGCTGTTCGTCACTGAACTACGGTCACAACGATGCCGACATGAAAGCCGCGCTGATCGACCATATCAGCGCCGATGGCATCAGCCACGGGCTGGATATGCATACCGATGCCAAGGCCGCCTTCCTGGAAAGCTTCGAGAAGCTGATCCTGAAGCCGCGCGGGATGGATTACAAATTCATGTTCACCGGCCCAACCGGCACCAATGCCGTGGAAGCCGCGATGAAACTGGCGCGCAAGACAACCGGGCGCGAAACCATCGTCGCCTTCACCAACGGTTTCCATGGCATGACCATGGGTGCGCTTGCCGCGACCGGCAATGCCGGCAAGCGCGCGGGCGGTGGCATGTTGCTGTCTGGCGTGGCGCGCATGCCCTATGAAGGCGCGATCGAAGGCGTGGATTCGCTGGCGATGATCCGCGCGCTGCTGGAGAACCCCTCAAGCGGGTTCGATGCACCGGCCGCGTTCCTGATCGAACCGGTGCAGGGCGAGGGTGGGCTGAACGCCGCCTCGGCCAGGTTCCTGAAAGGTCTGGAAGCGCTGGCACGTGAACATGGCGCGCTGATCATCATGGATGACATTCAGGCCGGTATTGGCCGCACCGGCCCGTTCTTCAGCTTCGAGGGCATGGGCATCAAGCCGGACCTCATTCCGCTGGCGAAATCGCTCTCAGGCATGGGCCTGCCGATGGCGGGTCTCTTGATCCGCCCTGATCTGGATGTCTGGAAACCAGCCGAACACAACGGCACCTTCCGCGGCAATAACCACGCCTTTGTCACCGCCCGCGTGGCGCTGGAAAAATTCTGGTCCGACGACACGTTTCAGCGTCAGACCGAAGCCAAGGCCGCCCGCCTGACCGAGCGGCTGAAAGCCATCGCCGCACTGGTGCCCGGTGCCGGCCTCAAGGGGCGCGGCATGATGCAGGGTGTCGATGTGGGCTCGGGCGAGATGGCGGCGGCGATCTGTGCCACCTGCTTCGAGAACGGCCTGATCATCGAAACCTCTGGTGCGCATGATGAGGTGGTCAAGGTTCTGGCCCCGCTGACCATTCCGCAGGACCAGTTTGAATCTGGCCTCGATATCCTGGAAGCTGCCGTTCAGGCGCATGCCACCAACCAACGAATCGCAGCGGAGTAATAGAGAATGATCATCAGAGATTTCCACCAGGCCAAGAATACCGAACGCCGCGTGGCTGACCAGAAATGGGAATCGGTGCGCATGCTGCTGGCCGATGACGGAATGGGTTTTTCGTTCCACATCACCACCATCGACGCCGGAAGCGAGCATACGTTCCACTACAAGAACCATTTCGAGAGCGTCTATTGCATCTCGGGCGAGGGCAGCATCGAAGACCTCGCCACCGGCGAAGTGCACCAGCTGCGCCCCGGTGTGATGTATGCGCTGGACAAGCACGACAGGCACACCCTGCGCTGCAAGACCGAGATGGTCTTTGCCTGCTGCTTCAACCCGCCCGTTACGGGCAATGAAGTGCATCAGGCTGACGGCTCCTACGCTGCGGCAACTTCCTGAAACAAAGGCGGGCGGGAATGAAAAGTTCCTGCCCGAACACTCCATGACTCATACGGTCGAGAAAATCGGCGGCACCTGCATGAGCCGCTCGCGCGAACTTCTGGACACGCTTTATATCGGCAAGCGTAAACCCAAGGACTGCTATGATCGCATTTTTGTGGTCTCAGCTTTTGGCGGGATTACCAACATGCTGCTGGAACACAAGAAAACCGGCAAGCCGGGTGTCTATGCACAGTTTGCCAGCGATGACAGCGGCGCGGGCTGGCAGGAGGCGCTCAATGGCACCGCACGCGCGATGTGCGAAATCCACGGCGAGATCCTGGACCATGCCGCCGATCGTGAGCGTGCCGACGCCTTTGTGCGTGACCGGATCGAGGGCACGCGCGCCTGCCTTCTGGACCTTCAGCGCCTTGGCTCTTACGGCCATTTCCGCATCGACCAGCAAATGCACACCCTGCGCGAGTTGCTTTCGGGCATGGGCGAGGCGCATTCGGCCTTCGTCACCGCGCTGCTGCTGGGCCGTCACGGGATCAACGCCCGCTTTGTCGATCTTTCCGGCTGGCGCGATGAGGCGAATCCCTCACTTTCCGAGCGTCTGGAACAGGCGCTTGCCGGAATCGATCTGAAAACCGAACTGCCCATCGTAACCGGCTATGCCCATTGCGCCGAGGGGCTGATGCGTGAATACGATCGCGGCTATTCGGAAGTGGTTTTTGCCCATCTCGCCGCCCAGACCGGCGCGCGTGAGGCGATCATCCACAAGGAATTTCACCTGTCCTCGGCCGACCCCAAGATCGTCGGGCTGGAAAGCACCGTCAAGATCGGGCGCACCAGCTATGACGTGGCAGACCAGCTTTCGAACATGGGGATGGAGGCGATCCACCCCAATGCCGCGCGCGTCCTGCGCCGCGCTGATGTGCCGTTACGCGTCAAACATGCGTTCGAGCCGGAAGATGCCGGCACGCTGATCGGCCCCGATGGCGGCACGCCGGGGCGGGTGGAGATGGTCACCGGCCTGGCCGTGCATGCCTTCTCGGTTCACGAACCGGATATGGTTGGCGTCAAGGGTTATGACCGCTGCATCCTTGAAGCGCTGACGCGCCATAACCTGTGGATCGTGTCCAAGCATTCAAACGCCAACACGATCACGCATTACCTGTCCGGCTCGCTCAAGGCGATTCGCCGTGCAGAGCAGGAAGTGCTGCGAACCTATCCCAGTGCCGAGATCACCGCACAGGCACTGGCGATGGTATCGGTCATCGGTTCGGACCTGAGCGATCTGTCGGTGCTTGCGCGCGGCCTTTCCGCACTTGAAGCCGGTGGCGTGCGCGCGCTGGCCGCCCAACAGGGGCTGCGCCGGGTCGATGTGCAGTTCCTCGTGCCGCGCGACAAGATGGAGACGGCTATCAAGCTGCTGCATGCCGCGCTGGTGGAAGATGAGGAACAGCCGGTGCAGCGCGCAGCATGATGCCAGAGCGCGGCGGCGCTCCTGCTGCGCCGTTCGCCCCCCCCTTCCCTCCCCATCCGTAACCCGCTATCCCTTTCGCAAGGGCCGTCCGGGGGCCTTGGAAATGGGAGCCTTGGATGGACCTGCGCGCGATCTTCATGGGCCTTGCCTTTGCGCTGATGTGGTCATCGGCCTTTACCTCGGCGCGCATGATCGTGCTGGATGCGCCGCCCTTGTTCGCCCTCTCTGTCCGGTTCTTCCTGTCCGGCATCATCGGTGTCGGCATTGCGCTGATGCTGCGTCAAAGCTGGAGGCTGACGCGGGGACAGTGGCGGGCAACGATCATTTTTGGCCTGTGCCAGAACGCGCTTTACCTCGGCTTCAACTTTGTCGCGATGCAATGGATCGAGGCCTCGGTCGCGGCCATCATCGCCTCGACCCTGCCCTTGATGGTGGCGGCGGCAGGTTTTCTGGTTCTGGGTGACAGGCTGCGCCCTGTAGCCGTGCTGGGGCTGATCGCCGGGTTTGGCGGCGTGATCATCATCATGGGTGCACGCTGGGGCGGCGGGCTGGACCCGTTGGGGCTGGCTCTGTGCGTCGCCGGGGCGCTGGCGCTGACCGTCGCCACACTAGCGCTGCGCGGCGCTTCATCGGGCGGGAATGTGATGATGGTGGTGGGCCTGCAGATGCTGGTCGGTGCCGCCATCCTGATCGGCCCGGCACTGGCGCTGGAAGAGATCACGGTGAACTGGACACCGCGTCTGGTTCTGGCCTTCCTCTACACCACGCTTGTCCCCGGACTGGCGGCAACCTGGGTCTGGTTCATGCTGGTGCGGCGGATCGGAGCGGTCCGGGGCGCGACCTTTCATTTCCTCAACCCGTTCTTTGGCGTCGCCATTGCCGCGCTGTTTCTGGGGGAAAAGCTGGGGCTGGGCGATCTGATCGGGGTACTGGTAATCATGGCCGGAATTCTGGCGGTGCAGCTTTCCAAGACCCCAGCCGCAGCAGTCCAGCCTAAAGCTCCGTAAAGCCGAACTGCTCGTAATCGCGCCAGTAGGCGTCACGCGCGGCATTCTGGATTTCGGTGTCGGCGGGTGGCGCGCCAGTGTCAACGGGCTGCCAGCGGGGTGATGCCGTGTGGCCGATCCGCGCGGCCAGCCAGGGCAGATCCGATACAAGCTCCTCTTCGCGCAGCAGGTAGTCGGGCGGGGCGATCTGCCCAAAACCATCCAGAAGCGCAGCCTGACTGGCCCAGAATGGCCAGGGCTGCAATCCGGTCTGACCCGAAAGGCTGGCGCGCACAAAACGCAGATAGGCCAGAAAAGCCGCGCGTTTGTTCTCCGGCGATCTCGGTGCCTCGGCAAGGTCAATGCCGTAAAGCCGCACAAGATGCTCGCACACTGGTTTGACCTCTCCGCTGAGGATACGCCCCTCAAAGGCTGACCATGCTCGCCGCAACGGATGGCGCAGCACGGTGAAGCTGCGAAAGCCGGGATTGGCGCGCTTCCAATCGCGCAGGCGGGCAGCGTTGAACCCGGACTTGAGGGCACCCGGCGGCACACCGTCAAGCGCTGCCAGCCATTGCAGAACCTCGTCTTCAGGCGCACCGCGGAGAGGCATGAACAGAAGCGGTGTCTGCGCCCCGGCATGGCAGGCCGGCAGCATGGGCGCGCGGCGCGGCTCAAAATTCGGGGTGCGGCCCAGATCGAAACGGTCCAGCCGCGCAAGACCCGGTGCCAGCGCCTCAGGATTGGTAAGCTTGGCCTCGATGGGTTCGGGGTTTTGCTTTTTCAGCTTGCGCGAGGGTGCATCGATGCGCCCTTCGACCCCCAGCCAGCGCGCCAGACCGTTGAGCACATCGACATCGTTGAGATCATCATAACCGATGAAGAAGGCGCTTTGCCCGGTGGTTTGCAGCGCGCGCAGGATTGCAAGCTGGGCGGTTTGCAGGGTTGTCAGATGCTCTTCGAACTCAGCGCTGTCAAAGGCCACCTGCGCGGTTTTCAACTGGGCGACGTTGTGCAGCTTCCACTGCCCCGTCCCCGCCGCGATCTTGCGCGAGACATAGCTTTCCAGCGGGTTGCGGGTGAGCACGATCTTGGCGCAGGCCGGGTCCGCCAGCACATGTGCATGGATGCGTGCATCATGATCGTGGAACAGCCGGAAACCGGTCAACCCCCCCTGCGCCCGGATGGCCGCCAGCAAGGTGAAGGGGTCCGCCTCTCGCTCGACAAAGGTAATGCCCAGATATTCCTCGGTTTTTGGCTTGTTGATGAAGGCCGGGTTGAACAGTTCGCCATGGCAGGTAACCCCCGGAAACGCATTCAACGTGGTTTCCAGCAGGTTCGAGCCGGTGCGCATTTCTGCCAGCACCACGAAGGATTCAAAGCACGCCATGCGTCATTTCACCTTGATCGACAGCCCCGGGGCCGCAGGATTGTTCGGAAAGTCACCCATCAGAACCGGCTGCATCCCGCGGTTGCGCAACTCCTGCAGGAAGGCGCCGAAACCGGACAGATCGACCAGTTCGGGAATGCGGATCAGCCGAGCCTGTTGATGCGGTGCGATTTCGTCGAACAGGGTGTGCAGAGGCTCAGACGGGTCTTCCAGGAACTCCGCCAGCGTCCATGTCCGCACACGCGCACGCACCCAGGGGCTGCGCAGGATACCAAGCATCGCGGTCTCGATGCGTTGCAGCTTTGCGGCCTCGCGCCGGATTGCATCCATATTGCCACCAGCGCGAAAGAGCGGCACGGCCCAGGCCCCGGTGATGACCGAGATCTGCGCGTTTGAATCGGTGGCCATGAACCACAGCAGATCATGCTTCTCGCCGATATGATCCGCCGGACCAAGCTGGAAGCACTGGCGCTCACCGCGCGTGGCCCACAGAAGGTTGGTCAAGAAGGCGCGGGGATTATAGTCGCGCAGGCTGGCACTGTCAGACAGCCCGCCCGCAAAAACCTTCTCGCGCCCGGAAAATTCGGCCTTGTGCGGAGCAAAGAGATGGCCATGCACCCGGCAATTTGCCACGGCGGCCAGCCAGCCCTCGAAATCCTCGAAAACCTCCGCAAAGCCCTGAAAGACCGAATAAGGCTCTGCCGTCTTGCCGTTTTCGCGGTCCTTGGAGGGAAAGCGACTGGCCATGTATAGCCCCGCGCGGCCCCGGACCCGTTGCAACGTGGCGCGGGCAAAATGACGGTCGATGCGGCTTGGCTGCGGCTCGGCGGCGGGGTCTTCGCTGGCTCGGGGCGTCAGGAAATGCGCATAAAGCCGGTCTGCCCCCGGCCAGATCTTGCGCGCGACAAAGCAGCCAGAGCGGCGAAGAAGTTGTAGATGGTCGTCATAAAACACATGCGGCCGGCCCTGATGATCGAACTTGCCCAGGGTCAGCGAGCGGCTTTCGATCTTGCGGGAATAGAGCCGCGCCAACGTCTGGAAATAGCTTTCATCCGGTATCCATACGCGGCGGAAATAGCGCTCGAACATCGGGCGCGCCGGGTCTTGCAGGATCGCTTCCATCGTCTCGCGCGTCAGACACCACCATTGCGAGCCGATATGCGGCTCTATCCCGGCGGGCAGCTCGCGGCGCACCCCAAGACGGCGCTGCAGGTCCACCAGCCGGTCAAACAGCCAGCGATGGCGCTTGTAGGCCACCGGGAAATACAGCGTGAACCGCTCTTCTGACAGGCCACCCTTTGTCCAGTTCACATCGGCGACACTCACCGATTCGATGAAATCGGTGCCAGGGTGGCGCGCCAGCCATTCTGCCAGTTCACTGATCGGCCGTAGCGGCAGGCAAGTTCCCGAAGCGGCATAGACATGCGTCACATCGGGGAATGCGCGCAGCATATCCTCGGCCGCCGCTTGCATTGCCGCCACCAGTGACCATTTGCCCCATTCGCAGCGATAGCGGCGGCTGAAACGCACGTTCGGCATGTCCTTCAGCGCATCGACAAGTCGCTTATACCCGTCACGGCCCACCCGCGCATCAACATGGATCACCACGGGGCTGCCCGCCTCAGCCCAGAACCGCGCAACCTGCGCCGCACGTTCCAGCGCTGTATGCACCAGCATGATGCAGCCCAGTCGCGCGTTCATGCCCAGTTCCCCTTTGACATCAACCCCATGATTTCCAGCTGCCGCCAATTGATGAACCGTTCCGACCATTTGCACCACAGATCAGCTTCTGCCTCGGCGTGATAGGCCAGATACTCGCGGCTCGCGCCATAATGCTCGCCACGCGCCACCTCTTCGCGCGCCTTGTCGCCCAGGGTCGCCAGAAACTTGGCATGCAGCAGACAGCCCGAAGCCTTCTCACCCCCTGCCCGGTCGTAAACAAGGTTCAGCCCGCGGGGCAACAGCATGTGGGTAGAACTGACATAGGCGTAGTCGCGGTGCCATTTCACCAGCGGGATCTTGTTCAGCGCCGGGGCATCCTGCGGCCGGTCGGCAAAAAACACCCGCGCCCGAGGCCCGCCCTGCAGCCACAGGTTCTTAAGCTTCGGGTTGCGTGACACGGTGTAACTGGCGCTGTCGAACCACTTCGCCACTTCGAACGGATTCTGCCCCTCAATGCATGGATGCTCTGAAACCGGACCCTTAGGATACATGTCCAGAAGCAGCGTCCCGAACGAGCGGATCCCCGAGGCTTCCAGCCAGTCTGTAAGCGCGCGAAGGGGGCGGGTATCATGAAAGGGGTAGATGAAGAACTCATCGACATCCACCACCAGAACCCAGCGCCCATGGCCATAACGTGCCAGCAATCCGTTGATCCAGTCCATGCCGAAACGCGAGTCGCGGTAGCTGGCGTTCGTTGACCAGAGCGATGTGTCGGGCTGCTCGGCCAGATAGTCGCGCGACCCATCGTCTGACGCATTATCGACAAACAGAAAATGCTCGACGCCCAGCGCGCGGTAGTATTGCAGGAAATACGGCAACCGGGCACGCTCATTTCGCAGGGTGCAAAACAATAGCAGGCTGTCAGGGCGCAGCGCCCCGGTGCGAAGAATGACTGGCCGCAATTCACGCCGCTTGAGAAAGGCCCGGAACTTCCAGCGTTTGCGCATCCACCGCAGCCGGTATGATGACAACAGCCCCAAACTCCGTTTCCTTTCGTGAACAATACTGAGTCGTTTCGGTCTAACGGTTTACAATTCAGGAATAAAACAAATTCTCTTCGCAAACCTTGACCGCTCAGCCCCACTCCCCGCGTGACATCAGCCCTTCAGCCTCCAACTGACGCCAGCCCAGATAACGCGTTGATGCTTCGCACCACAGATCCGGCCCATCGATCAGCGCGTCATAATAATGGTCAAATGCCCCCGGCTCGCCAAAATGCTGACGGCGCTCTTTTTCTTCGGCGGATTTGGCACTGATCGTATGCAGGAACTTGGTGTGCAGCAACACACCGGACAACAACTCGCCGCCCTCTGTTTCATAAACAGCGTTCAACCGGCGCGGCAGCATGGAATGGGTGGAATTGAGATAAACATAGCGCCGGTTCCATTTCACCAGCGGAATCTTTGAAAGCGTGGGCCCACGGCGCGGCGTATCGGCCAGAAACATGCGTGAACGCGCGCCACCCTGTATCCAGAGGTAATGCAGATCCTGCTTGCGCGTAATGGTGTAATTGGCGCGGTCAAACCATTGCAAAACCTCCATCGGGTCTTGTCCCGCTTGATACGGCGCTCGGTCAACCGGACCCTTGGGGTACATATCCAGCATCAGCGCGCCAAAACTCTCGATCTCCCGCGCCTCCAGCCAGTCGGTCAAGGCAGACAAGGGTCGGGTTTCATGGTCAGGATAGACCAGCAGTTCATCGGCATCGACCGTCAGGCACCAGCGCCCGTGGCCGTGCCGGATCAAAAGCCACTGCAGCCAGTCCATCCCGTAGCGCGAAGCACGATAGCTTGCTTTGGTCCGCCACAGCGAGACATCCCCCTGACCTGCCAGCAAATCCGCCCCGCCATCATCGCTGGCATTGTCGACAAAGATGAAATGCCCCACCCCCAGACGACGGTAATGCTGTAGAAAATACGGCAGCCGCAGCGCCTCATTGCGAAAGGTGCAGAACAGCACGACCATTCCCGGCGCAATCTGCCCCGTCCGGTCAATCACCGCCACCAGTTCACGCCGCTTGCGAAACGCGCGCAACAGCCGCAGCTGGCGCTTGCGCCGCCACCGCCATGCCCGCCAAAGATCGGCCAATCGCCGCATCGTTTCCTGTTCTTTCCACCCGTTCGGCTTCATCTTGCCAGAAATACGCGCGGGGGTGAATTCGTGCAAAGCACGAAGAGGGGGCGGCAGCCCCCCCTTCTGTTGTTTTCCGGTGGATGCGCGGCTTACTCGGCAGCCTGACGCATCGCCATCATGTCATAGATATAGCTCTCCAGCTCATCGCGCAGTTCTTCACGCGCCAGCCCAAAGGCAATCGTGGCCTGCAGATACCCCGCTTTCGATCCGCAATCGAACCGCCTCCCGTCAAAGCGGAAGCCATAGACATTGCCTGCGTTATGGATTTCCTTCTCGATCGCATCCGTCAGCTGGATCTCGCCGCCTGCGCCCTTCTGATGGTTGTCGAGGTTTCGCAAGACCTGCGGCGACAGGATGTAGCGACCGATCACCGCCAGGTTCGAGGGCGCGGTGCCCGGCGCGGGTTTTTCCACCATGCCCTGAACCGGCATCACCGGGCTGATCGAGGCGGGCACATCCAGCACGCCGTAGGATGAGGTCTTTTCAGGTGCCACTTCCATCGCCGCCACCATATTGCCGCCGGTCTCGGCATAGGCCTCGACCATCTGTTGCAGGCAAGGCTTGTCAGCGGCGATCACGTCATCCGGCAGCAGCACCGCAAAGGGCTCGTCACCAATCAGATTGCGCGCGCACCAGACGGCATGGCCCAGCCCCAGCGCCTCGGACTGACGGACCGAGGCGATCTGGCCCGAACCCATATTCGTGGCTTGCAGGATTTCCAGCAGATCGGTCTTACCCTTTGCCTTCAGCGAGGCTTCCAGATCCGGCGCGCGATCGAAGTAATCTTCCAGCGCGCCCTTGCCACGTGACGTGACGAAAATGAATTCGGTGATCCCGGCAGCACGGGCTTCGTCAATCGCATACTGGATCAAAGGCCGGTCAACCAGCGTCAGGATCTCTTTCGGGATGGACTTGGTCGCCGGAAGGAAACGAGTGCCCATGCCAGCAATGGGGAAAACGGCTTTGGTTACTTTCTTCTGCATCGGATCACTACCTGTTCAGGAAACACGCGGCCTGTTGCCGCCGCTGGATTCAGGTTTGATTAATGATCCGGGCAAGAATGCGGCGCAAAGCGGTTAATCTGTTGCCCATTCAGAGACAATTGCCCGACCGGCGCCGCCTCGTGTCAGCGCAACTCCACCCCCGGCGCCATGGCCAGGAAAAACGGGTTGTCATAGCCGGGCTTGCCATAAGTCAGCGGCGTGTGATCATCAAAACGAAGCACCTTTCCCCCCGCGCCCAGCAACACCGCATGGCCCGCCGCGGTGTCCCATTCCATGGTGCGGCCAAGGCGGGGATAGAAATCGGCCTCGCCTGTGGCGACCAGGCAGAATTTCAGTGACGAGCCCGCGCTTGTCATGTCGCGCACCTTGTAACGCGCAATATAGTCATCGGTTGCCGCGTCACGGTGCGATTTCGACGCCACGACCATCAGCGCGGCATTGTCCGGTCTGCTTACGTTGATCGGTGTCCGCGCGCCCGGCTGCGGGCCAAATGGCCCTGCCTCTTCCACCGATTTCCCATCGGCGCGGGTGTAGAACATACGCTGCTTCGCCGGGGCATACACCACCCCGCGCAGGGGCACCCCGTTTTCCACCAGCGCGATATTCACCGTGAAATCACCGCGCCGTTTGAGGAATTCCTTGGTGCCATCAAGCGGATCGACAATGATGAACCGCCCGGCGCTCTGGCTATGCGTGGCGGCCTGTTCCTCGGTGATGACAAGGATATCGGGAAAGGCCGCATGCAGACCGGCGCTGATCAGGGCATCGGCGGCCTCGTCGGCCTCGGTCACGGGGCTGTCGTCGGATTTTACGCGCGCCTCAAACTCCGGGCGGCCATAGACTTCCATGATCGCCGCCCCGGCCTCCAGCGCGAGGGCGCGGAATGTGGTCTCGATCTTTTGATAAAAGGCATCGGTCATTGAATTTCCCTTTGACAGTGCTGCGGTTGATCGCAGACGGCAATCGGATTATCCTTCGCAGCAACCTGAATGCAAGGTTTCGCGGCCAGAATCCTCCGGCGCAACCGCAAGGACCATATCCATGCTCACGAACCGCCGCAAACAGGGCTCTCTGATCACGGCCTTCACCATTCTTGAGCTGATCTTCCACGCCGCTGTCCGCTCAATCCGCAAATCACACGGCAATGCGCTTGTCGGCTTGATGATCAACATCGCGCAGACGCTTATCCTGGTGGTGGTGTTCTATCTGATGTTCATGATCATCGGCATGGGAAACCGGGGCATACGCGGTGATTTCCTGCTGTATGTGATGACCGGGATTTTCCTGTTCATGTGTCATGTCAAGGCGATGGGGGCGGTGGTTCAGGCCGAGGGCCCGACCTCGCCAATGATGAAACATGCGCCCATGAACACCATCGTCGCGATTGGTGCGGCAGCACTGGGTGAATTGTATGTGCAGATCCTGTCGATGGTGGTGGTGCTGTTTCTCTATCATGCGATCTGGCAACCGCTTGAAGTGTATGACCCGCTGGGCGCGCTTCTCATGATGCTGCTGTCGTGGTTTTCCGGTGTAGCGATCGGCACGATCTTTCTTGCGCTCAAGCCCTGGGCGCCCTCACTGGTGCCGCTTATGTCGCAGATCTATTCGCGCGCAAACATGGTGGCTTCGGGCAAGATGTTCGTGGCCAATACCCTGCCCGGTTTCATGCTGGTCTATTTTGACTGGAACCCGCTGTTTCATACCATCGACCAGGCGCGCGGCTTTGCCTTTCTCAATTACACGCCGCACTATACTTCCATCGTCTATCCGGTTGTAATTTCGATGGTGGCACTCGTGATCGGTCTGATGGGTGAGTTCTACACCCGTAAACACGCCTCACTCAGTTGGGGAGCAAAATAGGAGCGGATTGATGCGCCATTTCATTGCCTTAATCGTCCTGATCTGCGCCAGTGCCGCCACAGCGCAAGATTACCCAGCGCATTACAGGGTGACGGGCGTCGCCCACAACGATGTCCTCAACATCCGGGCCGAACCCGGCGCCGGGGCGCCGATCATCGGCCATTTCCATCCAAACCAGCGCGGGATCGAGGTGATGGGCCTGTCGCAAAGCGGGCGCTGGGCGCTGGTCAATAGTGGCGAGCGTGCGGGCTGGTCATCGATGCGCTATCTGGCGCGCGAAAGCACGCGCAGCTGGCGTGACGGGCAAACCGCCCTGACCTGCTTTGGCACTGAACCCTTCTGGAACATGCCGATCTTCCTCCCAACCCATCGCGCCGAGTTTCACGCTGTGGACGATGGCGGGTTCGAGCTGGTCACCGACGCCGGCGCATTGCCGTCAACGCGGTTTCCGCCAACGCTGGCCATTCCGTTCTCGGGCACGCGTGAGGGTATGGCCATCGTGCGCGGCGCGCGCTGCTCGGACGGGATGAGCGACATGGCTTTCGGACTGGAAGTGCAGATCTACTGGCGCGGTGACACTTCCGGGCTTTCAGGCTGTTGCAGCATCGCAGACTGAACACGGCTCATCAAGGGCTTGCCCCTGCGGCGCGGGTGACGCAAATTGCACCTGTTAAGCAACGAGGCCCCCGTGACAGCCCTTTACATCGATGCCGACGCTTGCCCCGTTCGTGACGAAGCGCTGCGTGTTGCCCTGCGCCAGGGTGCAGCGGTGTTTCTGGTCTCGAACGGCGGCATCCGCCCGGTCGATCATCCACAGGTGCAGAATGTCTATGTCGATCAAGGTGCCGATGCCGCCGACCGCTGGATCGCAGATCGTGCGGGCGCGGGCGACGTGGTGGTCACCGCCGATACGGTTCTGGCCGCGCGCTGCCTTGAAGGTGGAGCACAGGTAATCAAACCCAATGGCGAGGCCCTGACCCGTGCCAATATTGGCCAGGTGCTGGCCCTGCGCGATCTTGCCGCTGACCTGCGCGCTGCCGATCCTTTCCGGCAGGGCGGCGGAAAACCCTTCAGCAAGCAGGACCGCGCGCGCTTTACCGACCGTCTGGACAGGATGTTGACCGCCGCGAGAAGGGAAGGACCATGATTGCGCCACGCTCCACTGCGACGATCGGGGCGCTTTGTGCTGTCGGAGCCGCGATGGGTTTCACCATGAACGACATGGCAGTGAAATACCTCAGCACTGACTATGCCATGCATCAGGTTATCGGCATCCGCTCGGCGATTGCCCTCGCCATCACACTTTTACTGATCATGCCGCTGACCGGCGGTTTTGCCCAGATCCGCACGCGCAAACCCTTTACCCATATGCTGCGCGGGTTGTTCGTTGTCGGTGCGAACATGGCCTTTTTTCTGGCCCTTGCCGCAATGCCAATGGCCGATGCCACGGCGATTTTCTTTGTCAGCCCGATGATCATTGCATTGTTCTCGGTTATCTTCCTCAAGGAAACCGTCGGCCCCCGCCGCTGGCTGGCGATTGGTTTTGGCCTTCTGGGTGTGGTGATCATGATCAGGCCGGGCAGCGATACGTTCAGCCCCATCGCCCTGTTGCCGCTTCTGGCCGCCGCCGCCTATGCCGGGCTGCACACGCTAACGCGCAAACTGGGCGTCAGTGAAAGCGCGGCAACGCTGGCCTTCTATATTCAGGTGACATTCATTCTTTTCAGCGCCGCCGTCGGCCTGAGTATTGGCGACGGGCGTTTTGATACCGGCAGTCATGCCTCGCTTTCGTTTCTGACCCGTGCCTGGACCTGGCCAGCTGCCGCCGACTGGCCCTTCTTTCTGATTACCGGACTTGGCAGCGCCATTGGCGGGCTTTTGATTTCCCAGGCGTACCGGCTGTGCGAGGCTGCCCTCGTGGCGCCACTGGAATATATCGCAATGCCCATGGCCATATTCTGGGGTGTCCTTATATTTGGTGACTGGCCGGATGGCTGGGCGTGGATAGGAATCTTCCTGATCATAGGTTCCGGAATTTATATGATCTGGCGCGAAACACTGAATCGTGTAAAGTAGTCCATAGTTTCGTCGCTATCGGTATTTACTTTTCAGTCGTCCGACTTGAAAGAAGCGCATTCCATTTTTTCTGGAGGCTACTGAATGATCGAACTTGAGAATCTCAGCTTGAAAGAGCTCAAGCAACTGCAGAAAGACGTGTCCGTTGCTATAGAGCAATACAAGGAACGCGAGCGCCGCAAAGCTCTGGCCGAGGTTGAGGCATTTGCCCGCGAACGCGGTCTGACGCCGGCTGACCTGAGTGAAATTGGACTCAAGCGCAGCCGTAAACCTGCCGCACCGAAATATGCCAACCCTGCCGACCGCTCGCAAACCTGGACCGGGCGCGGGCGTAAGCCGCGATGGGTTGTCGCGGCGCTTGCTGAAGGCAAGACCCTGGAAGATCTTGCACTATAAAGCATGCCCACGGCATTGAAGCACGCTGGCGCAGTCTGGCAACTGATGGGCGAACGGCGATTGGGTCTGATTGCTGCTGGCGTCGCTTTCTTTGCGATGCTGGCGATCTTTCCTGCCGTCGCGGCTCTGATAGCGCTGGTCGGCTTTCTGGCTGATCCGATTGCAGTGGAGCAGGCCCTTGATATGGCAGACGACTTCCTGCCGGAAGAGGTCGCTTCAATTCTGTCGGATCAGATCGGAAGATTAACGAGCACGGCCACAGAAACCCTTGGCCTGGCGTCTTTTATCTCGCTACTGATGACCACGTGGTCGGCGCGGCTGGGCGTGGGGGCACTGATCCAGGGAATGACCGCGATATATGGCGCGGCACCCAGAAACGGCATACGCGGCACTATCCTGGCGTTGTTCCTGACCGTAATCTTGATAGGCGTTGGCGTGGTGGCGGTCACTGCAATGTTGCTGGTGCCGGTTGTCCTGGCGTTGCTGGGCCAGTTCCTGCCCGGTGACAGCTATTTGCCCTTTGCCGCAGAGGTGGTGCGCTGGGCTGTTGCCTTGCTGGCACTGGTTGTCGGATTGGGGATTTTTTATCGTTACGGCCCCAACCGTCCAAAGAACCAGCGCAGCCCCTTTCTTTCCTACGGGCTTTTCCTGGCGCTGTTCCTGTGGAGTCTGGCTTCGGTTGGATTTTCGATCTTTCTGGCAAATTTCGGAAACTACAACGAAGTGTATGGCTCTATCGGGGCGGTTATCGCGCTTCTGATGTGGCTCTACATATCGGCCTATGCCGTGTTGATTGGCGCGGCGCTGAACTATGTCGTTGAGAAAAGCAACCGTGACGCGCAGGCCGCGTCAGCGCTGATCAAGATCGATTGACGGTCTTCCGGTTTTCGTCGCCTGTCCGGCGTTCATTCCCAACTGGGAAAGAACTTGCCGCCGGGTGAAAGCGTGAAAATATCCACGCCATCCGCCGTGACACCCACCGAATGTTCGAATTGTGCTGACAGCGACTTGTCGCGCGTGACCGCTGTCCAGTCATCGGCCAGAACCTTGGTTTCGGGACGGCCCAGGTTCACCATCGGCTCGATGGTAAAGAACATGCCCTCTTCCAGCACCGCTTCGCGCCCCGGCCTTCCGTAATGCAGCACGTTGGGGGGCGCATGAAACACGCGGCCCAGCCCGTGGCCGCAGAAATCACGCACCACAGACATGCGGTTTCCTTCGACAAAGGTCTGAATCGCATGACCGATATCGCCAAAGGTATTGCCGGGCTTGACCGCCTCGATTCCCTTCATCAGCGCGTCATGCGTGACCTGAATAAGCCGCTCCGATTTCCGGCTCAGGTTGCCCGCGACATACATGCGTGACGTATCGCCAAACCAGCCATCCACAATCACCGTCACGTCGATGTTGAGGATATCGCCATCCTTCAGCGCTTTCGGTCCGGGGATGCCGTGACACACCACATGATTGACGCTGATACAGCTTGCATGCTGATAGCCGCGATAGCCGACGGTGGCTGAAATTGCGCCATGCGCGGCCACCATCTCGGTTATCAGCCGGTCGATCTCGCCGGTGGTCTGGCCCGGAAACACATGCGGCGCGATATCATCAAGGATTTGCGCCGCCACCTGCCCGGCCTTGTGCATCCCCGCAAAATCTGCCGGTTCGTGGATGCGAATGCCATCGCGCGTGACGCGCCCGCTGTTGTCATACACTGTAGAAAGCCTCTTGTTGTGCCGTCTAGATAGCGATTCAATCCCCAAAACGCCAGAGCGCGCGCGGATGATTGAACACAAAGCGCGCGGATGATTGGATTGTCAGCAGCCCGCTGTTAGGTAATGTGACAGCAATCCTGAACGGAATCGGACAATGAGCAACCCAACTGCGGCCATGCTGGTGATCGGCGACGAAATTCTCTCCGGGCGCACGCGCGATTCGAACACGCACCATCTCGCTGGCGAACTGACAGGGCGTGGCATCCGCCTGGCCGAGGCGCGGGTGGTTCCCGATGTGCATGACCGCATTGTCGCCGCAGTGAATGACCTGCGCGCGGCCTATGACCATGTCTTCACCTCGGGCGGCATCGGCCCCACGCATGACGATATCACCGCCGATGCCATCGCCGCCGCCTTTGGCGTGCCGATTGACGTGCGCGCCGATGCCCGCGCCATCCTTGAAGCACATTACCAGCGCACCGGGCTGGAACTGAACGCAGCACGGCTGCGAATGGCCCGCATTCCTGATGGCGCCGCGCTGATCGACAATCCGGTCTCCTCGGCGCCCGGATTCACGCTGGGCAATGTTCATGTCATGGCCGGGGTGCCCGCCATTTTCCAGTCCATGGTCGCAAGTGTGTTGCCCATGCTGACTGGTGGCGCGCCACTTCTCAGCCAGATGATTGATGTTGACCGCGGCGAGGGCGAAATCGCCGGGCCGCTGGGCGATATGGCAGCGCGTTTCCCTGAACTGTCCTTCGGCTCCTATCCCTATATCCGCAATGGCGCGCATGGCACGCAACTGGTGGTGCGCGGCACCGATGCCGCCCGGCTCGACGAAGCGATGGTCGCGCTGTCGAGACTCGTAAGCGGGCAGGGCTGATGTTGTCCCCAGACGCCCTGCATGCCGCGCTGGAGGCCACCTGGCCCGCTGCCGCCCATCATGCCTGCGGCCCTTTCACCCTGCGCGAAGGGCAGGGCGGCGGCAAGCGCGTAAGCGCGGCTACGCTGGAAGGTGAGGCCAGTGAAGCACAGATCGAAACCGCCGAGAGCGCGATGCGGGCGATGGGGCAGACCCCGCTTTTCATGATCCGCGCGCAACCCGCACTGGATCAGGCGCTGGCGGCGCGCGGCTATGCGCGCGTCGATCCCACGCTTTTCTACGCGGCCCCCATCGGCGAGGTGGCAGAAACCCCGCGCCCGGTGTCGCTTCTGTCCTGCTGGCCACCGCTGGCGATCCAGCGCCAGCTCTGGATGGAAGCCGGTATCGGCCCGGCGCGGCTGGCGGTCATGGCGCGCGCCAGTGCGCCGCGCAATGCGTTTATCGCCCGGTTTCAGAACCGCGCCGCCGGTGTCGGTTTCGCTGCGCTGCATAACGGCGTTGCCATGCTGCATGCGCTGGAGATCGTGCCCGATTTTCGCCGCCAGGGCGTTGCCCGCTACATGGCGCGCGGCATTGCCGACTGGGCACGCGGTCAGGGCGCTGAATGGTTCGCGCTGGCCGTGACCGAACGGAACATGGCCGCGCGCGCCCTTTACAGCGCTCTGAACATGACCGAGGCTGGCGCCTATCATTATCGCCAGAAGCCCGAGGACCGGCCATGACCCTGCCTACCGCCCTGAACCTTCCGCCCGCCGACCCGCTGCCCGAAGCCACGGCGCGCTATTTCGACATCTGTCAGGAAAAGCTGGGCATGGTGCCGAATGTGCTGCGCGCCTATGCGTTCGACCCGGTCAAGCTGAATGCCTTCACCGCCATGTATAACGACCTCATGCTGGGCGACAGTGCGCTGAGCAAGCTTGAGCGCGAGATGATCGCGGTGGTTGTCTCGTCCATCAACCGCTGCTGGTATTGTCAGGTCGCCCATGGCGCAGCGGTGCGGGAGCTGTCCGGCGATCCGGCGCTGGGAGAAGCGATGGTGATGAACTGGCGCGCGGCCCGGCTGGACAGCCGTCAGACCGCCATGCTCACCTTTGCCGAAAAGGCCACCAGGACCAGCGCCGAAATCACCGAAAAAGACCGCGATGCCCTGCGTGCTCAGGGCTTCACCGACCGCGACATCTGGGACATTGCCTCGGTCGTGGGCTTCTTCAACATGTCCAACCGCGTCGCTTCGGCCACGGGGATGGAGCCGAACGCCGAATACCATGCGCAAGCCCGCTAGGGTCCGGAGCGCTATCGCTCTTGACGCAGGCTAAAAATTGAACAGGTTAAACGCGCGCTCCTTCATCTTGCCCCAAATACGCCGGGGGTGAATGGCCGAAGGCCAGAGGGGGCAGCGCCCCCTTTGCCGGAACCCCACATCATGTCCGCCGTTGCCCCTGTTCGCCAAGCCTCGCTCTTTACCCCGGTTCTGATCGGCGGCTGCATCATCATCCTGATCAGCTTTGCCATCCGCGCCTCGTTCGGTGTGTTCCAGATCCCGATAGCCGAAGACTTCAACTGGCCACGCGCCGAGTTCTCGCTGGCCATTGCCATCCAGAACCTTGCCTGGGGCATCGGCCAGCCGATCTTCGGCGCCATTGCCGAACGGTTCGGCGACCGCCGCGCCATTGTTGCCGGCGCGCTTCTGTATGCGGCGGGGCTGGTGTTGTCGTCCTTCGCGGTTACGCCCGGCGCGCATCAGTTGCTGGAAATCCTCGTGGGTTTCGGCGTGGCGGGCACCGGCTTTGGCGTCATCCTCGCCGTGGTAGGGCGCGCAGCTTCGGATGAGAACCGCAGCCTGTCACTGGGCATCGCCACTGCCGCCGGATCGGCAGGGCAGGTGATCGGCGCACCGGTGGCCGAGATCTTGCTGAGTTTCTATGACTGGCAAATGGTGTTCATGCTCTTTGCGGTGGCCATTCTGCTTTCGCTTTTCGCCCTGCCGATGATGCGCAGCCCCGCAATGGCCAGCCGGGCCGAGCTTGAGCAATCGATGGGTCAGGCGCTGCGGCAGGCTTTTCGTGACCCGTCTTTCACCCTGATATTTCTGGGCTTTTTCTCCTGTGGCTATCAGCTTGCCTTCGTCACCGCCCATTTTCCCGCCATGGTGACCGAGATGTGCGGGCCTATTGACCAGACAGGCTTTCTCGCCGGGATCGGTATATCCACCACCTCGGCGCTGGGGGCGGTGGCAATCTCGGTCATCGGGCTGGCCAATATCGCGGGCACGCTGGCGGCGGCGTGGGCGGGCAAAAGGTGGTCAAAGAAATACCTGCTGGCGGGCATCTATACCGCGCGCACCATTGTCGCCGGGGCGTTCATCCTGATGCCGATCACCCCGGCCTCGGTGTTGATCTTCTCGCTCCTCATGGGGTCGCTTTGGTTGGCGACCGTGCCGCTCACCTCGGGCCTGATCGCGCATATCTACGGGCTGCGCTATATGGGCACGCTTTACGGTATCGTGTTCTTTTCCCACCAGTTGGGCAGCTTTCTGGGCGTCTGGCTTGGCGGGCGGCTGTATGATCTGTATGGCGATTACACGCTGGTCTGGTGGGTTGGTGTGGGCGTCGGGGCGTTTTCCGCCATCGTGCATCTGCCGGTGCGCGAGCGCTCCATGAATGCACTGCCTGCCTGATATTTTCTCATCAGCGCCTTGAAATCGCCGCCCTGAACGCGGAACCATGCGCCAACGGCAATACATGGGGCGTTGATGCGTAAACCGAAGGTTCTGGTGATCGCCGAGGCCGCTAACCCTGAATGGGTAAGCGTGCCGCTGATCGGCTGGTCACTGTCGCAGGCGCTTGCTGAGGTGGCGGATGTGCATCTGGTCACCCAGATCCGCAACCGCGAGGCCATCCTGCGAACCGGGCTGCGCGAGGGGGTGGATTTCACCGCCATCGACAGCGAGGCCGTTGCCAGGCCAATGTGGAAACTGGCCGAAAAGCTGCGCATGGGCGAGGGTCGGGGCTGGACGGTGATTTCGGCAATCTCCACGCTGATCTACCCGCATTTCGAACGGCTGGTCTGGCGACAGTTCGGCCCCGCCATTCGCGCGGGCGAATATGATCTGGTGCATCGCATCACGCCCCTAAGCCCCACCACGCCCAGCCGTCTGGCAACATGGTGCAAACGCGCGGGCGTGCCCTTCGTTCTGGGTCCGCTCAATGGTGGGGTGCCGTGGCCTGCGGGCTTTGACGGAGCGCGCAGGCAAGAGCGCGAGTGGCTTTCCTATGTGCGCGGTTTCTACAAGGTTCTGCCGGGGCGGGGCCGCACCCTGCGCGATGCGGCCGCGATCATCGTCGCCTCGCGCCATACAGAAAGCGAGATTCCGGCGCGCTATGGCGCAAAACGTCACTACATCCCGGAAAACGCCATCGACCCCGCGCGCTTTTCGCTTCAGGCCCGGCCCGGTGAGGGGCCATTGCGCGCCTGCTTCATTGGCCGGATGGTTCCCTACAAGGGCCCCGACATGCTGATCGAGGCTGCGGCACCGCTGTTGCGCGATGGCCGCATGGTGCTGGACATGATCGGCGACGGTCCGCTTCTACCCGAACTGCGCGAATTGGCGCAGGCGTTGGGGGTGGCGAATGCGGTGCAGTTCCACGGCTGGCTTTCCCATGACAAGGTGCAGCACGTTGCCGCGCGTTCTGCGTTATTCGCCTTTCCCTCAATCCGCGAATTTGGTGGCGGCGCGGTGCTGGAAGCAATGGCGCTTGGCCTTGCGCCGCTCATTGTCGATTATGCCGGGCCGGGCGAGCTGGTGGCTGAGGGTCTGGGCTACAAGGTGGCGCTGGGCAACCGCGCCGAGATAATCAAACGCTTTGCCAAGGCACTTGAAAGCCTTGAGCGCGACCGCGAGGGCCTGGCCGCCACCGGGCAGCGCGCGCGCGCGCATGTGCTGGAACATTTCACCTGGTCCGCCAAGGCGCGTCAGATCGCAGCGATCTATGCGCAGGTTCTGCACGCTACGCCGCCTTGACACCAGCGCGCCACCGGGCACAACTGCGCGCAGAGAAAAGGCAAAGGACCATCATGCGCATCATCTTCGATCTGGACGGCACGCTGATCGATAGTGCGCCCGATATCCATGCCGCCGGAAACGCGGTGCTGGCGGCCGAGGGGCTGCCGCCGGTTTCCGAGTCGCAATCGCGCAGCTTTATCGGCAATGGTGCGCGGGTTTTTGTTGAACGGCTCGAACACGCCGGTTCGGGCACAAATGACCCAGCCCGAACCACCCGTATGCATCGGCATTTCCTGGAAAGATATGAGACCGAACATGCCCTGACCCGCCTCTATCCCGGCGTGGACTCGGCGCTGGAAGCCCTGCGCGGCGCAGGTTGGCACATGGCGATCTGTACCAACAAACCCTGTGCCCCGGCCCATGCGGTTCTGGCGCATTTCGGCCTGAGCAGCTTCTTTGAGGCCGTGATCGGCGGCGACAGCCTGCCCGTGATCAAGCCAGACCCCGCACCCCTGCGCGCCGCCATCGATGCGTTGGGCGGCGGCGCGGTGGTCTATGTCGGTGACAGTGAGGTGGATGCGGCCACCGCCGTCGCGGCGCGGGTGCCCTTCGCGCTGTTCACTAACGGCTATCGCAAGACCCCGGTGGCACAGATCACGCATCAGCGCGCTTTTGATGACTTTCAGGATCTGCCAGCCATTGCCCGGGCGCTGCTTCCCGGTTGACTGCGGCGCTGGAGCGGATCGTGTATATTCACCTTCGCGCGATATACTCTGTCATATTGTTTATGCCTGTCAAAAAGCCCAAGCCCGGAACCCGCTTTCGAGCGACATGCTTTATTCCAGCCTCGCAATATCGCGCAGATGCGTCATTCGGCGGGCGAAAACATGCTCGAACGTATGGGCGCGTGCGAATTCCAAAGCGCTGGCCGAAGCCCTGAAAATCGCTTCGCGGTCCCCGTCCAGCCGCACCAGCGTACGGACCAACGCCGAAACGCTTCCCGTTCGGCAAAGCCAGCCACCGCCCGATTCTGCCTTCAGATTGCGCCATGTGGCATTGGCATAGCCCAGCACCGGCACACCGCAACCCATCGCCTCGATATAGATGGAAACCGGGTCTGACTGCCTGCGTGGAGCCAAAAGCAGATCGGCCTTTTGGCGCAAATGCGGCACCAGTTCTGTGTCGAATTTCACACTGCCCCGCAGCAACATCTGCTGACCAAGGCCCAGCGCCGAAACCCCATCACGCAACCTGCCCGCCATCGAGCCCTCGCCAAACAGCTCCAGCCGGAAATCGACTCCACGCAGTTTCAGCAGATGCGCTGCCTGCAACAGATCGCTGACGCCTGAAGCCTGCTCAAGCGGGCCGACATGCACCAACATCAGCGGCGCACCCTTGCGCAGCCGATCGGAGCGGGCTTGTTGATCGACGGCGCGCGCCAGCATCGGGGTGCGCAGGCGGTTGTCCAGATACATAAGGTTGTCGCGGTGCAGCCGCCGATAGGCGCTATACGCGGGAAACCCGTTGAACTGCACGCCATCGGCGGCGCGAAGCGCTGTTCGCAGCGCAGACTCGTTGCGCAAGAGCCAGATGACCGAGCGAATCCTGCGCCAGACATCGCGCTGATGGTCGCCAAGAACACTTGCCAGTCGCAGGCCCGGCGCGTTCTCCAGCGTGTAGACAAGGCGCGTCAATCTTCCGTTCGTCATCTGTGGGAGGTTCAGATATCGCGCGTCATCGGCAGAGCAATAGACAAGGTTCGCTTCGGCGATAAGCACCTCTGGCAGCGGTTCATCAGGGTCCAGAAGGACGATATCGAACCCCAGCCGCCTGCGGCTGAAACGCTTGCCCCCCGGTATCGCAACAGCACCGCGGCGCAGAACGCAGCTTACCCGACCGGGCCAGAACTGGCAGTGCAGCTTCATCCCCTCGACGAAATCAACGTCAAGAAGCACCTCACGCCCCGGGATTTCAATCACCGGCGCGGGGGAAAGCATCAGAAGCGCGGCCATAAGACGTACGACTCACTCAAAAGTCACAAGGCAAACCGGTTTAGAGGTGGAATGTTGCCGAAATCCCCTCAAAACTGGCATAGGCATGCAATGTCGTTAATTCAGGGTCAGTTGCAATGAGAAACTTCGCGGTCCTGGCGGTGACAGTCCTGCTGGTGCTGGCCTTGGCCTTGGGCGCCGGGCACTGGTACAGCCGTGCGCCCGAAGTGACCCCCAACGCCGCCGCGCTGCCGCCGCCGGACGGCGCGATGCGCGTCTATCATCTGGGCCATAGTCTGGTGGGACGCGACATGCCGGCGATGCTTGCGCAGCTGGCACAGGCCGGCGGCTATCCGGCGCATGGTTTCGACAGCCAGCTTGGCTGGGGCACCTCGCTTCGGGAACATTGGTATCCTGATGTGGAGATCGGCGGATTCGAAACGGAAAACGACCACCCGCGCTTTCGCCCCGCGCATGAGGCCGTCGCCAGCGGCGCGTATGACGCCGTTATCCTGACCGAGATGGTGGAGCTGCGTGACGCGATCCGCTATCACGACAGCGGCGAGTATTTCCGCCAATGGGCCCGCGCTGCGCGTCAGGCCCGGCCCGATGTGCGGCTGTTCCTTTATGAAACCTGGCACGCGCGCGAAGACCGCGAGGCATGGCTGAACCGGCTGGAAAACGATCCGTCCGAGCTGTGGAAAGCGCGGGTGCTTGGCCCCTCCTGGGCGGATGAGGCAGCCGGGCCGGTGCATCTGATCCCGGCGGGCAGGGTGCTGGCCCGGTTTACCCGCGCACTGGAAGAACGCGGCGGGGTTGCCGGGCTGCCGGATGAAACAGGGCTTTTCGCGCGCAATGACAATGGTACGCTGGATACGATTCATCTTAACGATCTGGGCAGTTATCTGGTGGCACTGACGCATTTTTCCGTCCTCTATCATCGGCCCGTGGAAGGGCTGCCGCATGCCTTGCTGCGCGCTGACGGAACTCCTGCCGATGCGCCCTCGCCCGAGGCGGCTTTGCTGATGCAACAGGTCGTCTGGGAAGTGGTCCGCGCCACGCCGTTCACCGGCCTGAGCACCGAGCCAGACGCATGAGAGTTCTGGTGGCGCTTCTTCTGGCGCTGGCGCTTGTCGGTGCCGCGCAGGCACAGGTTCACACCGGGTTCGAGGCGCGCGAGGGGCGGCGCAACCTGGCGTTCGGCCTGAACGGGCTGAGCGATTACAGCACCCAACAGCCCTTCATCGACCAGATGCGCACCGCCCGCGAATGGATCGGCCATCTGCCGGGCCAGTGGGGCGGGCATGATGCGCAATGGCTGCGCGACGGCGGCTTTCTCGATGAGGATGGCTGGATCACACGAATGCCCGCCAATCTGGCACGGATCGGCACGCTGATCCTGACCGACCTGCCCGCCGGAATGACCTCAGTCGCCGGGCGCTACCATGCAAGCTGGGAGGGGTCTGCTTATCCGGCTTTTCGTGGTGCCGCGCGCAATGTGCGCTACAGCCGGGGCAATGCCACCTTCGATTTCGAGCCGGGCGAGGGGCCGGTACTGATAGAGATCAACCGGGGCGATCTGCGCAATCTCAGCGTGGTGCATGAGAGGCACCTGGACCGACATGCCGCGGGCGAGATCTTCAATCCTGACTGGCTGGCACTGATTGGCGATGCCGAAACCCTGCGCTTCATGGACTGGATGGATACCAACAACTCCGATCAGGCGACATGGTCGGACCGCCCGAACCTGAGCGACTACACCTGGGCCGCGCATGGCGCACCGCTGGAAGTCATGCTGGAACTGGCCAACCGCACCGGGGCCGAGCCATGGTTCACCCTGCCCCATCTTGCCGATGACGACTATATGCGCCGTTTCGCGGAAGCGGTGCGCGACGGGTTGCGACCGGATCTGCGCGCCTGGGTCGAGTTTTCCAACGAGGTCTGGAACTGGTCATTCACCCAGGCCGACTGGGCAGAGCAAAACGCCCGCGCGCGCTGGAACGGGCGGGAATGGGCCTGGGTGCAGTTCTACGCCCTGCGCGCAACCGAGATGGTGCGCATCTGGGCCGATGTCTTTGCGGGCCAGTCTGAGCGGTTGGTGCGGGTTCTTTCGGTTCAGACCGGCTGGATAGGGCTGGAACAGGATATCCTTCATGCCCCCCTCTGGCAGGCAGAAGACCCTGCCAATCGCCCACCTTTCGAGCATTTCGATGCCTATGCCGTGACGGGCTATTTCAGCGCTGAATTTCACGACGACGGACGCCAGCCGATGCTGGATGACTGGCTTGCCCGCAGCCTTGCCGAGGCCGAAGCACAGGCGACGGCTCTGCCACCGAATGAGCGCGCGGCCCATGTCGCCGAACACCGCTTCGATCTGGCGCTGGAGCTGGCAGGGCAGGAATTGCTGGATGGTTCGATCTCCGGTGTTCCCGCCAATTCGGTGCGTCATCTGCTGGATCATACACTGGCCTATCATGCCCGCGTCGCGCAGGAGCATGGGTTGACGATGGTCATGTATGAAGGTGGCACGCATGTCACGGTGCCGCCCGCGCGACATGACGACAGCGATCTGGTGGATTTCATCATTGCCCTCAACCACAGCCCACAGATGGCCACCCTTTATCGCGTGCTGATAGAAGGGTGGGGCGCACTTACCGAAGCGCCGTTCAACGCCTTTGTCGATATCGGTGCACCCACCGTCTGGGGAAGCTGGGGTGCGCTCAGGCATATCGACGATGAGAACCCGCGCTGGGATGCACTGATGGAAGTAACCGCACCATGAGCAAGCCACAGGAGGCGGCGCTTGGTGTGATCATCCCCGCCTGCAACGAGGCGGATTATATCGACGCCTGCCTCAGAGCGGTGCTGGCCTCGCAGGCGGTGATGCTGCATGTGGTTGTGGTCGCCAATGGCTGCACCGATGACACCGCCCGCCGCGCCTGCGCACACGCCCCCGCCTTTGCCGCGAGGGGATGGGCGTTTGATGTGCTGGACCTGCCCGCGCTGGGTAAACCCGGTGCGCTGGATGCAGGCGATGCCGCCGCCAGCTATCCTTGCCGCGCCTATCTCGATGCCGATGTCATCGTCTCGCCACCGCTGCTGGGCCAGATTGCGCAGGTTCTGCACGCGGCGGATGCGCGCTACGCCTCCGGCCGCCCGAAGGTGGCGCGCGCGGCCAGCGCCGTCACCCGCGCCTATGCCCGGTTCTGGACACGCCTGCCCTTTGTTGCGCGAGGGGTGCCGGGCTTTGGGCTTTATGCCGTCAACGCGGCGGGGCGCGCGCGATGGGGCACATTCCCCAAGGTGATATCCGACGATACCTTCGTGCGGCTGAATTTCGTCCCTTCCGAACGTCATCAGGTGCCCGCCAGCTACGAATGGCCCATGGTTGAAGGGTTCGCGCCGCTGGTGCGTGTGCGGCGGCGGCAGGATCAGGGCGTGGCCGAAATTGCGCAGGCGTTTCCCCAGCTTCTGACCAATGCCGAGAACACCAGACCGGCGCTTCGCTGGGTTCTGGTACAGGCACTGCGCGATCCGCTGGCTTTTGCCACTTATGCGGCCGTCAGCCTGGCGGTGCGCGCAGGCTGGCGCGCTCAGTCAGGCTGGGTGCGCGGGCGCTGATTGAACAATGCAGCCAGTTTTGCCGCTTCCTGATCGATGTCGTGACGGGTCAGGGCGCGGGCGCGGGCGGTCTTGGCCATCTTGCCCAGTTTTGTGTCTGCGGTCATCGACATATCGGTAATCGCCTCGACCAGCGCTGGGCAATCGCCCGCGGGCACCAGCCAGCCGGTCTTGCCGTGCTGCATCAGTTCTGGAATACCCGCAACCCAGGTGGCAATTACCGGCCGGCCCGAAGCCATGGCCTCCATCACCACCATCGGCAACCCTTCGGCAAAAGAGGGCAGCACCATCCCATGCGCCTGCGCCAGTTCGCGCAGCACGCCAGCTTCATCCAGCCAGCCGGTCAACCGCACATGCTTACCCAGCCCGTGATGGCTGATCGCCCGCTCGATGGCCGGGCGCATCTCGCCATCGCCAATCAGCACCAGCCGCACATCCACCCCGCGCCGCACCACCTCGGCCATCGCATCGAGCAGCAAAAGCTGGCCCTTCTGCTCTGAAAAGCGACCGATAGTGACCAGCACCAGGGGGCGCTCTGCGGGCAGGGGCGGGGGCTCGGCAAAGGTCAGCGGCTCTATCCCGCAATGCACCACATGCAGACAGGGCCAAAGGCGATGCGGCACCCAGCGGCTGAGCTGGCTTCGCCCGTAAGAGCTGATCGCCACCACGAAATCGGCGCGCTCGGCCTTCTGGCCCAGCGCAATGGCAGCGGGTTTGTCGAATTCCTCGGGGCCATGCACGGTAAAGCTGTAGGGCGGGGCACCCATCGCCTGCGCCAGCATCGCCACCGTGGCGGGGTTGGTGCCGAAATGGGCATGCAGCCGGTCAAGCTGAAGCTCTGTCGCGCGGCGGGTGACAAAGGCTGCTTCAAGAAAGTAGACCAGATGCCGCAGCACACCGACATCCGACCGCCGCCCGGTCCGAACCGCCAGGGCAAGCGCGGAATACATCCGCACAGGATGCACCAGCCCGACAGCGAACACTGCCCAGATCAGCGCCAGAACCCCTTTTGCAAGGACATACTCCGTCACCGCCGCCTCTTCGCGGTCGGCAGGGTCTGGCAGCGCGCCATTGAACGGACGCATCGCCAACCGGTGAATCACCAATCCGCGACGCTCAAGTGCGCGAATTTCGCGGCGGATGAAGCTGTGCGAGGGCGAGGGATAGGTATTGAGGATATAACCGATCTTCACTTGATCACCTTAGGGATAGTAACACCGGGCTATCGGCGGATTGGGGCGATTTCAAGAAATTCGCGCGGTCTTGCCCGGGCGCCGCGCCTCGGCCACAGTGAGGCCCCATTCGCCCCCCATGGCCAGAGGCCACCAGGCAGGAGCAGACCTTGAGCGAGCAAAGCGCAGTCCAGGCTGGCAGCGGCGGTTTTGCCGCGCGCATAGCACGCGGATCGGCCTTCACGATGGCAGGATTCGGGCTGTCCAGCGCGATCAGGCTGGGTTCGAACCTGATACTTGCGCGGCTGGTGTTTCCAGAGGCCTTCGGCATCATGGCACTGGTAACCGTGCTTCTGGTTGGGCTGATGATGTTTTCCGACATCGGCATCACCCCGTCCATTCAAAGCAGCAAGCGCGGCGACGATCCTGATTTCCTGAACACTGCCTGGACCATCCAGATCATCCGCTCGGTCATCCTTTTTTCGATGGCTTGCGCACTCGCCTGGCCGATGGCCTGGTTCTATGGCCAACCCGAACTGCTGCAACTGATCCCCGTCACCGCCATCAGCCTGCTGATACTGGCGGTGCAGCCCACGCGTATCGATACGGCCTCCAGGCATATGATTCTGGGGCGGCTGACAGCGGTTGAGCTGACCAGCCAGATTCTGAGCGTTGCCGTCCTGCTGGGCGTTGCCTGGGCCACCGGTTCTGTCTGGGCGATGGTGGCGGGTAATCTGGCTGCTGCATTGATCAAGGTAATGCTTGCCTGGATGGTGTTGCCCGGCCTTGCCAACCGCCCGCGATGGGAGCGCGAGGCGGTCAGCGAATTGCTGCACTATGGCAAATGGATTTTCTTGAGCACGGTTGCCGGCTTTGTGCTGTTGCAAAGCGACAAGCTGATCCTGGGCCGCTACCTGACCATGGAGGGGCTGGGCCTTTATAATATCGGCTATTTTCTGGCCGGATTCCCTCTGATGCTGGGCCATGCCCTGATCGGACGGCTGATGATTCCGATCTATCGCGAGAATCCGCCCTCGCGATCAGCGGAAAACTTCGCTCGGCTACGGCGTGTCCGGCTGGCGCTGAGCGGGCTGTTGATGGCGATGATGGTGCCATTGGCACTGGGCGGCGTGTGGCTTGTCGAGTTTCTTTATGATGCGCGCTATGCAAGTTCCGGCGTGGTCGTGGTGATGGTGGCGATTGCGCTTTTGCCCCAGATCCTGACGCTGAGCTATGATCAGGCCGCGCTGGCATCGGGCGACTCGCGCGGTTTTTTCCGGCTTAACGCCATCCGCGCCGCGCTTCTGATCACGCTGATGTTGCTGGCCGTGCCAAGTGCCGGTGTCGCCGGGGCGACGCTGGCCATCGGCCTGACGCATCTTCTGAGCTGGCCGCTTGTGGCAAGCCTGGCGCATCGCCACGGCGCCTGGGACCGGATGCATGACGCGCTGATGGGATCGCTGTCAGCGATTCTGGCACTGGGGGCCGCTCTGCTGCACGGGTCGGTGATTGCAGCCTTTGTCGCCGGCTGACGGCGTTAAAGCGGACAATTGACACCTCGCTGCCCCAATTGTGACAGCCTTGTGCGTGTAAAGTGGATAAGGTGACCCATCTTCTGGTAACGATTCCGCCCGATACGGACGCAAGAACATGATCAACACTCGCATTCTGGAACAACGGCTTGGCTGGCGCACCAAAGAGGATTCTGACGGCGCCGAACAGCCCGAGAACCGACCAATCCAGCATGACACCGTGCTTCAGGGCCGTATCCGGACCATGCCGGGCCGCCCGCGCCAGCGCCGTGCCGATGTGGATGCAACCTGGGCCGCACTGCCGATGGTCGCGCCGTCAACCGATGCGCTGACCAAGCCGCGAAAACGGCTTAACGCAATGGATCGCGACAGTGTCGCCGGTGCCGCGCTGGATGAGTTGCGCACCCAGCTTCTGCGCGTTGTGAAAACCAATGGCTGGCGCCGTATCGGCATCACCGCGCCGACGCGCGGTTGCGGCAGCAGCTTCATCGCCTCGGGACTGGCGGCCAGCATCGCGCGGCTGGAGTATCTGCGCGTCCTCTTGCTGGACATGGACCTTGCCGCACCCGAACTGTCGCGACTTCTGGGCATTCCCGCGCCCGGCCCCATTGGCGATATCCTTGTCGATGGACCACCCGCAGACAGCTGGATAATGCGCATAGGCACCAATCTGGCGCTGGGGTTGAACGACAGCGCCGCCGACAATGCCGCCGAACTGGTGCAGAGCCCTGACCTTATCCTCGGTCTGCGTGCCGCGATCGATGCGCTTGCGCCCGATCTTGTCATCCACGACCTGCCGCCGCTTCTGTCAGAGACTGCCGCGATGGCGTTTCTGCCGCAACTTGATGCGATTTTGCTGATCTCCGACGGAACCCGGACCCAGGCGCGCGACATCGTCGAATGCGAACGCCTGCTTGAGGGGCAGGTGCCGCTGCTTGGCGTGATTCTCAACAAATCCGAAGATACCGGCAAGCGCCCTCGGCGGCGCACGGTGCGCGATTGAAAGAGGCATAGCGTGGGGCCAATTCAGAGCATTCCAGAGTTTCTCTCGTTCCTGCGGCGTCGTGGATTCATGATTGCGGTGATCTCGCTGCTGGGCATACTGGGCGGGATCATCGCTGCGCTCAACAGCGAGCGAGTCTATTCCGCCACCGCCGTGATCCAGGTGATAAACCCCATCATCAATGGCGAGGGCGGGTCCGTATCCGTCACGCTGGCGCGGCGTCTCCAGACCATTGAACAGCAGTTGATGTCGCGCGAGAACCTGCTGGACCTGGCGCGGCGTTATGACATGTTTCAGGATCTGAACCTCAGCCCCACCGAGCAGGTGGTCCTGTTGCGGCAGTCGATCAACATACAGAACATCGCCGCCGTTCATACCGGCTTTGCCAGCGATGGCTCGCTATCGGGGCTGATGATCACGACTTCGGCCAGCGATCCTACGGTGGCGGCGGCGATCAGCAATGAACTGGCCGATCTGTTGCTCAGTCAAAGCACTGCCAGCCGTCAGGAAAGTGCGCAGGCGGCCTTGCGCTTCTTTCAACAGGAGGAAGAGCGGCTTCAGGCGCGCATTGCCGCGCTGGATGACCAGATTGCCGATTTCCAGACCGAGAACGAAGGGCTTTTGCCCGGAGCGCAGGCCCAGCGGCGCGAAGACCTGAGCCGGTTAGAGGCCGGTCGGCTGGAAATCGAGCGCGATATCGTCCAGCTGCGCTCGGAACTGTCCTCGCTCGACGCCAGTTCAGGCCGGACAGTCACACGGCGCCGCATTTCGCAGATCAATGACGAGATTTCGCGGCGTGAAGACGAAACCGCGCTGATCAGCGCACGGATCGACGCCATACGCGCCGAACTGGCCCGCGCCCCCGAAGTGGAACGCCAGATCACCGCTATGGAACGCACCATGACCCAGCTTCAGGCGCAGTTCGCCTCGGCCGCGGAACGTCGCCGCGAGGCCGAACTGGGCCTGCGGATAGAAGATGATCAGCAATCGGTGCGTTTCGTTCTGCTGGAAGCCGCGTTGGTGCCGGAACATCCGGTTTCCACCGCTCGTCGAAGGATCGCGCTGATCGGAGCCATGTCGGGCATCATGCTGGGGTTCGGGCTGGCGTTGCTGCGCGAACTGCTGAACCCCGTCATGCGGACCGCAAGGCAAATGGAGCGCGAATTGCAGCTGCGGCCCGTCATCTCCATACCCTACACGCGCTCTGACGTCGAAATCAGGCGACGGCGAATAGTCTGGGGAATGGGCTTGGGGCTTTTGCTGATTGTCGCGTTCCTTCTGGCACTTTCGCTTTTCTGACCCTTTCGCCGCCTGCCGGTTTGCGGCATAGGGCGTGTTGCGAAAAAGTTGGCACCGGTCCTTCGCGCGATACTTGCGTCAGGCACCGGCGACACAGGCGCGCGAAGGAAGGCCCGAATGCAACAGGAAATCCCTTGCTGGATCGACGGCGCACTGCGCCCGATGGACAAGCTTGCCGTGCACCGCGCCGGGTTGCGTCATCCGGCTGTGTCGGTCTTTGTCCTGTCGGGCGGCGCATTGTTGTTGCAGCAGCGCGCGATGGGCAAATACCATTCCGCGGGGCTTTGGGCGAATGCCTGCTGCACCCATCCCCATTGGGGCGAAGATCCGGCCGCCTGTGCCAACCGCCGCCTGGCAGAAGAGCTGGGCGTCACCGGCCTTGCCCTGGAGCATCGGGGCCAGATCGAATATCGTGCCGATGTCGGCGGCGGCATGATTGAACATGAACTCGTCGATCTTTTCATCGCCGAGACCAAAGCGCCCCCGGCGCTGCATCCTGATCCTGCCGAGGTCATGGCCACCCGCTGGCTGACCGCCGATGCCCTGCGCCACGAGATTGCCGATACGCCAGAACGGTTCACGCCCTGGTTGCGCATCTACATGAACCGCCATGAGGATCGGATTCTGGAAAGCCGCGCGGGCTGAAAGCGCGGGCAGGAATGCAACACTTGCGTTGCTCCTTTATCCTGGCGTGCCCTCGAAAGACCGATCGCTCTTGCCACGGCGCGGCACCGTGCCATATCGCCTGCGACGGGGGTGATGCAAGAAAATGCACAGATCAGCCAACACTGCGCGCGTAGACGCCGTGGTCATCGGACGCAACGAGGGTGCGCGCCTTACTGATTGCATTTCGTCACTGCAGGGCCAGGTGCGCCGGATCATTTATGTCGATTCCGGATCGACCGATGGCAGCGTTGAAGCCGCCGCTGCGCTGGGTGCCGAAGTGATTGCACTGGATATGGAGCTGCCGTTTACCGCCGCACGCGCACGCAATGCCGGGCTGAAGGCGTTGGCCACACAACCACCCGATTTCGTGCAGTTTATCGATGGCGACTGCCTCTTGCAGGACGGCTGGATCGAGCGCGCAACCGGCTTTCTTGATGAAAATCTGCGCGCCGCCATTGTCTGCGGGCGTCGGCGCGAGCGGTTCCCCGACGCCTCGGTTTACAATGCGCTCTGCGATGCCGAATGGGACACGCCGGTCGGCGAAACGCGCGCCTGTGGCGGCGATGCATTGATGCGCTACAATCCGGTCGCTGCGATCGGTGGCTTTCGCGAGGATCTGATCGCAGGGGAAGAGCCCGAATTGTGCCTGCGTTTGCGTGGTCAGGGCTGGACGATCTGGCGGATCGATGCCGAAATGACACTTCATGACGCCGCCATCCTGCGCTTTGGCCAGTGGTGGCGCCGGGTTGAACGGTCTGGCTATGCCTTTGCCGAAGGGGTCAGCCGCTTTGATACCCGGCGCGAGCGTTTCCGCCTTGTCGAATATCGCCGGGTCATGGCCTGGGGTCTTTGGCTGCCACTGATCACGCTGGTTCTGGCGCTGGCGCTGCACCCGGCGGCGCTTGTACTGCTGCTGGCCTATCCGGCGCAGGTAGCGCGGCTGACGCCCCGGATGGGCTTTCATGGCGCTTTCTTCAACACGCTGGGAAAATTCCCCGAGGCGCTGGGGAGCTGCCGTTTTCATCTGCGCCGCTGGCGTGGCAAGGCGCCTCAACTGATCGAATACAAGTAACGCTCACGTCTTGCGCAAGCGCCAGGCCGCCAGCATCTGCCCCGGCAGGATCAGTCCGCACCGCAGATAGCGCATGAACAGCCGTCGCGGGCTGGACAGCATGCGCCACAGCCATTCCATCGCCAACGCGCGCACCCAGCGCGGTGCGCGGGTCTGGGTTCCGGCCAGAAAATCAAGCCCCGCGCCGATCGATGCAAAGCCCAGCTGCGGGGCCACGGCGCGGCCCAGCGCGGCAAAAGCCTCTTGCTTCGGCGCGCCCAGCGCGATCAGCACCAGTTTTGCACCCGATGCGGACAGCGCCGCCAGTATCTGACGCGCCTCGGCTCCCTCCGGTTCAAAACCCATCGGCGGGGCGATCTGCGCGGCAATCTCCAAGCCCGGCACCCGCAAGCGCAACGCCTCGGCGGCGGCCTCCAGTGCGGGCTCGGTCGTACCAACCAACGCCACCGATACGCCCGCCTGCCGCGCGACACGCGCCAGCGGCTCTACCATGTCGGACCCGGGCACCAGCGCCACAGGCCGCCGCGCCAGACGTGACAGCCAGACCACCGGGTTGCCATCGGCCACCACCAGATCCTGCGCGGCATAAATGGTGCGAAAGCCGGGATCGTGGCGCAGTTTCACCAGATGATCCAGATTGATCGTCGCCAGCGCAAAGCCCTCGCCCCGGCACAGCCGCTTTTCAACCTCGGCAAGAAGCGCGGCGCGGTCCGGAACATTCACCGAGATACGGTGAGGAGGAAAGAAAAACTCCACGAAAACTGACCCTTCGGCAATAAAGACAGCCCAGCAAAGACCTGTTATAGTCGCAGCCAGTGCGTCGCGAAACCCCCACCAGAGGGGCGGGCGCAATCAGGCAGGTTTGGAGCAAGGAATGCGCAGGCAAAGCCGCGCGGAGCGCAGAGCACGCAGATGATCAATATTGGCAACAACATTGCGCTGCTGGCGCTTCTGACCTGGCCGCTGGTGGTCTTTTTTCTGTTTCGCGCGCTTACCGTTGAGCGCGCGCTGATCTGGTCCATTCTGGGCGGCTACATGCTGCTGCCGCAACTGTCCGAGATCAACCTGCCCGGCATTCCGGCTTTCAACAAGGAAACCATTCCGAACCTTGCCGCCTTTGCCGGCTGCCTGCTTGTTCTGGGCCGCCTTCCTTCGCTTCTGCCCGAAAGCCGGATCGGCAGGTTCCTGTTGGCCCTTTTCCTGATCAGCCCCTCGATAACCGTGCTGACCAATCTGGAGCCGATGCAGTTTGGCATCATCTCCGCAGGCTCGACGGTGGTTTATGACCCCAGCAATCTTGAGCGCGCGATGCTTCCCGGCCTGCGCCCCTATGATGCCGTTTCATCGCTGGCGAACCAGCTTCTGGTGATGCTTCCCTTCTTTCTGGCGCGCAGCCTTCTCTATACTGCCGAGGCGCTGCGCGAGGTTCTGGTAGCGCTGGTTATCGCCGGGCTGATCTATGCGCTGCCCATGCTGTTCGAGGTGCGCTTCAGCCCGCAGCTTCACACCTGGCTCTATGGCTTCTTTCAGCATGATTTCATCCAGGCAATCCGCGACGGCGGGTACCGGCCTTTCGTTTTCATGCCGCATGGCCTCTGGGTGGCGTTCTTTGCCTTCATGTGCACCATGGCCGCAGCGGCGCTTTTCCGGATGTCCGAGCCTGCGCAAAAGGGGCGGATGCTGCTTCTGATGGCGATGATGGCAGGGCTTGTCGTTATCTGCAAAACCTTGGGCGCCTTGATGATGACGGTTGTCTTTGTGCCGATCCTTCTGGTGCTTCGGCCGCGCGTGCATCTGGCCCTTTCCGCGCTGATCGCAACGACTGTGCTGATCTATCCGGCGCTGCGCGGGGCAGGGCTTGTGCCGGTTGAGGCGCTTCTGGCCCGCGCCGCCGCCTTCAACCCCGAGCGCGCCGCCTCGCTGGGCTATCGTTTCGCCAACGAGGATCTGGTTCTGGCGCATGTCGAACAGAAAATGCTGTTTGGCTGGGGCGGCTGGGGCCGGTTCATGCCGCATAACCCTTTGACCGGCACCTCTGAAGTGGTGGTTGACGGCACCTGGATCATCACCATCGGCCAATCCGGCTGGCTGGGGTATCTGGCGCTCTTCGGGTTGCTGGCGTTGCCGTTGCTGACGCTGTGGCGGCAGGCCCGCAAACCCCTGACGCCGCCAGTTCCGGTAGCGGTTTCCGCTGTCGCGCTGATTCTGGCGGTGAACATGATTGACCTGGTTCCGAATGACACCCTGATCCCATTCACCTGGCTTATTGCCGGGGCGCTCCTGGGCTATGCCGAAGCTCTGGCACGCGCTCCCAAGGCTGTCCGGATGCATCCATTAAGCCCACGACGACAGAGCCTTCCGGCGGCGGAAGCAACTGCAGGAGAGCCGGAAAAAACCCCGCCGAAGCGCCGAACTATCCTGTAGTTGCGACAGCGGATTGCAACCATTTCGCAAGCATTCCAATCGCCACCTTTCTGCCCGCTTTCCGCGTTAAATCTGCCCGCATATAGGTATTGTTTCCAATAAAAATACTGGCAAGTTGAATATCGCATGGTTTCTGACGTTTCTGAAAACGACATCGCCATCATTGGCATGGCAGCCCATTTGCCCGGCGCTTCTTCGGTTGACGCGTATTGGTCAAACCTTCGTGCCGGGCTTCGAGCCATCCGCTCGCTGGACGAAGAGGCGCTTCTGGCAGCAGGCGAAGACCCCGCGCTCATGCGCCAACCCAACTATGTCGCCGCCGCCGCGCCGCTTGACGGTTTCGCCCGTTTCGATGCCGAATTCTTCGGCTTCTCACCCAAGGAAGCCGCCATCCTTGACCCGCAGCACCGCCAGTTCCTTGAGGTTGCCTGGGAAGCGATGGAGCATGCAGGCCATGTGCCGGAAAACGTAAGCGGCCCTGTCGGCGTCTATGCAGGTTGCGGCATGGGCTCGTATTTCTACTTCAACATCTGCTCGAACCGCGATCTGGTTGAAGATGTCGGCATGTTCCTGTTGCGCCACACCGGCAACGACAAGGATTTCCTTTCAACCCGCGTCTCACATATTTTCGATCTGCGCGGCCCCTCGGTAAACATTCAGACCGCCTGTTCCACCTCGCTCGTGGCGGTGCATTATGCAGCGCAGGCGCTGTTGTCAGGCGAGTGCGACATGGCGCTGGCGGGTGGTGTCACCATCGAATTGCCGCAGGGACGCGGCTATCTTTACAAGGAAAACGAGATCCTTTCACCCGATGGCGAATGCCATGCTTTCGATCATCGCGCACAGGGCACGGTCTTTGGCTCCGGCGCGGGCTGCGTGGTGCTGAAACGTGCTGAGGATGCGCTGCGCGACGGTGATCATGTCTGGGCAATCATCAAGGGCACGGCGATCAACAATGACGGCGCGCAAAAGGCAGGCTATCTGGCCCCCAGCGTTGACGGTCAGGCCCGCGCCATCGCCGAGGCACAGGCGGTCGCCGATACCCCGGCCGATACCATCGATTACGTTGAATGCCACGGCACCGGCACTTATCTGGGCGATCCGATCGAGGTTGCAGCCCTGACACAAGCCTTCCGCCAGACGACCGATGCCAATGGCTTTTGCCGCATCGGTTCGGTGAAAACCAACATCGGCCATCTGGATACCGCCGCCGGGGTTGCCAGCCTGATCAAGGCCGCGCTGGCACTGCATCACAAGGAAATGCCGCCTTCGCTGAGCTACGAGGCGCCGAACCCGACGATTGATTTTGAGAACAGCCCCTTTCAGGTCAATGCCACGCTGACACCGTGGGAGAGTCGCGGGCATCCCCGCCGCGCGGGCGTCAACTCGCTGGGGGTAGGGGGCACCAATGCCCATGCCGTGCTGCAAGAGGCGCCAAAGCGCCAGGTTAGTGACGAATCCGACTGGCCGTTTCAGCTTCTGACGCTTTCCGCCCGCAACCGTTCCGCGCTTGACGATGCCAGCAAGAACCTTGCGAAGCATCTGCGCGCCAACCCGGATCAGCCCCTCGCCGATGTCGCCTTTACCCTGCACGCCGGGCGCCGCGCCTTTGAGCGTCGGCGCGTGCTGGTGGCCGAGAGCCATGAAGAGGCCGCCGCGCTGCTGGAAGGTGACAACCCGCAGCGCGTTTTCACCCACACCACGCTGGAAAACCCCGATGTGGTTTTCATGTTTCCCGGCGGCGGCGCACAATATGCCGGCATGGCCCGCGATCTCTATGAAACCGAGCCGGTTTTCCAGGATTGGATGGATCGCGGGCTGGATCACCTGCAACCAAAACTATCCTATGACCTGCGCGCCCTGTGGCTGCCTGAAGAAGGCAAAGAGACTTCTGCGAACGAAGCACTCAAAAAACCTTCGGTGCAACTGCCGCTGATCATGATCACCGAATATGCGCTGGCGCAGATGTTTCTGTCGTGGGGCATCGCGCCCGCCGCGCTGGTGGGACATTCGATGGGCGAGAACACCGCCGCTTGCCTGGCCGGGGTGATGTCATTTGAAGATTGCATCGGTCTGGTTCATCTGCGCGGACAGTTGTTTGATACGGTGCCCGCGGGCGGTATGCTGTCGGTGCCCTTGTCGCTTGATGCATTGAAACCGCATCTGAGCAACGATCTGGACATTGCCAGCATCAACGCACCCGAGTTGACGGTTGTCTCTGGCCCCGATGCAGCACTCGAAGCGCTGGCCGGAAAGCTTTCCGCCAACGGGGTGGAGTGCCAACGTATCGCCATCGATATTGCCGCGCATTCCCGCATGTTAGAGCCGATTCTGGTGCAGTTCCGCACGTATCTCGCCTCGATCTCGCTGCATGCGCCGCAGATCCCGGTCATCTCCAACCGCACAGGCCAGCCGCTAACGCCTGAGCAGGCGCAAAACCCTGACTACTGGGTCGAACATCTGCGCAACACCGTGCGCTTTGCCGACTGCATCACCACGCTCAGCGAAAACCCTGATCGCATCTACCTGGAAGTCGGCCCCGGCAAGGCGCTTTCCTCGCTCACCCGGATACAGGGGGCAGTGCCCAGCCAGCAGGTTCTGTCTGCGCTGCGCCACCCCGACGAAGACATTGCCGACGACCTTTTCCATATGGCTCTTCTCGGCCGCTTCTGGGCACTGGGCGCCAGCTTCGACTGGGGGCAGATCTGGGGCGACGCGCGCCGCAACCGTGTGCCGCTGCCCGGCTATCCGTTTCAGCGATCCGAATACTTCATCGCGCCTGCTGCGCCCAGCGCCGCCCCGGTGACAACCCTGCCTGCAAGGCTGGATGATATCACCTGTTGGGGGACGCGGCTGGCCTGGGTGCCTCGCTCACCGGATATCGAGGCCGATATCCAAGCCGAATTTGGCTCTCTGCCGCCCGAATCCTGGCTGATCTTTACCGATGATGCAGGCATTGCTTCCCCCGTCGTAGAGAAACTTCGCGCCGCCGGTCACCGGCTGGTCACCGTGCAGGCAGGCGATACGTTCCGCCGTCTGGGCGAGGGGGCATATCAGCTAGCGCCTGAGCGTGGGCGCGAAGGCTATGATCTGCTGGTTCAGGATCTGGTCGCGCGCGGCACCTTGCCGACACGGATCGCCCATTTCTGGCTTGCCAGCGGAAATCCGCGTTTCCGGCCGGGTTCGAACCTGTTTCAGCACCATATGGAACAGGGCTTTCATTCGCTTCTCTTTCTCGGTCAGGCGCTTGGGGCTGAAAGTGTCGCCGGGCCGCTGCATATAACCATCGTGACTGCCGGCGCAGCACAGGTGCGCGATGAGGCGCTGCCATGGCCCGAGAAAGCCACCATTGCCGGCCCCGTCCGGGTTATCCCGCACGAGATGCCGGGCATCACAATCAGCACGCTCGATATCGAGCCGCGCCCAAAGGCGGATTCGGCTCTGACATGGCCGATTCTTGAAGAATTGATGGCTCGTCCAGGCAATGCCACCGCTGCCTTGCGTGACGGAAGGCGCTATGCGCAAGTGACGCGCCCGCTGCCGCTGGCAGCCCCTGAAGTGCCGGAACTGCCGCAAGGCGCCGTCTGGGTAATCACCGGCGGTTTTGGCGGGATCGGGCTGTCGCTGGCCGAGGAACTGATCCGCCGTTCGGATGCGCGCATTGCGCTGATCGCCCGCACCGCTCTGCCCCCACGCGAGGAATGGAGCACATTGCGCGACAACCCGGCAGGTCCGCGCGCCCGGCGTATCCATGCCATCGAGCGGCTTGAAAGCCTTGGCGGGCAGGTGACGGTCGCAGCGGGCGATGTCTGCAACATTGACGAGATGCGCGCTATTCTCGACGAAATCCACAGCAAGCTTGGCCCGATTCACGGCGTAATACACGCTGCAGGGCATATCGACGATGCGCCGCTTCTGACCAAGACCACCAGCAGCGTCGATGCCGTTCTGGCGCCGAAGGTGCATGGGCTTCGGGTGCTGGATACCCTTCTGCCCGATGGGGCGGTCAAGGTGATGGTATTGTTTTCGTCAACCTCAACGCTTACCGCACCCGCGGGCCAGGTCGATTACGTCGCTGCCAATGAATACCTGAACGCCTTTGCCCGGTCGCGCGCCGGTGGCAAAACGCGGGTTCTGTCGCTGAACTGGGGGATCTGGGCGGATGTCGGCATGGCCGCCGAGGCAATGGCGGCGCGGCTTGGCCAGACTCCGGCGCTGCCTTCCGTGCCCGTCGATCTGCCGTTGCTGGATGAAGCCGGGTTCGATGCCGGTGTGAACCGCCGCTTCGTCGCCCGACTTGATACCAGGCAATGGGTGCTGGATGAGCACCGCACCAGGGACGGTCGCGCCATCTTGCCGGGCACCGGCATTCTGGAACTCGCCGCCGAAGCGCTGCGGGCGCAGGGGGAAGCCGGCGCGTTCGAGATCCGCGATCTGGTCTTTTTCCGCGCCCTTGAGGTGGACCAGCCGCTCGATATCCGCGTAACGCTGACCCGCAACGATGAGGGTTACAGCTTTGAACTGCGCTCCGAGGCTATGTTGCGCGGGCGCAGGGGCTTTGTGCTCAACGCGCAGGCACGGTTGCTGCTGAACCCAATGGCTGAACCTGCGCGGCTTGATGTTGAAAAGATTGCAAAGCGTTGCACCATTAGCGTTGCTGAGAACATGAACGGCATCCCCTCGCCGCAAGAGGCGCATCTGGCCTTTGGCCCGCGCTGGCGCGTGTTGCGCCGCAGCGCCTTGGGGCTGGGTGAAGGGCTGGCGCATCTGGCGATACCCGAGGCTTTCCGCCACGATCTTGACGCAGGATTTGTGCTGCATCCGGCGCTTCTGGATATTGCAACCGGCTGGGCGATGGGGCTGATTGATGGCTACGGCGCAAAAGCGCTGTGGGTGCCGGTGTCCTACGCCAGCGTTGCGGTGTTCGCGCCCCTGCCCGCCGAGATCGCCAGTCATGCGCGCATCAAACCGGCCGAGCCCGGTTTTGCGAGTTTCGACATTACGCTGACCGCGCCCGATGGCACGGTTTGCGCGGAAATCCGAGGGTTCACCATCAAACGGCTGGAACAGGGGTTTGGCGCACCTGCACCGCTCCTTCCATCCGAGCTTGAGTTTGACGAGACGCCGGGCGCCGATCGCGCGCTCAGCCGGGCCGAGGAGCGTCTGGCACGCAATCTGTCGCAAGGCATCAGCCCGGCCGAAGGGGCCGAGGCCTTTGTTCGAGCGCTGTCTCAGGACGTGCCGCAGATCGTCATTTCGTCTCTGACATTACCTGAATTGATTGCTGAAGCCGCCGAATCTCCCACGCCTGAAGCAGGCGAGAGTCAGAAGTTCGACCGCCCCGATCTGAGCAGCGACTATGTTGCCCCACGCAATGACATCGAAAAGATGCTCGTTGGCTTTTGGGAAGATCTGCTGGGCGTGAAGGGGATCGGTGTTGAGGACAGCTTCTTTGATCTGGGCGGCCACTCGCTGATTGCCGTGCGGCTTTTTGCCAAGGTAAAAAAGGCCTGGGCGGTAGAGTTCCCCATATCGGTGCTGTTCGAAGCGCCGACAGTTGCAAAAAGTGCCGCGATGATTGCAGAGCGCACGGGCTATGCGGAATCAGGGGGGGCACCCGCCACCCCCACCCGCCGATATGAATTCCTCGTGCCGATGCATGAGGGCGAGGGCGGTGAAAAGACGCCGTTCTTCCTTGTTGCGGGCATGTTCGGCAATGTTCTGAACCTGCGGCACCTCGCCAATCTGCTGGGCGCCGACCGGCCGTTCTATGGCCTTCAGGCACGCGGCCTGCTGGGTGACAAGCCACCGCATGATACGCTTCACGACGCCGCGCGCGACTATCTGGCAGAGGTCCGGCAGGTGCAGCCGCACGGACCCTACCTTCTGGGCGGGTTTTCCGGCGGGGGGCTGACGGCGCTGGAAATGGCCTGGGCACTTCAGGACGCTGGCGAAGAGGTGTCGTTGCTGGTGTTGCTGGACACGCCGCTGCCCCTGCGCCCGGAACTGAGCAGGCAGGACAAGGCGCTGATCAAGCTGGCAGAATTGCGTCGCAAGGGGCCGGGGTATCTGCTGGAATGGTGGCAGGCAAAACAGGCCTGGAAAGTAGCTCAGCGCCACATGGCCGATGAGAGCGACAATGAAAGCGGCTTTCACAACCGCGCGATCGAGGCTGCGTTCCGGAACGCTCTGCCGCATATGCAATTGCGCCCCTATACTGGCAGAACTGCGCTGTTCCGCCCGCCGCTGGACCGGCATTGGAAGGTATCGAACGGGCAATGGGTCAGCAGGGCGCGCGAGTATGTCCTGCCAGACAATGACTGGTCACAATGGATGCCGGAATTGAGCGTGCATGAGGTTCCGGGTGATCACGACTCGATGGTACTGGAACCCAATGTCCGTGTCATGGCCGCCCGCATGCGCGAACTCATCCGAACGGCGGAGGGGGGCGCATGAGCCGCGTTCACTGCATCATCCTGAACTGGCGCACCGCCGAAATGACGCTGGATGCCGCCCGCGCCGCAATGCGGGCGATGGAAGGGATCGAAGGCGCGATCACCATCGTGGACAACGATTCACAAGATGGATCGTTCGAGCGGATGCAGGCCGAATGCGCGAACTGGCCCCGGGTGCGTGTGCTGCAATCCGGGCGCAACGGCGGGTATGGTGCAGGCAATAACTTCGGCATCCGCACCGGGCTGCCGGGCGGCGCGGATTATGTCTATATCCTGAACTCCGATGCCTTCCCCGCACCCGACGCCATCCGCACGCTGCTGGACTATCTGGAAACCCACCCGAAGGTTGGGTTTGCGGGCAGCCATATCCATGGGCTTGACGGCGAACCGCATACCACGGCTTTCCGCTTCCCCTCGATCAGCAGCGAATTCGAGGGGGCGGCCTGCACCGGAATGTTCTCGAAACTGCTGAAAAACAGCGTCATCGCGCCGCCCTTGCCCAGCAGGACCACCCGCGTTGACTGGCTGGCGGGTGCAAGCGTGATGATCCGCCAGAAGGTTCTCGACCAGATCGGTCTTTTTGACGAGACCTTCTTTCTCTATTTCGAGGAAACCGACCTTTGCCGCCGCGCCGCGCTGGCTGGTTGGCCGACAGTTTATGTCGCCGAAAGCCGCGTGGCGCATGTCGGCTCGGTAAGCACGGGCATGAAGGAATGGAAGCGCGTGCCGCGCTACTGGTTCGAATCGCGCCACCACTATTTTGTCAAGAACCACGGCAGGATCTATGCTTGGCTGGCAACGCTGGCGCATTGGGCGGGGCTGGGCATTTGCCGGTTGAAGATCCTGCTTCAGGGAAAGAAGCCACACACACCGCCATATTTTTTTCGCGATTTTGTAACATACTGTTTCGGAATGCGCCCTAAACCGGAGAATTGAGGATGGCCACGTTTTCCTGCGTTATGGTCGGAAATGAATCGCTTCTGGTGGAATGCGCCAAGGTGCTTGTCCAGCGCGGTCATGAGATCCGCACCATCGCAAGCCGCAATGCCGATGTCATCACCTGGGCCGAGGGGGCGGGCATCCCCGTTGTTGCCCCTGGCGCCGGGCTGGAGGCACGGCTGGATCCGGGGTTTGACTGGCTTTTCTCGGTCGCCAACCTCTCTGTTCTGCCTGAGGCGGTGCTGTCGATGGCCTCGAAGGGCGCGGTCAATTTCCATGACGGCCCGCTGCCGCGCTATGCCGGTCTGAACGCGCCGGTCTGGGCGCTGATCAACGGCGAGCGTCAGCACGGCATCACCTGGCACCTGATCGAGACTGAAATCGACGCGGGCGATATCATCGAGCAGGTTCTTTTCGACATCACCGAAGATGACACTGCTTTCAGCCTGAACGCCCGCTGCTATGCCAGCGGGATCGATAGTTTTCCGGCGGTGGTTGCCGCGCTGGAAAGCGGCGCTCCCGCGCGGCGCAAGCAGGATCTGTCACAGCGCACACTATGCCTGCGCGATGATCGGCCCGCCGGGGCAGGGCGGCTTGATTTCACCCTGCCTGCTGCTGACCTGCCGCGCCGGGTTCGCGCGCTGGACCATGGCGGCTATTGGAACCCGCTGGCCCTGCCGAAGATCGAAAGCGCGGCAGGGGTCTTTGCCGTGGGTCATGCGGAAACGGCCGCGGGCTCCGGCGTGCCCGGCTTGGTTCTTTCCGTCGATGACGCCCTTGTGGTGGCTTGTGGCGATGGCGCTGTGCGGCTGTCGGGCCTGACCTGCCTTGGTGGCCTGCCGGTTGAAGCCGCGACGATCGCCAGCGTCGGCACTCTGCTGCCGCCCCCGGATAAGGAAACCCTCAACGCTGCGATTGCCCGTGTTGCCCCCGGTGAAAACCATTGGCGGCGCGCACTGGCGGGGTTTTCCGCCGCCGATCTGCCCGGCGTCAGGCCCGCTGGCACGGTCACCATCGAAAGCCGCGCCCTGCCGGGGCTGGAGCCGATGCGCGCCGCCGCTGTTCTTGCGGCCTATGGAGCCCTTATCGGCGGGGCAAGCGGCATGGCTTATACCTGCCCTGAGATTGCGGAAACGCACGCCGCCGCACCGCTCTATCTTGCTGACTGGGTGCCGCTGATGCCACAGGGCAGTTGCCTGGCAGCCCTGGAGGGCGCCATTCACGCCACCGCAGAGCTTGCACACCGCTTTCCCGGCCATACCCGCGACCTGATCGCCCGTGACCCGGCGCTTTCCCCCATCGCCACGCCACATCTGGGCCTGTCTGAAACCGGTGAGATGATCGCCGGGACGGCGCTGTGCCTTGTCTCCGGCGATGATGGCCTGTGCCTGATGGCCGATACCAGCCGCATCGACGAGGCAACGCTGGATCTGTTCGCTGCGCGCCTTGCCCATCTGGCAGATGCCGATGGCGAGGCTCCGCTTGAAACGCTGGATCTGACCACCGCATATGAGAAAGCGCTGATTGCCGGAATGAACGACACGGCACGCGACCATGATCGCAGCGCAACCCTCAGCCGTATGTTCGAGGCGCAGGTGGCCAGAACGCCCGATGCCCCCGCGCTGGTGTTCGAGGGTGTCACACTGAGCTATGCCGAACTGAACGCCCGCGCAAACCGCGTGGCACATGTGCTGCAGAATATGGGCGTGGCGCCGGACGTGCCCGTCGCCCTTTGCACCCGTCGCTCGCCCGATCTGCTGGTGGGGGCGCTGGGCATCCTGAAGGCGGGCGGTGCTTACGTTCCGATGGACCCTGCATATCCCACTGAAAGGCTTGCGCATTTTCTGGAAGACAGCGGTGCGCCGGTCCTTGTTACACAATCATCGCTGATCGGTAGCCTGCCACCGCATCGCGCCGAATTGCTGGTACTGGACACTGACACCCGCCTGACCAATGCCAGCACCGACAACCCCGCCATCGGTGCCGGGCCGGAACATCTGGCCTATCTGATCTACACCTCCGGCTCTACCGGTCTGCCCAAGGGCGTGATGGTCGAACATCGCAATGTGGCCAATTTCTTTGCCGGAATGGATGACCGTATCCGCCATGACCCGCCGGGTGTCTGGCTGGCCGTGACCTCTCTTTCCTTCGATATCTCGGTGCTTGAACTGTTCTGGACATTGGCGCGCGGCTTCAAGCTGGTCCTGACATCAGATGAAGACCGCATGATGGTTTCAGGTGGCGCGCTGCCGATTTCTGACAAGAAGATGGATTTCAGCCTTTTCTACTGGGGCAATGACGACGGTCCGGGCCCACGGAAGTATGAATTGCTGTTGGAAGGCGCGAAGTTTGCCGACACACATGGCTTTTCCGCCGTCTGGCTACCGGAGCGGCATTTCCACGCGTTCGGCGGCCCCTATCCCAATCCCTCGGTACTGGGCGCGGCGGTGGCGGCGGTGACGCGCAACATCGGCGTGCGCTCCGGCTCTGTCGTAGCGCCGTTGCACCATCCGGTTCGGATCGCCGAGGAATGGGCGGTAATCGACAATCTGACCAACGGACGCGCCGCGCTTGGCATTGCCTCGGGCTGGCATCCGGTCGATTTTGTGCTGCGGCCTGAAAACGCGCCACCTAACAACAAAACCGCCATGTTCGACACGATCGACAAGGTTCGGAAACTTTGGCGCGGAGAGGCCGTTGAATTTGATCGCGGCGGTGAAATGGTGCCGATTCAGTCACTCCCGCGCCCGGTTTCAAAGGAACTGACCATCTGGCTGACCATCGCCGGCAACCCTGACACCTGGCGCGAAGCCGGCGAGATTGGCGCGAATGTGTTGACCCACCTGTTGGGTCAGTCGATTGATGAGGTTGCGGAAAAGATCAAGATCTACCATGCCGCGCTGCGCAAGGCGGGACATGACCCTGCCAGGTTTACCGTCACACTGATGTTGCACACCTATGTCGCACGCTCGCGTGACCTGGCGCGTGAAACGGCGCGCGCACCCATGAAAAGCTACCTGCTTTCAGCCGCTGCGCTTGTGAAGCAATACGCCTGGTCGTTCCCGGCCTTCAAGCGGCCCACCGGCGCCACAAGCCCCATGGATATCGACCTGAGCACGCTTAGCCAGGATGAGGTTGACGGCGTTCTGGATTATGCCTTCAACCGCTATTTCGAGGATTCAGGCTTGTTTGGCACGGTCGAAGATTGTCTGGCCCGTATCGAACAGCTGAAAAAGATCGGCGTGTCCGAGGTTGCCTGCCTGATCGACTATGGCATCAAGCCTGAACAGGTGCTTGAAGGGCTTTATCCGCTGGCCGAGGTTCTCCGCCGCGCCAATCAGCCTACCGAAATAGCTGAAAACGACCATTCGCTCGCCGCGCAGATCATCCGTCACAAGGTTACGCATTTGCAATGCACGCCATCCATGGCGCGCATGCTGATCGCAAATGACGAGGCCCGCACCGCGCTTGCGCGCGTTTCGAATTTGATGATCGGCGGCGAGGCGCTTCCTGGCGCCCTGGCGCGCGACCTGGCGCAGATAACGGATGCCCCGGTGCAGAACATGTATGGCCCGACGGAGACAACCATCTGGTCCACAACCGGGCTGTCAAAGGGCGGGGAAGGTATTGCCGGCATCGGCACCCCCATTGCCAACACCACGCTGCACGTTCTGGATGCACAGATGAAACCTGTACCTACAGGCGCGGCGGGTGAGCTGTGGATCGGTGGCGAGGGCGTCACGCGTGGCTATTGGCAACGTCCTGACCTGACATCCGAACGCTTTGTAGAACACGATGGCGAACGGCTCTACCGCACCGGCGATCTGGTTCGTCTGCGCGCCGATGGCGGTGTCGATTTCCTGGGACGCGCGGATCATCAGGTAAAAATTCGCGGCTATCGGATTGAACCCGGCGAGATCGAAAGCCTGCTCGAAGTCCAGCCCGGCATTGACCAGGCCGTTGTCATGGCGCGCGAGGATACGCCCGGCGATGCGCGGCTGGTAGCCTATCTGACCGGACCAAATGCTGCCAATACCGAGGCACTTCGCCGGGCACTTTCTGCGGAACTGCCCGCGCATATGGTGCCCGCGCATTTTGTCGCGCTGAACGAATTTCCGCTGACGCCCAACAAGAAGATCGACCGCAAGGCACTTCCAGCGCCCGGCGTTAAAACACCAAGCGCACCACAGCCCGCGCTTTCCAACGGCAGCAATACGCAAGCGCGGCTGGCGGAGATCTGGCGCGCGGTACTGGGAGTCGAGGTCATCCGTCCGGGCGACAGCTTCTTTGCCCTGGGCGGACACTCCTTGCTGGCAGTTCATACACATCGCGAGATTCGCGAGAAGCTGGCGCTGCCGGGCCTGTCGATCACCGATGTCTTTCGTTTCCCGGTTCTGTCGGATCTTGCGCGGCATATTGATAGTAAATTCAAGCCAATAACCACCGATCCCGCACCCCAGCCCGCCGTGGAAAGCGCTCGCGGGCGTCAAGATGCCATGGCGCGACGCCGCGCGCTTCGGGCTGAGCGGCTTAGCAAGATCGGCTGATGGACAAACCAACAGACATCAGTAACCAGCCGATAGAAGCGCTGGTTGCGGCGCTGTTTCCCGCTGGCGTCGGCGTCGGTATCACCAACCCGTTGGTAAAGCAGCGGGAGGCGTTGTTTCACGTGGAACAAGAGGCAATCCATCACGCCATTCCCGCAAGGCAGCGCGAATTCAACGCCGGCCGTGCCGCCGCCCGGATGGCGCAGGCCGCGCTTGGTCATGAGCCGCGCGCGGTTCCGATGGGTTCTGACCGCGCCCCGATCTGGCCAGAAGGGCTTTGCGGCTCCATCAGCCATGCAGCGGACACCTGCGTTGCCGTGGTGACCGACGATCCCGCGATCAGGGCGTTGGGGCTTGATGTTGAAGAAAAGCTGGGTCTGCCCGCCGATGTTCTGGATATTGTTCTGCATCCTGATGAACGACGCTGGATAAACCGACAACCAAACCCTGACTTGCTCTCCAGGCTGTTTTTCAGCGCCAAGGAATGTGCCTATAAAGCGCAATATCCTCTGAGCCGGCAGCTATTCGGATTTGAAACCATCGCCATTACGGTTGACACTGAGCGCGGCGCCTTTGACGCACGGTTCACCCGGCCCGTGCCACCCTTTGCAAGTGGCGCAGGTCTTGCCGGGCGGTTTTCAGTGTCCGATCGGCTGATCATTACCGCCGTCACACTGTTCGCCTGACCAACGCGCCGCAGCCAACCCAGCCCAGCGCCCGGTCGCGAGACAGGCAGTAAGAAGGTAACCGCCGGTCGGAGCCTCCCAATCAAGCATCTCGCCAGCGGCAAAAACACCGGGCAAGGCGCGCAGCATCAGGCCATCATCAAGAGCGTTGCGGCAGATGCCTCCGGCTGTCGAGATTGCTTCATCCAAAGGCGCAGGCTGGCAAGGAGGCAGGGGAAGAGCCTTTAGCAGAACCGCGAGCGCTCTGGGGTCATTTGGTAGGGGCCGCGCGCATTCTTGCACCAAAGCAAGACGGACACGATCCAGTTTTACAGCTTTTCTGGCCTTGTTAGAGAATGTTTCACTGGCGGGCCGTGCGCGCAGACGGCTTTCTATCTGCTCGGCGCTCAGATCTGGAAAGAGGTCGATAGACAGTGGCGCGCCGTCACGCACGGCACTGCTGACAGCATAAATGCCGCCCCCTTCCAAACCCCTGGACGAAATCACCGCCTCGCCCCGAGCGCGCATCCGGCCCGCGACAAGCGCGATGGATTTGAGAGCCGCGCCGAAATGCGGCACCATATGCTGAGACCATTCAAGTCGAAGCGCCATATTCGCTGGCTTGAACGGCGAAACCGACACACCGTTTTCCGCCAGTATGCCGGCCCAAGCCCCGTCAGAGCCCAAACGCGCCCAGCTTGCACCGCCGAGCGCCAGAACCGTTCGGCTAGCGGTGATGCTTCGCGGTCCATCGGGCGTTGAAAAAAGAAATGTGCCGTCCCGCAACCCCGTCCAACGCCAACGAAGCCGCAAATCCAGCCCACGGGCGCGCAGATCAGCTAACCAGTGCCGCAGAAGCGGTGACGCTTTCATCGCCTTCGGAAACACCCTGCCAGAAGATCCGGTAAACACCTCCTGGCCGTGAAGCCGCACCCAGTTCTTTACTTGTTCAGGGCCGAATTCAGCCAACATAGGCCGCATCCAATCGGCCGATTCCGCATAATTAGAGACGAAATCAGCGAGTTCTTCATCCTTGGTGACATTCAGCCCAGATTTTCCAGCCATCAGCAGTTTACGCCCCGGCGAGGGTTTGGCCTCGGCCAGGATAACTGAAAAACCGGCTTTCAGAAGGACATCCGCCGCCATCAGCCCCGCCGGCCCGGCACCAATTACCAGCGCCGGGGTCCGTTCATTAATCATGCGTCGTATTTCCGCCAGATGGCCTTTTCGCCCAATGAGCCGACAAATTCCTCATGGTTGGCGGCTTCAGTCGCGGTCAATCGGGATGGCAGAGGAATGGCCCGAGGCTGCGGCCGCCAGCTAGTAGTGGTGGTCGCCTGGCGTTGCGCGGGCTGCGGGGCAAGAACCAGATCCGGCTGTCGCCCACCGATCAGTTCCAGATACACCTCTGCCAAGATTTCGCTATCCAGAAGCGCGCCGTGCTTCTCGCGCGATGAGTTGTCGACGCCGAATCTTCGGCACAGCGCATCAAGCGACGCAGGCGACCCCGGAAACCTGCGCCGCGCCATTGTCAGCGTATCCAGCGCAACATGATCGGGCAGAAGGGGGCGCTTGGCCCAGCTCAGTTCAGCATTCAGGAATTTCATGTCGAATGCCGCGTTATGGATGACCAAACGCGCGCCGTTGACAAAGGTCAGGAAAGCATCTGCGATATCGGCAAACACCGGAAAATCGCTCAGGAAGTCATTGCCAAGCCCGTGAACCTGAAAGGCCTCCTGCGGCACGTCACGTTCCGGATTGATATACTGATGATAGGTGTTGCCGGTGGGCATGTGGTTGAACAGTTCGACCGCGCCAATCTCGACAATGCGGTGACCCTCTGCGGGTTCGAAGCCGGTTGTTTCCGTATCCAGAACTATCTCGCGCATTTCTCAGCCTTTGGTCAACTCTGTGATCAATTGCATAACGTCTCGTCTCGTCTGCTCTGGCGACAGAGTCTCGATAACATGGGTAGCGCGGGCGCGCTTCTCGGTATCCGGCATCTGTTTGGCGAGTATCGTCTGGAAATGCGCTTCGGTCATTCCCGGCCGGTCCATCACACGAGCGCGCTGTTCTTCGGGCGGAGCGGAAACTGTCAGAGTGGCATCACAAAGCCTCTCCGCTCCGGATTCGAAAAGAAGCGGAATGTCCAGTAATATCAGAGGTGTACCCACTTTTTTATGATGCGCGACAAACTGCTCGCGCGAAGCGGCAACCAGCGGGTGCACGACCTCTTCAATTCTCTTCAGCGCATTGGAGTCCCGGGAGATCCAGTCCTTCAGAACGTTGCGATCAATCGCACCGTCCTTCAGCGCGCGCGGGCAAAGCCGGGCCAGCGGCGCAACGGCGGCACCCCCTGCAGCATAGAGGCGATGAACCTCGGCATCGGCATCCCAGACAGGAACCCCGGCATCGCGAAAAAAGCCCGCCGTAGTGGATTTCCCCATCCCGATAGAGCCCGTCATGCCCAGAACAACGGTCATCCTGCAAGCACCCATTCGCGCAATTCCCGGTCTACGGCGGGTGTCACGCCGAACCATCGCTCGAAGCCCGGCGCGGCCTGATGCAGCAACATTCCCAATCCGTCGATTGCCATGTTCCCGCGCGCCCGCGCCATAGCGAGAAGCGACGTTTCCAGCGGCGTATAAACCAGATCGTTGACTATGGCATTTTGCGGCAGTGCATCCAGACGCAAGGGCAGGGGCGGTTGTCCGCTCATCCCCAGCGATGTGGCGTTGATCAATGTGTCGCAGCCTTCGAGCATGGCGTCGCGCTCATCCCAGGCCACGGGAGCGACGCCGAATTCCTGTGCAAGTTGCGTGGCGCGTTCGGGGCTTCGGTTGGTCAGCCGGATCTCGGTGGCACCCCGATCCTGAAGGGCCGCAATGACCGCACGGCTTGCCCCGCCAGCACCAACAACAGCAACGCAGCGCGGCGCCCAATCTGGAGCATTGTCCAGAATGTTCCACGTGAAACCATAAGCGTCGGTATTGTCGGCCTCAATGCCCTGCGTGGTGAATGTAAGGGTGTTGGCCGCGCCAATACGCTGCGCCAGCGGGGTTACATGATCTGCCAGTGTCAGCGCCGCCTCTTTGTGCGGAATCGTCACATTGGCACCAGAAAATCCCATTTTAGGCATTAATTTCAAACATTTAGAAAAATCATCCGGGGCTATCTGCAGAGGGATATAATGCCCGTCTATTCCATAGCGCAGTAGCCAGTGACCGTGAAGCCGCGGTGAGCGGCTATGCACGACCGGAAAGCCGATTACCCCTGCCAGTTTGAGTGGCGCACTCATCCGTCGATATCCTTGCGTAAGATCAGAACATTCAGGAGTTCCAGAAGCGGCAGGCCAAGTATGCCAAAATAGTCCCCCTCGACGCTGGAAAACAACCGTATGCCAGGCCCCTCTAGCTGGTAACATCCAACGCAATGACGAACATCGGGCCAGTGCGTTTTCAGATAGCGATCCAGGAATTCGTCAGAGAAGTTGCGCATTGTCAGGCGCGCAACAGCCGTGTGCCGCCAGACTGGCTGTCCCTGGTGATAAAGGACTGCGGCTGACAACAGACGATGCGTCTTGCCGCGCAGTTTTCGCAGTTGTGTGCAGGCATGGTCAGGGCTTTCTGCCTTGGCCAGTGCCACGCCCTCCAAATCAAGGATCTGATCGCAACCCAAAACCAGCGCTTTCGGGTTCTTTTGCGCAATCTTGAGCGCTTTGTGCTCAGCCAGAGCATCAGCCAGTTCGGCGGTGCTGGCACCGACGTCAAGCAACGAAAGCCTCAGGTTTTCTTCGTCGATCCGGGCCGGCTGCACCGCAATCTCCACACCGGCGTTGCGCAAGAGCGCGGCGCGTGTTTCCGAGCCAGACGCGAGAATGAGGACAGTCATGTGGATAAGTTTGCTCGAACAAGGGGTGGCGAAGGGGGTGAAAAATGCCTTTTCGCTGAATCACCCGCGAAAGGCCAAGTTGTCAAGAACCAGACCGAGGTTATCCACGGTGGACACCATTCAATTACAGGGTGTGAACAATCCGGAAAGTTAAGGGATTATCCGCGATGTTCAACTTGCAATCCTTTGTTAAGTATAGAATTTTTCTGTTTTCATGCATTTCTGCTTCGTCTGAAGAATGTTGACATATCTGTGGACAGATCACTAATCCCGATATCCCATGCCCCTACAACATCCTCTTTCCTTCTTTATACATTCATTTAAAGAAGTAGGGTGAAAGGCGGATGAGCATGCTTGTAGAATGGTATTTTTGGGTCAAGGCATTCCACATCATGTCAGTGATTGCCTGGATGGCAGGGTTGTTCTACCTGCCGAGGCTCTATGTCTATCATGTTGAGCGTCCGGCTCGGCCAGAGCCCGCTGACACGCTGATCATCATGGAGGAAAAGCTGCTCCGGGTGATTATGAACCCGTCGATGATTTCGGCCTGGTTTTTCGGTCTGCTACTTGCGATCACGCCGGGTGTGGTAAGTTTTGATACGATCTGGGTCTGGGCCAAGCTTGCAGGCATCCTGGCAATGACCGGGTTTCACATGTGGCTTGCCCGGCAGCGCAGACTTCTTCTCGCCGGAACAAGCACGATGAGCGGGCGACAGTTCCGGATGATGAACGAAGTTCCAACCGTTCTGATGGTGGTTATCGTGTTGTCGGTGGTTATCAAGTTCTGATCGCGTTGACTCTGGCGGCAATTGGGCGTATTGCCCGTTTCACCGTGCCGTCCGGCATGTGTTCTTCCTATGAATATTCGTTGTTATGGCACCCCAGTGCCCAGGAGGTCGTTCCATGGATGTGGATCGTTTGACTCTCGCCGATCTGAAGGCTCACACACCCGCAGCGCTGCTTGCCATGGCAGAAGATCTGGAAATCGAGAACGCATCTTCCATGCGCAAGGGCGAGATGATGTTCTCGATCCTGAAGGAGCGCGCCGAGGAAGGCTGGGAAGTGTCTGGTGACGGTGTCCTGGAAGTGTTGCAGGACGGGTTTGGTTTTCTGCGATCAACCGAGGCCAACTACTTGTCAGGCCCGGATGACATCTATGTCTCGCCCGAGATGATTCGCCAGTTTGCGTTGCGAACGGGCGATACCGTGGATGGCGTCATTCAGGCGCCGGCCGAGAATGAGCGCTATTTCGCGCTGACGAAGGTTACGCAGATCAATTATGACGCGCCGGAAAAGGCCCGTCACAAGGTTCATTTTGATAACCTGACACCGCTTTACCCCGATGAGCGGTTGAAGATGGAGATCGAAGATCCAACGATAAAGGACCGCTCAGCCCGCGTGATCGACATTGTTGCGCCGCTTGGCAAAGGCCAGCGTGCGCTGATTGTTGCGCCGCCGCGGACGGGTAAAACCGTATTGATGCAGAATATCGCGCATTCAATCGCCAGCAACCATCCGGAATGCTATCTTATCGTTCTGTTGATTGATGAACGGCCTGAGGAAGTTACCGACATGCAACGCAGCGTGAAGGGCGAGGTTGTTTCGTCAACCTTTGATGAGCCTGCCTCTCGTCATGTTGCTGTGGCTGAAATGGTCATCGAGAAGGCGAAGCGACTGGTAGAACATAAGCGCGATGTTGTGATCTTGCTGGATTCGATCACCCGCTTGGGCCGGGCCTTCAACACCGTTGTGCCGTCGTCAGGCAAGGTGTTGACCGGCGGTGTGGATGCCAATGCATTGCAACGACCGAAGCGATTCTTCGGCGCGGCGCGGAATATCGAAGAGGGCGGTTCGCTGACTATCATCGCCACGGCGCTCATCGATACTGGCAGCCGGATGGACGAGGTAATCTTTGAAGAGTTCAAAGGCACCGGTAACTCCGAAATCGTGCTTGATCGCAAGGTAGCGGATAAACGTGTCTTCCCGGCGATTGATATCCTGAAATCCGGCACCCGCAAGGAAGAGCTTCTGGTTGATCGCACAGATCTGAACAAGACCTTCCTTTTGCGCAGGATCATGAATCCGATGGGAACGACCGAGGCGATTGATTTCCTGCTCTCGAAGATGAAGCAGACGAAGAACAACGCTGAGTTCTTCTCATCCATGAACACCTGATTCGCGCCCGGACATGGACACCATTGTTGCATTGGCCACGGCGCGGGGACGCGCCGGTGTTGCGGTTGTTCGGGTGTCTGGCCCGATGGCCTGGGAGGTTTGTGCGCGGATAGCAGGTAGGGTGCCCACCCCACGCCGCGCCACGCTGTGCCCCCTGCAAGACAGTCAGGGCGACCGAATTGACGAAGCGCTGGTTCTGGTGTTCGACGAAGGCAGCAGTTTTACCGGCGAGAAAGTCGTGGAGTTTCAGATTCACGGAAGTGCCGCGGTTATCGCCGCACTGATCCGCGAGACACTGCATATCGAAGGGGTTCGCGCTGCCGAAGCGGGGGAATTTACCCGCCGCGCATTCGAAGCGGGAAAGCTGTCATTGACCGAGGTTGAAGGGCTCGCCGATCTGCTTGAGGCTGAGACCGAAGCGCAGCGTAAGCTGGCTCAGCGCATCTTTGACGGAACCGCTGCCCGAATGCTGGAAAACTGGCGCGATGGCCTTTTACAATCAGTCGCAATGCTGGAAGCCTCAATTGATTTCTCGGATGAAGAAATACCGGCAGATCTTTCAACACATGTCCTGGCACCATTGAAGGATGTTCACGCGGCCATCACGCAACAGATCGCGGGAAGCGCTGCCTCGGAGCGTATTCGCGAAGGCTTTGAAGTGGCAATTGTGGGTGCGGTCAATGCAGGAAAATCGACGCTGCTCAATGCTCTTGCCGGGCGTGAGGCTGCCATAACTTCCGAGCGGGCTGGAACGACGCGCGATGTGATCGAGGTCCGTATGGACATCGGCGGGCTGCCCGTGACCTTGATCGACACAGCCGGGCTGCGCGATACAGAAGACGAGGTTGAACGAATCGGGATCGAGCGTGGGAAGAAACGTGCCGAGACTGCGGATCTACGCGTTTACTTGAAAAGTGAACCCGATGAAGAGGTTATGACCTTTCGGCCGGATGACATTGTGCTTTTGTCCAAGGCGGATCTCTGGCAACTCCCGGGCGTTTCAGGGAAGACCGGCCAAGGTGTAACTGAACTTGTTGCCTCTATATATCAGGCTCTGTCGGGCCGTGTTGCCGGTTCTTCGATGTTTTCAAGAGAGCGACATTTCGATAAGCTCCGTAAAGCCGGTTTTCATCTGGACAGGGCGATTCTCGACCTGGAGACAGGGCAGGCGGGGTGGGAATTTGTTGCGGTGGATGTGCGCGCGGCAATAACGTGCCTTGACGGGATCATCGGGCGTATCGATGTAGAAGATGTTCTGGGCCGCATTTTTGAGTCCTTCTGCATCGGCAAGTGAGGAGTGTTTCACGTGAAACAATTCGATGTCATCGTTATCGGCGCCGGACATGCGGGGGTTGAAGCCGCTCATGCCGCTTGTCGACGCGGGGCACGAACTGCGCTGATTACCTTCAGTGTCGATGATCTTGGCGTAATGTCGTGCAACCCGGCGATTGGAGGTCTGGGGAAAGGGCATCTTGTACGCGAGATCGATGCTCTCGATGGCATAATGGGGCTTGCCGCTGATTATGCGGGTATCCAGTTCCGTTTGCTGAACCGCTCGCGTGGCCCTGCGGTTCAGGGGCCACGAACCCAGGCAGATCGAGCGCGTTATCGGCATTTCGTCAAGCAAGCAACGATCGGCATCCCCAGCATTGAGATCATCGAGGCAGAAGTTACCGATCTGATTATCAGTTCTGGAAAAGTTTCGGGCGTTGAGACGGTTGATGGCGCGCGGTTATTTGCACCTTCTGTTGTTCTGACTTCCGGAACATTCCTGCGTGGCGAGATTCACATTGGAGAAGAGCGCATCGCGGCGGGGCGGCAGGGCGCACGCGCTTCGGTCCGGCTGGCTGAGCGTATTGCCGAGACTGCGATCGCTACCGGGCGACTGAAGACCGGGACGCCAGCGCGCCTGGATGGGCGCACGATTGATTGGGACCGTATCGGAAAACAGGAGGGTGACGATCATCCCGTCATGCTTTCCTTTCTGAACGGGGCGCCAGCCACGCGGCAGATCGCATGTGGCGTTACACAGACGAACGCGCGCACGCACGAGATTATCCGTGAGAACCTCCATAGATCCGCAATGCGGTCAGGGAATATTACGGGCGTCGGTCCTCGTTATTGCCCGTCAGTTGAGGATAAGATAACGCGGTTTTCAGACAAGGATTCGCACAACATTTTCCTCGAGCCCGAGGGCCTGGATAGCCAAACTGTTTATCCGAACGGCATTTCGACTTCGCTTCCACGAGATATTCAGGATGCTTTTATCCGAACCATACCCGGGCTGGAGGGTGTCGAGGTACAGCAGTATGGCTACGCTATTGAGTATGATTTTCATGATCCCCGTGGCTTGAAGAGGACGCTGGAGTCTCGCTCCCTTGCCGGCCTTTATCTCGCGGGACAGATAAACGGAACAACCGGATACGAGGAGGCGGCTGCCCAAGGGCTTGTTGCCGGATTAAACGCTGCTGCGGCCTCGCTGGATCTGGAAGAGGTTTTGTTCTCGCGCAGCGACAGCTACATTGGCGTCATGATTGATGATCTGACATCGCGCGGCGTGAATGAGCCCTACCGTATGTTCACCTCGCGCGCAGAATTTCGACTGTCTTTGCGGATGGATAATGCTGACCAGAGGCTAACGCCGGTGGGTCTCTCACTTGGGTTCATCGGCGCGAAGCGCGAACGGGCGTTCGGTGAGAAAATGGCGCGACTTTCTGCGCTTCGCGAGAAGCTGGAAAGTCAGAGCGTGACGCCAAGTCAGCTGCAAGGTCTTGGAATCATGGTGCGCGCCAACGGAACCCGAAGGACGCTTTTCGATCTACTGTCGCTCAGCGATTTCTCGGAAGAAAATCTCAGATTGATTGACCAAACACTTCGGCAAGAGCGGCCTGAAGACCTGTTGCAGATGAGGCGAGAGGCCGTCTATGCTCCTTACGTCGCCCGACAGATGGCAGAAGTTCAGGCGCTGAAGAGAGACGAAAATATCGACATACCGGACGATTTTTCGTTCTCGGATATAGAGGGTCTTTCCCGCGAACTTCAGGAAAAGCTTGAACGCGCCCAGCCGCAAAGTATTGCGCAGGCTGCGCGGATAGAAGGAATGACACCGGCCGGGATCGTTCTTCTTTTGACCCGCCTGCGCCGCGGTCAGGTGGATAGACGGAAGCATGCGTGATCTCTCTGCTGTTCGGCTGAATGTTTCACGTGAAACATTGCAGCGTCTTTACCTCTATTGTGAGCGGCTTGAGCATTGGTCTGCAAAAATCAATCTGATTGCGCCTGCGCCGAAGGATCTCATCTGGGATCGGCACATCGTTGATTCAGCGCAACTTTTCAATCTTCGCCAAGCCGGGGGAACATGGGCTGATCTTGGCTCCGGCGGAGGCCTTCCCGCTATGGTGTTGGCCATAATCGCGCAAGAGGTTGAGCCGGATTTGCGTTTTCATCTGGTAGAGAGCGATGTACGAAAAGCGGCCTTTCTGCGAATCTTCAGCACTGAACTTTCGTTGAATGTTCAGGTTCATCAGGCGCGCGCTGAATTGATTGCCCCTCTACGGGCGCAAACTGTTTCTGCCCGAGCGCTCGCGCCTCTTGATAAGCTATTGTCCTATGTACACCGGCACCTCGACCCGGCAGGGGTGGCTTTGCTGCCAAAAGGACGCAATCATCTTTCCGAGATTGAAGCAGCAAGGCGAAACTGGTCTTTTGATCTTGACCTTGTCGACAGTGTCGCCGACCAAGAGTCCAAAATTCTGCGTATAGGCCAGATTCAACGCAACGTTGGAAGTGCATGAGATGAAGATCGTGGCGATTGCCAATCAGAAAGGCGGAGTGGCCAAGACGACAACGGCCATCAACCTCGCGGCCGCGCTCGCTGAGTTGGGGAAGAAGGTGTTGCTGATTGATATGGATCCGCAGGGGAATGCGTCGACAGGCTTGGGAGTCTCGCTCGACCAGCGTGCGGCAACGGTTTATGATCTGCTGATTGGCGAGGCTGCCCCAGCGGAAGTGATCGTCAAGACCCAGACCGCGGGCGTTGATGTTTTGCCCTCCACGACAGAACTTTCTTCTTCAGATGTGCAACTTTTCAACCTTAACAAGCGCAGCTTTCTCCTTCGTGACGCCGTTCGCCATCCTGAATTGATCGCAATGAACTATGAGTTCATCCTGATTGACTGCCCACCCTCGCTGAATCTTTTAACGGTTAATGCCCTCGTGGCTGCTCATTCGGTTCTGGTGCCACTGCAGAGCGAGTTTTTCGCGCTTGAGGGGCTGTCGCAGCTTATGCTGACCATTCGAGAGATCCGGCAAACAGCAAATCCAGAGCTTCGGGTTGAGGGAATATTGCTGACAATGCACGATCAACGAAATAATCTTTCGCAACAGGTCGAAAAAGACGCCAGGGAAACGCTTGGTGCCCTTGTGTTTAACACTGTCATCCCGCGAAACGTGCGCCTAAGCGAAGCGCCATCTTTTGCGTTGCCCGCCCTTACCTATGATCCCGACTCAAAAGGTTCAAACGCCTATCGCGCGCTCGCCAGGGAATTTCTCGCCAATAATGCGGCCTGAACGGAGAGAGAATAATGACTGATCGCAAAAATGAACGCCGTGGGCTTGGGCGCGGGCTGTCGGCGCTGATGGCCGAGGTCGGTGCCGATATCTCATTTGCTGGGCACGACACCGCTAGGCCTGAGAGTGCAGAGTTGCAAGGCATACGGGCAGCACCGATCGAATCGCTGCGCCCAAACCCCAACCAGCCCCGCCGCCGGTTCGATGCCGCTAATCTTGCCGAGCTTGAAGAATCCATTCGTGAAAAAGGCATTATCCAGCCGCTGATCGTTCGGCCGGACCCGGGTAACCCTGAGGGGTTTGAGATCGTCGCGGGCGAACGGCGCTGGCGCGCTGCACAGAATGCCAGGCTGCATGAAGTTCCGGTTATCGTTAAGAATTTCTCGGATTCCGAAGTGCTCGAGATTGCGATCATTGAGAACATTCAACGTGCCGAGCTTAGCCCGGTCGAAGAAGCGCTTGGTTACAAGCAGCTCATGGAGCGGTTTGGGCACACGCAAGAGAAAATTGCCGAGGCTTTGGGAAAAAGCCGCAGCTATATTGCCAACCTTCTTCGCCTGTTAAACTTACCCGAGGAAGTACGGGAGATGCTTGAATCAGGTGCGTTGTCGGTGGGCCACGCGCGTGCGCTGATCACCGCGCCGGATCCGGTTGGTCTGGCGCGCAAGGTGGCTGAGGCAGGGCTTTCGGTGCGGCAAACCGAAGAACTTGCACGAAAAAGCCATGAGCCGCGCAAACAGCAGCGCGCAACGGCCACTCCTGAGAAGGATGCTGATACGAGAGTCCTTGAAGATGATCTGTCGGCGAATCTGGGGATGGCGGTCATCATTGATCACCGCGCCGGCGGAGAAGGGCAAGTGACCATTCGTTACAAAACGCTCGATCAGCTTGACCAGCTGTGTCAGCTTTTGTCTCAGGTCCGCTGAAGCAGGCGCTACAACAGTTGGCGCAGAACCGCGTTCAGGACAGCGCGGCCCGCATCCGTGGTTCCGATCCGGTCACCACGCAGCCACAGATGCCCCGATTCTTGCAAATCAGCGATTTTCGCTGCATCCAGCGGCTTTCTTGCAAGCGCTTCATAGCGCCTCTGGCTGCTGCCTTCTTGGAGGCGAAGGCTCATCATCAGATACTCGGCAGCCTGCTCGGCTGCGGGCAGGGGTTGCGGCGGGTTTTCGCCGCTTCCACTTTTCTCGATCTGTTCCAGCCAGGCACCCGGCATCCTGATTGAGTGCCGCGCCCAGCGATGGCCGTCAGCCGTAAGCCGGCCGTGCGCGCCTGGGCCGACCCCCAAATAGTCGCCATACCGCCAGTATACGAGGTTATGGCGGCCTTCGTGGCCGTCTCGCGCATGGTTTGACACTTCATAGGCGGGCAGGCCGGCCGCGCCACACATTTCTTGCGTCAACATGTACATATCGGCTGCGTTTTCATCGTCCGGCAACCCACCGAGCTTTCCGCGTTGATATCGATCACCAAAGGCGGTGCCATCCTCAATCGTTAATTGATAGAGCGACAGGTGCCCCGCTTCGATCTGTAACGCCTCGGCGAGTTCAGCGCGCCAACTGGCAAGGCATTGATGTTGGCGCGCATAAATCAGATCAAAGCTGGCACGGGGAAAAATCGTGCGGGCCATATCAAAGGCCTTGATGGCCTCGGCAGCTGAATGCAAACGACCAAGACGACGCAGATCATCGTCGTTCAACGCCTGAATACCGATAGAAACCCGGTTCACCCCGGCATCGCGAAACCCATGAAAGCGCGTTGATTCAGCCGATGTCGGGTTCGCCTCAAGCGTCACTTCGCAGTCGTTTGCTTGCGGCCAGAGCGCCGAAATCCGCTCAAGAAGCGCTGCCACCATCTCAGGGGGCATCAGAGAGGGCGTGCCGCCTCCAAAGAATACGGACTGAACAACGCGCGCCCCGGTCATCGCGCGCATGCGTTCAAGCTCGGTTAAATAGGCGCGGGTCCATCTAGCGTGGTCGATGTGTTGGGCAACATGGCTGTTGAAGTCGCAGTAGGGGCATTTCGCCTGGCAAAAGGGCCAATGGACATAGATTCCGAAGCCTCCGTTCTGCCAGTCCTGTGTGGCCGGTTGTTTCACGTGAAACAGCCCGCCATGAGCGTAGAGATAGCACGAGCGCGGTGGCTGATACGGTTCTTTACGTCGCCAGGCATCTCAGCGAAGGTCTGATTCTCGCCGTCGGGAAGGAACATGGGGTCAAAGCCGTGGCCTTCGGCGCCCCTGATTGGCCAAACCAGCGTTCCTTCCACGGCACCCTCGAACACCTCATCATGTCCATCCGGCCAAGCCAGAACGAGCGTGCAGCGGAACCGGGCGCGCCAGGGTTCGGCAGCACCAGTAGCAAGCAGGGCATCATGCACCTTCTTCATCGCTGCGCCAAAATCGCGGCCATGAGGTGTTTGCGCCCAATCTGCGGTATATACCCCTGGCTGACCGCCCAAAGCGTCAACCTCCAGGCCGCTGTCATCGCCCAATGCAACCAACCCGGTAGCGCTGGCCGCGGCATGCGCCTTGATGCGCGCGTTGCCCAGAAAGGTGGTTTCCGTTTCTTCCGGTTCGGGCAGGCCCAGCATGCCGCTGGACACAACCGTCAGCCCGGAAGAGGCGAACATCGCGCGCATCTCAGCCAGTTTTCCGTCATTATGTGTTGCAATCAACAGTTTGCCACCGTCGAACCTGCGCATCAGATCGCGCCTTTCTGCACCGAAATAAGCCTTTCAACCCCGGCTTGAGCCAAATCCACCAGTTGATCCATTTGTGAACGCGAAAAGACAGAACCCTCGGCCGACATCTGCACTTCGATCAAGCGATTGTTCCCCAGCATCACGAAATTGCCATCTACACCTGCCTCGCTGTCTTCATCATAGTCGAGGTCAACAACCGGCTGTCCTGCGTAGAACCCGCAGGAGATAGCGGCGACATGGTCCACGATCGGATCGCTTGCCAGGATGCCGGCCTTCAGAAGCCGGTTTACGGCAATCCGCAGGGCGACCCAGCCACCGGTGATTGCCGCGCAGCGCGTGCCTCCGTCCGCTTGAATGACATCGCAATCCACCGTGATCTGGCGCTCGCCCAGTGCAACGCGGTCCACACCCGCACGCAGCGCTCTGCCAATAAGCCTCTGAATTTCAACCGTTCTACCGGTTTGTTTGCCAACTGCCGCTTCGCGCCGGTTCCGTGTGTTGGTCGCACGCGGCAGCATGCCGTATTCGGCGGTAACCCAGCCCTGGCCCGTATTCTTCAGAAACGGCGGCGTGCGATCCTCCAGCGAGGCGGTGCACAAAACATGCGTGCCGCCCATCTTGATAAGGCATGATCCCTCGGCATGCCGGATCACATCAGTTTCAATTGAAACCGGGCGAAGTTCGTCTAGTTTTCGCTGCGATGGACGCATGACATACCCCTGTGTTCAAAGCCCCCAGATACATGCCGAGACCGCACGCATGCAACCCGCATTGACGCTGCGCCACAAGCGTTCTAACCATTTCTGAACCGCTTAATCAAAGTCATGACGGAACAACGCAAGCTTATGCAGGAAATGAACGACCGCTCGCGCGAGGTATTTCGCCGCGTAGTCGAGTCTTACCTGGCTACCGGAGCGCCTGTGGGCTCTCGAACGCTGACGCGCGATTTCAGCGAAAGGGTTTCGGCGGCGACTATTCGCAACGTAATGCAGGATCTGGAGTATCTGGGCCTTCTGGACAGCCCACATGTTTCAGCCGGCCGCATTCCCACCCAGCAGGGGCTTCGAATTTTTGTCGACAGCCTTCTGGAGATAGACCCCCTCACCGCCGCCGACCGCGAGAAACTTGATGCAACACGCGGTTCGAACGAACGCGATCTGACAACCATGCTTGACCGCGTGGGCAACGCGCTATCGTCGATCACGCGCGGTGCCAGCCTGGTTCTGGCGCCAAAGCATGAAGCGGCGATCAAGCATATCGAATTTGTCTCGCTTTCTACTGACCGTGCGCTGGTGGTCCTGGTGTTCTCTGACGGGCATGTGGAGAACCGCGTTTTCACCCCGGAACCCGGCCTGACTCCCTCTGCCATGCGTGAGGCGGCGAATTTTCTCAACGCCTTTGCCAACGGCCTAACCCTGGGCGAACTGCGCCAACGGATTCGCGCTGAAATCGCTCACCGCCGCCAGGAGATCGATTCGCTGGCGACCGATCTGGTAGAGCGCGGCCTTGCCCTTTGGGAGAATGAAGGCGAGCCGCATGAACGCCTGATCGTGCGGGGCCGCGCCAATCTGCTGGAGCAGACCGACGGTGACAGCCTGTCGCGCATTCGTGAACTGTTCGAGGATCTTGAGCGCAAGCGCGACATCGCCGAGTTCCTGGAACTGACCGAGCGCGGCGAAGGTGTGCGCATTTTTATCGGTTCCGAGAACAAGCTTTTCTCTCTTACGGGTTCCACTCTGGTGGTTTCTCCTTATATGAACGCTGACCGCAAGATTATCGGCGCGGTCGGCGTGATCGGCCCGACGCGGCTGAACTACGGACGCATCGTGCCGATTGTCGATTATACGGCCCAGCTTGTCGGGCGCATGCTTGGCGAACTGGGATCTGAGTGAACCGAGGAAGACATGGCACAGCCACAGAATAACGAAAATCCGGACCTGTCCGAACCCCAAACCGAGGCCGAGCCGCTGGACCCCATTGCCGCACTGGAAGAAGCGCAAGCCGCCTTCGAAGCAGAGCGCGCTGAAATGCGTGACCGGTTGATGCGGGCGCTGGCCGATCTGGAGAACACCAGAAAGCGTGGTGAGAAAGACCGCCGCGAGGCCGCCATTTATGGCGGCGCCAAACTGGCGCGCGATCTGATCCCGGTTTACGACAACCTCAATCGCGCGCTTTCTGTGACTACTGACGAGACCCGCGCGCAGGCGCAGGGCCTTGTTGAGGGGGTTGAACTGACGCTGCGCGAGTTGCTTTCGGTTCTGGGCAAGCACGGGGTCGAGCGTGTCGCGCCCAATGTGGGCGATGAATTTGACCCGCATATGCATGAAGCAATGTTTGAAGCGCCGCTGCCTGACACCCGCGCCGGACAGATCATTCAGGTCATGTCCGACGGCTTTCGCATGCATGAGCAGCTTCTGCGCCCGGCGCAGGTGGGCGTCTCGTCAACGCCGAAGTGACTTAGCTTTTCTCGTGCAACAGCGCGTGCAGGTCATAGATCAGCGAGAGCGCTTCGCGCGGGGTGAGGGCGTCAGGATGCGTGGCCCTTAGCCGCTCCTCCACCGCTGATGGCTTTGCCGGTGCCGGTTTCGGCGCCGGTTTGATCGAGAAGAGCGGAAGATCGTCAATCAGACCCTTGGCTCCGCGCTGCCCCTCATCACCGCGTTCCAGCATTTCCAGCACATCGCGCGCGCGCGCAATCACCGCATCGGGCAGCCCGGCCAATCGCGCGACCTGAACGCCATAAGAACGGTCGGCCGCGCCGCGCAACACCTCGTGAAGGAACACCACCTCGCCTTCCCATTCACGCACCGCTACGGTGGCGTTCTGCACGCCCTCCAGCCGGTCAGCGAGCGCCGTCATCTCGTGATAATGCGTAGCGAAAAGGGCGCGGCAACGATTGACGCCTTGCAGGTGTTCCAGCACCGCCCAGGCGATCGACAGGCCGTCATAAGTGGCCGTCCCGCGCCCGATTTCATCAAGAATAACAAAGGCTCGGTCATCGGCCTGATTGAGGATTGCGGCGGTTTCCACCATCTCCACCATAAAGGTGGACCGCCCCCGCGCCAGATCGTCCGACGCACCCACGCGGCTGAACAACTGCCCCACCAGCCCGATATGCGCGGCACGCGCGGGCACATAGCTGCCCGCCTGTGCCAATAGGGCAATCAGCGCGTTCTGACGCAGGAAAGTTGATTTACCGGCCATGTTCGGCCCGGTAACCAGCCAGATTGCCGCGCCATCACCTTCAGGGTTCAGGGCGGCATCGTTGGCGACAAAACTTTGTCCGCTTTTTGCCAGCGCCTGCTCCACCACCGGATGCCGACCGCCCTGAACATCAAACGCGCGGCTTTCATCAACCTGCGGGCGCGTCCAGTCGCGCAGCCGCGCCAGTTCGGCAAGGGCGGCTGCAACATCCACTTCGGCCAATGCGCGGGCGGTAGCATGAATGGGGCCGGCGGTTGCCAGCACCTCGGCGCGCAGGATCTCGAACAGGCGCCTTTCGATCTCCAGCGCCCGGCCACCGGCGTTCAGGATCTTCGTCTCCATTTCGGACAGGGCAAGCGTGGTGAACCGCACCTGATTAGCCGTGGTCTGGCGATGGATGAACCGCTCGGACAGGGGCGGTGCGAGCATTTTCTCGGCATGCGTGGCGGTGGTTTCGATGAAATAACCAAGCACATTATTATGCTTAATTTTCAATGAGTTGATTCCAGTTTCGGCAATATATTCTGCCTGCATCGCAGCAATCACGCCGCGTCCCTCGTCACGCAGCCGCCGCGCCTCGTCGAGTTCCGCATCAACGCCTTGGGCGATAAATCCGCCATCGCGCGCCAATAGTGGTGGATCGGCGACCAGCGCGGTTTCCAGCCGCTCCGTCAATGCCTCATGGCCGACCAGCGCCATTGCGGCTTCTGTCAGGATGGTTGGCACATCGCTGGCCCCAAGAATTGCGGCAATCTTTCCGGCGCCCGCCAGCCCGCCGCGCAGCATCGCCAGATCGCGCGGCCCGCCCCGGTCCAGCGACAGGCGCGACAATGCGCGGTCCATGTCCGGCACCTGTTTCAGCGCGGCGCGCAGATCGGCGCGCAAAGGGTCACTTTCCACCAGTGCGGTGACGCCCGCCAGCCGTGCCCGGATCGCAGACAGATCGCACGACGGGCTGGAAATCCGCCGTTCCAGCAACCGCCCGCCGCCCGCTGTCACGCTCAAGTCGACTGCCGCCAGAAGCGAGCCTTCACGCCCGCCGCCCATGGCCTGCGTCAGTTCCAGGTTGCGGCGTGTCGCGGCGTCGATCTGCATGACAGCGCCTGCGTTTTCGCGCACCGGCGGGCGCAGAAGTGGCATCTGCCCGCGCTGCGTTAGATCAAGGTATTCAACCAGCGCTCCCAGCGCGGACAGTTCGGCGCGGCCAAAACTGCCGAACCCGTCCAGAGTGGAAACGCCAAACAGCGCGCACAGCCGTTTTCCCGCGCCTGTGCTGTCAAAACTGGCGCGCGCAAGACCGGATATCGCCAACCCGAAATCGCCCGCCAGTTCATCAAAATCAGGCTCTGATCCGGCCAAAACAACCATTTCTCTCGGGTTCAGCCGCGCCAGTTCCGGGGCCAGCCTTACCCGTGGGCAGGGCATCACCCGCAGCTCGCCGGTGGAGATATCGGCCCAGGCCAGCGCCCCTTCATCGCGCACCATGGCAAAGGCGGACAGGAAGTTATGGCGGCGGGGTTCCAGCAGCGAATCCTCGGTCAGCGTGCCGGGTGTCACCAGCCGCACCACGCCGCGCTTGACCACCGATTTCGAGCCGCGCTTCTTGGCCTCCGCCGGATCTTCCAACTGCTCGGCGATCGCCACGCGAAACCCCTTGCGAATGAGCGTCAGCAGATACCCCTCAGCCGAATGCACCGGCACGCCGCACATGGGGATGTCGGCGCCCTGATGCTGCCCGCGTTTGGTCAGGGCGATATCGAGCGCGGCGGCGGCGGCCACCGCGTCATCGAAGAACATCTCGTAGAAATCGCCCATCCGGTAGAACAGCAGCGCATCGGGGTTCTGCGCCTTGATCTCCAGAAACTGCGCCATCATCGGCGTGACATTGGCGTCTTGCGCGCTCACATTTCTCTCCTTGCCTGCGTGCGTGACCCTACAAAACCGCCCGCGCCGCGAAAAGGCGTATTTCGACGCTGTTGTTCTGCGTGAAAGGGGGCGCTAAGGAAGATGCACAGGTGAGGAGCGCTGACGTCATGACCCGAAAAACCAAATTCACCCCCGAAGAGGCGTTGGCCTATCATTATGAACCGACGCCGGGCAAGATCGAGGTCATCGCCTCCACGCCGATGGCGACCCAGCGCGACCTGTCGCTGGCCTATTCCCCCGGTGTCGCTATCCCCGTAGAGGCAATCGCCCGCGATCCGGGGTTGGCCTATGACTACACCACCAAGGGCAACATGGTGGCCGTCATTTCCAACGGCACCGCCATTCTGGGGATGGGGAACCTTGGCGCGCTGGCCTCCAAGCCGGTGATGGAGGGCAAGGCGGTGCTGTTCAAGCGTTTCGCCGACGTCAATGCCATCGATATCGAGCTTGATACCGAAGACGCCGACGAGATCATCAAGGCCGTCAGCCTGATGGGCCCCAGCTTTGGCGGCATCAATCTGGAGGATATCAAGGCGCCCGAATGCTTCATCATCGAGCAGCGCCTCAAGGAAATCATGGATATTCCGGTGTTCCATGATGACCAGCACGGCACCGCCGTGATCTGTGCCGCCGGGCTGATCAACGCGCTGGAGCTGACCGGCAAGAAAATCGAGGAATGCCGGATTGTGCTGAACGGGGCAGGGGCTGCCGGTATCGCCTGTCTGGAACTGCTGAAGAGCATGGGCGCGCTGCATGACAACTGCATCATGTGCGACACCAAGGGCGTGATCTGGCAGGGCCGCACCGAGGGGATGAACCAGTGGAAATCCGCCCATGCCGCCAACACGCCGCACCGCACGCTGGAGGAGGCGATGGTGGGCGCGGATGTGTTTCTGGGCGTCTCGGCCAAGGGCGCTGTCACGCCTGAGATGGTGGCGAGCATGGCGGATAACCCGGTGATCTTTGCCATGGCCAACCCTGACCCGGAAATCACCCCTGAAGAAGCCCATGCCGTGCGCGCCGATGCCATCGTCGCTACCGGGCGCTCGGATTACCCCAATCAGGTGAACAACGTTCTGGGCTTCCCGTATCTGTTCCGGGGGGCGCTGGATATCCACGCCCGCGCCATCAACGATGAGATGAAGATTGCCTGCGCCCGCGCTTTGGCCGAACTTGCGCGCGAGGATGTGCCCGACGAGGTTGCCATGGCCTATGGGCGCAAGCTTTCCTTCGGGCGGGATTACATCATCCCCACGCCCTTTGATCCGCGTCTGATCTACCGCATCCCGCCCGCTGTGGCCAAGGCGGGCATGGATACCGGCGTGGCGCGCCGTCCGATCATTGACATGGACAGCTACACGCTGAACCTGAAATCGCGGATGGACCCGACAGCCAGTATCCAGCAAAGCCTCTATGCCCGTGCCCGTCAGGCCCAGTCGCGCATGATCTTTGCCGAGGGCGATGATGAACGTGTCTTGCGCGCTGCCGTGTCCTATCAGCGCTCGGGGCTGGGCAAGGCGCTGGTCGTCGGGATTGAAGAGGATGTGCGCCAGCGGCTTGATGCAGCCGGACTTGGCGATGCGGTGCGCGAACTGCAAATCGTAAACGCCGGCAATTCCCGTCACCTGGACGCCTATAAAACCTTTCTTTACAAACGATTGCAGCGAAAGGGGGTTGACCAGCGCGATGTGCATCGCATGGCCACGCGTGACCGGCATATCTTTGCAGCCCTTATGCTGGCGCATGGGCATGGCGACGGGTTGATTACAGGCGCCACGCGAAAATCGGCGCTGGTCATGGACATGATCAACCATGTGTTTGATGCCCGCGCGCAGGATGGCGCGGTGGGTGTGTCGGTGCTGCTGCACAAGGGCCGCATCGTGCTGATCGCGGATACTTTGGTGCATGAATGGCCCAATGAAAACGATTTGGCCGATATCGCCACCAAGGCCGCAGGCGTGGCGCGCAGTATCGGGTTGGATCCGCGGGTGGCTTTCGTCAGTTTCTCCACCTTCGGCTACCCCGTATCGGAGCGCGCCGAGAAGATGCACCGCGCGCCCGAAGTGCTTGATGCCCGTCATGTCGATTTCGAGTATGAGGGTGAAATGACCGTGGATGTCGCGCTCAATCCGGCAGCGGCGGCGCATTATCCCTTCTCGCGCCTCAGCGGTCCGGCCAATGTTCTCGTGGTTCCGGCCCGGCACTCGGCCTCGATCTCGGTCAAGCTGATGCAGGAAATGGCCGGGGCCACCGTGATCGGCCCCATCCTGACCGGCGTTTCCAAGCCGATTCAGATCTGCTCGACCGGGGCAACGGTGAATGACATTCTGAATATGGCGGTGATGGCGGCGGGACGGATTGGCTGACCATCGCCAGGGCAGGGGGCGGCATGACGGTTTTCAACCTCGGTTCGATCAACACGGATCATTTCTACCGGGTGCCGCATCTGCCGCAGCCGGGCGAGACAGTGGCGGCGCTTGGCTACATGAAGGGCTTGGGCGGCAAGGGGGCCAACCAGTCGGTTGCGGCGCTGCGGGCCGGGGCGCGGGTGGTGCATATCGGCGCGATCGGCGAGGGCGACGGCTGGATTGCAGCAAAGCTTGCCGAAATGGGGCTTGATCTGGGGGCGATTGCGCGGGTGGATCAGCCTACCGGCCATGCCATTGTCGCGACAGATCCGGCGGGCGAGAACGCGATAATCCTGCATCCGGGCGCGAACCGGGCGCAATCACGCAAGGTGATCGAACAGACACTGAGCGCGGGGCAGGCCGGGGATATCCTGCTGCTGCAAAACGAGACCAATTGCCAGGCAGAGGCTGCGAAACTGGCGCAAGAGCATGGCATGCGGGTGCTCTATTCCGCCGCGCCGTTTGAGCTGGACGCCCTGAAAGCCGTTCTGCCGCATGTCACCCACCTTCTGGTCAATGCGGGCGAGGCCGCGGCGCTGGTGGCCGAAACCGGCACCGCGCTGGAGGCTTTGCCGGTCAAGGCCGTGATTGTGACCCGTGGTGCCGATGGGGCTGAATGGGTCAGCGCCGAGGGTGTGTTTCACGCGCCGGCCCACAAGGTCACGCCGGTTGATACCACGGGTGCGGGAGATTGTTTTGCCGGAACGCTGGCGGCGGCAATCGATCAGGGGATGACGCCGGAACAGGCCTTGCGGCAGGCCTCGGCCGCCGCCGCGCTTCAGGTCACCCGCCCCGGCACCGCCGAAGCGATGCCGGACCGGGACGAGGTTGCGGATTTCATAGGCCGGGCCTGAACGCCACAAACTGTTCGCGCGGGGCGGCATGGGCCGCGCAGGCCGGGTCCTGGTGACAAGCGGTCTTCAGGTCTTGGGGCCGCTTGTCGAACCTCACTTTTCGTTGCCCGACTGATCGCGCAACTGGTCAAGCGCGGCGTCAGGGTCGCTGTCGATTTCCAGAAGCTCAGGGCGCGGACGGCCCCAGAAATCAAGGAAAACGCCCAGATGGTGGCGGGTATGGTACACCCAAAGGATAACCGCCTGCACCAGACCCACAACCGATAGCCAGGCAAGCGCGGCGTTGCCAGTCACCTCGCCCGTCGCAAGGCCCAAGATGAAGATCGGCAGGAAAAACAGCGAAATAAGAAAACGCTGAACGAAATAGTAGACCTGGCCGAAAATGCCGAGGTTCTTGATTGCCCAGACCAGAACGCCATCTTCGGCGGACTGGAAAATGCCCATGACAACGTCGAATGCACCCATCAGGAAATAGCTGTATAGCCAGAGGGCAAAGAAGAACCCGATCATGCCTCCGATTGAATCGGAACCGATAGCATTGGTGACCAGCACGATAACCAGACCATGGGCGATCAAAAAGAGCGCGACAGCCAGGGGGCTTATCAGAAACCGCGTGGCCAGCATGAACATTACGGCCACCGGGCCAAGAAGAATCCAGAAGATGGTATTGCCAGCGAATTTGGCGTCGTTGTCTGAGGACATGTAAATTTTCTCCAACTACTCGACTTCAAGCGCCCTTGTTTCAGGTTTCCCTGTGTTGCCGGGCGTCTTGCTTTGGTTTTTCACTCAGTGGCGTTTTTCCACGCTCACACATGCCCTTATGCCTGCGGCAACGCATCAAAGGCCAAGAACAACCGAACAAAATGTGCCGGTTGTGTCGAATGTGTGGAAATTTGGCCACACAACAACAGGGTGCGTGTGGTGTGCTGATGCAACTATCGGTTGGCAAATGGCGCGTCGTCGCCCCAGATCGCACGCACCCGCTCATCGCGCCCACAGGCCGCGCGGTAACGGCGGTAGGCTTGGGCGCGGGTGAGCGGCCCAAACCGAGTCAGAACCAGTTCCGAACTGAAGGGATAGCCCTGGTGATATTCCTCGGCCGGCCAGAACCGGGCAATGTCGCGCACCGGCGTTACAACCGGCTGTCCCAACTCGGTGCTGGCGCGCTCGACTGCGGCCCGGGCTTCGGCCTGTTGTTCAGGAGTGGCGAAAATTGCCGTTGTATAGCTTTCGCCCCGGTCGCAGAACTGCCCCCCATCATCCAGTGGATCGATCGAGCGCATGAACAGATGAAGGATCTGTGCATAGCTGACTTGCTCGGCGTCAAAGCTGATCTGCGCAACTTCCAGATGCCCGGTGCCGCCCCGTGTCACAGCGTTGTAGGTGGGGTCTTCCGTATGCCCCCCGGCGTAACCGACAATGACATCGGTCACCCCCTCGACCCGTCGAAAATCGGATTCCACGCACCAGAAGCAACCGCCCGCCACCAACGCCGTCTCAATCCGCTGCGCGACCGCGCCACTTGCCGCCGTTCCCAGAACCAAAGCCAAGATCAGTATGTGCCGAAACATGCCATCAATCCTTTTGCTACCCCGTTTCTGATTATGGCCCGTTTTCCGCCACCTTCACGCCCGGATTAACGGTTTCTTTATTTCTTCACGCGATCATGATTGAAACCGTCAGGGGGGCAAGGGATGCCACAGGTCAGAAAACCGAAAAGCGGTCGAGTCGACATGCCCTCTGGCACGGGCGTCATACTCGCCGCCAGCATTGGTGCGCTGTTCTGGGCGGGGGCTTTCGCGTTGCTCTGGTAGCCTAGCCAATCAGCTTGGCAAACCGCATCGCCACTGCGGGGTTGCCCGTTACCTTCAACTTGCCGGTCATGACCCCGGTCATCGGGTTCAGTTTTCCGGTCAACAGCTTGATCAGGTTCTCTTCGCTGATCGCAATGGTGCAATCCGCCGCGCGGTCTTCAAGCAGAGCCTGACCATCGGCGAGCACCAGCACCCCGGCGCTGCCGCAGTCAAATTTCAACGACCCTTCGAAAGGGCGGCTTTCCAACCCACGATTGATCCGCGCAGCGATCTCGGGCAACGACATGGGTATCTCCTTTGGTCAAGCGCCTATATCGCTTGGGGTTGCCATGACAAACCCGCCCTTGCGTCAAGCAAAACGGGCCGCTCGCGGCCCGTTTCACGTGAAACGTTATTGCCCCAGCCGCCTCTTGCGCGTGGCCAGCAGCTTCAGCCGCAGCGCATTGAGCTTGATGAACCCGGCGGCATCCTTCTGGTCATAAGCGCCGGCATCATCCTCGAATGTCACATGCGCCTCGGAATAGAGGGAATGATCAGACCACCGCGCCACCGTCCGCGCCACGCCTTTGTAAAGCTTCAGCCGCACGGTGCCGCTGACATGCTCCTGGCTCTTGTCGATCAATGCCTGAAGCATTTCGCGTTCGGGCGAGAACCAGAAGCCGTTATAGATCAGCTCGGCATAGCGCGGCATGATCGAATCCTTCAGATGTCCTGCGCCTGAATCCAGCGTGATCTGCTCAATCCCGCGATGCGCTTCCAGCAGGATGGTGCCGCCCGGTGTTTCATACACGCCGCGCGATTTCATGCCGACAAAGCGGTTTTCCACCAGATCGAGCACGCCGATCCCGTGCTTGCCGCCCAGTTCGTTCAACCGCGTCAGAATGGTGGCGGGTGACAATGGCTCGCCATTGATCGCCACGGCATCGCCACGCTCAAAGGTGATCTCCACCATTTCCGGCGTGTCAGGTGCCTTCTCAACAGGCACCACGCGCTGAAGCACGAACTCGGGCGCTTCAACGGCAGGGTCTTCCAGAACCTTGCCCTCGCTGGAGGTGTGCAACAGGTTCGCATCCACGCTGAAGGGTGCCTCGCCGCGCTTGTCCTTGGCGATGGGAATCTGATGCGCCTCGGCGAATTCCAGCAGCTTGGTGCGGCTGGACAGATCCCACTCGCGCCAGGGCGCGATCACCTTGATATCGGGGTTGAGCGCATAGGCCGACAGCTCAAACCGAACCTGGTCGTTGCCCTTGCCGGTCGCGCCATGAGCCACGGCGTCGGCGCCTGTTTCAGCGGCAATCTCGACCAGCCGCTTGGAAATCAGCGGTCGGGCAATCGATGTGCCCAACAGATACAGCCCCTCATACAGCGCATTGGCGCGGAACATCGGAAAAACGAAATCGCGCACGAACTCCTCCCGCACATCCTCGATATAGATGTTCTCAGGCTTGATCCCCAGAAGTTCGGCCTTCTTGCGCGCCGGGTCCAGCTCTTCGCCCTGGCCCAGGTCGGCGGTAAAGGTGACTACCTCGCAACCATATTCGGTTTGCAGCCATTTCAGGATGATCGAGGTATCCAGCCCGCCGGAATAGGCCAGGACAACTTTCTTGGGCGCGGACATGGGGAAAACTCCAAAGCTGACAGTTTGACGACCCTCGCTATCCGCTTTGCAACGCCTTCGCAACACCCGCGAGCGGGGTTGACAGGAGCGTGCCCCCCATCCCTACTGTCGTGAACGAAGACATCCATACACGGGGGAACGCATGAAGGGCCTGTCAATCCTGCTCCATGCCATCGGCATGGTAACCAGCAACCTCAACGCAGCGCTGCGTATATCAGCCGTGCTGATGGGTGTGCAGTTCGTTCTGGCCATCCTTCTGGGGGTTCAGTTTCTGTATACGGGCGCGGACACCACGAACATGATCATGTCGGGCGCCTATCCCTATGGCTCGGCAGGACTCATGGTGATCATCCAGGCGGTGTCTGCCCTGTGGATCGCGGTTGCCTGGCACCGTTTCGTCCTGCGCGAGGAAGAGCCGGGCGCCGCTCTGCCGGTATTCAACAGCGCCGCGATCCTGTCCTATCTCTGGGCGGGGATCATCTTCGTGCTGGTGCTGATCGTGGTGGCCATTCCCTTCGGCATCCTCGCCGGAATGCTGGCCGCCCCGTTGATGGCTTCGCCAACGACGGGCAGTGCGACAGTCAGCGGGCTGATCCTGTTTCTGGTACTGTGGCTTCCGGTAACCTACATTTCCTATCGCCTCTCGCCGATTCTGCCCTCGGCCGCCCTGCAAGAGCGCATGCCACTCAAAGAGGCCTGGTACGCCACCGGGGCCAGCGGTGCGGCTTTCGTGGTTCTCGCGGTGGCCTCGGTGCTGGCAGCCTGGGTCATCAACCTGCCGGTGATGCTTCTGGCCCAGATTTCAACCTTCCTGGCCTTTGTCTGGGCTTTCGCAGCGCAATGGGCGGTGCTGCTGGTCGGCGTCAGTGTCCTGACCACCATTTATGGCCATTACGTCGAAAAGCGCGCGCTCAATGTCTGAAGTTGACATGCCGCGTCTGCACCTGCTGCGCGGCGTGGTGCACCCCTGGCACCATGACATCTTCGGCCATATGAACGTGCGCCACTACGCGCCCTTCTTCGATGACGCCACTTTCCACCTTTATTCCGCGCTGGGCGTCGGTATCAGCCAGATGCTGAAGGACTTTGGCGTTCATATCGTCACCGCAAAAGCCGAGACCAACTTTTTGCAGGAACTGAAGGCAGGCGATATCTTCCTGATAGACGGCGCGGTCGTTCGGCTGGGCAACAAGAGCTGCAGTCACCATCTTCGCATGATCCATGCCGAGACTGGCACCATTCACGCGACCTATGATCTGACAGAGGCCTTCTTCAACCCCCAAACCCGCCGCGCCGCCCCGATGCCCGAACCCATCCGCGAAAAGATGGCGCGCCATCTTGTCTGACGCGCCTGCGCGCTTTCATCTTGCCGGAAATACGCTGGGGGGTGAATTGGCCAAAGGCCAAGAGGGGGGCGACGCCCCCCTTTCACCGCTTACAGCACATACCGGCTGAGATCAGCCGAGCGCGCCAGATCGCCGATATTGGTTTCCACGAAACCGGCGTCGATCACCACTTCCTGTCCGGCGCGGTCCGGGGCGGTAAAGGACAGCTCCTCAAACACCCGCTCCATCACCGTATAAAGACGCCGCGCGCCGATATTTTCGACCGCCTCGTTCACTTCGGCGGCGATCCTGGCGACCGCGCGGATACCATCCTCGCTGAACGAAACCTTCAGCGCTTCGGTCCCCATCAGGGCGGCGTATTGCAGGGTCAGCGCGTTGTCGGTTTCGGTCAGAATGCGCACGAAATCTTCTTCGGTGAGCGCGCGCAGTTCAACCCTGATCGGCAAGCGCCCCTGCAATTCCGGTAAAAGGTCCGATGGTTTGGCAACATGAAACGCGCCCGAGGCGATGAACAGGATATGGTCGGTCTTGACGGCCCCGTATTTGGTGGAAACCGTCGTGCCCTCGATAAGCGGAAGCAGGTCACGCTGCACGCCTTCGCGGCTGACATCGGCGCCGCGGGTTTCAGCCCGGGCGCAGACCTTGTCGATCTCATCAAGAAACACGATGCCATTCTGCTCAACGGCTTCCAGCGCGGCGGCTTTCACGGCTTCATCATCCAGCAGCTTGTCGGCCTCGTCGCTGACCAGCAGATCATGGCTTTCCGCCACCGTCATCCGCTTCTTCGTGGTCCGCTGCCCGAAGGCTTTGCCAAATATTTCACCCAGATTCATCCCGCCCTGTTGCGGCATGCCGGGAATCTCCAGCATCGGCATGCTTGGCCCGCTATCAGCCACTTCAATTTCGATCATCGTATCATCCAGTTCGCCCCGCCGCAGCTTGCCGCGAAACAGATCACGGGTGCCGGTGCGGGCGTCGGTTCCGGCGATGGCGTCCAGAACCCGTTCTTCCGCGGCGGCCTGGGCGCGGGCGCGCACATCCTCGCGCATCTGTTCGCGGGTCATGGCGATGGCGGCATCCATCAGATCGCGGATGATCTGCTCTACATCGCGACCGACATAACCCACCTCGGTAAACTTGGTCGCCTCAACCTTCAGGAAGGGCGCGCGAGCCAGCTTGGCCAGACGGCGGCTGATCTCGGTCTTGCCGACGCCGGTGGGGCCGATCATCAGGATATTCTTGGGGTGAACCTCGTCGCGCAGGGCGGGTTCAAGCTGCTTGCGCCGCCAGCGGTTGCGCAGGGCGACGGCCACGGCACGCTTGGCGCCTGCCTGGCCGATGATGAAGCGATCCAGTTCAGAGACAATCTCGCGGGGGGTAAGGTCGGTCATTTGCGGATGGTCTCCACGGTCAGGTTGCCATTGGTATAGACGCAGATCTCGGCGGCGATCGACATCGCCTTGCGGGCCACCTCTTCGGCGGTCAGGTCGGTTTCCATCAGCCCTCGCGCCGCCGCCAAAGCGAAATTCCCGCCCGAGCCGATGGCGGTAACGTCATGTTCCGGTTCCAGCACATCACCCGCGCCGGTGATCACGTAAAGATCGGCGCCATCGGTAACGATCAGCATGGCCTCGAGGTTGCGCAGATACTTGTCGGTGCGCCAGTCCTTCGCCAACTCGACGCAGGCACGCGCCAGTTGCCCCGGCGATGCCTCAAGCTTTTTTTCCAGCCGCTCAAGCAGGGTGAAGGCGTCCGCAGTCGATCCGGCAAAACCGGCGACAATCTCGCGCCCTTCTGCACCCACGCGCCGCACCTTGCGGGCCGATCCCTTGATCACCGTCTGCCCCAGGCTGACCTGCCCGTCGCCCGCCACCACCACTTCGCCGCCGCGCCGAACCGCCAGAATTGTCGTGCCGTGCCAGCCGGGAAACCGATCTTCCGCCATTGCTGTCTTCCTTTGCTTTGTCAGCCCCTATATGGCCGCCTCACCCCGGATCGACAAGAACCCCCTCTGGCGAGCGCCCGGGCGCGACGCTATGCTGGTGCCATGCAGACCGTTCATCCCACGTTTTCCCTGCCCGATGCCGCCGCGATGACCCGCTTCGCCCAGCGGCTTGCGCCGCATCTGCGCGCGGGGGATGTGCTTTTACTGGAGGGGCCTATTGGCGCGGGGAAAACCCATTTCGCCCGTGCGCTGATCCAACGCCTGCTTGTCCGGCCTGAGGACGTGCCATCACCCACCTTCACGCTGGTGCAGACCTATGAAGGCGCTGATTTCGAAATCTGGCACGCTGATCTTTACCGCCTGACCCATCCTGACGAGGCGCTTGAACTTGGCCTGACCGAGGCGTTCGAGAACGCGCTCTGCCTTGTGGAATGGCCCGAGCGGCTGGGCGCTGATCGCCCGGAAACGGCTCTGACACTGCTGTTCAGCGTCGAACCTGATGATACGCGCAAGCTTGCGTTTCTCTCTGCCGACGACGCATGGCGTGTGCGTCTGAAAGGACTGGCCGATGTTTGACCCCAGCGCGATGCCGCGCGTCTTCGCGCAGGAACCCGGCGCCGATTTTCCTGCCGCCATTGCGCGCGGGTTGCGCGCCCGGATGCAGGGCCATCCGCCCGAGGCCATGGCGCGGGTGGAGGTTCTGGTCAACACCGCGCGAATGCGCAACCGGCTGCGCGCGGCGATGATCGACACTGGCGCCGGGTTTCTGCCGCGCATCCGGCTGATCACCGATCTCGCCCAGGATGCGGCCACCGAAGAACCGCTCCATTCACCCCTGCGCCGGCAGTTGGAGCTGGCGCAACTGATCCGCAGACTGCTGGAAACCGAGCCGGACCTGGCACCCCGCAATGCCGCTTTTTCGCTGGCCGAGAGCCTTTCGCGCTTGCTGGATGAAATGCAGGCCGAAGGTGTGTCAACCGAGGCGCTGGAAGCCCTTGATGTCAGCAACCATTCTGAGCATTGGGCGCGTTCGTTGCGGTTCATCCGCCTGGTGGCGCGCTACCTTGGCCCGGATGCCGCGCTTGATACGCAGACCCGCCAGCGCCGCACGGTTGAAGGGCTGATCGCGCGCTGGGCCGAGGCGCCGCCGACGCATCCGCTGATCATCGCCGGGTCAACCGGTTCACGCGGGACAACGGCGCTGCTGATGCGGGCGGTTGCGCGGCTGCCCCAGGGCGCGTTGATCTTGCCCGGCTTCGATTTCGACATGCCTGATACGGTGTGGTCCGGCCTCGAAGACCCGCTTCTGAGTGAAGATCATCCCCAGTATCGCTATTTCGCGCTGATGCGGGCACTGGGCATCGCAGCGTCCGATGTCGGCCTCTGGGCCGGGACCGCCGCGCCCGATACGGCCCGTAATCGACTGGTTTCGCTCGCATTGCGGCCTGCGCCGGTTACAGACCGTTGGCTGAGCGAGGGGCAGGGACTGGGCGACCTGATCGCGGCGACGGAGGGGGTGACCTTGATTGAGGCGCCAAATCCCCGGGCCGAGGCTCTTGCGATCGCGCTGCGGCTGCGGCAGGCGGTGCTGGACGGACAAAAAGCGGCACTGATAACGCCGGATCGCTCGCTTTCCAGGCAGGTCACAGCCGCGCTGGACCGCTGGCACCTGCGCCCTGATGACAGCGCGGGTCGGCCTTTGGGGCTGTCCGCACCCGGACGGTTCTTGCGGCAGACGGCCGAGCTGATGCGCGGCGAGCCGGCATCCGAGGCGCTGGTGTCCCTCCTGAAACACCCGCTGACGCACAGCGCCACGGCGCGTGGGCCGCACCTTCTGCATCTGCGCGAACTGGAGTTGTGGTTGCGTCGCTGGGCAATTCCCTTTCCCCAAACAGCCGATCTTCAGCGCTGGGCCGGGCAGGACGAGGGGCGGCAGGCATGGGCGCGCTGGCTTGGCGTGGCACTGAGCGGCATGAATGACGATCGCCCGTTGGCCGACTGGCTGCAAGCCCATCTGCACCTCGCAGAAACCCTTGCGGGCGGGGTAGGTGCCGAGGGAAGCGGCGAATTGTGGCTGGCCGAGGCCGGACAGGCCGCCCGCGCCGCGATGGATGAACTTCTCGCCAATGCGGCCTATGGCGGAACGCTTTCGATCATCGATTATATCGCCTTGTTAGAGACGCTTTTTTCCGGAAAGGAAGTGCGCGAAATTGTCGAAAGCCATCCGGATGTGATGATCTGGGGCACGCTGGAGGCGCGCGCGCTTGGGGCCGATCTGGTTGTGCTGGCAGGATTGAATGATGGTATCTGGCCCGCCGCGCCGCAACCTGACCCGTGGTTCAACCGGCGCATGCGGATGGATGCCGGGCTGTTGCTGCCGGAGCGGCAAATCGGACTCTCGGCGCATGATTTTCAACAGGCGATCGGCGCGAAAGCGGTGGTGTTATCCCGCGCCACCCGCGATGCCGAGGCCGAGACAATTCCCTCGCGCTGGCTGAACCGGCTGAAAAACCTGATCAACGGGTTGCCGCGCCAGAATGGCCCCGATGCGCTGATACAGATGAGCGCGCGGGGTCGCGTCTGGCTGGACCTGGCGGCGGCATTCGAGAATGATTTCAGCCCGGTGCCCGCCGCCGTGGCCAGGCGCAACCCCCGCCCCGCGCCCGCGCCCCCGCCTGCGGCGCGGATGCGTGAGTTGTCGGTTACCGCGATCAAGACCCTGATCCGCGACCCTTATCATATCTACGCCAGCGCCATCCTGCGGCTTCGCGCGCTGGACCCTCTCGCACCTGAGCCGGACGCTCGCCTGCGTGGCACGGCGCTGCACAGGGTTTTCGAAGAATATACCAAAAGCTTTCCACCGGGTGACAAGGGCAGAGTTTCGGCATTTTTGGTCATTGCAGAGACTGTTCTTTCTTTGGAGGTTCCCTGGGCCGCAACCCGCATCCAGTGGCTTGCGCGGCTGTCTGGCGTTGCGCAGGAGTTTGTCGACTGGCACGCGCACCAGCCCGGCGTGCCGGTGGTGACCGAAAGCAAGGGCGCGCTTGATCTGCGCGATCCGGTTTTCCGGTTGACGGGACGGCCTGACCGTATCGACCGGCAGCCCGACGGAAGGTTGCGGATCTTTGATTACAAGACCGGGACACCCCCAAGCCAGAAAGAGCAGGAGCATTTTGACAAGCAATTGATTTTGCTGTCAATCATGGCAGAAGATGGCGCTTTCAAGGGGTTGGACCCTGCCGAGGTCGAGCGCGCCGAGTTCATTGGCGTTGGCACGAAGTTCAAATGCGAACCTGCCGACACCGCGCCTGACGTTCTGCGCGAGCACCGCGTTCGGCTGGAAAAGCTGCTTCGCGTCTATCTGAAAGCCGATCAAGGGTTCACGGCGCGACGTGCACTTAAGAAAGATACCGACAGCGGCCAGTATGATCAGCTCGCACGTTTGGGCGAGTGGCAGGTGACCGATGCGGCGCAGGTAATTGCGGTGGGAAATCACGATGAATGAAGCAAGCCATCGCCAGATCGTCGCCGCCGAACCGACTGCCTCGACCTGGCTTTCGGCCAATGCAGGCTCTGGAAAGACACGGGTTCTGACCGATCGCGTGGCACGCTTGCTGTTGCGGGGGGTGGAGCCGCAGCGCATTCTGTGCCTGACCTATACCAAGGCCGCCGCGAGCGAAATGCAGAACCGGCTGTTCAGAAGGCTCGGAGAATGGGCGATGCTGGAGTCCGCCGCGCTGACGAAGCAACTGCGCGATCTGGGCGAGCCGGTCACGGACGATGCCGAGGTTCTGGCGCGGGCGCGCAGGCTCTTTGCCCGCGCAATCGAAACGCCGGGCGGGCTGAAAATTCAGACAATCCATTCGTTTTGCAGCGCGCTGTTGCGCCGTTTCCCTCTTGAAGCCGGGGTAGCGCCGGATTTCTCGGAAACTGACGAACGCAGCTTGCGCCAGCTACAGCTTGAGGTGCTGGATGCGCTTGCTCAGGGGCCGGATGCGGCTGTCCTGCGGGATCTGGCGGCGGTAACAAACGAGACATCGCTTGCCGCCGTGCTTGATCAATTGGGCCGGTTCAGAGACATTTTCGTAGAAGGTGCGCCTGCGATCGACGCGGCTGCGCTCTTCGGTTTGCCTGTCGGGTTCTCTGAAGACACGCTTCTGTCCGAAGTGTTCCTTGGTCATGAGTCTGATCTGGCTGCTTCCTTTCTGCCGGTTCTTCGGGCCAGCGGTGCAGGCGACAACAAATTGGCTGATGCGTTGTCGGATGTCAGGACTCCGTCTATTTCGGCTCTGATATCGCTGGAAAAGACCCTACTTTACGGTGCCACCGCCAAGGCCGGGCCCTTCACCGCGAAGCTGGGTGCAATCCCGACCAAGCCGATACGGGAAGCTTTGCCGCCTGACATGCTGGAGGGACTCAACGCGCTTGCCGGCCGGGTGGAGGCTGCGCGCCCGAAGCGACAGGCACTTGCCGCAATGACGCGCTCCCAGGCGCTGCATCGTTTTGCAGGCGTCTGGATTCCGGCGCTGGAACGGGCCAAATCGCGGCGCGGTTGGCTGGATTTCGATGATCTGATCCTGCGCGCACGCCGGTTGCTCAGCGATCCGGCGGTGGCGCAATGGGTGCTGTTCAAGCTTGATGGCGGTATCGACCATATCCTGATCGACGAGGCGCAGGACACCAGCCCCGAGCAATGGCGCGTCGTTGAACTGCTGACGCAGGAGTTCACCTCGGGTCAGGGCGCGCGCGATACAGAGCGCACGATCTTTGTGGTGGGTGACAAGAAGCAGTCGATCTATTCTTTTCAGGGCGCCGATCTGCGTGGTTTTGATCGCATGCGCGAGAAGTTCGACACTGCGCTTTCCGGCATTGAGCGTCAGCTTAACCATATGGAGTTGAAGCATTCCTTTCGGTCATCCGATGCTATTCTGCGGCTGGTGGACCATTGCTTTGCGACAGGGGAAAACGGGCTGGGCGGCACGGTCGAGCATCTGGCCTTTCATGAACAGATGCCCGGCCGTGTGGACCTTTGGCCGATGGTGCCGCCCGCCGGAAAGCCGGAAGATGGCGAATGGGATGAACCGCTTGACCGCCCGTCCGAGCAGAACCACGAGATCGCATTGGCGCAGGCCATCGCCGATGAAATCCGCGCAATGATTGACCGGGGAGAGCGGATTGATTGCGAGGGTGACGCGCGGCAGGTGCATGAAGGTGACTTCCTGATTCTGGTGCGGCGGCGCAAGCTTCTGTTCAACGAGATCATTCGCGCCTGTAAGGCGCGCGGGCTGGAGATTGCCGGGGCGGACCGGCTGGTGCTGAGTGAAGAACTGGCGGTGCAGGATCTCATTGCGCTGCTGCGCTTTCTGGCCCTGCCAGAGGACGATCTGTCGCTCGCGGTTGCCCTGCGCTCGCCGCTTTTTGGCTGGAGCGAGGATCAGCTTTATCGTCTGGCCCAGGGGCGCGGACAGCAGTTTCTGTGGGAGCGTCTGCGCGGCTGGGATGCCGAAGAAACCGTTTCTGTTCTGGCGGATTTGCGGGGACAGACCGATTTTCTGCGCCCCTACGAGCTGATCGAACGCATTCTTACGCGGCATGATGGGCGGCGGCGGCTGATGGCGCGTTTCGGGGCAGAAGCCGAGGATGCGATCGAGGCTTTCGTGGCGCTTGCGCTGCAATATGAACAGGGTCGCATTCCCTCGCTTGACGGGTTCTTGGGTTGGTTGACGGCAAGCGACGCCGAGATAAAGCGCCAGTCAGAGGGGGCGGGGCGCCGCATTCGGGTGATGACGGTTCATGGCGCGAAGGGGCTTGAAGCGCCGATCGTGATCTTGCCCGATACCGCCGAACGCCGCGCTCCTGCTTCGATGGGGCTGAGTGCGATCAATGGTGTTCCGATCCTGCGGATGAACAAGCCGGATGCGCCACAGGTGCAGCTGGATGCGGATCAGGAAGCCGCTGAACAGCGCGCCGAGGAAAGCGATCGGCTGCTTTATGTAGCGCTGACGCGCGCCGAGCGGTGGCTGATCGTGGCAGGGGCCGGTGAGGCCGGCGAAGGCTGGCATGATCGCGTGGCGCGCGGCCTGGTTGAGATTGGCGCGGTGCCATGCGATTTTCCGACCGGCCGCGGGATGCGGTTTCAGCACGGTGAATGGCCCGCACCCGTTAAGGGGCTGAAGGTTTCGGTTTCCCGTCGGGCCGACGGTGGCGATCTCGGCACGCTGTTCAGCCCGCTTCCCGCCATGCCTGTTGCAACCGACGTGCTGAGCCCTTCGGCGCTGGGTGGGGCCAAGGCCTTGCCGGGTGACGCCGGAGCTGAAGAGGCCGTGGCAATACGACGCGGGCAGATGGTGCATGTGCTGCTGGAAAACCTGCCTGGCCTGGCGGTGGACATGCGCGCGGCGACGGGGCGCAGGCTTCTGGCGCCGTTTGCCGCAGAACCGGAGGAGGTGGAAACCTGCCTTGCCGAGGCCCTGGCGCTTATGGCCGATGACGAGATGGCCTCGATTCTGGCGGCAGAGTCCCTTGGTGAAGTCAGCCTGTCGGGCGAATGGAACGGTCGCAGGATGTCTGGCACCATAGACCGGTTGCTGATCACGCCGGAACGGGTGCTCGCGGTGGATTTCAAGACGAACCGGGTGGTGCCCGGGGATGTGATGCAGGTGCCCGAGGGGTTGTTGCGGCAGATGGGCGCCTATGCGCATCTGCTGCGTGCGCTCTATCCGGATCGCACGGTGGAGACGGCGCTTGTCTGGACGGCGGAGCAGCGGATCATGCCGATACCGGGGCCCGTTGCCGCAGCCGCGCTCGCCCGTGCAGCCCTTGACCCGGCCCTTGGTGGCTCATAGTTAAAAACCAACGTACATTGAGCCGATATTTCCCTCAGATCCACCGGAGAAAAACCCATGGCCACCATTCCTGTAACCGACGCGAACTTTGACACTGAAGTGCGCGACAGCGACCTGCCCGTCGTTGTCGATTTCTGGGCCGAATGGTGCGGCCCGTGCAAGCAGATCGGCCCGGCGCTGGAAGAATTGTCGGAAGAATATGCGGGCCGGGTGAAGATCGCCAAGGTCAATGTCGATGAGAACCCGCAAGTGACCGCCGCCATGGGCATTCGAGGTATTCCGGCGCTTTTTCTGGTCAAGAACGGTCAGATCGTCGCCAACAAGGTTGGCGCGGCACCCAAGGCCGCGCTCGCCAGCTGGATCGAATCGTCGATCTGAGCCGATGATGCCAGACGGGCGCGTATCCTCGCCCCGTCTGCGCCTGGCCGCGCTCAGGCGCTGGCGCGGATGACCTGGGCACCGCGCCAGGACGTGGTGCGCCTGGGTTCGGCGGTTGGCGTTTCGCGCTGGCTGCTTTCGGCGATCGCTTCCAGGCGATCAAAGGCAACAACGACGGTGTTGTTGGAAACCTTTTGCGCCGAAACGGCCAGACATTCGCCATCGTCAAGCTGCATCACCCCCGAGATGAGCCCCGGCGTGGCACCCGGGCGCGCGAGTTCTGCAATTCGGTCCCAGAGCGCGGGATCCTTGCTGTCTTCGCGCCAGTTTGCCAGCGCTTCAGCCAGCGTAAACCCGGCAAGTGTATCATCGCCCTCCAGTGTCCAGAGACGGTTGAAGGCGGCGTTGGTCAGGATAAGCTGGCCGTTCTGGGTAAAGACCGCAAGCGCCGTGTCGAGGATATTGAGCGCTGCCTGACTGGTTTCCAGATCGGTGCGGAAGTTTCGCGTCATATGAACTTCCGACGTGATGTCCTCGATCAGAAAGGCAAGCGCCCCATCGGGATGCGGACTGGCGGATACGCGGAAAGTCTGACCCGTCGGCAATGACCAGGTTTCCTCGAATTCACTGTTCGCCGCGCCCTTTTCGATCTCAAGCAGACGCCTTGACCAGCTGTGATAATCGCGCGGTTCGGGCAGGACGCGTTTATCGCGCATCCGGTTTAGAAACCCCTCGATTCCCGGGCGCGAGAGCAGAAACTCGGGCTCCAGCCCCGTGAGATCGGTCAGGGCGGGATTAAACAGCTGTAGCCGCCGCGTCCGGTCAAAAACCGCCAGGCCGATAGGAAGGGTGGCGAAGGTCTTTGTCAGGGTCTGGATGAACTCGCGCTTGGTCTTTTCGGCGAGGTGGGCTTCATCGGCGGGCAATGCATAGATGAGTTGGCCCTTGCCGTCGGCCATGCGGGTGATGTCAAACCAGCGCTGACGACCGTTTGCCATGCCCGGAAGCGCCACCCGCTGCTCTGGCCCGATCGCACCTGATGGAAACAGCGGGGGCAATGGCCAGGTCACCGATTCGCCCATACCGCTTTCGGCAAGCTGGCGCAGATAGGCACCGTTCGCCCAGATGACCTGGCCCTGTACATTCTCGCGCCAGTTGAGGATTGGCGAGCGGTCGGTAGCGCGGCGAAGCACCGAGAGTTCGTCTTCCATGGCGCGATAGCTGAGCCGGTCAAGCATGATGTTGCCTTCGTCCGAAGATGTGTCTGTCAGTGTCAGCCGCGCGCTGCCATCAAGCCATTCGCCCTGTAGCCGGAGGCCGGATCCGTCTTGTGCCATCAGACTGACTCTCCCGGTTTCGGAAAGAGTTCCGAGCTTTTCGCCCAGATCCGGGAAACTGCCACCAAGGAAACGAGACAATAGCTGCCAGCTTTTCGTGTCGTTCTTGCAGCGGTGTACACCCTCGGCTGCCGCAAGCGAATTCAGCAGGGATTCGCCGCGTTCATTGGCATCTATCAAGCGCTTGTCATCGAACAGAAAGACCGGCTCAAGCCGGTTGTGGCCCAAATCGCCCCCCTCAGACCGGGCGGATCGGCGGACAAGGGCGCTGGCGATCATTACCACGGCGAGCGCAGTCAGTGCCGAAGTCACAACGAGGATGACCGCGAAAACGAAAGGGTTCTGCATGGGAATGCCTGCCTTCTGGCCCTGCGAATGGATCCGACAGGAACAAGCATTGCCGTTATTGGTTAAGCGCCGGTTAAGAACCGTTGTCGAAACGACCCGCCCCCTCGCCGTGGCGAATATTCTCGCCCAGGGCGCGGCGGGTGTCGGCCTCGATGATGCTGCGTCGCCAGGTTACTTCGGCCAACGCACCGCATTGCTGCGCGGGTGCGGCCGGACGGCGCCGGGTGCTGCAATTGGAGAACGACACCGAAGCACCGGCGCGCTCCAGCAGGGTCTTGGCGATGAAAAGGCCAAGGCCCATCCCCTCGTATCCGGGCCGCGAATCACCACGCGAACCATCCCGGCGCGAACGCAGGTAAGGCTCGCCGATCCGCCCGAGAAGCTGGGGTGGATAACCTGGCCCGTCGTCGACCACACGCACGGTGATCTCATCTTCCGACCATTCGGCTTCAACCCAGACACGGGATTGGCTGAAATCGACGGCGTTCTGTATCAGGTTGCGCAGCCCGTGCACGACTGCCGGCGCGCGGTGGATCTGTGGGATTGCCGGATTCGCGCCGGCAAGCGGGATCAGCGTGAAGATGACCTCCTTGCCGCGGTTGGCGTGCGGGGCGGCAGCTTCGCGCAGAATGGTCTCAAGCGGTGCGTGGTGGAGATAGCGATCATCCTTGCCGGATTGGCCCATTGAGCGCAGGATCGCGCGGCAACGGTCGGTCTGTTCGCGGATCAGGCGGGCATCATCGCGCAGGTCAGGCTGATCTTTCAGCGCGTCGATCAACTCGGCGCTGGCCAGTTTGATCGTGGCAAGCGGCGTGCCCAGTTCATGCGCGGCGGCGGCAACCACGCCGCCCAGATCGGTCAGCTTCTGTTCGCGGGCAAGCGCCATCTGCGCGGCAAGCAAAGCCTCTGCCAGAGCGTGTTTTTCGGCGGCGACACTGCGCGAATACAGTCCGATGAAGGCAACCCCGACCACGATTGCCAGCCAGAACCCGAAGCGGAACAGATCAGGCAGTACCAGCGGTGCGCCATCGGGCAGAGAAAGCGGTTGCGAGAAAAGCGCCAGAAGCGTGGTCAGGATGATCGTTACCAGGCCCAGAACCAGCGTGCTGCGGAGCTGAAGCGTTGTGGCGGCAATGGTAACGGGGGCCAGCAGCAAGAGTGCAAAGGGGTTGTCCAGCCCGCCGGTCAGAAACAGGAGCAAGGTCAGCTGCGCGGTGTCGAACGTCAGGGTGAGAAGGGTTTCACCCTCGGACAGGCGACGGATGCGTGGAAAGATCGCGGCGCTGAGGATGTTCGAGACAACCGAAACACCCACCACAGCCAGACACAGCGCCAGATTGAACCGCAGGCCGAAACCGTGATAGGCGATCAACAGGGCGAGAAGCTGGCCGAAGGAGGCCAGCCAGCGCACCCGCGTGAGGGTTTCAAGGCGTACCCAGTGGCCCTGAATATCGCGGTGCATCAATCCTTCGGGTGCGGGGAACATCGGGCGGCCTGTTGTCGCGGGGTGTCGATTGGCATTGTTAGGCCGGGCCGGCTGGGGCATCAAGCGTCAGAAGGTCTGGGCCACGGAGAAGCAGATGATTCGGATTTACAGTATCGGTGCGGCGGCGCTGGTGGCGGTGATGCTGGGCGTTCTGGGCTGGATGGTTCTGGCCGGCCGCAGCAACGATCAGTTTGCCCAATGCCGGGGCACGGCGATTTCGGGTGGCGCGGGCTCTATCGGCGGGCCGTTCGAACTGGTTGACCAGACCGGGCGAACGGTGACGGATGCCGATGTGATCACGATGCCGACCATCCTGTATTTCGGCTATACCTTCTGCCCCGATGTCTGCCCGCTGGATACGGCGCGCAACGCGCTGGCGGTAGAACTGCTGGAAGATCAGGGGTATATGGCGCGCCCGGTCTTCATCTCGGTCGATCCGCAGCGCGACACGCCCGAGGTGCTGACCCAGTTTTCCAGCGTCTTTCATGAGCGCATGATTGGCCTTACTGGCAGCGAGGAACAGATCCGCGCTGCATCGCGCGCCTATCGCACCTTCTATTCGGTGCAGCCGGGGGATGACGAATACTATCTGATCGATCATTCGACCTTCAGCTATCTGGTGCTGCCCGAACATGGATTCGTCGAGGTGTTTCGTCGGGATCAATCGGCAGAGCAGATCGCCGAACAAACCGCCTGTTTCATCGAGCGTATGTGACATATTTGCAAGCCAGGGGCGCATGAATATTTGACCTCCTCCGCCGTCATGCCTAGATCATGTGGCAGAACGGTAAGGAATGCGGACATGTCCGATGAAGGCCCCCTTGATCTAGGCGCCGACCCCTCTTTGCTTCTGGTCGATGATGACGAGGTTTTTCTGAAACGCCTTGCGCGCGCGATGGAGCGGCGCGGGTTCCAGGTGCAGACCGCCAATTCGGTCGCATCCGGAAAGGCATTAGCCGTGGCGCACCCGCCCGCCTATGCGGTGATTGACCTTCGGCTTGAGGATGGCAACGGCCTGGATGTGGTTGAAGCCCTGCGCGAGCGACGGCCTGACAGCCGGGTGGTGGTGCTGACCGGATACGGTGCCATCGCCACGGCGGTTGCAGCGGTCAAGATCGGCGCGACGGATTATCTGTCAAAGCCTGCCGATGCCGACGAGGTGGTCAATGCGCTTCTGTCGCGTGGCGACAGCGCGCTGCCCGGCCCACCCGAAAACCCGATGTCGGCCGACCGGGTGCGCTGGGAGCACATTCAGCGCGTCTATGAGCAATGCGACCGCAATGTCTCGGAAACCGCGCGGCGGCTGAGTATGCATCGGCGGACCCTGCAGCGCATACTGGCCAAGCGCAGCCCGCGCTGAGGTCGGGCGAAGGGGGCGTTGCCCCCTCTTGGCTGCGCCAATTCACCCCCAGCGTATTTTAGGCAAGATGAAGCCGACCCCTTTCAGCTTTGGGTGAGGGCGGATTCCAAGTGCTGATAGCATGAGATGAACTCTGCCCGAACAGCGACGGGCGGGCGGAGTGTGATGGTGATATCCTCAAAGCTGCCGGCTGGGGGCTTGCCGAAGAAGCGCGTGGCCTCGGTGGTGGAAAAGCCTGCGATCTGTGTGGCTTCCAGCCAGGCCGAAATCCGGTCGGCGCGCTTGATCAGCGTTTTCACCCTGGGCGGCAGGGCGGCGGGCAGTCCAAACCGGATGTGAATGGCGGCGGTCAGGCGGATGTCGAGTTCCTTGTAACCGGGGCCGACCGCAGCCTTGACCGGCGAGATCATGTCGCCGATCACGTATTCGGGCGCATCGTGCAGCAGCGCGGCCAGACGCCAACGCGGTTCGGTCCTGGGGGCGAGGCGGGTGACGAGGGATTCCACCAGAAGCGAGTGGTCGGCGACTGAATACGGCCAGTCTCCGTGTGTCTGACCGTTCCAGCGCGCGACAAAGGCGAGGCCATGGGCAATATCATCCAGTTCGATATCGACCGGTGTGGGGTCAAGCAGATCGAGCCGCCTGCCGGAAAGCATGCGTTGCCAGGCGCGTGGTTGTTTCATGAAGTTCTCGTTTCGCGGGTGATGCCGGACGCATCATAAGGGCAGGGCTTGCGGAGGTGAATCGATTTTTCGAGGAGAGCAGCGCCAGCGCGGGATGCTCATACGGCGGTGCCGAAGAATGCCAGTGCGAGCAAGGCTGAGAACCCGGCAATGAGGACAAGACGTTTGCGCGTCTGCGCGGTTAATCGGGTTGGCCACAATAGTGCGCCGGAAGGTGCGGAATTGTCGGGTAGCGGGATGACAACCTCGGCAGGGGGCGTTTGGCCGGTTGAGCCGGGGTTGTTGTCCTCGCCGCAGTCATGCACTGCGCAGGGCGGCAGTGGGGGAGCTTCTTTCATCATGCGCGCCAGATCGGTGTCAGTCACCGCGGGAGCGATTGTATCGGCGGCTGATCGAGCCAGGGTGTCCGGCCGGCGCGTGCTTTGCAGGTTGGGCCATTTGCCCATCAGCCTGGCCTTGCGCTGAGGCGGACGTGGCGGGGTGTTCGGGTTGCGGAGGATGCCGATGCGCGCCTGCCGATCGAGCATGCGGGCGCGGCGCGCGGCTGCGGCCGCTGGGGTTTCGCTGGGGTGGGTCACGATGGCCAGCCTGATCCTGGGTCTGTTCACCCCCACTATGGGTATGAAGGTTTAACAGATGGTTGCCGGGTACCCGCTCTGGCCTGAATTGCGCATGAAAAAGGGGCGCCCATGCGTGCTTCCCGGGCGCCCCGCTGCGAAAAAAGTCTCAGGCCGAGGGTGCGGTTTGTCCGGCCTGTTGCACCTGTTGCTGGCGCGCGAGTTCCTGACGGTAGAGCGCCATGAAATCGATCATGTCGAGGTTCAGCGCCGGGAAGCCGCCATCGCGGGTGATGTCGCTGATGATGCGCCGCGCGAAGGGGAACAGGATGCGCGGGCATTCGATCAGCAGGAAGGGGTGCATCTGCTCTTGGGGCACGCCTTCGACATGGAACAGCCCAGCGTATTCCATTTCGACGATGAACAGGGTCTGCCCACTGTCCTTGACCTTGGATTCGATACGGAACTTGGTGATGATCTCATACTGGTGTTCGGTCTCGCGCTTGCGGGCATCAAGGCTGACCTGAACCTGGATATCGGGCTGCCCGGCAGGCATCTTCAGCGAGGTTTGCGCCAGACCGTTCTCGAACGAAAGGTCGCGGATGTACTGCGCCAGAACCTGAACTTTCATCTGCTGCTGCTGCGCACCGGGTTGCGCGCCAGCCTGCGGTGCCGCGCCATTGCCATTCTCGGCCATCGATATCTCCTGGGTAACTCTGTTGGATCTGCGGGTTTCTAGCAGGTGCGGTTGCGCGCCTCAATGCCTCTGCGGCCCTTCGATATGATCGCGCGGCGGTGTATCGCGGCGGGGTTCATGGACCTCGTATTCGGCGTCGATGATATCGCCCTGACGATGGACATGCACGGTTGTGACATTGATCCCCTTGCCCAAGGCGCGGATGATCATGCGCTGGATGGGCGGCACCAGCAGGATCAGCGCGATGGCATCGGTTAAGAAGCCGGGCGCGATCAGGAGTATCCCGGCGAACATGCGAAACGCGCCTTGTGCCATGAAGGTGCCGGGTGAGACATCACGCAGCCCGCCCCGCATCATCCGCAACGCACGATCATGTTGCCCACGCAGGATGAGAACACCGGCCAGAGCGCCCAGAACCACCAGCGCCAATGTCGGCCACAACCCCAGCCAGCCGCCGACCGCAATGAAAAGCGCGATCTCGACAAGGGGCAAAAGCAGAAGAATCAGCAGAACGGGCATCAGTTTTCGCTCCTGGCGGGCGCTTGTGGTGGACTCGGGCCTCTTGGCACCCTACATAAACATCCGACGCTTGAAACCAAGCCCTGCATTTCCCCGTTGAGGACACTATGGACTCCGCCGTGATTCAACTTCTTGTTCTAGCCGGTATCGCCGTTTTTCTGATCCTTCGGCTCAGAAGCGTTCTTGGCACGCGTGAGGGCTATGAACGCCCGCCAGAGCCGCTTGCCGATCAATCGAATGGCAAGCCCACCTTCGATGTGATCGAGGGCGGTGTGGATCATGATATCGCCGATCATGCCCCTGCCGGTTCCGCCACGGCACAGGCGCTTGCCGCGATGAAGCGGATCGAGCCCGATTTTCATGTCGGAGAGTTTCTGAGCGGCGCGCGTCAGGCCTATGAAATCATCGTTATGGGCTTCGAGCGTGGTGAGCTGGACGATCTGGTACCGCTTTTGTCGCGCGATGTGTTCGAAAGCTTCGACGAGGTTGTGCAGCTTCGCGAGCGGGAAGGGCTCAAGGTTGAGGCCAATTTCGTCGGTGTCCGCGAGGTCGAACTGGTGAGCGCCACCTTTGATACCGAGCGTAGCGAGGCCGAGGTTACGGTGCGCCTTGTCGGTGAACTGACGTCGGTCGTGCGTAACCGCGCCGGTGAGGTTGTCGAGGGCGACGCCAACGCGGTCAAGCAGCAGCGTGATGTCTGGACCTTTGCACGCAAGATGGGGTCTGACAATCCGAACTGGCGGCTTGTTGCCACGGGTGACTGATGCGCGCGCTGGCGCTCAGCCTGTGGCTGGCGCTGGCGGCGCCCTGCCTGGCCAGCGAGGCCGAGCTTTTGACGTTCGATGCCCTGCAGGGCTGGGCCGAGGATGACCATGCCGCCGCGCTGGAGGCTTTCGTTCTGTCATGCCCGCACCAGCGCGACCCTGAATGGCTTTCGGTCTGCGCCTTTGCTGAACATGCTCATCCCGACCCCCGCGCCTTTTTCGAGCGATTTTTTCGCCCCGTCCTGATTGGCGGGAACGAGACAACGCTTTTCACAGGATATTTCGAGCCCGAACTGCGGGCCTCGCGCACGCAGCGATCAGGCTTTGGCGTGCCGGTCTATCGCCGTCCGCCCGAGCTGGAGAACGGCCAGCGCAGTTACAGCCGCGCCGAGATCGACGCGGGGGCGTTGGCCGGGCGCGGGTTGGAGCTGGGCTGGTTGCGCAATCCGGCCGAGCTTTACTACCTGCAAATGCAGGGTTCCGGCCGGTTGTTATTCGATGATGGCAGCGTGATGCGGCTGGGCTGGGGCGGGCAGAACGGCCACCCGCGCCGTTCAGTCAGCGCCGAGGCGGTGCGGCGCGGCTTCCTTCAGGCACATCAGGCATCGGCGCGGTCGGTGCGGGCCTTCGTGGGCAACAACCCGGATGCGGGGAGCGCGTTGTTGCAGCATGATCCGTCCTATGTTTTCTTCCGTGAACTGGGCCATCATCCGGCGCGTCTGGGGCCGATGGGGGCGCTTACCGTGCCGCTGACGCCGCTGCGTTCACTGGCGGTTGATCCGGCATATGTGCCGCTGGGCGCCCCGGTGTGGATTGAGCGCGGGGCAATGCGGCGGCTGATGGTGGCGCAGGATACCGGCGGCGCCATTCGCGGGCCGCAGCGGGCGGATATCTTCTTTGGCACGGGGCAGGGGGCGGAACAGGCCGCGCGGCGCATCCGCGATGACGGGCAGATGGTTGTCCTGATGCCGGTGGAGCTTGCCTTTGCCCGGCGCACGGGGTTCTAGGCCCATGCCCCGCCGTCGCTCTCTTTCCGATGACGAAACCACGCTTTGGCAACGGGTGACGCGCTCGGCCCGGCGCCTGAAACCCGCGCCGGACCCGGCTGCCGATACACGCGGCAGCCCGGTGCCGGATCCGGGAGCACCGCCACCGGCGGCGCGAAAGCGTGCCGGACAGCCGCCCTCCAAGCCCCTGCCGATGCCGCCCGCGCCGCCCCCCGCTTCACGCCTGAAGCTTGATCTGGCCAGTGACATCGGCGAGGCGCTGGCGCGTGCGCCGGTGCGCATGGATCGCAACGCGCATAGCCGAATGATGCGCGGCAAGCTGACCCCCGAGGCGCGGATCGATCTACATGGCATGACGCTGGCGCAGGCCCATCCGGTGCTGACCGGTTTCCTCCTGAACGCCCATGCCCGTGGGCTGCGGCTGGTGCTGGTGATCACCGGCAAGGGCCGCACCCGGCCGGATGATGACATGAGCCCCATTCCCCGCCGCGCCGGTGCGCTGAAGCACGAGGTGCCGCACTGGCTGCGCAGCGGAGCGCTGCGACCGATCGTGCTGGAAGTGCGTGAATCGCACCGCAGCCACGGTGGTACAGGAGCGTATTACGTTTATCTGCGCAGACGGCGGAGCTGACAACAGTAGCGGCCGAGTTGCTGGACCCGGCCAGACCCCGGAGCGCGCGGGAAGCGCCTTGAAAAGGCGCTTGCAACGCGATTGAGTAATCGCGTTTCATCGCCCCCGGCTGACCTTGCGATCTATTCCACTATCGCTGCCTGTACCTGTGCGCCCATCCGCCAGCGTCGCGTATCCGTCAGCGGTTCCAGAATGATCTGGGTGGTGTTCTGCAAGGTCAGGATGGTGGCCGGCAACAGCGACAGGCGCCCGGCCTGTTCCAGGCCGAGCGCGGCTTCCACGGCACCGACCTGATCCAGCAGCTGGATCAGCGCGGGCGAGGTGCCGATCGTAAAATGCCCGTCACCCGTCGAGAAAGCGCTGACATCAACCATCGTCACGCCAAGCCCGCCGATCTTTGCCGGGTCGCTGAGATTGCCAAGCCTTTCACGCTGGCCGGTCAATCGCGCCGAAAGCCGCAAGATGCGGTCACGCTGCGACGAAACCAGCAGGAAGGGCTGCGGCAGGTCGCCGACGCGTTCAGCCTGTGTTCGAAAGACATCGATATCAAGATCGGGTGAGATCAGCACGACCCCGCCAAGCCGGTTCAACAACGGTCTGTCGCCACTGATGGCAATCTGGCGCAGCACTTCCATCACCAGATGCCCGCCCATCGAATGGCCGACGATCACCACGCGTCCCGGTGTCGCCGCGATCGTCTCGCGAATCATCTGTTCCAGTCCATCGCGGGCGAATAGCGCGCTGTCGCGGTCATGTGCGTAAGCCAGCGGCGCGCCCAGAGAAGGCCATGAGTAATGCAGCATCACCCCCGGCAAGTTGAGGTCATTATCCAGCTGCGCGACGCGATAAACGCCTTCGATGAAGCTTGTGTTGAACCCGTGCACGAAGATGATCGATTCTCGCTGGCTCGCCGGCCTTTGTGTGATCGCACGCGCCACGTTGCTTCGATACTCCGCCTGGCTGAGAAGGGTCGCTTCGCTGACCGCGAAATGGCGCGCCGGGTCAAAAGGCTGGTTTCGGCGCGGCAGCCGCACGCGACCCGGTGGGCTGTCGGCGGGAATTGCCACTTCGTATCTGGCGTAACGCAGAGCGCTGTCACGCAAAAAACCCGGCGCGCCGGTCTCCTCGTTCACGGCGCGGGTTGTGGCGACAAAGACGGTGCGCGGGTTATCGACCGGGGCGCCTTCTGGCAGACGGTCGATACGGTCGCGATCAGTGCAGCCGGCCACCAGAACAATCAGAAAAATGAATGACAGGCGCATGGCGACCTTCCGCACCCTGGTTGAAATAATACCTACTCCTCATTGGCGGAGTGCGGCGAGTCGCGTCAAGGATGAAGTGAATGCGGCAACAAAGCACTTCACACGTTTGCGGGATCGCACTAGATGGTTCCATGATCGATTTCACCCAATCCGCCCGCTCTGCCAGCGACGCCCTGCGCGCATTGTTCGAGCCAACACCCCTGCAACGCAACGAGCACCTGTCGCGCCGCTTCAAGGCCGATATCTGGCTCAAGCGCGAAGATCTGACGCCGGTGCGCTCGTACAAGCTGCGTGGCGCGTTCAATGCCATGCGCAAGGTGCTGGCGCAGCGTCCGGATCAGGCGATTTTTGTTTGCGCCAGCGCGGGCAACCATGCGCAGGGCGTGGCCTTTGCATGCCGCCATTTCGGGGTGCATGGCGTGATCTACATGCCGGTCACGACGCCGAAACAGAAGATCGACAAAACCCGCACCTTCGGCGGTGATCAGATCGAGATTCGCCTGACGGGCGACTATTTCGATCAGTCGCTGGCCGCTGCGCAGGCCTATTGTGCGCAAAGCGGCGGGCATTTCCTGTCGCCGTTTGACGATGCCGATGTGATCGAGGGGCAGGCAAGCGTGGCGGTAGAGATGCTGGAACAACTGGGGAAGTTGCCGGATATGGTGGTGCTGCCGGTTGGCGGCGGCGGGCTGGCATCAGGTGTGCGGCGCTATCTGAATGCGCAGGGAGGCACCGAATTTCGGTTTGTCGAGCCTGCGGGCGGCACAAGCCTGCGCGCCGCGCTTGCGGCGGGTGCGCCGGTAACGCTGCCGCAGGTGGACAGTTTCGTCGATGGTGCTGCCGTGGCGCGGATCGGCACGCAGACCTTTGCGCATCTGGCTGATGTTGCACCCGATCATGTGCTCAGCGCCCCCGAAGACCGGATCTGCGTCACCATGCTTGAAATGCTCAACATAGAGGGGATTGTTCTGGAGCCTGCCGGGGCGCTGGCGGTTGATGTCCTGCCGGACCTTGAAGCAGAAATCCGCGGCAAGACTGTCGTCTGCGTGACCTCGGGCGGAAATTTCGATTTCGAACGCTTGCCCGAAGTCAAGGAGCGCGCGATGCGCTACTCGGGTGTGAAGAAATACTTCATCCTGCGCCTGCCACAGCGCCCCGGTGCCCTGCGGGACTTTCTGGAAATGCTGGGCCCGCAGGATGATATTGCGCGGTTCGAATATCTCAAGAAATCAGCGCGCAATTTCGGCAGCGTGCTGATCGGGATAGAAACGACCGAAGCGGACAACTTTGCACGGCTGTTTGCGCGCATGGATGAGGCCGGCCTTGTCTATCGCGACATCACGCTTGACGAGACACTGTCAGGTTTTCTGGTCTGATCAGGCTGCGTTCAGCTTGACGCCAGCCCGGAACACTTCACATGAGGCGCGATAGCAGACCAGAATCCCGTTGATATCGATCTGGTCAAATCGCTTTTCGACCGCGCGCTTCTCACCCAGTTCGCACAATTCGGCGAAATCACTGAAGCCGAGGTTGAGCGCTGCGCCCTTGAGAAAATGCAGTTCCGAGGCCAACGACTCGGGTTCCGGCCCTGCTTCAAGGCGGCTGATGGCCTCGCCGACCTCCTCCAGGAACAACGTGACAACTTCGTTGAAACTGCCGCCCATTTCCAGCTTCATTTCATCGACTTGCATCCAATCAATCATACTTTTCCCCGCAGCACCGACTTGAAGGAAGATAGACCAAAATCATGAGCAAAGTAATTTTAATGTTCCTCTAGCAGAAAAAGTTTTCAACTTCAGCGTTTTTTTACATGTGGCGGTCAGAAAGGGGCACCAGAACCGGAAAGGTGTGCCGTGTCCGTGCCAGCTGCCCTTGTTTCAGCAGATGTTGATGTCACTCCTGAAAAAGGGGTGCGCAACATTCTCGTGGTCGATGATTCCCGAGCACAGCGGTTTCTGGTGACCTCCAGTTTGCGTTCCGGCGGGTTCAATGTGTTTCAGGCCGCCTCAGGCGAGGAAGCCTTGTCGCTTTGCGAGCGATTCGAAATCGATCTGGTGTTGTCGGACTGGATGATGCCAGGCATGAACGGCATCGATTTTTGCCGCGCACTTCGTCAGACGAGCAAGGAAAGGTATATCTACTTCATCCTCCTCACCTCGAAATCCGACAAGGCCGCCGTCGCCGAAGGGCTGGAGGTGGGGGCAGATGACTTCCTTGCCAAGCCCGTCGATTCCGGTGAACTGCGGGCGCGCATCAAGGCGGGCGAACGGCTCTTGACGATGGAAAGGGAGTTGCGCGCGAACAATCAGTTGCTGACCGACACTTTGGCCAAGCTGCGCCAGCTCTATGATTCGCTTGACCGCGACCTGATCGAAGCACGGAGCCTGCAGCAATCGCTGCTGCGCGAGCGCGAATACACCTTTGCCTCGGGGAAGGTCAGTCTGCTGTTGCGCCCCAGCGGGCATATCGGCGGTGATATGGTCGGCTGCTTCAGCATCAATACCGATAAGATGGGGCTCTATTCCTTCGACGTTTCAGGTCATGGAGTGGCCTCGGCGTTGATGACGGCGCGGCTGGCGGGTCTTTTGTCCGGCGCTTCGACTGATCAGAACATCGCAATTCGGCGCGGGCCGGAAGGCATGGTCGGGCGTGCTCCCGATGAGATGGCCAAGGTCATGAACCGGCTGATGATGTCGGAGATCCAGACCGAACGCTACCTAACCCTTGCCTATGCGGAACTTGATCTGCTCACCGGACAGGCGCGGATGGTTCAGGCCGGCCACCCGCATCCGGTGGTGCAGCATCGCGATGGCACTATCAGCTTTCTCGGCAACGGTGGCCTTCCGATCGGGTTGATCGAAGATGCGGAATATGAGGTATTCGAGACGTGTCTATTGCCAGGCGAGCGGCTGTTGCTGATCTCTGACGGGATCACTGAATGTGCGCGGCCGGATGGCCAGCAACTGGGCCATACCGGGCTTGGGCGCATCCTGAAACGTCTCAAGGATCTGCAGGGCAACGCGCTGCTTGAAGCGTTGATGTGGGAACTCGCGCGCTGGGCCGAGGGCGAGGATTTCGACGATGATGTCTCATGCGCCCTGTTCGAATTTCACGGCCCGCCATGACGGCGCCGATCAGCGCTCTGTGCCTGCCTTCTCTTGAAGCCGGGCTTCGATGGTCTTGAGCCGCGCCAGAACCTCGTCGCGGTATTCGTCGGTCCGCAGGTTGGCTTCTTCGGCGTGTGCGTCCTGCATCGAATTGACGATCAGACCGACCAGCAGGTTCACCACCGCGAAAGTGGTGACCATGATGAACGGCACGAAGAACAGCCAGGCTTGCGGGTAAACCTCCATCACCGGACGGACGATGCCCATCGACCAGCTTTCCAGCGTCATGATCTGGAACAGTGAATAGGCCGAATTACCCAGATCGCCGAACCAGTCGGGGAAGCTGGCGCCGAACAGCTTGGTCGCCATGACCGCGCCGATATAGAACAGCATTCCCATCAGCAGGAACACCGAGCCCATTCCCGGCAGCGCCCGGATGAACCCTTCCACCACCCGGCGCAACGACGGCGAGACTGAAACCACCCGCAAAAGACGCAAGATCCGCAGCGCCCGCAGCACGCTGAAGGTCTGCGCGCCGGGCACCAGCGAGATACCGACGATCACAAAGTCGAACAGGTTCCAGCCCGAACGAAAGAAAGACAGGCGCTGCGCGAACATCTTCAGCGCCAGTTCGATCACGAAGATTGTCAGGCAGGCTGTGTCCAGCGCGATGATCAGTGGCCCCGCCACCGCCATCACCTCATACGAGGTTTCCAGCCCCAGCAGCACCGCGTTGAACAGGATCACGGCAATCACCCCGTTCTGCACGATGCGGCGTTCGAGGAATCTGGCGGTCTTTTCGCGCAATGTCATTTTGGGCCTCAAGCTGGGTTTCAGCCGATATGGTTCAGGCTGAGGCGGGCTGCAAGTTCGACATGGGGCGACCAGCGAAATTGATCGATCACCTGCACCCAGTCAAAGCGGTATCCGGCCTGAACCAGCTGTTTGGCATCACGCGCGAACGTGACCGGATTGCAGGAAACCGCAGCGATCACCGGCACCCCAGCGCGGGCGATCTGTTCGAACTGTGCCTCGGCCCCGGCGCGCGGCGGGTCGATTACCAGCGCATCGAACCGGGCCAGTTCGTCCGGCAAGAGTGGCCGGCGGAACAGGTCGCGCGCCTCGGTGGTGACACGTTTCAGCCCCGCGCTGGCACGCCAGCCGGTATCGAGCGCGTCCAGCATCGCGGCCTCACCCTCGACAGCGTGCACCTCGGCGCGCTCTGCGATTGGCAAGGCGAAGGTGCCACAACCGGCGAAAAGGTCAGCGATGTGCTGGGCATCGCCCACGGCCTCCAGTATCGCGGCGACCAGCGCCGCCTCGCCGTCAGCGGTGGCCTGCAGGAAGGCACCGGGCGGGGGCGAAACGGTTGCACGCCCGAAGGTCAGGTGCGGTGGCTGGGCCTGATAGAGCGTCTCGCCCTCCCATGTCAGCCGGGCCAGTGCGTGACGCGCGGCGATCTGCGGCAGTGCCACGCGCAAGGCGGTGTCCAGCGGTTTGCCGCCCTTCACTGACAGGTCCACCCCGCCATCCAGCACGGTGACGGTCAGTGCCAGTTCGCCCTTGCGCGATGCACCGGCGAGGGTCACTTCTTCCAGCGCGGTCAAGGTGGCCAGAAGGGCGGGGTGCAGCAACCGGCAATCCGGCACGGCCGTCACAGTGTCCGAGGCGCGGGCATGGAACCCCACCAGCGCGCCAGATTTCAGCCGCCGCCCGGAAAGTGTGGCGCGGCGGCGTGTGTTTGCTGGCGAGGTATGCATGGGACGGAACGGCGCTGTCAGCCCTTGTGCTTCCAGTGCCCGGGCGACAATCTGTTCCTTCCACCGCGCCACGAAGTCATCCGAGGCATGCTGCAATGCGCAACCGCCGCAAGCCTTGTAGTGTCGGCACGGCGCGGCAATCCGGTCGGCTGATGGCGTGACGATGCGCGGCTGAGCGATGCGCCTGTTCTCGACTACGCCTTCGACAACCTCGCCCGGCAAGGCGCGTGCGACGAATATACCCGCCGCGACCCCTTCGCCCCGATGCCCCAGCCGTTCGATCACATATGTCATGACAGGGCGCGGGCGGGTGAGAAAGCGTAGCCTTCAGGGGACAGGATGGTCGCCTCGCGCAGCCCGTGCGGCTTGTCGGCGGGAGGTTCAAGCACAACGCCGCCGGCCTCTTCGGTGCGCGCGGCTGCCAGATCGGGGTCGATGCCGAACAGATACAGTTGCAGCCCCGCCCCGCGTGGCGGGGTTTCGGGCAGCAGGGCAAGCAGCGGATGGTGGCCATAGGTGGCGTCGGAATGCAGCTGCATCAGCACATCGCCATGCCGGACGAGCGCGAAATCACGGCTTTCGCGGTGAATCGACAGATCGAACACGCTTTGAAGAAACCGCGCCATCCCGTGCACATCGCGGCACAACAGGTTAACGCCAAACCCCCGCAGGCTGGGGCCAAAATCGGCGGGTGATACAGTTTCCAGATCCATCATGCCGGCACTTCCTCTGTCCCCAGAAATCCACCTGACTGTCGCGTCCAGTAGCGCGCATATAGCCCGTCGCGTGCGAGCAGCTCTTCATGGCTGCCCTGTTCGACGATCCGTCCGGCATCGAGCACGATGATCCTGTCCATCCTTGCGATCGTGGAAAGCCGATGCGCGATTGCCAGCACCGTCTTGCCGGCCATGATCCGTTCAAGCGCTTCCTGTATCTGGGCCTCCACCTCGCTGTCCAGCGCCGATGTGGCCTCATCCAGCACCAGAATCGGCGCGTCCTTCAGGAAGGTGCGGGCCAGCGCGATCCGCTGGCGCTGCCCGCCGGACAGGCGCACACCGCGTTCGCCCAGATGCGCGTCATAGCCCTTGCGCCCTGCGTGATCTTGCAGGCCAAGGATGAAATCATGGGCTTCGGCCGCGCGGGCGGCGGCCTCGATCTCGGCATCCGTGGCCTCGGGGCGGCCATAGCGAATGTTGTCGCGCGCCGAGCGGTTGAACATGGCGGTGTCCTGAGTGACCATGCCGATCTGGCGCCGCAAGGATTCCTGGGTGACGCGGCGCAGGTCATGTCCGTCGATCAGAATTGCGCCGTCTTCGACATCATAAAGACGAAGCAGCAGCGCCACCAAGGTAGTCTTGCCCGCGCCCGAGGCACCGACGATGCCGATGCGCTCGCCCGGCTGGATGGTCAGGTCAATGCCGTCGACGCCACCATCGCGCCGCCCATAGGCGAAGGCGACCGCATCAAAACGGATCTCTCCCTTGGCGACGGGCAGGGCATAGGCATCTTCGGCATCCGTCAGGGCATGCGGGGCGGTGAGCGTGCGCATTCCGTCCTCGACCTCGCCGACATTGGCGTAGATCGCCATCAGCGTGAAGCTGACCCAGCCGGTCATCTGTGCCAGACGTATTGCCACGGTCCCGGCAGCTACAATCGCCCCCGGCGTGGCCTGCCCGGCAGACCAGAGCCATAGCGCACCGCCAATCAGCATCACCGGCAGAACGCCCGCAAGCAGCATCAACGAGAACCGAAACAGTGCCGAAACACGCCCGAACGCCAGCACTTTCTCACGAAACCGGGCCATGGCATCGAGCGCGTTGCGGTCCTCGTGGCGGGCATGGGCAAACAGTTTGACGGTGCGGATGTTGGTGATCGTATCCACCACCTGCCCCGTCACCATCGCCCGCGCGCCGGCGCGGGCCCCTGAACGCTTGCGGATATGCGGCAGGAACAGCTTGATCAGGCCCAGATAGGCCATGGCCCAGAACAGAAGGCCCACACCCAGCCGCCAGTCTATTACAGCCACCAACGCCAATGATGCGACCAGCGATGACAGCGCAAAGGCCACGGTGTTGACGCTCTCGCTGACCACGTCTGTCAGGGCGCGGGCGGTCTGGATCTGTTTTTGCGCGATGCGACCGGCGAAATCATTGTCGAAAAACCCGATATCCTGCCCCATCGTCCAGCGATTGAGGCGCGAGAGCACCAGCGGGTCCACATTTGGCGCGATGGTCAGAAAGTTGGCGGCCGAGTTGAGGCCAAAGGCCAGCGGGCGGAGAACAAGGAAAAACGCCGCGAACAGCGCCAGCAGGAGCCAGTTATTCGCAAAGAAATCGGCGCCGTCCGATGTCACAGCCGCGTCGATTACCCAGCCCAGCACCAGCGCCGCCATCACCTCGACCGTGCCACCGATCACCGAGATGACGGTGGCGAACAGGATGCCCGGCCAGGCACCGCTCAGCGCCCAGCGAAAGAACGCGCCCAGCCGGCCCGGTGGCGGCCCGTCAGCGTGGCGGAAGGCGGGGATAAGGGTGGAGAGGGTCATGGCCACCCCTCCGATTGCCTGTGCCGCCTCATCTTGCCCCAAATACGCCGGGGGGTGAGCCCGAAGGGCGAGGGGGGCAGCGCCCCCCTTTCCAGCCATGCCCGCGCACTCATGGCTGGTCCTCATCGGTGCCGATGAACCCGCCCGACTGCCGCGCCCAGAACCGCGCATAAAGCCCGCCCCGTTCCAGCAGTTCCGCATGCGTGCCCTGTTCGACGACCCGCCCGTCATCCAGCACCACAATCCGGTCCATCCGTGCGATGGTGGACAGACGGTGGGCAATGGCGATCACGGTCTTGCCCTCCATCACACCGTAAAGGGTTTGCTGAATCGCGGCCTCAACTTCGCTGTCCAGAGCCGATGTCGCCTCATCCAGAACCAGAATGGGCGCATCCTTCAGGATCACGCGCGCCAGTGCGATCCGCTGCCGCTGCCCGCCGGACAGTTTCACACCCCGCTCGCCGACCCGCGCCGCATAGCCCAGGTTGCCTTCGGGATCGGTCAGATCCTGTATGAAATCATGCGCTTCGGCGCGGCGGGCAGCGGCAATCATGGCCTCTTCACCGGCATCAGGGCGGCCATAGAGAATGTTCTCGCGCACCGAGCGATGCAGCAATGAGGTATCCTGCTGGACCATGCCGATCTGTTTGCGCAGGCTGTCCTGTGTAACGCGGGCGATATCCTGGCCGTCGATCAGGATCTGGCCGCGTTCGACATCGTAAAACCGCAACAGCAGCTTGACGAGGGTCGATTTTCCGGCGCCCGAGCGGCCGATGACCCCCAGCTTTTCGCCCGGTGTGATAGTCAGGTTGATATCCTGCAACCCGCCCGAGGCGCGGCCATAGTGATGCGTCACGCCCTTCAACTCGATCCGGCCTTCCCGGAAATCCAGTGGCTTGGCATCAGGTCGGTCAACCAGTGTGATCGGCTGGGCAATGGTTTCCATCCCCTCGGCCACCACGCCCAGGTTACGGAAAAAGCTGGAAACCGCCCACATGATCCAGCCGGTCATCGCGTTCAGCCGCAGCACCAGTGCCGAGGCTGCGGCGACAACGCCCAGGCTGGCGGCGTCGATCGACCACAGCCAGATCGCCCAGCCCACCACCGAGACAATCAAGAAGCCGTTCAGGACGACAAGGCACAGGTCCATCACGGTGAAGATACGCATTTCCTTCTGAAAGGTCTTTCGTGCGTGCTCAATCGACTCATGCGCATAGTTCAGTTCGCGCTCATGATGCGCGAAAAGCTTGACCGAGTGGATGTTCGAATAAGCATCAACCACGCGCCCCGTCACCGCGCTGCGCGCATCCGCTGCCGCTTGTGACGCCGGGCCGACGCGCGTGATCGTCCAGCGCACCAGCGCTGCATAGAGGGTCAGCCAGACCAGAAGCGGAACCACCAGCCGCGGGTCGGCTCCCATCAGCAGCACCGCAGCACCCAGGATATAGGCAATGGAAAAGCTGAGCGCGTCGAAGATCTGAAACACCGCCTCGCCCGCCGCTGGCGGTGTCTGCATGATGCGGTTGGCAATGCGGCCCGCGAAATCATTCTCGAACCAGCCGACCGACTGGCGCAGCACCTGCCGGTGCGCGCGCCAGCGGATGATGGTGCCGAAATTGGGGAGGATCGAGTTGTTGATCAGTCCGACATCGAGCACCTGAAGTACCGGCCGGATCAAGAGGATGAACACCGCGGCGGCCGCCAGTTCCCAGCCATGCACGGCCCAGAAATTCGCCGGGCCAGTCGCGCCCAACAGATCGACGACGCGGCCAAGATACCACAAGAGGCCCACCTCGACGAAGGCGACAACGACAGACATGATCCCGGCGGCCCAGAACACCTTGCGGAACGGGCCCATGTACTGATGCAGGAACGGCCAGAGCCGTTGCGGCGGCCGGTCGGATTCGGTGTAGCTGGTGTAAGGGTTCACCAGGTTTTCAAAGAAACTGAACACGAGGAAAATGGCTTTCGATTGGTGGTGGCAAGGTAGGCCGCGCCGGATCGAAAGGAAAGGGGTGCACCTAGCCCAGCGCAATCGCCTTCAGGGTCTGGCGGTCGGCAAGAAAGCCGCTGGCGATCCAGTGTGCCTCGGCCTGTTTGAGGGCGGCGCCCAGCGCGGGGCCGTGCAGATCGGGCATCAGGTCGGCGGGGCGCAACGGAAAGCGGGCGCTTGCGCCGGTGGCTATGTCTTGCTTCCAGTTGGCGGGCAGAGGCGCCTCCATCAGGGCCGCGCGCGCCAGGGTGATGTCGGTCGCCAAGGCTTCGTTCAACCGGTAGCCCAGTTCGGCCGGGGGGGCGAGGCTGCTCAAACCTTCTCTGATATGGCCGAAATCGCGTGTCTCGGCGCGTGACAGGCGCAACCCTTCGGTCGGGTTTTCGCCGCCCAGCACCGCCAGCCGCCGCAGCCAGCCACCCGGCGCATCATCCTCCAGATGCACCAGCACGGACAGCGCGCGGGCGTCCGCGCCGGGCAGCAGATGGCTCAGCACACCGCTGGATTGCATGGCCGACACGGCGGGCGCAGGATCTGGCGCGCCCAGAAGCTTTCGCATCTCCGCACCGATGCGTTCGCGCGAAAGTGTCTCTAACATGGCGGAAAATCGGGCGCAGGCGTCCAGCGCATCGGCGTCCAGCCCCTGTTCGGGGTCGCCGTATTGGGCATGAAAGCGAAAGAAGCGCAGGATGCGCAGATAGTCCTCGCGAATGCGGTCTTCGGGCGGACCGACAAAACGCACCCGCCGCGCCTTGATGTCCGCCAGCCCGCCTATCGGGTCGATCACCTGTCCATCGGCCTGTGCATAAAGCGCGTTCATGGTGAAATCACGCCGCTCGGCATCTTGCTTGAGATCAGCGCTGAAGGCGACGCGGGCGTGTCGGCCAAAGGTTTCGACGTCATGGCGAAAGGTCGTAACCTCAAATCCTGTGCCCCCGGCCACGACGGTAACGGTGCCATGCGCAATGCCGGTGGGAACCGCGCGAAGTCCGGCGTTTTCGGCAAGGTTAGTGACAGTTTCGGGCAACGCATCGGTGGCAATATCGACATCTGTCACCGCCACGCCAAGCAGCGCATTGCGTACGCAACCGCCCACGCACAGCGCTTGATACCCATTGCTGGCGAGCATGCCCAGAACCGTCTGGGCCGCAGGGTCAGATAGCCAGTCGCCCGAGATCTTCATGGCTCCAACCTTTCGGCCAGAACCCGCAACATACGCGCGGTCGCACCCCAGATGTAATAAGGGCCCCAAGGCACGATGTAATAGGACCGCCATTGCCCCAGCCACAGCCGCCGCTCTACCCGGTAGCTTGCAGGGTCGGCCAGATGGGCGAGCGGCACGAAGAACGCCTCCTCAACCTCGCCGGGCTGGGCAACGGGGTCAAAAGCGTCTCTGATATGGCCCAGAACCGGCGTGACGGTGTAGCCGGTCACGGTTTCATGCGGCGGCAACTGGCCCAATGTCTGCACCAGCGATGCGTCCAGCCCCACCTCTTCGCGCGCTTCGCGCAGGGCGGCGGCGATGGCGTCGGAATCGGTGTCGTCAATCTTACCGCCGGGAAAGGCGATCTGGCCGGGATGGTGGCGCAGCCCCGAGGCACGTTTGGTCAACAGCACGGACAGACCATGCTCGCGCTCGGCCAGCCCCACCAGAACGGCGGCGGGCCGCAACCGGGTGTTGGGCGGGTGGCGGAATTCCGGGTTCAGGTCAAAATCGCTGGATCCGGGCGCTGGCGGTTTGGCCAGCGCCCGGATCGCGCGTTGCAGAAGGTCAGGTGCGCGGCTCATTGGCGGCCTCGAATCCGACAGTTGTTGGGTCCAGCTCGTAATGGGCGCCGCAGAACTGGCAATCTGCGGTGACGATACCTTCATCCGTGGTCATGGTCGCAATATCCTTCGCCGAATAGATGGACAGCGAATTGCGCACCTTTTCCTCGGAGCAGGTGCAGCCGAACGACAGCGGCTGTGCATCAAAGACGCGCGGCGCCTCTTCGTGGAACAGCCGCAACAAGAGATCGGTCGATTGCACGGATGGCCCCAGAAGTTCATCCTGTTCGACCGTGTCCAGCAGCAGGTTCGCGCGGTTCCAGTTCTCGGCCTCGTTGCCTTCAAGCATGTCGCCGGGGGCCAGCAGGCCATCCTCGCCGGTGGCTTCGCCGCTGACATGCGGCGAGGCCTTGGGCAGGTGTTGCAGCATCACGCCGCCGCCACGCCAACGCTTCGTTTCCTTGCTGAATGCCACCGAAAAGCGGGTGGGTAGTTGTTCGGATTGGGCGAAATAGGTTTCGGCGCAGGTAGACAGCGAATCACCGGAAATCGGCGTCATGCCCTGATAGGGGGTCATGTCGCGGCCCTGGTCGATGATCACCGCGAAATAGCCTTCGCCAATCTGGCTGAAGGGTTGCGCGCTCAGGTCCAGCCGCTCCTTGTCATAGCTGGCGTAAGCACGGATGCGCGCGGGTTCGCCGTTTTCACCCGGCGCAAAGTAGTCGGTCGCGATCAGCCGCGCCGCGCCGTTGCCGCGGATTTGCAGCGACAGCCGCCAGCGCAGTTTCAGCGTCTGGCCGATCATGGCGGTCAGAAGCACGGCCTCGGCCACCAGTGATTCGATCACCGGCGGATAGTCATGCTGCGCCAGAACCGCATCCAGCACGCCGTCCAGCCGGGCGACCCGGCCGCGGATGTCGCTGCGGTCAAGCTGAAAGGGCAGGACGGTATCGTCCCAGGCGATTTGCGCACCGAGGGTCATGGGTAACCTTCACGTCAGGGGCTTGGCTTTGGACCCTGCATATAGGAAGCAAACGGTCAGGGCCAAGGGGCAAAGCCGATTCGCCCGCAACCACTGAGGATTCCCGATGACACCACGCTACGGCGAACCACGCGAGGCCGGCCGGTCCTACAAGCGCAGACCGGGTGCCTATGCCATTCTGCTGCGCGATGCCCGGTTGCTGCTGACCCATCAGTCCGAACCGCAGCCCGAATACCAACTTCCTGGCGGCGGGATCGACCCGGGTGAAAGCCCGCTGCGCGCGCTGCATCGCGAGGTGTTCGAGGAAACTGGCTGGCGCATTGCCCCGCAGCGGCGGCTGGGCGCGTTCCGGCGCTATACCTACATGCCGGAATATGACCTCTGGGCCGAGAAGCTGTGCATCATCTACCTGGCCTTTCCGGTGCGCAGGCTCGCCGCGCCGTCAGAGCCCGGCCACAGTGCGCATTGGCACAGCCCGGCGCAAGCGGTCGAACTGGTTGGCAACCCGGGTGATGCCGTGATGATCCGCGCGGCATTGCCGGATTTTCTGGCGTGAGCGCGAAAGCTCAGGCAAATTGGTAAAAAACGAGCAGAGCCAGACCATGATTCGCGTCGCACTTTTCGCCCTGTTGGGCTTCGTCCTGATGGCCTGTAGCAGTGGGCCGCGCTTTTTGTCCTATGACGGCCCACAGGTGACGCAGATCCGCGTCCATAAGGCAGCGCGCACCATGGAGCTGATGCATTACGATACGGTATTGCGCAGTTTCAACGTGCAGCTTGGCGGCAACCCCAATGGCCACAAGCTGCACGAAGGCGACCGCCGGACGCCCGAGGGTGAGTATCTTATCGATCGTCGCAATCCGCGCAGCGCTTTTCACCTGTCGCTCGGCATCTCGTATCCGAACGAGGCCGATGTCGCCCGCGCCGAGGAAAACGGCTGGCGGCCTGGTGGCGATATCTTCATCCACGGGCGCGGGCCGAATGTGCGCAGGCCGCGTGGCGACTGGACGGATGGCTGCATCGCCGTGCGCGACCGCGAGATCGAGGTGATCTATGCGATGGTGCAGGATGGCACGCCGATTTCGATTTACCCCTGAGGGTCAGCGGCCGGGAATGCCCGCCATAGCCACCGGGGCGCCGGTGGTCAGGGTCCACCAAAGCTTGCCGTTGGCTTCCTGGTGCCAGGCAAAGCCGATTTCACGCATCCGGGGTTCCAGCAGGACGGTTCGGGTTTCGCGCTGTTCCAGCCAGGCGGTGAGGGTTTCCAGCTCTGTCTCGAAGGTTTCCGAGATCAGCTCCCCCAGGAACTGGCCCGAATAGCCCACCCGCTGCACCCGGTCGATCGGCGACGAGCCGTCCGAACCAAAATGCCAGGGGCGGCCTTGCACCGCCATGTCGCGCGCATGGGTCGCAGCGGCGCTGGTCAGTTGGGCGTTCAGTTCGACCGGGGCCAGCCCCTGCTGGCCGCGTACCGTGTTGATTGAATCGCGCATACGGACCTGAATGCGCTCAACATCGCCGGGGGTGATCCGGTATACAACGGGTATCGGCCGACCATCCGGGCCCATGCGCTGGGCGACGGGTTCGGCACAAGCGGCAAGCAAGGCAAGCGCGGCGAGAACAGAGAACAGTGGCTTGGTCATGGCGATCCCGATGAAACAATGAAGTATCGCCATAGCGGTTGCGGCGAAAAAGTTCAAACGCAACTCGTCATGTCATCAAACGGTTCCGTTGCGAGCGCGGCAAAATTGGCATATAGAAAACCCAAATTTGCGTGACATAAGGTTTTTGAACAATGGCCTACGATCTTCGCAAAGGGCTGAGCCGTCGTCATTTCCTGATCTCCAGCGCCGCAGCCAGCAGTGTTCTCGCCGCGCCTGCGGTTCTGGCTCAGACAGCGACGATGGCTGACAGCACCGAGATGGAAACCTCCGTTCGTGAAACGGCCCGGCGCAATCTGTCGAGTTTTCGCACGCTGCACTGGCGCGATTACTTCTCGAATCTCAATAACGGTGCGATCCTGTGTGACATAGACAGCCGCTGCGTGCATTTCTGGTCTGCCGACGAAAGCATCTATCGGCTGTATCCGTCATCGGTGCCGTTGAGCGAGGATCTGACGCGCCGGGGAAGTACCCACGTGGTGCAGAAGGTCGAGGGGCCTTCGTGGCGACCGACCCCCGCGATGCGCCAGCGCAACCCGGAATGGCCGGAATTCGTGCCCCCCGGCCCCGACAACCCGCTGGGGACACACGCGCTTTACCTGTCATGGACCTATTACCGTGTTCATGGCACGCATGATACGCGCAAAATCGGGCGGCGGTCATCGAACGGCTGTATCGGGCTCTATAACGAGCACATCGCCGAGTTGTTCGATTACGCGCGCGTCGGCACGCAAGTGTTGCTTATTTGACGACAAGAGCAGAGAACAGGGTGATTTCCAGCACTTGACCCGTTGCTTTTCTGTCCACAAGCTGCTTTCAGACAGAATACGAGGTATCGTCTTGGGTGCGTCTGATCGTCCTCAACAAACAATGCGATCATGCGCGAATACTGGAGGTTAACATGAAGAAACTTGCTCTCGCCGCCCTGCTCGTGGTCGCCGGTACCGCCGCTATGGCGGGCTCGTATGTCGAACCGATCGTCGAGCCTGAAGTCATCGTTGCGCATTCGTCGTCGTCGGTTGGTGGCGTGGTTATCCCGCTGCTGCTGCTGATCGTCGTCGCTGCTGCGATCGCGTCCTGATTTCTCGCCTTAGCCGGCAAAATCAGTAAGGGACGAGGGGTTTTTTCCTTCGTCCCTTTTTCTGTTTTCGGGTCTGGTGAACTAAAGCTCAGTCAATCCAGCCCTTCAGGTTCTGATCGATCACGGCGCAAAGCGCGTCGATATGGGCCTCTTCATCGTTCAGGCATGGAATATAGGTGAATTCCTCGCCGCCTGCGTGTTCGAATGCCTCGCGGATCTCGCCTTCAATTTCTTCCAGCGTCTCGATACAATCGGCCGAAAAGGCGGGCGCCACAACGGCGATGCGCTTCACACCGCTTTTCGCCAGTTCCGCCACATGTTCGACGGTGTAGGGCTGCAACCAGACCTCGTTGCCAAAGACCGACTGGAAGGTGGTGTGGATCTTGTCCTTGTCCCATCCCAGCCGTTCGCGCAGCAGGCGCGTGGTTTTCTGGCACTGGCAATGATAGGGGTCACCTTCCAGCAGGTAGCGCCGCGGCATGCCGTGATATGATGTGACCAGCACATCCGGTTTGACCTCGATCTTCTCCCACGCACGTTCGACCGAACTGGCGAGTGCCTCGATATAGGCGGGTTGATCGAAATAGGCGGGCACGGTGCGCACGGCGGGCTGCCATTTCTCCTTCATCAGGGCGCGGAAAAACTGATCATTCGCGGTGGCAGAGGTGGCGCCGGCGTATTGCGGGTAGAGCGGGAAGAACAGGATCTTCTCGCAGCCCGCCTCGACCATTGCGCGAACCTTCGATTCCGTCGAAGGGTTGCCGTATCGCATGCAGAAATCGACCATCACGCCGTCGCCCATGGAATCCTGCATCCTCTTTGCGATCTTCACGGTCTGATCGCGGGTGATCGTCATCAAGGGGCTTTCGTCCTTCTCCTTGTTCCAGATCAGGTCATAATCCTTGCCCTTGGAAAAGGGACGCCGGGTGAGGATGATCAGTTGCAGGATTGGCTGCCATTTCCACCAAGGGTAATCGATCACGCGCTTGTCTGACAGGAACTCGCCCAGATAGCGCCGCATCGACCAGTAATCGGTGGCATCGGGCGTGCCCAGATTGGCCAGCAGAATGCCGATCCTGGCCTTGGCGACGGGCGGATGGTCGGCGGGGGCATGAAGCAGGCGGCCCTCGCCGGGTTTGTCGCGGGAGACATTGGTATGAACCGGGCATTGGCCGGGGCGGCTGTCTGGCTGGGCGTCACGCATGGCTTGCATCGTGTCCTTCTATTGCTCAGGCCGTGAGTTAGCGGCCTGGTGTGCGGGGTCAATCGCCTGGTGCGCCATTCTCAGGGCCAAGCGGTGTTTCTGTCGTGCCCAGCGCCTCGGCCAGCCTGGCAGCGGCCGATCCGGGCCTTAGGGGTTTTTGCTGGGTATCCGAGGGGGCCCAGCCGGTCAGAAACAGGGTTTCGACGGTGGCAGGCAGGCGGCCCTGTGCATCGGCGAAATTGTCACGATAGATCGCCTCGGTTCGATCCATGAGCGCGCGTGGCATCGGCGCGCGACGCCGCTGGGCCAACGCGTTGCTTTCGCCCATCGCGCGCAGGTCGCTGACCAGATGGCGCAGATCGCGATACAGGATGCGACGACTGAAGGCATCGGCCACCGGCAACGCCAGCCCGGCACGCTGCAAAAGCGCCCCCAGATCGCGGATCTCGCCCATCGGCAGCACGCGCGGCGACAGTGTGCCATGCAGATCGCTTTCGGCCTGCGCCAGAGCGGCGCGCAACTCATGCAGGCTTTGCCCGCCAAAAAGCGCAGCGATGAACAGCCCGTCCGGCCGCAGCGCCCGCCGGGCCTGGATGATCTGGCCCACCGGGTCATTGGCCCAATGCAGCGCCAGCGCATGGATCACCAGATCATGCGCGCCGGGTTCCAGCGCCAGCGTATCATCGTCGGGGATGATGCACGCATCGGGCAGGATGTTACGCCAGATTTCGGGAAAAGGGGTCACGACGGCGGGCGCAGTAAAGGTTCTGTTAACCTCTGTGAGTCTTTCCTTGATCTCGTCGGCCACGTCCTCATGCAGAAAAAGTGCCGGGGCGCGACGGGCGCGGGCACGAAACTGCGCGAGGGCGGAACGGTCGGTCAAGGCCGGTGTCATGCGCCCCTGATTGGCCGAGGGGCGGGCGTTGTCAAGGGAAAGCGGGGTCGCATGCCGGTGCGGAAAACGGTTATCCGGGAAGCAGGGGCGACGGTGGCGCGCGTGCTGAGCCTTGTCTATCCGCCGCAATGTCTGACCTGCGATGCGGCTGTCAGCGAGGAGGGAACGCTTTGCTCCGCCTGCTGGGGCAACACGCCTTTTATCAGCGGGCTGGTCTGCGACAAATGCGGTATTCCGCTGCCAGGTGAGGATGATGGCGAACCTGTCCTGTGCGATGATTGCCAACATGTCGCGCGCCCCTGGGGCAGAGGCCGTGCGGCACTGATGTATGGCGACATGGCGCGCAAGATCGTGCTGGGCATAAAGTATTATGACCGCCACGATACCGCTCTGCCCGCCGGCCGCTGGCTGGCGCGTGCCGCCGCACCGCTGATACGCGCTGACACGCTGGTTGCGCCGGTTCCGTTGCATTGGTGGCGCCTGTTTCGTCGACGTTACAACCAATCGGCGCTTCTCTCTGCCGCGCTGGCCCGCGCCGCCGGGCTGGATCATTGCCCTGACCTGCTGATCCGCCACCGTTATACCGGCACCCAGGACGGCCGCACGCGTGAGGGGCGTTTCAGCAATCTGGCGGGTGCCATTGTCGCCCATCCCCGCCGCGCGGACTTGATGGCGGGACGGCATGTGCTGCTGGTCGATGACGTGATGACATCGGGTGCAACCCTTGCCGCTGCTGCCGAGGCCTGTTTCATGCAGGGCGCCGATGCGGTTGATGTGGTTGCCCTTGCGCGGGTGGGCCGCGGCGAATAGGCGCGCTTTTTTCCCCGCGGGCGGTTCACAGTGGCGCAGTTCCGCATTACATCGGGTCAATCCGTTGTCAGGGGAACGCTGCATGCAAACCGTTGAAATCTACACTTCGCCGACCTGCGGCTTCTGCCATGCCGCCAAGCGCCTGTTGCGCGAAAAGGGGGTCGAATTTACCGAAATCGACATCCGCGCCACCCCTGAGCGCAAGCCGGAGATGATAAACCGCTCTGGCGGGCGGATGACGGTGCCGCAGATTTTCATTGGCGACACCCATGTCGGCGGCTGCGACGAGCTTTTCGCCCTGGAGCGCCGGGGCGGGCTGGACCCGCTTCTGGCCGGGGGCTGAGGGGATGCGCGCGGCGCTGGTCCAGTTGTCGGTCAGCGACGAGCCGCGGGCCAATCTTGGCCCGGTGGGCGACGCGGTGCGCCAGGCGGTGGTGGGTGGCGCAGGCTTCGTGCTGACGCCTGAGGTGACGAATTGTGTCTCGTCCAGCCGGTCGCACCAGCACCGCGTCCTCAGCCACGAGGAAGACGACCCGATGCTCGCGCTTTTGCGCGAGGAGGCCGCGCGCGCAGGGGTCTGGCTGCTGGCTGGCTCGCTGGTGCTGAAGACCCATGATGCCGATGGTCGCTTCGCCAACCGCTCGTTCCTGATCGATCCCGCAGGCGCGGTGGTGGCGCGCTATGACAAGATTCACATGTTCGATGTGCAGGTGTCGGAAACCGAAACCTACCGCGAATCGGCTGCCATCCGGCCTGGTGACCGTGCGGTGGTGGCGCGGACTCCGTTTGCAACTCTTGGCATGAGCGTGTGTTATGACATCCGCTTTCCCCATCTTTACCGCGCGATGGCGAAGGCCGGCGCGCAGGTGCTTTGCGTGCCAGCCGCTTTCAGCCCGCTCACCGGTGCTGCCCATTGGGAGGTACTGTTGCGCGCCCGCGCCATCGAGACCGGCTGTTATGTGCTGGCCCCGGCGCAGACCGGTAACCACCCCACCGAGCAGGGCAAGCCGCGCGCAACCTGGGGGCATTCGATGGCCGTTTCCCCCTGGGGCGAAGTGCTGATCGATGCGGGCACCGAGCCGGGCGTCACCTTCGTTGACCTCGACCTTGCCGAAGTTGACAGCGCCCGCACCCGCGTGCCCGCACTGTCGCACGACCGGGCATTCACAGGCCCGGACGGAGGCGTGGGGTGAAGCCCGCCGACGATCTGGCGGTCGCCCTGTTTGCCGAGCTGTTCATGGCCGAGCAACTGGCCCGGGCGCGGCTGTCAAAGGTGCTGCCGAAGGGGATGGAGCTGTCGCATTTCAGCGTGTTGAACCATCTGGCAAGGCTGCATGACGAACGCACCCCGGCACAACTGGCCAAGGCATTTCACGTCACGCGTGGCGCAATGACAAACACATTGAACAAGCTGGAATGGGCCGGGCACGTGCATATCCGCCCCGACTGGGACGATGCGCGCCGCAAGTTCGTGGCAATCAGCCCAGCCGGTCGCGCGGCACGCGACGCCGCGTTGCAGTCGATCGCGCCGGTGATCGCGGATCTGGTGGAATCGCTTGGGCTGGAACGGGTGCGCGCCGTGCTGCCGGTTCTGCGTGAGCTGCGTTCGGAGCTGGAAAAAGACGATTGACGCGCCGTTATTGCCTGCGCCTGTAGCTCAGGCTGGTCTGGTGCTGGCGGTGACGTAGTTCACCGACAGATCGCGGGCTGAAAGCGACCAGGACCAGGTGATCGGATTGAATACCATTCCCTTGCGGTCAACAGGCGTCAGCCCGGCGCGGCGCAGCAGGTCATAAAGCTCATCCGGGGTGATGAATTTTTGCCATTCATGCGTGCCTTTGGGCAGCCAGCGCATGACATATTCCGCACCGACAATGGCCATGGCGAAGCTTTTGGCGTTGCGATTGATGGTCGAGCAGATCATCAGCCCGCCGGGTTTCAGCAGGTCGTGGCAGGCGGTCAGATAGGCCAGCGGATCAGAAACATGTTCGACGACTTCCATGTTCAGCACCACGTCGAACTTTTCACCCGCCGCTGCCAGATCTTCGGCGCTGGTGTGGCGGTAGTCGATGTTCAACCCGGATTGTTCGGCATGAACCCGCGCTACCGGAATGTTGCGTTCGGCGGCATCGGCCCCCACAACTTCGGCACCGAGCCGTGCCATCGGCTCTGACAACAGCCCGCCGCCACAGCCGATATCCAGTATCCGCAGCCCCTTGAAGGGCTGGGGCTGGGTAAGATCGCGGTCGAACTCGGCAGCGATCTGGCCGGTGATATAGTCCAGCCTGCAAGGGTTCAGCATATGCAGCGGCTTGAACTTGCCATTCGGATCCCACCATTCGGCGGCCATGGCTTCGAACTTGGCGATCTCGGCAGGGTCGATCGTGTTGGGGCGCATCTTGATCTCCGGCTTGAGTGGTTTTTGCTCTGTTCCCATGGAACGCAGCCTTTTGCCGGTATATAAAACGGAATATGGACAAGTCCCCAGTGCAAAACAACGCTGTTGCGGTTCTTTATCCGCCGGTCGAACCTTTCGATCGCCGCATGCTGGATGTTGGCGACGGTCATCAGCTTTATGTCGAGCAGTGCGGCCGCCCGGATGGCGTTCCCGTGATTGTGATGCATGGCGGGCCGGGAGGCGGCACTAGCCCCGCGATGCGGCGCTTTTTCGACCCCGGAGTATACCGCGTCGTATTGTTCGATCAGCGTGGCTGCGGGCGCTCAAAGCCTCATGCCTCGGTCGAGGCGAATACCACACCGCATCTGATCGCCGATATCGAGCATATTCGCACCGTTCTTGGCATCGATCGTTGGATCATCTTTGGCGGAAGCTGGGGGGCCACGCTGGCACTGGCCTATGCGCAGGCGCATCCCACGCGTGCCGCCTGGCTGGTGTTGCGCGGCGTATTCCTCGGCACGCAGCGCGAACTGGCGTGGTTTTACGGGGGCGGCGCAGGGCGGTTCTTTCCCGATCTCTGGGCGCGGTTTGTCGAACCCATTCCGCCCGCCGAGCGCCATGACCTGATTGCCGCCTATCATGCGCGGCTGTTCGGTGGGGTTTTCGCGCAGGAATCGCGGTTTGCGCGGCTTTGGGCGGAATGGGAAAATGCGCTTGCCACGGTGGAAACCCGCGCGGGCCACGAGGCGCCGGTCGATTATGCGCGCGCCTTTGCCCGGCTGGAGAATCATTATTTCTCCAACGCGTGTTTCCTAGGCGAGGACGGCGCGCTTCTGGCCGGGATGGACCGGATGGAAGGGGTTGGCGGCACCATCGTTCAGGGCCGCTACGACATGATCTGCCCGCCCGAGACCGCCTGGGCGCTGCACCAGCGCTGGCCGGGAAGCGAGTTGCGCATGGTGCCGCTGGCCGGCCATGCCCTGTCCGAGCCGGGCATTGCGGCTGAGCTGGTGCGTATCATGGACCGGCTGCGCACGCTCTGAGGCCAGGATGAGGGCGTTGCCCCCGCCGTGCTGCGCACGACTCCCCGAGGATATTCGCAGACCCAAAATGGGTCAGTCGAGCAGGAACTCGACGATTTCGGTGCGTTGCAGGAAGAAGCGGTTGTCATCGGAGATGATCGTGGCGCGCAGTCGGCCTGCGCGGTTGAGGGTGATCGAGATACCCTCGTGATTGTCGAGCATCCCCGGCGCGGTCTCGATCAGGGTCTCGGGTCGGTCCCATCGCCCAGGCCGCAGGCGGCTGATCCGGGTGGCGAAGCTGGGGATGCGAAAGCGGCGCTCAAGCAGGTAAAGGTTACCGTCGGGTCCGAAATCGGCACCGACCGGGGCGAAACCGTCGCGTTCTGGGACATGGCTGATGATCTCCCAGCGGTTTTGCGCGAAGCGATATAGCGGGAAGCTGTCGGACGGTGATTCCTCTGGCAGGGTGTAAAGGCGGCCCTGCGCGTCGATTGCCAGTGCTTCCAGCGCGCCATTGCCCGGCATGTCGCGGAAATCAGGGTGGCGGGGCAGGATGCGGGCCGGAGAATCTGGCGTGTCATAGGCGGCCACGCGGGTGCGGCGCGCGCCTTCGAACGCAATGTAGATGGTTCCGTCCGGTCCCAGGGCGATGCCTTCGCTGTCGCCGCGGGGGCCGGACAGAAAGCTGCCGTCACTGTGGCGCAACTGGTGGATGCTGTGGGTGGTCACACCGATGATCCGCTCGCTCTCGTCGCGCTGAAGCCGCCCGAAATAGAGGTAGGCGCGGTCGCTCAGCGCAATGAAATCAAGCCCGTTGGGGTAAAGGTGGATCGCCGAAAACCCGCCGAACGTGCGCCCGGACCCGCGCCAGACATAGACCGGCGCCATGTCGGTGGGTCGTGGTTCCTGGGCCGAGCCTGCAAGCGGGAACAGGGCGACGGCGGAGAGAGCGAGGAACTGGCGGCGACTATGGGACATCACGATCCTTTCAGGGCGCAAGCTAGTGGCGGGCGTCGGCAAAGGAAAGGCCTGTGTGCATTATGCTTGCATTTGCCCGCCAGCGGGCCTATATGGCGCATGAAAGCGGCGTTTCGGGGTCCAAACCTGAGGCACCACCGGTAGAGACGCACGGGCCGCTTGGCCCGTTTTTTTGTTCTGGAGGTCTGCAATGAGCGAGACTGGCAGCCCTGTCGGCGATCTTGTCGCGCATACCGCCATTGACCGGCGGTTGGCCGGGATCGTTCAGCCGGTGATCGAGGGTTTGGGGTTTGAGCTGGTGCGGCTTCGGCTGATGTCTGGCAAGACGCGCATCCTGCAGATCATGGCTGACCGGCCCGAGGGCGGGATCGAGGTGGATGATTGCGCTGATATTTCCACCGTGGTTTCCGCCGCGCTGGATGTGGAAGATCCGCTGGAAGACCCTTATCTGCTGGAAGTGTCGAGCCCCGGCATCGACCGGCCGCTGACCCGGCTCAAGGATTTCGAGGTATGGGCGGGTTATGAGGCCAAGCTGGAAACCACCGAGCTGATCGATGGCCGCCGCCGTTTCAAGGGTGTGCTGGCCGGGGTTGAAGGCAACGAAGTGCTGATCGAGATCGATGAGGGCACGATCGGCTTGCAATTCGACTGGCTGTCGGATGCCAAGCTGGTACTGACCGACGATCTGATTGCCGAGACATTGCGCGCGCGCAAGAACGCGGGCGTCATCAACGAAGCCGATTTCGACGAGATAGAAACCGACACCGCTTCCGAGGAGGAGTGAGACATGGCCATTACCAGTGCAAACCAGCTGGAGCTGTTGCAGACCGCCGAAGCTGTTGCGCGTGAGAAGCTGATCGACCCGGAACTGGTCGTGCAGGCGATGGAAGAGAGCCTCGCGCGGGCGGCAAAGTCGCGCTACGGCGCGGATATGGACATCCGCGTCAGCATCGACCGCAAGACCGGGCGTGCCAGCTTTACCCGCGTGCGCACCGTCGTGGCCGACGAGGAATTCGAGAATCACCACGCACAGTTGACTGTCGAACAGGCGCGCGCCCATATGGCCGACCCGAAGGTGGGCGATGAACTGCGTGACGAGGTGCCGCCGGTCGAACTGGGCCGCATTGCCGCGCAATCGGCCAAACAGGTGATCTTGCAAAAGGTCCGCGAGGCAGAGCGCGACCGCCAGTATGACGAGTTCAAGGATCGCGCAGGCACCATCATCAACGGCGTGGTGCGCCGTGAGGAATACGGCAATATCATCGTCGATATCGGCCGCGGCGAGGGTATCTTGCGTCGCAACGAGAAGATCGGCCGTGAAAGCTATCGCCCGAACGACCGGATTCGCTGCTACATCAAGGATGTGCGCCGTGAAGCGCGCGGGCCGCAGGTGTTCCTGTCACGCACCGCGCCCGAGTTCATGGCCGAGCTGTTCAAGATGGAAGTGCCGGAAATCTATGACGGCATCATCGAGATCAAGGCCGTCGCCCGCGATCCGGGTTCGCGCGCCAAGATTGCCGTGATTTCCTATGACGGCTCGATCGACCCGGTCGGTGCCTGCGTCGGCATGCGCGGCAGCCGGGTGCAGGCCGTGGTGAACGAGTTGCAGGGCGAGAAGATCGATATCATCCCCTGGAACGAGGATCAGGCGACCTTCCTTGTGAACGCGCTGCAACCGGCCGAAGTGTCGAAAGTGGTGATCGACGAGGATGCTGGCCGCATCGAGGTGGTGGTGCCCGACGAGCAGCTTTCGCTGGCGATTGGTCGCCGTGGTCAGAACGTGCGGCTGGCCAGCCAGTTGACCGGCCTCGATATCGACATCATGACCGAAAGCGATGAGGCTGCGCGGCGTCAGGCCGAGTTTGCCGAGCGCACCAAGCTGTTCATGGACGAGTTGGATGTCGATGAGATGATGGCGCAGCTTCTGGTGGCCGAGGGCTTCACCGATCTGCAGGAAGTCGCTTATGTCGAGCTTGACGAGCTGTTGTCCATCGACGGGTTTGACGAGGACACCGCAGGCGAGTTGCAGGCCCGCGCGCGTGACCGGCTGGAGGCGATCAACACGGCCGCGCTGGAGAATGCCCGCGCGCTGGGCGCCGAGGACAGTCTGATCAACTTCGAGGGGCTGACCCCGCAGATGATCGAGGCGCTGGCCAAGGATGACGTCAAGACGCTGGAAGATTTCGCCACCTGCGCCGACTGGGAACTTGCCGGTGGCTGGACGATGGCGAACGGTCAGCGCGTCAAGGATGACGGCGTGCTGGAGCCCTTCGAGGTGAGCCTGGAAGAAGCACAGCGCATGATCATGACGGCGCGCGTGATGCTTGGCTGGGTCGATCCGGCGGATCTGGAGCCTGAAGCGACCGAAGAGGCCGAATCAGGGGATGAAGAGGAAGTAGAGGTAAAGGCATAAGGAACGCCACCATGACCCGCGGCGGAAGGGCAAAACACACGCTGGAAGAAACGGGCAGCCCGGAACGGCGCTGCATCGTGACCGGCGAAAGCCAGCCAAGCGGGGGGTTGATCCGGTTTGTGATTGGCCCGGATGGTGGGGTGGTTCCTGATCTGGCGGGCAAGCTGCCGGGCCGGGGCATCTGGGTCTCGGCCGACCGCCAGGCGCTGGAGCAGGCGAGCAAGCGCAAGCTGTTCGCCCGCGCTGCCCGCAAGCCGGTTCAGGTGCCAGAAGCGCTGCCTGATCTGGTGCATGATCTGTTGACGCGGCGGGTGATCGATCTGATCTCGCTGGCGCGCAAGTCAGGCCAGGCGGTGGGCGGCTACGAGAAGGTGAGAGACTGGCTCGCGAAGGGCGATGCGCGGGTACTGATACAGGCATATGACGGATCAACGCGCGGCAAGACAAAGCTGCGCCCGCCACCGGGGCGAAACGGCCATATTACTTGCCTCTCGGCGCAGGAATTGGGTTTGGCTTTCGGGCGGGAACATGTGATACATGCCGCGCTTGCCGCTGGTGGTCTGGCTGCGCGTGTAGTAGAGGAAGCGGCAAAGCTTGCGCGGTTGCGTGGGCAGATCGGCGTATTGAGCGCCGGAGAGGATTGACGAGACGCATGAGCGATACAGACGGTAAGAAACCCCTTGGGCTGCGTGGCGGTTCTACTCCCGGTCAGGTGAAGCAGAGCTTCAGCCACGGGCGGACCAAGGCTGTTGTAGTGGAAACCAAGCGCAAACGCGTCGTCGTACCCAAGCCGGGTGCGAGCGGTTCTGGCGCTGGCGCAACCAATACCAACAAACCGCAAGGCCCCGGCGCGGGTCCGACGCGCCGGCCGGCGGGGATATCTGATTCCGAGATGGAGCGCCGCCTTGCCGCCGTGCGCGCCGCCAAGGCCCGCGAGGCCGATGAGGCTGCCGCGCGCGCCGAGGAAGAGCGCCAGCGCGAGGAAGAACGCGAGCGCCGTCGCGCCGAGATCGAAGCGCGTGAGCGCGAGGAACAGGAGCGCGAGGCCGCCCGCAAGGCACGCGAGGAAGAGGACGCGAAGCGCCTGGCCGCCGAGGCCGAGGCCGAGGCCAAGGCCGCCGAAGCCGCCCCCGCTGCCGAGCCCGCTCCCAAGGTCGAGCGCGCTTCGCCCGGCGAACGCGCCGCCGAGCGCGCCGCCGCCAAACCCGCTTCAGCGACACCGCTGCGCAGCAAGGCCGAGCGCGAGCGCGAAGAGCGTGATTCACGCAAATCACGCGAGGATGGTGGCCGTCGTTCCGGCAAGCTGACCCTTTCTGCCGCTCTGGCGGGCGAGGGCGGGCGGCATCGCAGCATGGCCGCGATGAAGCGCAAGCAGGAGAAGGCGCGCGCCAAGGCGCTGGGCCTGGGGCAGAAATCCGAGAAGCAGGTGCGCGATGTGCAGCTGCCCGAAACCATCGTCGTGCAGGAACTTGCCAACCGGATGGCCGAGCGTGCCGCCGATGTGGTCAAGACGCTGATGAAGATGGGCATGATGGTTGCAATGAACCAGGCCATTGATGCTGACACCGCCGAACTGGTGATCGAGGAATTTGGCCACAGGGCTGTTCGCGTTTCCGACGCCGATGTCGAGCAAGTGATCGATTCGGTCGATGACAAGCCGGAGGACATGCAGGCGCGTCCGCCGATCATCACCATCATGGGTCATGTCGACCACGGCAAGACCTCGCTTCTCGATGCGATTCGCAAGACCAATGTGGTTTCGGGCGAGGCCGGTGGCATCACCCAGCATATCGGTGCCTATCAGGTGAAAACGGAATCGGGGGCCGTGTTGACCTTCCTCGATACGCCGGGTCACGCCGCCTTTACCTCGATGCGTGCGCGTGGTGCTCAGGTGACGGATATCGTGGTTCTGGTGGTCGCGGCGGACGATTCGGTCATGCCGCAGACCATCGAGGCGATCAACCACGCCAAGGCCGCCAAGGTGCCGATGATCGTGGCGATCAACAAATGCGACAAACCTTCGGCTGATGCGAACCGTGTGCGCACCGAACTGCTGCAGCATGAAGTCGTTGTCGAGGCAATGTCCGGCGATGTGCAGGATGTCGAGGTTTCGGCCCTCACCGGTAAAGGACTCGATACGCTTCTGGAAGCCATCGCGTTGCAGGCCGAAATCCTGGAGCTGAAAGCCAACCCGAGCCGTGCCGCCATGGGCGCGGTGATCGAAGCCAAGCTCGACGTGGGCCGCGGCCCGGTTGCCACCGTGCTCGTGCAGCACGGCACGCTGCGCAAGGGCGACATCTTTGTTGTCGGCGAGCAGTGGGGCAAGGTGCGCGCACTGGTCAACGACAAGGGAGAACGCGTCGATGAGGCCGGCCCCTCGGTGCCTGTCGAGGTTCTGGGGCTGAACGGCACACCCGAAGCGGGCGACGTGCTGAACGTTGTCGAAACCGAGGCGCAGGCCCGCGAGATCGCGGCGTACCGCGAGCAGGCCGCCAAGGACAAGCGCGCTGCCGCTGGTGCCGCCACTACGCTTGAACAGATGATGGCGCGCGCCAAGGCCGACAAGGATGTGGCCGAACTGGCAGTGCTGGTGAAAGCCGACGTGCAGGGCTCCGCCGAAGCTATCGTGCAGGCGCTGGAAAAGGTCGGCAACGAAGAGGTGCGGGTGCGCGTCCTGCATTACGGCGTCGGCGCGATCACCGATTCGGATGTCGGCCTGTCCGAGGCTTCGGGCGCGCCGATCATCGGCTTCAACGTCCGGGCCAATGCGACCGCGCGCAATGCCGCGCAGCAAAAGGGCGTCGAGATCCGCTATTATTCGATCATCTACGACCTGATCGATGATATCAAGGCGGCGGCCTCGGGTCTGCTCAAGGACGAAGTGCGCGAACGTTTCATTGGCTATGCCGCGATCAAAGAAGTCTTCAAGGTTTCCGGCGTCGGCAAGGTCGCGGGCTGTCTGGTTACCGAAGGCGTCGCCCGCCGGTCGGCCGGGGTGCGTTTGCTGCGTGACAACGTGGTTATTCACGAGGGCACGCTGAAGACGCTCAAACGCTTCAAGGACGAGGTGAAGGAAGTCATCTCGGGCCAGGAATGCGGCATGGCTTTCGAGAACTACGACGACATCCGCGCCGGCGATGTGATCGAAATCTTCGAGCGCGAGACGGTCGAGCGCAAGCTGAGCTGATTGCCTTTCAAGGAAAAGCGATAAAGGGCCGGGATAATCCGGCCCTTTATTCGTTTCTGAAAGGATTGTTGCGTAAAAACGGGTTTTCGGTTCGACAGGAGAGAACCAGAAACGCCGCATCCTTCATCTGTTCAAAAATATCCTGGGGGTGAATGGGCCTTCGGCCCAGAGGGGGCAAAGCCCCCTTCCTCGCCCCCAAGTCGGCTATCCGTTGCCTCAGTCGCGATCGGCCTCGCCCAGCACGGGGGCGGGCAGGTCCGAGGCGCAGGGCTCACCGTCAATCACGAAGGGTGAGCGGACGCCTTTCGTCTGGCCAAGGTCAAGCTCCATCCTGCGCGCCTTGACTTGCGGGTCGGCAAACACCTCGTCCATCGTGTTGATCGGCCCTGCGGGAACGCCCTGTGCCTCGCAAGCTTCGAGCAGGTCGGCCTTGGAGCGGGTCCGTGTGGCCGTGCTCAGGGTGTCGGCCAGTGAAACGCGGTTTTTCACCCGGTCGGCATTCGAAAGGTAATCAGGATGCGTTATCAGTTCTGGCAACCCCAGCAGGCCACAGAGCCGATGATACTGGGCATCGTTGCCAGTGGCGATGATGATATGGCCGTCGGCACATTCGAACACCTGATAGGGAACCAGATTCGGATGCACATTCCCGGTGCGGCCCGGCGCAGTTCCGGTGGCGAGGAAGTTCATCGCCTGATTTGCCATGACCGATACCGCCGAATCCATCAGACTGAGATCCAGATGCGCGCCGCGACCTGTGCTGTGTCGTTCGTGCAAGGCGGCAAGAATGGCGGTGGCTCCATAGACACCCGTGAAAAGGTCGGTCACGGCCACGCCGACGCGATGTGGTTCGCCATCGCTGGGGCCAGTGATCGACATCAGCCCGGACATGCCCTGGATGATGTAATCATACCCTGCGCGGTGGGCGTAGGGCCCGTCCTGCCCGAAGCCGGTGATCGAGCAATAGATCAGCCGCGGGTTGACCTGTGACAGGCTGGTGTAATCCAGGCCATATTTCTTCAGTCCGCCGACCTTGAAATTCTCGATCAGCACATCAGCGTCTGCCACCAGCTTGCGCACCTTCTCCTGCCCCTCGGGCGCGCGGAAATCGGCAACCACCGAGCGTTTGCCTCGGTTGGCGGCGTGGAAATAGGCGGCGACCGGTTCGCCCTCCCGGTCGATGAAGGGGGGCCCCCAGCGGCGGGTGTCATCGCCCTCGGGTGCTTCGACCTTGATCACCTCGGCACCCAGATCGGCCAGGGTTTGACCCGCCCAGGGGCCAGCAAGAATGCGCGCGAGTTCGATTACCCGCACGCCCGACAAAGGTTTGGCGCTCATGAATTACTGCCCGCCCGCATTGGCGATCGCCGTTTCGAACTCGCCATAGCTCATGTTATTGAAAAGCCGACCGTTGATCATGAAGGACGGGGTCGAGCGGACTCCATCGCGCTCAGCGTTCACGCGATACACTTCCATCAGCGCGGTGGCCATGTCGCGGTCGGCCAGGCAGGCGTTGAGTTCATCATCGCTCATTCCTGCGCGGCGTCCAATGCGGCGCAGATTGTCGGCAACCTGGGCGCCATCCTGGGCGCCTGCCCATTCGCGCTGGCTGGCGTAAAGCATTTCGACGATGCCATGATAGCGATCGGAGCCACCGCAGCGGGCAACAAGCGCGGCCCAGAGGCCATAGGCGTCAAAATAGACTTCGCGCTTGATGTAGTGGACCTGGCCGGTTTCCACGTGATTCTCGATGATCTGTTTATAGACGCCCTGATTGAACGTGGCGCAATGCGGACAGGTGAATGAGGAATATTCAATGATTGTCACCGGCGCGTCAGGGTTGCCGAGGGTCATCTCCTCCACCCGCGAGACATCGGGCGCCTCGCTGGGATCCGAGGCGGACTGGTTGCTTTGCGCGGTGATCTCGGTAACGCCGGGCGCCGTCTCGACGGGGCGATTGCCGCCGCCTAGCAGCGCATAGCCCCCTACCGCGACTGCCGCGACGGCGGCGCCGATCATCAGCATGTTCTTTTGCATCAAATTTCCTCTCATTCGATCACCGGCTTTGAGCCGGTGCCTTTTTGTCGTGTAAGAACGTTCTCGGCAAGGCGTTCCAGCGCCATTTTCAGGCCACTGTCGCCCACACCGTCGGTCAGCGTGTCAACCACTTGCCGCGCCTTCGTCAGCGCCTGTGGCGATGGAGCGGCGATGTTCGGGGAGCCGGTGAAAGTGGCCTGCGCCTCGGAAAAGCCCTGTGCGGAGGTCTGTGTGACCTGAATCCGCGCAATGGCGGCATAGCCATAGCAGGCGTTGACCCGCTCTTTCAGCATCGGAAGTTGCATTTGCACCAGCGGCGCCGCCGCGCCCGTCGCAAGCACGCTCAATGTCGCGCCCAGGCCGCCCTTTCCATAACTGACCTTGACCGGCCGGCACAGGCCCGCCAGATCGCGTCCTGCGATTTCAGGCCAATGGGTCAGAAGCCGGGTGATGGCAAAGCCGCGCGATTCGCCGGCCTTGCGGATCGGTTCACGCAACAGCCCCGCTGCCGGCTCGAAACCGCGCATGCGCCGGGATTTGGCGGCAGGCCGAAAGGGGATCGGTTTGCCGGAATCAGGGAGTTTGGACATGGGTAAAACCGGAGTTGCTGGCCGCGACTGGTGCCCGGGGGCGCATGCGGGCTATCTTACGCCTTTCGGCTGGCATGGCCAGTGGCCAGAGGGCGGGACTCGCGCGAATGTGTGACAGGATTAGGGAAATCGGCAGGTTTGAGATCGACGGCGCGGCTTTCGCGGCGGCGCTGCTGCGGTGGTATGACGAGGCCGCGCGGGTGCTGCCCTGGCGGGTTGGTCCTGCTGAACGGGCGGCGGGGGTTCGCGCTGATCCTTATCGGGTCTGGTTGTCCGAGGTGATGTTGCAGCAAACGACAGTGGCCACGGTGCGCGACTATTTCCACCGTTTCACGGCGCGCTGGCCTGATGTTCATGCCCTTGCCGCCGCGCCCGAGGCCGAGGTGATGGCCGAATGGGCTGGCCTGGGCTACTACGCGCGCGCCCGTAACCTGATCGCCTGTGCACGCACAGTAGCGGCGGCGGGTGGTGAATTTCCTCGTGATCGCAAAGCTTTGCAGGCTTTGTCGGGGATCGGCAGTTATACATCGGCGGCGATTGCAGCGATTGCCTTCGATGCGCCTGAAACAGTTGTGGATGGCAATGTGGAGCGGGTGGTGGCGCGCTTGTTTGCCGAGACAGCGCCCTTGCCGCGCGCCCGACCGCGCTTTGCGGAACTGGCGGCGCGATTGACCCCGCGCGCCCGTCCCGGCGATTATGCGCAGGCGATGATGGATCTGGGCGCGACGGTCTGCACGCCACGAAACCCTGATTGCGCCGCTTGTCCTGTGCAGGGTTTCTGCCGCGCGCAGATGCTGGGCATTGCGGCTGACTTGCCCGCCAAGGTGCCCAAGGCGGCAAAACCGGAACGCCACGGCATCGCCTATGTTGCCCGGCGCGCGGATGGTGCGCTGCTGTTGGAGAGCCGCCCGCCACGCGGCCTTCTGGGCGGGATGCCCGGGTGGCCCTGCACTGAATGGCTCGCCGTGAACGACGCCCTCGTTCCCGCGCCGCCCCTTGATGCGGACTGGAAGCTGGCACCCGGCGCGGTGCGGCACACCTTCACCCATTTTCACCTGTCGATGCAGGTTGCCGTCGCGCATGTGCCAACCGATGCACAGGCCGAGCGTGGTCAGTTCCGCACCGATTTCGACCCCGGCGCGTTGCCCACGCTGATGCGCAAATGCTGGAGCCATGCAGATGCCGCATTAGAGGCTATTGGACTGCGCAAGTCCTTGCGTTAGCGTGCGCCAACCGCGTGGAGAAGCGCCCATGTCCAAAGACCCCGCCCATATTGCTGCGGCCCTGCCATTCTGGTTGTCTCTGGTTTTCTTGCCCTTGATCGCGATTGGTGCAGCCTGGGGCAGCTGGTGGCTGGTGCTGACGCCGCTTTACGGCATCGGGATGATCACGCTGCTGGACTATATCACCGGCCTGAACCTGGAAAACCCCGATACGGAAACGCCACTGACAGAGCTGTTCTGGTATCGGCTGATCACGCTGATCTGGCTGCCGGTGCAACTGGTGCTGATCTTCGGCACGCTGTGGTGGGTCACCCGGAGCGGCCATTTGGCGGTGCATGAACTGATCGTCCTGTTCTATGGTATTGGCGTCGCCTCGGGCGCGGTGGGGATTGTCTATGCACATGAGCTGTTGCATCAGAAAAACCGCCTAGAGCGCTGGCTGGGCGATCTGTTGCTGGCCTCGGTGCTGTATAGCCACTTCAGGTCCGAACATCTTCAGGTCCACCACCGCTACGTTGGCACCCCGCGTGACCCGGTGACCGCGCGCTATAACGAGGGGTTCTGGCGCTTTTTTCTGCGCGTGCTGACAAGCTGCCCCGGTTCGGCCTGGCGGGCCGAGGCGGCGATGTTGCAGCGGCGCGGCCGAGCGGTCTGGCATCCGGGCAACCCATTCTGGCGCTATGCCGCGCTGCAAGTGGGTTTTCTGGCACTGGCGCTCTTGATCGGTGGCTGGGTGGGGCTGGCGCTGTTCGTCTGGCAGGCGTTTGTTGCGGTGCTGCATCTGGAACTGACCAACTACATCGAGCATTACGGCCTGACGCGCAAACACCTGGGAGGTGGCCGGTATGAGCATGTCCTGCCGCGTCATAGCTGGAACGCATCGCACCGGGCGTCAAACTGGCTTTTGATCAACCTGCAACGCCATTCCGACCATCACTACAAGCCCGATCGCCGCTTTCCCCTGTTGCAGACCTATTCGGATGAGGAAGCACCACAACTGCCCGTTGGCTATCCGGCGATGGTTGTTTTGGCGGCTGTGCCGCCGTTGTGGCGGCGAGTGATGAACCCGCGCGTGCGCGCATGGCGTCGCCAGTTTTACCCCGAGGTGGACGACTGGTCTGCTTACAAGGCGGGCACCACACCTATGCCCCGCGGTGCGCCCTGATCCCAAAATGGGGGCCCCGGCCGCCCGGAACCCCCATCATCCCCCACGTGCCCTTCGCACTACACACGGGAATTCGGTATCTGCCCCGGACCGTCCTGGTCCATGTTCAGACAATGCCAGATTGGACGGTGGCGGGCAAACAACGAATGTATGGCATTTTATGCAAACGGCGCGGGGTATCAGCTATAGACACTTTCCTTGCCGAAATGCTTGCATAGCATGTAGTAAACCACCGGGCGGTACTTGTTGCGCTCAGAGTGGCCGTAGGTTTCGATCACGGCGTTGATCGCCTGGTCCAGTTGCGGACCATCGGTCAAACCAAGTTTCTTGATCAGATAACTTTTCTTGACGGTCTCCAGCTCATGCGGCTGACCAGCGGCTACAGTGGCAGCGTCGGCGTCATAGATCGAAGGGCCACAGCCGATGGTGACTTTGGTCAGCAGGTCCATGTTGGGTTCGATCCCGCATTTGTTGCGTAGATCGTCGGCGTAGCGGGCAATCAGGTCGTCGCGGCGTCCCATGTACATTACTCCTTTACTGGCGGGCGGGGATCAAGCTTGCCGCCCAAGTCAAGTCTAGGAAGCAAAAGCGCCATGCGACAAGCCGTAATCACGGAGAGCGCCCGGATTTTCGCCCTTCAGAAGCGTTCAGCGCGCAGGATCTGGGTATCTGTCACGCTGACGACACCAATATGGTCATTCAGGACGGGGAACAGGGTTTCGAGCAGGTGATCAAGACGCTGTGGCGCAATCAGGCAGACAACGGCGATCATGCCGCTGGCGCGACTGACTGAACCTTCGCGCGTCCATTGCCCGGACCGGCCTGAGCCGCCGAGCACGGGCAGAATGGTGAAGCCCGTCACCCCGGCGGCGGTAAGGCTGCGAGTGATCTGGTTCTCCATAACCGCCTCGACCATGATCTCGACGCGCTTTGCCGCATGCATTTTCATCGTTCAGCCTCCGGCAAGGGTGCTGGCCAGCGCCATGAAAAGCGGAATGCCCAGTGTCAGGTTGAAGGGGAATGTTATCGCGAGCGCCAGGGTCAGGTAAAGCGCGGGGTTGGCGCGGGGCAGGGCCACGCGCATCGCCGCCGGAACCGCGATATACGAGGCCGATGCCGTCAACGCCATCATCACTGCCAGCCCGCCCACGCTAAGGCCAAGTGCCAGCCCGGCAAGCGCCCCGAATGTGGCGCCCACCAGAGGCATCAACACACCAAAAGCCAGAACACCGGGGGTAATAATGCCGCGCGCATTGCGCAGACCCCGGCCCGCGACAATTCCCATATCCAGAAGAAACAGGCACAAAACCCCTTTGAACGGCGTGACGATCAGCGGCGCGATCTCGGCCAGTCCGCGTTCGCCGGTGATCCAACCGATAATGAAGGCACCCAGCAGCAAAACGATTGAGCCGTTCAGAAGGATCTCGTGCCACAGGTCGGGGGTGATCTTTCCGCCCCCGCCGCTGCGCGTGGCCAGCCACAGCGCCGATACGATGGCCGGTGCCTCCATCGCGGCGGCAACGGCGACCATATAGCCCTCAATGCTGATCCCGCGCGCCTGCAACAGCGACGAAATGGCGACGAAGGTGACAATCGAGATTGAGCCGTAATGCCCTGCCACGGCCGCCGCATCGGTGGCCGAAATTCCGCGCGACAGCCCGCGCAAAAGTGCGTAGGCGACGAAAGGCAGGATAAGCGACAGCACCACCCCGACCAGAACGGCCAGACCCAACCGCAGATCGGCTCCGTGCTCGGCCACGCTGGCCCCGCCCTTGAAGCCGATGGAAAAGAGCAGATAAAGCGACATGCCCTTGGCAATCGCCTCGGGGAAAGTCAGGTCAGATCGCGCAAGCGCCGCTGCCAGACCCAGTACGAAGCACAGGATGACGGGCGACAGCAGGTTCTGCCCGGCGAGTGTTAATATCTGATCCATGGGGCGGGTTCCGACGGCTGTGATGCGCGTGCAGCAAATAGTGAACGGTGGCAGCTTGTCCAGCGTCATCTGCACGAAAAACCCCCGGGCCTTGCGGTCCGGGGGTTGTCAGATGGTTGCCGGCGCGATCAGTTCAACCGTGCTTCGACCGTCTTGATCGAGTCTTCGATCAGCTTGCCGGCGTCTTCCGGGTTCATGTTCCGGGCGATCAGGTCCGCCGCGGCAGTGACGGCCACGGCAACCGCCTTGTTTCGCACGTCACGCAGAGCGCCAGCCTCGGCCGAGGCGATCTGGTCGTCGGCTGCCTTCAGCCGGCGTTCGATCGATACTTCCAGGTCTGCGCGGGCCTGTTGGGCCGCCAGTTCGGCGTCAGCCTTGGCCTTGGCAACAATCCGCTCGGCCTGCTCCTTGACTTCGGCTTTCTTGCGCTCGAACGAGGCGCGCAGTTCCTGCGCCTCTTCGCGCAGCTTGCGTGCCTCTTCCAGTTCGCTCCGGATGGTGTCGGCGCGTTTGTCCAGAAGGCCGTTGATAATCTTCGGAACCTTGAAATAGATCAGGATGCCGATGAAGATCAGAAAGCCGATCGCCACAACGATGTCGGTATTGTGCAGCGAAAAGAAGGGCTTGCCTTCGACTGCCGCCAGCGCCGGGCTGGCAGCGAGCGTTGCAATCAGTGCCAGACGCAGTTTCATGCCGCACCTCCCTTGATACGCGCAGTCACCGCCGAGGTGACCGAGCGTGCATCAGCCTTGACGCCAAAGGACGACAGGATTTCCTTGGTGGCATCCTTGGCGACCACGGTTACGGCCTCCATCGTGCTTTCGCGGATCTCGCCGATCCGGCGTGCGGATTCCGCAGAGCGCGCGGCGATTTCAGCGTCGGCCTTGGCGATGGCGACATCGAGGTCTTTCTGGATCTCGGCGCGCGCCTCGTCGACTACCTTGGCGGCAGCGGCGCGGGCGTCATCGAGCGCCTTGTGATAGGCGGCCTCGGCCTCTGCGGCCTGCAGCTTGTAGGTTTCGGCAGCGGCAATGTCATTGGCGATCGTGCCTGTCCGCTCGGCCAGAACCGAGCCGATCCGGGGCAGCGCGACGCGCGACAGGATCAGATAAAGCACGACCATCGCCACCACGAGCCAGAGAATCTGGTTCGGGAAGGTGGAGATTTCGAGTTGCGGCATGCCCGCCGCGCTGTTGGCTTCTGCGGCCATGACGTCCTCCTTTGTCACCGTATCCGCCGGATGGCTGCCATGGCAACCATCCGGCCGTAAGGATCACGGGGTTTGAAGGATCAGACGGCGAACATCAGCAGAAGTGCGACGAGGAACGAGAAGATCCCCAGCGCTTCGGCGAAGGCGATGCCGATGAAGAGCGTCGCGGTCTGGCCGGGTGCGGCCGACGGGTTGCGCAGTGCGCCCGAGAGGAAGTTGCCCGCAACGTTGCCCACACCGACAGCAGCTCCACCCATGCCCATGCAGGCCAGGCCAGCGCCGATGTACGCACCCATTTGAACGATATCGCCAGTCATTTCCATAGCTCCTTACGTTTTTTGGAATTGGCAGAAAGTTGGTCTGAAAGCCGGCGTCAGTGATGCGGATGCAGTGCGTCGCGCAGATAGACACAGGTCAGGATGGTGAAAACATAGGCCTGGATGACCGCCACAAGCAGTTCCAGCCCGTAGACGGCGGTCACCGCCAGGATCGGCAGCACACCCAGCAGCCCCAGCGCCCCGGCAAAGCCCGCAAACACCTTCACCACCGCATGCCCGGCCATCATGTTACCGGCAAGACGAATGGAGTGGCTGAGCGGGCGCACGAAGTAAGAGATGACCTCGATCAGCGCCAGGATGGGGCGCAGGGCCAGCGGGGCCGAGGTGATCCAGAAGAGTTTCAGGAAGCTCGCGCCATGCAACACGAAGCCCAGTACCGTCACGGTAATGAATACCGCCGCTGCCAGCACCGCCGTCACCGCGATATGCGAAGTGGTGGTGAAGGCCCAGGGCAGCAGGCCCAGCAGGTTCGAGAACAGGATGAACATGAACAGCGTCATGATGTAGGGGAAATACTTCACTCCGTCATGGCCCGCCACGTCCTCGACCATCTTGTAGACGAAGCTGTAGAGAACTTCGGCAATCGACTGGCTGCGCGTGGGCACAAGTGCGCGACCGCGGGTTCCGACGACCAGAACCAGCGACACGGCAATCACCGTCAACGCCATCCAGAGCGTCACATTGGTGATGGTGAACAGGCCCACCGTATCGCCGCCCAGAAGCGGGCGCACGATGAACTGATCCATCGGATGAATGGCAAAACCGCCGGTTTCCTCAGCCACGATCCTTTTCCCCTCGGTCCTGGGCGGGTTTCGCCGCCTCTTCCTCGCTTTGGCGCTGAACCTCGGCGGCGGAGCGCATCATCACGCGTATTCCGGCCGCAAGCCCCAGCAAAATGAACAGCACCAGAAACAGGGGCCGCGTTCCGAAAAGCGCATCCAGCCCGAATCCGATGCCCAGACCGATCAGAAGACCGGCGACAAGCTCTGTCACCATGCGCCAGGCGTGCTGCGCCATCACATGGCTTTCCGCCTTTCGAGGGGGCGGCGCTTTGGCCGCTTTCATCTGCTCGATCCGCTTGTCGAGCGCTTTCAGGCGCTCAAGATCATTCGGCTCAGGCATGCGATGGTCCCCTCAGGACGGTCGGGCGGAAACTAGGCGCGGGGGGTGACAGAGTCAAGCGCGATGATGGCTGTATAAGATACTGAAATAAATGTATAAAATAATCAGCATGGCGTGGCTGGGGCAAGGGTTGGCGCTGTATCGGGCCGCCGATGCACATTCAACCGAATGGTTGACCAACGCAACGCCGCCGCGCATGGTGTGCCGATGAACAGCCCCGCCGCCGCGCCCCTCGATGCGATCTTCATGGCCCTCGCCGATCCTACGCGGCGGGCGATCCTGTCAATGCTGCTGGAAGACGATATGGCCGTGACCGACGTGGCCCAGCCGCTTCCGATGTCGCTCGCGGCCGTATCGAAACATCTGGGGATACTGGCGGCGGCCGGGCTGATCAGCCAGGAAAAGCGCGGGCGGGTGAAATGGTGCAAGCTGGAGCCGGACGCGCTGAAGGCAGCGTCAGTCTGGATGCAGGCTTTCGGCCAGTTCGAGCCGGTCAACCTGGATGATTTCGAGCGATTTCTGGAAGCCGAATTCGCACAAGGCGCTGACCACAGCGAAGAACCGGACCCCCTTCATCTTGCCGGAAATACGCCCGGGGGGTGAATTCGGCGTAGCCGAAGAGGGGGGCAGGCAGCCCCCCTGCGCCACTTACCGCCGCCGCATTCGCTGCAACAGCGCGAGCGAGACATAGCCATCGGGCGCCATGCCGTTTGATGCCTGCCAGTCGCGAACCGCGGCCAGCGTGCCTGAACCCACGCGCCCGTCGATCTCGCCACTGTAGTGGCCGGTCCGGGCCAGAACGCGCTGCAACTCCTCGCGTTCCTCGGCGTTGAGCGGCCGGTCATCGCGCGGCCATGCGCCCACGAATTCGCCGCCGCCGCGCAGCCGGTCGGCCAGATGGGCGATGGCGATCGCATAGGCATCGGCGTTGTTATAGCGCTTGATGACGCGGAAATTGCTGAAGGTCAGCAGTGCCGGCCCGTTCGCACCTGCCGGGAACATCAACGTCGCGTCGCCCGAGGCGGGCAGCCGGTTGCCCGGTTGTGCCTGGAGCCCCAGCGCAGTCCATTCCTGTATGGACCGCGTTTGCCCTGCCCGCTGCGTATCAAATCCGCGCGGCAGTCTCACCTCAACCAGCGGCGGCTGGCCGCGGGTCCAGCCGAATCGGGCAAGATACGCGGCGGCAGAGGCCAGCGCGTCGGTGGGGTCATCCGCCCAGATATCGCGCCGCCCGTCACCGGTGAAATCGACTGCATATTCCAGATAGCTTGTGGGAATGAACTGGGTATGGCCCATCGCCCCCGCCCAACTGCCGACCATGTCGCGCGGTGCTACGTCACCCGCTTGCAGGATCTGTAGCGCGGCTATCAGTTGCTGCTCAAAGAACGCCGTGCGCCGTCCCTCGTAGCTGAGTGTCGCCAGTGTCTCGATGATCGGCGTGGAGCCGCGCAGCCTGCCGTAGGAGCTTTCCAGCCCCCAGATGGCAACCACAACCTCGCGCTCGACATTGTAGCGCGCTTCGATCGCGGCGAGCACGCTGGCGTGTTCGCGCAGCATCTCACGCCCGTTCTCGATGCGGGTATCCGACACCGCGCTGTCGAGATAGGCCCAGATGGGGCGGGAAAACTCGGGCTGGTGGGCGTCGCGGCGCAACGAGTCTTCGTTGTAGCCGATCCCCGCGAAGGCGCGGTCAAAGGTCCGGGCCTCGATCCCTTGTGCCAGCGCACGGGCACGGAAGCCTTCGATCCAGCGATCAAAGGCGGCGGGGCGGGGGCTGGAGGTTGCAAGGCGCGTGGCCTCGACCCCGCTGCCGGAGCGGTTGGCAAGTGCACCGCCGCAACCGGCGAGCGAAACAAGAATGAGGCCGATCGTGGCGGCGCGTATCAACATGGGTCACCTGCTCGTTGGTCTTATTGTTTTGGCTATTCTAGCGCAAACCGGCCGACCAACAAAGCAAAACGCGATCAGGCAAGCGGAACCACGCAATCACAGATGCGCAGCCTAACCTTGGTGCCGATCCCGTGTTCCGCGCCGGGGCCGGATATCACGATCATGCAGCGATCGCCTTCCTGCACCCAGTAGATCTGGTCATGGCCGCGAAACTCGCGGCCGGTGATCACGGCAGGGCCTGCCGGGTCCGGTTCCAGCATGATCTGCTCAGGCCGCACCGCCAGGTTGACCGCGCCATTGGCGGCGCGTGACAGCGGCAGGTTGCCAAAGGCGGTTTGCACATTCATCCCGCTGGCGGTGCCTGTGAGGATGTTGGAACGACCGATGAAATTGGCGACAAAGGCGGTGGCCGGATTGCGGTAAATCTCGTCGGGCGTGCCGATCTGCACGACGCGGCCCTTGTCCATCACCGCGATGCGGTCGGCCATGGCCAGCGCCTCTTCCTGATCATGGGTGACAAGAATACCCGCCGCGCCCGTGGATTTCAGCAGTTTGCGCACTTCTTGCCGGGTTTCCACGCGCATCTTGGCGTCGAGGTTTGAAAAAGGTTCATCCAGCAAGATCAGCTTTGGCCCCACTGCAAGGCTGCGCGCAAGCGCAACGCGCTGTTGCTGCCCGCCCGAAAGCTGGTGCGGTTTGCGGGAGGCCAGATCCTCCAGCCCCACCAGCTTCAGCATTTCGCACGCACGGGCATCGGCCTGCTTGCGTGACATGCCGCGCAGGCCGAATTTAACGTTTTCCAGCACGTTGAGATGCGGGAAGAGTGCGTAATCCTGAAACACGAAGCCGATGCCGCGCTGTTCCGGCGGCAGGCCGGTGATGTCGCGCCCGGCCAGCGTGATGCTGCCTTCGTCGGGCGGCTCGAACCCGCCGATCATGCGCAAGGTGGTCGTCTTGCCGCAGCCTGATGGCCCCAGAAGCGCCATCAACTCCCCCTCGCCCAGTGACAGGCTGACACGTTCCACCGCGGCGGCCTCGGCATGCGGGAAGTGTTTGCGCAGGCGATTGACCTCCAGCAGCGGCCGGGCCGGTTTCTGGCGATAACCCAGCGGCGAGGCCTCGGCGGGCATCTTGAAGGTGAGGGTCTTGGGCAGGTCGTTCATCGCTCATCTCCGGCTTTACGGTCATGGCGCAAAACGAAGCCGACGAAAAGAGCGGAAAAGACGATGATCGCCGCGGCATAGGGTGCGGCTTCCAGCAACATCCCTTCGGAAGTTCGGGTGAACATGGTGATGGAGAGCGGGCGAAAGCCGGTCGGTGCCAGCAGGAAGGCGATGGGCAGTTCCTTCATGGCGACGACAAAGACCAGCACCATACCCGCAACCAGCCCGGGGCGGATGGTGGGCAGCGTCACCCGCCAGAAGACCGAGGCTGGACCATGCCCCAGCGCGCGTGCCGATTCCTCGACCGATGGCCGCGCCTGATACAGCGCCGAGCGGATAGGGCCAAGCGCCAGCGCCAGGAAGCTGAGCGCATAGACCGTCACCAGCAACAGATGCGTCTGATAGAGCCAGCGCGCGCCTTGCAGTGCGAAGAACACGAAAGCCAGCGCAAAGGCCAGGGCGGGCACGGCGTAGCCGACGAACGCCAGGCGGTTGATGAAGGTCGACATCGGCGAAGGATACCGCACCGCCAGCACCGCCACTGGCAGCGCCATCGCCGCCGCTGCCAGTGCCGAGGGCACGGCTACTGAAAGCGACTGGCCAAAGGCGCGCAACAGGTCAGGCAAGGCAGCACTGAGCAAGGCGCCGCTGTCGATCGAGCGGGTCATCCAGAAGGTCAGCACTGAAAGCGGCAGACCCAGCGAGCCCAGCACCACCACCACCACGAATGCCCAGCCCAGCACATGGCCGGTTGGTGACAGTTGCGTGCGCCGGGGCCGGGCGCCGGTGCCAGAGCCGGTGCGCGCGTAATGCGCCCCTTCGCGCAGGCGGCTTTCCAGCCAGACGACCGACAGCGCGACCGAGATCAGGATCAGCGCCAGCCAGGCGGCATAAACCCTGTCAAAGGCGGCGGAATACTGGATATAGATGGCGTAGCTGAACACCTCGTAGCGCATCAGTGCCACGGCGCCGAAATCACCGATCACATAAAGGCCCACCACCAGCCAACCTGCCATCATGGCGGGCAGCAGGTGGGGCAGGGTGACGCGAAAGAACACCTCGCGCGGCGTGGCGCCAAGGGCGCGGGCGGCTTCCTCCAGGCTTTGGTCAAGGCCCGCGAAGGCGGCGCGCAGGTTCAGGTAGAGGTAGGAGAAGGTGTAAAGCGACAGCGCCAGCGTCGCGCCCCACCAGCCTTGCGGCATCGGCATGCGGTAGCCGAAAACCTGGTTGAGAAAGCCGTAATGCCCGCCCAGCCCGATCAGCGCATAGGCCATGACATAGCCCGGCACCGCCAGCGGCATCACCGCCAGAACATTGACAATGCGCCGCCCCTTCAGGTCGGTGCGACTGACCAGCCAGGCCAGCGGCAGGGCGATGGCGGTGCAGACCACCAGCACCCCGGCGACAAGTGCCGCCGTGTTGAGCATCATCTGTAGCGTGCGCGGACGCATGAGCAGGCTCTGCACGGTCGCCAGATCGGCCTCTGAAGCGCGCATCACCAGATAGGCGAGCGGCAAAAGCATCAGACCCCCGATCGCCAGACCGAGGGCCGAGAAGACCATCTGGGCCGCCGGGACGCGGCGGCCCTTTCTGGTGGTGAGTGCTATCAAATGAGCCCTGCCTCGCGCAGCATCTCAAGCGTGCCTTCCAGATCGCCGATGGTGTTCAGGTCCACCGCAGGGGCGGCCACGATCACGTCGTCGATGTTGATGTCCTGACGCGAGACGATGATGCCCGGAACAACCGGGAACTCGGCCACTTCGCCGGTGAAATACTGCTGCGCTGCGGGGCTGAGCAGGAAGCGGACAAAGGCTTGTGCCTCTTCGGTCTGGTCCGATGTGCCCAGAACACCGATCCCGGCGACCAGCAGCAGGTTGCCGATATCGCCCTGCGTCGCGAACAGGGTCTGGTTCACCGGAAACCCGGCATCCCGCGCCAACTGGCGCGACAGGTAGTAGTTGTTGACCACGCCGATATCGGCCTCGCCATCGGCAATCGCTTGCAGGATGGCGGTGTTGTTTCGCACGATCACCGGGTTGTTGGCCTTTAAGGCTTCCAGCCATTCCGCTGTCGCCTCATCGCCCAGTGTCACGCGCATGGCGGCGATATGGGCCACGAACGAGCCGTTGGTGGGCGCCAGCGCAACGCGGCCTTCCCATTCCGCGGCGGTCAGACCAGCCATGGTGGCGGGCAGGTCTTCAGTCGTCACGCGCTCGGTCGAATAGGCCAGCACCCGGCCCCGGCCCGAGGTGGCGACCCAGCGGTTCTCTGAATCGCGGTAGGCGGCGGGCACGTTGCCCACCAGTTCTTCGGGCAGGGCGGCAAAGCTGCCTGCAACCGCGCCTAGCGCAGCGGCGTCCTGTGCCCAGAAAAGATCGGCGGGCGAGGCGTCGCCCTCTTCCTGAAGCAGAATCGCCAGTTCTGCCGTGCCGGCATAGCGCACGTTCACGTTGATGCCGGTCTCAGCAGTGAAAGCGGCGATGATGGGTGCGACCAGCGCCTCGCCGCGGCCCGAATAAAGGGTCAGATCGGCCAATGCGGGCAAGGGTGCGGCAAGGGCGACGGTGGCAATCAGGGCGTTCCGAAGGGTTCTCATGGCAGTCCTCAATCTGTTAAGGCCAGTTAGCGACAAAGGAACCGGTCTTTCGGTAACGCGCCCCAGCGCCTGCCTGAGCGGAAGATCCGCGCAATTCCTACTAATGTTGTCGGTTATTATGGTGATGCGGCTTTGTCAATTCTTCTTGCGGTTGGGCCAAGGTCTTTTTGAGCGGATCAAAACTTGACTGTCCGGTCAAGCACAGGGATTGCCAGACCTTCGCCCCCGTCGCATACTCTGGCTCTGTTCACGCCCGGAAACCAAATGTCCCACACCCGCAATCCCGGCACGCCGCTTGCCATCGACTGGTTTGAAGCAGTGCAGATCAACCGCCCCGCGGCAGAGCGTCGCGCCGCCACGCTGACCACGCGGCGCAGCGTGAAAGGCGTGCATCAGGCCGCCTGGCTTGTGAACGCGATTCGCTGCATGGACCTGACCACGCTTGCGGGCGACGATACCGAGGACCGCGTGGCACGCCTCTGTGCCAAGGCCCGCCGCCCGCTGGCCGATTCGATCATGGCTGGGCTGGGACTGCCGACGATGCCGGTAGTTGGCGCCGTCTGTGTTTATCCCACGATGGTGAAAGCGGCGGTGCGCGCGCTGTCGAATACGGGCATCCCCGTGGCCTCGGTTGCCACGGGTTTTCCGGCAGGGCTGATGCCGCTGAACCTGCGGCTGGCCGAAATCCGCTATGCTATCGATCAGGGTGCATCCGAAATCGACATCGTGATCACCCGTGCGCATGTCCTGCGCGGTGACTGGGCCGCGCTTTATGATGAGATCGCCGCCATGCGTGAAGCCTGCGGCGATGCCCATATGAAAGCGATTCTCGCCACCGGCGATCTGGTCACGCTGAGCAATGTCTATGCGGCCTCGATGGTGGCGATGCAGGCGGGGGCGGATTTCATCAAGACTTCGACCGGCAAAGAGGCGGTCAATGCCACGCTGCCGGTCAGTCTGGTGATGGTGCGGGCGTTGCGCGATTATGGCGCACGGACCGGAGCGCAAATCGGCTTCAAGCCCGCAGGGGGCATGAAAACCGCCAAGGATGCCATTGCGTGGCAGATATTGATGCGCGAGGAGATGGGCCGCGACTGGCTTGAGCCCGCTCTGTTCCGGCTGGGGGCTTCAAGCATGCTCGGCGATATCGAGCGTCAACTGGAACATTTCGTCACCGGCCGCTATGCCGCTGCGCATCGCCACGCCCTTGCCTGAGGTCATCATGCCCACCCTTACAGAGGCAATGCTCGCCATGGATTACGGCCCCGCCCTCGAATCTCCCGCCGTCACGCTGGATTGGCTTGCGCGCGGGCCATTCGGGCATTTCATCAACGGCGCCTTCACCAGGCCCGGCGCGCTGTTCGATACCGTCAACCCGGCGACGGGGGCGGTGCTGGCGCAGGTCACGCAGGGGACTGAGGGAGATATCGCTGCCGCGGTGAAGGCTGCGCGCAAGGCGCAACCGGGCTGGGCGAAGCTGCCGGGCCACATTCGGGCGCGCTACCTCTATGCGCTGGCCCGCCTGCTGCAAAAGCGTGAGCGGCTGTTTGCGGTGCTTGAGGTGCTCGACAACGGCAAGCCGATCCGCGAGGCGCGCGATATCGATGTGCCGCTGGCGGTGCGTCATCTCTATCATCATGCGGGCTGGGCGGAACTGGTGGCCGATGAGTTTCCGGGCATGGCGCCGCATGGGGTGTGCGGGCAGATCATCCCGTGGAATTTTCCGTTGCTGATGTTGGCTTGGAAGGTCGCGCCGGCGCTGGCGGCAGGCAACACCGTGGTGCTGAAACCTGCCGAATACACGCCCCTGACGGCGCTTCTGTTTGCCGAGCTGTGTATCGAGGCCGGGTTGCCCAAGGGCGTTGTGAATATCGTTACTGGAGACGGTGAAACCGGCGCGGCGCTGGTTGCGGCCGAGGTGGACAAGATCGCTTTTACCGGCTCAACCGAGGTGGGCCGGGCGATCCGCCGGGAAACGGCGGGCAGCGGCAAGGGGCTGACACTGGAACTTGGCGGCAAATCGCCGTTCATTGTCCTTGCGGGGGCTGATCTGGATGCCGCGGTTGAGGGCGTGGTGGATGCGATCTGGTTCAATCAGGGCGAGGTGTGTTGCGCAGGCTCGCGGATTCTGGTGCAGGAATCTGTGTCCACGCCCTTCACGGAGAAGCTGAAAGCGCGCATGGCCCGGCTGCGGCTAGGCGACCCGCTCGACAAATCGACTGATATCGGCGCGGTGGTGCACCCGGTGCAACTGGCGCGGATCCGGGCGATTGTGGCGCAGGCGGTCGAAGAAGGAGCCGAATTGCACCAGTCACATGAAGGGCAGGGCTGCTTCTGCCCGCCCGCTTTGCTGACCGGGCTGGGCGCGGCGAATGTGGCGATGCAGGAGGAAATATTTGGTCCTGTTGCCACCCTGATGACCTTCCGCACCCCGGCTGAGGCAGTGGAGCTGGCCAACAACACGCGCTACGGTCTGGCTGCCAGCATCTGGAGCGAGAACATCACCGTGGCACTTGACCTTGCGGCGCAGGTCAAGGCCGGGGTGGTCTGGATCAACGGCACCAACCTGTTCGACGCCAACGCGCCTTTTGGCGGTATGCGCGAGTCAGGCTTCGGCCGTGAGGGCGCGCGCGAGGGGATGCTGGCCTATTTGCGCGACCCCGCGTCCAGGGGCAAACCAAGGGCGGTGCTGCCCGGGCCGGTTGCTCTGCCGGGCGAAAGGGCTGGTGGCACCATAGACCGCACGCACAAGCTCTATATCGGCGGCGCGCAGAAAAGGCCCGATGGCGGCTACAGCTACGGCGTGCAGGGCAGCCAGATCCCTCTCGGCGGGCGCAAGGATATTCGAAATGCCGTAGAAGCTGCGCACAAGGCTGCGGGCTGGAGCAAGGCCACGGGCCACAACCGGGCGCAGGTTCTCTATTTCCTCGCCGAGAACATGGCCGCGCGTCAGGCTGACCTCGCCGCACTCAGCACAAGGGCCGAGGCCGAAGCCGCCGTGGCGCGGGCCTTCTACTGGGCCGCCTGGGCCGACAAATACGACGGAAAGGTGCATTCCACCCAGGGCGCGCATCTGACACTGGCGCTGAAGGAGCCGTTCGGTGTGATGGGCCTGATCTGCCCGGAAGAAGCGCCTTTGCTGGGTTTCGTCTCCACGCTCTTGCCCGCTCTTGCCATGGGCAACCGGGTGGTCGCTGTACCCTCGCAATGCGACCCTCGCGCCGCGCTTGAAATGGTTCAGGTGTTCGACACCTCGGATCTGCCCGGCGGTGTGGTGAACATCGTCACCGGCTCGCATGGCGAACTGGCACGCACACTGGCACGCCACGACGATGTCGCCGCGCTCTGGGTCTTCGCCGATGCAGAGACCTGCACCATGGCTGAATGTGAAGCGACCGGAAATCTGAAATTCGTCTGGACCGAAAGCCACGCACGCAACTGGGTTGGCCCCGAAGGGCAGGCGCGCACTTTCCTGCGCCGGGCGGTGCAGGTGAAAACCGTTTGGGTGCCTTACGGGGCGTGACCTTATTGCCTGCTGCGCAGAAGCCTGTTTGTTCAAGTAGGGGGCGCTGCCCCCGTCGCCCGTGCCGGGCGACTCCCCCGGGATATTTATGAACACGTGAAATAAAGCGCCGCGCCCTTTCATCTTGCCAGAAAATACGCGGGGGGTGAATGGGCCGCAGGCCCAGAGGGGGCAAAGCCCCCTGCCCGCCATGGCCATTTCCCGCCGGAATGAACAGCATGCGAGAAATCAGGGCGGGCGGCGGCATTGCTACAGCGGCGCCGAGCGCGTAGATAGGCGCCAGAGCGGAGGCCCGAATGACCAAGCCCAGACCCGTAGTGCTGTGTATCCTTGATGGATGGGGCATAAGCCCGAAACTTGAGGGAAATGCCGTCGCCCTTGCCAACACCCCCCATTTCGACGCGATCATGGCCGATTACCCCCATGCAACGCTGATCACCCATGGCCGGGATGTGGGGCTGCCCAGCGGGCAGATGGGCAACTCCGAGGTGGGTCATACCAATATAGGTGCGGGCCGGGTGGTGGCGATGGATCTTGGCCAGATCGATCTGGCTATCGAGGATGGCACGTTCGCGCGCAATCCCGGCTTGTGCGAATTCATCGACAGGCTGCAGGATAGTGGCGGGACGGCGCATCTGATGGGCGTTGTGTCGGACGGCGGCGTTCATGGCCATGTCTCGCATCTGAAGGCTGCGGTTTCGGCGTTGGTTGCCGAAGGGGTGCCGGTGGTCATTCATGCCATTACCGACGGGCGTGACGTGGCGCCGACATCAGCCGAAGGTTTCATTGCCGATCTGGCTGCCTGGCTACCCAAGGGCGCGCGGATTGCCACGGTGATCGGTCGCTACTGGGCGATGGATCGAGATTCACGCTGGGAAAGGGTGGAGCGCGCCCATGCCGCCATGATCCGTGGTCAGGGAGAGGCCGCGCCGGATGCTGTCAGTGCAGCGATGCAGGCCTATGCAAGGGGTGAGACGGATGAGTTCATCCAGCCCACGGTGATTGGCGATTATGCCGGGGCACAGGGTGGAGACGGCTTCTTCTGTCTCAACTTCCGCGCTGATAGGGCGCGTGAGATCATGGCGGCCATTGGTTCGCCTTCGTTTCATGGCTTCGATACCGGCCGCCGGGTGGATTTCGCGATTCTGCTGGGGATGGCAGAATATTCAGAGGCGCATAATGCATTCATGCACACGGCCTTCCCCAAGCGCATGATCAAGAACACCCTGGGTTCCTGGGTCGCGCAGCATGGTTTGCGCCAGTTCCGTCTGGCCGAGACCGAGAAGTACCCCCATGTCACCTTTTTCCTGAACGGTGGGCGCGAGGTGCCGGAAGCGGGCGAGGATCGGCAGATGCCGCCCAGCCCCAAGGTGGCGACTTATGATCTGGCGCCGGAAATGGCATCGGTGCAGGTCACTGACCGGCTGATCGAGGCGATCGGTGCGGGCTATGATCTGATCGTCGTAAACTATGCCAACCCCGACATGGTGGGCCATACCGGTGATCTGGGGGCGGCGATTGCTGCTGTGGAATCGGTCGATATCGGCCTGGGGCGGGTACTGGAGGCGTTGAAGGCGGCAGGTGGCGCCATGCTTCTGACTGCCGACCACGGCAATTGCGAGCAGATGATCGACCCGGACACCGGCGGCCCGCACACCGCGCATACGACCAATCCGGTGCCTGTGGCGCTGATCGGCGGCCCTGAGGGCGCGCGGCTGGTTGATGGCCGTCTGGCGGATGTGGCGCCGACATTGCTGGCGCTTCTGGGGCTTGAACAGCCGCCCGAGATGACGGGCCGCAACCTGATCGAAACATGATGCAGGCGCGGCGGGTTCTGGGGGCAATTCTGGCGCTGGGGCTGTTTTCCCAACCCGCTCTTGCTGCTGATCCGGCCGATACCGCCCGTGCGGCTGCGCTGGCGCTGATCGAGGCGATTGACGAACTGGTCGAGGCGCGGGGCGCGCGTGATCAGGTCGCGGCGCTGACCGAGACCATTCAGGCGCATGAGGCGGGTCTTTCCGCCCTGCGTGCCGGTCTGCGCGACGCAGCGATGCGCGAAGCCTCGATCCGGCGGCAGTTTGACCAGCAGAGCGAAGAGGTGTCGCGCCTTCTGGCGGCGATGATGGCCGTGGGCCGGGTGCAGGGCCCGGCGCTGCTGTTGCATCCAGACGGCCCGCTGGCGACGGCGCGCGCGGGCATGATGCTGGCCGATCTGGCCCCCGCCATGCAGGCCGAGGCCGACCGCATTGGTGCGATGCTGCGCGAGATGCAGGGCTTGCGGCACTTGCGAGAAACGGCGGTAGAAACGCTGTCGCTGGGCCTGCGCAGCCTTCAGGAGGCGCGCACCGATCTGAGCCAGGCCATGGCTGACCGACGCGATCTGCCGCCACGCCTTGCCGAGGATGAAGAGGCGATGCTGGCGTTGCTGGCCTCGGCCCAGACACTCGATGCGCTGGCGACCGGCCTTGCCGCCGCACCCGCCGGACCGGATGAGCCGCTGCCGGATTTCTCGCAGGCGCTGGGCCGTCTGCCCTTGCCGGTGCAGGGCGCTGTTCTGCGCCGTCCCGGCGAGGCCGATGCGGCGGGGGTCGTGCGGCCCGGTCTGGTGTTGGCGACCGAGCCCGGCGCGCTGGTTACCGCGCCATGGGCCGGCACCATCCGCTACCGTGGACCGCTTCTGGACTACGGAAATGTGATCTTGATTGAACCGGGCGAGGGCTATCTGGTGGTGCTGGCGGGGCTGGATCTGGTGTATCCACGAGTCGGCGATGTGGTGGCGCAGGGCGACCCGATGGGGCTGATGCCCGGCGCATTGCCCACCGACACCGAGTTTCTTGCCGCCGCATCGGTAGCAGGGCGCAGCGAAACGCTGTATCTGGAGATCAGGGATGACGGGGAGCCCATTGACCCTGAGGCCTGGTTCGATTTGACTGGGCAGGCACAATAAGCGGTCGCAGGTTCCGGTGTTGGGGTCTGGTTCGGGCGCGTTGAAACGGGATAAGACGATGAAAAAGTATCTCCTGGCGGCACTGGCGGGTATACTGGGCGGTGTGATGATCACCACGCAGGTGGCCGGGCCGCTGATCGCGCAGGAACAGACGCGCACCCAGTCAGTTTATCAGCAACTGGATCTGTTTGGTGATGTATTCGAGCGTATCCGCGCACAATACGTCAACGAGGTGGATACCGGTGCGCTGGTGCAGGCTGCGATCAACGGGATGCTTTCCTCGCTCGATCCGCATTCAAGCTACCTTGCGCCCGATGATTACGAAGATATGCGCGTGCAGACGCGCGGTGCTTTCGGCGGTCTGGGGATCGAGATTTCGCAGCAGGACGGGATGGTGCGGGTGATCGCGCCCATTGATGATACGCCTGCCTATCATGCGGGCGTTCAGGCGGGCGATCTGATTACTCATGTCGATGGCGAGTCGCTCATGGGCCTGACCCTGCCGCAGGCGGTGGACCTGATGCGCGGCCCGGTGGGTTCCGAGATCATCATCACCATCCTGCGCGAGGGCGTGAGCGAGCCTTTCGAGTTGTCGATCATCCGCGACACGATCCGCATTCAGGCGGTGCGCACCCGCACCGAGGGTAATATCGTTGTCCTGCGACTGACCACCTTCAATGAGCAGACCTATGACAACCTGCAATCCGGCCTGCAGGAAGCCATTGACGATCTGGGCGGCATCGATAACCTGCGTGGCGTCGTGCTGGACTTGCGCAACAATCCCGGCGGCTTGCTGATGCAGGCGATCCGGGTGTCGGATGCCTTTCTTGACCGCGGCGAGATTGTCTCAACCCGCGGGCGCGAAAATACTGTCGGTGAGCGCCATAACGCCACGCCGGGCGACCTGATCGAAGGGCGGCCGATGGTGGTGCTGATCAACGGCGGCTCGGCCTCGGCCTCGGAAATCGTGGCGGGCGCGTTGCAGGATCATCGCCGTGCGGTCATTGTGGGCACGCGCAGCTTTGGCAAGGGTTCGGTCCAGTCGCTTATTCCTTTGCGGGGCGACGGTGCCATGCGGCTGACGACCTCGCTTTACTACACCCCCTCGGGTCGGTCGATCCAGGCGCTGGGCGTGTCGCCCGATATCGTGGTGGCCCAGCCGCCGCGCGACGACAGCCCCGCTGAAGAAACGTCTGCACGCCCGCCACGCACCGAATCCAGCCTGCGTGGCGCATTGGGGCAAGAGGCGATCTCGGAAGACGAGCGGCGCATGCGGGAGGAAGAAGAGCGCGCGGCGGAAGAAGTGGCGCGGCTGCGCACCGAGGATTACCAGCTTGCCTATGCGCTGGATATCCTGCGCGGCCTGTCGGCAATGAACGGTCGCTGATGTCGCCCGAAGAGATTGCAGCATTACCCTATCGGCCCTGCGTGGGGGTGATGCTGATCAACAGCGAAGGGCTGATCTTTGCAGGCCAGCGGATCGACACAGAGGCGCCGGCCTGGCAGATGCCGCAAGGCGGGATCGACAAGGGCGAAGACCCGCGCGACGCTGCCTTGCGGGAGCTGGGCGAAGAGATCGGGGTTACGCCCGACCTGGTGGAGGTCATTGACGAGACACCTGCGCCGCTGGCCTATGATCTGCCGCATGATATTGTGCCGAAGATCTGGAAGGGCCGCTTCAAGGGCCAGGAGCAGCATTGGTATCTTATGCGCTTCCTCGGTCGCGATGATCAGATCGACATCGCCCGCCCGCACCCCGAGTTCTCGCGTTGGCGCTGGATCAGCGCTGACGAGATGCTGAGGGCGATCGTGCCGTTCAAGCGGGCGATCTATGCGCAGGTGATCGAGGCGTTCCGCGAGCATCTGGCGGATTGAGGCGGGTTGCGCTGAAGCAGAACCATGCCGCCAGCGCCAGCATCAGCGGATAGTGAAACCGCCGGCCGAGGGTGCCGAATCCAGATAGGCAGTGCGCGCTGCCGGCTCCATGTCTTCACTTATCCGGACCTGAACGAACCCCAGCCGCAACTGACCCACGACAAGGCAAGAAGCGGGCTGGTTTCAAGTGCCGACCCGCCATTTATTCAGTAACACCGCATGTCTTTTTCGAGCGGCGCGCGCATGACGGCTCAGGCTGTATCCTGATCGCATGGCGGCAAGTGCCGTCGATCTGCGATGGAAGAAGGCATGACGAAAGAACAACCGACGATCCATGTCGGGATCGACGTTTCGAAGGACAAGCTGGCAATTGCAATTGCCGATGGTGGGGTGCGTGACGAGGTTCTCAGCTTGGGCACCTTTGAGAACGCCCCTGCCAGCGTCGACCGGCTGCTCAAAAAGCTTTCCGAGCGCGGACTACCTGTCTCGGTCTGCTATGACGCGGGACCTACGGGATCTGGCCTTTATCGGCAGGTGCGCGCGTTCGGTTATGACTGCTGTGTTGTCGCTCCCTCGTTGATTCCGGTGCGTGCCGGAGAGCGCGTGAAGACAGACCGGCTGGATGCCATTCGACTGGCCCGCTTTTTTCGCGCCGGGGAGCTAACGCCGATCTGGGTTCCTGATGAAACGCATGAGGCGATGCGCGATCTGGTTCGGGCCCGGGAAAGCGCGGCGGAGGACCAGCGGCATAAACGCCAGCTCGTTTCGGTCTTCATGCTGCGCCACGGACGGAACTCTCACCGGAGCAAGCCGTGGACGATGCGATATCGCCGATGGCTGCAAAGCCAGAGCTTCCATCATCCGGCACATCAGATCGCGCTTCAGGAGATGCTGCAGGCTGAACGAAATGCCACCGAACGCCATGATCGGCTGACTGGACACATCGAAGCTCTGGTTCCGGAATGGGATCTCGCCCCCGCTGTGAATGCGCTTCAGGCCCTGCGCGGTGTGGCGCTGATAAGTGCAGTCACTTTTATGGCCGAGATCGGGGATGTGCGCCGTTTCGAGACCCCGGTGAAATTGATGGCATATTTGGGGCTCGTGCCAAGCGAATACTCGACCGGGAAAACGACCAAGCGTGGCGGGATTACCCGGGCAGGCAACTCCCGCGTTCGACACAAGCTGATCGAAGGTGCCTGGACCTATCGACTGCCAGCACGCCCGGGAGCGCGGAAGCTTTACATCCTTCAGGAACAATCGGCCGAGGTTCAGGACATTGCCTGGAAGGCACAATCCCGTTTGACGGCGCGGTATCGTAAACTCAGCCAACGGGGCAAGAAATCGACCGTCGTCACCACTGCAATCGCGCGCGAAATGGCTGCCTTCATGTGGGGCATCGCCCGCCGCACCATGCCTGCCTGTTAGATGCGGCCTACATGCGCCCAATGGCGGGCGCGAGGTCAACGGCAGGGGAATATCCGGCACTCGCTTTGAGGCCAACACAAGTTGATGCCTGTTGTAAGACAGGAATAGCCCCGAGACGCACATTCGGTCATGCGGTATCCAACCCGCGCATCAGAGCTTGTTCACCGACGTCTTCAGACCTCGCGTCCTCCTTTGGGGCCCACAGTGCAAAAAACGCTCTGGCGTCCCCAACGGGCTGAAATATTCCTTGAAAAAAGACATCAGAGCGGCGGCTACGCCCCAGTGATTTGCTCTGTTCCTGACGTGTGATGCGCCTGCGAGAAGGTCTGCGCGAGCAGATGGAGGTTGCGCATGACGGACGGTGGTGGCGGGTTCATGGGCCGGTGCGAGGTTGTCGAACCGCGGCGGCGGGGCAAGCGGCGGTGGCCCGATGAGGTCAAGGCACGGATCGTCGCCGAAAGCCTTCAGCCGGGCGCCCGGGTCTGCGATGTGGCGGCGCGCTATGACATTCTGCCCCATCACCTGTCAGATTGGCGTCGCCATGCCCGGCAGGGTCGGCTGGCTTTGCCGGGTGACCTGATGGATGCGCTGAACGGATCGTCAGGGTCGGAGGCGGCGGAGCCTGCCTTTGTGCCGCTGTCCATTCTTCCTGAGCCCATGGATCAGCCGGTGTCTTCCACGGCCGAGGCCGCGCAGGGAGGCATCGGCGTGATGACGATTGAGGTCGGATCCGATCTGCGATTGCGTGTTCCTGGTGATGTTACGGTGGAGCGCGCGGCGGCGCTGGTGCGTGCATTGCGCGGGGCGACATGATCGTCGCGGGTCAGCGGCTGCCGATCCTGATCGCGACGAAGCCGGTAGACTTCAGGTGCGGTCACAACGCTCTGGCGCTGATTGTGCAGACCGAGCTGAAGCTTGATCCGCATTCCGGAGTGACGGTGGTGTTTCGCTCAAAACGCGGGGACAGGTTGAAGATCCTGGTGTGGGACGGCACCGGAATGGTGTTGATCTACAAGGTTCTGGAACAGGGCAGCTTCGCCTGGCCGAAGATACAGGACGGGGTTATGCGGCTGTCCCGGGCGCAGGCGGAAGCTCTGTTCGAAGGTCTGGATTGGCGGCGGGTGGTTGCACAACGGGTGCTGGCACCGACTGCGGCAGGATGACTCAGGTCACTGTTTTTAGCGTTGATTTATTGGTCTTTCTGTCCCGGATCGGGTAGAAATGCGCATGTCGCAGCCCTTCGATCTCAGCCAGTTTACGGACCTGCCACCCGAGGTGGTGAAGGCATTTGCGGCGCAGCAGAAGGCGCTGGAACATGCGAGATTTGAGGCCTCCGTCGAGCGTGCTGCACGCCAGCACGAACAGGCTGTGGTCGCGGAAAAGGAAGCCTTCATCGCAGAGCTTGAGGCGCTGATCGAGAAGCTGGAAGGTCAGGTTCAGGATTATCGCCGCACCAAGTTCGGGCCGAAATCCGAGAAGCTCGATCCGGCCCAGCTGGAACTGGCGCTGGAAGATCTGGAAACGGCTATCGCCGAGACGCAGGCTCAGATTGCCGAGGTGGAAGAGAAAATCGCGGCTAGTGCGAGCGACCCGGAGAAGAAGAAACCCCGCAAAACACGCAAGGCCCGCGCATTGCCCGAAAGCCTGCCGCGCGTCGAGAGGGTGGTCGAACCCGACAGTATCGTCTGCCCCTGTGGATGCGGCGACATGGTCCGGATCGGCGAAGACCGCACGGAACGGCTGGATTACATCCCCGCGCGCTATCAGGTCATTGTCACCGTGCGTCCCCGATATGCCTGCCCCAAGGGGCGCACAGGTGTGGTCCAGGCAAAGGCACCTGCGCATCTATTGGAGGGGAGCTGGCCAACCGAGGCGCTGCTGGCGCAGATCGCCGTATCCAAGAATTCCGAGCACATGCCGCTGAACCGCCAGGCCGTGGTGATGGCCCGCCATGGTGTGCCTATCGACCGATCTGTGTTGGCGGATTGGATGGGCCGCACGGGGGCTGCCATCGCGCCTGTTGTGGATCACATGGCCGAACAGCTGCTGTCCGATAGCACCCGGCTCTATGTCGATGAAACTACCGCACCTGTTCTCGATCCCGGACGGGGCAAGACCAAGACGGGCTATCTCTGGGCCGTTTTGCGGGACGACCGGGGCTGGAACGGCCCGGCACCACCTGGCGTCGTGTTCCATTATCGCCCCGGGCGTAAAGGCGAATATGCCGGCGAAATCCTCTGGGGCTTCAACGGCACGATCCAAGTCGATGCCTATGGCGCCTATACCCATCTGGCCACATCAAAACGCACGGGCGGCGATCCGCTGCGGCTCGCCTTCTGCTGGGCGCACGGCCGCAGAAAGCTGATCAAGGCCAAGCCGAAGAAGGGATCACCCATCGTGGACGAGGCGCTGCTGCGGATCGCTGCGCTTTACAAGGTCGAGGATGCCATCTGCGGCAGCGATCTGGATCACCGCCGGGCCGTCCGGCAGGAAATGTCCCGCCCGTTGGTCGATGAATTCTTCACCTGGCTGAAGGCACAGGCCGCGCGGGTCTCGCGCAAATCCGACCTCGGCGAGGCCATGGCCTATATGCTGAAGCGTCAGGACGGCTTCAGGCTGTTCCTCGAGGACGGGCGCGTCGACATCGACTCCAACCTTGTCGAAAACGCCATCCGCAGCCCCGCCATGAACCGCCGCAATGCGCTCTTCGCCGGCCACGACGAGGGCGGCCGGAACTGGGCCCGCTTCGCGAGCCTGATCGGCAGCTGCAAGATGAACGGCGTCGAACCCTATGCCTATCTGCGTGATCTCTTCACCAAGCTGGCCAATGGCCGCCTGGATCGAGACATCGACGCCCTGATGCCGTGGGCCTACGTCCAGCAGGTCAAGGGCTCATAGGGACCTCGTCTCGTAGTCCCTGACGAGCTACCGGCCGCCCTCCGCTCCGCACCCTCTCGGCACCGCGCAAGCGCGAAATCACTGGGGCGTGGCCGCCGCTCTGATGTCTTTTTTCAAGGATTATTTCAGCCCGTTGGGGACGCCAGAGCGTTTTTTGCACTGTGGGCCCCCAAAGGAGGGCACGAGGTCTGAAGACGTCGGTGAACAAGCTCTGATGCGCGGGTTGGATACCGCATGACCGAATGTGCGTCTCGGGGCTATTCCTGTCTTACAACAGGCATCAACTTGTGTTGGCCTCAAAGCGAGTGCCGGATATTCCCCTGCCGTTGACCTCGCGCCCGCCATTGGGCGCATGTAGGCCGCATCTAACAGGCAGGCATGGTGCGGCGGGCGATGCCCCACATGAAGGCAGCCATTTCGCGCGCGATTGCAGTGGTGACGACGGTCGATTTCTTGCCCCGTTGGCTGAGTTTACGATACCGCGCCGTCAAACGGGATTGTGCCTTCCAGGCAATGTCCTGAACCTCGGCCGATTGTTCCTGAAGGATGTAAAGCTTCCGCGCTCCCGGGCGTGCTGGCAGTCGATAGGTCCAGGCACCTTCGATCAGCTTGTGTCGAACGCGGGAGTTGCCTGCCCGGGTAATCCCGCCACGCTTGGTCGTTTTCCCGGTCGAGTATTCGCTTGGCACGAGCCCCAAATATGCCATCAATTTCACCGGGGTCTCGAAACGGCGCACATCCCCGATCTCGGCCATAAAAGTGACTGCACTTATCAGCGCCACACCGCGCAGGGCCTGAAGCGCATTCACAGCGGGGGCGAGATCCCATTCCGGAACCAGAGCTTCGATGTGTCCAGTCAGCCGATCATGGCGTTCGGTGGCATTTCGTTCAGCCTGCAGCATCTCCTGAAGCGCGATCTGATGTGCCGGATGATGGAAGCTCTGGCTTTGCAGCCATCGGCGATATCGCATCGTCCACGGCTTGCTCCGGTGAGAGTTCCGTCCGTGGCGCAGCATGAAGACCGAAACGAGCTGGCGTTTATGCCGCTGGTCCTCCGCCGCGCTTTCCCGGGCCCGAACCAGATCGCGCATCGCCTCATGCGTTTCATCAGGAACCCAGATCGGCGTTAGCTCCCCGGCGCGAAAAAAGCGGGCCAGTCGAATGGCATCCAGCCGGTCTGTCTTCACGCGCTCTCCGGCACGCACCGGAATCAACGAGGGAGCGACAACACAGCAGTCATAACCGAACGCGCGCACCTGCCGATAAAGGCCAGATCCCGTAGGTCCCGCGTCATAGCAGACCGAGACAGGTAGTCCGCGCTCGGAAAGCTTTTTGAGCAGCCGGTCGACGCTGGCAGGGGCGTTCTCAAAGGTGCCCAAGCTGAGAACCTCGTCACGCACCCCACCATCGGCAATTGCAATTGCCAGCTTGTCCTTCGAAACGTCGATCCCGACATGGATCGTCGGTTGTTCTTTCGTCATGCCTTCTTCCATCGCAGATCGACGGCACTTGCCGCCATGCGATCAGGATACAGCCTGAGCCGTCATGCGCGCGCCGCTCGAAAAAGACATGCGGTCTTACTTTATTCACCAGCGTCGCACACCAACACCTTTGCGGATCACCCTGATCTTTCAAGGTTATGCAGGCCCTGAGAAAACGCATCAAGCCTGCTTGCCTGCCGCTGGACCTTTGCCGGTTTCTGCGGCACTGTCCCCCGGAAAGCTTAACTTGTGTGCAAATCGTGCGACCATGGAGGCAGGCATGAAACTCGGGATCGGTTTTCTGGTGATCGGCTATGTGCTGAGCCAGTTTTATCGCGCCTTTCTGGCTGTCCTGTCGCCGGTTCTGGGGGCCGAGATTGGCGCTGGGGCGGACGCATTGGCGCTGTCGTCGGGGCTGTGGTTTCTGTCCTTCGCGCTGATGCAGTTGCCGGTTGGCTGGGCGTTGGACACTTTGGGTCCGCGGCGCACCGCCGCCTGGCTGATGGGTGTGGCCGGCGGAGCGGGGGCGGTGGTCTTTGCTCTGGCGCAGGCGCCCTGGCATCTGCATCTGGCCATGGTTCTGATCGGTGCGGGTTGCGCGCCGATCCTGATGGCGGCCTACTACATCTTTGGCAGGGTCTATTCGGCACGGGTCTTCGCCACACTGGCCGGATTGATCATCGGTGTGGGCACGCTGGGCAATATTGCCGGGGCCTGGCCGCTGGCATGGGCTGCGGAAACCTTTGGTTGGCGCCAGACGGTGATGGCGCTGGCGGTGCTGACAATACTGACCGGCCTGGCGCTGTGGCGCTTCGTGCAGGATCCGCCCTCCGTCGAGCGTGGCGCGGGTGAAAGCAACGGCTCGCTTCTGGATGTGCTGCGCATTCCGGCGATCTGGTTGATCCTGCCGCTTCTGTTTGTCAACTACGCCCCGGCAGCCGGACTGCGCGGCCTGTGGGTGGGGCCTTATTACGCCGATGTCTATGGGGCGGACGCCATCGCCCTTGGTCATGTCACGCTGATCATGGCCTTTGCCATGGTGTTCGGCGCGCTGGCTTATGGACCGCTCGACCGGATTTTCGGCACCCGCAAGGGCGTGGTGCTGGTTGGAAACACGCTGTCCGGGCTTAGTCTGGTTGCGCTTTGGTGGATACCGGCGGCCGGTTTCTGGCCCTCGGCCGTTCTGTTTTCTGCAGTGGGTATTTTGGGCATGTCGTTCCCGCTGCTCATGGCGCATGGCCGCAGCTTCTTTCCGCCGCATCTGCTGGGGCGCGGGGTGACGCTGCTCAACATGTTCTCGATCGGCGGCGTGGGCGTGTTGCAGGTGGCGTCGCGCCGTGTCTATGAGGCTGCGGAACCTCTGCCTGTCGCCAATCCCTATGCCGCGATTTTCCTGTTCTTCGGGCTTCTGGTGCTGGCGGGTTGCGCGATCTACGCTTTCTCGCAAGACCGCACTGACTAAGGCGCCTTCACGCCGGAGGTCTTTAACAGTGGCGTCACATGGTGTATTGCCGCCGCTGGCTTGAACACAAAGGAGGTTCACATGGGCTATAGGATCGTCGTCGTCGGTGCCACGGGCAATGTGGGCCGCGAAATGCTGAACATTCTTGCCGAAAGGGAGTTCCCGGTCGATGAGATCGCCGTTCTGGCATCGCGTCGCTCGCTGGGCACTGAATGCAGTTTTGGCGACAAGACCCTGAAGTGCCAGGACCTTGAGCATTTTGACTTTACCGGCTGGGATATCGCCTTTTTCGCCATCGGATCGGATGCAACCAAGATCTATGCGCCCAAGGCCGCAAGCCAAGGCTGCGTGGTGATCGACAACTCGTCGCTCTATCGCTACGACCCCGATGTTCCGCTGGTGGTGCCCGAGGTAAACCCCGAGGCTGTCGAGGGTTACGCCAAAAAGAACATCATCGCCAACCCCAACTGCTCGACCGCGCAGATGGTCGTTGCGCTGAAACCGCTGCATGACCGCGCGCGCATCAAGCGGGTGGTGGTGAGCACCTATCAGTCGGTTTCCGGCACCGGCAAGGATGCTATGGATGAGCTGTGGAACCAGACCAAGGGCATGTATGTGCCGGGTCAGGAAGTTGCGCCCTCGGTCTATCCCAAGCAGATCGCCTTCAACGTGATTCCCCATATCGATGTCTTCCTTGAGGATGGTTCGACCAAGGAAGAGTGGAAAATGGTCGCCGAGACCAAGAAGATCCTTGATCCCAAGATCAAGCTTACCGCGACCTGCGTGCGCGTGCCGGTGTTTGTGGGGCATTCCGAGGCGATCAATATCGAGTTCGAAGACCATCTCGATGAGGCCGAGGCCCGCGATATCCTGCGCGAGTCGCCGGGCATTCTGGTTGTCGACAAGCGCGAGGCCGGTGGCTACATCACACCCGTTGAATGCGTGGGTGAATATGCCACCTATATCAGCCGGATCCGGCAGGACAGCACGCTTGATAACGGCATCAACCTGTGGTGCGTGTCGGACAACCTGCGCAAGGGCGCGGCGCTGAACGCGGTGCAGATCGCCGAGGTTCTGGGCAACCGCTGCCTGAAGAAGGGCTGAGGCCCGCACAAGGCATTTGCTGAACAAGGCACTTGGCGAAAGGCGGGGGGTTCCCCGCCTTTTTTCATGCGCCATCCGCTTTATTTCGGTGTTATGGCCTCTTTCAACACCAGCGGCAGGTGTTCGGCATCGGCCTGATCCACCAACCATTTGTACATCACACGACGCATCTTGCCCGGTTCTGGCAGGCTGGTATCGGCCGGGGCCGGTTCCAGTGCGACCTGATCGTGAAAGAACACCGTGTTGAAATAGTCGATTGCCGTGCGTTCGTTGTGGCGCGCCCAGCTGGCGACAGGCGCATCGCCCAGTGACAGTTTGGGCAACCCTGCCAGTGCCTTGGAGCGGGTCAGCCGCTTGATGAGCGCAAGACGGCGTTTGACCAGCTCGCGGTCATCACCAGTGCTGAACCGGTTGAAGGTTTCGTTCATGCTGAGAAGCCAGACAGTCGCTGATGCACAGAGGCTTTCATTTGCGCGCTGCGGAGATTCAAGCGCGCCCAGCTCCGTATCGGCAATTCGCGCAACATGGCCGAAGAAATCGGCTATCAGGTCGCCGCCGGCCAGGTTGCGGCGGTCAAAATTGCGCACGATCACCCGATCCTTGCCCAGGATGTCGTGATAATCGCGGATCACCTCATGCGAGGGGAAGCGGAACTTGGTGGGCAGCGGCAGATCGGTGAAGCGTGCACCATCGCGGATGATCTGATCGAGCGAGGATTTGTACTGCTCGGCCGGGTCGCGGATATAGGCGAAGATCGTAATGTCGCTGAATGTCTCGTTCAGCGCATCCAGCACTCGGTTGACATTGCCGACCGCAAAGAGGGACTCGCTGGAAAGCACCGTCAACGCGGGCTTGCGCTCCTTGACCAATGCAGACAGGGCACGCCAGTTCTCAAGGCTCCATTCCACGGTTTCGGCGCGGGTGCGGAAATGCAGCCTTTCGCGCGGCAGTAGCGGGCGTTTGTCCGGGGCAAAGCGGTTGGCCAGAACCCGCGCCGGTGGACCCTTGCTGCCATCTGGTTGCCAGGCCAGCACGTTGCTGGCATCCAGCGTATCCCGGTTGAGCTTGAGCGCGTTCTGGATGGTGGTGGAGCCGGCCTTGGGGGAGCCGATGTGAAGGAGAACCTTCATGGGCATGCATCCTTTGCGGGCAGGGCGACCATGGAGCCTTAGGTATCGTTGGCAAACAGGCCGTGCAACCCTATTCGCGGCCCGTTGAAGCGCGGTCGAAAGGCCCCGGCGAAAGGCCGTTGCAGCGCTGGGCATGATGACATATTGCTCGGATCGCGGCTTTGTCTCTGCTGTGGCGGCAAGGCCAGGAAGGCACAGCAACAGGTGGGGAAGCCGCGATGACGGTCATTCTGGCGGAACACAAGATCAGCTATATCCCTGTTCCGAAGGTGGCCTGCACATCGTTGAAAACCATGTTCTTCGAGGTTGAGAACGGGTTCAGCTTCAGGAATTTCCGCACCAGCGGACGGCCCTGGCACATTCATCAGTTCTACCCTTCGATCCTGTTTGCCGATCAGGATCTGTCGCGGATGGAGGGACACAGCCGCATGGCGGTGGTCCGCGACCCGGTGAAGCGGCTTTTGTCGTGCTATTCCAACCGGGTGATGCATCACAAGGAGCTGTCGGAACAGAAGGCCGGTGCGGCGCTACAGGCCGTCGATCTGCCCTGTGATCCTGATCTTTCAACCTTTGTTGCGCGGCTGCCCGAATATTGCGCGGCTGTTGAAAGCATCTGGCATCATGCGATGCCGATGGTCGCGTATCTGGGCCGCGATCCGCAGTTTTACACCCATCTCTACCCGATCGAAGCCACCGAAACCCTGCAGGCCGATGTCGAACGGCTGACAGGTGTCACGGCAAAGCTGAAACGGTTGCAGACCAAGGGGCCAAAGATTTCCCCCGATACGCTGAGCACGCAGGAACTGGCGCTGCTCAAGGATTTCTACGCCGAGGATTATGCGATTTACGGCGCCTATTGCTGAGGTGCCGTGCCCGCAAACCTGAAAGGGTGGCATGACCACGAACGCGCCCCGCATTTCCGTTATCGTTCCGGTCTATAATGTCGCCGATCATGTTGGCGCGTGCATCGCAAGCCTGCGCGCCCAGACCTTCCCGGATTTCGAGGCGCTGGTGATCGACGACGGCGCTACCGACGGGAGCGGGGCGCGGGCGGTTGAGGCGATTGGCGGCGATGCACGGTTTCGTCTGATCCGGCAGGAAAACCGGGGCCTTTCGGGGGCGCGCAACACCGGGCTTGACGCCGCGCGCGGGGAGTTCATCGCGTTCCTCGACAGTGACGACCAGTTCGCGCCGGAGTTTCTGGCGCAGATGCATGGCGCCTTGGTGGAAGACGGCGGCGATTGGGTGGCCTGTGCGATTGCCTTGTGTTTTCCGGGCGGCGAGGTGTCCGAGCATTCGGCAATCCATGGCGCACCCGAGCTGCAACCAGGCCCGGCAAGGCGCGTTCCGCTGGACGATTGCACCCGGATCGCACGGCATTTCCCTTCGGCCTGGAACAAGCTTTACCGGCGAAGCCTGATCAAGGATCTGCGTTTTCGCGAGGGAACATGGTTCGAAGATCATGAGTTTTTCTGGGCGCTGGCGTCGCGGGCCGGGCATCTGCTGTATTTGCCCAAACCGCTTTATCGCCATGCCCGCGCCCGCCCCGGCCAGATTACGGGTGCCGATGATGACCGTGTATTCGAGCAATTCGCGGTGCTGGAGCGATTGGCGGATCTGATGCGCGGCAGCGGCGCGGCGAAACCCGAGGAAGGGCTGGCGTGGCTGGCCTCCAGGCTGGTGCATGAACGCGCAGAAGTGCTCCGCAGCGCCGAGCGGCGCGCGCGCTTCCTTCAGGCGGCGGCGGATTTCTTCGCGTGTCAGGGTCTGGCCTTCAGCCCGTCCGGTGATACCGATATCAGCGCCGCTCTGGGTCTGGTGATGGGCGGTATCCTGCCGTTGAGCGTGACGCTTCACGCCGATGGTGCCGAAAGCGCCGCAATCTCCGAAACCCTGAGCGCGCTTGAAGCGCAAAGCATGCCCGATTTCGAGCTTTTTTGCGACAATCCGGTACTGCTGGCGCGCGGACATCTGGCCAATGGTGTGCCGGTGCGGCCCTTGCCGTCAGTGTCCGAGCAGGCGCAGGGGCGATATCGCGTGACGTTGCGCGCGGGCGACCAGCCGGTCGCGGATTGTTTCAAGGTCTGGCTGAACGGAATGGAGGCTGCGGGTGCGTCACTGGGTATTTCCGGTTTCGAGCGTGGTAGCTGGCAGGCCGGTTATTACCACAGTGCGCTTAACGATCCCGCCGCTTTTGCACCAGACTGCGCTGGCGTGCCCCCTTCGGGCGGTGTGTTGGCGCTGACGCCTTTGCGTGCCTTTCGCCTGTATCCCGAACCTGCCGCGCGGATTGTCCGGAACGATCTGGTCGTGACCCGGTTCCCGGCGCCGCTGGCCGAGCAAGCCGATCTGCTGGCGCTGGCACAAACTGCGGGTAAGTGTGTCTGGTTTCCCTTCCCTGCGTTGGCGATCCCGTTCCGCCCCGGTCCCGGGCGAACGCCGCTGGCGCTGGCGCGGGCGATACGGGCGGCGCGCGATACACCGCCCTTCGCCGATCTGCCCCTGGGGTGGGAGGCCGTGATCCTGGCCCGCGCGGTGCAGGCGGCGATGGAGGCTGCCAGCGGGCGCGGCGCACGCTTGCGGCTTCTGTTCGCGGCGTTGCTGGCGATGCGGATCGCCGGGTTGCGCCCTTCCGCCGATCTTCCGGCGGACGTGCTGATCTCGCCACGCTTGTGCAGACTTCTGGGGCTTTCCATGCCCCGGTCTGCCGCTGCTAACGCCGATGCCGCGCGCTGATTGCATCCACCCGGTGCCCATCGCATAAAGAGCGGGCCCCGCGCTCTTGGTTCTTTCTGACAGGTCTGGCACCGGATGTATCCTTTCAAGACAAGAAAAAACGCGCGTTTCTTTTGCCGCACCGACTTTTCGGATATCCCGGTTCTGAATATCCATTTCCTTGACGCCGAGCGCAGTCAGGTTCTGTTTCACCTGTCGTTGCGCCATGACGAGGGGGTCGCGGTGGTCAACCGTCGCGATGCGGCGGGCTGGCGGCGCGAGAGGCTGTGGCCGATGAACTTCGCCCGTGCGGGTGGCGCAGTGGAGGTGGATTTCAGGGCCGGTGTGGCGCGGGTGACTGTTGAAGGGCGGATGCTGGGCCGGTTCGACCGTCTGCCGCGCCCCGATGCCGACGGACGCTTCTATATGCGGCGCGGTTTTCCGGGGCTGCGTTCAATTGCACATGTCGATATCCGGGGCGGTTTTTCGGCGCTTGATCTGGGGCTGATGCCCGCCCTGTCTCCGCTTGAGCTGACCGACCGGCTGGAGGTGCTGCATCCGTCAACGGGGGATAGTGCCCCTGTGGTGCTGGCCGTGGCCGGGCTGGATGCGCCCTTGCCCGTCACCCCTCTGCCCTTGCCCTATGGCGCGCATTCCTTGGCGCTGCGTTCTGTTCTGCCGGGCCGTATATGGCAAGGCGCGGATGAGGCGGTGGCGCTACGCCTTCTGGATGGCACAGGCGCCGAACTGGCCCGTCGCACCCTGACCCGCAGCGAGGTTACAGACCGGATCGCGGTGCTGGCCCGCGCCGGGGCGCTGGAACATGACGCGCTCGCGGCGCTTCAGGCGATCGAGCATTGCCGCGTCGGGGGGCTGTTCGCCCGGCTGGGCAGCGAGGGCCGTGCCGGTGTCGCCGCGGCTGCCGAGCGTTTCGGCCTGTCAGGCTGGCTGTTCGAGGAAGCCGACGCGGAAGGGGCTGAGGCCCCGGCGATTACCCTTGGTGCAATCGAAGAGAATGGCAACCTGGACCGGCAGGCGGTGAACCGCGCCTGCGACCATTTTACCGCCACGATGCGGCGCAGCCCTGAAACGGACCCCATCGCATTGTTGCGCAGCATGCAACACGAGGCCCCCTTGCCGCAGCCTGAGCGGCGCGCGCTGGTTCTGCGGTTGGGCGAGTGGTTCTGCACCTATGCCGATCCGCGCGCCCTGCATGCGCTGGCGCTGTCCGAGGGGCTGGAGCGGTTCGCGCCCGGTGACAACCTCTGGCACAACTCTGTCGTTCTGCCGTTCCTTTATCTGGATGCCAAGCCAGAACAGGTTCGTGCCCTGCTGGCGAAAACTGTTTTGCCGAGCGATACCTGGATCGTCACGCCCACCATTGGCTGGGTGGTCCGGCAGGCTGCGTTGAACAGCCCCGCCGCTGATGGGCGAAGGCTGGAAGAGGGTGCGCGGCTTGCGCTGATCTGGGCCTTCCTCAACCTGATCGAGGCGCGCGCCGCCGATTTCTGGGACCGCGCGCCCTGTTTGTCACTGATGGGGGCCATGGCCGAGTTGTTGGTGCAGGTCGAGGCGTTCCCACGCACGCTGCATGACCGCATTCTGACCGTCGCGCTGAAATCCTATGGCCTGTCGCCATGCTTCTGGGCGATGTTGGCAGCGCGGCGCCGCACCGACTGGCCAGACCCGCCGCGTCGGATCGCCGATATGCAGACGCGTTTCGACCGGCTGGCGCGTCTGGTCGAAACCGGGGCACGCGATGATGACACACTGGCGGCCATCGAGGCCGAGGTGACGGCATTCGAGCGGCTGGGTAGTTTCGATGCCGCCCGCTTCCGGCGCGAGTTGTTGGGCCCTGCCGGTATTGCGCTGGCCGACGGCGCCGTGCCCGACCCAGATGCCCTTCTGGCCACCGGGCTTGACCCCGAGGAGGCAGCGTTGCGCTACCTTGCCTTTCCGCGAATAAGCAGCGCACCGCCCCCGCCCGCGCTTCTGGATGCCGCCGGGCGCGGCCTGCCAGCGGCCTATGAACGGGTGCCGCGCGCACCCAACGCGCGGCTTCAGTCGCGGTTGGCGCGTCAGGCGGTGGGGCTGCTGGCAGGGCAGGGCGATGTGGCGGATTTTGCGCAGGCGCTGGCCCCTCTGACGCGGGCGCAAAGCGGCTATCTGGGTTTTGGTCTGGGCCTGTCGGTTGTCACCGGGTTGGCGCGGCAAGGCGCGGATGCAGCGGTGGTGATGGATCACCTTGCCGCGCTGCACGCCGGGTTGAGCCCGGCTGAGCAAGCTGCGGTTGTGCGGGCGACGGCCCCCGGCATGGCCTTGCAAACCCTGCGCCGCCAGCTGCCTGACCACCCGTTGCGCAGGCGGGCCGAGGCGTTGTTCGGTGCCGACATCGCGCCGCTGCCCGCCCCGGTTGACGACCGCGCCGCCGATCTGGCTGTTCGCGCCAACCCCTTGTTCGATACCCTGGTGGCCGTCTATTCCTGCCAGCCCAATCTGGACAGTCGCATCGCGGCCATGCGCGCCGGCTGGATGACGCTGCTTGAGGGGTTGGGCGTGCCGTTTCTGGTTTTCGTCGGCGGTGGCGACGGGCGACGCGAGGGCGATGTGGTGTATCTGGACGCCCCCGATGATTACGAGGGGCTGCCGCAGAAATCGCTCGCCATGGTGCGCTGGGTGCATGATCACACCGCGTTTTCGCATCTGCTGAAGATCGACGATGACTGTTTCCTTGACCCCGAGGCGTTCTTTCTGTCGCTCAGCCATCTGAAATTCGATTACTACGGCCGCCCCCTGCACCGGGTGCGTGGCCAGATGGACCGCACCTGGCATATGGGCAAATCCCGCTCAGACCGTGGGCGGCTGGAACTGGACAAATCGCCCGAACCCTCGCGCTACGCTGATGGCGGTTCGGGCTATACGTTGTCGCGCCGGGCGATGGCGGTGCTGCTGGAGGCGGCGGACAGCGCCGAGGGGCGCGCGCTGATGCAGCTTTCCTTCATGGAGGACAAGCTGGTGGGCGATCTGCTGGCGCTGCGCGATATTTCGGTCTCGGGCGAGGATTATCGCATCGCCGTGATGCGCCGAACCCGCCCCGGCGGACCGCTGGTTTCGGCCTGGGAGAACGGGTTTCTGCCCTTCAGGGGCGGTGGTGTGAAGCTGGCGCATCTGGACGGGCACGAACGGCAGGCCGAGGTTCTGGCGCTCAGCCGCCAACCAGTGCCGCAGCCTTCCAAGGTCTGGCCCGGCTATCAGCCGGTGCGGCTGGGCGCGCGCTCGAACACGCTGGATCTGGTGTCCAGCGCCGAAAAGCTGGCGCGGGTGAATGCGACGAAGGTGGCGGTGGTGGCCTGCCTGCGCAATGAGGCATTCATGCTGCCGCATTTTCTGGCGCACTACCGCAAGCTGGGCGTTGAGGGGTTCTTGATCGCTGACAACGGCTCGGACGATGGCACGCTTGAGATGCTGGCCGATCAGCCCGATGTGGCGCTTTTTTCGGTCGATACCGAATACAGCCAGTCGCATTACGGGGTAGCATGGCAACAGGCACTTCTGGGCAATTTCCGCACCAATCGCTGGTCGGTGGTGGCTGATGCGGATGAGTTGCTGTTCTGGCGCACCGATCTGGGCGGCAGCCTGCCCGATCTGGTGGAGAGCGACGATTTCAAAGAAGCCGATGCGGCGCGGCTATACATGCTGGATATGTATCCGCGGGGGCTGTTGGCTGATGCCGATTTCGCCAGCGGCAACCCCTTCGCCGAAGCCGGTTATTGTGACCGCGAGCCGTTTCTTGAGGTCTCGGGCGGGATGGGGCCCTATACGAACGCGCCGGTGGTGACCTCGGCGCTGCGCCACCGCTTGTTGCCAGGCTCGAGGGCTGAGCTGTTTGTGGCGCAAAAGACAGCGCTGTTGAAATACCGGCCATGGATGCGGTTTTCTGCCGGTTTGCACGCCGTGGCCGAGGCGAAATTGGCCAAACGCCCGCTGTTTTTCGCGCATTTCAAGTATAACGCGGCCTTCCGGGCCAAGGCGCTGGCCGAGGTGTCACGCCGGCAGCATTTCAACAATGCCGAGGAATATCGCAAATATCTGGCGCTGGTGTCGGAGGGGCGCGATTCGCTGTTTGATCCGGCGGTTTCGGTGCCGTTTCAGGAATGCTTGTTCGTGCGGCAGACCGGCGGCGAGGCTTGAGCGCGGAACGGCATTTTTCTGTGACCGGCGATGCAGGCACGGATGCTTGGCGGCATGCTTTGCGGGGGAACGGTTTCATGCCGGCATAGGGGTTGGCGAACATATTGTTCTTATGTTTTCTGATATCTAGCGCATGAAAGGGAAAATATTCTAAAACGGACAGATCCAATGGAGTGTCCGATGCAGCATTTTCCCATCTTCCTTGATCTTGCCGGGGCGCGGGTGATTGTCGCCGGGGGTGGCGAGGCGGCGCTGGCAAAGCTGCGGCTTCTGATGAAGACCACCGCGCGGCTTGAGGTGTTCGCCGCCGATCCTGCACCTGAGCTGGCAGCGCTGGATCAGGCGGGGCGCATCGTGGTGCACCGCCGCGCGCTGATGGCGGGTGATGTGCGGGGCGCGCGGCTGGTTTACGGGGCCGCAGAAGACGCGACCGAGGATGCGCGCGTGGCGGCGATTGCCCGCGCCGAGGGCGCGTTGGTCAATATCGTCGATAATCTGGAAGACAGCGATTACATCACCCCCGCCATCGTGGACCGTGATCCGGTGGTGGTGGCGATCGGGACCGAGGGTGCGGCCCCGGTTCTGGCACGCGCCATCAAGGCCGATCTGGAGGCCCGTTTGCCGGTGGCGCTGGGGCTGCTGGCGCGGGTGGGCAAGGCCTTTCGCGCCGCCGCCGATGCCTTGCCGATGGGCCGCAAGCGCCGCGATTTCTGGGCCGAATACTATGACACCACCGGCCCGCGTGCCGCTGAAAAGGGTGAGGAGGCGCTGGAGCCCGCGCTGAATGCCCTGCTGGCGCGGCATCTGGCTGAAGCCCCGCGCGAAGGCCGGGTTGATCTGGTGGGCGCGGGGCCGGGTGATCCGGAACTGCTGACGCTGAAAGCACGTAAGCTTCTGGACCGCGCCGATGTGGTGATCCATGACCGGCTGGTGCCGGGCGCCATTCTGGAACTGGCGCGGCGCGAGGCGCTGATGATCGGCGTTGGCAAGGAGGGCTTCGGCCCCTCCACCCCGCAATCAGAAATCAACCGCCTGATCATCGAGCATGCTGAAAGTGGCGCGCATGTGGTGCGGCTGAAGGGCGGCGACCCCTCGGTTTTTGGCCGTCTGGATGAAGAAACCGAAGCGCTGGATGCTGCGGGGATCGACTGGGCGGTGGTGCCGGGCATCACCGCCGCCTCGGCTTCGGCGGCGGCGCTGGGCCAAAGCCTGACGCGGCGCGGGCGCAATGCTTCGGCCCGGCTGGTGACCGGCCATGACATCAAGGGCTATGCCGAACAGGATTGGCAGGCGCTGGCCCGGCCCGGTGCGGTGGCGGCGGTTTATATGGGCAAGCGCGCCGCGCGGTTCATTCAGGGGCGGATGCTGATGCATGGGGCCGCGCCCGAAACACCGGTCAGCGTGGTCGAAAACGCCAGCCGCCCGGACCAGCACATCCTTCCTGCCACACTGGCAACGCTGCCGCAGGTGGTGGCTGAACTGGCCGGACCTGCCGTGCTGCTGCTGGGCATTGCGCCCCGCGAGACGGCTGGCACCCAACGTCTGGAGGCCGCGCTATGAGCCGTCGTTTTACGCCGTCTGTTGTTACTGCCAATGCGCTGTTGTCGGGCGAGGCTGTCTGGCTGAGTGCTGACAACCAGTGGACCGGGAACCCGCGTGAGGCGGCGCTGTTCACCGATGCCGCACAGGCCGAAGAACGGCTGGCCTGGGCGCAGGGGCAGGCCCACACAATCGTTGGCCCCTATCTGGCTGCCGCTAAACCTGGCGCTGACGGCCCCGAACCCACCCATTTCCGTGAGGCGTTTCGCAGGCGCGGCCCGTCGAACTATGCCCACGGCAAGCAGGAGGCGCTCTGTCGCGGCTGAACGCCGCCCGGAACACCGCCTGACAGGAGCCAGACCATGTATTGCTACACCGAATTCGACGAAGCCTTCATCCGCGAGCGCAACGCGCAGTTTCGCGCGCAGGTCGAACGCCGCATTTCCGGCGCGCTGACCGAGGAAGAGTTCCGCCCGCTGCGCCTGATGAACGGCCTCTATCTGCAACTTCATGCCTATATGCTGCGCGTGGCCATTCCCTATGGCACGCTGAGCAGCGCCCAGATGCGGCAACTGGCGATGATCGCGCAGCGATGGGACAAGGGCTATGGCCATTTCACCACGCGCCAGAACATCCAGTTCAACTGGCCGAAACTGGGCGATGTGCCGGACATTCTGGATGCGCTGGGCGCGGTGGGGATGCACGCCATCCAGACCTCGGGCAATTGCGTGCGCAATGTGACGGCTGATCATTTCGCCGGGGCTGCCGCGGACGAGATTGCCGATCCGCGCCCGGTGGCCGAGTTGTTGCGCCAATGGTCCACCGACCACCCTGAATTCCAGTTCTTGCCCCGCAAGTTCAAGGTTGCCATCACAGGCAGCCCGAATGACCGCGCCGTGACCCGCGCGCATGATATCGGCCTGCGGATGGTCGAGCGCGATGGCCAGCCGGGGTTTGAGGTGATTGTCGGCGGTGGCCTTGGCCGCACGCCGCTTCTGGGCATGGTGGTGCGCGATTTCCTGCCGCGCGCGGATCTGCTGCCGTATGTCGAGGCGATCCTGTCGGTCTACAATTCGTTCGGGCGGCGCGACAACAAATACAAGGCCCGCATCAAGATCACCTTGCACGAGCTGGGGCTGGAGGATCTGCGCGCACGGATTGAGGCGCGGTTTGCCGAGATAAGGGCGGAATGGCGCGGGGCGGATCAGGAGATCCTTGCGCGGATCGAGCAGGATTTCGCGCCGCCCGCTTTCCGCGATGCCCCGGTTGATGCCTACACCCGCGCCCGCGCCGCTGACCCGGTGTTCCGCGCCTGGGCTGATACCAACCTGCACGAGCACCGCGCGCCGGGCTATGCGATTGTCACCATATCCACCAAGGCGCATGGCGCGACGCCGGGCGATGCAACGGCAGAGCAGATGCGCGTCATGGCTGATCTGGCGGAACGCTATGGCCATGACGAGTTGCGCATCAGCCATGAGCAGAACGTGATCCTGCCGCATGTCCACAAATCCGACCTGCCCGCCGTTCACGCCGCGCTGAAGGCGGTGGGGCTGGCGACGGCGAATGTGGGGCTGATTTCGGACATCATCGCCTGCCCCGGCATGGATTATTGCGCGCTGGCCACCGCCCGCTCGATCCCCGTGGCGCAAGAGATTGCGCAGCGGTTCGAGGCGCTGGGGCTGGAGCAGGAAATCGGCGCGATGAAGATCAAGATATCGGGCTGCATCAACGCCTGCGGGCATCACCATGTCGGGCATATCGGCATTCTGGGGCTGGAGAAGGCGGGGGTGGAAAGCTACCAGATCACCCTTGGCGGCGACGGGACCGAGGCGGCCGCGATCGGCGAACGCGCAGGCCCCGGCTTTGCCTATGACGAGATCGTGCCCGCCATCGAGCGGCTGATTGCGGCCTATCTGGCGCGGCGTGCGGGGCCGGATGAGAGTTTCCTTCAAGCCTATCGCCGTCTGGGGGCCGCGCCCTTCAAGGCTGCCCTTTATCCCGAGGAGAAGGCTTATGCCGCTTGACGCCAACATCAGGGCCGAAGGGCTGAATGCCCGCTATGGTGCGCTGAGCGCCGAGCGGATGCTTGAGAGCGCGCTGTCTGATTCCGCAGTGGGAAAGGTGGCGCTGGTTTCCAGCTTCGGGGCGGATTCGGTGGTGCTTTTGCATATGGTGTCACGCATCGCGCCCGATACGCCGGTTCTGTTCATAGACACACTGATGCTGTTTCCTGAAACGCTGGCCTATCAGCGGGAACTGGCTGAAACACTGGTTCTGCGTGATCTGCGGATCATCACACCGGACCGCGACGCGCTGTTCAGCCACGACCCCGACGCCCTGCTGCACCGCGCCCGGCCCGATGATTGCTGCACTTTGCGCAAGACCCTGCCGCTGGCGCAAGCGTTGGAAGGGTTCGATGGCTGGATCACGGGCCGCAAGCGGTTTCAGGCGGGAAGCCGCGCCGGACTGACGCCGTTCGAGGCCGAAGCGGGCACCGGGCGGATCAAGCTGAACCCGTTGGCGGGATGGGCGGCGCAGGATATCGGCGCGTATATCGACCGCCACGCGCTGCCGCGTCACCCGCTGGTGTCGCGGGGCTATCCGTCGATCGGCTGCATGCCCTGCACCAGCCGCGTTGAAAAGGGCGAGGATATCCGCGCCGGGCGCTGGCGCGGGCAGGACAAAACCGAATGCGGCATTCATTTTGCCGGCGGGCGCGTGCTGCGTGCTGCGCTGAAGGAGGACGCGGCATGAGTGTGATCGTCACTGATACGGGCTTTGCCGCCGATGATTGGCAAGCGGGTTTTGTCACGGCGGGCGAATTGGCAAAAGGGGTTGCGGTGCTGCGCGCCGGGCTTGACCTGCAAGCCGATACCCAGGCCGAAGATCTGGCACCGCTGCTGCCGCGCGCCGGGTTGATCCGCATCCTCTTTACCGCATTCAATGACGGGCGGGGCTTTACACTGGCGCGGCGGTTGCGGCGGCTGGGCTATGGTGGGCGGCTGCGGGCGCATGGGCATGTGCTGGCCGATCAATACGCCATGGCGCGGCGCTCCGGCTTTGACGAGGTGGAAATCAGCGCCGATCTGGCCGCGCGCCAACCCGCCGACCAGTGGCGTTTTCGCGCCGACTGGCGCGCGCATGATTATCAGGCGCGGCTGCGTGGCTGAGGAAAGAAAGACTGCATGAATATGGAAACCACTCTTTCCGCCGCTGCGCGGGCGCTGCCCGATGCGCAGACAGTAACCAGTGTTACGCATTGGAATGACCGGCTGTTTTCATTCCGGGTGACGCGTCCGCAAAGCCTGCGGTTCCGTTCCGGCGAGTTTGTTATGATCGGTCTGCCGGGTGAGAATGGCAAACCCCTGCTGCGCGCCTATTCCATCGCCTCGCCTTCCTGGGATGACGCGCTTGAGTTCTATTCGATCAAGGTGCCAGGTGGCCCGCTGACATCGCGCCTGCAGCACATCCGGCCCGGTGATGCGATCATCCTGCGGCCCAAGCCGGTGGGAACGCTGGTGCATGACGCGCTCAAGCCCGGCTGGCGGTTGTGGCTTCTGGCGACCGGCACCGGTGTGGCGCCCTTTGCCAGCCTGCTGCGCGACCCCGAAACCTATGAAAAATATGACCGCGTGATCCTGATGCACAGCTGCCGCGAGCGGTCCGAGCTTGGCTATGGTGCAGCGCTGATCAAGGGGCTGGGCGATGATCCGTTGATCGGCGGGATGGTGGCGGGAAAGCTGCACTACTACCCCACCACCACCCGCGAAAAAGGGCCACATATGGGGCGGATCACTGACACGCTGGCCTCGGGGCAGGTGTTTGCCGATCTGGGACTGCCCGGCCCACTGACGGCGGAAACCGACCGCGCGATGGTCTGCGGCTCGCTGGATTTCAACCGCGATGTGAAGGCCCTGCTGGAAGGCTGGGGCCTGCATGAGGGGGCCAATTCTGACCCAGGCGAGTTCGTGGTGGAAAAGGCGTTCGTGGGTTAATCGTCAGTCGGAAACAGAACAGCGCGTTCGGGGAAATAGCGCGCGCGCAGTTTTTCGTTTCCCTCGGCATGATCGGCCAGAATCCTGCGCCGCTGTCCCTCGGACATTTGCAGCCGGGTGCCGGGCCGGGGCAGGCGTGGCTCCAGCAGTCGCAGGGCCAGTTGATAGGGCTTCGCGCGCGCTCCGTGGCGGTTGCGCACCTTCAGGAACTGATTGAGGCGGCGGCGCAGGGCGATGGCCTCGGCGGAAAGCGAGGTGTTCATGCGGCGGGGGGTTTTCAGCCCGGCCCGGTCGATTCCGGCCTGGGCGCAGAAATCATCAAGCAAGTCACCACCTACCAGCGCGTCCGGTGTCAGAAGCCGGGGGGTAATGCGATCCTCGCCGACCACCCGTGCCCAAAGCCGCAGCGATTTCCAATAGTTCAGCGTGCGCAGGCGGCTGTTGAAATGGTCCTCGAAACTGAGTGTCTCGCCGCGGCGGATGCGTTCAGAATAGGCACTGACCACCATTTCGGTCTGCGGCCGCAGATAGACCAGATACTGCACCCCATCAAAGTGACGTTGCAGAAGATCATCCAGCGCACGAATCTGTTCAGCCTTGGTCAGCCAGGCGTGGATATGCTCGCTGGAGCCAAGATAGACCTGCTCGCCCCATGCGCGCCGCCCCTGCTGTAACCGGGCCTCGAAAGCATCGACATAGGCGCGCTGGGCGTCAGGGTCATGCAGGCCCAGCACCCTGAGCGCCACCGAATCCGACATCGTGTCGCCCGCGCGCACCAGCCCGGCGGTGGCCAGCTCATACTGGCTGCCGAAACGCGGGTTTACCGGATCATGGCGGATGCCCTGACCGCGAAGGGCATCGGCGTTGATCTTCAGAAAGGACTGAATGGTCGATGAGCCGGTTTTCGGCATCCCGATATGGATGAACGCCTTCATCGCCCGTCGTCAGCCGTTGGCAAAGAGCGTGGTGCGCCCGGGAAAGTAGGCCGCGCGCAACTTGTCATTCGAAGCCGCGTTGGCGTCGCGGATCTGGCGGCGCTGGTCATCGGTGAGCGTGATTTTCGAGCCGGGCCTGGGCAGGGCCAGCCGCGCCACCTTGAACAGCGATCGAAACAGCGTGTTTGGCCCGCCAGAACGGGTGCGCGCGGGCACAAGGCGGCCCAACTTCAGATAAAGCGCCATTTCCTCGGCCGAAAGCGACAGGTTCATACGCGGCGGTGTTTCCAGTGGCGCGCGGTTGATCCCGGCAACGGCGCAGAAATCATCCAGCAGATCACCACCCCGCAGGGCATCTTTCGTCATCAGTCGGGGGATGAAACGGTCCTTGCCGACAATGCCTGTCCACATTTCAGCCTTGCGCCAATAGTTCATCTTGCGCAGGCGCTGCTTGAAATGCTGATCAAAGGTGATCAGTTCGCCGCGCTTGATGCGTTCCGAATAGGTGGAGAGCATGAATTCTTCCTGCGGGCGGTAATAGACGACGTAGCGCACCTCATCAAAGAACTGGCCGAGGAACTGGTCCAGCGCGGTGATGCGCTCGGGGCTGGAAAGCCAGGAATGCACCTGCTCTGCCGAGGCCAGATAGGTCTCCTCGGGCCAGTTCTTTGCGCCCTTGCGCAGCATTTCCTCATACCTGTTGACATAGGCTATCTGACTGTCACGGTCGCCCACCCCCAGCGCGTGGCGCTTGTTGGCCTCTTTCACCGTGTCGCCCGCGCGGATCACGCCGACGGTGGCAAGCTCCAGTTGCGCAAGGTTCTTCGGGTCGAAGGGTTCACAATGGAAGCCTTGCGCGCTGAGTTGCTGTTGATTGAGCCTGAGAAAAGCCTGGATCGAGGTGGTGCCCGATTTCGGGGTTCCGATATGGATCAGGGCTTTCATGGCGTTTCCTCGTAAATGGGCAGCAACTGGGCCAGATGGGCCTCCATGGTCACGGGGGGCATGGCGTTGTGCCAATAGTTGGAGGGCGTGATGCGTTCCTCCAGAACGGTTTCAAGCACGCGGGCGAAATCGGCGGTATCGCCGGCGCGGAAGGTCAGGGCAGGGCAGCGGCCCAGTTCCTGTGCGCCGCCCCTGTCGGAGGTCATGAGCGGTATGTGGCGGGCGTGCATCTCGATGGCGACCTGCGGCAGGTTGTCTTCCCACATGACCGGGACAAGGCCAAGGTCCACATCGGCCAGCAGCTCATCAAGCCCGGCATGGGTATAGCCGTCGACCATGCGCAATTCGGCCAGACGGGGGGCAAGGGCTTTCAGCCGGGCCACGACCGACGTTTCCCCACGCCGCGCGGCAACGGTCAGGCGCAGGCTGGCGGCAAGGGGGTCCGGGAGGGCCTCCAGCGCGTCGAGCAGAAAGAAGAAACCCTTGTCGCGGCGCATGTAGCCCAGATAGGCCAGCCGCAAGGTGCCATCCGCGCGGAGCATCCGGGGTTTGGGCTGCGTGGTCTGCCATTTGGCGGCCTCGGTGGTGCCGATATACGAGGTGTGCAGTTTTTCCGGCGACAGCCCGTGATGTTCGGCGATCTGGCGCACGCGGTCCGAGACGCATAGAACGGCATCGGCATGGGTGTTGATCAGCCCCACCATGGCGGCGCGGCGTGCGGCAAAGGCGGCACCGGCGTTTGCGATGGGCGCGGCAACCGGCACCGCCGCCGAAAGAGCGGCGGGCGCGGGGCGGCGGCGCAGCAGTTTCAGCTTGCGGTAGCTGCGCCAGGCCAATGCCAGAAGCGGGCGAAACCCCTTGTCGAACGTCGCTGTTCCCGGCCCCATACCCAGCCGGTTCAGCCGCCAGGAAACCGCATGCGCCAGCCGTACCGAACGGGGGTCGGCGCGCACCGGCAGGCAGGAGACGCAGCGCTGCCCCTCGGCATAGTCGGTGCAGTTCTCGGCCTCGTTGCGCCAGAGGTTCACCTGCGGGCAGAACGGATAGTAATTGTGCAAGGACAGCACAACGCGCGTGGCGGGCCAGCGTTCCTTGACGCGCAGCACATTGGCGGGCAACCCTTCGAGGTTGTTGAAATGGATCACGTCGTAAGGCCCGTTGCGGGCGACGAAGTCCATGAAGGCGGCTTCGCTGGCGGCTTCTTCCAGCTGGGCGGGGCTACCGAAATCGGCATGCGACGGGGCCATGAGCCCGGCATCGATGATCTCGAACCGGCGGGCCGGGGCGTTGCCGGTGGCGGGGGGCAACTCGGCCCAGCGGGGCGTGCCGCGGCGAAACTCATGCGCGATGCCTGACGACAGGAAATGCGCTTCATAGCCGCCATGAGCATGAAGCGCGGCCAGAAGGTTGCGCTGATAGATGCTGACGCCCCCGCCGCGCTTCTCGGGGTCAAGATAGTCTACCCAGTTGTAATAAAGAATCTTCATTCAGCTGCCTTGCCCTGTTTCTTCTCAAGCACATCGATGCGGCGTTCGAGGGCCGGGAGCGCTTTGCGCAGGCGCGTGTGCAGAAGCATGATCTCGTTCAACAGAAACCCGATCTGACGGGTATGGGCGAGCGAGAACTCATCTTCGGGTTCGGGCAGTTCATTGAGGAAGAGGTCGATATCCAGCCCGCTGCCGGGCAGGTCGCGCAGCCCCTCAAGACCGGTGCGCGTGGTTTCAAGCAGCGCGTCGAGTTCGGGGCTGTCGGTTGGCAGGCGCTCCTCTTCTGACGCGAAATACTCAAGCGCACGCTCAATGCTTTGCCGGATCAGCGGCTTCGGAAAGCCCGCGTTGCGATAGAGGCGCACGATTTCAAGCACCTGATCGTCGATGCGCGGATTGGGGTCTGATTGCGGGAACTCGACCCCCTCGGGCATGGAATGGCCGATCGATGCCAGAAAATCGTCATAAAGTGCCGAGCCGCCGCGAAGCCGCTCTTCGAACGGTCGCAGGGTAACCCGGTCGGCACCGAAGATATCCACCCAGGGCCGGATCGCCGCGCTGTAGTCAAGATGCACGTTTTCCATGCCGCTGCGCAGGGTGGTGTTGAAATCCCCAACAGGTATCCGCATCTTGACCAACTGGTTATACCAGGACCGCGTGTGCCCCCGGGGTGCGCGCAGATAGGCGATGATCCGAAAGTCGATACCATGCGCGGCGCCGACGATCTGGCGCAGCAGGGCTTCGGCTTCGGGATGCGCACCGAGGCGCATGAACTCTTCGCTGCTGATCAGCGCGGCAGGCTGCGGGGCGTTGCGAATATGCTCGAACAACCCCTCCCACATCTCTGCAGGGGAGTCGGGAAGATCGTAATCATGCAACAGGGTTTCAACGCCGACGGCGCGATAAAGCGAATAGGCCAGTGCAGAATGCTTGGCGTTCAGTTCCAGAACGTCAGGGTACAAAAGCCCCTCTTGCGCGAAAAGTGCGGCGTTGCGCTTGAAAAACACCTGAAGCGCCGTGGTGCCGGTCTTGAAGTGACCGATGTGAACGTAAATTGTCTTGGTCATCAGGGCCCCAAAGCACGATGCTACCGAAGGTCAGCGTGCGTCTGACAGGAAGCATCGGGTTATTCAAGCCATCAGGCGTTTATGAGCCTCAAGCGCCTCGCCCAGGTCTTCGAAAAAGCGCAGCTCCCCTTCGTGCAGCAGCATCGCGCAGTCACAATAGTCGCGCAGTTCGTTGAGGTTGTGATTGACCATGATCGCCCCGGAAGATTTGATACGCTCGCGGAACAATTGCCGGCTCTTGCGCTTGAACTTTGCGTCACCCACGGCTGTTACCTCATCAACCAAGTATGTGTCGAACTGGATGCCCATGGAAATAGCGAAGGTCAGGCGCGATTTCATTCCCGACGAATAGGTGCGGATAGGCGCCCGGAAATGCTGACCCAGCTCGGCGAAGTCCTGCACGAAATCGCAAAGGGAATCGGTATCCACACCATAGGCGCGGGCGATGAAGCGCGTATTCTGCTCGCCCGTCAGCTCTTTGTGGAAGCTCGAGGCAAGGCCGATGGGCCAGGATATGGCACCATCGCTGAACACGCGGCCACTGTCCGGGCGCAAGGTGCCTGCGACAAGCTGCAACAGGGTCGACTTTCCCGCGCCATTGCCGCCCAGGAGTGCCACCGAGCGGCCTGAGGGCACCGTCATGTTAAGGCCCTGGAACACGGGGATATAGTCACCCTTGACCCAGAATCCTTTTGAGAGGTTTTCTATCCGTATCATCACAGTCACGCATGTCGTTATGCGAACGGGCCCGGGTTCAGCACCTCAGCCGCGGTCGCGGATAGAGTAATAGATGAGGGCCATGATCGACCATGCAAGGAGCAGGAACATTGCCGTGAGCCCGATCAGCGTCAGACGTTGCGGATATTCGGCGCGACTGGCCAGCGTGGGGCTGATATAGGTGGCAAGATAAAGGCTCTGGCGTGCTGCGTTCGAACGCGCGGCATCCAGTGCCGTCAGCGCGGCGCGGTAGGTCTGTTCGGCAAATTCCTGGTCGACGCGCAGGCTTTCGAACTGGGCGATAAGATAGGGGTAGTCGGTGTCAAAGACGGTGACGTCCTGCGTTGCGAAATTGAGCCGCTCTTCGGTGATCCGCGCGCGGATCACCTCGATCCGGCGCTGTGTCTGCCGCAAGCGCGGGTCGGTGTCGGAAGTGACAACCTCTGCCAGAAGATCGAGTTCGACCAAGGCTTCGGCAAGCTGCTGCTGAAGATTGTTCAGCACGCCCATGCGCCCCTGGATATCGGCCATCGGATCAACGATCTGGGTGCGCGCGCGGTATTCGGCAAGTGCCTCGCGTGCGGTGCGCAGGCGGATCAGCGCATCGTCGAGGTCCCGCTGCGCATTGGCAGTCGAATCCCGGCGCGCCGCCTCGTTCAGCGCGTTGATCATCTGTTCGCTTTCCTCGACGACGGCCCGCGCGATTGCCTGAGCGGTCTGCGCATCGCGCGCGCGCACCTGCATATCGATCAGGCCCGAGCCCTTGTCATAGGAAATCCGCACCACGCGCCGCCAATACCATAACAAATCCTCGATCGAAGCGTCAGGCCAGATGGAAAAGACCGGGTCTCCGGGCCAGGTTTGCGAATAGTGAGCGGTCAGATCAATTCGGTCGTTGATGCGCCTGACGATCTCCTGACTTTGCATGAATTCATACAGAACATCGGTATTCGTTGTTCCGCCACCACCCATGAAAGCCGAAAGCCCGCCGACAAGATCGCTGGCCGAACTCGTTTCTTCGGTGCGCACCGTGAAGCCGGTGTTGGAAGCGTACTGATCTTCGGCAAAGACATACAGGTAGATTATTGTCAGCAGAAGCGGCAGAAAGATCACCACAACAAGGCTGATCATCAGGCCGAAATGGCGCTTTCGCAGTTTGGCGGGTTCGACTCTGGGGCGGGCGGGGGCCTGCTCTTCAACCCCGGACTCGGTGTTGTGTTGATTGCCGGAAGCAGCAGCTGCCTTGCGTGCCGCCCTGCGGCCTGCACGGACAGCCTTCTTGGCCGCCTGCATGACCTTCGGGTGGTTTCCTCCGGCCTTTGCCTGTGCCGTCTCTGTCAAGTTCTGCTCTCGATCGTTATGTTTGAGTCCGGTCTTGTTTTTCTACATACTTCCGCCTGAAAACGCCAGCACAAGGAATCGTGCCCTGTCCTCATCAGACTTGCCTCGCGTATCGGAAATGTTTCCACCAGGCTTGCGGCCTGCCACTCGCGGTACGGCGCATCGGTATGCGCCCCTGCGCTCGATCATGGCGCTGATCCTGCGCGAGATGGCCAGTCGTTTTGGTACAAAGCCCGGGGGCTACATCTGGGCTGTCGTGCAACCGCTGGCAGTCATCCTCATGCTTGCCTTCGCCTTTTCGCTTCTGCAGCGCTCGCCCAGCCTGGGCACCAGTTATATCCTGTTCAAGGCAACAGGGATTCTGGTGTTCCAGATGTTCAAGCAGAACTCCACACTGATTGCCAAGTCACTCAGCCAGGCAAGCTCGCTGCTGGAATACCCGCGCATCGTCTGGATTGATGCGGTGATCGCACGGTTTGTGCTGAACATCATGATCGGGCTGATCGTGTCCTGGATCATTCTGACCGGCGTGATCGTGTATGAAGACATCAGTACCAATCTGGACTGGAGCAAGATTCTTGGCGCCTATGCGCTGGCCGCGCTCATGGCCTTTGGCATCGGCACGTTGAACATCTACATGTTCATGCGTTTCCCTGTGACAGAAAACATCTGGCGCATTCTGACCGCCCCCCTGATGATCATGTCAGGGGTGATCTTGCTGTATGATGACCTGCCATATATGGCGCAGCAGTATCTGTGGTATAACCCCATGATTCACGTCACCGGCCTGATGCGTGATGGTTTCTATCCGATCTACCGGCCTGAATACATTTCCATCACCTATGTTCTGCTATGGGCGTTGATACCGGCGGTGCTGGGCCTGTTGCTGGTGCGTCGTCACCATCGCGATCTGCTTGAACGCTGATTAGAGCTGCGCGCGGCGGAGGATGCTGTCATGCGTGACATCGGTGCGCCGCATCAGCCCGTCACGAATGGCCGCACCGAGCAGCCGCAGGAAGGCGCGCCTTTCGCCGCCGTGATGGCGCAGGCGGCCCAGCCATCGTGGAAGGATCAGCAGCAGCACCGGCCAGAAAAACATCCCGGTCGCCAGCCGATAGAGGATCAGAAGGTTGCGGTGGTAGTAATAGACTTTCCACAGCGGCCGGATGCGTCGGTCAGTGACGGAATAGGTGGTGCTGTCATGCTCGAACCGCACCGCCGGGTCAAACCCCAGCCGAAAGCCTGCGCGCGTCAGTCCCAGCGTATAGATTGCGTCGTCGCCGTACAGAAACAGCCTTCCGTCCGGGTAGCCCGCATTTTCGAACACCCGTGCCGAGAGGAACAGCCCAACGAAAGAGGCGCCGTCAATCGGCCGGGTGCCGGGCGTGGCAAAATCCTGTGCATTCAGGTGAAACGCACCACGCCCTCCGCCCAGTGCGGTGCGCAGGAAGATGCGCTTGTGCCAGAACGGGTTCAGCGTGGGCCGGTTCATCTCGCAGATAGTGCCATCGGGGTGAAAAACGGCGGCGGCCAATCCGTCGAGGCCCGCCCGATCCAGCGCGTGAAAGGCGGCCAGCGCGCCGGGTTCCGGGCGTGCGTCATCATCCATCACCACCACCCAGTCAGGACGCAGATGGACGACGGCATGGCGTAAGCCGGTTTCGAACCCGCCGGCACCGCCCAGATTGGATGCGCTTGTCAGCACGTTCAGGCGCGGGTCGGTTTGTGCGGCCAGCCAGTCGCCGGTGCCATCGGTCGAGGCATTGTCGACCACCAGCACCGCCGCCAGATCCGCGTGCGGTGCGGACAGAAGTGCGGGAAGCGTAATCTTCAGTTGTGCGAGCCGGTTGCAGGTCACGACAACCGCCACAAGGCGTTCCCTAGGCCTTGATTCACCTGTGGTAATCTCGCTGCTGCTGTCAATTGGCTGCATGCTTCTTCCCGCGTTTCGTGACCGATGCGTGAAGTCACAAATACCCCCTGCTGTCAAACGCTTTGCCCGGGCCGCGCGCTTGATCCGCTAAAATACAAGCGAAAGGCCGCAGATTCGCCATTGTTCCGCGCCGTCTGCCTGCGGCTTGCCATGGGATCAGGAAGGCGGTGGGAAATGAGGTGGAATGATGCGTCTGCAACTTCAAGGCGTCGTCGAAACGGGTGTGGATCTGCTCGACGACCGGATACGGGACATTGCCGTTCACGTCACGGAGCAGGGCGTGCACATCTATACGACCACAGGGCGAAATGGCGGTCTGGTCGGCTACCGGATCGATGATGGCGGCGAGGTCACGGTTCAGACAACCGTGATCTTTCCGCCCAACCTGACAGAACTTGTGAGCGAGCGGATCGTTCTGGGCGATCACGGCAATGGCCCGGTGCTGTTTGTCGGCGCCACGCCGCAGGGGCTGATCGGCTATGGTATCGGCGATACCGGCGGGCTGGCGATAAACCAGCGACTGGACTGGAGCGATGCGCTGCATTCGGCTTCTAACGGCGGGCGCGGCATTGTCGAGGCATGGGTAACACATGCCGATAATCCGCTGAACCTGTTTCCCGAAGATTATGCGCAGGGACAGATTGTCTCGCTGACGCATGTCACCCTTGATGGCCACGAATATGTGCTGGCGGCCGATGCGGGCCAGCATGGGGTGACGGTGTTTCGCCGTGACGGCGATACCGGGCGGCTGACGGAAACGGACGCGATGGGCATGCGGCAGGGACTCGGCGTGAATGCGCCCACGGCGATGGAGGTGGTGGAGATTGGTGGCGAGACCTATGTGGTGCTGGCGGCTGCGGGCACCTCGTCGCTCTCGGTGATGCGCTTGGGGGCAGATGGCTCGCTTTCACCAACCGATCACCTGATCGACACCGCCGCCACACGATTTGCCGGGGTTCAGGCGATGACCACGGTTTCGTCGGGTGATCATGTCTTTGTCATTGCCGGGGGTGCCGATCACGGGTTGAGCGTGTTCGTGATGCTGCCCGGCGGAAAAATGGTCTTGCTGGAGACCATCGCCGACGGGCCGGAAACCGCGCTTCACAATGTCTCCGCGCTCCAGGCTGTTGTGGTCGGCGATACGCTGCATTTGTTTGCCGGATCGCAGCGCGATTCCGGGATGACGCATTTCACCCTCTCGCTTGAGGATCTGGGCACAATGCGCACCGGCAGCACCCGCAACGCCGAGTTGGTGCGCGGAACGACCGGCAATGACATACTGATTGCCGGATCGGATCGCGATACGCTTGAAGGTGGGGATGGCGCGGATGTCCTGGTAGCAGGGCCGGGGACAACCTGGATGCGTGGCGGGGCCGGGGCCGACACGTTCGTGATGCGCGCAGGCGGCGGCACCGTGCATATTCTGGACTTCGAGCGCGGGACCGATCGACTGGATGTGACCGAATGGCCGATGCTGCGCGATATCGGGCAGTTGACGATCACAACAACCGCGACCGGCGCGCGGATCGAATACCGGGGGAATGTCATTGTGCTGACAGCGGAAAACCGCGAGCCGCTAAGCGCTGATGATCTGTTTCCGGGCGGGCATCTGGGGCCTGACAGGATGCCCTATATCCGAGCCGACAACACCCGTCCTATCATTGAAGATGAAGAGGAGGACGAAGCGCCAGCACCGCCGCCGGCCCCAGCGCCAGAGCCCGAACCAGCGCCAGAACCCGAACCAGAGCCGGAACCTGGCCCAGACCCCCGCGAGGGGCGCGTCATATGGGGTACGCCCGGCGATGACACGCTGGAGGGCGGGGGCGGGAATGACACCATCTGGGGCGGTCGGGGCAATGATCTGCTTCGTGGCATCCGGGGTGACAACCTGATCGGGGGCGGCCCCGGCGACGACACTGTCTGGGGCGGCATCGGCAACGATACCATCTGGGGCGGGCCGGGAAATGACCTGCTTTACGGCGGTGGCGGCAGCAATGTCATCTGGGGCGGGGGGGGCCGCGATACCATCTACGGCGGGCCGGGCGACGACCTGCTGGGCGGCGGTGGGGGCCCCGATCTGATTGAGGGCGGCGGCGGCGATGACCGGATCTGGGGCGGGCGCGGCAATGACACGCTCTATGGCGGCGAGGGTAATGATACGCTGATCGCCGGTCCGGGTAATGACTGGCTGTTTGGCGGACCCGGCGCAGACACCTTCATCTTTTACCGCAACGATGACCGCAACCGGATCATGGATTTCAACCCGGATGAAGGCGATATCCTGCGCCTTTCATCGTCGCTGTGGCGGCGGATGGATCTGACACCTGAACAGATTGTCGAACGGTATGGCACCGTGACCGACAGCGGCAACATCCTTCTTGATTTCGGGCCAGCAGCGAATACCACGATCACGTTGATCGATTTCGATGATATCGGCATCCTGTCAGAGCATATTCATATCATCTGACACGACGTTTGCGGCGTCACCCGGCTGAGGAGGAATGCCGGCTCGTTTCGCTGCTGATCAGTTTCGTGTGTGGTCGGCGTTATCGATGGCGGAGTTCGGGGCTGCGGTTTCCAGATCACGCCGGACCCAGCGCATCGCTTCTTCCGCCAGCCGGACATGATCGCCGCTCTCGACCAGCACGCGCAGGCTGTGCAGCGCGCGCGTGATCTCGAACTCCGACAGGCTGCCTTCGATCGCGCAGGAAAGTTTCGGGTGCTTTGTCGACCGAAGCTGGCTGTTGATCGACAGTTCTTCGTGGATCTTCTCTCCGGGCCTGAGGCCGGTGGTGACAATCTCGATATCCCCTTCTGGGTTTTTGGAATCGCGCACGGTATAGCCCACGGCCTCGATCACCTGACGTGCCAGCTCGGCTATACGGACGGGCTTGCCCATGTCGAGCACGAATATCTCGCCGCCTCTGGCCAGGGTTCCGGCCCAGAGAACGAGTTGCGTCGCTTCCTGAACGGTCATGAAAAAGCGGGTGATCTCTTCATGGGTCAGCGTGACAGGGCCACCGCGCAAGATCTGTTCTTGAAACAGTGGGATGACCGACCCGGACGAGCCCAGAACATTGCCAAAACGTACCATGGTGAAGGTGGTTTTTTCCGACCGGCGCGCAAAATCGCTGATCACGATCTCGGCCAGCCGCTTTGAGGCACCCATGATCCCGGTGGGGCGGACTGCCTTGTCGGTGGAAATCAGGATGAATCGCTCAACGCCGGTATCCACGGCGGCCTGCGCCAGGGTCTGGGTGCCAAAGACATTGTTGGTGATCCCGGCTTCGGGGTTTGCCTCGACCAATGGCACATGCTTGTAGGCGGCGGCGTGCAGCACCACCGAGACACCGTGTTTCACGATGGTATCGCGCACCTTGCGTGCGTCATTGATCGAACCCAGCACCGGGATGATCTCGCAGCCTGTATCCTCGGCCAGGGCACGCAACTCGCGTTCGACGTTGTAAAGCGAGAACTCGGCCACTTCGAACAAAACCAGCCGTGACGGCTTGCAGTTGAGAGCCTGCCGGCACAGTTCTGACCCGATCGACCCACCCGCGCCGGTCACCATCACTGATTTGCCGCGATAGGCCATACAGCCGCCGCGCAACGTGGAATCCAGACGTGGGCGCCCCAGAAAGTGGTGCGGCAGAACAGGCGCCAGCCTGTCAATGATTTCTTCCTGTCCCACAAGCTGCGCGAACGAAGGCAGCGCCTGCACGTCAACCCCCAGCTTGGCGACGCGCCGAGCGATCTGTGCCTGGCGCGGCGGGCTGAGCGAGGGCATCGCCAGCAAGACGCGGTCCACCGCCTGATCACGAATAAGTTGTTCCAGCTTGTGCGACGGATACACCGGCAGCCCTGCCACGGTCAGCTTGTGCAGCACAGTGTTGTCATCGATGAAGCCGAGCGCGCGGATCGCTTCGTGCGGCTTGAGGGCCATGGCAAGCTGCATTCCGGTTTTTCCGGCACCATATATCAACACGCGCGTGCTCTGCACTTCGCGGCGGTAGATATGCAGAAGAAGTTTCAGCATGAGCAACCGGGAGAGCGCGCTGAGCACCAGATAGATCATGGCAAAGACGACGGGTGCGCTGGTCGGTCCGGGCGCATCCATGGCACCGTTTAGCGCAACCATCAATCCGGACAGGGCCAATGCCAGCAGCGCGCTGCGCCCCATGGCCGAGATCTCGTAGGATTTCAACTGAATGCGAGGCAGCCCCAGCAAGCTTGAAATCCCACCCCCGGCCACAGTCAGCAGTGCCAGCGAGATCCAGTGTTCCTTCACCCAGGCGATCGACATGAACTCGCCAGAAAGCAGAAAAACAGTCAGTGACACGGAAATTGGCACCAGGGCCATATCCAGGAACAGAAGAACGGCCTGTTTCGCTGATCGAGGCAGCGAGGTTACGAAACTCAGCATTGTTCACCCATTGACAATTCTTCGTCTGCTTTTTTGCAACAATAGCTTGGCAATGCCATGACGCACCATATAGGTCAGGGCTGTCATGCAACTTTCTTAACGGAATTTGTAGGCTTTTTTTGGGTGCGGAGAATGAATGGGCGGTTTTTCGTGTTTTTGAGCTGAGTACTGCCATGTCGTTTTGCGCACCGGTCGAATGTCACCTATTGTCTGGGCTGGGCTGCGGATTGCACCAGTCTTTCGGATAGGTTAGCGTTTGGTGAATTATATGAAGAACACTTTGCAGGAGACTCAGTTGAGCCGCATTAAAAAGGCTGTTTTCCCGGTGGCTGGCCTGGGAACCCGGTTTCTTCCGGCGACCAAGGCGATGCCCAAAGAGTTGCTGCCGATCATTGACAAGCCGATTGTCCAGTATGCTGTGGAAGAAGCGATCGCGGCGGGGATCACCGAGTTGATTTTCGTCACCGGGCGGAACAAGCGGGCCATCGGCGACCATTTCGATGCCAACCTGGAGCTGGAGATGCAGCTTGCCGCCAAGGGCAAGCACGAGGTCCGGGAAATGGTGCGCAATATCGTTCCCGAGGGGGTGAGTTGCATTTTTGTGCGACAGGCAGAGCCGCTGGGGCTGGGACATGCCGTTTTGTGCGCGGCACCTGCCGTGGGCAACGAACCCTTCGTGGTGCTTCTGGCGGATGACATGATGAAGGGCGACCCGCTGCCGACGCAAGAACTGATCGAAGCCTATGATCGCGCACCGGGACATCTGTTATGTGTCGACGAGGTCGCCCTTGGCGAAGTTTCGAAGTATGGCATCGTGGTGCCCGGAAAGCAGCATATTGGCAGCCAGATTGCAGTGGCCGGATTGATCGAGAAGCCCACGCCGGACAAGGCGCCATCGCAACTGGCATCGTTCGGGCGCTACGTGTTCGAAGCAGAGATCTTTGTCCGCTTGCGCACGCTCAAGCCGGGCGCGGGCGGCGAGATCCAACTGGCGGATGCGATCGACCAACTGGCGCAAGAGGGTAAGGTGGCCGCGCTGAAATGCAGCGCCACGCGCTATGATTGCGGGTCAAAGTTCGGTTATCTGTCGGCGATTGTCGATCACGCCATCGATCATCCTGAGTATCGCGACGATTTCTTTGCGCTGATCCGCGACCGGCTTGCCACCCATGACGCCGCGCCGGTGATCAGAGAAGTGAAGCCGTAACGCGCTTCGCTTGACAATCCGTCCCGACCGTCGTTTTGCGACCGGGGTTATTTGTTTCGGAGTGCGCAAATGAATCATGTGCTGGTGAGCGGTGGTGCAGGCTACATCGGTTCGCATGCGTGCAAGGTGCTGGCCGCGCGCGGTATCGTTCCCGTAACATTCGACAATCTTAGTACGGGTTGGGCGCAGGCCGTCAAATTTGGGCCGCTGGTGCAAGGCGAACTGACCGATCGTGCGGCGCTGGATGCCGCGTTTGCCGAGTATTCACCTATTGCCGTGATGCATTTCGCTGCCGCAAGCCTGGTTGGCGAAGCGATGCGTGATCCGGGGAAATACTGGCGCAACAACGTTCTGGGCTCACTGACATTGATCGAAGCGGCGGCGGCGGCCGGGTGCCAGGAGTTCGTCTTTTCCTCGACCTGCGCGGTCTATGGAGAGCAGGATGGCGTTGTCCTGACCGAAGATAGCCCGAAAGCGCCTATCAACGCCTATGGCTCCTCCAAGAGTGCAGTGGAGGAGATCTTGCGCGACTTTGGCTTCAGCCATGGCATTCGCTCGGTCATTTTCAGGTATTTCAATGTCGCCGGTGCCGATCCCGATGGCCAGGTCGGTGAATACCACCGCCCCGAGACGCATCTGATTCCGGTGATGCTGGAAGCGATCGACGGTCAGCGCCCCGAGCTGGTGATCCACGGCGAGGACTACCCCACCCATGACGGCACCTGTGTGCGCGACTATGTGCATGTCGTCGATCTGGCCGAAGCGCATGTCCTGGGTCTGGAATGGCTGCGCGAAGGCAAGGAAAGCGCAGTTTTCAACCTCGGCACCGGCGCGGGCTTCAGCGTGCGCGAGGTGATCAGCCATTGTCGCGCCGCCACCGGCAAGACGGTGCCACATCACTTCGGACCGCGCCGGGCGGGGGATGCGGCGAGCCTGGTATCGGGCAGCCATCGCGCCAAGGAACAGCTGGGGTGGGAACCACGGCGCTCGTCGCTGCGCCTGATGATCCGCGACGCCTGGAACTGGCACCAGACGGGCGGTTACTCCGGCTAGAGCGGGTTGCGTTCAGATCTTGACCCCCAGGCGATCCAACACGATTTCCTCGGCCTCTTGCCAGGGCTCGGGCCGGATGATCCTTGCATAGGCTTCCTGCGCGCGTTCGACGATTGCCTCGCATAGCACGGGGTTGGCTTCCAGGTAGTCGAACTTTTCGCGCAGGTCGGTCAGTCCGGGGGCGATGGGAACGTAATGCACCCAGGGTTTCAGGAAGTAGTCGGGCAAAACCTCATATTCCGTCTCTTCCTTGAGGGCCACGCTGTTGGTGTTCAGAATCCAGTAGGTCTGGGTCGCCACGTCATGTCCGGCGGGGCACAGAAGGTAGCGATGCTCCAGCATGACCTCGGGTTTCACCTGACGGCCCATGAACCTGTTTTTGGGCGGTTCACCCGGTTTCAGATTCAGTTTGCGACGATTGATCCCGAAGCGGAGATCGCAAAAATCGCTGTTGGCTGCACCAAAGAGCACTGCAAGTGCGCGTGAATTCCACGGCGCCGCAGCCTCGATGGCAGCGATGTCAGTGGGCTTGCCGGGTGTGCTGCGGTGCCAGGGGTTCAGCCAGCGTCCGCCACTGAAAGCCCCCCGCCAGAAGATCTTTGGCTTCTTGTCGCGAAAGCGCAGGGTTTCGGTCACCTCGCGTTGAAAAGTCCCTCCCAGCTTTTCGCTGGGCTCATAATAGCCCGGCAACCGCCACAGCACCGCGCTGCGGCAGCCCTTGCGGCGGTTGTATTGCAGGATATTCACCTCGCGCCCGAAATAGAGTTCGGGGTTAAAGGGGGCCGCGTCGCGCATATTGGCGACGATCGCACCGCGCACCCGACCGCGCAGGCTTTGGACCAGTTCGATCGTGCGTTCGGCCTTGTTCATGCCAAGGTCTTCGACGCTGTCCAGCGCCGAAATCGGTAGTGAGGCGAGCGCGCGCTGTTTGTTCTTCTGAAAGTGCAACATACCGGCATCGAAATCACAAAGCGTGATCAGGCTCGCGGGGTAGTCGGCCAAAGCGCCGGGGTTGTCGCGCAGCCATTGGTTGTCAGGGCAGACCTGCGGGCACATGAATTCATGCAGTTGCATCTTGAGTGGCCTTTCCAGCGCTTCATGTCCCGCGTGTCAGAGAGGGTTGACCGCCAATGCCGGCATCTCTTCTCCGGCGTTGCGGGTCTTCAGGAACAGTCGCGCGCAATCCAGCGCCTCGCGGATTGTGACATCCATATCCAGATACCGATAGGTGCCCAGCCGCCCCATGAAGGTCACGCCGCGTTCTTCCCGCGCGCGTTCGACGTAAGTGCGCAGCAATGCCTTCTCCTCGACCATGCGGATCGGATAATAGGGGATATCCTGCTCACCGCAGGCGCGAGAATACTCCCGATAGAGAACAGAGCCTTCGTGCTTTTCCCAGGGCGCGAAATGCTTGTGTTCGGTGATGCGCGTGAAGGGCACCGATTCCTCGCAATAGTTCATCACCGCACAGCCCTGCCAGTCGCCCTGATGCGTGAAGCGCTCGAAATCCAGCGTCCGATACCCGAGCCGCCCGATATCGCAGCCATACCAGCCATCCAGCGGGCCGGAATAGAAGATATGCGCATACTGCCCGGCCTGATCGCGGCTGAAGCGGGTGTTCAGGCGAACGGTGATAGCGGGGTGGTCCAGGATGCGCGACACCATCGCGGTATAGCCTTGCTCGGGCATGCCCTGGAAACGGTGGCTGAAATAGTCGTCCTCATAATTGAAGCGCACCGGCAAGCGCTTGAGGATCGACGCGGGCAGCTCGCGCGGGTGGCAGCCCCATTGCTTGAGCGTGTAGCCTTTGAAGAATGCTTCATAAAGCGCGGGCCCGACAAATCGCAGCGCCTGCTCCTCAAAGGTCTGCGGATCGGTTATGGAGGCATCGGCCTGCGCCTCGATGAAGGCGCGCGCCTCGTCAGGGCGCAGGGTCTGGCCGAAGAACTGGTTGATCGTGTGCAGGTTGATCGGCAGCGAATAGACCGCGCCGCCAGTGGTGGCCTTGACGCGGTTCTTGTAGGGCAGGAAGCGCTCATATCGGTTGACGTATTCCCACACTTCGGCATCGTCAGTGTGAAAGATATGCGGGCCATAGACATGGACCAGAACACCGGTCTCGGCGCAACGCTCGGTATGGCAGTTGCCCGCGATATGAGGCCGCGCATCAACCACCGTCACGCGATGCCCGGCCTCGGCCAGCACCCGCCCCGCCACGGCGCCCGAAAGCCCGGCGCCCACCATCAGGATCTCTTCGCTCACGCTGCCCTCATTCTCTATTGCGCTCTGGCGCATAGCAAAAGCCTTGCGCCAATGCACCCCGGCATGGCGTCAATCCATGCCCATTCGCGCCAGATACGCTTCGATCAGCGGTACATCTGTGGGGTTGTTCAGCTCCCAGAAATCCGCGCCGTCCGCCTCAACCTCGATGGCAGCAACCTTCTGCCCGGTCTCCAGAAAGCGCAACTGTTCCAGGCCTTCGATCCGCTCCAGCGGGGTCATGCCCGTATCGGTATAGGCGCGCAGGGCGGTCTGACGATAGGCATAAAGGCCGACATGATGAAAGACCGGCACATCACGCAATGCTTGTCCGCCGGTATAGGGGATCACCTCTTTCGAGAAATAAAGCGCCCGTCCTGCCAGATCGCTCACAACGGTGGTCGCCCCGACCCGGCCCGCGCGTCGGTCGGCCAGAAAGTTCTCCAGCGCTTCGGGCGAGCAGCGCAGAACGGGTGTTGCCACCTGATACGCAGGATTGGCGCGCATCGCTTGCACAAGGGATGCGACAAAGGCGGGCGGGGTCAGGGGCGCGTCGCCCTGAAGGTTGACGATGATCTCGTCCGTGATCCCGGCGCGTGCAACAGCCTGAGCCACCCTTTCGGTGCCATTCAGGCAGGCGCTGTCGGTCATGATCACCTGCGCCCCCAGCCGTCCGGCTTCAGCAGCGATCCGGTCATCATCTGTTGCAACATGGATGCCACTGATATCCACCGCGTCGGCGGCGCGCCGCGCGGCGATCAGCACACGCTCAAGCAAGCTGCGACAAGTACCGGTGACGCCCTTCAAGGGCACCAGTGGCTTGCCTGGATAGCGGGTGGATTCGTATCGCGCCGGGATAATGATGCAGGCAGCACTCATCCGGATGCGCACCGAAGAAACCTCGCCATGGAGGCAAGACGGCTGGCAGGAACGCCGCCCGGACTTGGCGATGCGGTATTCATCAAGGAGCCATGATCACATACTGTTCCATCGCGCCAGACCCTAGTGTCCTCTTGGACCTCTGTGAAGGGCTTTCATGGGTGAAATCGCCCACCCTCTCACCTGTTCGCAAATATCCTCCGGGGGGTGAATTCGGCGTAGCCGAAGAGGGGGGTGGAAAACCCCCCTTTCCCGGCCTGCTGTGCTTCAGGCGATTTGGGGATGCTCCGCACCGGCGCTTTTTTCGGCCTCTTGCCGATGGTCCAGCTTGTGACGCAATTTACGCATCCCCAGCGCAACCGAGCTTTCATAACTCACCTTGGGCGGCTTGATGCCCTGGGCGAAAAGCTGCACCCGCAAATCATGCGTGGTTCCGGTCAGCATGACATCCACACCGCGCTTTTCGGCCTTGTGCACAAGTTGTTCGATCAGGTGCGCGGCAGTGGAATCGATCAGCGTCACATCCGACAGGTCAATCAGCAGTCCACGGTACTTGTCCGATATTCTGTCCAGCACCGCCCCCACCGAGGCTGTGGCGCCAAAGAAGAACGCGCCGCGAATTCGGTAGACAACGATCTCGGGATCAATCGGTTCGGCCCTATCCTCGGCTTCGGTGGTGCGCTGTTCAACCACCTCTGCGGCTTTCGACATGCGGTGAATGAACAGCACGGCCCCCAGCGCGAAACCCACCACGATGGCCTCGGTCAGGTCGCGGAACACGGTCAGGCCCAGCGTGACCAGCAACACGGCCGCATCGGCCCGTGACGAGCGCAAGAGAGAAACAATGGCATCGCGTTCGATCATGTTCCAGGCGACCACTGCCAGCACCCCTGCGAGGCTGGCAAGTGGCACAAAGCCCACCAGCGGCGCGGCGACCAGCATGAACAGCAGGATGAACACCGCATGCAACATCCCTGCAACGGGCCCGTGCCCCCCCGCGCGCACATTGGTGGCGGTGCGTGCGATGGTGCCGGTGGCAACCATCCCGCCGAACAGACCCACCGCGATATTCGCAGCCCCCTGGGCGACCAGTTCCATGTTGGAATTGTGCCGGTGGCCGGTCATCCCGTCTGCCACCACGGCTGACAAAAGCGCTTCGATGGCGCCCAGAAGCGCGAAGGCGATGGCGTTCGGCAGCACGGCGATGAGCAATGCAGCATCGATATGTGGCAGGCTGGGCATTGGCAGACCTGCGGGCACCGCGCCAAAGGCCGATTCGATGGTCGGCGTCTGAAGACCCAGCAGTGCCGCCGTCAGCGTCGTGGCCATCACCGCGATCAAGAGGTTCGGAAGCCGGGGCGCGTATCGTTTCAGCCCGACGATCAGCGCGATGGTCGCAAAGGCAAGTGCGATGGTGATGGCATTGGCGCTGGGCAGGCTTTCCCACAGGACGGGCAATTTTTCGAGGATATGCGCGGGTTCCGGTTCGGACAGTGTCAATCCCAGCAGATCCTTGATCTGGCTGGAGAAGATGATCACCGCGATTCCCGCCGAAAAACCCACGGTGACCGGATAGGGTATGAACTTGATATAGCTTCCCAGCCGCAGCAGACCGATTGCGCCCATGATCACCCCGGCCATCATCGTCGCCACGATCATGCCGCCAATGCCGTGCTGCGCGATAGTGCCTGCGACCAGAACGATGAAGGCCCCCGCCGGCCCGCCGATCTGATAGCGGCTGCCACCCAGCGCCGAGATGACGAAACCGCCGACGATAGCTGTGTAAAGCCCCATGGCGGGTGTGCCCCCCGCGGCGATGGCAATCGCCATCGACAATGGCAGCGCGACAATGGCGACGGTCAACCCGGCCAGTGCATCCTGACGCAGCCGGGCGGGGCCGTAGCCATCGCGCAGGGTTTCGACAAGAGCTGGGACAAAGCGGTTCTGGCCGGTCTGGGGCATTACTGCACTCCTATTCACAAAGATGAATATAAAGGCCAGCTTTACGGGAAATGCAAGCCCCTTGACCGGGATTCCTTCAAATCAGCGCGCTCAGACTGGCAGAAAGGTGCCGGTTTCCGGGTCCAGATAATCCAGCCGCCCCTCGCCGATGTCCTTCCACAGGCCATGCAGCGTCAGGTTGCCGGCCTCGACAGCCTCGCGCACGAAGGGGAATGTCATCAGATTGGCCAGTGAAATGCGAATGCCCTCGCGCTCCAGTTCCGATATTCGCTCTTCAGGGTCTTCGATCCCTGCGACATTGTCATAGCCGGGGCGCAGATTCAGCAGCCAGCGACCCACAAAGCTGGATTTGACCTCTTCTTCCGGGGTGTTCCCGCAACAGATGTCATAACAGCCGCGAATGCCACCGCAGTTGGAATGACCCAGCACCACCAGATGCGCCACCTTCAGCACCGTCACCCCGTATTCGACCGCCGCCGATGTGCCGTGGTTCTGCCCGTCGGGGCTGTAGGGCGGTACCAGATTGGCGATGTTGCGATGGATGAAGAACTCGCCTGCATCGGCATTGAAAAGCGCTTCGACATGAACGCGCGAATCACAGCATGCTACGATCATCGAACGCGGGTGTTGCCCCTGCTCGGCAAGGTGGTGATACCAGCTTCGGTTCTCGGCATAGGTTGTCATTTTCCACGTGCGATACCGAGATACGAGGAATAAAGGCAGCTTTTGCGCCTCGATCATGCTTTATGTCCCTTCCAGAAGCTCGCCTTGCAGTGTTATTCACATTCCCGGTCGAATTCGACCTTTTTTCTGCCACACCGACAAGACTTTCTTAACTCGGTCCATCCAACCTGACGGCAGGTGAATGGGAGCAGGTCAAAAGAGGTACCGGTGTGGCAACCGTAATAGAACTCAGGCAATCCGAACGCATCCTTATCGACGCGCCGCGTCTTGAAACGCTGTTTCGTCAGATGGGCGACCGGGCGGCCGAAGGGTTCGTGATGGATTCCATCGAAGACATTTCGGACAGACTGGCCGAGATTGAACAGGCAACTCGCAATGGTGTTCTGAACGCCGTGCCCCAAAAGGCAGAGCGCGTCGAAAGCCTTTGCGCTGATATCGGCCTGGTCAGCCTTGCTCGGGTGGCGGGTGATCTGCGCGCCGCTGCCGCTCGTGGCGACATGATCGCCTATCGCGCGGTCTGGGAACGGCTCGTGCGCATCGGTGATCGCTCGCTTGCGCAGGTTTGGGAAATGCCGGGCCTTTCCCTCTGACCGACAACCATTATCAACTGGCGGACGGCCTGGCCCGGACGACTCGATGTGCGCGCGCTCATTGGTAGGACGTATTCCGGCTATTTCAGCATCATGGGGACGCGCCGGGTCAGCAGCAATCCTGTTGGGGGGAACCAGCACGGCCGCTGAATCCTGCCAGCCGGTTTCGTGATTGCGTTTGGCGGTGCATAAGCGGTTCCAACTTCGGATGGAATTGCTCTAGGTTGTTGGCAAGCCCTTCAACCGCGCGAGAACAACCATGCGTCCTGCCCCCGCCTCTTTCGCCAGCGCTGACAGCGCCTCGGTCCCACTTCACCCCGTCTGCACTGAGGAGCTGACACACTGGCTGGAAAGTCAGCCGGAAAGGGTGCGTCACTGGCTGGCCGATACCGGCTTTTCCGCAGCCGCGGGCAAAGTGGCTCTGGTGCCCGATTCCGCGGGGCGGCTGGCGTTGGCGGCGGTCGGAATGGGAAATGCGCAGGATCGGCGGCGTCAGAGGTTCATTCTTGGCGGAGCGCGTGCAAAACTGCCGGTTGGCAACTATCATATCGCAGGCAATCATCCAGTTGACGCGCTGAGCGAACATGCGCTGGGCTGGTTGCTGGCGGGCTATCGCTTTGATCGGTTCCGGCGCGAAGGTGCCCCTGCATTGCCCACGCTCAAACCGCCTGCAGGGGTTGATGCCGGGCGGCTGGAGGTCATCGCCGCTGCCGAATGGCTGACGCGCGACCTGATCAACACCCCCGCCGCCAACATGGGGCCGGAAGAACTGGAAACCGCTGTTCTGGCGCTGGGCGAGGAATTTGATGCGCAGGTGTCCGTTACCTATGGCGACGATCTTCTGCTGGAGAACTTTCCGTTGATCCACGCGGTTGGCCGGGCCTCGGACCGCACACCACGGCTTCTTGACATGCGCTGGGGCGAGGAGGGGCCGCGCATTACCTTGGTGGGCAAGGGCGTGTGCTTCGATACTGGCGGGCTGAACATCAAGCCTGGCACCTCAATGGGGTTGATGAAGAAGGATATGGGTGGCGCCGCCACCGTGCTGGGACTGGCGCTGATGATCATGGCACTGGGCTGGAAGGTACGGTTGCGCGTTCTGATCCCGGCGGTGGAGAACGCGATTTCCGGTAGCGCCATGCGCCCCGGCGACATTCTGACGGCGCGCAACGGTCTGACGGTGGAGGTGAACAACACCGATGCCGAGGGGCGGCTGGTGCTGGCCGATGCGCTGGCGCTCGCCGATGAGGAAAGCCCCGATGCGCTGATCTGCATGGCCACGCTGACCGGCGCCGCCCGCGTGGCGCTGGGGCCGGACCTGCCGCCTTTTTACACCGAGGATGATGCACTTGCCGCGGCGTTGGCAACCGCTGGCTTGGCGCAAGCCGATCCGTTGTGGCGCATGCCGTTTCATGACCCCTATGAGCCGTTGATCGAGCCCGGTATCGCCGATCTGGACAATGCGCCATCGGGCGGGATGGCCGGGTCGATCACGGCGGCACTGTTCCTGCGCCGGTTTGTCAACCAGGCACAGCGCTTCGTGCATTTCGACCTCTACGGCTGGCAACCAAAGGATGCCCCGGCCCGTCCCAAAGGGGGTGTCGGGCAGGGCGCGCGGGCGTTGCTGGTTGCGTTGCCTGGGGTGTTGGAGTTGGAAAACGGCACATGAGCGATCGGCGTTTTCACCGCGCCACCGAGCGGGTGGCGCATGACAGCCTGCGCGGCACGCTGGTGGGGGTGGCATTCACCCCTGGCCAGTGGGCGCGTGTGGTGGCACCGCTGGCCGATCTGCGCGCCGCGCCGGAGGGCGCGCGCGACCGTCAGTTGCTGCACGGCACGCGGTTTTGCGTACTGGAGCGGCGCGGCGATCATGTCTTTGGTTTTGACGAGGACGACGGGTATTGCGGCTGGCTGGCAGCGGGTGTGCTTGGCCCGGACCATCCGGTCACACATCTGGTCTGTGCCCCGGCGACGCATTGCTACAGCAGGGCTGATATCAAAAGCACGGATGTTGCCGCGTTGTCTTTCGGCGCGCGGGTGCAGGTGTTGACCGAAGAGGGTACATTTGCCCGCACGCCGCTGGGTTTCATCCCGGGCCGTCACTTGCGCCCGTTGGGCGACATTCTTGCCGATCCGGTCGATGTGGCGCGCCTCTTTCTGGGCACGCCCTATCTGTGGGGCGGCAACAGCCGTGCGGGGATCGATTGTTCAGGTCTGGTGCAGGCTGCGCGGCGCGCCTGTGCCCTTCCCTGCCCGCCTGATAGCGATCTGCAGGCCGCGCTGCCGGGCAAATCGCTTGATTCCGGGCAGGAAGAGCCGGGCGATCTGATATTCTGGAAAGGTCATGTGGCATTGGTGAGTGCGCCGGGCAGGATCATTCACGCCAATGCCTGGCATATGGCCGTGGTCGAAGAACCGCTTGCCGGGGCGGAAGCCCGGATCGCCGCGACCGGCGCGCCGGTCATCTTGCGGCTGCGTGTGGCATAGACCCCGGATCTGATCCGGGGTCTGCCGATGGTGGCATCAGTTGCCGTGGGAATGGCTGTGCGAGTGGCCATGCGCCTGCGCCTGCGGCTGGCGCTCAAGATCGACGGTTACTGCGACCGAGCTTTCGGTGCCGTCCACGAAGACAAAGGTCACCTCGACCACATCGCCTTGCGCCAGGGTGCGGTTGAGGCCCATGAACATCACATGGTCCCCGCCACGTTGCAGGATATGTTCGCCATCGGCGGGGATGAGAAAGCCCTCCTCCACCTCGACCATCCGCATCACGCCTTGCGCGTCCTCGATATGTGTGTGCAGTTCGGTGCGTGCAGAGATATCCGAGCGCACGCCGGTGATGTGGCAATCGGTGTCGCCGTGGTTGTGCAGCACCATGAACGCAGCGCCGGACTGCGACATGGCTGTCGAGGTGCGGGCATAGGCATCATGGGCTTCGAACCCGTCGCAGGCGAGGGCAGGCAGGGCGAAAAGTGCCGCGACCGAGGCGGCGGTGAAAGTCCGGAACATGGGTTATCCTGTCGATTGAATGAGTCTGATGGTGTGCTGATCAGACCGCGACAGGTGGCGCGCGTGGATTGTGAAAAACTGCGGTGCCGGGCACCGGGGCAGGCAGGCTGCGCAAGGCATGCGCCTGTGCGATCAGCACCTGCGGCGGCTGAGGCAGCGCGGCGGTCGCGTCAGCCAGCCCGACAAGATTAAGCACGCAATCGGGGCAGGGCATCATCGGCCCGGTGGGCTGGCCCTGGGCATCGACGTTGACCACAACCATGCCATAGCCGGTGCACAAGATCATCTCGCCAACAGGGCGCGGCTGGTTGCGGGCCACGGCCATTGTGACGCTGCTGGCCATAACGGCCAGCGCGAGCAGGGTAATGGCTATGGTTCGTAACCGCATCATGGCGTTAGTCTAGCACCGTTCGGAAGCCACCAGAAGCTTGCAGCGTTTCGACCTTGCGTCAAATCAGGCGAAACGCCGCATGTTGTTCGTTTCTGGCAGTTCCTGCCGAAAAGCTTGTCCTTTTTAAAGGTAGTGTCAGGCTTGGGCCCAGGTCCGCGGGATCATCGCCTTGATCCGCGCTGCATGGCCTTGCGGCGCGGCGCAGGCATCGGCGGCAAGTGTTGTTGCCGCTTCCAGCAACGCCTCGCGCGGGTGGATGCGGTCGATCAGGCCCCAGGCCAGCGCCTCGTCGGCCTGGATCTTCGCGCCGCCCATCAGGATCATCCGCGCCCGCGCCGGGCCGATCAGTGCCGCCAGTCGCCCCGGATCCGAGGGTTGGGGCAGGTAACCCAGCTTCATCACCGGGTAAAAGAACTTCGCCTCGGGCACTGCCAGCCGGACGTCACAGGCCAGAGCCATGCCGAAGGCCCCGCCTGCAAGCGTGCCGTTGAGGGCCGCGACGGTCAGGCAGCGCAGGGCGCTGATGCGACCTGACAGGTCTTCCCAGATCGGATCGGTGGCCAGCCCCTCGCGCGCCTCGTCCAGGTCGGCCCCGGCGCTGAACACCTTGCCCGCGCCGGTCAGAACCAGCGCCTCGACAACGCCATTGGCTTCTTCCAGATGGTTGATCAGCTCTTCCATCATCGCAAGCGTCAGCGAATTGGCCTTTTCAGGGCGGTTCAGGGTCAGCACCCAGAGGGGGCCATGTTCTTCACGCAATATCATGCGACCAACCCCAGTCTGGCGCGGATCTGTGGTTCACGCAGGCTGACCTCGGCGCCAAGGTAGTCGTCGGAATCAGCGCTGCACATCCAGAGAAGCGCGTGCGCGGGCCATTCGGGCGGAACATGCGCCGACCAATCCAGCTGGCTGACCGGGTTGATGCCGGAACTGCGGATTGCGCCCTGCATATCGGTCGCCACTGTCCCCGGCGAAAGGCTGAGCACCCGCACAGCGCTGCCCGCTTCCAGATGTGCGGCGCGGGTGAGCATGATCGCCCCGGCCTTGGAGGCGCAATAGCCTGACCAGCCTTCAAGGGCGTTATAGGCAGCGCCTGAACCAACCGTCAGAATGCTGCCCTGCCCCTGTTGGCGCATTAACGGCAACGCGGCGCGCATCCCGTGGAAAACGCCCTTCAGATTGACATCGATCTGACGGCCCCATTCGGCCGGATCAACGCTTTCCATAGGCGCGATCGGATCAATGACACCGGCATTGTTGATCAGAACATCCAGTGCGCCGAATTGCTCGACCATCGCATCAACAGCCCCCTGTACAGCGCTGAAATCAGCGACATCGCAGGGCAGCAGGATGGCGCCGGTTTCATCGGCGACGGCCTTGAGTGCGTCGCCGGGCCGTCCGGCAAGGCCCAGCTTCGCGCCCTTTGCGGCGAACAGCCGGGCCGTGGCCGCGCCGATCCCGCGGCTCGCGCCGGTGATCAGGACGGCCTTTCCAGCGATGGCATTCGCCCATTCAGGATCTGCAGACATGTCATCCTCCGGGTGCTGCAAACAGGTTGGCCCTGTGGTAGCGTGCGGATCGCTGCCTGACCAGCCCCGCAGGCCGTCTTTCCGGCTTGACCGCTGGTGGAAGAGTGCAAACACTGGCTGGCGAACCAGCCCGGAGGCTACGATGTCGTTCAGCACCATTTCACGCTCGCTCGCTCTCGTTCCCGTTGTGTGGGCGCTTTCACTGCACGCTGCCTTCGCGCAGGACCAGCGCGCCAAAGTGGGTTGGGACATGCTGCGACACAGCCTTGCCGAGGTCGGTTTGCGGGTTACGACCCAAGGCGTGAGCGATACCCAAAGCGGGCTGGAGGTGAGCGGCGTTAGCATCCACCCCGACGGTGGCGGCGCGGTGCTTCGGTTCCCGACGCTGGCGGTAGAGTCACGGGGCAGCGAGGGTTTTGTGATCATTCCATCGTCTGGCGCGACGCTCGACGTGCCCGGACCCGGCGACATCGAGATCGATTTCGACGGTGAACTGTTGTTTGACCGGCGACCGGATTGGCTGCGCCTGACCCCCGCGTTTGAGCGGATCGAGGTTCGGTTTGACGGACCCGCCGGGTATGGAGGCGATCAGGTGGTCAGCCTGCGCATCGGGTTTGACGCCTTTGAGGGCGTGATCGAGTTGACCGAGGGGGCGCGGATTGATCTGACAGGTGATCTGCGGGTTGCGGCGCTGGACTATGCGCAAGTCTGGGGCAACGGCCCCGGAGGGGGGGCGGACGGTCAACGCCGCGAGACTGCCGGGCTCGATGACGTGAGCGTCAGCTTCAGCATTGACGCATTGGATGCACTCTCGGAGAATCCGGCCTCGGTCGCTGCGGTTTTCGATCAGGGCTTCGCTTTGCGGATGGAATACGAGGCCGCCGCCTCGCGCAGCAGCAGCCAGCAGGTGCTGGGCGGTCAGCAGTTGCGGGTCGACAGCGTCGGAGGCCATTCGGACAGCACGCTGATGTTGCGTGACGGCAGGCTGGAAGCGCATGGTACGGCACTGGATGTTCAGGTTTCGGGTGCATTCGGCAGCGGCGAGGGCATTTTCCGGGGTAACCGGATGTTTGGCCGTTTTGAAATGCCGCTGGTGATGACCGACACCACGCAGATTTTCGGCCTGATTCTGGAGGCTGACGGGATTCAGGCAAGCGATGAAAGCTGGCTGCTGCTGGGCGCGCGAACCCTGGCCGGGGAAACCGCCGATCTGGCGCTGGAAATGGTGGCCGAAGGGCGCTGGCTGGTGGACCCTTCGCAGGCCGATATCATTAACGAGCCGATCGAACTTTCCGCGCTTCGGCTGGACCGGCTGTCGCTGCGGCTTGGGCAGGCGGTGTTCGAAGGGTCGGGCCGGTTTGACGCCGACCCCAATACGGGCAGCCTTGAAACCGCTATGACGATGGGGCAGGGGGCTTTCGCCTTCGTCCTGCGCGGTGGTGAGGCCCTGTTGGCCCGGCTGGGACGCGAGGGTGTGTTGCCTGCCGATCAGGCGTTTCTGGCGCGGATGATGATGGGAGCGCTGGCGCGCCAGGTGGGCGAGGATCATCTCGAATCGCATGTGACGATCACGCCGCCCGGGCAGGTGCTGGTTAACGGGATGCCGCTGCCCTTCTGAAAGCACAAGCCGCGCAAACGAAAAGACCCCGGCGCAGGGCCGGGGTCTTTGTCATTTCATGCTGGCAGTGGCTCAGTCAGCTTTTTCTTCGACGATTTCTTCGCCGGTTTCCTGATCGATGGTTTTCATCGTCAGGCGGACCTTGCCGCGGTCGTCGAAGCCCAGGAGCTTGACCTTGACTTCCTGACCCTCCTTCAGCACGTCTGACGGATGATTCAGGCGCTTGTTGGCGATCTGGCTGACATGCACCAGACCGTCACGCTTGCCGAAGAAGTTCACGAAGGCGCCGAAATCGACGATCTTCACCACGGTGCCGGTATAGACCTGGCCCACTTCGGGCTCTGCCACGATCGACCAGATCATGTCATAGGCCTTTTTGATCGCCGCCTGATCGTTGGAGGCAATCTTGATCACGCCGTCGTCATTGATATCGACCTTGGCGCCCGACACTTCCACGATCTCGCGGATAACCTTGCCGCCCGAGCCGATCACTTCACGGATCTTGTCGGTGGGAATGGTCATGGTTTCGATCTTGGGTGCATACTGGCTGAACGCATTAGCGCTCGACAGGGCCTTGCCCATTTCACCCAGGATGTGCATCCGGCCTTCCTTGGCTTGCGCCAGGGCTTGTTCCATGATCGCAGGCGTGATCCCGGCAACCTTGATGTCCATCTGCAGGCTGGTGATGCCCTTTTCCGTCCCGGCAACCTTGAAGTCCATGTCGCCAAGGTGGTCTTCGTCGCCCAGAATATCCGACAGGATGGCAAAGCGCCCATCATCTTCCAGGATCAGACCCATTGCCACACCGGCCACCGGCGCCTTGAGGGGCACACCCGCATCCATCATGGAAAGCGAGCCACCACAGACCGTCGCCATCGAGCTTGAACCGTTCGATTCGGTAATCTCGGACACGATGCGGATGGTGTAGGGGAAATCGGTCGCCGCAGGCAACACCGCCTGAAGCGCGCGCCACGCCAGCTTGCCGTGGCCGATTTCACGACGTCCCGGAGGACCAAAGCGGCCCACTTCGCCCACCGAATATGGGGGGAAGTTGTAGTGCAGCAGGAAGTTCGACTTCGAGGTGCCGGTCAGGGCATCCATGAACTGCTCATCATCGCCGGTACCCAGCGTGGTGACGCACAATGCCTGCGTTTCGCCACGGGTGAACAGCGCTGAGCCATGGGTGCGTGGCAGAACGCTGGTTTCGCTGCTGATCGCGCGGATCGTCTTGGTGTCGCGCCCGTCAATGCGCGGCGCGCCGTTGATGATGTCGCCGCGCAGGATCGAGGCTTCCAGCTTCTTGAACGCCGAACCGAGGTTCTCGTCGGCAAGTTCTTCGTCGCTCAGGGTTGCCTTGACCGCTTCACGTGCGGCGGCAATCGCGTTCACACGCTCCTGCTTGTCGCGCAGCGCGAAGGCGGCGCGCATCTGCGCTTCACCGGCGGCTTTCACCTTTTCATAGAGCGCCGCATAGTCGGGCGGGGTGAAATCGAACGGCTCTTTCGCGCTTTCCTCGGCGAAGTCGATGATCAGGTCGATCACCGGCTGGATGCTGTCATGGGCGAATTTCACCGCGCCCAGCATCTCGGCCTCGGACAGCTCATAGGCTTCCGATTCGACCATCATCACTGCGTCCTTGGTCCCGGCAACGACCAGATCCAGCCGCTGTTCGGGGTTTTCGCGCAGTTTGTGCATGTCGTCGCATTCGGGGTTGAGGATGTATTCACCATCAACAAAACCCACGCGCGCGGCAGCGATCGGGCCCATGAAGGGCACGCCTGAAATGGTCAGCGCCGCCGAGGCCGCGATCATCGCGACGATATCGGGTTCGTTCACCAGATCATGCGAAAGCACGGTGCAGATCACCAGCACCTCATGCTTGAAACCGTCCACGAACAGCGGGCGGATCGGGCGATCGATCAGGCGTGATGTCAGCGTTTCCTTTTCGGAAGGACGCGCCTCACGCTTGAAGAAGCCGCCGGGCACCTTGCCCGCGGCATAGTAGCGTTCCTGGTAGTGGACAGTCAGCGGAAAGAAATCCTGACCAGGCTTTGCCGCCTTGGCGAAGGTCACATTGGCCATGACCGAGGTTTCGCCCAGCGTGGCGATAACCGAGCCATCGGCCTGACGGGCTACACGGCCCGTTTCCAGCGTGAGCGTTTCCTGGCCCCACTGGATCGACTTTTTCGTAACATTAAACATTCAGCGTATCCTCAAAGGAGCACTCCCGGCCCCTGCCGGGTCTCCCGTTCCTATGGCGGCCCCATTGCCGCCGACCCCTATCCTTCGCATCACGCCGGGGTCAGAGCGTCACGTCACAGATGGTCGGGGTCCATACAGGAAATCCGCCACGTTGGAAAGCGGCATGTGCACGGCGCCTCAAGACCAGGTCTGCCGCCCGTCAGGCAGTTCTCCGGCAACTCTTCGCTGATGTCGGCTGTGTGTCAGCCCTTTCACGAGAGCGTGTGCACCGCATATCGGCGCATTCTGGTATAATTACATCGTTGATCCCGGCGCCTGTGATGCGCCAGCGATGTAAACGGGAGAATGATATGATACGCATTACCGCACTGACATTCGTTCTTGCCATGGCTCCGGTCGCCGCCTTCGCCCATATGTGTCCTGCTCTGATGGCCGAAGTTGATGCCGCCCTGCCGACGGCGCAGATTACCGAGGAGCAGCGCGCGCAGGTCGCAGAATTGCGTCAGCAGGGTGAAGACCTGCATAATGCGGGTGATCATGATGGGTCTGTCGCCGTGCTCAATGAAGCGCGCGAAATTCTGGGTCTTTGACAGCCTGGCCCGGAAAGCGCCGTTGAGGCAATCGCCCAATGAAAAACGCCCGCTTGTAACAAGCGGGCGTTCCTGATTCCGGGGCAGGGTGCCTTAACGGCGGATACCCAGGCGCGCGATCAGCGACTGATAGCGTGCCTCGTCCTTGCCGCGGACATAGTCCAGCAGTTTGCGGCGCTGTGCGACCATCATCAGAAGCCCACGACGGGAATGGTTATCCTTCTTGTGGGATTTGAAGTGCTCGGTCAGCGTGGTGATCCGCGAGGTCAGGATCGCAACTTGCACTTCGGGCGAACCGGTGTCGCCTTCCTTGGTTGCGAATTCCTTGATCAGACGGGCTTTTTCTTCAACGGTAATCGACATCGGGGTCTCCTTATCGATGCGGGTTCAAGGCGCAAGCCGGGATGTCGTCCAGCAGGGCCCATGGAGCATCCCCATGCCCGGATTCGCACCCGGATTCGCATGAGGATGCGCGCGTATAGGCGAGATACGTGGCAAGATCAACCATGGGCCTTCCGAACCCTGCGTTAACCAGTTCTGCAGAAAGCCCTGCGTTAACCAGACTTCATTCTCGTTTTGTTCATCCGAACTGGCGTAAACCGGAAGAACGGCGGGTTCCGGCATGTCCGGTGGTCAAAGCTGAGGGCGCGGGATGTGGATGCTTGTGGGTTTGATGGGGTTGTTGATGGTTGGCGGTATTGCTGACGCTTTCGTTCGCCACGACGATACCGATGATTCCACATCTGAAAGCGACGAATCCCCTGGCCTCGAACCGGAAGAGGGCGGCGATCAAGGCGAGGACATGTTCTATTACCTGCCTCCGGACCCGCCCTTGCCTGTGGTCGAGGCGCCCTTGCCCGGACAGCCCACCCCGGAAGAGGATGATTGGCAGGGCGAGTGGGAAGATGATGAATACATCAGTGACGACACCCCGCAGCCTGAACCGGACCCGCAAGAGCAGCGGCTGGGTGATGACGGCGGCCAGCTTGAGGGCGGTGACGGTGACGACACGCTGATCGGCGGCGAGGGCAACGATACCCTGCGCGGCGGCGGTGGCAATAATCTTCTGCATGGCGGCGGCGGCGATGATGCGCTGATCGGTGGCGCGGGCGACGACACGCTTTTTGGCGGTTCCGGTGACGATACCTTGCAGGGCGGTGGCGGCAATGACCTGATGAATGGCGATGACGGCAACGATCTGCTGATCGGCGGCGAAGGGGATGATACGCTGATCGGCGGCGCGGGCGACGATACCTTGCTCGGCGGGTGGGGCGACGATCTGCTGATGGCGGGAGAGGGCAATAACCTCCTGAACGGGGGCGATGGCAACGACACGCTGATCGGTGTGTATCTTGATCCGGATGGCAACGACAAGAGCGGCGTCAATTACCTCAACGGCGGCGAAGGCGACGACCTGATTATCCTGGGTGCCGGCGATATCGCGTCCGGCGGTGAGGGGGCGGATACCTTTGTTCTTGGCGGCTGGCTGGGGGCGGGAGAGCCTGCCGAGATCATGGATTTCACCCTCGGTGAGGATCGGCTGGTGCTTGATTTCGGCGCCGCCGAGGTCAAGCCGGAGGTCCGCATCTATCATGACCCCGAGACCGGCATTGCCAGCATTGTGATTGATGGTGACATCGTTGCGCTTGTTCACAACGGTGCCGGGTTGCAGCCCGAGATGATCGAGCGCCAACTGAATCACCCTGGGCGGCCTGATGCACCTTCTGCCGGGGATAATTGAAAAGGTGGCGCTGAACCGCGTTCAGCCTTCGCACACCAATCCCGCGTGGTGGCACGTGTTGCGCAAAACCACTGACCGGTACTTTTACACAGGCGCTAGGCCCGCTCGAACCCGAGTGCTTTCAGCGCAGCGGTGCTTTCAGCAAGTGCCACCTCGAAGGCCGCTGTTGCTTCGGGCTTGGCCGGAGATTGCCACACAGCAAAGTCATAGTGCTCGTCGGCCACTGGCAGAAAACCCAACCCCTGCGCATCGGCAACAGGCCGGATCGCCATGCCCCAGTCGGCCCGGCCCTGGGCAATGGCGGCTGCCACGGCGTTGTGCGACGCGGGCTGGTTCCAGTAGCCCGGCGGGCGGGCGCCCTGCAAAAGCCGGTCCAGCAGCACGCGGGTGCCGGAACCCTGATTGCGGTTGACCATGATCGCCTGATCATCGGCCAGAACGGTAGCCAGCGCCGCATCAAGTGCCTGCCCCTGAAAACGCGGGTCGCCGGAGCGAAACAGCAGACCCTGCATCCGTCGCCAACCGGTAATCAGCCGCATTCCATCGGCCAGAAAGGGTGAATTGTAGCGGGCGCTATCGGGGTCCAGAAGATGGATCGGCGCGATGTCGCATTCGCGTCTGCGCAGCGCACCCAGCCCGCCTTGTGATCCGGTTGCAAGGATGCGTTTGCGGATTCCCCGGTCAGCAAGACGCCCCACCACGACATCAAGCCCCGTGCAATGGCTGCCGATGATGGACAGCGCCGGTGGGCTGACGCCCTCGCCGAAAAGCGTGATTTCGGCGCGGCTGTCGGCGGCAAGGCTGTCGGCCAGCGCCGGGATCGTCACGAAACCGTCGGCCTGTGCCAGTGCCGTCACCGCGCCTGACCCCTTGCCGACCGGGTGCGCTACCAGTCCATCGGGTGCGTCGCTTAGCGCGACCATGGCGAATTCGGTGCGCCCCAGCTCCGATGACATCCTGAGCGGTATCCTGGCCTCAACCCGTGCCGCTGCGCGCACCGGCAGCCCGGCCATCGCCCGCAGTGCCGGAGCCACGAGTTCATGGAAGGTGAACATGGCCGATGTCGGGAAGCCCGGAAGCACGACCACCGGCTTTCCGCCGCAGACCGCCAGACACAAAGGTTTGCCCGGTTTCAGCGCCACGCCATGCGCGACAATGCCCGGTGCGCCCAGTTCCGCAATCACCCGCGTGGTCAGATCGCCGACGCCTTTTGAGGTGCCGCCAGACAGGATCAGCGCGTCATATGCCTCGAAACCCGCGCGCACCGCCGTTGTCAGCGCTTCCGCGTCATCGGCCACCGCGCCCAGATGCACTGCCTCGCAGCCGTTCTCGCGCAGGGCGGCGGCGATGACGGGGCCATTGGAGTCATAAACGGAGGCCGGGCGCAGCGGTTGGCCCGGCTGCACGAGCTCATCGCCGGTGGAGAGTACTGCGACCTTCGGCTTGCGCCAGACCGGCGCGCTGTCCAGCCCGACGGCGGCCAGCATTGCCACTTCGCGCGCACCCAGCAATGTGCCCTTGCGCATCAGGGTCTGGCCGCGCGCGATGTCCGAGCCTGCGAACGCGATATGGCTGCCCGGTGCCAGCGCACGGCTGACGCTGATGCTGTTTCCGTCGGGTTCGGTGTGTTCGATCATCACCACCGCATCGGCCCCGCGCGGCAGGGGCGCACCGGTAGCGATCGGGGTTGCCGTGCCCGGTTTTACCGTCAATGCCGGGGTGGCCCCGCAGGCGATGCTTTCGGCGTTGAGCCGCAGGTGGACGGGTTCGGCGGGCGAGGCGTCTGAAAGGTCGGCGGCGCGCAGGGCGAAGCCGTCGACGGTGGCGCGGTCAAACGGAGGTGCATCGACCGGGGCGGCGATGTCTTGCGCCAGCACGCGGCCCGGAAGTTCGGCCAGTGCAACAGTCTGAATGCCCAGCGGGCGCGGTTTCAGTGCATCCAGAAACGCGGCCTCGGCAGCGTCGCGCGACAGTATCTGGAGGAATTGTTCCTGATGAGGGGGTTTTTTCATCGGTCAGCCAAGCACGGTGTCAAGGGGCAGGCCGGGCAGGGCGGTCTGTGCGCCAATGCCCTCGCTGTCCGGGGGAATAATGGCGAAAGCCGCCGCGCGGGCCAGCGTAGTCAGGGTAAGGGTGCCTGCTGGGCCGGGTCGCCAGTAGCCCTCGGCACGGCTTAGCAGAACCAGTTCCGACAGGCCAACAGTGGAGGTGATCTTGCGGTCAACCGGGCGGGTGACGGGCCGTGGTTCTGTGCTGCCGAGCGCGGCAAGCGCGGGCAGCCCCAGCGCCAGAAGCGCTGCAACCCCGCCGTCATGGCGTGGCGGCAGTTCCAGCGTCAGCGCCTCGCCATCACGCGCCAGCCAGCCGGTATCACCGGGGGCCAGGGCAAGGCGCGGCTGCTGGGTTCGGGTGGGGCGAATGACCAGCTGCGGCGCTTCGTCGGTTATCAACGCACCCAGCGACCGCGCCCAGTCAGCAACGAACGTGGCCAATGGCAAATCGATGGCGACCTGCACGCGGGGGCGGCGGACCCGCACATGGCTGATACCGGCAAGCCGTGCCAGTAGCTGGTGGCGCGTGCCGAACGGCTGGCCCGCCCGGGCGATCGCATCGCCCTTGCGCCCGTCATGTCCGGCCCGACGGACGCCGTCGCCCGGATTGATCGAATCAATGGCCTTTCGCCCGGTGTCCGTGACCTGTGTTCGGTCCTCAGGCAGGATTGCATCGGTGCCCGGTGGCAGCGGCATGCCGGGCATGAGCGCCGGGGCGTCGTGCAGGGGCAGGGGAAGCGCGGCACTGGCGCCCATCAGGTCAAGCGCGTTCACAGCGAAACCGGCGCGCAGAGCCTCATGCCCTGTCGGAAGGTCATGGGGCAGAAGCAGATCCTCGGCCAGCGCGTGGCCCATCGCCTCGCGCAGGCCGAGGGTTTCGGGTGGCACAGGTGTTGTGCTGTGCAGCGCCTGCGCGAGGCAGGCATCAAGGGGGGTCAGACCGGACATGTCCCACAGATGGGGCAGAAAAGCGACAAAGGCCAGAGCGCGGTTGATCTGCGCATTATTCCGCGTTGGGGAAGAACAGCTGCGCGCCATTGATCGTATAGCTGGCGATGGCGGCCTGACCTGTGTCTGACGTGATCCAGTCGATGAACCTTTGCCCGGCTTCGGCCTTCACATGCGGATGGCGTTCAGGGTTCACGAGGATGACGCCATAGGGGTTGAACAAAACCTCATCCCTCTCGAACACGATCTCCAATGACCCGCGGTTCTGAAACGAAAGCCAGGTGCCGCGATCAGTCAGCGCGTAGGCGGGCACCTGAGCGGCGGTGTTGAGCGTGGCGCCCATGCCCGAGCCGGTGGAGAGATACCAGTTGCCCTCGGGCGCGACCCCGGCCGCTTGCCAGAGGTTCATCTCGGCGGAGTGGGTGCCGCTGTCATCCCCGCGCGAGGCAAACGCCGCGCCCGACCGGGCGATAGCGGCCATGGCGTCAACGGCGGTATCGGCACCGCGCAGGCCCGCCGGGTCATCGCCGGGGCCGACGATCACGAAGTCATTATACATGACGTCAAAGCGCTGCACGCCGTAGCCATCGGTGACAAACGCTTCCTCCTGTGAGCGGGCATGGACGAAAACCACATCGGCATCCCCCCGCCGCCCGGTTTCAAGCGCCTGCCCGGTGCCCTGCGCAACCACGCGCACCGCGATTCCGGTGTCTTGCTGAAACACCGGCAGAATATGGTCGAACAGCCCGGAACTCTCGGTCGAGGTGGTGGAGGCGACGGTGATGAACTCCTGCGCCATTGCGGGCGGGGTGGAGATGAGGGAAAGGCCCGAGGCAACGCTGAAAAGCACAAGGCGATGTTTTGTTTTCATGGCATCTCTCGCATGATCTACCAGATCAGATCGCCCGCAAGAAAAGCGCGGGCCTCGGCAGATTCCGGTCCCGCGAAGAAGGGCGCGGCGGCGCCGTGTTCTATCAGCCTGCCGCGATGGAGAAAGGCCACGTCCTGCGCCAGACGGCGGGCCTGGCCAAGGTCGTGGGTGGTCATCACGATAGTGATTCCCTCGGCTGAGAACGCCTCGATCATTGCTTCGATGGTACGGGTGGCAGAGGGATCAAGCGCTGACGAGGGTTCATCCAAGAACAGCACCTGCGGGGCCATCGCCCAGGCCCTTGCCAGCGCCAGCCGCTGCTGCTCGCCCCCTGAAAGCAGGCGCGCGGGGCGGGCGGCCAGCGGGGCAAGGCCAAAGCGGTCCAGCGTGCGGGCGACAGTCTCGCGCCGGGCGGCGCGCGGCAGGCCGCGCAGGGTGAGGGGATACTCAAGGTTCGCCGCGACCGACCGGCGCAGCAGGACGGGGCGCTGGAACACCATCGCCTGCGCCTGCGCGCGTTTCTCGCCGCTGGCCCAGTAGCGCAGGCCAGTGGTGGGGTCGATCAGCCCGTGGCACAGTCGCAGGAACAGGCTTTTTCCTGCGCCATTGGCCCCCATCACAACCAACCGCCGCCCTGCCGGGATGCGCAGCGAGATGTCGCACAGAAGCGGCGCGTCGCCGATCTGATAACTGACCGCCTCAAGGCTCAGGGGCAGGATGTCGGTGCTCATCCCAGCCGTCCCCGCGCCCATTGCCCCGCCGCCCATGCGAGGGCGTTGAGGGTCAGCGTCAATGCCAGAAGGATGATCCCCAGCGCGACCGCCAGTGCAAGATTGCCGCGCGCGGTTTCAAGTGTGATGGCGGTTGTCATGGTGCGGGTATGTCCGGCGATGTTGCCGCCGACGATCAGAACAGCGCCCACTTCGGCGCTGGCACGGCCAAATCCTGCCAGCACCCCTGTCAGCAGCGATACCCGCCCGTCCCATAACAGCGTCGGCACCGCGCGCAGCCGTCCTGCACCCAACGAGCGCAGTTGTTCGCGGTATTCGGACCAAAGATCCTCGATGACAGAGCGGGTCAGCGAGATGACGATCGGCAGGATAAGCAATGTCTGCGCGATGATCATCGCCGTGGGCGTGAACAGAAGCGCGAGATCTCCCAGCGGACCAGAGCGCGAAAGCATCAGATAAACCACCAGCCCCACAACAACCGGCGGCAGGCCCATCAGCGCGTTGAACAACACGATCACCACGCCACGGCCGGGAAACCGCGCCAGCGCCAGCCCTGCGCCCAGCGGCAGGCCGATTACACAGGCGATGGTGACGGCGCTCAGGGTGACGCGCAGGCTCAGGCCAATGATCTGCATCAAGGCGGCATCGGCTGATGCGATCAGGCCAAAGGCGGTGGCGAAGGGGCCGTCCAATGAGAATCCTTTCCCCAAAACTGGTAGAAGTGAAGCAAAAACCGCACTACAATTCAAACTTGTAAAAATTGCAGGGAATTGCAGCTTGACGCAAAACGCCCCCAGCCTTTCGTCCCTTATGACGACTGCCGAAGTGGCCGATTACCTGCGCGTGAAAGAGCGCACCGTATATGAGATGGTCGCGCGCCAGACGATTCCGTTCAGCCGTGCCACCGGCAAGCTGTTGTTCCCGCGCCGACTGGTCGATGCATGGCTTGAGGCGCAGACAGAGTTGCCCGCCACGGGAATTGCGCCACCCCCGCCGATCTATGCCGGATCGAATGATCCGCTTCTGGAATGGGCGCTGCGGCAGTCCGGCACCGGGCTGGCGGTGTTGGCTTCGGGGTCGATGCAGGGGTTGGGCGATCTGGCTGCGGGGCGGGCGGTGCTTGCCGGATGTCATCTGCTGGACCCTGAAAGCGGCAACTGGAATCTGGCCGCCGTCCAGTCGCAACTGCCCGGTTCAGGCCATGTGATGATCCATTGGGCGCGGCGGGTGCAAGGGCTGATTACCGCGCCCGGCAACCCGCTCGGCATTACCGGGTTGCCCGATGCTGTTGCGCGTGGTTTGCGTTTTGCCACAAGGGCCGAAGGCTCCGGCTCGCAGCGGTTGCTGGATGCGCTGCTGGCCCGCGCCGATGTCACGATGCGTGCGCTGAACATTGCCGCGCGCCCGGCTGACACGCATGCTGACCTCGCCGCCCTCATCGAAACCGGCGAGGCCGATTGCGGGCTGGGCCTGCAGGCGGCGGCGGGGAAGCTGGGCTTTCTGCCGCTGATCGACGATGAAAGCTTTGATCTGGTGATGCGGCGGCGTGATTACTTTGAGCCGCCGGTGCAGATACTGCTGGAGTTCACCCGTTCAGACGCATTCGCGCGCCGCGCCGCGCATCTGGGCGGCTATGACCTGACCGAAACCGGCAAGGTCATCTGGAACGGTTGAGCGTCAGTTCGGGGCGCGGCAGCAGCCAAGGGCGTGCAGTCCGGCCTCGGCATAAGTGATCAGCGCCTCGATATGCGCGCGGGCATCGCCAGGAGCATCGGTGCCGCGCCCGGCCAGTGCCTCGATCCGCCAGGTGGAGGTGCAGAGCGCCAGCATCGACGAGACGCTGAACACCAACCCGGCTGACAGGTTTTCGACCGTGGCGTCCGGATACAGCTCGCCGATCACCCGCGTGAACCGGGCCACTGTCGGATCAAAGCAACGGCTGGTCAGGTCACGCCATTGCGGATCCGCTGATGTCTGCGCGATCAGGCGGGCATAGGCACGCCAGCCCGGATCATCGCCCATTGCGCGGTCCAGAAGCGGGCGGATGAAACAGGTCAGGATCGCGCGCAGATCGGGCTCTGGATGTTGTGCCAGCACCCTATTCAGCGCAGCTTCGCGCGCAGTGCTGAGATCGGCGGCCCGGGCCTCGATCACCGCTTCAAACAGGGCGCGTTTGTTGTGCCCGTGAAACGAGACGAGCGCCGCCGTCACACCGGCACGCGCCGCGATGTCACGGATAGCGGTGCCTTCAAACCCGCGCTCGCTAAACAGTTGTTCCGCCGCCGAAAAGATCGACTGACGGGTTTCCAGTGCGCGCTTCGAGGGCCTGCGCTGGCGCTCTGTTGGATTGGTCTTTGCCAGATACATGAATCGCATCTTGATTTATTTTGAGCATATGTTCAAGTTAGTGCGGCCGAATAACGCAGGGGAGGGCGGGCTTTGGTGGAGGACAGGCAGGACAGGTATGCGCTGATCGGCGCGGGACCGATGGGGTTGGCCACGGCACGGGTGCTGGCCGTGCAGGGTATCGCCTTTGACGGGTTCGAGCTGAACAGCGATGTCGGGGGCCTGTGGGATATCAACGCTCCGCGCTCGACCATGTATGAGACCGCGCATCTGATCTCGTCCAAGGGCAAGACCCAGTTCAGCGATTTCCCGATGGATGACGGCGTGGCAGAATACCCCTCGCACCGTGATGTTCTGGCCTATTTCCGCGCCTTCGCCGATCATTTCGACTTGCGCCGCCATTATCGCTTCGGGGCCGAAGTCACCGCGCTGGAGCCGCTGGGCGCCAGTGGTGCGGGATGGCGCGTGTGCTGGCGTGCAGATGGCAGCGAGCATGAGGCGCGCTACAAGGGCGTTCTGATCGCCAACGGCACCCTGTCCGAGCCGAACATGCCGAAATTTCCCGGCGAATGGTCCGGCGAGTTGCTGCATTCGGCCGATTACCGCACGCCGCGACAGTTTGCCGACCGGCGGGTGCTTGTGGTTGGCGCGGGCAACTCGGGCTGCGACATCGCCGTCGATGCCATCCACCACGCCGACAGTTGCGATATCTCCATGCGTCGGGGCTATTACTTTGTGCCGAAATACGTGTTCGGCAAACCCGCCGATACCGTGGGTGGGGCGATCCGCTTGCCGATGTGGCTGAAGCGACGGATAGACGGGCTGGTGCTGCGCTGGTTCGTGGGTAATCCGGAGAAATACGGTTTTCCCAAGCCCGATTACCAGCTTTATGAATCGCACCCGGTCGTCAACTCGCTGATCGTGTTTCACGCGGGCCATGGCGATATCCGCGTGCGGCCCGATATCGAACGACTGGAGGGCAAGACCGTTCATTTCCGCGACGGAACAAGCGGGGAATATGACACGATTCTCGCCGCCACCGGCTATAAGCTGCACTATCCGTTCATCGACGACGCACTTCTGAACTGGCAGGGCAATGCGCCGCATCTGTATCTGAACTGCATGCACCCTGAACGTGACGATCTGTTCGTCATGGGCATGGTCGAGGCCGCAGGGCTGGGCTGGCAGGGGCGCCATGAACAGGCCGAGATGGTGGCGCGTTATATCAAGGCACAAGGAACGCCAGCGGGTGATGCCTTGAAGGCCGAGAAAGCGCGCGGGTTTGAGCGGGCGACGGGCGGAATGCGCTATGTCGATCTGCCGCGCATGGCCTATTATGTTGACAAGGAGAGCTATCTGCGCGCTGTGCGGCGGGTGATCGGCCAGTTGGGGCGCGCAGCATGAGCGGCGCGCAGACCGGCATTGACGGAATACTGCTGAACTTCAGCCCCGGCAGCCTGATGCTGTTGAACGGGATTCTGGCGATCGTCATGTTTTCCATCGCGCTGGACCTGCGGCCGCGCGATTTCCGGGTGTTCCTGCGCCAGCCGCGCCCACTGCTGTCGGGCCTGTTCGCGCAGTTTCTGGTGCTGCCCGCGCTGACCTTCCTGCTGGTGCTGGTATTCGCGCCGCAACCGTCCATTGCGCTGGGGTTGATGCTGGTGGCAGCCTGTCCGGGCGGCAATATCTCGAACTTCATCACGCATCGGGCCGGGGGCAACACGGCGCTTTCAGTGTCGCTGACGGGGTTTGCAACGGTGGGGGCCATCGTGCTGACACCGCTCAGTATCGCTTTCTGGGGCAGTCTGTATACGCCCACCGCCGAGATCCTGCGCGCGACGCGGATCGACCCGGTGCAGGTGGTCATCACCGTGGGGCTAATGCTGGTGCTGCCGCTCATTCTGGGGATGGTGCTGAAGGTGCATCGCCCGGCCTTGGCCGCGCGGTTGCGCGGGCCGATGCAGGTGCTGTCGATGGTGATCTTCGTGGCGTTCATCGTGGCGGCGATTGCGGCGAACTGGGCTTATTTCCTTGACTATGCGCCGGTGGTGGCGGCGCTGGTGATCGCGCACAATGCCGTTGCGATGGGCGCGGGCAACCTGGTGGCGCGGGGCGCGCGCCTCAGTGCCTTTGATCGCCGCTCGCTGACCATCGAGACCGGGATTCAGAACTCGGGCCTTGGGCTGGTGTTGATCTTCGGCTTCTTCGGGGGGTTGGGCGGCATGGCGGTGGTGGCCGCGTTCTGGGGCATCTGGCACGCGGTTTCCGGTATCGCACTGGCAAGCCTCTGGGCGCGCCATCCGGTGCGGCCATGAGCGGGGTGTTGATAACTGGCGCGGGCGGCCATGTGGGGCGCGCGCTTTGTGCGCATCTGGCGCGGGCGGGGCAGGGGTTTGTGGCAACCGATCTGGCCCGGCCTGCCGATTTGCCCGAGGGCGCGGCGTTTGAACGGCTGGATGTGACCGGCGCTGACACGGATCGCGTGATCGGTGCGCTGCGGCCCGAGGTGGTGGTGCATCTGGCCTCCGTCGTCACACCGGCCAAGGGATTCACCGATGCGATGGCCTATAGGGTGGATGTCGAGGGAACCCGCAATGTGCTTGGCGCTTGCCTGCACCATGGCGTGCGGCGGCTGGTGGTAACATCCTCGGGCGCAGCCTATGGCTATCATCCCGAGAACCTGAACCGCTTCCTGACCGAGGCCGCCCCGATCCGCGGCAACCGCGAATTCGCCTATTCCTGGCACAAACGGCTGGTCGAAGAGATGCTGGCCGAGGCCCGCGCCGCCCATCCCGCGCTGGAGCAGGTGGTGCTGCGGGTCGGCACGGTGCTTGGCAAAGGGATCGAAAACCAGATCACCGCGCTGTTCCACAGATCCCGGCCGCTGGTCCTGACAGGCAGCAACAGCCCTTTCGTGTTCATCTGGGATCAGGACTTGGCCGCGATACTGGCGCACGCTTCGGGGGAAGGCCCGCCGGGGATCTATAACGTGGCAGGCGATGGCGCGCCGGGGATTGCCGAGATCGCCGGGATGATGGGAAAGCGCGTGCGCCGCCTGCCGCCCGCGCTGTTGCGCGCGGCGTTGACAGTGGCGCGGCCATTGGGGCTGAGTCAACATGGGCCGGAGCAACTGGGATTCTTGCAGTACCGCCCGATTCTGGACAATACCGCGCTTAAAACCACCTTCGGCTATACCCCACGCCTGACCAGCGCCGAGGTCTTCGCCCTTTGGTGGAAGGCGGCGCGGGCATGAGCCGGGTTGCGGTCATTACCGGCGCGGCAGGAGGGCTGGGCCGGGCGTTGTGCGGGCAACTGGTAGCGCAGGGATGGCGGGTCTGGGCACTTGATTTGCCATCCCCCACGCTGGCCGGGATGGCGGGAGAGTGGGTTACACCGCTGGCCGTCGATCTGACTGATGATGCGGTGGTTGAACGGGCGGCGGCGCAAATCTTGGCAGCGGACCCGGCGATTGATCTGGTGATCCACAGCGCCGGGGTTACCCACATCCGCTCCTTTGCCGACAGCACGCCGGAAAGCCATCGTCGGGTGATGGCGATCAACCATTTCGCCGTTGTCACGCTGACCGCAGCACTGTTGCAGGCGGTGCGGCGTGCGGGCGGAGTGCATCTGGCGATCTCGTCGGTGGCCGGTTTTGCGCCGCTGCACCATCGCACGGCCTATGCCGCCAGCAAGCATGCACTGGAGGGTTTCTTCAAATCACTGCGTTCGGAAGAGGCGGCGCATGGTGTGGCCTGCCTGATCGCCGCGCCTTCGTTCGTGGCCACCAATCCGGGCCGCCCCGATGCGCAGCAAGACGGTGTGGCCCGCCCCGGCGCCGCGGTTGATGGTTTTGACGAGATCACACCCGAGGTTGCCAGCGCGATCATCCTGCGCGGGCTGGCACGGCAGCGGGCGTTCATTCCGGTGGGTCGGGTGGCGTGGGCAAGCCATCTGGTGAACCGGCTTTCGCCGCGCCTTTATGAGCGGCTGATGCGCCGCAAGACCATGCGCTGAGGCTTGTTCACTGCCTGTTCTTTTGTGTATTGTCTGTCGCTCAAGGTGAATGGAGGGTATCCGGTGACCGCGCGGCTGGCGATATCGAACCGTGATGCACGGCGGCTTTGGCTTTGGTCGAACGGGCTTTGTGGCCCGGCATTCGGCCCGCTGGATGTGCCGGGGATGATTGCCGCGCTGGGCTTTCTGCAGATCGACACGATCCGCAATGTGACCCGCGCACACAATCATATCCTCTGGACCCGCAACAGAAGTTACCGCGAGGGCAAGCTTTGGCCGCATCTGGCCGGGCGCGATCTGTTCGAGCATTTCACCCATGATGCCAGCCTGATCCCGGCCAGCCTGCTGCCGCTTTGGCAGGTGCAGTTCCGGCGGCTGGGTGCGCGGGCGGCGGCACATGCCTGGCATCAGTCCGGCCTTGGTCAGGCAGAAATTGCGCGGATCAGGGCGCGCATCGCTGATGAGGGCCCGCTTTCAACCCACGCGTTCGACACCCGTGCCGCCAGCCGCGAAATGTGGTCGCGCCCGCCGCACAAGAAGGCGTTGGACCAGATGTGGTATGCGGGCGATCTGGCAACCTGCCGCCGCGAGAATTTCATCAAATTCTATGATCTGGGTGAGCGGGTCTTCCCCGCCGCCCTGCGCGAGGGGCCGGAGGAGCAGGAAGCGCTCAGGCAGTTGGGTGATGATGCGCTCGACAGGCTGTCTGTCGCCACGCACGGCGAGGTGGCGCGGTTCTGGGGCGTCGCCACCGGGGCCGAGGCGCGCGACTGGGCCGCACGGACTGAGGCAGTTCCGGTGCGGGTGCAGGGCACTGACGGTATCTGGCGCGAGGCCTTGGCGCATCCCGATATCGAGGCGCGTCTGCTGGCCGCTCCGCCCGCCCCCGCCCGGCTGCGCCTTCTGAACCCGTTTGACCCCGCCATCCGTGATCGCGCCCGGCTGGAGCGGCTTTTCGGCTTCACCTATCGCAACGAGATGTTCGTGCCTGCCGCGCAACGCCAATGGGGCTATTACGTCTATCCGCTGCTTGAGGGCGACCGGTTTGTCGGCCGGATAGAGCTGAAGGCGGACCGCGCGGCGGGGTGGCTGCGGGTCACCGGGTTCTGGCCAGAGCCGGGTATCCGCTGGGGCACGGCCCGGTTTGAACGCCTTGAGCGCGAGATCGCCCGCTTTTCACGGCTGGCGGGTGTCGCGGATATCAGCTGGCATGCGCCGCGTGGCTGAGTTCAGAGGTATTGAGTGGGAATGGCTGTGGTGAATTTCAGCTCTTCCATCGAGATCATCGAGTTGATCTGACTGAACTCCAGCTTGGCGATCATCCGTTTGTAGACCCCGTCATAGGCGGCGATATCGGGCACGACCACCTTGAGGATATAATCCACCGTCCCGGTCAGGCGATAGGCTTCGACCACCTCGGGGATCTCCTCGACCAGCTCGCGGAACTGGGTTGTCCAGCCGATTTCATGGCGCGGGGCGGTGATGCCGATGAACACGGTCATCGGCACATTGGCCTGCACCTGATTGACCAGCGCAACCCTTCCCTTGATGATCCCCGCATCCTCCATCCGCTTGATGCGTCGCCAGCAGGGCGTGGCAGACAGGCCCACCGCCTCGGACACCGCCGAAATGGGGGTGTCGCTGTCAAGTTGCAGGATATCGAGGATCTTCTGGTCGATTGCGTCAAACGACAGGTTCTCGGCGGGTTTTGCCTTTGGCTTGCGCGGGGGCTTCTGGCTCATTCGGGCACGAACTCCAATATCATGCCGCAAGCGTCCTGCGGGGCGACGGCCAGCCCCAGCGTGGTGGTTATCGGCGCGATCCCGGCGGCATCGAGGCAGGCGCGCGCGGCGTTCATGTCGCGAACCCGGATGCGCAGCGCGGTGAACGCGCCCTTGGGCGTCCGGTCCAGGTCCGTCCCGGGATAAAGCGCTTCCAGCGCCCCGCGGTCAAGAAGCGAAAGCGGCGCTGAATCTGGCCCCGTATCGACCGTAGCACCGCCTGCGCTGATCATCACACGGCCATCGGCCCAGAGCCGGGCAAAGCGCTTGGCGTCGCCCTGCGGGTCGTCCGACAGCGCGAGAACCGCATCAAGCCCGCAAGCGGTGTTGGGATGGGTCAGCAGTTCGGGCAGCCAGACGGTTTCACGGGTCCGGTGCTGGCACATGAAGACGGTTCCAAAAGGCAGTTCCTCGGGCGCGAAGGAAACGGTGGTGAAAGCCGCAACCCCGGTGCCACCGTCCGGCAGAGGCACCGGGCGTTCGAATGCGCCGAGGCCCGTGGTGTTGATGCCCAGATCGGCCAGCGCCTTTGCGCCCTTGGTCGCATCTTCGATCCGGCAGGCGATGGCATGAAGACCCTCGCCCATCGACTCGATCGACCGGCGTCGCGCAAGGTTGCCCTCGGTCGGGGTCAGGATGCCCAGAAGTTCGAAATAATCATTCGGGAACATGATGGTGTGATTGGCGCTGCCCTTGGCGGCGGAATGGACGCCGCGTGGCGACACGGTAAAGCCCAGCGCCTGGTAGCGGCGGGCGGCCTCGTCAAGGTCATTCACAAGCAGAAAAACGTGGTCGATACCGGTCACGGGGTGGGTCATTTCAAGGTTCCTTCGGGATTCGTGGGATCAGCGGCGCACGGGCGCCAGGACGATTTCATGAACGGCGACACCGGGGTTCATCCGGGCCACGAAAAGCGCGGCTTCGGCCATGTCCTCGGGCTGGATCATGGCGCTGGCGCTGGCGGGGTCATAGCCGGGGCGTTTCTCCATCAAGGGTGTCGCCACCTCGGCCGGGCACAGCGCGCAGGATCGGATGCCGTTTACCCCTTCTTCACTGTTGAGGCTGGCGGAAATGTCCGAGAGTGCGTGTTTCGACGCGCCATAGGGCACGCCCGAAACAGCGCTGTGAAACCGTCCCGCCCAGCTTGACGTGTGGATCATCACCCCGCCGCCCTGCGCGCGCATGATGGGCAGGCAAGCGGCGATGACGTTCAGCGCGCCGGTAATGTTAACCCGCAACACGGCGTCCCAGCTTTCCCAATCCAGGTCTTTCCAGCGGCGGGCAGGAATGTTCAGCCCGGCATTGTTGCACAGCACATCGATGCTGCCTGTGGTCTGGCTGATGCGCTGTGCCATGGCGGCGATGCCTTCGCGGTCGGTCACATCCCCCGGTTCGATCAGGACAGGGGTGTCCGCGGGCAAAGTTTTGACTACATCATGCAGTGTGGCTTCGCGGCGTGCGGTCAATGCAAGCCCATAGCCTTCCTGCGCAAAGCGGCGTGCCATGGCTGCGCCGATCCCGGAACCGGCGCCCGTTATCCACACTGTCTGAGGCATCTTGTCCTCCCAAGCTTGGCAATATGGCGAAAAAATATGCTAGTCTTGGGCAATATGCTAGAACAAAAATTCTCTATTGGGAATATTTGTAGATAGTATATTGACAGACATTGCTTATGGCAGGATGGTTTGTGCGCGAACAGCAATAACCGATGCAGCAGTCCCAACCACCCCACCAGGAGGAGTTACATGCATTTGCAACTGAAAAACATGGCCCGCGCCACTGCCTGCGCTACCGCGATCGGCCTGATCGCCGGTGCGGCAATGGCGCAGGAGCCCCAGCGCGGCGGCACCGCGATCATTCACATGGTCTCGGAGCAGCGGGTGCTGAACCCGGGGTTGCGGGCGTCAACCGGGGTTTACAACATCTCGGGCAAGATCATCGAGCCGCTGATCGATCTGTCCTATGACGGTTATGTGCCGGTGCTGGCAACGGACTGGTCCTCGTCAGAAGATGGCCTGACAATAACTGTCAATCTGCGTGAAGGTGTCAACTGGCATGACGGTGAGCCGTTCACCTGCGCCGACGTCTCGTTCAGCGCGATGGAAATGTGGAAAGAGCTGCTCAACTATTCCTCGACCCTGCAGCGCAACCTTGAATCGGTTGATTGCCCGGATACGCATACCGCGGTCTTCAATTACTCGGCGCCGATGCCGCTGGATCTGTTCGTGGCCGCGATGCCGGACCTTGGCCATCCGCTGCCCCGGCACCTCTATGAGGGCACTGACATTCTGCGCAACGAGTTGAACGCCGCACCCATCGGGACCGGGCCGTTCCGCTTTGTCGAATACCAGCGCGGGCAGTATGTGATCGCCGAGCGCAACCCCGATTACTGGCGCGGCGAGGAGTATCCCTATCTGGACCGCATCGTCTGGCGCTTCATGACCGACCGCTCCGCCGCCGCTGCGGCGCTTGAGGCCGGTGAAGTGCATGAGAGCGGCTTCAACGGTGTTTCTATGGCCGATATCGAGCGGCTGGCTGAGCATGAGGGCTTTGACGTCGGCACCGACGGTTATGAAAACAACGTCGCGCATTCGACGGTCGAGTTCAATCACCGAAACCCGATCCTCGCTGATCTGCGGGTGCGTCAGGCCATCTACCACGGGCTTGATATCGATTACGCGATCCAGACGATCATGCGTGGCTTTGCGCAGCCGGGCCGTGGCCCGATCCCCTCGGCGGGTGGGGCGAACTATACGGACGATGTGCGAATCTATGGCTATGATCCTGACCGCGCGCGCGCGTTGCTGGATGAAGCCGGTTATCCGGCCGATGCCAATGGCGTTCGCTTCCGGCTGCGGCACCGTCCCGCGCCCTGGGGCGAATATACCCAGCTTTGGTCCGAGTATTTCGCCCAGGCCATGCGCGAGATCGGCATCGAGGTCGAGATCCTGACCAATGATGCACCGGGCTTCCTGAACGGTGTCTATCGTGACCATGATTTCGACACTGCAAACGGCTGGCATCAGTTCCGCGCCGACCCGGCGGTTTCCACCATGGTTTGGCTGCGCTCGGGCCAGCCTGCGGGCACGCCCTGGTCGAACCAGTTCGGCTGGCAGTCTGACGAGATGGATGCGATGATCGACGAGGCGGGCAGCGAGCTTGACCCCCAGCGCCGCGCCGAGATGTATCACGAGATCCAGCGCAAGGCGATGGAAGAGCTGCCGATCATCTTTGCCATCGAGCATCCCTTCATCTCGGTGACTTCGACGCGGCTGATGAACCACCACAACAACCCGCGCTGGAACAGCTCAAGCTGGTATGACCTGTGGCTTGATCAGTAAGCCCGCAAAGGTCCGGGCCGTGCTACCGGCCCGGACCACGCCGCCGATCAGGGCGTATCGTGACAGGTGACGCCCGGCACTAACAGAAATTCCGGCCCGCATGCGCAGCGGTGGGCTACCCAAGACGCAGGACAAGCACACGATGTCGCTTCCCATTCCACCAATATTGGCCTACGCGCTGCGACGCTTGCTCCAGGCGGTGCCCGTGGTCATCCTGATCATGATCTGCACCTTCATTCTGTTGAAGCTGGCACCCGGCGATACCGTTGATGCTCTGGTGGGCGACATGGGCGGGGCCGACGCCCAGTTCATCGCGCGCCTGCGCCAGGAATATGGCCTTGATCAGCCGGTCTGGGTGCAGCTCTGGCTTTACATGTCGAAGCTGGCGACCTTCGATTTCGGCTGGTCCTTTGTGCACGAACAGCCGGTCTCGCGTATTTTGCTGGACCGGCTGGGCACCACGCTGATGCTGATGGCGACATCGCTGTCGCTGGCGTTTTTCTTTGGTTCGCTGCTGGGCGCATTCGCCGCGCGGCGCGCCTATTCGGTGACCGACAACGTCATCTCCACGCTGGGGCTGGTGTTCTATGCGACGCCAAGTTTTTTCCTGTCGTTGATGATGATCCTTCTGTTCTCGGTCAAGCTGGGCTGGCTGCCAGTGGGCGGCATCCGCACCATTGCGGCGTTCTATACCGGCTGGGACCATGTGCTGGATGTGGCGCGGCACCTGATCATGCCGACCGCCGCGCTGTCGCTGATCTATCTCAGTTTTTATCTGCGGCTGATGCGTGCTTCGGTGTTAGAGGTTGCTGATCTGGACTATGTGCGCACCGCGCGGGCCAAGGGTGCGGGCGAGGCACGGCTGATGGTCCATCACATCATGCGCAACGCCCTTTTGCCGGTGGTCACGCTGGTGGGGCTGCAGTTTTCCGCTGTGCTGGGCGGAGCCGTGGTGGTGGAGACAATCTTCAGCCTGCCGGGGCTGGGCCAGCTTGCCTATCAGGCGGTGATCCAGCGCGATCTGAACACCCTGATGGGGATCATCTTTCTGAGTTCGCTGATCGTGGTGGCGGTCAACTTCCTGACCGACCTTCTTTACGCGCGCCTAGACAGCAGGATTGAACTGAAATGACCACGCTTGACACCAATCTTCGCCCGCCCGAACCTGCGCGCGCCGTCGTGTTCTGGCGCCGTTTCCGCCGCAACCGGGCCGCGGTTCTTGGCCTGACGCTGTTTGTCGTCGTTGTCCTGATGGCGCTGACCGCCGGCCTGATCGAGCCGACCGACCCGCTGCGCCGCGCTGGCGCGCCGCTGACCGCGCCCTTCACCGATTGGTCGGTGCCGCTGGGAACCGACCAGCTGGGCCGAGATATTCTGGCGGGCATCTTTCATGGCGCGCGCATTTCGCTTCTGATCGGGGTGGTGGCGACGCTGGTTTCCATTGCTATCGGCGTGATTATCGGCGCGATATCCGGGTTTTTCGGCGGCTGGGTCGATGATGTGCTGATGCGCGTTACCGAGGCTTTCCAGACAATTCCCAATTTCGTGCTGCTGCTGACACTGGTGGCGATTCTGGGGTCATCCATCGAATGGATCGCGCTGGCCATCGGCATCGTCAGCTGGACCGCACCGGCGCGCATGGTCCGGGCCGAGTTCATGTCGCTGCGCGGGCGCGAATTTGTCGATGCTGCGCGCAATCTGGGGGTATCGAACACCTCGATCATCTTCCGCGAGATCCTGCCGAACGCGCTGCCGCCGATCATCGTCTATGCATCGGTGATCATGGCGCTGGCGATCCTGCTGGAAAGCGCGCTGGCCTTTCTGGGGCTTGGCGATCCGAACTACGCAAGCTGGGGCAACATGATCGGGCAGGGCCGCGCGGTGCTGCGCACGGCCTGGTATTGCGCCGCCATTCCCGGCATCGCCATCGTGCTGACCGTGCTGTCCTTTTCGCTGGTCGGTGAAGGCTTGAACGATGCGATGAACCCGAGGCAGAAGAAATGAACCAACCTGTTCTTGAAATGACCGATCTGCGCATCGCGCTGCCCAGGGGGGCGGACCGGCCGTTCGCGCTGGAAGGCCTCAGCCTGAAGGTGATGCCCGGAGAGATCGTCTGTCTGGTCGGTGAAAGTGGCTCGGGCAAGTCGCTGTCCGCCGGGGCGATCATGCGGCTATTGCCGGAACCGCATGTGCATGTTGCCGGCGGCAGCCTGCATTTTGACGGCGAGGATATCCTCGCCAAGTCCGAGGCCGAGATGCGGCGCATCCGGGGAAACCGGATTGCCATGATCTTCCAGGAGCCGATGACCGCGCTCAACCCGCAGAAAACCGTGGGCTGGCAGATCGATGAGGTGCTGCGCCTGCACACCAGGGATGGCTACAAGGCGCGCAAGGCCCGCGCGATCGACATGCTGGAGCGGGTGCATATCCCTGACCCGGCTTCGGCCTATAACGCCTATCCTCATCAGATATCGGGTGGGCAGCGGCAGCGGGTGATGATCGCCATGGCGCTGGCGCTGTCGCCGCGGTTGATCATTGCCGACGAGCCAACGACGGCGCTGGACGTGACGACGCAGCTTCAGATCCTCAAGTTGATCCGCGAGTTGCAGCGCGATGAGGGGGCGGGCGTTCTGTTCATCACCCACGATTTCGGCGTGGTGGCCGAGATTGCCGACAGGGTTGTGGTGCTGCGCTATGGCGAGATGGTGGAACAGGGTACAGCGGACGAAATCCTGAACCGGCCGCAGCATCCCTATACCAAGGCGCTCATTGCCTCGGTCCCGGCGTTGAAGCCACCTGCGCCACAAGATTTCACCGATGCGCCCGTGGTGCTGCGCGCTACCGGCCTTCGCAAGACATTCGCCGCGCGCGGTGGCCTGTTGACCGGCAAGCGCAAGGCGGTGACGGCGGTCAAGGATCTGAGCTTCGAATTGCGGCGTGGCGAAACGCTGGGGGTGGTGGGCGAGTCCGGTTCGGGCAAGACCACTGTTTCGCGGATCGTCACCCGCCTGCTGGAGGCCGATACCGGCGCGGTGGAGCTGGATGGCAAGGATCTGCTGGCCTGCACTCCGCGTGAATTGCGCCGCATGCGCCAGCACATCCAGATGGTGTTTCAGGATCCGATGGCCTCGCTCAACCCGCGCAAGCGGGTGGTGGACATCATCGCGCAGGGCCCTATCGTTCACGGCGCCAATCCGGGCAAGGCCCGCGAGAAGGCACGCGAACTGCTGGAACTGGTGGAGCTGACCCCCGCCGCCGCCAACCGCTTCCCGCACGAGTTTTCCGGCGGTCAGCGCCAGCGGATCGGCATTGCCCGCGCGCTCGCGCTGGAACCCAAGGTGATTGTCGCGGACGAGCCGGTTTCGGCGCTGGATGTGTCCGTGCAGGCGCAGGTGCTGCGGCTTTTGGCCGATCTGCGCGAAAGGCTTCAACTGTCGCTTCTGTTCGTCACCCATGACCTGCGCGTTGCCGCCCAGCTTTGCGACAGGATCATCGTCATGCAGCACGGCGAGATTGTCGAAAGCGGCATTACCGCCGAGATATTTGCCGACCCTAAGCACCCCTATACACGCAATCTTCTGTCCTCGATTCCGGGGCGCGACTGGACGCCGCCCAGCTTTCGGACAGATGCTGCCTGAGGTTCATGAATGTCCCTGAGTTTCAATGATATCCGCCACGCGATCATCGGTGAAGGCAGTGCGATCCCCGGTCCCTTCGGGCCGCGCGCGCTGCTTTACGCTGATTACGTGGCGTCGGGCCGGTCGCTGTCTTACATCGAAGACGCGATCCGCGCTCATGTGCTGCCGTATTATGGCAATACCCATACCGAAACCTCGTTCACCGGTCGCCGCACCACGCAGTTGCGCGAAATGGCCCGCGAAGCGGTGCGCGAGGCAGTTCATGCCGATCAGGGCCATGCGGTGATCTTTGTGGGCTCGGGCGCGACTGGTGCGTCGGACAAGCTGACGCGGGCGCTGGCCTTGCGCGGGCTGGACGGGCGCGCGGTGGTGTTCATCGGCCCTTATGAGCATCACTCAAACGATCTGCCCTGGCGCGAATGCGGCGCGCAGATCGAACGCATTCCGCTGAATGACCGGGGGCAGATCTGCCTTGAAACCCTGCGCGGGCGGCTTGAAGCCCATGCCGATGCGCCGTTCAAGCTGGGGGCGTTTTCGGCGGCGTCGAATGTCACGGGCGTGCTGTCGGACATGCGTGCCATCGCCCGCCTGCTGCACGACCATGACGCCTGGTGCGTGGCCGATTACGCTGCCGCCGCACCCTATGTTTCGGTGCAACTGGCAGAAAGCGCGCCGGGGGCGGGTGACAGGATCGACGTGGCAATGCTGTCGCCGCACAAGTTTCCGGGTGGGCCGGGCGCGTCGGGCGTGCTGGTCTGTGACCGCCGCTTGCTGGACCTGTCGCGGCCCACGGTTACGGGCGGCGGCACAGTTTCCTATGTCACCGCCAGCGATCACCGCTATGTCACCGACCCCGAACGCCGCGAAGAGGCCGGGACGCCGGGCATCGTCGACAATATCCGCGCGGGGATGGTGCTGGCGTTGAAGCGCGCGATGGGCGAAGAGGCGGTGGAAGCCGCCGAGAAACGTCTCACGGCAAGGATGGAATCGGCGCTGCGCTCGGTGCCGGGGTTGGAACTGCTGGGGCCCGCCGATGCGCCGCGGATCGGCATCTTCTCGTTCAACATCACGGTGCGGGGCAAGCTGTTGCACCACAACTACGTGGTCGCGCTGCTGAACGATCTGTTCGGCATTCAGGCGCGCGGCGGTTGTTCCTGCGCGGGCCCCTATGGTCATGCGCTGCTGAACCTTGATGACGCGCGCACCCGGCAACATGAGGCGGCGGTGGCGCTGGGTCATTCGGCCTTTCGGCCCGGTTGGGCGCGGCTGGGGGTAAACTGGTTCTTTGCAGATGAGGATGTTGACCGCATCGCCGATGCGTTGCGCTTCATCGCGGCGCATGGCCTGTCGCTTCTGCCGCTTTACCGGCTCGATATCGGCTCGGGCGTGTGGCGCGCGCAACGGTTTGTCGATGATCGCCCGCCCGCAAGCCTGATGGCACTGCTGGAACACCCCGTCGTCCATACCGTTGAGGCGCCTGATTTCCCGGCCTGCCTGAGCGCGGCGCACACGCTGGCACAGCAGGCCCGCCTGCTGCCCGCCACACCACCGCCGCCGCTTTTGCCGGACGAAGAGGCGTTGCGCTGGTTCTGGCTGCCGCATGAGGCATCGGAAGCCCTGATATCGGAGGATGCTGCATGAGCGTCACGTTCCCCCCCTCGATCTGGGCGGCCACCGCGCCGGAACGCGCCCTTGCCCCCGCGCTGAAGGGCAATGCCGAAACCGATGTGGCGATCATCGGTGGCGGATTTACCGGGCTGTCGGCGGCGATAGAGGTCGCGCGCCGGGGCCATGCGGTGATGGTGCTGGAGGGGCAGGCGGTCGGCTGGGGGGCCTCGGGGCGCAACAACGGGCAGGTCATTCCCATCCTGACCGCCGCAGAACCTGACGCATGGGTGGCCCGCTATGGCGCGGCGGGTGAGCGGTTCGTCAAACTGATCGGCAATTCCGCCTCGATCCTGTTCGATCTTGAGCGCGAATTCGACATGAAGGCCGAGGCCGAGCAGAACGGCTGGTTCCAGCCCGCCCACAGCCCCGGCCGCGTGAAGCTGTCGCAGATGCGGGTGGATGCCTGGCAGCGCTTCGGCTTCCCTGCCGAGTTCAAGGATGCCGCCCAGACGCGCGACATTCTGGGCACCGATTTCTGGTATGGCGGCATGTATAACCCTACCGGCGGCCACATTAACCCGCTGGCGCTGGCGCGCGGTATTGCGCGTGCCGCCGAGGGGCTGGGTGCGGTGATCCATGAACAAAGCCGCGTCACCCGATATGCCCGCGAAGGCGCGCATTGGGTGATTGAGACTGACAGTGGCAAGTTGAAAGCCCGCGCGCTGATCCTTGCCACCAACGCCTATACAGGCGAGCTCAGCCCCGGCCTTGCCCCGCGCATCGCCCGCTCGCTCATTCCGGTCTACGCCTGGCAGATGTCCACCCAGCCGATTGGCGACAACCTGCGCACCAGAATCCTGCCGGGGCGGCAGGCGGTGTCTGACACGCGCGGCGATCTGCGGTTTTTCCGCTATGACGCGCGCAACCGGCTGATCACCGGCGGGGCGGTGATGGGCAGCCATGATGTGGAGCGCCGCGTGCGCGACAAGGCCGCCCGCAGTCTGGCCGAGGCCTATCCCGAACTGGGCACGCCCGAGATGACGCATGTCTGGTCCGGCTTCATCGGTATGAACTGGGACCGCTTCCCGCGGGTGCACCGGCTGGGGCCGGATGGCTGGGCGTGGGTGGCCTGCAACGGGCGCGGCGTGGCGCTTGGCACGGCACTGGGGCGCGAACTGGCCCGCGCCGTCACCGGCGTGCCGGAAGAGGAACTGGCGTTGCCGGTGACCGAGCCAAAGCCCTTCCCCTTCCACGGTATCGCCCGCCGCATTGCCCCATCCTTCCTTGCCTGGCTCCGCCGCAAGGATCTTGTCGAACCCAAGCTGTGAGGACTGCACCCATGAGCCGCATCAACGACCTTCCCATCCTCGACCGTCGTCGCATTGAAGCGATGATCCTCAAGCATGTGTTTGATGTAATCACCGCGCGCTCTGGGCGCGACGAGGCCGAGGCGGTGATCGGTGAAGCCTGCTCGCGCTCAGCCATCGAGCAGGGCAAGGATCTGGCCGGGCAGCTGGACCACGCGCCGGACCTGACCGATTTCGCCGCGATCATGCCCAACTGGACCAAGGAAGACGCGCTTCAGATCGAACCTCTGGAGATGACCGCCGAGAAGATGGATTTCAATGTGGTCCGCTGCCGCTATGCCGAGATGTATCGCGAGATGGGTCTGGGTGATATCGGCCATCTGCTGAGCTGTAACCGCGATGGCGATTTCTGCATCGGCTACAACCCCGATATCGAGCTGACCCGCACACAGACCATCATGAAGGGCGCCAGCCATTGCGATTTCCGCTATCGGATGAAGCCCGCGTCCGAAACCACCGAACAGAAGGGCTGAACCATGGCCGTTGAAAACTGGGTCTCGCGCGAGATTGAAAAACTCACCGAATTCCGCCGCGATCTGCATATGAACCCTGAGCTTTTGTATGATGTCGAGCGCACGGCAGCCAATGTCGCCGATGCCCTGCGCGCCGCCGGGGTGGATGAGGTTGTCGAGGGGATCGGCCGCACCGGCGTTGTCGGTGTGATCCGGGGGCAAAGCAACAATTCCGGGCGCACCATCGGGCTGCGCGCCGACATGGATGCGCTGCCGATTGACGAGGTGACGGGCAAGCCATGGGCCTCGAAAGTGCCGGGCAAGATGCATGCCTGCGGCCATGATGGCCATACCACGATGCTGCTGGGTGCTGCGCGCCATCTGGCGGAATCGCGCGCATTCGATGGTACGGTACTGGTGATCTTCCAGCCCGCCGAAGAAGGCGGAGCCGGTGCCCGCGCGATGATCGAGGACGGTCTGTTCACCCGTTGGCCCTGCCATGAGGTTTACGGCATGCACAACCGCCCCAACCTGCCCGTGGGACAGTTCACCATCGCACCCGGCCCGATCATGGCCTCGGTCGATGAGGTGCGTATCACGGTTGAGGGGCGCGGCGGCCATGCGGCGAAACCCCACACGGCGATTGACCCTCTGCCGGTGACGGCTGCGCTTATCCAGGCGCTGCAAACCGTAACCTCGCGCAGCATCGACCCGATGGATTCGGCGGTGGTGTCGCTGACGACGGTGCACGCGGGCAATGCTTTCAACGTCATCCCGCAATCGGTGGCGCTGACCGGCACGGTGCGCACACTGCGCGAAGAGGTTCGCAACCACATCGAGGGGCAACTGGCGCAGATGGTCCATCATATCGCCGCCGGTTTCGGGGCCGAGGGGCGGCTGGAATACATCCGCCACTATCCGGTGACCGTGAACCATGATCACGAGACCACGCTCGCCGCCGCTGCCGCGCAAGAGGTCGCCGGGGTGGAGAACGTGCATCTGGACATGGCGCCGATGCTGGGCGGTGAGGATTTTTCGTTCATGCTTAACGAAGTGCCCGGTGCGATGATCAATGTGGGCAATGGCCCATCCGCTGATCTTCACAACCCGGGTTATGATTTCAACGACGAGGTGATCGCCTGGGGGTGCTCATTCTGGACGACCCTTGTGCGCCAGCGCCTGCCGATCTGACGATCACCGGCCTGCCCCCTGAGCATTTAAACGAACAAAGGCAGATCGCATGGCGGCATGGGTTCCATTATTCGCCGAGTGTCCGCTGGCTTCCGCCTGAAGACCAAGTGGTGCTTCCGGGAGCAGCGGACTGAACACCTGGACTCTTGCGCGATGCAGTAACTTACGATCGGTCGAGGCATTGATTTAATATTTTATTCGCCATAAGTGTGACTATTGGCGAATAAACAAAAATAAAGCGGATCGGAGTCCGTTCGTGGTAAAGACTAAAAGCCAGAACATGGCGCAACAAGCCTACGCCATGTTGCGCAACGAGATACTTTCGGGCCAACTGACCGCCGACGAGAAGATCAACATCGCTGACACCGTTGCCCGAAGCAAGTTGAGTTTGGGTGCGGTCCGAGAGGCGTTGTCGCGGCTAACATCGGACGGGCTGGTAACGTCTGAAACCAACAAGGGATTCAGGGTGGCCTCGATCACACTGGACGAGTTGGAGGATCTTACTCGCACCCGGATCATGATCGAATGTGCCTGCCTGGAGAACGCCATCGCCAATGGTGATCTGCAATGGGAAGGAGCAATCGTTGCTGCGGTGTTCGAACTCTTGCGGACGCCGATGTTTGTTGGCGATCCGCCCCGGATCAATTCTGAATGGTCCTCCTTGCACGCGCGGTTTCATGCTTCGCTTGTCGCAGGATGTGACAGCCCGTGGCTATTGCGAATTCGCGATATTCTTTATGTGCAGGCGGAACGATATCGCGTAGCCACCATGCCCTTCGATCGTGCCAGGCGCAATCTGGATGCCGAACATCAGGAACTGGCCGATGCCGCTATTGCGCGTGATGTCGCGCGGGCAACTGCTGCCATGCGCGATCACTTGTCTCGTACCAAGGCCATTCTGGTTGAATCGAAGGTTGCCAGATCAAGAAACGATTGACAGCCTCGTGGGCTCATGTCCCATCAGCGTTTTCAAACCCACGCAATCGTAATGTTGAGGCCATGCCCAACTGGCTTGCCTGGCTTTTCAGGTCAGCTAACAAAGCTTCCAGATCCTTGGCATCTGCCGCAGTACCGAACAGGAAAAAATCGGGCCGTATCAGCAGTGCATGAACCTCCCGTTCGTGCATCCAAGACAGGAATTGTCCTTGGGAATCCGCGAATTCCGCATCGCTGGCCGAGATCCTGTCAGCCATGCTCACAATCCGCACTCCAAGGGTGTCCAGCGTTGCTCGGGTGGCTGCGGAAAGGCTGCTTTCAGGAATCGTACGATCCACGATCAGCGTGAAACCCGGTGCCACGAAACTGTCGAACCGCCCGGTCCGCCGCTGGTGACGAACGGTACCGTGCGGCGACAATTCTCCGGCCAGAGGCATTGGCGCACCATTCCTGTCGCGTGCCAGAATGCCATCGACAAGGATCGGAAAAGGCGCGGGTGGCGGCGCCTCTCCGCTCAGGAACATGGCATCCCGCTCGGCAGCGGCGGCGGGATCGGGAATGCAGATTATCGACCCCAGGAACATGGACTGCTTGATCACCTCGGTCACATGCGGCTTGCGTTCAGCGGTGTAGCTGTCCAGCATGCTCTCATCAGCCTCGCCGCGCAGCACGCGGTCAAGTTTCCATGACAGGTTCCAGACATCGCGCAGGCCTGCGCACATGCCTTGGCCCATGAAGGGCGGCATCAGGTGCGCGGCATCGCCAGCCAGAAGCACACGACCCTTGCGCCATTCATCGGCAACGAGTGATCGGAAGGTATATAATGCATGACGGATCAGATCGCCTTGTTCGGGTTTGATCCAGTCGCCCAGCAACTCGCGTACTTTCTCCTCCGTCACCATCTCCTCTCGGGTCTCGGACGGCAGGCGCATGAATTCCCACCGGCGAAGCACACGGCCACTTTGGTCACTGCCGCCCGGTACGATGGTGGTGGGGCGTAATGGGTTACACCACTGGCCGCATTCGACCAGCCCCAGATCGCGGGCAGTCAGCCCGTCCTGCAACAGAAAGTCCACCACCAGCCAATCAGCCTCGAACCCCAGATCGGTACGGCCGATGCCAAGGTTTTCGCGTACAAAGCTGTTGGCTCCGTCGATGCCCAATACGTAGCGGGCAGTTACCGTGCGGGTCTCTCCGGATGCGGTGTCGCGCAATTGTACGACGACATGATCACCCTTGTCCTCGAAGCCCGTGCATTCGGTTTCGAAATGGAGGGCGACATTGGCGCGGCGGCGCACCTCGGCATGGAGCGCGCTTTCCAGTGTGGGCTGGTGAACAAACAAGGTGCCCGGCCCACCCGAAACCGAATCCCCGGTCCAGTCGATGGCCAGAAGCTCCTGCCATTCGGCGTTGAACCAACGATAGACCGGTGCCGGCTCGGTTACCCTGCGCGCAATCTCGCCCAGCCCGGCTGCATGCAGCACGCGGTTAACCTCGTGGTCGATACAGACAGCCCGCGGCAGCGGATAAAGCTCACCGAACCGTTCGAACACTCCCACGCGCCAGCCCAGCCGGTCAAACAACAGCGCACTGAATTTGCTTACTGGTCCATAACCGATCTGAATTATGTCGAAGTCCGTGGTCTGCATTGCTCTCTCCCTCACTGCATGGCCGAAACGCTCAGGCGATCGGCAAGTCCAGGGCGCGTCGCACTGCGGGGCGCGCCATCATTCGTTCATGGAAAGCGTCGAGCGATGGCGGCAACGCCAGCTTCAACGCCACGGCCCAGTTCAGCAGGTAGAACAGTACCGCATCGGTAACTCCGGGGCGCGCGCCGTTCAGCCAGTCGTCCTTGCCCAGACGCTCTGTGACACGATCAAGACCCTCGGTTACAACCGTCAGACCATGCGCACTCAGGGCCGCCTGAGCTGCGTCGTCTGGAACAAATTTTCCGGGAACAAGAACAAGCGTGAACCCGCGCATGTGCAACGAACCGACAAGGAATTCAAGAAGCTCCAAGGTACGCACCTCGCCCTCGATGTCGGCAGGCCAAAGGCCAGACTGCGGAAACTCACGCGCGAGCCACAAGGCAATGGCCTGAAACTCAGTCAGAACGGTGCCGTCATCGCGTTCGAGCGCGGGAACCTTGCCTTTCGGATTGATGGCCTGAAACGCGGGTTCGCGTTGCCCCCCGGCCTTGAGGTCAATCGTCACTACCTCGTGCTTTGCTCCGATCTCTTCCAGTAGTATTCGAATTCCTAAGGAACAGGATCCAGGCGCGTGAAACAGTCGCATCAGCTTACCTTCTTGTCAGAAATCAACCTGTGACGAACCTTTGGTGCCAAGCAACACGCGCGCTTCGTCTGGGGTGGCGATTTCCAGCCCCAACTCGCCAAGGATACGGCGGATCTTGGTGACCTGTGCCGCGTTGGATGGCGCCAGTTCACCCTTGTTAAGATAGAGGTTGTCCTCCAGCCCCACGCGCACATTGCCCCCCATGATCGCGCCCATGGTGACAAGCGGAAACTGATGGCGCCCGGCCCCGAGTACCGAGAGCCGGTAGTCAGTGCCGAACAGGCGATCGGCGGTGTTCTTCATGAACATCAGGTTTTCCGGTGCCGCGCCAATGGCTCCGGTGATGCCCAGGATACACTGGACGAAGAATGGCGGTTTGATCAGGCCCAGATCGACAAAATGTGCCAGATTGTACAGATGGCCCGTATCATAGCATTCGAACTCGAATTTCGTGCCCTTCGCGCCCAGTTCACGCATGGCGCGTTCGATCTGGACGAATGTGTTGGACATGATCAGGTCTTTTGACCCTTCGACATAGGGGCGTTCCCAGTCGTGGCTGGGTTCTCGGATCGCGCGCGCTGCCCCTGAGATATTGAAGTTGAACGACCCCATATTCATCGAGGCCAGTTCCGGCGCGGCCTTCAAAGCGGGGGCAAGGCGCTGCTCCATTGTCATGCCCAGCCCGCCGCCGGTGGTGATGTTCAGAATGGCATCGCATTGCTGCTTGATGCGGGGAAGGAACGCCATGAACCGCTCGGGTGACTGATCCGGCCGCCCGGTTTCGGGGTCGCGCGCATGCAGATGGATCACTGACGCCCCGGCCTGCGCTGCGTCAACGGCGGCTTCGGTGATCTGCTCCGCCGTGATCGGCAAGTAGGGCGACATCGACGGCGTATGGATACTACCCGTAACGGCGCAGGTGATAATGACCTTGCTTGCCATGGTGTTCGTTCCCTGTTCCCAGCTTGTCAGGCTTCTGCAACCATCGTGTTTTCGATCGCACCCAGCTTTTCGATCTCACAGCGCACGACATCGCCCTGCTTGAGAAAGCGCGGCGGCTTGAAGGCCAGCCCGACACCCCCCGGCGTGCCGGTGAAGATCAGATCACCGGGTTTGAGCGTCATGACCTTCGATAATTCCTCGATCTGCGCCCAGACGTTGAACACCAGATGCTTCGTGTTCGAGTTCTGCCGCAACTCACCGTTGACGAAGCTCTTGATGGCCAGGCCGTGCGGATCGCCCACCTCGTCTGAAGTGACAATGGCCGGGCCGATGGGACCATGCGTGTCAAAGGATTTTCCCAGCACCCATTGCGGGGTTTTCATCTGCCAGTCGCGGGCGCTGACATCGTTGCCAACGCAATAGCCGAACACATGGGCGGGCGCATCGGTGGCGCTGATATGGCGCCCGCCCTTGCCGATCACGGCAACCAGTTCAACCTCGTAATCCACCTGCTGAGAGGCTTTGGGCAGATCAACATCACCATAGGGGCCGGTCAGCGAGGAGGGCATCTTGTTGAACCAGACCTGTTCGGTCGGAATCTTCAGACCCTGATCGCGCGCCTCTTCGATGTGATCGGCATAGTTCAGGCCAATCGCCATGATCTTTTCGGACGTTTCCAACGGGCAGAGCAGCTTAACCGCGCTCAGCGGTGTGCCCTTGTCCTTGGTGTCCACATTGGCCAGACGAGGTGCCAGAGTATCCCATTCGGCAATGGCCGCGCGGGCTTCAACAGGCGCATCGGCAACCAGATCGGCGAAAGCAATGGCTCGGTTATCAACCAGCAGACCAAGCTGCGCCGGTCCGTTGTCACGGGAAAAGCGGATAAGCCGCATAAGATATCCTTTCGGTTCAGTTTATTTCGGCATGCCCCGTCAGGCTTGAACGAGATTGAAGGCGAAGTCCGTTTCCCAGGCGCTTAGTTCTTCCGGCTTCCATTCGCGGGGGCGCATCGGGTAATGCTCATGCCAGGGGCGCGCCTCACACATGTTCAGTTGCGGAATGAACTGATCCATGTCGGTATAGAGTTCCACCAGCACGTTGTCGGGATCGAAGTGATAAGCGGCCAGGTTGTGGCCCGCTGTATGGCGCGACGGACCCCAGCGCGTGGGCACCCCATTCTCGCGCAGCGTGTCCGCCGCCATGGCGTGACTGGCGTTGCCCTTGAGTTGGAACGCGATGTGGTGCACCCGGTCTTCGGGGACATTGACAACATTCACCACATGATGATCGCGATTGCAGGTGTAGAAGTTCGCCAGACCGCCGATCGTGTCGGTAAAGTGAAAGCCCAGAACAGTGTCAAACACGTTCATCAGCTTCTCGCCCTGCGACGATATGACGGCGACATGCCCCAGACGCAGCGGGGCCACGCCAGAGCGTTTGAAGCCCGGCGCGGGGGCATCAATGTCTGGGAAAAGCTGGATCACCACGCCCGGTACGGCCTCGAATTCGATCAGCGTGGGAACGCCGGGCTGGCTGTCAGACTTAACGCCGGAGCGCAGCCCCTGGCCGGACAGTTCCTTGGCCAATGCCGCCAGATCGGTGCCGGGTTGCAACTGGAAGCCCAGATGCGTCAGCGCCTTCTGCTCGGCCTTGCGCAGAACGATGTTGTGATGTTCGTAACCAATCGACAGATACACTTCGCCGTCATGGCCCGTATCCGTCTGCTGCATTCCGATGGTTTCGGCGTAGTGAGCCTTCGTACGTTCGAAATCGGGGCACTCAAGGGCGACATAGCCCAGTTGGAACACCTTGGGTGCGAAGGGTTTGGTCATGGGGGTCTCCTCGGAGCTGGGCAGCACGGCTGCGGCGGTGTCCTTGCACGGTCAGGAGCGGAGCCATCGCCCCTGACCCGTCTTAGAGCGATTGTATCAGCCGATGGCGCGGAACGGTGCGGCTACGGGTATCTCCGGCGCCTGTTCGTTTTCAGCAATGCTGATGTCAAAGCGCCCTTCTGCATCACGCACCCATTGACCGCCGACAACCGGGGTGGAGCAGACATTCGGCACCGGCCCATCCTCAAAGCTGATCCGGCCAACAAGGCTGGTCATCCGTGTCTGAGCGATGGCCTCGACCATCGCGCCGGGATCGAACGGATCGGCGCAGCGACGCAGAACATCCACAGCAACCTCGGCGAGAGCGTGCTTGTAACCCATCGGCTGCACCCAGGGACGTCCCGTCTGCGCCATGTACTCGTCGGCAATCTGTCGCGAGCTTTCGGCGGTCAGACTGGACGGATATGGGTGCTGCGGAGACCACCAGACTTCGGTGGACAATCCTATCCCCTGATCGCCCAGCGCCTCGACCGCGTTCGAGAACAAGAGCGCCTTGGCAATGGTCGCGGCTTTAGGGCGAAACTGCTGTTGTGCCGATTGCAACCAGAAGGTGGTCCAGTCGGGAGGCAGAAACACTCCACTGATGATGTCCACCCCGGCATCGCGCATCTGGGCGATCTGGGCGCTATAATCATCTGCCAGCGGTGGGAACAGGCCGCCGTTCACCACCTCATAGCCCGCGCGCCCGATCATGGCGGCAAAGCCGTTTTCGGGGTGAGAAAGCGCCACACCATCGCTGTCGTTCGACATCAGCACGCCAACCCGACGATTGGTATCCAGCTGATTCCAGAGGGAAACATAACAGTCGACAACCTGCTGCCCGCCCCAGAAGAAATGACTGGTCCAGTCGAACCCAACAGCCGGGTCACCACCGCGCGCAAAGAAGAAGGCATCCCAGGGCGTATCGGTGGACAGGCTGGGCACTTCGTTCAGTTCGCATTGGTCGGCCACCGGCAAGACTGTGTCGGCGGTCGAGGATGACAGCATCAGATGTACGTCATCTTGCAAGATCAGATCCGAAGCCACTTCGGCGGCGCGGTTCGGGTTCGACTGCGAATCCTTGCGGATAATCCGAACGGGATGCGTGGTGCCGTTGATATCGATGCCATCGCCGATCGCTGCCTCAATACCAGCGAGTATATAGTCATCTGCTGATCCGAACGCCGACACAGGCCCGGTTGAAGGACTGACCCAGCCCAAGCGGATCTCGGCCCCGCGCGCCCAGGCGCGACGAGGCATGATGGCCGGCGCAGCCAGCACAGCGGCACCCGCGCCCAGCACCCGCCGCCGGGTCCAAAGCGACTTGGAATAGCGTACCATGTAAGTTCCTCCCTTTGACCGTGCAGGCCCCTCCGGCCCGCCGCCGCCACCAGCGGCACTTTCGGCTACCGACGCCAGGGCGCCAGCAAGGCAATTCCTGCCACATGAAAAACCATTTGGCAACTTATAATATTTTTTCTTGCCAGAAGTGTATTATTGTTTAGGCTGGCTCCGGGGAGGAACCTAATGAATACCATGCAAAACGCGACGGCTCTGAAAGCCACATCGCTCAACAAGGCATTCGGCGCTCTGACCGTCGCAAGCAATGTCAGCTTTTCCGTTCCAAAGCATGGCGCGCTGGGAATTATCGGACCAAATGGTGCAGGCAAGACGACCTTGTTCAACCTGATCACAGGAACGGTCCGCGCCGATTCCGGTGTTATCAAGCTGTTCGGTCAGGACGTCTCGGAGCTTGACCCGCGGCGGCGCTGCCTTGCCGGAATAGCGCGAAGCTTTCAGGTTCCACAGCCTTTTGGCAGCCTTAGCGCCTATGAGAACGTGCTGATAGCTGCGGCCTATGGACGTGGCCTGACAGAAACAGCCGCCCGCCCGCACGCCCGCGAAGCGTTGGAGATGACCGGCCTTTCGGCGCGCGGCGAAACCGATGCGGGCAGTTTGACCCTGCTCAACCGCAAGCGGCTGGAACTTGCCCGCGCGCTTGCGACAGGTCCGCGCCTGTTGCTGCTGGACGAAATCGCGGGCGGTATGACTGAAGGGGAATGTTCCGAACTGGTCGATCTGATTCGTCAGATCCGCGCAACGGGTGTGGCCATCATCTGGATCGAACACGTCCTGCACGCGCTCTTGCGGGTGGTGGACCGGATTCTGGTGCTGGATTTCGGCAAGGTAATAGCCGAGGGCGAACCCGAAATGATTCTAAAGGATCCGCGGGTGACCAGCGTCTATCTGGGGCCGGACGGGCATGAAAGCCTCGTGTCATGAGTGCGCCGGTTCTAGCCGTCGAGGGATTGAGTTCCGGCTATGGCGATTTTCAGGCATTGTTTGGCGTTGACCTTGTCCTTCCCGAGCAAGGCCTGCTGGGTCTTGTTGGAGCCAATGGCGCTGGAAAATCGACGTTGTTCAAGGCCATTCTGGGTCAGTTGCCACGCAAGCGCGACATGATTCACTTCCGCGGACTACCGATCGGTCATCTGGGAACCGAGTCCATGCTGGGTCTTGGCATTGCGCTGGTGCCCGAAGGCCGGCGGTTGTTTCGATCACTCAGCGTCGAGGAAAACCTTCTTCTTGCCGCCGAACGTGGCCGCAAAGGAGAATGGACACTGGAAAGGATCTATGGGCTCTTTCCGGTGCTCAAGGACAAGCGGCGCGCGGCTTCGCAGTCGCTGTCGGGCGGGCAGCAGCAAATGGTGGCGATCGGGCGTGCGTTGATCGCCAATCCCGCGGTCATCCTTTTTGACGAGATATCGCTCGGGCTGGCGCCGATCGTCGTGAACGACGTCTATGCGGCCATGCCGTCGATCCTGGACAGTGGAATCGCGGCCATCGTCGTCGAGCAGGACATCGAGCGCGTTCGCAAGATGGCCGATCTGCTGGTCTGCATGAACGAGGGCCGGATTGTTTTGTCCGGTCCTGCACGCGACTTCACCAAGGCGCAGATCACCGCCGCCTATTTCGGAGAATGACCTCATGTGGTTACTGGACGCCCTTGTGCAAGGAATCCTGCTCGGCGGTCTTTATGCGCTGTTCGCAACCGGCCTGAGCCTGATTTTCGGCGTCATGCGGCTGGTTAATATCGCCCATGGTGATTTCATCGTTCTGGGGGCCTATCTGGCCATGGTCACCATCCAGATGACCGGGTTGCATCCGTTTCTGTCGTTGCTGATTGTCGTGCCCCTGATGGCGCTGGCCGGTTACGTGATCCAGCGCGGTTTGCTGAACCGTACGCTGGGCGCCAATTTGCTCCCGCCGATCCTCGTTACATTTGGTCTGGCTGTCGTGATCCAGAACAGCCTGATGCTGGGTTTTTCAACCGACACCCAACGCCTGGCGGCAGGCCCGATCGAGACGGCCAGCCTGTCGGTGGGTTCAATCTCGATCGGCCTGTTGCCCCTGCTTACATTCGCCGTTGCAGTGGCAATCATCTTCGGGCTGGAACAGATTTTCTTCCGCACCGCGATCGGTCGTGCATTCCGGGCCACGTCGGATGACCCCGAAACAGCGCGCGCGATGGGGGTGAACACTCGCCATGTTCAGGGGTTGGCCATGGCGATTTGCTTTACCGTCATCGCGATTGCCGGGGTGTTTCTTGCGGTGCGTTCCAATTTCGACCCGTTCTCTGGCCCGGCGCGGCTGATCTATGGTTTCGAGGCGGTGATCATCGGCGGGCTGGGCAATTTGTGGGGCACGCTCGCGGGTGGAGTGGTGCTTGGGGTGGCTCAGGCGCTTGGCGCACAGATCTCGCCGTCGTTCCAGATCCTGGCTGGCCATCTCGTTTTCTTTCTGATCCTCGCCGTGCGTCCACGCGGCCTGTTCCCCCGGATGGATTGACCCATGTCGAAAGCTGCTTTCCGTGTCATGCTTGGCCTGATCGTCATCGCCGCGATTTTTGCCTCGGCCCCGCTCTGGGCCGGGCGCGCCGAACTGCGCCTCTATGGCGAATTCATGTCCTATCTGGCGCTCGCGGTCCTGTGGAACCTGCTGGCGGGCTACGCCGGCTTGCTGTCGGTCGGGCAGCAAGCCTTCGTGGGATTGGGAGCCTATATGTTGTTCATTGGCGTGATCCATCTGGGATTGACGCCGCTTGCGGCCTTGCCGCTGGCCTTTGTGGCTGCAGGTGTTTCGGCTGCTGTCTTTGCGGTGCTTCTGTTCCGGCTGGAAGGCGCCTATTTCGCAATCGGCACCTGGGTTGCGGCGGAAAGCGTCGCTCTGGTCTTTACAGCCATTCCTGCCTTGGGCGGCGGCGCGGGCATGTCGCTACCGACCGCGGCCGTGCGCGGCATCGCTGAAACACGTGAGCTGCGCGAGTTCGTCATCTACTGGCTGCTTTGTGGGCTTGGCATCGGAACGCTCGCGGCCGCCTATGCCCTGATCCGCTCGAAACCCGGGCTGGCGCTTATGGCGCTGCGCGACAACCCGCTTGCCGCAATGTCTATCGGCGTGGATATCCGCCGCATTCGCTTCTGGGCTTATGTGGTGATAGCGGCCCTGACCGGTGTGATCGGCGCAGTCATCTTTCTACAGAAATTGCGTGTGTCACCCCAGGCGGCCTTCTCGCTACAGGACTGGACTGTCGCAGTGATTTTCATCGTGGTCATCGGGGGTATCGGCAGGTTGGAAGGCGCGGTTCTGGGCACGATCGTCTATTTCGTTTTGCGTGAGGCGCTCAGCGACTATGGAGTAGCCTATCTCATCGTTCTCGGAGTTTTCGCCATCGTGGTGATGACCTTCTCAAGCGGTGGCATTTGGGGGCTGATCGAGCGTTACCTGGGCTGGTCGCTCTTGCCGACAAGACGGCGCGAGTCGGATTGAGCGTGAGGTTCCCCCACATTCGCCAAAAATGTATAGATGACTTATACTTACGATTCTGGTCTTGATGGACTGAACCGCGCCGGGGCCCCAACTCCTGAGTGGGATAGGGCATCATGGGCGAGGCGACGAACACGTTTTCCCCTGAGGTGCGCGAGCGGGCGGTGCAGCTGGTTCTCAAAAACGAAGCCCAGCATCCGTCGCGCTGGCAAGCGGTGATGTTGATCGCGGTGAAGACTGGCTGTACGCCCCGGACGCTGAGTGGCCGGGTCAAGAAGGTCGAGGTCGACAGCGGCCAGCGCGCGGGCATCCCGACCGTGATGGCCGAGAAGATGAAGGCGCAGGAACGCGAGAAACGCGATCCTGAGAATCACGCTACGGGCCATGTGGACGGGGCGGTGAACCTGCCGCTGGCGGATCTGCTGGAAGACGGCGCGAAAATTCCCGCCGGGTGCATTCCGGTGATTGTCTGAGACAAGCGCGGCGGGCAAACGAAAGCTGTCTGGTTGTGCGGCGGCATCAATGTCTGGATGGCAAGAGCTGCCTAACCGAGAGCCGCGGTAGCGGCAGGGTCGCCTGTCAGCCTTGCGGATCGACTTCGACGGGCAGCCCTGCCGCTTTCCATTCGGGCAATCCGTCCTCAAGTCTGCGCACCGTGAAGCCGCGCGTGCGCAGTTTGGCGACGACCTCGAACGAGAGCACGCAGTAGGGTCCGCGGCAATAGGCGACGATCTCTTGCCCCGGGTCGAAATTTGCCAGGTGCGATTCCAGTGCCTCGGGCGGCACATTGAGCGCGCCGGGCAGATGGGCGGCGGCGTATTCATCAGCCGGGCGTGTATCAAGAACGGTGACAGCCCCGGCGCGTATCCGCTCCATCAGTTCGTTCCGCGATACCGGCTCCAGGCTGTCACGGCTGGCGAAATAGTCGCCGATAATCCGGTCCACCTCGGCCAGCCCGGTCTCGGCCACCCGGCGAAGCGCGGCGAGCAGCGCCAGAACCGAATCGTCAGCCAGCGCATAGAAAATGAACTTGCCCTCGCGCCGCGTGGTTACCAGCCCGGCGCGGCGCAGTTGCTGCAAATGATGCGAGGCATTGGCCATCGCCAGCCCGACGCGCTGGGCCAACGCCTCGACGCTGCGCTCGCCCTGCGCCAGATGCTCCAGCAGTTCCAGCCTGTCGGGATGGCTGAGTGTCTTGGCCACCAGCGCGAACTGCGCCAGTAGCGCCTGTTTCAGGCTTTGGGTTGACATGGCTTTGATCCCGATATTATTACGATCAAGATATTGTTTGAATGACATGAAGCGCCCGGACTGTCAACCTTGCGGTGCCCGTGCCTGGCCAAAGGCAACCCATCATGACGACGAAGCAGGATTTCACCGGCGACGATCTGAGCCGCCTCGCCCACGGCATCCGCGAAAACCTTGACCAGTTCGTGCATCAGCTCATCCAGGTGCTGCTGGTGGGTTTCGCCATCGGCATGATGCGCACCGTGGTCCCCGCCCTGGCCGAAGAGGAATTCGGCGTCGCGCAGGGCTCGTTCATGGCGCTCTCGTCTTTCGTCGTGGCCTTCGGCGTGGTCAAGGGGGTGCTTAATTTCGTCGCCGGACGGCTGTCCGAGCGGGTAGGGCGCAAGACGGTGCTGTTGTGGGGATGGCTTTTTGCCATTCCCATTCCCTTCATGATCTACTTCGCACCCAACTGGGGCTGGATCGTCGCCGCCACGGTGCTGCTGGGTATCAACCAGGGGTTGGCCTGGTCGATGACGCAAACCGCCAAGCTGGATATCACCCGCCCCGATCAGCGCGGGCTGACGCTGGGGCTCAACGAATTCTCGGGCTATGTGGGTGTGGCGCTGGCCGGCGTCATCACTGGCTACGCAGCGGCGTGGATGGGTCCGCGCCTTGGACTGCTGGTGTTCGGCGTGATCGTCATTGCTATTGCGCTGGTTCTCACGCAGGTCTGGGTGCGCGACACGCTGCCCTGGGCAAAGCTCGAGGCCGCCAACCACCGCAAGCCGCAGGCGGCGGGGGCCTTCCGCCCGCGCTATGCCAAATCCTCCGAAACCCCCGATACATGGGAGGTCTTCGCGCTGATGTCCTGGCGCGACCGGCGGCTGGCGGCGGTCAGTCAGGCGGGGCTGGTCGAGAAATTTGTCGATGCGCTTGTCTGGGTGATGTTTCCGGTGTTTCTTTACGCGCAAGGGGTGAGCCTGCCCAATATCGGCTGGATCGTGGGCGTCTATGGCTTTGTCTGGGGCGGCTCGCAGCTCTTCACCGGGCGGCTGTCGGATCATGTCGGCCGGTTCTGGCCGAATGTGCTGGGCATGTGGATTTCGGGCGCGGGCATCGCCATGGTGGTGCTGGGTGATGGCGCCCTCTGGTGGTCGCTCTCGGCCGGGGTGGCGGGGTTTGGCATGGCGCTGCTTTATCCCAACCTCTCGGCGGCGGTGGCCGATATCACCCCGCCGGTCTGGCGCGGCTCGGCCATCGGCATCTACCGTTTCTGGCGCGATCTGGGCTATGGCATCGGGGCGCTCGGCCTCGGCATCGTCGCGCATTTCACCGGCTCCACCGGGGCCGCATTCTGGTTCGTGGCGATCTCGATGTTCGCCTCGGGCGCGCTTTTGTGGTGGTGGGGCGAGGAGACGCATCCGCGCCTCAACCCCGCAGACGGCGCGTGAAAGGGGGGCATGGCATGAGCCGGATCTATCTCGATTTCAACGCCAGCACACCACTTGCCGCCGAGGTCACAAAGGCCATGCGCCATGCCATGGAAACCGGCCACGGCACCCCCTCCAGCACCCATTGGGCCGGTGCGCCCAGCCATGCGGATGGTCGAAGATGCCCGCGCGCAGGTCGCGGCATTTCTGGTCGTGAGCGCCCCGAAACCCCGCGCGCCCGGAAACCGCAGTTGAGACTCCGCCGCTTCAAACGTTGCGTAACAACCTGAAAGGGCCTTGCTGATGAAGCTGGTTCAGAAGATCACGAAAAACCTGACGCTCGCCATTCCGCTTTCGATGCTTCTGGGGCTTGGTTTTGGCCTGCTACTGCCGGCCGAGGGGCTGCGGCTGCTGATCGTGCCGCTGACCTTCCTGATGGTCTATCCGATGATGGTTGGGCTGAAGCTGGGCCAGCTGGCCGAGCGCGGCGACGGGCGGCTGCAACTGACCGCGCAGACGATCAACTTTGCAGTCATTCCCTTTATCGCCTTCGCGCTGGGGCGGCTCTTCTTTCCCGACCAGCCCTACGCAGCGCTCGGCCTGCTGCTGGCCGCACTTCTGCCGACGAGCGGGATGACGATCTCGTGGACGGGCATGGCCGGGGGCAATCTGCCCGCAGCGATCAAGATGACGGTACTGGGACTGATCCTTGGCTCGCTCGCCGCGCCCTTCTACCTGCTGTGGCTGATGGGCGCGCAGGTGCCACTCGACCTCACCGCAGTCTTCGTGCAGATCGGGGTCATCGTGGCGCTGCCGCTCGCCGCAGGGCAGTTGACGCGGATCTGGCTCATCCGTCGGCACGGCCTGCCCGCCTTCCAGAAGGACTGGGCGCCGAAATTTCCGCCGTTCTCGACGCTGGGTGTCCTCGGCATCGCCTTTGTCGCCATCGCGCTGCAGGCCGAGCGACTGGCGGCGCGCCCGGGCGATATCCTGTTCCTGCTGGTGCCGCTTGTCCTGCTCTATGTCCTCAACTTCGCGCTTTCAACGCTGGTCGGGCGCGCTCTGTTCCCGCGCGGCGATGCGATCGCGCTGGTCTATGGAACGGTGATGCGAAACCTTTCGATTGCGCTGGCGCTGGCGATGAACATTTTCGGCACGGCCGGGGCGCAGGCGGCGCTGCTGATCGCGCTCGCCTATGTCGTGCAGGTGCAGTCGGCGGCATGGTATGTCAAGCTGACCGACCGCGTCTTTGGTGCCGCGCCTTGACATATCATCACGGCAGGGCCAGCGATTGCCTAGGAGGACGGCATCACACAACTTGAAGCCGTCGTCTGTTCACGCCGCAAAAAGTTCTCGGGCATTGCTCTCGCCACGCGCCGCCGGGCCGAAGCGACGAGGACCACATCGCCCAGGCCGTGCGGATCAGATTGAGATCGCGGTTGGCAGGAAAAGGCCAAGTGGTTCAACCGAATGGTTCTGGCAGTTCTCAAGATGAAAACTGAACCCTTCTGATCAGAACTGATGTTTCAAGGCGCGTGACCTTATGAAACGGCAGAATGCCGCGAAAAGTTCGTGATCGATGTTGCCCTTCATTGCCGTTCGGCACTCTTGCGCGACTACTTGAGAGCCTGAACCGACTGCCGTTCAGCGACCTCGGCAGAAAACGTATCAAAGAATTGGGCTGCAAGCTTTCTTGCCGTTCCTGTCACCAACCTGCTGCCAAGCTGGGCGAGTTTTCCGCCGATTTCGGCCTTTGCAGTATAGCTTAGAAGCGTTTCTTCGCCGCGATCCTCCAGTTGAACGACCGCGCCGCCCTTGGCAAAACCCGCCGCGCCCCCTGATCCCTGACCGCTCAGGCTGAAGGCCTGCGGCGCCTCTGTTGGGTCCAGCGTGACATCGCCGGAAAACCGCGCCTTGACCGGCCCTATCTTGAGCACGACCTTGGCCTCAAGTTCGGTTTCAGAATGCTTGATCAGCGCCTCGCATCCGGGAATGCATCGTTGCAGGATCTCAGGATCATTCAGGGCCGCGAAAACCACGGCTCTTGGGGCCGGAATCAGAAGTGTGTCGGTCAGTTCCATCTCATGTTCCTTACAGGCGTTGCTTTCGCCCAATAGTTTCAGACCAGTGCTGTCGCGAGAATCGGAAAGGCGGCGATCATCAGAAGGATCAATGCCATCACGAGCACGAACGGCAGCGTGCCCATGAAGATCGTCTCAACCTTGGTGCGAGGGTCGGCCAGCGCCGTGTGGACAGTAAACACGGATATCCCGAATGGTGGTGTCAACAGCCCGATTTCGACGGCGATCACTGTGATGATACCAAAGTGGATCAGATCGAACCCCATATTCAGCGCAATCGGCGCGGCAATCGGCACCATGATCAGCAGGATTGACGTTGAATCCAGTATCATGCCCATCAGCAGCACGATCACGACATACACCAGCAAGAAGCCATACGGTCCCAGCCCGCCGTCGCGCACCAGATCGGAAATGGCATTGGGGATTCCGGCAATCGACAGCATGCGGCTGTAGTACCCGGCCGCGATCAGCAGGATGAGGATCGCCACCGAAACCAGCCCGGTCTGGTAAAGCACCTGCCAAAGCCGCGCGCGGTCCAGCTTGCGCCGCGCCAGCGCGATCAGAAGCGCTCCGAACGCACCCACGCCGCCTGCCTCGGTGGGGGTGAAATACCCAGTATAGAGACCGCCGAGGATCAGGAAAACCAGCAGCAGAATGGGCACCAGTTTGATGCCGATCTCGCGCCAGCTCATCTCTGACTCTGCGCCAAACTGACGCGCACGCACGGCCTTGGGGTCAACATAGACAAAGCCGGGACGAAACCGCGCGAGAAGCATGATAACCGCCACAAAACCAAAGCCCAGCAGCACCCCGGGAATGATGCCCGCCAGAAACATGGCGCCAATCGATACTTCGGCGAGCACGCCATAGATGATCAGCAAAAGCGACGGCGGGATCAGCATCCCAAGCACCGAACTGCCCGCGACGATGCCCGCCGCGAAGGGCAGCCGATAGCCGTGGCGGCCCATTTCGGGCACTGCGACGCGGGTGAACACTGCTGCCGATGCGATGGAAACGCCCGTTACCGCGGCAAATACCGCATTTGCCGCGACCGTCGCCACCCCCAGCCCGCCAAGGGTTTTGCGCAGCAGCGCTTCCGCAACCTCGAAGGTGTCGCGGCCAACATTCGAAATGCTGACCAGAAGCCCCATCATCACGAACAACGGGATGGTCGCAAACAGGTAATCGGCAATTCCGTTGTAACTGGCCATGCCAAGCAACCGGAACGCCAGATCGATATTGTCGCGCAGAATCCAGATACCGACGAATCCTACGGAGAGCAGGGCGATCGCGATCTGCATTCCCATGATCACCATCACGACAAGTGCGAAGATCAGGATTAGTCCGATCGTGAGCGTGGTCATGTTACAGGCTTTCCAAGCTGGCGAAGGTGTTGCAGGGCGACCGCCAGATAGGCGAAAACCGTGATCCCCGCGCCGACAACGATAATGCCCCGGAAGGGCAGGGTCGGAATGGTGAACACCCCGCGCACGCCGAAATATTCGTTGCTGTAGTAGGCCCGCACAGTGTCAGGCCAGACGGCATAGACAATCGCGGCAAAGATCGCCGCGCCGATCAGCGCAAAGACGGCTTCCAGCAGTGCGGACATTCGGGGCGAGAGGTCGTGCAAGTATCGGATCAGGAAGTCTGCCCGCGTCATGCGCCCATTGAGCACTGCTGCCGAAATCTGCAGAAACGTAATCGCCACAACAGAGCGTGCGGCAACCTCGGCCACGCCGGTAATAGGGCTGTTGAAGAAGTTGCGGCCAAGCACATCAGCGACAATCACAAACATCATGACCGCGATCCACAATGTGCCGATCATCGACAGTATGGCGGCAATTTTCTGCAGAACAATGCCACCCGCCGGGGCATCAAACTTGTCTTGCTGCGGGGCGACCGGTTCGCTCACCTGCGTTCCCTTCCAAATACTGAGTATCCGTCGTTTTTCGCACTGTTACCCGGTGCGTAAAACCTGTGGTCGGGCCATATGGCCCGACCGGTTGTCTGCGTTGCCGTCGTCCTTAAAGACCTTCGTCCCATGCCCGCAGCGGCTCAACCCCACGTTCGCGCAGGGCATCGAAATAAGCCTTGATCACCACAACCGCATCATCGCCGCCATCCTCCAGCCAGGGCGCAACGATGTTGGGCAGGCCGTTCACCCAGGCCTGCTTGTCAGCATCGGGCAGTTCCGAGATGATCAGACCGGCGGCCTCCATTTCGGCCAGCGCGACTTCGGCACGGTTGCTGACGTATTCGCCGTGGGCCTGCGAGGTCGCTCTGCCAGCTTCGCGGACGGCTTCCTGAACGGCTTCGGGCCAGCTGTTGAAGCTGTCCAGGTTGGCCGCGATGCCACCAAAATACATCGCGCCGACGCCCACGCGGGTCAGATGTGGTGCGACTTCGTAAACGCGGGTCGGTTGGATGCCCGTGGCAAATGACAACGCGCCTTCGGACACGCCGGTCTGGATGTCGGTGTAGTAGGTGGTCAGCGCCCCGTCCAGCGGCGTGGCTCCGGTGCCCTGCAACCAGTTGGCCGAGGTGCCCGGCGCGTTGATGCGGCGGTTGTTGATATCGCCCAGGCTGTTGATCGGGAAGTTCGAATAGATGTCATAGCTGTCGGTGATCAGTGACGACAGGTGGATCATGTTCTGCTCCGCCCAGCTGTCGCGCAGTTCGGGCAGGGTATCGGTCAGTTCATCGAAGATCTCGATCAGCATCTCGTGGTCGCCCGTCGCGAAGGGCGTGAAGTAGGTCACGTTCTGCAGCGGCATGGCCGAGCCTTCCCAGACCGTGCCGACCATGCCGATATCGACGATGCCGTCACGCACTGCGGTGCGGGTTTCGTTGAAGCGGTAGAGCGTGCCGCCATAGGCTTCAACCCAGTTGATGCGGTATTCACCGCCCGCTTCCTCCAGGAGGCGATCGACGGTGGGCTGGAATGCGTTTTTCATCGCATAGGCCCAGATATTGCTTTCCGGATGGCTGGAGCCGATGTTGATGGTCACGCTTTGCTGCGCGGCCAGCGGCCCGGCCATCGCGGCGCCCAGTGCAAGGGCTGATACGGCGAGTTTGACAGATTTATTCATGGTTTCTCCTCCCAGGGTTGGTTCAGTTGACAGCGACTTGTCCGAGTGGCGCTCCCTTATCACTCGGGCAGGTCATGGATGGCGCGCAGAATTCGCTCTGGCGTCATCGGCATGGTGGTCACGCGACCGCCAAGCGGGCGGATCGCGTCATTGATCGCATTCATCACGGCGGCGGGGGCACCGGCGGTGCCTGCCTCGCCAGCCCCTTTGGCGCCCAGTTCGGATTCCATGGTCGGGGTCTCGACATGGCCGATGATCATGTCGGGCATTTCAGCCGCCATCGGCACCAGATAATCAGCCATATTGGCATTGAGAAGCTGGCCCTCGTCGTCATAGACGCATTCCTCGAACAGCGCGCCGCCGAGGCCCTGCACGATCCCCCCGCGGATCTGTTCATCCACCAGTTGCGGATTGATGATCCGGCCACAATCCTCGACGCACCAGTGCTTGAGCAGTTTGACAAACCCGGTTTCGGGGTCAACTTCGACATAACTTGCCTGCACACCGTTGGTGAAGGCGAAGGGATAGTCGCTGGTAATGTAGTGGCGGGTCACGACCAGTTCGCGCGGCAGGCCCTTTGGCAGGGTGTCACCCCGGAAATAGACCACCCGGCCCAGTTCGGACAATGGCATCCGTTGCGCCCCTGTGCCCTGGTCCACGACATGACCATCCACGATATCCAGCGCGTCAGGTTCGCACTGAAGCATGGCGCCGGCGATGGTGAGGATATTCGCGCGCAGCGCCCGGCCTGCCTGCAACGCGGCTTCGCCGCCGATGCCCGCGCCGCGCGAAGCCCATGTGCCGCCGCCATAGGGCGTCGTCTGCGTATCGCCGGTGATCACCCGGACCTGGCTGGTGGGCACGCCCACAGCCTCGGCCGTGATCTGCGACAGCATCGCTTCGGTGCCCTGCCCCTGTTCGGTCACGCCGGACAGCGCGACGATGCTGCCGTCTGGGTCCATGCGCACGGTGCAGCCATCCTGCGCAGAAATCCGTGCCCCGCCGATGCCGTACATGAAGGGGCTCGGGTTGGTAAGCTCGATAAAGCTGGCAATGCCGATCCCGCGATAGACGCCTTTTTCGCGCAGCGCCGCCTGTTCGGCGCGCAAAGCGTCGTAGTCCATCAGCGCCACCAGCTTATCGAGGCTCTTATGATGCGACAGCCCTTCAAAGCGCATGTTGGCGGGCGAGGTGTAGGGATAGGCGTCATCGGCGATCATGTTGCGCCGCCTGATTTCAACCGGATCAATCCCCAGCGTCTGCGCGGCCAGATCGACGATCCCTTCGGTCACGGCGGCAGCAATCGGATGGCCGACCGCGCGGTACTGGCAGGTTGGCGCCTTGTTTTGCAACACCACTGTTGTGCGGGCGCGATAGTTGGCAAAATCATACGGGCCACCGCACAGGTTCACCACCTGATTGCCCTCGATCGCACTGGTGCGCGGGTAAACCGAATAGGGGCCGATGCCGGTGCGGTCTTCGACATCCATCGCCAGAATGCGGCCATCGGCATCCAGCGCCATGCGCACATCAAGCTCGTGGTCGCGGGCGTGAATATCGGACGCGAAGGATTCCACGCGGTCGGCAATGAACTTGACCGGACGGCTCATCATCTTGGCGATGGTCGCGGTGGCGACCTCGTCAGGATATACATGCACCTTGATGCCGAAAGACCCGCCGACATCACCGCAGATCACCCGAACCGCGCCTTCCGGCAGGCCAAGATGTTCGGCCAGCACGACCTGCATCATATGCGGCGCCTGGGTGGAGTGATAGACTGTCAGTTTTTGTTCGGCCCGGTTGAAATCCGCCAGGATCGACCGGGGTTCGACGCATACGCCCGTATGGCGCCCGGTCTTGAAGCTGGAGGTGACGACCGTGTGCGCCGTCTTGAACACTGCTTCCGGGTCGCCGGAGACATGCTCGCGCTGAAAGGTCAGGTTGTCGCCCAGATCGCTGTGGATCACCGGCGTGTCTGCGTCCAGCGCCGTGCTCATGTCGGTCACGGCGGGCAGGGGTTCATAGGTGACATCGACAAGTGCCGCCGCCTCTTCGGCCTGAGCGCGCGTGTCGGCGACGATGGCCACCACCGGCTCGCCCGTCCAGGTTGCGCGGTTGACCGCCACCGGGTTCTGTGGCGCAGATTTCAGCCCCTTGAGATGCGCCAGAACGCCCACCCACGGTTTGCAATGCTTCGCAATGTCCGCACCTGTGAACACGCCACGAACCCCGCGCGATTGCGCGGCGGCAGCGGTATCAATGCTGCGGATATGCGCATGGGCATGCGGGCTGCGCACAAAGACAGCATGCAGCATGCGCGGCAGGACGATGTCATCGACATAGCGACCCTGCCCTTCAACCAGACGCTGCGCATTCGGGCGGGGGACCGTGCGGCCAATGTAGCTGTTGGGGCGGTCCGGGTTATCGAAGCGGATGGTCATTCTGCGGCCTCCTGTTCGCCTGCACGCGCTTTCGCCGTGGTCTCGATCGCATCGACAATTGCCTCGTATCCGGTGCAGCGGCAGTAATTGCCCGAGATGTGTTCGCGGATTGCCGGGCGGTCAGGCACGCCGGGATGGGTCCGCAACAGATCATGGGCGGCGAACAGCATACCCGGTGTACAAAACCCACATTGCAGCGCGTTGCGCGCCACGAATTCCGCCTGAAGATCCGCGATCTCCTTGGTCTCTGATACCCCCTCGATGGTCCAGACCTCGGCGCCGTCCAGTTGCGCGGCCAGCACCAGACAGCCGCGCACGATGTCGCCGTCAACCTGCAAGGTGCAGGCCCCGCATACGCCATGTTCACACCCGGCATGCGACCCGGTCAGGCCCAGATCAAGGCGCAGGAAATCGACCAGATGGCGCCCGGCGGGCACTCGCGCCTCAACCGCTTCACCGTTCACGGTCAGGGCAATATCAACCATGGCTTGAAACTGGTTCTGGGTCATTACACGGCCTCTTTCTGGGAATTCTGTCCGGTCAGGTCATCCATCACACGCGCCAGCAATACGCCCGCCAGATGGCGGCGATAACTGGCCGAAGCATGTGTGTCGCTTTCGGGTGACAGATCATCGGCCAGAGCAGCCACCGCGTCATCGACGGTGCCACCACCGGCCAGTACCGCCATCGCGCCATGGGCAAGCACCGGCCCGTCACCCACCCCGAAATAGGCCAGGCGAAACGCCGCGCCGCGCCGCACGCCAGCGAGGCCGACCAATGCGTAATCGCCTGAGCGGCGTGTCAGTTCGCGGATGCAATGGCGCTCTTCACTGCCGATGACGGGCAGTTCGACGGCGGTGATCAACTCACCCTCCTCCAGGGCCGTCATGAACAGGCCCTCGATGAAGTCCTCTGCGGCGATCCTGCGGGTGCCGCGCGCGCTTTGCGCCACCACATGCCCGCCGAGCGCCACCACGCAGGCCGGAAGCTCGGCTGCGGGGTCGGCATGCGCCAGCGACCCGCCGATTGTGCCGCGTGTACGGATCGCTGCATGGGCGATCAGCGGCACGGCCTGCTTAAGCAAGGGAGCATGCCTTGCCACCAGATCCGACGACGCCAGCTCGCAATGCCGCGTCAGTGCGCCTATTCTCAGGATCCCGTCGGTGCAGGTGATGCCACGCAATTCGGGGATGGCGCGAATATCAATCAAGGATGCACCGTCGGACAGACGCAGATTGAGCGACGCCACAAGCGATTGTCCGCCAGCGATTACCTGCGCGTCCATTTCGCCGCTTTCCAGCATCCCGAACACTTCGGACAAACTTTGCGCACGCGCATATCCTGCGACTGTCGCTTTCATGGCTTCCTCCCTCTCGACAACCGCGTGTTCCCGACGCCTCCCGGCAGAACACGAATCGTCCTTGCTCGCTATTGATCAAGTGATCTATAATGAAGCGGCAAATGACAAGGGGTTTTTTTCGATGTGGCTGGACCTGAACGAGGTCACGTCGATATAGAGCGCTATGCAAAAGGAAACGCTGCGCCATGACTACGACCCGCTCCGAACGCAGACGCATGGCCCCGGCTGAACGCCGCGAGCAAATCATCGACGCTGCGGCCGCCTATTTTGCCGAGTGCGGGCTGGACGGCAGTACGCGCGAGTTGTCCAAGCGCATGGGGGTAACCCAGTCGCTGATCTTCAACTATTTCGACACCAAGGCCGATCTGTTGGAGGCCGTGTACAACCGTGTCTATCTGGACAGGATTTCACCGAGTTGGTCGGTTCTGATCAAGGATCGCAGCCGATCGGTGCGCGAACGGTTGATCCAGTTCTATATCGAATATGGTCAAGCGATCTTCACTTATGAGTGGATGCGCATTTTCATGTTTTCCGGTCTTGCCGGCGCCGAGCTCAACCAGCGTTATCTGACGCATCTGCGGTCAGTTGCGCTGGACCCCATCCTGACCGAGATCCGGGCCGCCGCTCCTGAAAGCGCCTCGCTGGATATCGAGGATATCTGGAACCTGCACGGCGGTATCGTCTACCTTGGCATCCGCCGTTTCGTCTATCAGATGCCCACCCCAGACGACGACACCGAAGCAATCACCCGCGCTGTGGACAGGTTTCTCAAGGCCTTCGAGGTTTCATAGCCGGATACACTGCGCCGGGCGTTCATTGCGCTGAGGTCGGGCGCGGCGGGTGGCGGGTTTTTCCCTTGTCGTGCTTGCGATCGCCCTCGTTCGCGGCACTGCGCGAACCCGTGGTTCAGTGCCGCTGACTCATCAACCTCCGGTGCACGGCCGAGTCTTCGGGCCGTCCGCCATTCTCGCTATCAGGACGATCTTCTTGAACGTCTGTGCGACGGCAGGTTCTGAGGCGGGGAGGGGGCGAAGCGAACTCCGTCTTGACAAGCGTGTGCGGTTCACGACACCGTGAACTCTGTTTGACCCTGCGCGCAAAGATGTAGGAAGTCAGCGACCTGTTCCTCGCCATTGGTCCGGGTGTTGCCCCAATCCGGGTCTTGGCTCTTTGGAAGTTTTCCAATGGCCCGCCGTCTGCGATTCCTGTTAATTGAGGACAACTCGCGACGGGTCGAGATGTTCCGCTCCTGGATGCCTGGCGACGTGATCCTGGTCGAAACGAGGAGTGCGGGGCAAGCGATGGGGTTTTTAAAGCGCCTCCAACCGGGTGAACTGGCAGGCATGCTTCTGGATCATGACCTGCATCAGCAAGCTTTGACGACACAAGACCTACAACTATCCGGCAGTACTCTTGTCAACTTGATCCTTCGCTTCGTTGATAACGAGGTGGCAATTCTCGTTCATTCCATGAACCCAGCGGGTGCTGCCATCATGGCATCCCAGCTGGAAGGAAACGGGTACTGGGTAACACGCATTCCAATGGCGCAGTTGACCCGGGCAACTCTCCAAAGCTGGATCGATGAGGTGAGAGAACTGCACGAAGACTGAGCATTCCGCTCAGCTTCCTTGCTGGTTTCTGGACAGAGATCATGGCACCCTCTCAAGAACGCCAGCAACCGACCTTTTCCTTGGAGGCTTTCTCCTTCTTGTGGCGTTGCCCAAAACCACCTTGATGGAGTGGGCGGCCCCCGAACGGCATCGGAATGTGCCAGAGTGGGTCGTCGAAGAAACTCAAAAGGAGGAGGAGCCGGCTGCGGATCAGTTTATCCGTATCGGCATGGATACGTCAAAGAACGTCTTTCAACAGCATGGCGTGAACGCCGCCGAACAACCGGCTCTTCGCAAGACGATGCGCCGCAAGGAGATGGAGGTTTTTTTTGCGCGATGTCCTCCGACTGTCATCGCAATCGAGGCCTGTGGCGCCTCGCATCACTGGGCGCGGTTGCTGAAAGGGCTCGGGTCATGAGGTCAAGTTGATGCCGCCGATGCTGAAGCGCATTCCACGCCATCAGTTCGCAGTGACTGTTTCGGCTGCTGCCAGTCCGGCTCCAGGTGACTGTCAGCGGTGATGAACTTGCAACAACCGGCTGAACATGGGCAACAGCGTTATCAAAGCTGCCTTGAAACCCTGCGCAAGCGGCGCCTCGATCAGATCGTCAATGACATCAGGTGGCGGAAGAGAGCAGGAGTCGAACCTACCAAGGACCGCATGGCCGCCCCTCCGGGTTTTGAAGACCAGACGCCCCACCGGGGAACGATCTCTTCCAAGCTTATTTCGCATCCCAAGGCTGAACGCCGTCAGCGGCCCGCAACACATTGTCATCCCTGACCCTTCTTGTGTATCCGACGCGGTCGAAGAACTCAAGAATGCGGATTGCGGCCTTCCGTCCGCCCCCGCCATCGGGAAAAATGATATCGCGAAAACGAGCGGCGCGGGCGGCCTCTTCCTCGTCATTGAGGGTCCGGACGATCCCGGCAAGCTCTGCCACAGCGCATGCGGTGAAATAGTGGTCATGGGCCACGGGGAAAAGTTCTCCGGTGCGGGCAATCCGCTTGAACAAGGCCCGCACATCCCCTTCGGCCAAGCCGGTGGCGTTGGCGACATCGCGCACGCGCGGGGGGGTGTAGGGGCTGGCATCGAGAAGCGATCTGAGCGCGTCGAACGCGCGTCGGTCGGCATCCGAAAGGCTGGCGCGGTGGTCTGGCAGGTGCAGCCAGGTTCCGCTTTGCGCGATGGCTCCCTCGGCAAGCAACTCGCCGACAAGCGCGGCAGTTCCTTCGCAAGCGTCGTCGCGATCGAGCAGCGCAACCCGTCCGATGATGTCATCGGTGCCGATATGGATGTGCACTGACTGGTTCTGCACGACAGGGGAGTGCCCGGAAGGAACGCGAAGTTCGGCGTGAAAGCGCGTAATCGGAAGAGCCAGGTCTGGATCGACCAGCCACATGCCGCGCTTCACGTCGGATTTCCTGAAATCGCCACGAAGCGCCACGGCGCAGCGTTCGCCCGCCACACCCTGCGCGGCCTCCTGATCCTGAATGTGAAGCCCACGCACCCGTGCGCTGAACCCCGCAGGCGATATGACCAGCGTATCCCCGTCCCGAACCATGCCCGCATGGGCGGTTCCCGTCACCACCGTGCCCACGCCGCTGAGTGAGAATGCCCGGTCGATTACAAGGCGGAACCGTCCGCCGACAACCGGGCGCCGGAAACCCATTGCGGCAGACTCGAGGTGATCGGGCAGCGCGCCGATGCCTTCGCCGGTTCGAGCGGAAACGGCAAACACCGGATTGCCCGCAAGCGCCTCGCCGCGGGCGATGATCCGGGTCATCAGGCTGGTGTAATCGGGAACCGCCCCACCCTGCATGACGGCTTCGCGGGCCTCAGAAAGGGTGTCCCGGATCAGCCGCGTCGTGACGGCGTGGCCGTAGTCCTCGACCGATCCGGCCAGCGCGGGGTCTCACAGCAGACGGTCGACGGATGGCAGTTCTGACAGGGCGTTCATTGTTATCCAGACCGGACAGAAACATCCGATACAGCTTAGCCCCGCAACAAAGGCTTTGGCAACGCACGGATCACGTCTGCCCAAGAAAGCCGAAGAACGAAACCCCGCCGAGACGGGGTTTCTTCAGGCCGGGCCTGTTGACCCCGCCTATTCCATCGAGGGGTTCCAGACTTTCCAGACGTTTCCAACCAGTTCCGGTGCGGGCTTGAGCGTTGTCTTGCCCGGTTCCCAGCCCGCAGAACAAGCTTCCTTGCCTTCCGTCGCACGAACGTGCTGGTAGGCCTGGATCTGCCGGATGGTTTCGGAGAGTTTGCGCCCGACTGGCGGCGTGAGCATTTCCATCGTCTGGATAACGCCGTCGGGGTCGATGATGAAACGACCGCGCAGTTCAACGCCCTGCGTCTCGACCCAGCAACCATAGGCGCGGCCTATATTTCCGGCCTGATCGGCAACCATGGGAAATGGCACACCGCCATCCACCATCTTGCTCAATTCACCATCATTCCACATCTTGTGGACGAAGTGGCTGTCCACGCTCACGGAAATGACTTCAACACCCAGATCGACGAGCTTCTGACAGTTTGTGGCGACCGCCGACACTTCAGTTGCTCAAACGAACGTGTAGTCACCAGGATAGAAGCAGAGCATCACCCATTTGCTCAGATGATCCGACAGCTTCACGCTGGTGAACGTGCCCTTGTGATAGGCCGGGGGGTGAAATCAGGGGCTTTTTGTCCGACACGGACATTCATCCTCGTCACCTCTTGTTTCTGATGCGGTTGATCTGCCGCTGCCGACGGTTCACCATCGTTGACCGAGCTTGTGACCCGTGCGCAGCTGACATCTTCTTCTTCAGCCATGATATCTCCTTTCATAAGTGACTCAGGCATGAAAAGTGGACATCGGGGCCTTGTTTCGCATCAAGCAATTCCTGCCGGCTCGCGGGGGGTTGCTCAAATCCCGGGGCATTGATCGGATGAGAACAATCCCCCTCCGTTGGTCACAGCGGAGCCAATCATACGCACCGGCCAGACGGCTGCTTGTGCCAGTGAAACGTCTCCTGCGGATCAAGACCCGAAAGATCGCATATCGCGCCTTAACAATCGTCTCGGCACCGCCGAATTCGTTCGCATCGCATGACGTCGGTGGGGAAAGGGAAATTCAAGCCTCAGGGGGTGAGTTGCGCAACAATGTTCCGGCAATATGGGACCACACCCATCTCTCGGTTCAACAACCGTGCAGGAACAAGACGTTCCGTTGTATGCTGCTCCTTTGCGCAGGCAGGTCTATCTGTCGTCTGCACGCTGATCGCGGGAAGCGACTGAGCACCGAGGGGCGGGAGCCTGCAAGCCGTGTAGCTCCTCGGCGCTTGTCATCGGTCAGCCTGCCTTCATGTTCGGGCAAGCGCGATGCAGGTTCGGCGCTTACGGATCGGGCTGCCCGGGAATCGTTCGCAGATAGGCCACGATTGCTTCCAGATCGTCATTCGTCATTCGGGCGAAGTATCCGTATCCCATTGGCGGGTTCATGCGCGAGCCATCCGGTCGCACACCCCGGGTGATCATGGCCTTGATCTCGTCATCCGTGTGGTTCGCTAGCCCGTCGGGGTGATTGGTCAGGTTTGCCGCGACCGATATACCCCATGGGCCATGGAATTCAGCGCCGCCCCGTCCAAAGCCGGCACCCAGGTCAGGGCCTTGGGGCGACATCGGGCTGTGGCATTCCATGCAATGACCCAGTGCGACAAGATACTCGCCATATTGAACCGTATCGGCCGGGTTCGGCGCGATGACCGGTTCGGTGATCGGCGGACCATAGGACGGTGGCAGCGGAATGCGATACTCGGATTCAGCGATCTCGGCCTCGACCTCCGGGACGGTGCGCAGATAGGCCACGATGGACGCCAGATCGTCATCCGAGATAGCGCGATACACGGCAAAGGGCATGGGCGGGCCGATGACGGTGCCGTCCGGGCGGATACCTTCGCGAATGGCGCGTCCGAGTTCGGCATCGCTCCAATCGGCAATCCGGCTTGCCGGTGTGATGTTCGGGGCGATGGCCGTAAAGGCGTCGATTTCCTCGACAAGGCGACCGGCGAGATCCTGCGACATGACAGGCCCCTCCGGCCCCATCGGCGTATGGCAGTTTCCGCAACCCATGATCGTCTGGACCAGATAATCGCCCCGTTCGACCGAGACGCCCTGCGCCAGCGACGGCGTGGCAGATGCCAAGGTCGCCATCAGTCCGAGTGTGAAGGTTGCGCGCTTCGGTGAGATGGTGCTCATGAGAATTATCCTTGCTTGATCAAGGCCCCGATCCTGACGGTTTCGGAGCACAGAGGTGTCAGTCGTCGGCCAACGGCGGGCCGGTGAATTCAAGGGAATGCCTGCGGGCAAGTTCGACGATCCGGCCCATGTCGTCGGGAAAGGTCAGATTCTGGCCTGCAACTTCTTCGATGAAGGCCTCCAGCCCGCCGGGGGTGGTGATCACCAGATGGCGAGACGATTCCTGCCCGGCGACGCGAAACGTGTGTTCGCGTCCCTTCGGAACGAAGGCCGATTCACCAGGACCCCGGGTAAACCGTTCTCCCTCCAGCCAGAATTCAATCTGGCCGGTCAGGACGACAAAGGTTTCATCCTGCCTGTGGTGGATGTGACGCGGTGGGCCGGAGTCGGGCGGCGAGACACTGTCCACGATGGCGATGGCCCCGTCGCTGTCGGCGCTGGTGAGAGCGGTCTTGTACCAGGTTCCGTTCCACTCGAACGCGGCGTCACCAAGAACGCGATGCGGCATCCCTGACTCCTTTCGTGTATTCACGAGTATGGAAGCAGTTCTGCACTGCCCTGTCTTGGGGACAGGGGTTGGGGAATGCGACGGAAATGTCAGTTTTCGGTATCGGAAAGGCTTTTGCTACGCATGGCGGCAGGCGTCATGCCGAAGCGGCGCCGGAACACGTGGTGAAACCAGGAAATGTCGCCAAATCCGCAATCCAACGCAATGGTCGCAATGTTCACCTGCGCATGCTCAGGATCGGCCAGCATCTCGCGGGCGCGCTCAAGCCGTGCTTCCATGACGTAGTCGGTGAAATTTGTGTTCTCGGCATAGAACAGGTCGCGGATACGGCGCGGTGGCACCCCATGGCGCTGCGCAAGCCAGTCCAGCGACAGATCGCTGTTATCGAGATGGCGTGCAATATCAGTCTTTACTGCAAGGCCAAGGGCGGCGCGGGATCTGCCGCGCGGGCGAGCGGTGACCGCATTGGCAGGCGATCCCTGCTGCACTGTCTCCGCAGGTTCCGTGCCATCGTGCAGCCGCAGGAACGCGGCAGGTCGCTCTGTATCGATCATTGAGCGGCCCTTGCGCCAGGGAATCACCTCGATGACAACGGCTCGGGGTCGGTTGCCGGTATTCAAGCGGATCGAACGCGGTGCTGACAGGTCGGACAGCTCGTTGACCGCTGCATTGACTGCCCGGATCAGCTGAGCCTGTTCCTGCGGAGTGTCCAGAAACAGCTTCCCGCCCTTGACGGCAAGCGCCCCTCCCCGCGATAGAAGCGCTTCGCCCCCATCGTCGGCCCACAGCACGCGCCCTGCCACATCAACGACAACGATCCCCAACTGGCCCGGCACCGTCGAAATGCTGGCGATGGACGCTGCATAGGCCATTTTCTGCAACCTGATCTGGATTTCTACGGCCCGTATCAGATGTGGGACAAGGTGGTGGAAGGCTTGATGCGCGTCATCGCCCAGCGTGTCCGTTCCCGCCCGGCCCTGCAAGACGCAGCTTGCAAAGCCATGCGTATCGAGGTGCAGGTTTACCGCCAACCGTTCGGCGCCGAGCCCCGAATATGCCCAGAACTCGTTGTGGAACGTGCTGCGCAGAAAATGTTCGCGCCCGGTGTCCTGCAAACTGGTCACGCGCCCTACCGGCGCTTCTTGCGTGGCCTCGACCGTGGGGTCAAATGCCCACCAATAGGTGTTATAGGCTGCCGTTACCCCCGGGTCCGCCCGTGGCGCGAGAACCGATGAGGTGCCGAGCAACTGATCGACGCGAACCAGCGCAGCATTCTCGGCACCGCAATGATCCGCGACAGAGCAAAGAACCTCGCTCCAGTCCGCTTCCCCCAGCGCCGCTGCATACAGATGATCCAGCAGTTCGTTCATTGCGATACCATCCCTCGCCTCCCCTCAAGGAACGATCCGGCCACCCTGTCGCCATCCTGTGCCTTGCGGCCGATGATGGAACTCGTCGTAGCCATCTTTCACGCGAACTCGAAATACGAACAGATTATGCGGGAAGCGCCCCAAAAAGTGAACTGCAGTCGATCGGCAAACTGAAAGCCGAAGCCGGCAGAACATTCTGCATTGCCTTTTCGCAACCCACCCGCGCTGGGTGCTCTCTCTAACCCGTTGACATTACAGAACGGAATGCCCGCCGGGTTGCAATTCTGCTTTGCGCTTCCCGCCGAATGCGCTGGCGTGATAGCGGCGCGAATTGTCCTCTGCGTGCCAGTCACATTCCCCCATTGCAGCCAGAGGTTTCAAGCAGGAAGGGCTGTAACTGGCCGACCGCCAGAATACTACCGCCTGCATCCCCGAATGCGCAGAACTGCCGAGACTGCAGTGGCGCCGATGATCGTTGCGCCTGCGGCGAGTGACAGCGCCATCTGCGCGAAAGCGCCTGACAGCCCTGTCGGGACCGCCGCGATGACGGCTTCGCCCCAGGGCCCGAAGATGACCGCGTTCGCCGCGAGCAGGGCCAGAAGGCTGAGCGCAAGCGTCCCGCGTAGCGGGCTTCGGGCATGTCCCCCGAGGCGGCGCAACGTGCGAATGGCAGCGGCGATATCGGCGCGGATGACAAGAAGCGAAGGGATCAGCAACAGCACCACGAAGAAGCCCACGGACAAGCCGTAGACCAGCGTTACCACGGTGGGCTTCAGAAACAGAGCCTGTCGGCTGGCTTCGAACATCAGTGGGGCGAGGCCCAGCACGGTTGTCAGGGTGGTCAGCAGGATTGGCCGCAGACGATCCTTGGCACCCTTCGCGGCAGCAGCGACGATGCCGTGTTCGCGGGCGTATTCCTGCACCGTGGCCACGAGGATGATGGCGTCGTTGATGATGATCCCCGACATGCCGATCAGGCCGATGATTGTGAACAGCGACATCGCCAGCCCGAAATCGGCATGCCCCCACACCGTGCCGATCAGACCGAAGGGAACCACCGCAAGCACCACGAGGGGCAGTGTCCAGCTGCCGAGGATCCAGCCCAGAACCAGATAAATGCCGAGCAGGCACAGAAGGAAGCCATAGAAAGCATCCGTCAGGAAACTCTCTTCCTGCACGGCCAGCCCGCCAAGTTCCCAGTCGACGATATGCCGCGCGGCCAGGGCCGGCAGGATCTCCTGGCGCAGGAGTGCGGCGATCTCGGCTGCTCGGGCCGGGTCATCCTCTGACAGGGCGCCGGTCACGGCGACGAGGCGGCGGCCGTTCTCGCGTGAGATCGTTGCAAAGGCGCGACGGGGCTCCGACGAGACGACCTCGCCCAGCGGCACGAAGGCGTCGGCATCGATGCGGATCAGGGTCGCGTTCAGGAAATCCGCGGTCGCTTCCTCGTCCGGGATGCGGACGGTGACGGCGGTGGTGTCCAGTCCGTTCGGGAACTCGGCGGCGGTGATACCGCGCAGCCGGGCGAACAGTTCGGCACCGATTGCGGCTTCGGTCAGGCCCAGAGCAGCCCCCTGGGGGGTTACCCGCAACACGATCTCGTCGCGACCGTAAGGCAGGTTGTCTTCAAGGCCAGTGATTTCCGGAAAGGCGCCGAGTGCCTCGATCAGTTCCGTGGCGGCGCGTTTGAGCACCACGCTGTCACTGCCGTAAAGATTGACGGCGAGCGAGTCACCGGCCGGCCCCCGACCTTCGGTGCGGAAGCTGAGCACGGCCAGACCCGGCGGAAGGCGCAGTTCCTGCTGCACCTCGCGCACGAATTCCGCCGCGGTGAAGGGGCGCTGGTCAGCGTCGATCAGGCCGATATCGATGCTGCCCAGAAGATCCGGGTCCATTGTGTCCTGTCCCGGCACCCCGCGGGCCATGGTTCCGGCCACCTGCACCAGAACATGCGCCACCGGAGAAACCCCCAGATCGGCTTCATGGCGCGCGGCCACCGCCGCCACCGCGCGCTCCAGTTCGTGGGTCATGGCGCGGCTGTCCTCGCGCGTGGCGCCGGGCAGGAAAGCAAAGTTGCCAGCGATCGAGCCGCTTTCGGGGGCCGTGTAGAACTGCCAGGGGACATCGCCCCGGATCACGTTTGCAGCGGCGAGCGACAGCAGCAGCAACAGGCCTGCGACCACCGCATAGCGCGCCCGGATCACCAGCGTTATCAGAGGCCCGAACACCCCCTCGCCAAAGCGCGCGAACTGGCGGTTGAACCATGCGCTCGGGCGGTCGTACCAGCGCGTTCGTAGACCGGCCTGAAGGGCGTGGCGCATGTGGCTGGGCAGCACCAGCAGGCTTTCCACCAGCGAAGCGGCCAGCACTGCGGCAACCACGAAAGGGATGTCGGCGATCAGCGTGCCGAACGGCCCGCCGATGAAAAACAGCGCCGTAAAGGCCAGAACTGTCGTGACACTGGAACTGAACACCGGCCCCATCATCCGCCGCGCCGCACGCACCGGTGCCACCGAATGGGCTTCGCCCAGCGTCCGGGCGCGGTAATCGGCGTGCTCGCCGATAACAATGGCATCATCCACCACGATGCCGAGCATGATGATCAACCCGAACAGCGACATCATGTTGAGCGACAAGCCGCCCAGATACATCACGGCCACCGCCGCCAGCATCGCTACAGGGATACCCATCGCCACCCAAAAGGCCGTGCGCAGGTTGAGAAAGAGAAACAGGACACCCAGCACGAGGACAAGCCCCGTCAGCGCGTTCTGATAGACGATGGTCAGCCTGTCCGAGATCTCGGAAGCGCGCGGATTGATCAATCGCACCGTCACCCCCTCGGGCAGCGTGGGACGGATTGCGTCGAGAATGCCTTCGACCTCGGCCTGGATGCGGATCGCGTCGCCCTCGGCGGTGCGGTCCACCCGGATCAGGACGGCCGGCTCGTCACCGACATAATAGGCCCGGCCCGAATCGGCGTCCGTCACCGTCACCCGGCCCACCTGCCGCACGGCCAGTTGCGTGCCGTCGCGGGCGCTGCCGATGACCATGTCGCGGATCTCTTCTGCCGTGCGCTGCTCGTCTCCGGCACGCAGCCGCGCGGCGCCTCCGGCCAGATCGCCCGCTGGCCGGCTTGCGGCCTGCCGTGCAATGGCGTCGGCGACCTCGCGCAGGGACAGGTCATGCCGCACGCGGGTCACTTCGGGCACGATGACCTCGATCTGAGGGGTGGCGACGCCGGTCATTTGCGCGCGGGTGATGCCCGCGCGCAAAAGCTCTGTCAGCACTTCGTCCCCGATCCGGCCGAGCTGTTCGGCACCGATCGGGCCATGGATGATGATGTCGGTGACCTTGTCGCGCCATGTCCCGCGCCGGACAATCGGCTGTTCGGCACCTTCGGGAAGATTGCGCACCCCCTCGACCGCTGCCTTCACATCCTCTGCGGCGCGGGCGATATCCTGTCCGGGTTCGAATACCAGGGTGATCGTCGCCGCCCCCTCACGCGATACCGCAGTGGTGCTGGACACACCGTCGATGGTCCGTAACGAGGGTTCGAGACGTGTGACGACGGCACTGTCCAGCTCTTCGGGGCCGGCGCCGTCCCAGGCCACGCTGACCGTGACCGTGTCGATCACCACATCGGGAAAGAACTGCGAGCGGATTTGCGTTGTTGCCACCAACCCGAGCACCAGCATGACCGCCATCACGAAGCTCGCAGCAGTCGGATGACCGGCGAAATAGCCCACTATGCCATTGTTCCGCTGCATCTGCATGGGGCTACGGGCCATGGCCTATTGTTCCTCCATGCGGGCTTCGAAGCGTTCGACTGTGGCGCGCGGCACCTCGGGCTGACGTAACTCGTTCAGCACCCGCTCGCGGGTCTCCGGGCGCATGCTCTCGTTGGCCTCGATGAAGGCGATCAGGGCGGCACGCCGGTAGTCGTCCAGAAGGATCGTGTCGGCGGGCGCGGCGGGCACCGCTGGCATTGCCGGTTCTTCGGATAGCGCCGGACGGACGGGTTCCACCCTCAGACCGGGGCCAAGCTGCAACGCCCGCGCCAACACATAGTCACGCCCAAGGGGCACATCAGTGACGATGAGCATGTCGCCCGGATGCCGCAGGATGGTGGCCTGCACTTCTTCCAGCCGGTTGCCCTCGCCGATCACCAGGATGCGGCCGTCAGGCGTGGCTGCTGCGGCAGGGATCTGCACTACGTCCGAAAGCGGGGGTTCGGGGATACGGATGGTGACGAAATCGCCCGGTTGAACCATCGTCGGGTCCGGGTTGACCAGACGCGCATGGACCACGCGGCCCACCTGTCCCTCGCCCGTTTCGGCCCCGACACGATCCAGCACGGCGGTGAATTCATAGGTCAGCCGCCATGTCTGAAGCGCCAGCGTGACCTCCAGAGGACGCAGCCGGCGCTGGTCGTCCAGCAGGCGGGAATACTGCGTTGCCGTCAGTCGGAAACTGACTTCCAGTTCGCCAGGATCAATCAGCACGCCAAGGCGCTCTCCGGCGGATACCAGCCGGCCGAGCGTGGCTGTGCTGGCCGATATCAACCCGTCAAAGGGGGCCGCGACCGAGGTTTCACCCAGCGCCCGCTGCGCCTCTTGCAGGGCGATACGGCGCCGTTCGACGGCGATTTCGGCCTGGGCGATGCGCGCCTCCTCGGCGGCGACGGCCTGCTGCCGACCGATCGCGGTCTGCGTGGCGGCGGCATGGGCAAGGGCCGCTGCTTCGAGATCGGCAATCCGGCCCACGTCGCGCTCCGCCAGGCCCTGTTGCCGTGCCAACGTCTCGGCGCGCAGATCCAGCTGCTCCTGTGCCGCCTGGGCATCGAGCCGCGCCAGCACCAGTGCGGCGCGGGTCCGTGACAGTTCTGCCTCTGCCTCTGCCAGATCGCTCTCGGCCAGCGCCACGGCGGTCTCCAGCCGCGCCGGGTCGATTGCGAACATCACTTCGCCCGCGTTGATGGTGCCACCATCGCGGAATCCGCTGGCCAGCGACACCAGCGGTCCGGCGACAGAACTGCGCACCTCCAGGCTTCGGCCACTGGTGATGCGCCCGTAAGAGGTCATCACCGGGCTGAGCGTCTCTGCGACGAGTGTTCCCACCGGCACCGCCAGAACCCGCTCGCGGGGTTGCCGCAATTCTGCCGAAGGTGTGGGGCTGTCGAGTGCGCGCAGAACGATGCCGATGGCGGCGCCGGTCATGCTCAGGGCCAGCGCGGCGATCACCAGGCCGGAAAGAACTCTCTCGCGCGTCTTCAAATGAATGTCCCTGTTGATACCCGCCCACGCCGGTCATTTATCACATCCGAAAACATTCGCGGATGTCAATGCGTCCAGCCGGAAGGCCCCGTCAGCATGCAACCGGATCCGTCATTCGAGGGTATTACCCCGCCGAGCCTGACTTGGGGTGGCCGGGCTGGTCAATCCGCGGCGGCATTCGGGGCCATTGATCTTCGGAGTCGAATGGGGCACCGTTCAGGGATAAGACCGGGCAACGGTTTGGGCGAGGTCGGGGACATGGCAGGGAGGATGCAGCGGGTGCCACGACAGCGTATCGCGTGCGATGCCCAAAAGGTGTTGCAGGGTGTCATGGACTGGCGCGCGGAAGGGCTGCTGTGCTTGCCCGCTTACCGCCACATGCCCGGTCCTGCCGTGCGGAATGCCCTCGTCGCCTGGCTGTTGGAGGGCTAAGGCCATGCGCCGCCGGATCGCGCGGCATCCCATTCTCTTTGCGGTGTTCCTTCTTGCGCTTGCTCTGACGCTGTTCTTCGCGATCCGGCTGAGCCTTGGCGCTATGCACTGGTCAACCGCCCGCGATGCCACCATCGAGGGTTGGATGCCTGTCGGCTACGTCGCCCGGTCGTGGGACGTGCCGCGTGACCTGCTGGCCGAGGCGATAGGGATTGAACCGGGCTCGGCCCAACGACAAAGCCTTGCCTGGATCGCACGGGAGCAGGGCGAGAGTCTGGAGGGAATGATCGCCCGTATCGAAGCGGCCATCGCGGTGCAGCGCGGGCGTGCGGGTGGCTGAGACGCTGTTCGCCCTTGTCAGCGACTGGGGCGCGTCAGCGCTCGCGGTTGCTGTTTTCCTGTCCTGCCTCGCTGTTCCGGTGCCGACCTCGCTGATGATGCTGGCGGCCGGGGCCTTCGTCGCCTCGGGAGATCTGGGGCCGGGGCCGGTGCTTGCCGCAGCGTTCTTCGGCGCGGTGTTGGGAGATCAGGCGGGATTCGGCCTGGGCCGGGGGGCGGGGGTGCTGCTGACCGGATGGCTGGGCCGGCGCCCGGCGCGCGCGCGCCTGCTGGCGCGGGCCGAGGGGATGGTAACGCTGCGGGGTGCGGCAGCGGTTTTTCTCAGTCGTTGGCTGTTCAGTCCGCTCGGCCCTTACGTCAACCTTCTGGCGGGCGGGGTCGGCATGGGATGGCCGCGCTTCACGCTCATGTCCGCGGCGGGCGAGGCAGTATGGGTGGCCGTCTATGTCGGGCTCGGCTTCGCCTTTGCCGGTCAGCTTGCTGCCGTCGCCGGTGTGCTGGCGGATTCGGTCGGTCTGCTGACCTCGGCGCTGGTCGCCACGCTCGCCGGCCTCGCCCTTTTGCGGCGCGGGCGGTGGCGATGAAGGTTTCTGCAGGGGGGGCGCGACATTGATGCCATGCAAGGTGCACCGCGCAACTGCAAAAAGCTGAGCGTGGTCTTGTGTGAATTAACGCGGAGAAGCGGCCAGCATTGTGCTTGCCACTCCGGAGCCTCGTGACTGAGCCCGGACCGAATGCAGAGCGCAGGATCGTTTCCGTGGTCTACACCACCACAAGAAACCCGCGCCGAGACCATGGGCGCGGGCGGGTTCTGGTGTTCAAGGGCTGGTTCGCCTCTTAGCCCATGCGTTGCCAAAGCGTCGCGGCCAGGCTGCCCAGACGATCCTCGATGGCGCACATTGCGTCGACCACCAGATCCTCGCGCCAGCGCCGACCGACGATCTGAACGCCGACCGGCACCGGCCCTTGCGGCAGTTCGGCGAGACGGGCGGGCAGGTTTCCGGCAGGCAGCCCCATGAAGTTCATCGAATAGGACCACAGCGCCGCCCCCAGCACCTCGCGCACACCTTCGGCCCCCTCGGTGTCGCGGTCGGGGGTAAAGAAGGGCTGCGGCAGGAATGGGGTCAGCATCAGGGGGAAGCGTTCCTGGTGCAGCGCCCATTCGCGACTGTAATAGGTGCGCTTCGCGATTGCCTTCAGGTAGTCCACTTCACCAAAAGAGGGGAACTGGCGGAAGTATTCCGCAAAGATCGACTTGATCGTGTCACTGCCAAGCGTTTCGATATCGGCTTTCATCAGGTGCGACACCTCGGTCAGCAGCGCGCGGTAGCCGATCTGTGCCACCTCGGGCATGCAGGGCGGTGTGACCTCTTCGACGATATAGCCCGCATCCGTCAGCGCGTCGCGCGCGGCATCCAGTGCGGCGCTGACTTCGGGGTGCAGGTCAAACCCGTAGGTTTCGCGTGTGAAGCCCACGCGGATCGGGCCGTCAAGCGCCTCACCACGCCAGGGCAGCGGCACATGGAACGGATCACGCGTATCGGTGCTGATCATCGCAGGCATGGCAGTGTGCAGGTCGGCAGCATGGCGCACAAGCAGGCCCTGTACCGACATCGACTGCGCCAGCATCCCGCGTTCGGCCTTCTGGCTGGGGTTCCAGGCGGGCACGCGGCCCAGGCCGGGCTTGACCGTTACCGCGCCATTGGCCGCCGCCGGAAACCGCAGGCTGCCGCCAATGTCATTGCCATGCGCCAGTGCGCCCATTCCGGCCATGACCGCCGCACCTGCCCCACCCGATGACCCGCCGGCGCTGACATGCCGCCCCCAGGGGTTATGGGTGCGCCCGAAAAGCGGGTTGTCGGTATCGGCGCGAAACGACAGCTCGGGCGTGTTGGTACGGCCGATCACCACCGCGCCGGCATCCTGCAGGTTCTTCACCAGCGGCGCATCCTCGGGCGCGATCATGTCCTTGAGCGCGGGCATCCCGTTCGAGGTGGCTTGCCCCTTCTGGTCCACATTGATCTTGATGGTCACGGCCACGCCATGCAGCGGGCCGGGCGTGGCACCGCCGGCGCGCGCCTTGTCCAGCGCCCGGGCGTGTTCCAGCGCTTGATCGCCGGTATCCACGACCACTGCGTTAAGGTCGGGATTTGCCGTGCGCATCCGTGTCACTGCTGCCCCCACCGCCGCCTCGGCTGTCACATCGCCGTTCCGGGTGTGTGCGGCCAAATCTGCCGCGCTCAGTTGCCACAAGGGGGTATCGGTCATTGCGCTCTCCAGTCGGACAAAGGTTGCGTCGCAGTCGCCCTTGATCAACGACGAATCCTGCACGGGTGAAGATTCGCTCAACCGGCTGCGGGCTGCAAGCTCCTTTTGTTGTTCGTAACGATGTGTCCAAAGCCATGAGTGAAAAGCTTCACTTGTCCGCGTGCTAACAATATTCTAATTCCCCTTCCCTAGATGCTGATGCTTGCATAAGGTCGCGCGGAACACACACGTTACAGGAGGGTGTCATGCTTGGTCGTCTGAAAATGGGGCTTGCGGTGTTGGCGATGGTTGCCACGCCTGCGTTTGCCCAGCGCACGGATATTTCTGTCGGGATGGTGCTGGAGCCCCCCAACCTTGACCCCACCAGCGGCGCCGCAGCGGCGATCCGTGAAGTGACCTATTCCAACATCTATGAGGGCCTGACCCGCTTTGGCCCCGATGGCTCGGTCAACCCGGGTCTGGCGCATGGCTGGGAGATTTCCGAGGATGGCCTGACCTATACCTTCCATCTGCGCGAAGGTGTACAGTTCCATGACGGCACGCCGTTCGGCGCCGATGACGTGGTCTTTTCGCTGGACCGTGCGCGCTCTGAGGACAGCACCAACGCCCAGAAGCAGCTTTTCGCCACCATCGACACGGTGACCGCCATCGACCCGCTGACGGTTCAGGTGGTTCTGACCCAGCCGCAGGGCGCATTCCTGTTCAACATGGCCTGGGGTGATGCGGTCATCATGTCGCCTGAGAGCGTTGAGACGAATGCCACCAACCCGGTCGGCACCGGCGCGTTCCGCTTTGTGCGCTGGGTTCAGGGAGACCGTGTCGAGCTTGAGCGCAACCCCGATTACTGGGGCGAGGCACCGGCGCTTGAGCGTGCGACCTTCCGCTTTATCTCGGACCCTTCGGCGGCTTTCGCGGCGATGATGGCTGGCGATGTCGATGCTTTCCCCAACTTCCCCGCGCCTGAAACGCTGGCCCAGTTCGAGGCCGACCCCCGGTTCAACGTGATCGTCGGTTCGACCGAGGGTGAAACCATCCTGTCGATGAACCACCAGAACGAGGCATTGTCGGATATCCGTGTACGTCAGGCGATCAGCCATGCGATCAACCGTCAGGATATCATTGATGGTGCGATGTTTGGCTATGGCACGCCCATCGGCACCCATTTTGCGCCGCACAATCCCGATTATCTCGACCTGACCGGAAACTCCGCCCATGACCCTGAAGCCGCACGTGCCCTTCTGGCCGAGGCGGGCCAGGAAAACCTGACCCTGCGGCTGATGCTGCCGCCGCCGACCTATGCCCGGCGTGGGGGCGAGATCATCGCGTCGCAGTTGCGCGAAGTCGGCATCCAGACCCAGATCACCAATCTGGAATGGGCGCAGTGGCTGGAGCAGGTGTTCCGCGGCAAGGATTTCGACCTGACCATCGTCAGCCATACCGAACCGATGGATATCGATATCTACGCGCGGCCGGATTATTACTTCCAGTATGACAATGCGGAACTTCAGGCGATCATTGCCGAGTTGAATGAAACCGCTGATCCCGCAGCGCGGACGGAGCTGTTGCACCGCGCGCAGCGGCATATTTCGGACGATTATGTCGTGGGCTTCCTGTTCCAGCTTGCCAAGACCGGCGTTGCCAATGCCGATATCGAGGGGCTGTGGGAAAATGCGCCGGTTCCGGCCAATGACCTGACCGGCGTGCGCTGGACCCAGTAATCTGCCGCAAGACCACGTTCCGGGCGCGGCCCAGTCGCGCCCGGAGCCTTTTGGCCCTCCCCGATACCGCGCGCTTTGTCCCCTGCCAATGCACGCCCTCAAGACATTGAAACCGCATGCTCCGCTTCGCCTTACAGCGCCTTGTCTCGCTTTCGATCAGCCTGATCGTGGCCAGCATGGTGATATTTTTTGTCATCGAGGTGATTCCGGGTGACCCGGCCGCCTATATGCTGGGCATGAACGCCCAGCCAGAAACCGTGGCGGCGTTGCGGCGTGATCTGGGCCTCGATGCAGGGCTGTTCTCGCGCTATCTGACCTGGGTTGGCGGCATGCTGACAGGTGATTTCGGCACTTCCTATACCTACCGCGTTCCGGTGAGCGAACTCATTCTGGCGCGGCTGGGCGTGTCGCTTCCGCTGACGGTCTATGCGCTGGTCTTGTCCACGCTGATCGCCTTTCCGGTGGGCCTTATCGCTGCCGCGCGCCGGGGTTCGGGGCTGGATGCCGGGATCATGGGGGCGACCCAGCTTGGTATCGCCGTGCCGAACTTCTGGTTTGCGATGCTGCTGGTGCTGTTCTTTTCCATCACGCTGCAATGGTTCTCGGCAGGTGGCTTTCCGGGTTGGGACCGGGGTTTCTGGGTCAACATCAAGGCGCTGACCCTGCCCGCCGTGGCGCTGGCCCTGCCGCAGGCGTCGATCCTTGCGCGTGTCATGCGCTCGGCTGTAATTGAAACGCTGGGGCAGGATTACATCCGCACCGCCCGCGCCAAGGGTCTGTCCGCGCGTCAGACAGTGGTGCGCCACGCGCTGCGCAATGCGCTCATTCCGGTGCTGACCATCATCGGTCTGCAATTCTCGTTCCTTCTGGCTGGCGGGATCATCATTGAAAACGTGTTCTTCCTGCCCGGTCTTGGGCGGCTGATCTTTCAGGCGATCACCCAGCGCGATCTGATCGTGGTGGAATCGGTGGTGATGCTTCTGGTCTTCGCGGTGATCCTTGTGACCTTTCTTGTCGATCTGGCCTATGCCGCCGCCGACCCCCGGCTTCGGAGGCGCGCATGAAACGCCTTCCCATGACCCTTGTTGCCGGAGCTGCGTTGACCGGCATCTTCGCGCTGGCCGCCATCCTTTCGCTGTTCTGGACGCCTTACGGCGTCGAGGGCATGAACATTTCCGCCCGCCTTCAGGCCCCCGGCGGCGCGCATTGGTTCGGCACCGATCATTTCGGGCGCGATATCCTGTCGATGATCATGGTCGGCGCGCGCACCTCCATCGCCGTGGCGGTGATCGCGGTGGGCATGGGCATGGCGCTTGGCGTGCCGCTGGGGCTGCTGGCGGCGGCCAACCGGGGCGGGCTGATTGATGAAGTGATCATGCGCGGCAATGATCTGGTCTTTGCCTTTCCCGCGCTGGTCATCGCCATTCTGATCACCGCGGTCTTCGGCCCCTCTGCTGTCAATGCGATCATCGCCATCGGCATCTTCAACACCCCGGTTTTCGCCCGCGTCACGCGCGGCGGCGCGCTCAGCCTCTGGACGTTGGACTATATCCGCGCCGCCGAGGTGGCGGGCAAGCGCCGCGCGCGCATTTCGCTGGAACATATCCTGCCCAACATCGCCAACCTGTTGATCGTGCAGGGCACCATCCAGTTCTCGCTCGGCATTCTGGCCGAGGCCGCGCTGTCCTATGTCGGCCTTGGCGCGCAGCCGCCGATCCCCAGCTGGGGCCGGATGCTGGCCGAAGCGCAGACCATGATCTCCTTCGCGCCGCATATGGCGATCATTCCGGGCCTTGCCATCGTGCTCACGGTGCTGGGGCTGAACCTGATGGGCGACGGATTGCGCGATATTCTGGACCCGAAACTGAGGCGCGCACGATGAGCCTGATCAGCGTTGAAAACCTGTCGCTCGACATCCACGGCACGCCCATCCTGCGCGATGTCTCGTTCGACATCCCGCAAGGCAAGGTCTTCGGGCTGGTGGGTGAATCCGGTTCCGGCAAATCCATGACCTCGCTTGCCCTGATGAAGCTGCTGCCAGAGGGCGGCAAGCGCAGCGGGCGCGCGATGATGGATGGGCGCGACCTGTTTGCGCTGGATGAAGACACCATGTGCGGCATTCGCGGCAACGAGATCGGCATGATCTTTCAGGAGCCGATGACCGCGCTGAACCCGGTTCAGACCATCGGCGATCAGGTCGCGGAGACGCTGATTATTCATGGTGCCGCCACCCGGAGCGAGGCGCTGAAGGTGGCGCGCGAAAAGCTGGACCGCGTGGGCCTTGACGGCGCGCGCTTCCCGCTGGACCGCTTCCCGCATGAACTGTCAGGCGGCCAGCGCCAGCGCGTCTGCATCGCGATGGCCGTGGCCTTGCGCCCGCGCCTCCTGATCGCAGATGAACCCACCACCGCGCTGGACGTGACCACGCAGGCGCAGATTCTGGAACTTCTGCGTGGGCTGGTCGATGAAGAGGGCATGTCGCTTCTCTTGATCACCCATGATCTGGCGGTGGTGGCGGGCGTGGCCGATCATGTTGCGGTGATGCAGGAGGGGCGGATTGTCGAACAGGGCACCACCGAAGCGCTGTTCCGCACCCGCGCGCATGACTACACGCGCCGCCTTTTCGCCGCCTCTGCCCACCACCCCGCGCGTGAGCCGACGGTGCAGGAAGAAACCTTGCTTGAGGTCGCGGGTGTGCGCCGCAGCTACGCCCTGCCGCGCCGCTCGCTTTTCGGCCCCACGCCGGTGCTGGAGGCCGTGCGCGGCGTCAGCTTCACCCTGCGCCGGGGGGAGTCTTTGGGGTTGGTGGGTGAGTCCGGCTGCGGCAAATCCACCCTGACGCGGGCCATTCTGGGGTTGGAAAAGGTGCAGGCGGGGAGCATCCGGCTTTATGGCCGCGAGCCGATCAGCCCGGGCATGCCCAACGCCCTGCGCGCCGGGTTGCAGGTGGTGTTTCAAGATCCCTACGGCAGCTTCAATCCCCGCTGGAAGGTCTCGCGCCTTGTGTCGGAACCCTTCCACCTGATGCCGCAGACGCCCGCCGACGCCCGCGACCGTATCAGCGAGGCGCTGATCGAGGTGGGCCTGACCCCCGCCGACGCCGACAAGTATATCCACGAGTTTTCAGGCGGCCAGCGCCAGCGTATCGCCATTGCCCGCGCGCTGATCAACCGGCCTGACCTGATTGTGCTGGATGAGGCCGTATCGGCGCTGGATGTGCGGGTGCGTGCGCAGATCCTTGATCTGCTGGCGCGGCTGCAGGAAAGCCACCAGCTGGGCTATCTGTTCATCAGCCATGACCTGCATGTGGTGCGCGCCATCACCGACCGGGTGATGGTGATGAAGGCCGGCGAGATTGTCGAGACCGGCGAGACCGAGGCGGTTTTTGCCAACCCCCAACACCCCTATACCCGCGAACTGATCGCCGCGACTCCGACGATCCCGGCGGACTGGACCGAAGGAAAGACCCATGAAACTCTGGTATGATCCGCGCGAAATCCTGATCGGCGGCCAATGGCGCCCCACCGCTGACACGCTGGCGGTTGAAAACCCCTCGACCGGCGCTGAAATGGCCCAGATTGCGCGCGGCACCAGCGCCGATATTGACGAGGCGGTGGCGGCAGCGCAATCGGCGCTGCACGGTGTATGGGGCAAGACCACAGCGGCGGAGCGCGGGCGGCTGTTGCTGCGCATCGGCCAGATGGTTGCCGAACGCGCGGATGAACTGGCCGCGATTGAGGCGGCCGATGTCGGCAAGCCCCTGAAACAGGCCCGCGCCGACGCACTGGCCCTTGCGCGCTACATGGAATTTTACGGCGGTGCCGCCGACAAGGTGATGGGCGAGACCATTCCCTATCTGAACGGCTACACGGTCTATACCCTGCGTGAGCCGCATGGTGTGACCGGGCATATCATCCCGTGGAACTACCCGATGCAGATCATCGGGCGCTCGGTCGGGGCGGCGCTGGCGATGGGCAATGCCTGTGTCCTGAAACCCGCCGAGGAAGCCTGCCTGACCGCTCTGGCCTTTGCCCGCATCGCGGTTGAGGCCGGTCTGCCCGAGGGCGCGCTTAACGTCGTGCCGGGGCTGGGGGAAGAGGCCGGGGCGGCGCTGTCGTCGCATCCCGGCATCAACCATATCTCCTTCACCGGCTCGGTCCATGTCGGCACGCTCATTCAGGCCGCCGCCGCCCGCAACGTGGTGCCCGTCACGCTGGAACTGGGCGGCAAATCCCCGCAACTGGTGTTCAATGATGCCGATCTCGATGCCGCGCTGCCGTTTCTGGTCAATGCCGGTATCCAGAACGCCGGGCAGACTTGTTCGGCCTCGTCGCGCATTCTGGTGGAACGGTCGCGCTATGATGAGGTCATCGCGCGGATGGCCGAGCGCTACAAGGCGCTTCAGGTCGGCCCCGCCGATGCTGACCTTGATGTCGGCCCGTTGATTTCCGGGCGTCAGAAAGAGATCGTGCAGGGCTTTATCGGTCGTGGCACCGATCTGGAAATGGCAGCAAGGGGCCGTATCGTTGATCAGGCGCCTGCGGGTGGGCATTACGTGGCGCCCACGCTGTTTGGCGGCGTCAGCGCCGGTCATGCACTGGCGCAGCAGGAAATCTTTGGCCCCGTTCAGGTGGTCATCCCCTTTGACGATGAGGCCGAGGCGGTCGAAATCGCCAATGGCACCGATTTCGGCCTCGTCGCCTCGGTCTGGTCGCGTGATGGCGGGCGGCAGATGCGGCTGGCACGGGATCTGCGGGCCGGGCAGGTGTTTCTCAACAATTACGGTGCGGGTGGGGGCGTGGAGCTGCCCTTCGGCGGCATCGGCAAATCCGGCCATGGCCGCGAAAAGGGGTTCGAGGCGCTTTATGGCTTCTCGACGCTGAAAACCGTCGCCGCGCATCACGGCTGATTTCTGGGAGAAATGACATGAGACTTGAGGGAAAAGCGGCAATCGTCACTGGCGGCGGCTCTGGCTTTGGTGCAGGCATCGCGCGGCGCTTCGCGCAGGAAGGCGCGCGCGTCATGGTGGCTGATATCAACCTTGACGCCGCCGAAGCCATCGCGGCCGAGGTTGGGGGCATCGCCGCGCGGGTGGATGTGGCCAGCAATGACAGCGTGGCGGCGATGGCCAAAGCGGCAATCGACGCCTTTGGCAAGGTCGATATCCTCGTCAACAATGCGGGCATCACCCACCTGCCGCAGCCGATGGAAGAGGTCAGCGAGGAAGAATTCGACCGCGTTCTGGCCGTCAACGCCAAGTCGGTCTATCTGACCGCGCGCCATCTGGTGAAGCATATGAAGGCCAACGGCGCGGGCGCGATCCTCAATGTTGCCTCGACCGCCGGGGTCTCGCCGCGCCCGAACCTGAACTGGTACAACGCGTCAAAGGGTTGGATGATCACCGCCACCCGCGCCATGGCCGTGGAACTGGCGCCATCCGGCATCCGCGTGAATGCGATCAACCCGGTCGCCGGGGAAACGCCGCTGCTGAAAAGCTTCATGGGCGAGGATACGCCGGAAATCCGCGCCAAATTCCTGTCGACCATTCCGCTGGGTCGCTTTTCCACGCCTGAGGATATGGCCAATGCTGCGCTGTTCCTGTGCTCGGACGAGGCCAGCATGGTCACCGGCGTTGCCATGGAAGTGGATGGCGGGCGCTGTATCTGAGTAAAATTAAGGGGTCTGCGATGAAACCGGGCGCGCGAAATCTGATCACCGATGTTGCCGGCCTGCGGGTCGGCAATGCTGAAGATCACACCGTCAAGACCGGCTGCACCGTTCTGCTCGGCGACAAGCCTTTCGTGGCGGGTGTGCATGTCATGGGCGGTGCACCCGGCACGCGGGAAACCGACCTTCTGGCGCCCGACAAACTGGTGCAGGAGGTTGACGCGCTGGTGCTTTCCGGCGGCTCGGCCTTCGGGCTGGATGCGCCCTCGGGTGTGGCCGATGCGCTGCGCGCGCAGGGGCGGGGGTTCGAGGTGGGCGGCCAACGCGTGCCCATCGTGCCCGGCGCTATCCTGTTCGACCTGATCAACGGCGGCAACAAGGACTGGGTGGAAAACCCCTACAAGGCGCTGGGCCGTGCGGCGCTGGCCAATGCCGGGGCGGATTTCGCGCTGGGATCGGCGGGTGCGGGGACGGGGGCTGCGACCTTTCGGGTCAAGGGCGGCCTCGGCTCGGCCTCGGTCGTGCTGGAAAGCGGTATCACGGTTGGCGCGCTGGTGGCGGTCAATTCGGTCGGTTCGCCGCTGGTCGGCGACACCAACCATTTCTGGGCGGCGCCGTGGGAGGTGGGCGACGAATTTGGCGGGCTGGGCCTGCCCGCGCATTTCGACCCGATGCATGAGCCGTTTTGCGGCAAGCGGCTGGGGGAGGCCACGACCATCGCCATCATTGCGACCGATGCCGCGCTGACGAAGGCGCAGGCCACGCGCCTTGCCACTGCCGCGCATGATGGATTCGCCCGCGCTATCGTGCCCGCGCATACGCCGTTGGATGGTGATCTGGTCTTTGCCGGCGCTACTGGCGCACGCCCCCTGACAGACCCGCTGACCGACACCTTCGCGCTGGGCCATGCTGCCGCAGTCTGTCTGGCCCGTGCCGTGGCGCGCGGGGTCTTTGCAGCCACGCCGTCAGAGGGCGACCTGCAACCCTGTTGGCGCGATCTCTGACGCCGTCACCAAGGCTTGCCTAACGCTCGGGCATCGGCGACATTGGCGGCGGCAGGTGAAAGTAGAGTGTCGTTGTGCAGGTAGAACAGACCGCCCTTCCCGATGTGCTGATGCTGACGCCCCGGCGCTTTGCCGATGCGCGGGGGTTTTTCAGCGAAAGCTGGAACCGCCGCACGCTGGAACAGGCGGGGGTGCATCTGCCTGATTTCGTGCAGGATAATCATTCGATGTCAGTGCAGGCGGGCACGCTCAGGGGGCTGCACTTCCAGTCCCCACCCCATGCACAGGGCAAGCTGGTGCGGTGCGGACGCGGGCGGCTGTTTGATGTCGCGGTCGATATCCGCAAGGGCAGTCCCACATACGGGCAATGGGTAGGGGTTGAGCTGTCGTTCGAGAACGGCCGCCAGCTGTGGATTCCGGCAGGCTTTCTGCATGGCTTTGTCACGCGTGAGCCTGATACCGAAATCATCTACAAATGCACCGATCACTACGCGCCCGAATGCGATGGCGCGGTGCGATGGGACAGCCTCGGCATCGACTGGGGCACCAGCGCCCCGCATCTGTCCGACAAGGACGCAAACGCCCCCGCCTTCGCTGATTTCTACAGCCCGTTCGTGTGGGAGGGCGCATGAAACTTCTGGTCACAGGCGGCGCGGGGTTCATCGGCTCGGCAGTGGTGCGGCAGGCCGTAGTGGCGGGGCATTCGGTGGTGAATGTCGATTGCCTGACCTATGCCGCATGCCTTGAGAATGTCTCCAGCGTGGCGGACAGCCCGCTTTATGCCTTCGAACAGGTCGATATCCGTGACGCCGATGCACTGGCGCGGGTGTTCGCCCAGCGCCGCCCCGATGCGGTGATGCATCTGGCGGCGGAAAGCCATGTTGACCGCTCCATCGACGGGCCGGGCGCCTTCATCGACACCAATGTGCGTGGCACCTTTGTGCTGCTGGAGGCCGCGCGCGCCTATTGGCAAGGTCAGGGCCGCCCCGACAGTTTCCGCTTTCACCACATCTCCACCGATGAAGTGTTCGGCAGCCTTGGTGCCGAGGGGCAGTTTACCGAAGAAACGCCCTATGACCCGCGCAGCCCCTATTCGGCCTCAAAGGCGGCCAGCGATCATCTGGTGCGCGCATGGCACCACACCTATGGCCTGCCGGTGGTGCTGTCGAATTGTTCCAACAATTACGGGCCCTTCCACTTCCCTGAAAAACTGATCCCGGTGGTAATCCTGAACGCGTTGGCGGGTAAGCCGATCCCGGTTTACGGGCAGGGGCTGAATGTGCGCGACTGGCTCTATGTCGAAGATCATGCAGCGGCGCTGCTGATGGTGCTGCAAAAGGGCGCGGTGGGGCGCAGCTACAATATCGGCGGCGAGAATGAGTCCACAAATATCGACCTTGTGCGCAGGATCTGCGCCATCCTTGACCGCAAGCGCCCGGACAACGCCCCCCACGCCCGGCTGATCGAATTCGTCACTGACCGCCCGGGCCATGACCTGCGCTACGCGATCGATGCCACCCGCATCCGCACTGAACTGGGCTGGCGACCCTCGGTCACGCTGGCTGAGGGATTGGCGCGCACGGTGGACTGGTATCTTGCCAATGAAAGCTGGTGGCGGCCCCTTCAGGCACGACAGGGCGTGGGCCAGCGGCTGGGGGCGGCGCGGTGAGGGTGCTGGTGTTTGGCCAGACCGGGCAACTGGCAACCGAGCTGCGCCGCGCCTTACCCGAAGGCGTGTTTCTGGACCGGGCCGGGGCTGATCTGGCTGACCCGGCGGCCTGCGCCGCGGCCATCCGCCAGCATCGACCGGATGTTGTGATCAACGCCGCCGCCTATACGGCTGTCGACCGCGCTGAAAGCGAAGAGGGTTTGGCAGCCACCATCAACGGTGACAGCCCGGCCGCCATGGCCCGTGCGGCGGTAGAGACCGGCGCGGTGATGATCCAGCCTTCGACCGATTATGTCTTTGACGGTGCGGGCAATGCACCCTTTGCCCCTGACCACCCCACCGCCCCCCTCAATGCCTATGGCCGCACAAAACTGGCGGGCGAGGGCGGGGTGCGGGCCGCAGGCGGGGTCCATGCGATCTTGCGGGTTTCATGGGTCTTTTCGGCGCATGGGTCGAATTTCGTGAAAACCATGCTGCGGCTGGGGGCTGAGCGCGATCATCTCACCGTGGTGGCCGATCAGATCGGCGGGCCAACCCCGGCGGCCGATATCGCTGATGCCTGCCTTTCCATTGCACAGGCCCTGCGCGCCGCGCCTGAATTGTCAGGCACCTATCATTACGCCGGTGCGCCCGACACAAGCTGGGCGGGTTTCGCACGCGAAATCTTTGAGCGTGCGGGGATGGGCTGCGCGGTCAGTGGTATTCCCTCATCCGACTACCCCACCCCGGCACGCCGCCCGATCAACTCGCGGCTGGATTGCAGCGGGCTGGAGGTTTTTGGCCTTGAACGACCTGACTGGCGTGCCGGGCTTGACGGGGTGTTGAACGAACTGAAGGTGAAAGCATGAAGCGCAAGGGCATCATCCTCGCCGGGGGCACCGGCACGCGGCTTTGGCCGATCACGATGGGCGTGTCGAAACAGCTTTTGCCGGTCTATGACAAGCCGATGATCTATTATCCGCTCACGGTGCTGATGCTGGCCGATATCCGCGAGATCGCGATCATCACCACCCCTGAGGATCAGGCGCAGTTCCAGCGGCTTCTGGGCGATGGCAGTCAATGGGGGTTGCGCCTGGAATGGATCACCCAGGCTGTGCCGGAGGGGTTGGCGCAGGCCTATCTGCTGGCCGGAAGCTTTCTTGATGGCGCACCGTCGGCAATGGTGTTGGGTGATAATTTGTTTTTTGGCCATGGCCTGCCTGAACTGATGGCCTCGGCCACCGCGCAGGGCGGCACGGTGTTTGGCTACCGCGTGGCCGACCCGCAGCGCTATGGGGTGATTGATTTCGATGCCGATGGACAGGTGCGCGCGATCGTCGAAAAGCCCGCCAACCCGCCTTCCAGCTATGCGGTGACGGGGCTATATTTCCTGGACGGGCGCGCGCCGGAACTGGCGGCATCGGTCAAACCCTCGGCGCGCGGTGAGCTGGAGATCACATCGCTGCTGGCGCTGTATCTCGCCGAAGGCGCGCTGCAGGTGCGCCAGATGGGCCGCGGCTTTGCCTGGCTCGATACCGGCACCCATGAAAGCCTGCTGGACGCCGGAAACTTCGTGCGCACCATCGAGCAGCGCCAGGGCCTGCAAATGGGCAGCCCCGACGAGATCGCCTTTCACAAGGGCTGGATCGACGCCGCCGCACTGGCCAAGCGCGCAGAACTTTTTGCCAAGACCAATTATGGCAGCTATCTGAAAGCCCTGATTGGCTGATTAATGCCGGCACTGCCGCAATCGGGGTTGATCTGACGGGGTGTTGCGGTATGTTCGGGTTATGTTCCTTTCCCGGTATCGGGCGGGCACTTGGCGGATGGCAATGCAGCACGCAGCAGCAGACAACCGGGAAGACGACAGGCCAGACACTGCGGCGGCGGCAAACCGCAAGATCATCCATATCGATATGGACGCCTTCTATGCCTCGGTCGAGCAGCGCGACAGGGCGGCATTGCGGGGCAAGCCGGTGGCGGTGGGCAGCCCTGCCGCGCGCGGGGTGGTCGCCGCCGCCAGCTACGAGGCGCGGGAATTTGGCGTTCGTTCGGCCATGCCCTCTGTCACCGCGCTCAGGCGTTGTCCTGACCTGATCTTCGTGCCGCCCCGGTTTGATGTCTATCGCGCTGTCTCCTCCCAGATCAGGGCGATCTTTGCCGAGCATACCGCGTTGATCGAACCCCTGTCGCTGGACGAGGCCTATCTGGATGTGACCGAGAACCGTCTGGGCATTCCGCTGGCAACAGATGTCGCCCGGATGATCCGAGCGCGCATCAAAACCGAAACCGGGCTGACGGCCTCGGCCGGGGTTTCCTATAACAAGTTCCTTGCCAAGATGGCCAGCGATCTGAACAAGCCGGACGGACAGGCGGTGATCACACCGGCGCAGGGGCCCGCCTTTGTCGCCGCACTTCCGGTGCGCAAGTTTCATGGCATCGGTCCCGCAACAGCCGACCGGATGGAGCGGCTGGGCATTCGGACCGGCGCTGACCTGCGCGCCCGGCCGCTGGCCTTTTTGCAAGCGCATTTCGGCAAATCCGGCTTGTGGTACCACCGTATCGCGCGCGGGATAGATGAGCGCCTGGTGCAGCCTGACCGGGCGCGCAAATCCATAGGGACCGAGGATACCTTTGCGCAGGATATCACCGACCATGACCGCGCCGCCGAAGAAGTGCGCGCGCTTTCGGCGAAGGTCTGGCGGCATTGTGTTGCCCATGCCGTGCGCGGGCGGACGGTGACGCTGAAGGTGAAATACGCCAATTTCCGCCAGATCACCCGCAGCCGCACGCTGATTGCCCCGGCATCCGGCCCGGCGATGGAGGAAACCGCGCTGGCCTTGTTGCGGCCGCTTTTTCCGGTGGCCATGGGTATCCGGCTTCTGGGTGTTACGCTGTCCTCACTTGAAGATGGTGACGGTGCGCGCGTTACTGGCCGTCAACTGAGCCTCTGGCAGGATGACAACGCTTCTCATTAGGCCAGGCCTGTCTGTTCTGCTTTCCGGCGCAGTCGTGGACATGGGCAAGGATCGCGATTGACACCACAGGGCGCCGAGCCAGGCACTTGCACATCAGAACAAAAAACGGCCGCATCCCTTCGGATGCGGCCGCTTGACCCCGGCGCTGGACCGGGGGTGGTTACAGGTAATCAGGCGTCGTTGCCGATCAGGCCGCTTTCGCGCGCGGCGTTATATTCGTCTTCCGAGATTTCGCCGTCGCCGTCGGTGTCGATCTGGTCGAAATCATCGGACGTGGCATCGGGATAAGCGACCATGAACTCGGTCATCGTCAGCGGGAAATGGTGCTCGGTGGCGTCCTGGGCCAGCGCCGGGAAGGACATCAGAGCGAGCGCGCAAGTAGCGATGGCAAGGTTCTTCATTGTAGTTCTCCTGAGTTGTTTCTCAGCCGTTAACCGGGCTGCGCGGATACAACCCGCCGTTGATCCACCCGTTCCCGGCGGGAGCGCGCGCGCTTCGGGTTTGGGCGGAAAGGCGCAGGCTGCTTTTTGCCCAAAGGTCGGCAAAAAGAGCCTGCCATCCACCAGCGCAAGCAGGATTGCATTTCTCCATGTGCTGGCATTGACTGCGCCAACGTCAGTTTTCCGGAGCCTTCAGGTGCCCAGCTTAGTTCCCGCCGCCGACCGTCCCTTCCTGGGGATTCTGCTGATGCTCGGATTCTGCATCCTTGCGCCGATAAGCGATGCCACCGCCAAGTTTCTGGGCGATACGGTGCCGCTGGGGCAGTTGCTGGTGGTGCGCTTTGCGTTGCAGGTGGTGATATTGCTGCCCTTGGTCTGGTGGGCGGGCCAGCGGCTCTGGCCGGGGCGGCGGGTGTTCTGGCTGCTGGGGCTGCGCAGCCTTCTGCATGTGATCGGCATTGGGGCGATGTTCAGCGCGCTGCGCTTCATGCCGTTGGCCGATACGCTGGCGATTGCCTTCATCATGCCCTTCATCATGCTTCTGCTGGGACATTGGGTGCTGGCTGAAACGGTGGGCCCGCACCGGCTGGCAGCCTGCGCCGTGGGGTTTGCGGGCACGCTTCTGGTGATCCAGCCGAACTTCGCCACGGTCGGCTGGCCCGCGCTGCTGCCGGTGCTGGTGGCGGTGACATTCGCGCTGTTCATGCTGGTTACCCGGTTGGTGGCGAAAAGTATCGATGCGGTGGCGATGCAGGCGCTGAGCGGCATTCAGGCGCTGGTGCTTATGGTGCCGGTGATGCTGCTGGGGCATGGCGCGCATCCGGCGCTGGACGTGGTGTTGCCAGATGCCTTGGTGCTGTGGCTGTTACTGGCGCTGGGCGGGCTTGGCACACTGGCGCATCTGCTGATGACCTGGAGCCTGCGCTTTGCCCCCTCGGCCACGCTGGCACCGATGCAATATCTGGAAATCCCCATTGCCGCCGTGGTCGGCTGGCTGGTGTTTTCCGAATGGCCGAACGGGCTGGCGGCGGCGGGGATCTTGGTGATCATGTCCGCCGGGCTTTATATCATCGCGCGCGAGCAGATGCTGTCGCGCCAGCCAGTCAGCTAGAATATCCGCGAAATCTCACAGGCCGCGGCAGCGCAAGCGCCTCAGGCGGTGCTCAGTCACGCTGCGGCAGTATGTGTTGAAGCGTATCCAGCGGAAGAACGCTGCCACCAGGCGGGGGTGTGGCGAGGGATTCGCCAGCCGACATGCGTCGGATGAGTTCAGCCTCGAACAGGCGGATATCCAGCACATGCCCGTCCACAGACCAGAGAACCTGCACCCCGTCGCTACCGAGTTCCAGCAGCGTGATCTCACGAAAGCTGCGGCTGCGCGCGGTGTGGATCAACAGGTTCGGCATGCCATCCAGCGTCAGATCGCGCGGTTCGTCGAACGACAGCATCCAGCTTTCGATGGACCAGACGACATCGCCGTTGTGTAACACAGCCAGGCCACTGTCGTCCTGAACCAGCGCGTAGCCCATCTCGGTGGCTTCGCTGCGCATGTCCGGATAGGGTGACGCGTCCTCGCCCTTGGTGGTTTCGGCCAGGCCGGGCGTGACTGTCATCAGGGTTGCGATGACAAGGGCCGCGAGGGTTCTGAAGCTGCGTATCATGTTTCTTCCTGCAATGACGTGGCGCGATTCTGGCGCGCAAGCGGGTGTTGGCACCGTGACACAGATCAAAGCCATTCGGTTTTCCCTGACGGGCAGGATGGTGGCGCGCCTGTTGGTGGCGCAACCGCCAGAAGGCAAGGTGCCCCCTATCGCCGAATGCGTTTGATCCTGCGCTGACCTCCGCCTCAGACGGGGGAATGCACGCTTTCCCGGGCTTCGGGCTCTTCCGGCGGGGGGGCCATTTCCTTGCGCGAGATCAGCACATAGACGGTCGGCACCACGAAGAGGGTGAAGATCGTGCCCACCGTGATCCCCGAGAAAATCACCAGCCCCATCGCAAAACGCGCCGCAGCACCCGCGCCATCAGCGGTCATCAGTGGCACCACCCCAAGCGCGGTGGCTGCGGTGGTCATCAGGATGGGCCGCAGCCGCAGCCGGGCCGAGGCGATCATCCCCGCCGCCCGGTCCAGCCCCTGTTCGCGCCTGAGCTGGTTGGCGAATTCGACCAACAGGATGCCGTGTTTGGTGATCAGCCCGATCAGCGTGATCAACCCCACCTGGGTATAGATGTTCAGGGTTCCCAACCCCAGGTTCAGCGGCACGATCACCCCGAAGATCGACAGGGGCACCGACATCAGAATGATCAGCGGGTCGCGCGCGCTTTCAAACTGCGCTGCCAGAACCAGATAGATCACCACGATAGCCAGCGCGAAGGCTATGATAATGGTGTTGCCCTCGGATTTCTCCAGCCTCGACTGCGCTGCGTAGTCGATGAAGAACCCGCTGGGCAGCAGCGGCCGGGCAATTTCCTCAAGCGTGGCCAATCCGTCGCCGGTTGAAGTGCCGATCATCGGCAGCGCCGTGAGTGTGGCCGAGTTGAGCTGGTTGAACTGTTCGATTGCCTGCGGAGCGACGCGGGTTTCGACGGTCACGACGGCGGAGAGCGGGACCATCTCGCCGGTCAACGAGCGGACGTGGAATTCGCCCAGCCGCTCGGGGTTGTCGCGGTATTCCTGCGGCACCTGCATGATCACGTCGTAGCTGTTCGAATCGCGATCAAACCGCGAGATCGCGCCATCGCCCACGAGCAGGCTCAGCGTGCTGCCGATCTGGCTGGCGGGCAGGTTCAGCGCCGCCGCGCGGTCACGGTCAACCGTGACCAGAACCTGCGTGGTGTCATAGGCCAGCGAGTTCTGCACCACGATGAAGCGGCCCGATGCCTGCGCCTCCTGCCGGATCTGTTCCGCCACTTCATAGACCTGTGACGGATCACCGGTGGATTGCACGACCAGCGAAATCGGCAGCCCTCCACCCGCACCAGGCAACGAGGGCGGGGAAAAGACGAACGCCTGCACGCCCGCCACGGGGGCCAGCCTTGCCTGCAAGTCGGCCTGAATTTCGGCCTGGCTGCGGTCCCGGTCTGCCCAGTCCTCAAAGGCCCACAGCATGATCCCTGAATTGGTCTGCCCGCCGAAACCGACGATGGAAAAATTGGCGTCCAGTTCCGGCAGATCGGCGGTCAGTTCGGCCATCTGGGTGACATAGCGGCTGGTGTAATCGGTTGTGGCATACGAGGGCGCGTTGATGAACGAGAACAACGCGCCCACGTCTTCGTCCGGGGCCAGTTCGGACGAGGTTTTCATGAACAGAAAGCCCGTCAGCGCCACCAGAACCGCCACCATCAGAATGGTAACGGGGGTGTATTTCAGCGTCGCGGTGACCCGGCGTTCATACCAGCCCTCGAACCGCAGGAAGCCGCGGTTGAGGCCCTTCTGAAACCGGTTCTCGCCGCCCTTCCTGAGCACCCGCGCGGCCATCATCGGCGAGATGGTCAGCGCCACCACGCCCGAGATGAACACAGCCCCCGCCAGCGTGACCGCAAATTCGCGAAACAGCGCGCCCGTCAGCCCGCCGGTGAAGAACAGGGGCAGGAACACGGCGATCAGGGTCAGCATCATGGCGATGATCGCCGTGCCCAGCTCGCTCATCGAGGTGAAGGCGGCCTGCATCGGCGATTTTCCCTTGTCGATATGGCGCTGGACGTTTTCGACCACGATGATCGCGTCATCGACCACCAGTCCGATCGCCAGCACCATCGCCAGCAGCGTCAGCAGGTTGATCGAATAGCCCATCAGGAACAGCAAAAACAGCACCCCCACCAGCGACAGCGGAATAGCCACCAGCGGAATGGAGACCGAGCGGAAGGAGCCGAGGAACAACAGGATGATCAGGCCCACGATCAGCGTGGCCTCGATGATGGTACGCAACACCTCGTCAATCGAGGCGGCGATCTGTTCAGTTGCATCGAACATCATGGTCAGTGTCATGCCGTCAGGCAGGCTGTCCTGAATAGCCGGCAGTTCAGCCAGAACAGCCGCCGACATGTCCAGCGGGTTGGCCGAGGGCGTGGGGAAGACGCCCAGAAAGGTGCCCGGCTCACCGTTGAAGGACACCACCATATCGGTGCTTTCGGCGGCCATCTCGACCATTGCCACATCGCTCAGCCGCACCACTTCGCTGCCGCTACCGCTGATTGGCAGCGCGCCGAAGGCTTCAGGGGTGCGCAGGGTTGAATCCATCGCGATGGCATAGGTCACCAGCTCGTTGCGGGTGCGGCCCGGGGCTGCCAAAAAGTTGGCGTTGTTGATCGCCTGCATCACCTCGGCGGCGGTCAGCCCCTGTCCGGCCAGCCGCACCGGATCAAGCCACACACGCATCGAGTAGTTTGCAGCCCCCATCACCTGGCTTTCGGCGACACCCTCGATGGTGGACATCCGCGGCACGATCACGCGCTCGATATATTCGGTAACCTGCTCGGCGCTCATGTTGGGGTTCTGCACCGCCAGATACATGGTGGCGAAGGTCATGCCCGTGCCCTTGACGATGGCCGGGTCCATCGCATCGGCCGGCAGTTGCGAGCGCACTTGCTGCACTTTCGAGATGACCTCGGTCAGTGCCGCATCGGGGTCTTCGCCCAGCCGCATGTTGACCGTCACCACCGAGGCCGAGGGCCGCGACTGGCTGGTGACGTAATCCACCCCTTCGGCGGTGGCGACAGCGCTTGAGATCGGCGCGGTGACGAAACCCTGAATCAGTTCAGCCGAAGCGCCGGGATAGATGGTGGTGACGGTGATCACCGTCTCATCCACCTGCGGATACTGCCGGGTTTGCAGGCCGACCGCGCCCATCACCCCCAGAAGGATAATCATCAGACCCAGCACCGTCGAGGCGACAGGGCGTTTGATGAAAGGTGCCGAAAGGTTCATTGCGCGACCTCCGGCGCGGCGGCGATGGTCACCGGGGCGCGGTTGTTCAGGCGGTTCTGGCCGGTGGTGACGATCCGGTCACCCGCTGCCACGCCTTCGCGGATCTCGACCAGCCCTTCAGAGCGGCGTCCGGGGTTGACAAAGACTTGCTGGACAACCAGCCCTTCGGCCTCTTCATTCTCGCGCACGACATAGACGTAATCGCCGTAAAGACTGCTGATAACCGCCGTCTGCGGCAGCGCGATCACCCCTTCTTCCAAGGGCAGGTCGATTTCGACGCGGGCGAACTGGCCGGGGGTCAGGGCGAATTCAGGGTTGTCCACCCGCCCGCGCAGCGACACCATGCGCGAGCTTGGGTCAACGCGCGGATCGATCCCGCTGATCTCGCCGTCAAAGCGACGTATGTCGCCCTCGATGCGTATATGCAGCCGTTGGCCGATCTCCAGATAGGGCAGTGTCTGTTCGGGCAGGCTGAAATCCACCCGCATGGTTTCCAGATCCTGCAAGGTGGTTACAATAGTGCCGGGCGAGATGTATTGGCCGAGATCCACGCGCGCAAGGCCGATGGTTCCGTCGAAAGGTGCCTGCAAGGCGCGCTGGGCGATCACCGCTTCGGCGCGGGCCACCTGTGCCTCGGCGGCGGCGAAGCCCGCGCGTGACTGGTCCAGAGTGACATTCGAGGCAACGCCCCGGCTTTGCAGTTCCTGCTGGCGCTCAAGGTTGGTGCGTTCCAGCTCAAGCTGGGCGCGTGCGGCGGTCAGATCAGCCTGCTGCACCTCGCTGTCCAGCCGCAACAGCAACTGCCCTTGCGCAACCTGGGTATTCGGCGAAAAACTGATCTCGCGCACGATACCGGCGGCCTCCACTGTCAGATCGGTGCCCTGCGCGGCGTGGACCGTGCCGATGGCGGTCAGGACGGGTTGCCATTCCTGGGCGCGTGCCTCGACCACCTCGACCGGAAGCGGTTGCACCGGCATGTTGGCGAAGAAATCCGCGATCATCTGGTCACGAAACTGGTTGAACCCCACCAGCCCCACGACAACCAGACCAAGAAGGATAACGGCAATCACAAGGCGCTTGATCATTGGTGTCGGTTCCTGCACAGGCTTGAAATTCGAGAGAAGGAACTATACCGTCTGGACGGTCAAGTCAATGAGGCAGCCATGAGCAACCAGACGACCCCGCGCACCAAGGGAAACACCCGGCAGCGACTGCTCGAAGCCGCCGAGGCCATCGCCCGAAGCGAAGGCCCCGGCGCGATGTCGCTTGATGCGGTCGCCGCCAGGGCCGGGGTGTCAAAGGGGGGGTTGCTTTACCACTTTCCCAGCAAGTCAAAGCTTCTGGCTGCCATGGTGGATGATTTCCTGTCGCGTTTTGATAACGTTCTTCAGGATGCAGAACGCTCTGGCCGCCCGAACGCCGTGATCCGCGCCTATATCCAGCATTTTCTGGATGAACAACAATGCCGGACACCACCGCCCTCGGGCCTGCTGGCGGTGATCGCGGATGATCCGGGCATGCTGGCGCCGATCCAGCGGCACCACCGCAATTTTCTGACCCGGATCAGGGCCAATGCTTCCGATCCTGATTTCGCTGTGATCGCCTTTTTGTCCATTCAGGCTGTTCGCAACGCAGAATTGCTCGGTACCGAAGTGTTGGACAACGACGAGATCATCCATCTCGCGCGCTGGCTGCTTCAACGGTTGCAATAGATGGTCAGAGCCGGGCCACGCTGGTGGAAATGGTGCGCGTGGCCTCGGTCAGTGGCGGCACCAGTTCGGCGCGCACGCGGTCCTCGGTCCAGTCGGGCATGTAGACCGGCATGCTGATTCCCGCCACAGCAACACGGTTGGGGCCGAAAACCGGCGCCGAAACCACAATTTCCTGTAGCATGATCTGCTGTGCCGAGATCACGTAACCATCATGCCGGGCCTGTTCGACTCGCGCTGCAATCTGTGCGGGATCGCGATATGTGAAGGGGGTTTGCGGGGTGGGCAGCGGCTCTGCCAGCAGGCTTTCGATAACCTCGGGCGGGGAAAAGGCAGCGATGACCTGGCCAATGCCGGTTACTACCGCAGGCTGACGCACACCGATCAACGCTGCGTCATAGGACAGGCTCGAACGGGGAATGCGCGCCTTGTAGATAACCTCGGACCCGTCCAGCACCCCGAGATTGACCGTCGTGCGCATCTTGCGGCTCAGATCAATCATATGCGGCAAGGCGCGTTCAAGCAGCCGGTCGTGGATCAGATAGGCATAGGCCAGGTCCAACATCCGCAAGCCCGGACGATAGCGGCGGGTTTTCTCGTCACGCTCCAGGTAACCTAGCGCGTGCAGCGTATAGGTCAGTCGCTGTGCGGCGCTTTTCTCCAGCTCCGCAAGTTCCGCGATCTCGCTCAGAGAAAGCGGCGTCTGATGGGTGCGAAACAGTGCCAGCACGCGCATTCCGCGTTCCAGCGTCGTGGCAAGGACAGTCGGTTTCGCGGTTGGTGGCATGGCTGCTTCCGTGAACAAGCTTTGATGACCCCATGATGGGGCGACCCCTTGACAGGGCGGACGAGATTTATTTTAATATAGACGATCAAATAATGATAATCAAACACAAATAACGAAGCAACAGTTGGAGAGTTTACGCCATGAGAAAAAGACATCTCAAAACCAGCACCGCCGTTGCGCTGGCGCTGGCGTTTCTTGCTGCGCCCGGCCTTGCCGGGCCGGAGGATAACAGCCTGACCTGGGCCGCCGAGCGGGAAGTCACCGCCGTTGACACCTATTTCGACACCTCGCGCGAGGCGGTGGTTCTGGCGCAGCATGTCTATGACGGGCTGGTTTACTGGGATCTGGCGACCGAGCGCTTCCTGCCGCTTCTGGCCACCGATTTCCGGCAGGTTGACCCGGTGACCATCGAGTTCGACCTGCGCGAGGATGTGACCTTTCATGACGGGTCCAGCTTTGGCCCCGAGGATGTGGTCTATACCTTCAACTTCATCGCGGATGAATCCAACGGGGTGCTGAACTACGGCGATATCCGCTGGCTCGACAATGCCGAGCAGATCGGCCCGAACAGCGTGCGCCTGAACATGAACGAGCCCTTCCCGGCGGTGCTGTCCTATCTGGCGCTGGCGCTGCCGATTCTACCCGATGGGCATTTCGATGCCGCCGAGGCGGGCACCGATGGCCGCCGCCGCTTTGGCTCGGTCGCGCCCAACGGCACTGGCCCCTACCGTGTGACCAGCTTCGACGCCGGGGACCGCGTGGTGATGGAACGCAACGCCGACTATTTTGCCGGTGGACCCAAAAGCGATGCGGCGCTGGCGCAGATAACCTATCGAACCATCACAGACAGCTCGACCCAGATTGCCGAGCTGATGACCGGCGGCATCGACTGGATCTGGGGCATCAGCAACGATCAGGCCGAGGCGCTGGCACAGGCTCCGCATCTTGATGCCGTGAATGCGCCCACGATGCGTATCAGCTATCTGACCTTCGATATCCACGGCACCAGCGGCAACACGGCCTTCACCGACCCGCAGGTGCGCCGCGCGATGGGCCATGCGATCGACCGCGCGCGCATTGCGCAGTATCTGATGGGTGAAAACAGTGTGGTCGTAAACGCCGCCTGTCATCCCACCCAGTTCGGCTGCACCGATGATGTAGCAACCTATGACTACAACCCCGACACCGCCCGCGCCCTGCTGGCCGAAGCTGGCCATGCCAACGGGCTGACGGTTGACATCTACGGGTACCGCGACCGCGAAGTGGTCGAGGCGATCATGGGCGATCTGGCCAATGTCGGTGTGCAGACAAACCTGCGCTGGATGCAGTATTCGGCCCTTGCCGAGATGATCCGCAATGGTCAGGTGCCGCTGGCCAACATGAGCTGGGGTTCCTCGTCGATCCCTGATGTCTCGGCGATCACCAGCTACTTCTTCGGCGGCGGCCCCGATGACCCCGCGGATGATGCCGAAGTTCAGGCCGCTATCCGCGAGGGCGATCTGTCGGCAGACCCCGAGACCCGGCTGGCCGCCTATGCCACCGCTTTGCAGCGGATTGCCGAACAGGCCTACTGGATGCCGTTGTTCAGCTATACCAAGAACTACGTCTTCGACGCCCGGCTGGATTTCACGCCCTCGGCCGATGAAATGCCGCGCTTTTACATGGCGGGCTGGCGCTGACCTCCTGCCCCGCGCCGGCCGTGACCGGCGCGGGGCCTTGTCCCCCGGCAGACCCTCTCACCGACCTGCAAAGGCTGCGGCATGCTTCGATTCACCCTGCGCCGACTGATGATTGCCGCGCTTGTGGCGCTGGTTGTCTCGGCCATCAGTTTCGGGCTGATGTTTCTGTCGGGCGACCCGGCGGTGGCGATCGCGGGCGAGGGCGCCACGCAGGCCGATATCGATGTGATCCGCCGCAGCTTCGGTTTTGACCGGCCCATGCCGGTGCAATACCTGTCCTGGATCAGCCACACCCTGCGGGGCGATTTCGGCGACAGCTACTATTTCAGCCGCCCCGTGGCGGACCTTCTGGTTGAGCGTTTCCCCGCCACGCTGACGCTGGGCGGGTTGGCCATAGCCTTTGCGCTTCTGGTGTCGATCCCGCTGGGTATGCTGGCCGCCGCGCGCCAGAACCAATGGCCGGACCGGCTGGCGCTGATGCTGGGCACCGTCGGGCAGGCCACGCCCAGCTTCTGGCTGGGGCTGATGCTGATCTGGCTTTTCGCGGTGCAACTGCGCTGGTTGCCGGTGTCAGGATCGCAGACCATGGCGCATTTCGTCATGCCCGCGCTGGTGCTGGGCTACTACGCCACGCCGTCGATGCTGCGCCTGTGCCGCGCCGGGATGATCGAGGCGCTGTCGTCCGATTACGTCCGCACCGCCCGCGCCAAGGGGCTTTTGCCCGGTCAGGTTCTGTTCGGCCATGCCATCCGCAACGCCATCCTGCCGGTGATCAGCGTGGCGGCGGTGGAATTCGGTTTCATCCTTGGCGGCTCCATCGTGGTGGAAAGCGTGTTCGGCATTCGCGGTATCGGGCTTCTGGCCTGGGAAAGCATTGGCCGCAACGACTTCCCCACCATTCAGGCGATCATCCTGATTTACGCGATGATCTATGTCTGGCTGACCTTTCTGGCCGATGTGCTCAACGCCTGGGCCGATCCCCGCATCCGGGTGAGGAACTGAGCCATGAGCGACATCCCCATGCCCCACCCTTCACCGCGTCGCCTGATGCTGATCCGTGCGCGCAATCATCGCGGGCTGATCGTGCTGGCGGCGCTTCTGGTGGCGCTGGCGGCCCCCCTGATCGCGCCCTATGATCCCTTCGCGCAGGATCTCAGCCGCCGCGCGCTGCCCCCCGTCTGGCATGAGCGCGGCAGTTGGGCGCATGTGTTCGGCACCGATGCGCTGGGCCGCGATTATCTGTCCCGGCTGATCCATGGCGCGCGCGTGTCGCTGCTGATCGGGGTGTGCGCGGCGCTTGGATCGGGGCTGATCGGCACCACGCTGGGCCTGATCGCGGGCTATTACGGCGGCTGGGTCGACAATGTAGTGACCTTCTTTGTCTCGGTGCGGCTGGCGCTGCCGGTGGTGCTGGTGGCGCTGGCCATCGTGTCGATCTTCGGCGGCAGCCTGTGGATCGTGGTCGCCGTTCTCAGCCTGCTGTTGTGGGACCGTTTCGCGGTGGTGGTGCGCTCGGCCACGCAGCAGTTGCGCGCGCAGGAGTTTGTTACCGCCGCGCGCGCCATGGGTGCCTCGACCCCGCGTATCCTGCTGGTAGAGCTGTTGCCAAACCTTGTTGGCCCGCTGGTGGTGATCGCCTCGCTGGAAATTGCCCATGCGATCTTGCTGGAATCGGCGCTGTCGTTTCTGGGGCTTGGCGTGCAGCCACCCACGCCAAGCTGGGGGCTGATGGTGTCCGAGGGCAAGGGCATGGTGTTCTTCGATCCCCGCCTGATCGCCCTGCCCGGCGCGGCCATCGCCATTCTGGTGCTCGGCATCAACCTGATCGGCGACGGGCTGCGCGATGTTCTCACCCCGGAGGGGCGCGAATGAGCGTGATCACCTGCCGCAACCTTCGGGTTGCCATCCCCACGCCCACGGGCACATTCGAGGCCGTGCGCGGTGTCGATGTCACCGTGGAACGCGGCGAAACGCTGGGGATCGTGGGTGAGTCCGGCTCGGGCAAATCCGTTACCTCATTTGCGCTGATGCGGCTTCTGCCCCGGCGCATCAGTGTCACCGCCGATGAAATGCGCCTGGGCGAGACCGACCTGCAAGACCTGTCCGAGCGGCGCATGGCCGATCTGCGCGGCGCGCGCATGGCGATGATCTTTCAGGAACCCATGACCGCGCTCAACCCGGTGCTGACCGTCGGGCGGCAACTGACCGAGACCTGGCTGCGCCACAACAAGACGCCCCTGCGCGAAGCCCGCGAGCGCGCGGTTGACCTGCTCAACCGTGTCGGCATCCCCCGCGCGGCCGAGCGGATGGCGGTCTATCCGCACCAGCTTTCCGGCGGGCTGCGGCAACGGGTGATGATCGCCATGGCCCTGATCTGCGACCCTGACCTGCTGATCGCCGATGAGCCGACGACCGCGCTCGATGTCACCATTCAGGCGCAGATCCTTGACCTGCTGGCGGAATTGCAGGCCGAAAGGGGGCTGGCGATGATCTTCATCAGCCACGATATCGGTGTGGTTGCCCGGATCGCGCAGCGGGTGCAGGTGATGTATGCGGGCGAAACGGTCGATGCCGGGCCGGTCGGCACGCTTCTGACGCAGCCCGGCCACCCCTATACCCGCGCGCTTCTGTCCGCCGTGCCACGCCGCGGGATGCGCTGGGGCCGTGACAAGCTGGGCGCGGTCGAATGGACCGATGGGGGCGCAGCATGAGCGCGCCCTTGATGGAAATCCGCGCCGTCAGCCGGGTATTTACGCTGGGCGGCGGCATCTTTGGCCGCGCCCGCCCGCTTCAGGCGCTGGACAAGGTCAGCCTTGATCTGCATCGCGGCGAGGTGCTGGCCGTGGTAGGGGAATCGGGCAGCGGCAAAAGCACGCTGTCGCGCATCCTGCTGGGGCTGGACACGCCGACATCCGGCGAGGTCCGGCTGGAGGGGCGGCCGGTGCCCGCCATCCCGCGCCGGGAATTCGCCAGCCGCGTGCAACCCATCTTCCAAGACCCCTATTCCTCGCTCAACCCGCGCAAGACGGTGCGGCAACTGATCGAAATGCCGCTGGTGATCGCCGGAGGCGTGAGCGCCGCCGAACGCTTGCGCCGGGTGCGCGAACTGCTGGATATCCTGCGCATGCCCGCCCGCATGCTCGATGCGTATCCGGCCCAGATGTCCGGAGGGCAACGCCAGCGCGTGGCCATTGCCCGCGCGTTGATCTCGCGGCCGGATATCGTCATCTGCGACGAACCCACCTCGGCGCTCGATGTGTCGGTTCAGGCGCAGGTTCTGAACCTTCTGATGGAACTGCGCGCCGAATTCGACCTGACCTATCTGTTCATCAGCCACGATCTGGCGGTGGTCGAATACATCGCCGACCGCGTGGCGGTCATGCAGGCCGGGCAGATCGTCGAACTGGCGCCGGTCGATCAGCTCTTTGCCGCGCCCCAATCCGATTACACCCGCCGCCTGCTGGCTTCTGCCCTGACCGTGCCGCCCCTTCCAAAGGATCCATGATGACCACCACCACTGCGCCCCTGCGCATTGACAGCGCCGAACTGCGCGTCGTCCGGCTGCCGCTGCTGACGCCCTTCACCACCTCGACCGGCACGATGCATGACAAGGTCTTTCCGCTTCTGACCCTGCGCAGCGGCGATCTGGAGGGCTATGCCGAGGGCGTTATGGACCCGATGCCGGATTTCCTTGATGATACCATCGCCGGCGGCGTCGATTTCCTGCAACAGGCGATCCTGCCGCAAGTGATCGGTGCCAGCTTTGAAAACCCCGAGGCCATCAACCGCATCCTGCGCCCCTGGCGTGGCAACTGGATGGCCAAGGCGATGGTCGATATGGCTTTCTGGGATCTTTGGGCAAAGTCGCTGAACCTGCCCCTGTCTACCGTGCTGGGCGGGCTGGGGAGCTCTGTGGCGGTGGGTGTGTCGCTGGGGATCGATAATATCAGCGATACAGTGGAAAAGGCGTGTGCCCATTGGGCGCAGGGATATCGGCGGATCAAGCTGAAGATCATGCCGGGGCATGACCTTGAGCTGATTTCTGCCGTACGCAAGGCGTTGCCCGAAGCGCCGCTGACCGTCGATGCCAACACCGCCTATTCATTGGCAGACATGCGGGTGATGCATGCACTTGATGAGCTTGGGCTGGACTATATCGAACAGCCGCTGGCCTATGACGACCTGCACGACCATGCGGTGCTGCAATCGCGGCTGAAAACGCCGATCTGCCTGGATGAAAGCATCCGTTCCGCCGCCGATGCGCGCAAGGCGCTGGCGGGCGGGGCTGCGCGGGTGATCAACATCAAGGTGGGCCGCGTCGCCGGACATCTGGAAGCGCGGCGCATTCATGATATCGCGGCGGCCTGGGATGTGCCGGTCTGGTGCGGTGGTATGCTGGAGGCCGGGATTGGCCGGGCGCATAACATCCATCTCGCCACCCAGCCGAATTTCCGCAAGCCGGGCGATACGTCGTCGATCAGTCGCTACTTCAAGCGTGATATCGTGATGGAGCCGCTTGAGGTGGAAAACGGCCTGATGCCGGTGCCGGCAGGGCCAGGGATCGGCGTTCGGCTTGACCGACCGTTTCTGGATGAAGTCTCTGGCGATGTGCTGACGTTCTGAAAGCGATGCGCTGGCCGTATATGAGCCTGGTTCATCATCTTCAGCAGTATTATGAATTTCACATTGGCGCCAATCTGCGCTAAGGCTGCGCCTTGCTTATCAAGGGGCCTGGGCCATGCAGCTTTTCACCATACCGCGCCATCCGTCACAGTCCAGGATCGACGCTCTGATGCGCGAGCGCATCCTGATCCTGGACGGCGCGATGGGAACGCAAATTCAGTCGCTGGGCCTGTCAGAGGAAGATTTTGTCGGCCATGGTGGTGGTTGTGCCTGCGCGCACCAATCCGACAAGCCGCAAAAAGGCAACAACGACCTGTTGATCCTGACCCAGCCAAAAGCGATCGAGGATATCCATTTCCAGTTTGCCATGGCGGGTGCCGATATCGTCGAAACCAACACATTCTCTTCGACGTTCATTGCACAGGCCGATTACGGGCTGGAAAACGCGGTGTTCGACCTCAATCGCGAAGGCGCGCGGATCGCCCGGCGTGGGGTGGATCGGGCCACGGAAATCGACGGTAAGCCACGTTTTGTGGCGGGTGCGGTGGGGCCAACGAACCGCACCGCGTCAATGAGCCCGGATGTAAATGACCCCGGCTACCGCGCCGTCACCTTTGACGAATTGCGCCGCGCTTACGGTGAGCAGATCCGCGGGCTGGTGGCGGGCGGGGCTGACCTGATCCTGATCGAGACGATCTTTGACACGCTCAACGCCAAGGCCGCGATCTTTGCCGCACTTGAGGCGTTTGCCGAAGGTGGCCAGCGCCTTCCGCTGATGATCTCGGGCACCATAACCGATGCCTCGGGCCGCACGCTTTCGGGACAGACACCCACCGCCTTCTGGCATTCTGTCGCCCATGCCCGGCCCCTGACTGTGGGGCTGAACTGCGCGCTGGGCGCGGCGGCGATGCGCCCGCATCTGGCGGAGCTGGCGGGTGTGGCGAACACCTATATCTGCGCCTATCCCAACGCCGGGCTACCCAATGCCTTTGGCCAGTATGATGAAACCCCTGACCAGACCGCCGCTCAGGTGGCCGAATTCGCGCGTGACGGGCTGGTAAATATCGTCGGCGGTTGCTGCGGCACCACGCCGGACCATATCGCCGCGATTGCGCAGGCGGTGGCTGGCTTCCCCCCGCGTGAGGTGCAAGCATGAGCCGTTATCTGCGTCTTTCGGGGCTGGAGCCCTTTGTTCTGACGCCGGATATTCCGTTCGTGAATGTCGGTGAGCGCACGAATGTCACCGGCTCTGCCCGGTTCCGCAAGCTGATTACCGCCCGCGATTATACCGCCGCGCTGGAAGTGGCGCGCGATCAGGTGGAGAACGGCGCGCAGATCATCGACATCAACATGGATGAGGGGCTGATCGATTCAAGGGCGGTGATGGTGGAGTTTCTGAACCTCATCGCGTCCGAGCCCGATATCGCCCGTGTGCCGATCATGATCGACAGCTCGAAATGGGAAGTGATCGAGGCCGGGTTGCAATGTGTGCAGGGCAAGTCGGTGGTCAACTCGATCAGCCTGAAGGAAGGCGAAGAAGCCTTCCGCCATCACGCAAGCCTGTGTCTGGCCTATGGTGCGGCGGTTGTCGTCATGGCCTTTGACGAGGCGGGGCAGGCCGATACTTTCGCGCGCAAGACCGAGATCTGCGCTCGGGCCTATCGCATTCTTGTCGATGAGGTGAGCTTTCCGCCCGAAGACATCATTTTCGACCCCAATGTCTTTGCCGTCGCCACCGGCATTGAAGAGCACGATAACTACGGTGTCGATTTCATCGAGGCCACGCGCTGGATACGCCAGAACCTGCCGCATGCGCATGTCTCGGGCGGGGTGTCGAACCTCAGCTTCAGCTTTCGCGGTAATGAGCCGGTGCGCGAGGCGATGCATGCCGTGTTCCTTTATCACGCCATCAAGGCGGGGATGGACATGGGTATCGTCAACGCCGGGCAACTGGCGGTCTATGACCAGATCGACCCTGCTCTGCGCGAGGCATGTGAGGATGTAGTCCTCAACCGCAAGCCGAAGGTGGGGGGCACGGCGACCGAGCGTTTGCTGGAACTGGCCGAGCGGTTTCGCGGCGGTGCGCGCGAGGAAAAGCTACGCGATCTGGCGTGGCGCGAATGGCCGGTTGAAAAGCGGATGGAGCATGCGCTGGTCAACGGCATCACCGAGTTTATCGAGGCCGATACCGAGGAAGCCCGGCTTGCAGCCAGGCGCCCGCTTGACGTGATCGAGGGGCCGCTGATGGCCGGGATGAACGTGGTCGGCGATCTGTTCGGCGCGGGCAAGATGTTCCTGCCACAGGTGGTGAAATCCGCCCGCGTGATGAAGCAGGCGGTCGCCATCCTGCTGCCCTATATGGAAGAGGAAAAGCGCCTCGCCGGTGGCGGCGGTGAGCGGCAGACCGCAGGCAAGGTGCTGATGGCCACTGTGAAAGGCGATGTGCACGATATCGGCAAGAACATCGTCGGTGTGGTTCTGGCCTGCAACAATTACGAGATCATCGACCTTGGTGTGATGGTCCCGCCGCAGAAGATCTTGCAGGTGGCGCGCGATGAAAAGGTGGATGTGATCGGCCTTTCCGGCCTGATCACCCCTTCGCTGGATGAGATGGTGCATCTGGCCACCGAGATGGAGCGTGAAGGTTTCAGTGTGCCTCTGCTGATCGGCGGGGCAACGACATCGAAAGTGCATACTGCCGTCAAGATCGCGCCGCGCTATGACCGGGGGCAGGTCGTCTATGTCACCGATGCTAGCCGTGCCGTGGGGGTGGTCGGTCAGCTTCTGAGCCCCACACAGAAGCCTGCCTATACAGAGGCGATCCGGTCCGAATATTCCGAGGTTGCCGCGCGCCACCACCGAAACGAATCCGCCAAGGCCCGCCTGCCGCTGGAGGCCGCGCGTGCCAATGCCATGAAGATCGATTGGGCGGGCTATTTGGTTCCGGCGCCGTCATTCACTGGCTCAAAGGTGATCGATGACTGGGATCTGGCCGAGATCGCCCGCTATATCGACTGGACGCCGTTTTTCCAGACGTGGGAAATGAAGGGGGTTTATCCCCGTATTCTTGAGGACGAAAAGCAGGGCGAAGCCGCGCGGTCGCTGTTTGCCGATGCGCAGGCGATGCTGGAACAGATCATCAAAGAGCGTTGGTTCAGCCCGCGCGCCGTGGTGGGTTTCTGGCCTGCCAACGCGGTGGGCGACGATATCCGCCTTTACGCCGATGCGGAACGCCACGATGAACTTGCTATCCTGCACACCCTGCGCCAGCAGACCCAGAAGCGCGATGGGCGGCCCAATCTGGCACTGTCGGATTTTGTCGCGCCCGAGGGGATTGTTCCTGACTGGGTGGGTGGTTTCGTCGTCACCGCTGGCCCCGAAGAGGCTACCATCGCAGAGCGCTTTGACCGCGCCAATGACAACTACGCCGCAATCATGGTCAAGGCACTGGCAGACCGCATTGCCGAGGCCATGGCCGAGTTGCTGCACGAAAGGGTGCGGCGCGAATACTGGGGCTATGCCGAGGATGAGGCCTTTACCCCGCAGGAGTTGATTGGCGAACCCTATCGCGGTATCCGCCCCGCTCCCGGCTATCCGGCGCAGCCCGACCATACCGAAAAGCGCACCCTTTTCCGCCTGCTCGATGCCGAGGCGGCAACCGGTGTTACGCTTACCGAGAGCATGGCGATGTGGCCTGGCTCTTCGGTTTCAGGGGTCTATATCGGCCACCCGGATGCCTATTACTTCGGTGTTGCAAAGATCGAGCGCGATCAGGCAGTGGATTACGCTCGCCGCAAGGGCATGACACTGGAAGAAGTCGAGCGTTGGCTGGCTCCGGTACTCAACTATGTGCCGGGCAAGAAGGAGCCTTCTGCCGCTGCTTGAGCTTGCTGCCTCGTGTTGGATCTGGCCGGGCATTGATGTTTCCGGCCCAACGGGCGCAATGACGGCAGGCGAGTGAATTGGATTTGCAGGGGAAAGTCTCTTGTTTTCACACCGGTTCCGGAGTTAGCGTTCGCAAAAAGATCGGAAGCAGGCCGTTGACCAGAGACAGAACCCGTATCCTTGCCGTCGCTGCGGTGCTGTTGGTCGAGGTGGTGGCAATTGCCGTCGTGTATCAGTTTTATGCAACCGTCGATTGCCACGAAACAGGTGCCCAGGGCGTCTGCCGTTTCATGCGCAGCCATGTAGCACGTGCGATTGTCGCCTTTGCGGCCTTTGGATTGTTCTTTCTGGCGCGACCCGATGCCTGGACACGTCTGCTGCAACTGGCCAGTCAGCGGGGACGGCGCACCGGCGTTCTGTGGGGCTTTCATCTGGCGGGAGTCGGGTTGATTCTGCTTCCCGCGATCCTGGGCGGTGCGCGTAACCTGACCGATGTCTTTCATCTGGCGCTTATTCCCTGGATGGCCGGGTTCGTTCTGGCTGGCGTTACCGGCCTGGCGCTTCTGGCCCCATTGGGAGCGCTGGGCCGCTGGCTTCAGGCCGAGCGCTATGTGCCGCTGGTCATTCTTCTGGTGGCGCTGGTCGTGCCCGATGTCGCGGACATCATTCTGCCCCTGTGGGAATGGCAGTTCCTGACCGCGCTCACCTTTGTCGCGGTCTTCCTGACACTTTCACTGTTCACACCTGATGCCCAGGCCGACCCCGAAGCCTTCATCCTCGGGGCCGAGGGTTTTTTCGTGCATATCGCGCGGCAGTGTTCCGGGCTGGAAGGCATCGCGCTGGTGACGGCCTTTGTGGCCATCTACGGGTTTCTGTTTCGCCGCGACCTGCGTTTCCCGCACTACTGGCTGATTGTGCTGCCCCTGGGCCTTTTGCTGAGCTGGCTGTTGAACGTGCTGCGGATTGCCCTTCTGGTGCTGATCGGCGCGCGCGTGTCGCCGGATCTGGCGGTGAACGGGTTTCACAGCTATGCGGGCTGGCTGTTCTTTACGCTGCTGGCGCTGTTTTTGCTGTTTATCGTGCAATGGATCCCTTGGGTGCATCGCTGCGAGCGCACAGCAAGGCCGCGGGTTCCTTTGCGTGACGACTGGTTGGCAGCGCGGATCCTGCCCTTCATCGCCTTCATGATTGTGGGTGTTCTGACCTCGGCGGTGGCGGTTCATCCTGACCTTGCCTATCCGGTAAAGACGCTGGTGTTGCTGGCGGCGCTCATGTTCTTTCGTCGCCAACTCTCGAAACTGGCGTTGACGTTAGACCCGGTCGCAATTGGCGCGGGGCTGCTGGTGGGGTTGGGCTGGATCATGCTGCAGCCTCCGCCGGGCGAGGCCGAGGCAGTGCTGATGGCCGGGCTTGCCACTCTGGGTGGTGCCGCGCTGACCTTTTGGGTTCTGGCGCGGCTTCTGGGCACGATGTTGCTGGTGCCGATCGTCGAAGAGCTGTTCTTCCGCGGCTATCTGCTGGGGCGGCTGGATTTTGGTGGCGTTGCGGGCCGGGTTTTCACGGTCGTGATAACCAGCGCGATCTTCGCTGCGCTGCACGGGCGGTTGATTGATGCGTTCGTCGCGGGGGTGATTTTCGCGCTGGTTATGCTGCGGCGCAATAAAATTGGCGACGCCATAGTTGCCCATGTCGTCGCCAATTCCGTGATTGCCATCTGGGCCTTGTTGGCCGGTGATCTGTCGCGGATCTGAAGGGATCCGATCAGCTTGCGCGGCGGCGACGTTCCCAGACAAAGAGCAGGGCGGCCGCAACGGCTGCCAGCGCCAGAAGCCCGGTCGAGGCGTCTATTTCGGGTACGGCTGCAGGGGTCGTGTTGCCGCCACCGCCGGTGATTGGGCGCAGCAAGTTCCAAAGCCACGAGCCGGAGCCTGACGTCGTCTGCGCCATCATCGGTCCTGCCATCGCCAGGGTGGAAAGTGCGCTGACGCTGAAACCTAGAAGAAACTTGTTCATGACATACCTCGCAATAAGCGACAGAACCTTTGTCTGACGTCCGTGTCCAATATCCTATTACATTAGCCTCTAAACAGAGTCTGTAAAAGATATTGATTTTGTGTGCTTGCGGGCTGCGACAATTCCTGTTTGTCGGAGGTATCGTTTCCGATATGGCGGTCAATTCGGCGGTGTTGCGCCTGTGACCGGGGTGCGCTTGTGCTTCGGCGGGACCGAATCACTTGGCCGTCTGCTGACTGTCGAGGCTGAGAAAAAGGTTGCGGCGCAGGCCCCGAAGGCGTCTGCGCCGCAGATCCGAATGCCGGAATGCCGGGTTCCAATCTGCCGTTATTCAGCGGCCGCGCGCAAGGGATGTCCGCTCCGGGCAAGTTCTTCCAGATGATCAGCTATGGCGTGCGCGATGGCACGTTTGTCGTCCAACGGGGTGACACCATCACGGGCGACCATAAGGGCGCGTTGTTCGGTGCCGCGCGTATCCTCGCCACGGGTCGCTACCACGAGGCCGGCATGATCCAGCCGTTCGGCGGCGACGCGCACCAGTTCATCCTCGCTGACGCCTTCAAGATACTTGAACGCCACACAGTGCATGACCGGATCAGCCTGGCAGGCAAGGTCGATCACCTTTTCGGTGGGTTCCAGCTCTAGCATATAGCTGCTCTGGCCTGACGCGATCTTTCCTTCAACCGCCTGCCTTGGCCGGTAGTCCGCCACCCCGGCCGAAAACACACCGGCAAAGAGACCGTTGCGCGCGCGGGCAACAACGGTATCGCGGTATTCATCATAGGTACGGGTGACAGTAACGGGAATGGGTGCCGAGGGCCGCCAGGCACCGTCGCCCAGGACGAGCTCGGCATTGGCGCCGCGCCAGATCAGTTCTTCGGCCACGCGCGCGCCCAACCGCCCGCGAAAGCGGTTGACGATGCGGCGCACGCCGTCGATCGGCACCGGAGTAGGGCCAGCGGTGACCATGATGCGCTTGTCGACCAGCGGCGAGGTGCTCAGCGCGCGGCCCACGGCGATGCACAAAAGCTCGGTATCGGGCAGGTTATGCTTGCCATAGGCATTACGCGGGGTGATGAACCGCACGCCCTGTGCGGCCAGCCTGCGCGCGTTTTCAACGAGCTGGGCGTTATGCATCGTGCCATGCATCGTTGGTGCGACCAGCACCTTCGTGCGGCCCTGCTCCATCCGCCCCAATGCCGAGATCAGGGCCGAGGTCACCACTGTATCGCCAATGCCATGCGCCATCTTGGCAATGGTCGAATGGGTGGCGGGTGCAACCAGATAGGCATCAAAGGGCGCGCCGTCTGACAGATGTTCGGCAGCCCAGGTCAGGCCGGTAACGACTGGCCCCAGCGTGGCCCATTCCAGTGTGTCGCGTGCGACGTAGCGCAGCGCATCCTCGCTGGCGAAGGCCACCACCTGTGCGCCATGGCGCCGAAGCCCACGCGCGACCTGCGGCGTTTTCATTGCCGCGATTCCGCCGGTTACCAGAAGCGCGATGCGCCGTCCTGCCAGGCGCTGCGACAGCATGGGCACATCGTGATCCCCCATCCCCGAGGGGGTGGGGGCCGAAAAGTCCCAATCATAGAGTGTCATGCACGCGCCTCGCTGGTTTCCCGAGTCGCCTGTTCGCGTGCAATGCGCGTCCAATGCCGCTGTGCGCCGCGGACACGGTCAAGGCGCGTGTTCAACGCCTCGAAATGACGGGGCAGGAAGCGGCTGCGCTTGCCCATCTCCTCGTTCAGGTGCGGAACGACCGTAATGTCGAACGGATCCTTGTACTCGGATTCAAGCGCTGGTGAATAAGGCCGCCCCTCACCCAGGAATGATGGCAGAAGGTGCGCGACATAAGGGATCGTTTCCAGATAGACGCGCATCGCCTCGTCATCATAGGACGCATCCGCCGCATGCCAGCGTCCGCCCAGCTTCACGGCGGCGAAATAGTGGCGCACCGTCGGGCGCATCAGCGACAGCCAACTGGACGGCATCAGCTTTCCCAGCGTCGAGGTCGGCATGGGGATTTCCACGAAGCCGGCCTCAAGCCCCGAGGCGCGCATCAGCGCAACCTGAAGATTGGCCTTGGTTGTGCACATGCCCGTCCCGCGCGCGAGCGTATCTGAAGCGCGCTCCTGCCAGGTGCCAAACCGGTAGGGCATGGGCTGGATGAACTTCAGAATGGCCTCGGCTGTGCTGGCTTGCGTGCTGCGCCGCAGACGCGCCGCGCGGCGCCGGATCTCGGGGTGGTCGACATCGCACAGCGTTTCCGGGTCCGGCAGCTGTGCGGGCGGCGTGGCGGCGGCCTCGGCCGCGTCGGCGGCGATCAGGGCATGCGTCATGGCCCGTCGCAGCTTGCGGTTGGAGGCATCGGCCCAGACAGTGCCTTTCATGTCCAACGTCCAGACTCGCGCTGGAAGATCGACCGCCTGCAAATCATCGTCACCGCCCGAAACATGGTTCCCGGGTCCGTACCAGTTGCGAGAACCGGCAAGACGACCAGCAAGGATGATGTGCAGCGAAAAGGGGTTCGGATCCGCCAGGGCCTGCCCTGGTGCCAGGTGCCGAACGCGACCGAGCGAGAACACACTCGCCGCGTTTTCATCGAGATAAAGCCCCAAAGTTGAATCATGAAACTCGTTAAGCAAGTCAGGGTTGATCAGATCGGCAGAATGCGTCGTCATTTCGGTTCCCCGCGCTCCTACATTGCCTCAATAAGTTCTAAACGAACCTGCCCGCGGGGGGGCCGCGGTGCGATTCCTGTTAAGATTACCCTTCAACTCTGCGTTAAAGAAGAGAAAATGGCAACTGGGGGTCATTTTTTTGCCTTCCTTTTGCCAGAATCGGCGGGTTTCCGCAGTTTCCGTTGCGTCGCGAGGCGTCAGGCAAGGCGAAAAACGGTTGAAACGCGGCAAGGTTGCGGCAATCCTTTTTCCGAGCACCCGCTAAAATGCCGTTTGCCGAAAGATTCGGTAAAAAGGCATGGTGCCGGCTTGGGAGGGCATTAATGGAATTCTTGCAACTGCTGTTGAGCGGTCTGGCCAACGGCTGCGTCTACGGCCTGGTGGCGTTGGGCTTTGTACTTATCTACAAGGCCACCGAAGCGGTGAACTTTGCCCAGGGCGATTTCATGATGCTCGGGGCCTTCGTGATGCTTGGTCTCGTCAATCCGCAATACATGGGCATCAACTTCTGGCTGGCGGTGCCGATTGCACTGCTGATCATGGGGGCGCTGGGCTATATGCTGGATCTGACGATTCTGCGCCACATGTTTGGACAGAACCAGACGGCCATCGTCATCCTGACCATCGCTCTGGGCTTTGTGATCCGGTTTGTCACCGGGGTGATCTGGGGCCATGAGCCGGTAAACCTGCACTCGCCGCTCGCGCTGGGGGATATCCGGGCCTATGGCGTGGTGCTCAGTCTGGCCGATATCGCGGTGATCATTGTGACACTGATCATGACGATGCTTCTGTGGCAGTTCTTCCAGCGCACCAAGCTGGGCCTGGCGATGCAGGCGGCAAGCCAGAACCAGATGGCGGCCTATTACATGGGTATCCCTGTCAAGAGGGTTCAGGGGGCGGTCTGGGCATTGGCGGGCGTGGTGGCCTGCGTGGCAGGCATTCTTTATGCCTCGAAAGGGTCGCTGGACATTTCGGCCGGGTTCATTGGCATCAAAGCCTTTGCGGCGGCGGTGATCGGCGGCTTTGGCAGCCTGCCGGGCGCGCTGATGGGCGGGCTGATCGTGGGGGTGATCGAACCTTTCGCGGCGCGCTACCTGCCGCCCGGATACAGCCAGGTCGCGCCCTACGCGCTGCTTATCCTGGTCCTGATCTTCCGTCCGCACGGCCTGTTCGCGCAGGTCCGCACCAAGAAGGTCTGAGAACATGCGCTTTCATTTCAAGACAAGCTACGACCACGATATCCGGCTTTTCCCTGACTGGTGGAACTTCAGCCTCTATGCCGCGTTGATGCTGGTAATGGTTGCGCTGCCCTATGCCATCAGCAGCTTTTATCTGGGCGAAGTCACCAACGTGCTGATCTGGGCGGTTGCCGGGCTGGGGTTGATGATGCTGACCGGGCAGACCGGGCAGGTGTCACTGGGACATTCGGCTTTCATGGCAATGGGCTGCTATACCTGCGTCATCCTGATGGAAGCCGGGGTGCCCTTTGTCTTCGCCTTCATCCTGTGTGGCATCATCACCGGCGTGATCGGCGCGCTGATCGCCATTCCCGCGCTCAAGCTTCATGGTGTTTATCTGGCCATCGCCACGCTGGCGCTGGCGATTCTGGCCGACGACATCATTGTCATCCTGTCGCCCTGGACCGGCGGGGTCAGCGGCAAGTTCGCGCCCGATCTGTCGATCTTCGGCTACGAGATCAACCGCTGGGTCAACCCCGAGGCCTGGTACTACATGGCGCTGGTGGTGGTCGTGGTGGTCACGCTGATCTACCGCAATATCCTGCGCTCGCCGTTGGGCCGGGCCTTTGCCGCGGTGCGCGACAGCGAGATTTCGGCGCAGGCGATGGGCGTCGATATCGCGCGCACCAAGACGATGGCCTTCGGCATCTCCTGCGCCATCACCGGGCTGGGCGGCGCGCTGATGGGCCTTTTCGCCGGCGCGTTCAACAATGAAACCTTCAACTTCCTGATCGCCATCCAGCTTCTGATGATGATCGTGATCGGCGGCCTCGGCTTTATCCACGGGGCGTTTCTGGGCGCGATCGTAGTGGCCTTCCTGCCGCAGGCGCTGTCGATCCTGACCGACCAGATGGGCCGTGGCTTCAACGTGCCGGGGCTGGAGATCGGGGTGTTCGGCATGATCCTGATCGCGTTCATCATTTTTGAACCACATGGGCTTTATGGCCGATGGCTCAAGATACGAATCTGGCTTGAGCTGTTCCCCTTCGCCCGACGTGACATGTTCCGCCGCCAGAAAAGCTACCTTAAGACGGAGCGCCTGAGATGAGCCTTCTGGAGCTGAAGAACGTCACGCTGAAATTCGGGGGTGTCACGGCGGTGAACAACCTGTCGATGTCGGTGGAAGAAGGCGAGGTCTTTGCGCTCGTCGGACCCAATGGCGCCGGGAAATCGACCGTTTTCAACATGATCTCGCGGTTCTACCGGCCCGCTTCCGGCTCGATCACCTTTGACGGGCAGGATCTGTTGAAGCTGAAGCCGCACGAGGTTCCGCGCCTGGGCATCGCCCGCACTTTCCAGAACATTGAACTGTTCGACCGTGCGACGGTGTTGCAGAACCTGCTGATCGGTCGCCATCGCGCGCGCCGCACAACGCTGGTGGAGGAGATGTTCTTTATCGGCCGGTCCTGGGCGCAGGAGCGCGAACACCGGCTGGCGGTTGAGGAGGTGATCGATTTTCTGGATCTGCAACCGTATCGCAACCAGATGATCGCCGGTCTGCCCTATGGCGTTCGCAAGGTGGTGGAACTGGCGCGCGCGCTGGCCACCAAGCCGCGGCTTCTGCTGCTGGACGAGCCGGCCTCGGGCCTGTCGGTCGAGGAAACGCAGGACATGCGCTGGTGGATCGACGATATCCGCCGCCAGATGGGTATCACGGTTCTGATGGTGGAGCATGATATGGGCCTTGTCAGCAAGGTCTGCGACCGGGTGCTGGCGCTGGCCGACGGTGCGAAACTGGCCGAGGGAACGCCCGCCGAGGTGCAGGCGCATCCCAGGGTGATCGAGGCCTATCTGGGCACCGGTGCCATCTCCAAGACCGCCAGCGCCAAGGGGGAGCGCGTATGATGGCCTCTGTCAGCAAGGCCCGCCCGGAGAAGGGGGGCGCTGCCCCCCTCGGCCTGCGGCCTCACCCCCCGGCGTATTTTCGGCAAGATGAAGAGGGCGCCGCGCCCATGGCAGGGAGGGTGGCATGAGCGCACTTCTGGAAATCCGCAACCTGGAGACCTTTTATGGTCCGATCATGGCGATACGTGGTGTCAGCCTTGAGGTGCGCAAGGGACAGGTCGTTACCGTGCTGGGCGCGAATGGAGCAGGCAAGACGACGCTGTTGAAGACCATTTCGGGTATCATGGACCCGGAAAAGGGCAAGATCCTTTTCAAGGGCGAGGAGATTCAGGGCCGTGAACCGCATCAGATTGTCCGGCGCGGGATCGTTCAGGTGCCCGAGGGGCGCGAGGTATTTCCGCTGCTGACAGTCGAAGAGAATCTGGCATTGGGTGCCTATACCCGCTCGGACAAATCCGAGATCGCCCGCGACCGGGATCTGGTGTTTGATTACTTTCCTATCCTGGCCGAGCGGCGCCAGCAGGAGGCGGGCACGCTATCAGGCGGCCAGCAGCAGATGTTGGCAATCGGCCGCGGACTGATGCTGCGGCCCGAGATCATGTTGCTGGATGAGCCCAGCCTGGGGCTGTCACCGCTTCTGACGCAAGAGATTTTCACCATCCTCAAGCGGTTGAACAAGGATGTCGGGGTGACGATGATGCTGGTGGAACAGAACGCCGCGGTGGCGCTGGATCTGGCAGATCATGGCTATGTGATGGAGCTGGGCCGCATCGTCATGTCCGACAGCGCCGAAAAGCTGGCCGCCTCTGAAGACATCCAGAGCTTCTATCTGGGTCATGCCAACGAAGGCGCGCGCGGCGAGCGGCGCTGGAAGAAGAGAAAAACATGGCGGTGAGTGGGGGGACAGCCATGCAGGCGCAAAAAGAGTTCAAGGGCGTGCGTATCAATGCCGAGCCGGGCCAGCGGCCCATGCAGATCGATGGGCACCGCACCATCGCAACCTTGCTGCGCGCGCGCTGCCTCGAAAACGGCGATGCAACCGCGCATCGTGAGAAGGATCTGGGCATCTGGCAGGCCTATAGCTGGAATGATTACCTGACCCATGCGCGGCTGATCGGCATGGGTTTGCGTGCGCTGGGTCTGAAACGCGGCGATGTTGTGTCCATCCTGTCCGAGGATAACAAGGAGTGGATGTATTGCGACATGGCCGCGCAATGCATGGGCGCGGTATCGTCGGGTGTCTACACCACCGATAGCGCCAGCCAGCTTGCCTATCTGGTGAACGACTCGCAAACCCGTTTCCTTTTTGTGGAGAACGAAGAGCAGCTCGACAAGTTTCTTGAAGTCGAAGACAAGATGCCTTCGCTGGCCAAGGTCATCATCTTTGACCCCGAGGGCTTGCATAACTTCAGCCACCCCAAGTGCATGTTCCTGTCCGACCTCTATGATCTGGGCCGCCAGAATGACGATGAGGCGCTGTTCAACGCCGAGATCGACGCGGTGAAACCGGAAGATCTGGCGATTCTGGTCTATACTTCCGGCACCACCGGCATGCCCAAGGGGACGATGCTGACGCAGGAGAACATCCTCGCCGGGATGGAGGCCAGCCTATATGGTCTGCCATTCGCCAAAGGGGCCGAGCAGCTGTGCTTTCTGCCCCTGTGCCATATTCTTGAGCGTATCGTCTCGCTCTATACGCCCCTGGTCGTGTCCTCGACAGTGAACTTTGCCGAAAGCCCGGAGACGGTCTTTGACAATATCCGCGAGGTCTCGCCGCACGGGTTTGTTGCGGTGCCGCGGGTCTGGGAGAAGGTCTATTCCCGCGTGCTGGTCATGGCGCAAGAGGCGACCTGGGTAGGGCGTGTCGCCTTTGCGACAGCGATCAAGGCGGGCCGTGCACGCGCAAGCTATACGCTGGAGGGCAAGCCGGTACCCTTTGCAACCAATGTATGGTTCCATATCTGGGATTTCCTGGTGCTGCGAAACCTGCGCCGGATGCTGGGTATGGACCGGTTGCTGCAGGGTCTGACCGGCGCCGCGCCCATCTCTCCCGAACTGCTGCGTTGGTATCACGCCATCGGTGTGCCGCTGTTCGAGGGGTTCGGCATGTCCGAGACAGCCGGTGTCGCCACGATCAACCTGCCCGAGGCCAACCGGACCGGCTCTGTCGGTCGGCCCTTGCCCGGTGTGCAGGTGCGCATCGGCGACGCGGATGAGATACAAGTCAAGGGTCTGAACGTCTTTACCGGCTATCTCAACAAGCCCGACAAGACTGCCGAGGCTTTCACCGAGGATGGTTGGCTGCGCACTGGCGATATCGGGCGCCTCGATGACGGCTATCTGACCATTACAGGCCGGATGAAGGACATCATTATTACCGCCGGCGGCAAGAATATCACCCCCGCCGAGATCGAAAGCCGCCTGAAGTTCAGCCACTACATTTCGGATGCCGTGGTGATCGGCGACAAGCGCAAATACCTCACCTGCCTGATCATGATCGATCAGGAGAACGTCGAGAAATACGCCCAGGACCACAAGGTGCCGTTCTCCGATTTCCGCTCTCTTTGCCGTGCGCCCGAGGTCGTCGCGCTGATCAAGCAGGAGGTTGACGCCGTGAACCGCGAGTTTGCCCGCGTTGAGCAGATCAAGGATTTCCGCCTGATAGACGTGCTTTTGACTGCTGAAGATGAGGAACTGACAGCGACCATGAAACTGAAGCGCGCAACGGTGGAAAATCGCCACAAGGCGCTGATTGATGATATGTATTGAATTGGGCCCTTTGGCCCGCAATGGGGAGGAAACCATGAAGCATCTCAAGACCCTACTTGCCGCGACGGCCACGCTTGCACTGGCTGCCGGGGCGCATGCCCAGACCCGGGGCGTAACCGCCACCGAAATCGTGATCGGTGGCGCGCATGACCTGTCAGGCGTGTTCGCCGCAGTCAGCACCCCGGCGGTGAACGGTGCGAACCTGTATTTCGACGCGCTCAACGCCGAGGGCGGGGTACACGGGCGCACCATCCGTTATATCGTCGAGGATCACGGCTATCAGCTGCCGCGCGCCACGCAGGTCTATAACAAGCTGATCGAGCGTGATCAGGTCTTTGCGATGCTGCTCAACCTGGGCACACCGCACAACCTGGCGCATTACCCGCTTATGGAGCGCCGCCAGGTGCCCAATATCAACCCGCTGACCGCTGCCCGTGATATTCTGCCAGAACCGCCGGGCATGAACTTTTCGGCGTTTTCCAGCTACTATGACCAGATGATCGCCGGTGTGCGCTATCTGCATGAGCAGAGCGGCGCGACGAATATCTGCTCAATGTATCTGCCCACCGAGTTCGGCGAGGAAATCGCGCAAGGCTCGCGCGATGCCGCAGAGCAGCTGGGCCTGAACTTCGTCGCTGAGACCACCCACCGCCCTGACGAGCAGGATTTCGTCGGCGCGCTGAGCCGTCTGCGCTCGGAGGGATGCCAGATCATCACCCAGGCCGTGGGTGTGCGCGCGGGGATCACGATTGTCGGCACTGCCAAGCGGCTGGGCTGGGATGACGTGATGTTCCTCACCTCGTCGGCAGGTTTCCTTGAGGCCGTGGCACAGGTGCCGGGTGGCGTGACGGATGGCCTTTATGCCGCCGCTGGGTGGGTTGACCTTGTCGCCCGCGGCGAAGACGAGGCCCCGGCCGCGTTCATGGCTGCCTATGAAGCTGCCTATGGCCACCCGGCGGGCGGCTTTGCGATGCTGGGCTATACCGCAGCGCGCCAACTTCACATGGCGCTTGAGGCCGCTGGCCCCGACCTGACGGTAGATAGCTTCATGGACGGCATGTATTCGATTGACTATTTCGACGATCTTCTGGATGTCCAGATCAGCTATTCGGCAGACAACCATCAGGGCGGCAATGTTGTTACGATTTCGGTTGTGAACGGCGGTGTCTGGGAGCTGCTGTCGCGCGAAGAACTGGAGTAATCGCAAACTCCAGGCTAACAGGGGGCGGCCTTGCCGCCCCCTTTCATTTGCCGCAGTATCTCTAGGTACCGGAGGAGATGATCCATGCCCGCATTGCATGCCCGCCCCGAACCCGTCACGCTTGACGCGGCGCAGACCGCGCTGATCGTCGTGGACATGCAGAACGCATTCGCCAGCAGGGGCGGGATGTTCGATCTGGCGGGGCACGATATTTCGGGTGCCGGTCCCGTGGTGGCGGTGCACAAGAGGTTGCTGCCGGTGGTCCGCGCTGCGGGGGTGCTGGTGGTTTATCTGCAGATGTCGTTCAAACCTGACCTGAGCGATGCCGGCGACCCGCAATCGCCGGCCTATCACAAGGAACTGGCGCTCAGGATGATGCGCGAGCGGCCTGAACTGGCAGGCAAGCTTCTGATCGATGGCAGTTGGGATGCGCAGATCGTTGACGGGTTGGAGCCGCGCGACGGCGATATCGTCATCCGCAAGTCTCGCTACAATGGCTTTACGGGAACCGATCTGGATGAGATCCTGAAGTCACGCGGAATCCGGCACCTGCTGTTTTCGGGCATTGCCACGAATATCTGTGTCGAAAGCACGGCTCGAAACGCGTTCTTCAACGAATACTGGCCGATCCTGATATCAGACGCGATGAACCACGCAGGCCCCGATTTTACCCGCCAGGCGACGCTGTGGAACTTCGAGAATGTCCTGGGCTGGGTGACGGACAGTGCCTCAGTCCTTGAGGCACTGTCTACTGGCTGAGGCGGGGCGCGTCAGCTCCAGGGTCCGGGCCGGCCTTGTCCGGTGCGGGGGATGCTGGTGCCGCGCGCGGTTCGGCCCATCGCACCCGCCATCTTTTCGAGAGCGGCAATCCGGTTTTCCGTTGCCGGATGGGTTGAAAACAGCTTGTCGCGCTTGAACGCATGCAGCGGGTTGATGATGAACATATGCGCCGTGGCCGGGTTGCGCTCGGCGCTGTCATTGTCGATGCGCGCGGCAAAGCTCTGAATCTTTTGTAGCGCCGAAGCCAGCCACAGCGGGTTGCCGCAGATTTCTGCGCCAACCTTGTCGGCCTCATACTCGCGCGAGCGCGAGATTGCCATCTGCACCAATGCTGCTGCAAGCGGGGCCAGGATCATCATGGCAATCAGTGCGATCGGGTTGGACTGGTTGCGCCCGCGCCCGAACAGCAGTGCGAAATTCGCCAGCATCGAGATGGCCCCGGCAAAGGTGGCGGTGATCGTCATGATCAGCGTGTCATAGTTTCTGATATGCGCAAGCTCATGCGCCATGACCGCCGCCACCTCCTCGTTAGAGAGGCGTTTCAGCAGTCCGGTGGTGGCTGCCACTGCCGCATTGTCGGGGTTGCGCCCGGTGGCGAAGGCGTTGGGCTGGTCCTGATCGATGATATAGACGGCGGGTGCGGGCATGTCGGCAGCGCGTGCAAGCTGAATCACCATTTCCTGCAACTCCGGCGCCGTGGTGGCGTCGACGGGCCGGGCGTTATGCATCCGCAGCACCATCTTGTCCGAATTCCACCAGGCCATTGCGTTCATGCCGGCCGCAATCGCAAGCGCAATCAACGCTCCGCCTGAACCGCCAATGGCATAGCCCGCACCCAGAAAGAGCGCAGTCATTGCCGCCATCAGGATCGCGGTTTTTACATAACCGTTCATCGCGCCCTCCGTTTTCCCAACGCGAAATATGGGCTTCGCCTGCACCGGCTGCAAGAGAGCCGCTGCTCAGATCAGTTTTTCGCCCTTGAACAGCGCAAGCACATTGCTTTGCGGGCGCGCGCCCAGATGACCAATCACTTCGGCGGCGGCGATGCAGCCCATCCGGCCCGAAGTTTCAAGCGAATGGCCCTGTACCAGACCGTAGAGGAACCCCGCTGCGAACTGATCGCCTGCGCCTGTGGCATCGACCGGGGTAATCATCGTCACCGGCGTTTCGACCCGATGACCGGAATGAATCAGCACCACCGATTCGCCCGAGCGGGTGCAGACAACGATCGGGCAGTCGCGGGCGGCCTGATCCAGCGCATCCTGCAGATCATTCGCCTGATAGAGCGAGACCCATTCCTGCTGGTTGCCGATCACGAAATCCATCTCGTTTGCCACCAGCTGGCGGAAGTCGTCGCGGTGGCGGTCAACGCAAAAGGGATCAGACAGCGCGATGCCCACCCGGCCCCCGGCGCCCCTGCACGCGCGCGCGGCCTTCAGGAACGCTTCCTTGCCCTTGTCCTTGTCGAACAGATAGCCCTCAAGGAACAGAAGCTCGGTATCGGCCATTGCGGCCGCATCCACATCATCGGGGCCCAGTTCGGCCGAGATACCAAGATAGGTGTTCATGGACCGCTCGCCATCCGGCGTTACAAAGATCATCGAGCGTGAAGTTGGCAATTCCCCCCCGGCGACCGGCGGGTTGATGAACGCGGTGCCGGCGCGCTCAGTGTCAGTGGCATAAAACCGCCCCAAAGCGTCGTCGCTGACCCGTCCCACGAAGGCCGTGTTCAGCCCCAGCGCACCGATCCCGGCCAGCGTATTGGCGACCGACCCGCCGGATGCCTGTTCGCGCACTTTCATTGCACCATAGAGCGTTTCACCACGCTCACGCTCAATCAGTTGCATGATGCCCTTGCGAATACCCATATGGTCAAGGAAGTGGTCGTCAACGGTGGTGATGACATCGACAACGGCATTGCCGATCCCGGCAACCTGATACTTCTTCATAGGGTCTTTTCCTCATAGGGGCAGAGATCGCGGATCAGGCAGACCGCGCAGGCCGGTTTGCGGGCCTTGCAGATGTAGCGGCCATGCAGGATCAGCCAGTGATGGGCGTGCTGCTGGTATTCGGCGGGCACATTGTCTTCGATGGCACGTTCGACGGCATCGACATCGCGGCCCGGGCAGATACCGGTGCGGTTGCCGATCCGGAAGATGTGGGTGTCGACCGCCTGCGCCGGAATGCGCCACCACATGTTCAGCACCACATTGGCCGTCTTGCGTCCGACGCCGGGCAGCGATTGCAGCGCCGCGCGGCTGGAGGGAACTTCGCCGCCGAACTGCTCCACCAGGATCTGGCTCAGCTTGATGACGTTCTTCGCCTTGTTGCGGTAAAGGCCGATCGTGCGGATATGTTCAATCAGCCCTTCCTCACCCAGCGCCAGCATCTTTTCCGGCGTGTCGGCGATGGGAAACAGCGATTTTGTGGCGCGATTGACGCCGACATCGGTGGCCTGCGCCGACAATGCCACCGCCACCAGCAGGGTATAGGCGTTGACATGATCCAGCTCGCCCTTGGGTTCGGGCTCAGCCGCGTGAAAGCGGCGAAAGATCTCGCGGATCGTCAGGTAATCCAGTTGGCGTGCCATGGGCTTCTTCTGCAACGGGGGCGGGGGAGGCGCAAGCCTAGTCCTTGTGATTGCGGCGCAATAGCCGGCCTATCAGGAACGAGGTGCGTGGCACGTAGACATAGCGCGTGCGGGTTCCGGGGGCCGGGCGCGCGCGCATGCGGACAATGCCGAAAATCACCAGCAGCACATGCGCGGCGGCGATGAAGGCGAACATGCCCGCCGGGCCGAACAGCTCGATCAGAAGCGAGGCGATGATCGGGCTGGCTATGGCGCCGACCGCATACAGGAACATCAGCGCCGCCGACAGTTCTACCCGTTTGCTCTGGTCGGCAAAGTCATGGGCATGCGCGGCCGAGACGGAATAGATCGGAAAGGTGGTGAAACCAAAGAACCCGGCGGCCAGAAAGATCGCCACGATGCCGCCGCCAACACTGGCGACCGTCAGCGCGCAGGCAATTGCCGAGGCGACCGACAGCCAGATCAGCACCACCCTCCTGTCGAACTTGTCAGCCAGCCAGCCCACCGGCACCTGCGCCACCGCGCCGCCCAGCACGTAAGCCGCAAGGAACAGAGCAATCCGGTCAGCCGCCAGCCCTACCGCCAGCCCGTAGAGCGGGCCGACCATGCGAAAGGCCGCGCCGGTGATGCCTGACACCACCACCCCGGCGGCGGCAAGGGGCGAATAGTGCCAGGCCAGCGCTGGGCGCAGGCGCGGGGCGGGCCCGGTCTCGGGCGCCTCGGCCTTGCTCAGAACCAGCGGGAAAAGAGCGGCACAGCAGATCAGGGCCAGCAGGTTGTACGAGACATAGGCCGCTGGCTCCAGCACGCCGATCAGAAGCTGCGCCCCCAACGAGCCCAGAATATCGACCACCCGGTAAACCCCCATGGCGCGGCCGCGGGTTTCATTGGTGACCTTGGCCTGCAACCAGGCCTCGATGATCGTGTAGCACCCCGCTACCGCCAGCCCTGAGGACACCCGCATTACCGCCCAGGCGTAGGGGTTGGTGATCATCATATGCGCCAGAATGCCGATGGTGCCCGCCGCGGTGAAAGCCGCAAAAGCGCGCGAATGACCCACCTCGCCCATCAGGCGCGGCGCCCACCAGCAGCCGATGAAGAAGCCCACAAAATGCGCCGAACCCAGCATGCCGATTTCCGAGTTCGAAAACCCCAGCACCGCGCCGGACAGCGCATCCAGCGGCACCACGCCGCCCAGACCCAGCTGCAAGAGGGCGACCGATACGAAAAGGGCGGCAAACGAGATAAGCAGGCGCATGGCGGGCGAACCGGGCTGATGGTCTGGCCGAGAGTGATCTCAAAGTGACTGGAAGGTCCAGCCCGGAACTTTGCCGCTGCTGATGAAATGCGCAGATTTCGGGTCGCGCGATGCGGGGGGTGGCGGTAGAGATGGGAGAACGGGGAAGGGGGGCTTTCCGCCCCCTCCGCGCGCCTTGCACACCTCCACGCCCCGGAGGATATTTTGGGACAGATAATGCAACAGGCCGGATTCATGGACATGACGCAGGAACTGGATGCGCGCTATCATTACAAGGTAATAGCGCGTGCCATTGCCGAGATCGATGCCGCCGGCGGTGAGCGGGTCGCGCTTGACGATCTTGCCGCGCGGCTGGGGATGAGCGCGGCGCATTTTCAGCGGGTTTTCAGCCAATGGGCCGGGGTTTCACCCAAACGCTACCAGCAGTATCTGGCACTGAGCCACGCGCGGCATCTGCTGGCCGAACGGTTCACGGTGCTTGAAACCGCGATGGCTTCGGGCCTGTCCGGCACCGGGCGGCTGCATGATCTGTTCCTGCGTTGGGAGGCGATGACACCGGGCGAGTATGCGCGGGGCGGCGCAGGGCTGGAGATTGTCTGGGGCTGGTTCGACAGCCCCTTTGGCCCGGTCATTGCCATGGGAACCGCGCGTGGCCTGTGCGGCATGGGTTTTGCCGCCGAGATGGGCACTGATGCCGCCTTTGACGACCTGGCGCGGCGCTGGCCAAAGGCCAGTTTCCGCGAAGAACCGGCGCGGCTTGCCTCTTGGGTGGCCGCAGCTTTTGGCGGCGGAGGCGAGGCTGCACTGCATCTGATCGGCGCGCCGTTTCAGATCAAGGTCTGGGAAGCCTTGCTGGCGGTGCCTTCAGGCCATGTCACCACCTATTCGGAGATTGCTTCTGCCGTTGGCAACACGCGCGCGGTGCGGGCAGTGGGCACGGCGGTGGGGCGCAATCCGGTAAGCTGGCTGATCCCCTGCCACAGGGCCATCGCCAAATCCGGCGGCCTGGGCGGCTATCACTGGGGTTTGCCGGTCAAGCGCGCAATGCTCGCCTTTGAAGCGGTGCGTGCCGAGGTCTGAGCGGGCGCGTTATTGCAACCAAATCATTGAAACGTGACCGCCGGGCGCAACCCATTGCCTTGTTGTGCGTTCATTGTTGGCGCTAGTGTAGCGCGAATGTGAACCAACAACGGGATTTACGGTATGTCACTCAAGCCTGTTCTTGCCCTCGCCGCCGCGACCATCCTGGTCGCTGGTTGTGATGTCGACCCTTACAGCGATACCAACCGCACCCAGCAAGGCGCTGTTGCCGGGGCAATCGCCGGAGGCGTGCTTGGCGCCGCGACCGGTTCTGGCAACCGCATGCCCGAGGTGCTGATCGGCGCGGGTGTCGGCGCGCTGGCAGGTGGGGTCATCGGGGCTTCGCTGGACCGTCAGGCTGCGGAACTGCGCGCGCAACTGGGCAACGATATCGATGTGCGCAACACTGGTGACGAGATCGTGGTGACCATGGCACAGGACATTCTGTTCGCCACCGACAGCGCCACCCTGCGCCCTGATTTGCGCAGTGACCTGCGGGCCATTGCCGCCAACCTGCAGCGCTACCCCAACAGCGCGATCATCGTCACCGGCCATACCGACAGCACCGGCTCGATGGCCTACAACCAGAGCCTGTCGGAGCGGCGCGCCGACTCGGTTGCCGCCGTGCTGATTGAATCGGGCGTCCCGTCGCGCCGGATTGTGGCGCGCGGGGCGGGCCAGACGCAGCCTGTGGCGACTAACGATACGGCGGCGGGTCGGGCGCAGAACCGGCGTGTGGAAATCGTCATTCGACCCACTGGATGAGCGCCGGCCGGAAAAGGGCAGTTGTTTCTTCCCCTGAGCGGTCATATCTCTTGACCAATCAGGGGAGACACCATGCCATTTCAGCCGGTTCATATGGAGAAGCTTTCGCAAGGCGTCATACGCCAGATAGAGCTTCTGATCCTGCGCGGGCTTTTGCGGCCAGGCGAGCGTCTGCCGTCAGAGCGTGAACTGGCCGAGAGGATGGGCGTTTCCCGTCCGTCGTTGCGCGAAGCCATCGCCGAGTTGCAGGAGCGCGGCCTTCTGGTCACCAAGGCCGGGGCTGGTGTGTTTGTGGCCAACATGCTTGGGTCGGCATTTTCCGATGCGTTGATACAGCTTTTTGCCAACCACGAAGAAGCGGTGTTCGATTATGTAAGCTTTCGCCGCGATCTCGAGGGTATGTCCGCCGAGCGTGCCGCGCGCTTTGGTTCGGATACCGATCTGAAGGTGATCGACGCGGTGTTTCGCAAGATGGAGGCAGCGCATTCCAAGCGCAACCCTTCGGACGAGGCCGCGCTCGACGCCGAGTTTCACCTCGCCATCATCGAAGCCAGCCACAACATTGTCATGCTGCACATGATGCGTGCCATGTTCGATCTTCTGCGCGCAGGCGTCTTCTACAACCGTCAGCAGATGTTCAAGCAGCGCACAACGCGCGATCAGCTTCTGGAACAGCACCGCGCCATCAATGACGCCATTCAGCGGCGCGACCCGCAAGCGGCGCGGCAGGCGGCAGAGGCGCATATGACCTTTGTCGAGAACAGCCTCAGTGATCTGCGCAAGGCGCAACGGAATGAGGAGATCGCGCGGTTGCGCTATCAGCACGAGCTTGAGCGGGATTGAACGGCGCAGCGGGACCGGCCAGGGCCGCGCGACAATAGGAAAGGCGGATCATGGATTACGGCAAATCGGGCGGCGTGCGGCAAGATGCCAGGGCACCGCGGCACAAGGAACACAATGCGCGGGGCACGGCGAAGAACCCCTTTGGCGCGAGGGATGCCAAGGCCGAGCTGATCGCGCGGATGAAAGCCGCCGCCGAAGCGCGCAAGGCGGGTAATTCGGGCAACGATCCCACCGGGTAAAAAAACCCCGCCAGAGCTGGCGGGGCGTAGTGGCATCCGTGTTCTTGGGATCACGGACGCGGGCGGTAAACCGTGTCGCTCAGAGGGTTCTTTCCATCTCCGAACGGATCTGCTGGCGCAGCAGGTCAATGGGGATCAGCTGACCTTCGCGCTTGAACTGCCAATAGGTCCAGCCGTTGCATGAGGGCGCGCCTTCAAGTGCTGCGCCGACCTGATGGATCGATCCACGATGTTCAGCCGTGACCAGCGAGCCGTCGGCGCGCACCTTGGCGATCTGACCGCGGGGGCTGGTCAGCACCTCGCCGGGGCGCAGCATGCCGCGCTCGACCAGTTGGCCGAAGGGCACGCGCGGCTCGGCGCGTTTTGAGGCCGAGGTTTCCAGCGCCGAAGCGTCCAGCCTGCGTACCTTTGCCAGCCGTGCCGTGGCTGCCTTGCGATAGCTTTCCTCACGCTCGATACCGATGAAATCGCGCCCCAGCATCTTGGCCACGGCGCCGGTGGTGCCGGTGCCAAAGAACGGGTCCAGCACCACATCGCCTGGGTTGGTTGTGCCCACCAGAATGCGATGCAGCAGGGCTTCGGGTTTCTGGGTGGGGTGGGCCTTGTCGCCGTTCGCATCCTTCAGCCGCTCATGCCCGGTGCAGATCGGCAGCACCCAGTCGGAACGCATCTGGATGCCCTCGTTCAGCGCCTTGAGCGCCTCATAGTTGAAGGTGTATTTCGCCGCTTCTGATTTCGACGCCCAGATCATTGTCTCATGCGCGTTGGTCAACCGCTTGCCCTTGAAGTTCGGCATCGGATTCGTTTTGCGCCAGACCACGTCGTTCAGAATCCAGTAGCCTGCATCCTGGAGCGCCGCGCCCACGCGAAAGATGTTGTGATAGCTGCCGATCACCCACAGCGCGCCATTGGGCTTGAGCAACCGCCGCGCGGCCTTCAGCCATTCGCGGGTGAAACGGTCATAGGCGCCAAAGCTTGAAAACTGGTCCCAGTCATCATCAACGGCATCAACAAGGCTGTTGTCCGGCCGGTGCAGCGAGCCCTTGAGCTGCAGGTTATAGGGCGGATCGGCAAAGATCAGATCCACACTGCCCTCAGGCAGGCTGTTCATCACCTCGATACAATCGCCCGCAATTATCTGGTTCACCGGAAGCACCGCTGCCTCCTGCGTCCGCGTTTTCACTGCCATGTCTGCCTCGTTGCGCGCCCTTTTTGTTTTTCGGTGGGCGCTTGTTGTTCCCTTAAGATGAGTCAAACGGGATTCGGCGTCAATTTCTTTTTGAATCAGAGCCTTAATTAATTTTCTGCACACAAGATATTGCGCACGGGGGCGAAGCTTCGCCTATGATGTGGGGTCACACCAAGACGCGCGAGGGCTTCCCGATGGGCCGGCGAGGGATATCCGGCGTTTGTTTCCCATCCGTAGCCGGGCCAGTCGCGGGCCAGATCCGTCATGATCCGGTCGCGCGCGACCTTCGCCAGGATAGAGGCCGCAGCAACCGAGAGGCAACGCGCATCGCCCTTGACCAGGGGTTCCGCCGGGCAGCACAGATCACCCGGCAGCCGGTTGCCGTCAATCACCGCATGGTCGGGGAGTGGGTTGAGCGCGGCCAGCGCGCGGCGCATCGCCAGATGGCTGGCTTGCAGGATGTTCATCGTATCGATCTCTTCGACACTGGCATGCGCCACGGCGGCTGCGCGGGCATTCAGCAAGATCAGTTCAGCCAAGGCATTGCGCGCGGCGGAACTGAGGCGTTTGGAATCGTTCAGTCCGTCGGGGATACGATCGGGGTCCAGCACCACCGCCGCGGCCGTCACCGGCCCGGCCAGCGGCCCCCGGCCAACCTCATCCACACCCGCGACCACGCGCGCTCCGCGCGCCATGGCTGCCTGTTCGAAGCTGAAATCGGGCAAGGAAACAACGACTTTCATGCCCCGGATGTGCCATCACGCGCCGCTCGGAACAAGGAAAAAGGGAGCAGGCCGCAAAGCCTGCTCCCGGTTCCGGCCTGGAGAGCCGGGTTGCGCGCAATTGTCCGACAGTGCCGGGCGAATGCGCAAACCTGTTAACGCCCGCGCCGGTAGCCGGAATTGATAAGGCACTGGGCGTTGAAGTAATGATTGCCGACGCGGTCGCTGACGCGGCAGGCGCGGGGCAGTCCGGTCAGGCCATAGCGGCTCAGGCATGCGCCGTCATAGCCCTCCACCCGGCGCCCGTCCTGACGGTAGGCCATTTCGCAGGCGCGCGGCAACGTGGCGGGTTGGCCGGGGCCGCGGTCAGGGCGCGGGCGGTAGTCTGGCGCGGGGCGATAGTCAGAACGGGGATGGGGACGGTAGTAGCGGTATTCGGCGCTGTAGCCTTCATCATACAGGCATTGCGCCAGATAGCTGGGGCGCTGGCCCCGGTCCGTCCGCATCGCCAACCGGCAATGCTGCGGAAGGCGGTGGTATCCGGCGCGTTCCAGGCAGCGGGCGTTGTAGGTATCGACATGACGGCCGCGCACGCGGACGGTTTCAAGGCAATCGTCGGGCAATATCCAGCGGTCAATGTAGCGTGGCGTGCGCCGCTCATCAAATGCATTGACCACCACGGCGATGGCGGCGATGCCCAGAAAAAGGCGCAGCAGGTCTTCTGTGGTGTCTGATCGTGCAGGGGTGGCGGTGGCACTGATCCCGGCGAACACCAGTGCGGCTGCGGTAAGGAACGCCGTCAATCGCCTGGAGGCTTTCCGTGACACGGCGGCGAGACCCGACTCGGGGCCAAGAACAATTGAGCGCATCTGTAAGTCCTTTCTTCAAGAGAGGCTCGCAACGGTCTGCGACAGGACGAATCGGGTGATGCGAGCGGTTGATGTCGAGGAGCGTTCAGGCTTCCAAGCATAACATATATTGTCGGTCTCAAAGCTTCCGACAGGCAATAACGCAATGCGGTTATCTGATAACGGTTCCGCTTTGGCCTGTTTGCGGGGGCGGATATTGCATAACAGTGCCGAAGCGGCCAGTTTCGCCACTGATCCTTCCTGCTAATCAGGACACCGTTCATGCGACTGTTCCTTCAGATCCTCACCGTCACCCTGATGATGGCCCTGCCTGCATCGGCCCAGTGCTATGCCGACTATCGGGCGCAGCAAAGCAACCCGGTGCGTTTTCACTACGGCGTGGCCGAGCTGCCGTCGTCGGCCTGTGGCGATATACAGGCTGCGGCCAACCATTTGCGTCCGCGCCTGCAACAACACGGCTGGATTCTCGTCGATGTTTTGTCCACATTCGGCCCCGAGGGTCTGGCTTCAAGGAGTGAGCGTGCAGGACAATTCCATCTCCGTTTCTGACCTGACTCGCGCGGGTTCGCGCGCCATCGTCACCGGGTTGGCCGCCATCGTCGCCATTCTGGGGCTGGCGGCGTTGCTGTTGTTCAAGAACCTGCCCGACACAAATACCTATAACGCACAGGTCGAACGTCTGTTCGCCGAGAATGCCAACCTGACCGAACAGGCTGAGCTGAGGCTTCTGGAGATCTTGGCACAATCTGGCACCACATTCACAGAGGTGCTGGTCAGCTATCGGTCGGTGATCTTTGTTCTGTTGGTTTTTGCCAGCGCGCTTCTGATCACGGCGTTGGTGCTGGTTCTCGCGCTGATCGCGCTCAACCGGCGGTTGGCGCAGGTGCAGAAAGCCGGGATACAGGTGTCATCGCTGGTGATCAGCCGGGCCGAGCGCAAGGTTTATCTCAACGACATGGAATTCAACCTGACCGAGGCCGCAGTAGAAACCCTTGCTGCGCTGGCAGAGGCGCGGATGGACGGCGAGATGCTGACAGGCGTTAAACTGGAATCGGTCATCACCGGGCGGCGCGAAGCGGATTGTGACGAGGCCGCGGGCGCGACCCGCATCAAGCGTCTGCGCGACAGTCTGGGCAACCAGATTGTCAGCGAGCTGCTGGTGCGCAATATTTCGCGGCAAGGCTATATGCTGGCGATCGACAAGGATGTGCTGCGGATGATCTGAACCGGATGCCGCGTCAGCGGCAACGGCGAAACGCGATTACTCAATCGCGTTGCAAGCGCCTTTTCAAGGCGCTTCACCCACCCGGTTGACCGCTTACCGCGCCATGGCGGTTTGGCGGTTGTTTATCGGGTTCAGCTTACAAAATCCGTGATCGCATAGCCCTGAAGATACAACAAGGCCGTCAAGTCGCCATGGTTGATGCGCAGATCGCATTGTGCCGCCACGGCGGGCTTGGCATGCAGGGCAACCCCCGCACCGGCGCGGTGCAGCATGCCCAGATCATTTGCCCCGTCGCCCACCGCGATCACTTCGGCCTCGGAAATCCCCAGCCGCGCGCTGACCTCTTGCAGCGCGTCGATCTTTGCCTGACGGCCGAGAATCGGTTCTGCCACGGTGCCGGTCAGGATGCCGCCCTCGTTCAACAGACGATTGGCGCGGTGCTCGTCAAAGCCAAGATGCGCAGCGACACTTTCGGAAAAGGCGGTGAATCCGCCAGACACCAGTACCGTATGCCCCCCCTGCGCCTTCATTGTGGCGATCAGTTCGCGACCGCCGGGAGTATAGGTGATGCGCTCGGCAAGAACACGGTCGATCACGCTGGCATCCATTCCCTTGAGCAGCGCCACGCGTTCGCGCAGCGCCGGTTCGAATTCCAGCTCACCATTCATCGCCCGCGCCGTGATCGCCGCCACCTGCGCGCCAAACCCCGCCATATCGGCCAGTTCGTCGATGCATTCCTGTTCAATCATGGTGCTGTCCATATCGGCCAGCAGCATGCGTTTGCGCCGCCCCTCGGCGGATTGCACTGCAAGGTCGATGCCCAGTGCCTGCATGTCCTCCCAGACCTGCCAGCGATTGTCCGGCACTTCAGCCAGATCGAATTCCGCGGCCACGCCCGGGTTGAGCCAGCGCGCCGCCCCGCCGCCCCAGGCGTTGCGCAACGATTCGACATGCGTTGCGTCCAGAATCGGGCGTGCGGGATTGCTCAGGAGGGTGACAACAAACATCAGGTTGTTTCCGATCGTGGACAGGAAGGTCGTTTTCAGGTGATCAAGCGCCGCCTTAGTGTAATTTTTCCCCTTGTGCCAGAGGCGCGCGGGCCGTATCTGCGGTGGTGGGACACCCCTCCCCAACGAGGGGCGTTTATCTGGAAGGATAGCATGACAGACCCCAAGACCCCGGCCACGCGGCCGGCAAATCCGCGTTTCTCGTCTGGCCCCTGTGCCAAGATCCCCAACTTTTCGCTGGACATGCTTGCCGACGCCCCGCTGGGCCGGTCGCATCGCGCATCTGTCGGCAAGGCCAAGCTTGCCGAGGCCATTGAGCTGACGCGTTCGGTGCTGGGCGTTCCTGCCGGTTACCGCATCGGCATCGTGCCCGGCTCGGATACCGGCGCTGTCGAAATGGCGATGTGGTCGCTCTTGGGCGCCCGCCCGGTCGAAATGCTGGCCTGGGAAAGCTTTGGCGAAGGCTGGGTGACCGATGTTGTCAAACAGCTGAAGCTGGACGCCACGGTGCGCAAGGCGCCCTATGGGCAGATCGTTGATCTGGCCGAGGTCGATTTCAACTGCGATGTCGTGTTCACCTGGAATGGCACCACCTCGGGCGTGCGGCTGGCGAATGGCGATGCCATCCCGGCTGACCGCGAAGGCCTGACGATCTGTGACGCCACCTCGGCGGCGTTTGCGATGGATCTGCCGTGGGATAAGCTGGATGTGGTGACCTTCTCCTGGCAGAAGGTGCTGGGCGGTGAGGGCGCGCATGGCGTGCTGATCCTGTCCCCGCGTGCCGTTGAGCGGCTGGAAAGCTACACGCCCGCATGGCCGCTTCCAAAGATCTTCCGCATGACCAAGGGTGGCAAGCTCATTGAGGGTATCTTCAAGGGCGAGACCATCAACACACCCTCGATGCTGGCGGTTGAGGATTATCTGGTTGGGCTGAAATGGGCGCAGTCACTGGGCGGTCTGCAAGCGCTCATTGCCCGCGCCGATGCCAACGCGCAGGCGGTGTGGGATTTCATCGCCGCCCGCGACTGGATCGCCAATCTGGCCGAAGACCCGGCCACGGCTTCCACCACTTCGGTCTGCCTAAAGTTTACAGACCCGCGTATCACCGACGGCGCAGCCTTCGCCAAGGCGGTTGCCAAGCGGCTGGAGAAGGAAGCTGTGGCGCTGGATATCGGCGCTTACCGCGATGCCCCTCCGGGATTGCGCATCTGGTGTGGCTCGACGGTGGAAACCGCTGATGTGGCCGCGCTGATGCCCTGGATCGAATGGGCTTATCAAGCCGAGATCGCTGCGCTGCAAGCGGCCTGACCCCCCCTGACCCAAGCCCCCGCAACGCCTGCGGGGGCCGCCAAAACCCTGCATAAGGAGCCTGCACATGGCGCCCCGCGTTCTCGTTTCCGACAAACTCTCCGAAACCGCCGTTCAGGTCTTTCGCGACCGTGGCGTTGACGTCGATTACCTGCCCGATCTGGGTAAGGACAAGGAAAAACTGGCCGATATCATCGGCCAGTATGACGGCCTTGCCATCCGCTCAGCCACCAAGGTGACCGAGAAGATCCTGGAAAACGCCACCAAGCTCAAGGTTATCGGCCGCGCCGGGATCGGCGTGGACAATGTCGATATCCCTGCCGCGTCCAAACGCGGTGTGATTGTCATGAATACGCCCTTCGGCAACTCGGTCACCACCGCCGAACATGCTATCGCCATGATGTTCGCCGTCGCCCGACAACTGCCCGAAGCTTCGACCTCGACCCATGCCGGGAAGTGGGAAAAGAACCGCTTCATGGGCGCCGAGCTGTTCAACAAGACGCTGGGTGTGATCGGTGCGGGGAATATTGGCGGCATCGTCTGCGACCGGGCGCTGGGCCTGAAGATGAAGGTCGTGGCCTATGACCCCTTCCTGTCGGAAGAGCGTGCCAAGGTCATGGGCGTGCAGAAGGTCGAACTGGACGAGTTGCTGGCGCGCGCCGATTTCATCACGCTCCATGTGCCGCTGACCGACAAGACCCGCAACATCCTGAATGCCGAAAACCTCGCCAAGACGAAGAAGGGCGTGCGGATCATCAACTGCGCGCGCGGCGGGCTGGTCGATGAGGCCGCACTGGCCGAGGCGATCAAGTCTGGCCATGTGGCGGGCGCGGGCTTTGACGTGTTCGCTATTGAACCGGCGACGGAGTCGCCACTGTTCAACCTGCCCAATGTGGTGGTGACGCCGCATCTGGGCGCCTCGACCACCGAGGCACAGGAAAACGTCGCCATCCAGGTGGCCGAGCAGATGTCAGACTATCTGCTGACGGGCGCGGTGCAGAACGCGCTCAACATGCCTTCGGTCACTGCCGAAGAGGCTGCCGTGATGGGGCCGTGGCTGAAACTGGCAGGCCATCTGGGTGACTTTGTGGGCCAACTCACCGACGAGCCGATCCGTGCCATCAATGTGCTTTACGATGGTATAGTGTCGGAGATGAACCTCAAGGCTCTTGATTGCGCGGTGATCTCAGGGGTTATGAAGGCTTCCAACCCAGATGTGAACATGGTCTCCGCCCCGGTTCTGGCCAAGGAACGCGGTGTTCAGCTTTCCACCACGCGGCAGGAGAAAACGGGCGTTTTCGATGGTTTCATCAAGCTGACCGTTGTCACCGACACCCGCGAACGCTCGGTCGCCGGGACGGTTTTCAGCGATGGCAAGCCACGTTTCATCCAGATCAAGGGCATTAACATCGATGCCGAGATCGGTGCGCATATGCTTTATACCAGCAACGAGGACGTGCCGGGTATCATTGGCCTGTTGGGCAACACCATGGGCAAGAACGGCGTGAACATCGCGAACTTTACCCTGGGACGTTCGGGCGTGGGCCAGGCTGCGATTGCGCTTTTGTATCTCGATCAACCGATCGACCCGAAGGTGGTCGAAACCTTGCGCAACACCGGCATGTTCCGGCAGGTTCGGCCCATGCAGTTCGACGTGGCCTGAGGGGCGGCGAAAAGGGGGGCTTTGCCCCCCTCTTGGCTTCGCCAATTCACCCCCCAGCGTATTTCGGGCAAGATGAAACGGGAATGACATGCGCAGTTATGCAATCGGCGACATTCACGGCCATCTGAGCCTGCTTGAGCAGGTCCATGACTGGATCTTGGCTGACCGCGCACGTGTCGGCGATACAGAAGCTCCGGTCGTTCATCTGGGTGATCTGGTCGATCGCGGACCCGATTCGGCCGGGGTGATTGCGTTTCTCATGCAAGGGCAGCAGGCGGGCAAGAACTGGGTAGTCCTGAAAGGCAACCATGACCGCATGTTCACAACCTTTCTTGATGATCCGCAAGCGCAGGATCCGGGCCTTCGGTCGCTTTACAGCTACCTGCATCCGGCAATCGGCGGCGGCCCGACCTTGACGTCGTATGGTGTCGCGAATGCAGCCGATCGTCCGGTGGAACCTGTACATGCCGAGGCCGTGCAACGCGTGCCCGCTGCGCATCGTGAGTTTCTTGCCGGTTTGCCGAGCTCTTTCCAGCGCGGCAGGGTGTTGTTCGTTCACGCCGGTATCCGTCCAGGCGTTCCTCTTGAAGATCAGACAGAGACAGACCTTCTGTGGATTCGCGCCCCGTTTCACGAGTATTCTGCGCCTCATCCATGGCTGGTGGTGCACGGCCACACTGCAATCAAGACCGCCACGCATTATGGCAACCGCGTCAATATCGACACGCGCGCGGCCTATGGCGGGCCGCTGACCGCGGTGGTGATTGAGGAGGAGGGCGTTTTCACCCTTGGTCCGAAAGGGCGCCGCCCGCTGTTGCCCTGAGGCTGTTAACTGCAGGTTCATACCTGTTTGCTATTCCCGAATGTGGGTGAAGTGAAACAGGTGGTGGGATGAGCCGGCAAAACCAAGCCGCGCCAATCATCATCAAAAGAAAGAAAACTGTGACCAGCTATGGTCACCATGGTGGTGCGTGGAAGGTGGCATATGCCGACTTTGTCACGGCCATGATGGCGTTCTTTCTGATGATGTGGTTGCTGGGCGCTACAACAGAATCGCAACGCCGAGGGTTGGCAGATTACTTCACGCCATCGATTCCGATCAACCGCAGTTCTTCAGGGGGCAGCGGGATGTTCGGCGGCAATGATATCCATTCCGCTGATGATCTGGGGCCAGAGACCAATCAAGGCAACACGATGGATGCCTCAGATGACCGGTCCGAGGCTGAATCCTTCGAGGTCATACAGGAAAGGCTGGACGGACTTGGTGCCGAAAGCGCGGTCATGAGCGAGGCACTGCGACACGTTCTGACGCGGGTGACGGATGAGGGGCTGGTGATCGAACTGTTTGATCTTCCCGAAGCGCCGCTCTTTGATTCTGATACTGACACGCCTCTTCCTGTGCTGGCAGTCCTCTCCTCCATCCTGGTCGAGGTGTTCCGCATGACGGAGAATCCGCTCGCTGTCGAAGGGCACACGCGCACCTACACCATTGTTCAGATGAATGACCCGCGCTGGTCATTGTCGCTTACTCGGGCAGAGCGGATGCGCGTATTGATGGAAAATCAAGGGCTTGATCCAACGCGCATGGCGCGTGTCACGGGTCATGCCGATCGACGAAGGGTAATGCGTAATCCAATGTCAGTGCGCAACAACCGCTTGGAGTTGATATTGCTTCGCAGGGGAGAGTGAGAAGGGCAACGAAAACGCTGTTTGCGTTAGGGGGGCATTAATACCGTTCATGCAGTGTCGAGCGAAACCGGCACAGGCTAGAAAGGTTGGTCAATGTCTACCCTCTACTCTTCGTTTAACGCGGGCATCTCGGGGCTCAATGCCAATTCGACCCGTCTTTCGGTAATCTCGGACAATATCGCCAATTCGGCAACGGCAGGGTACAAGCGCCAGAGCGTGTCGTTCCAGTCCATGATCCTGTCGTCGGGCGGGGCTGGTGCCTATATGGCAGGTGGCGTGCGCAGTTCGACCACGCGCCTGATTGACGAGCGCGGTGCCCTCAGTTCCAGCGCCAACCCCACCGACCTGGCGGTCAATGGGCGCGGCTTCCTGCCGGTGACGACAAACAGCCAGGGCAATACGCCGATGATGTTGGCTACAACCGGTTCGTTCCGCCCGGATGCCCAAGGTATCTTGCGTAATGAACATGGTCTTGTGCTGCTGGGCTGGCCCGCCAACCCCGATGGCTCTGTCGCCACCTATTCGCGCGATACGGCGGGTGGGTTGCAACCGATACAGATCAACCGCACGCAGTTCAATTCTGACCCGACGACGCAGATTAATCTGCGGGCCAATCTTCCTGCCATGGCAACCCGCGAAGGCGGCAGTGGCGATTCGCATGACGTGACGCTGGAGTATTTCGATGCGCTCGGCTCTGCTGAATCACTGAACATGCGCTTCACGCCCGTCATTCCGGCGACTGGCACATCCAATGAATGGACGGTTACCATAACCGACTCGGCCAGCGGCGCAGTGGTTGGCGAGTATGTCTTTGAATTCGACGACACGCCGCCGAACGCCGGGCGCCTGATGGCAGTTTCGCAACCGGCTGCCGGAGCAGGTGCGCCCTATGACCCGGCAACGGGTGATCTTGCGGTTACCATCGGAACGCAGACGATCAACCTCAATATTGGACAGCTGAACAGTGGTGATGCTGTCACGCAGATGGCCTCCAACTTCACGCCGGTGTCGATTACCAAAAACGGCTCACCTGTCCAGTCGCTGCTCAGCGTCCAGGTGGACCCGGATGGCATGTTGCGCGGTATCTATGATTCCGGGCTTGTCCGGGCAATCGCGCAGATTCCGCTTGTCGATGTTCCGAACCCTAATGGTTTGATCTCACTTGACTCTCAAACCTACCGCGTCTCCGAGGCCAGCGGCCCAATGTTCCTGTGGAATGCCGGCGACGGGCCTACAGGCGATCTGCTTGGTTTCGCACGCGAGGAATCGGCGACCGACATTGCCAATGAACTTACCAACATGATCCAGACACAGCGTGCCTATTCATCGAATGCCAAGGTTATCCAGACGGTCGATGAGATGTTGCAGGAAACGACCAACATCAAACGCTGACCCGGCACAGCCAGAGGAGTGACAGATGAGCATTAATAGCGCCATCTCGGCCGCCATGTCCGGCCTGGCCGCTCAAACCAGGGCGATCAATGTAATCTCCGCCAATGTCGCCAATTCCCTGACCGACGGCTACGCTCCACGTCAGATGATGCTCAGCTCTACGGTTCTGGGTGGGGTTGGCAGCGGCGTTCGTGTCGTCGGGGTCGAGCGGCAGACTGATCCCGTTCTTGTCGGACTGATGCGCCAGTCCGCAGGTTCCGCCGCCGGAACCAGTGCACAGTTTGAGTTCTGGGCCAGAATTGAACAATCGATCGGCCTTCCAGGAGATCCGCATGGCCTGACAGGAAAGGTTGCGATGCTTGAAAGCGCAATGATCTCGGCGGCAGCGCGCCCCGACCTTGATCATCGCCTGGCGTCAGTCGTGGATGCCGCCAATGATCTCGTGGGCCACCTCAATCAACTGGAGAACCAGGTTCAGGCGCTGCGTCAGAATGCCGATGCGCAGATTGCGCAGGATGTTGAAGCGATGAACCATGGGCTCGAAAGAATCGCCAAGCTTAACAAGGACATCACCAAGTTGCAGGCGACAGGCCATGAACCACTTGGCTTGATGGATGAGCGGCAAAAACTGATCGACACTCTTTCCGAGATCATACCAGTCAAGGAGTTTCATCATCCTGATGGCCGAATCGCACTTTATAGCGAAGGTGGCCATCTGTTGCTGGACACAAAAACTGCCGTCCTTTCCTTCACGGCCAGTCCGGGGATGGCCGCGTCGATGAGCGTTGGCGCCGGAAGTCTTTCGGGGTTGAGCGTGAATGGCATTCCGATTTCGACCGGTGAAAACAGTCCGCTTTCTGGTGGCCGGCTGAGTGTCAGTTTCGCAATCCGCGATGTCGATGCGCCCGCTGCGCAATCAGCGCTTGATCAGATTGCGGAAAGCCTTGTGCAGAGGTTCGAAGACCCGGTGACCGACCCGAGTTCGGTACCCGGCCAGCCCGGCCTGTTTACCGACCTTGGCCTTGTGCTGGACCCGGCGCAATTACAGGGGCTCGCTGGACGTATCGCTGTGAATGCTGCGGTTCAACCTGCGTCGGGCGGCGATCTATGGAAGCTGCGCGAAGGGCTCGGGGCTGCGGCTCCGGGGCCGGTCGGTGACGACCAGCAGATACAGCGCTGGCTCGAAGCCCTGCAGCGCCCTCTGCCCGGCGGAGCTGGTAGTGCCTCGCGCAACTTCGCTGACAATGTCGGGCAGACGATCTCGGGTATCAGCCAGGCCCGCCAGGCCGCCGAGGATCGCTCGGGATACGCCCAAGGTTATCATAGCGAACTGAAACACCAGTCATTGGCGATGGGTGTCGATGTGGATTCCGAGATGCAGCGCTTGCTGCTTGTCGAGAAAGCTTATGCCGCAAACGCACGCGTCCTTCAGATCGCCGATGAACTGATGCGCCAGCTTTTGGAGATCTGATCATGTCCTGGGTTTCTCTTGGCAGCCTTGCGCTTCCCTTCCAGATGCAACGCAATGGTGTGCAGCTTCGCAACGCCATGGCGCAGTACAGCTCAGAAATGACAACCGGCAGGGTTGACGCCCCGCAACGCCATCTGCGTGGTGATCTGGGAGAGCTTTCGGTGATCGAGTCTCGCTTGTCGCGGATCGCTACCTATGACCTGATCATCGGCCAGAACGAGACGATGCTTGAGGCCGCGCAAACTGCTCTGGGGCGTATTTCGGCGCTCGGCTCATTGCTTTCCAATCAGGTGTTGACCGCTGTGTTCGCCGATTCAGGAGATCAGAGTTATGCGTCAGTCGGTGCGTCGGCACGGGTGGCGTTAGGCGACATGGTTTCAGTTCTGTCGACCAGCGTGGCTGGGCGAACGCTTTTCGCCGGCGCCGCCGTCGATCGCGCACCGCTGGTGCCCGCAGACGAAATCCTGTCAGCTGTCAGTACCTCAGTTGCGGGCCTGACCAGCGCTGCGGAAATTTCGGACGCCCTTGAGAGCTTCTTCTTTGATCCGGGTGGGCTGTTCGAGACGCTGATCTACCAAGGCGCTGGAAACTCGCCGGGCGGCTCTGTCGATGATTTCGAAGCCGGTCCAACCTTGCCCGTCGCCGCAGATCCGGCAATCCGTCGGCATCTGATGGCCGCTGCGATGGGTGCTTTGTTGAATGATCAAACCCTTGTTCTTGAAAGAACTGAGACCCGGGCATTGGCCAATCTCACAATGGAAATGATCGAGTCAAATGGCGAGGCTGTCATCGCACTCCAGGCCGGGATCGGTTTTGGGCAGGAACTTCTGGAGCAACGCATACAAAGGCTGTCGTTCGAGAAGGATGCGCTGGTCGTTGCTCGCGACCGGCTGATCGGCACTGACCCTTTCGAATCGGCGAGCCTGCTTGAGGAAACACGTTATCGGCTGGAAACTCTTTATGCCGTGACAGCCAGGGTCTCACGGATTTCGTTGCTGGAGTATCTGCGATGATCGCACGGATCGTGATCGCCTTGGTCGCCATGCTCCTGGCCCAGGCTGCATCGGCCGGAATTCGGTTGAAGGATCTGGTTGAGTTCGATGGCGTTCGTGGCAACGATCTGATTGGATACGGTCTGGTCGTTGGCTTGAACGGCTCCGGCGACGGGCTTCGGAACGCACCGTTCACCGAAGATATAATGGCCAATATCCTTGAGCGCCTGGGCGTCAATGTGACCGGCGAACAGTTTCGACCGCGCAATGTCGCGGCTGTGTTGGTCACGGCATCGCTGCCGCCTTTCGCGCGCACCGGATCGCGCGTGGACGTTACGGTTTCTGCTATCGGCGATGCTGCCAGCCTCTTTGGCGGCACTCTTGTGATGACACCGTTGAACGGGGCTGACGGACAGATATATGCCGTGGCGCAGGGGGCTGTGATCGCCGGTGGGGTTTCGGTGCGCGGCGAGGCTGCACAGGTTGTCCAGGGGGTGCCGACATCAGGCACGATTCCCGGCGGCGCGCGGGTGGAGCGCGAGGTGGAGTTCGAGCTGACTTCGCTTTCGCGGATCAGATTGGCATTGCGTCAAGCCGATTTCACCACGGCGTTGCGGATCGAACAGGTAATCAATGGCCATTTCGGCCGACCGGCTGCGGCGATGCAGGATGCAGGAACCGTGGTGCTGGATATTCCGGCCACGCGTCAGGCTTCGGCTGCCCATGCGCTGAGCCAGATTGAAAATCTGGCGGTTTCTCCCGGTTCACGGGCGCGAGTGGTGATTGATCAACGGTCAGGCACGATCGTTATGGGAGAGGAGGTGCGCATCAGTCGCGTTGCGGTTGCGCAAGGCGGGCTGACGCTGCGGGTCGAAGAGGCCCCAATCGCAGTTCAACCCAATCCGTTTACACCGGGCGAGGTGGTCGTCGTGCCTCGAACCCTTGCGGAGATCGAGCAGATGCCTGGCATCGGCTTGGCCGAAGTTCAGGGCGGTGCAACGCTGGCCGAAGTGATCGCCGGGCTGAATGCGCTGGGTGTCGGCCCGCGGGACATGATCGACATTCTCAACACAATCAGCGCGGCAGGGGCGCTGCACGCAGACCTTGTGGTGCGTTGACGGCCAGATGCGCGCTTCTACCTTGCAGGGGCTCCGGCACGCAGAATCATATCTGCGGCCTTCTCCGCGATCATCAAGGTTGGCGAATTGGTGTTGCCGCTGGTGATGGCAGGCATGATCGAGGCATCAGCAACCCGCAGCCCCGCAATGCCGTGCACCCGCAAGTCCGGCCCCACCACCGCGCCGGGATCAGTGCCCATGCGCGCGGTTCCGACCGGATGAAAGATCGTCGTGCCAATTTGTCCGGCGGCGCGCGCAAGTTCTTCTTCGGTTTGTGCTTGTGGCCCGGGGCGAAACTCTTCAGGCTGGTAGCGGGCCAGTGGCTCGGCCTGCATGATCTTGCGGGTCAGCCGAATGGCGCGGGCGGCGATGTGGCGATCGGCCTCGGCCGACAGGTAGTTCGGCGCAATCTCGGGTGCCGCCATCGGGTCGGGCGACGTCAGGCGAACATGACCTCGACTTTGCGGGCGAAGCTGGCAGACGCTGGCGGTAATCGCAGGAAAGGCGTGCAGATCCTGCCCGAACGCGTCAAGGCTGAGCGGCTGCACATGATATTCCAGATCGGCCCGTTCGACATCTGGTCCGGAGCGAGCAAAGGCACCCAGCTGGCTGGGCGCCATCGACATTGGCCCCGTTCGGCGCAACGCATATTCAAGCGCTATCCGGCCCTTGCCCCACAAGCTTTGTGTCATGGTGTTCAGCGTCTTTGCGCCTGCAACCTTGTAGGCCAGCCGCAACTGCAGATGATCCTGCAGATTCTCACCCGTGTCGCAATCCCGGCGCACATCGATTCCCATCGATTGCATGAAGGAACCGGGGCCGATGCCTGCCAGCTGCAAAAGTTGCGCCGAGCCGATCGCCCCGGAACACAAGATCACCTCGCCCTGCGCACGCACCTCGTGAACAGTATCGCCGCGCCGATAGCGCACCCCGACGCAGCGCGCTCCCTCAAAGATCAAGCCCTGGGCATGGGCCTGGGTTTCGATCTTCAGTGTTTCACGGCGCCGCGCCGGGGCCAGAAACGCCCGTGCCGCGTTCCAGCGCCAGCCAGAACGCTGGTTAACCTTGAAATATCCCACACCTTCATTGTCGCCGGTGTTGAAATCTTCGCTGGCGCGAATGCCGCAGGTCTGTGCCGCGCGTGCCCAATCATCCAGCACTTCCCAGTGCAGGCGCTGGTTTTCGACCCGCCATTCTCCACCCGTGCCGTGTATTTCGGGGTCGGCGGGGCCAGCGGCGTAATCCTCATGCTTGCGGAAATAGGGCAAGACATCATCCCAGCCCCAGCCGGAATTGCCCATTTGCCGCCAGTGATCGTAATCGGCGGCCTGTCCCCGAAGGTACAGCATTCCGTTTATCGACGAACAGCCGCCCAACACCTTGCCGCGCGGGTAAAGCAGGCTCCGGCCTTCCAGCCCCGGTTCGGCCCGCGTGCGGAAGCGCCAGTCTGTGCGCGGGTTGTCGATGCAATAGAGATAGCCGATGGGAACATGGATCCAGAGGTAATTGTCGCGCCCCCCCGCTTCCAGCAGCAGCACGCGGGCCTTTGTGCTCAGCCGATTGGCCAGAAGCGAACCCGCCGTGCCCGCCCCGACAATGATGTAATCCCAATCAGCCATTTTCCCCCCCACGGCCACAAGCGCCAAAGCCGTCGGCACACTAGCATTTCGGGGCGGCGTTGCAATGGCGCGCATCGCAGGTCTAGCGTTCCTGCGACGATCTCGCGCAAGCGGTAGCGGTTGTCGAATCGCGCCTTTTTTGGTAAGCGTGGACAGGACTTGCGCAGAACGAAAGACGGCGAAAAAGGCCGCAGAAAATCCAGAAGAGGACAGAGGCAGTGATGAAAACCACCGTATTGACCGCGATCATGTCGCTGGCCTTGCTGGCGCCCGCCGCAGCGCTTGCAGGCCCGGTCGAGAATGCCTGCAACCGCTCGGACCGTCCGGGCGCAAACCGCGCCCTGTGTCGTTGTATTGATGCCGTCGCCAGCCAGACTCTGACGCGTGCGGAGCAGCGCCGCGCCGCGCGCTTCTTCGCCAACCCGGACGAGGCGCAATCTGTTCGCATGTCGCGCAGTTCGGCTGACAATGAATTCTGGCGGCGTTACCGCGCTTTTGGTGAGGCCGCGGAGCGCAGTTGCGTTCGTTGAGTTCCGTTCAACACGCCATGTGAAAGATGCGTCAGCGCCGAGGCGCTGGCGGGTTCTTTCGCGTTGACAACCGCTTTGACGTTACCGGCCTCTGAAAGGTCGGGCGCGTCGCGGCCGGTCCCGGCACGAGCAGGAAACCCTGCCATGCGTACCGGATGAAAGGCAGATATTTCCCGGGCAGAGAAGCAGAACCTTCATGTTCTCGCCTTCTGCCGGGCGCGCCACAGCGTAAACAGCCCCGCGCTGACGACGATCACCGTGCCAAGGGCCACGTTCGGTCGAAGCGTTTCGCCAAAGAAGCCTATGCCGATGACGCTGACAAAAGCCAGTTGCAGATAGGCGAAGGGCTGGATGGCGCTGGCCTCGGCCACTTCATAGGCGCGGATCAGAAGCCAGTGGCTGAGCGCGGCGGTAAGACACAGAACGCCCATCCAGGCCCAATCGCCGGGTTGCATCGGCTCCCAGAACCAGACGCCGATCAGCGTGGTAAAGGCCGCGCCTGCCACTCCCGTCCAGAAAAAGCTGACCGCCGCGCTGTCCTGACGCGAGACATGGCGCGTCATCAGTCCGTAGAGCGCAAACATGAAGGCTGCCAGAAGCGGAATAAGCGCCGCCGGATGAAAGACGCCAAAGCCCGGTTGCAGGATGATCAGCACGCCGACAAAACCGATGCCGATGGCAATCCATCGCCGCCATCCAACCTTTTCGCCCAGCACCGGACCGGAAAGTGCGGCAACCAGCAGCGGATAGACGGCAAAGACAGCGTGGCTTTCCACCAGACCCAGCACTACAAACCCCGCGACCATCACGCAGACTTCGGCTGCCAGAAGCAGGCCGCGAAAGATCTGGCTGAGGGGGCGTTTGCTGCGTGCCGCCTGCCGGATGCCGCCCGCCTGCCGCCCGGCAATCGTGATGACGAAGGCGGCGAAGAACCAGTAGCGGATCATGATCACCATGAAGACATTGTATTCCGACGCGAGATGGCGCGAGATACTGTCCTGGATGGCAAAAACAAAGGTGGTTGCGACCATCAGCCAGATGCCCAGCTTGGTGTTCTGGTCGGTCATGTCGCATCCCCTTCCAGCCAACCGCTGGTCATGTGTTTCTTGCGGCCAAAACCGGGCTGGCGGGTAACAGTAAAGCCAGCCGCCGCCAGTGCGCGGCGTACATGGCCCGCAGCGGTATAGGTGGCAAATGTGCCGCAGGGTGCGGTATGGCGCGCGACCTCGGTCATCAGCGCCTCATTCCACAGTTCGGGGTTCTTGGCGGGGGAGAAGCCGTCAAGAAACCAGGCATCGGCCCGGCCAGACCAGCGCGGCAAGGTTTCACCTGCGTCACCGATAAGGATTTCAGCGCGAACCCCCGGCAATTCCAGCACCCGCACCGGCCCCTGCGCCTGCTCCCATGCCGCCACCAGCGCCGCCGCGCCCGGCAGATCGAATGCTGCCAGCGCGCGCGCCATGTCTTCGGGTGGCAGGGGGAAGGCCTCGAACGAGGTGAAGCGCAACCGCCCCGGACCTTGCCAGCCTTCCAGCACTGCCAGCAGGTTCAGCCCGGTTCCGAAACCCAGCTCGGCGATATGAAAGCCGTCGCACAGCCGCGATGGCAGGTTGTTTCCCGCAAGAAACACATGCCGCGTTTCCGCCAGCCCGGCCCCGACGGTGAAATAGGGATCATCGAACCGGGTGCTGACGGGCGTGCCGTTTTCGGTCCAGGAAAGGGGGGTGGGGTGGCGCATGAGGTGCGTCTCGGCTAGGGCTGGCGGGACCATGGCGTGCGGGAAAGGGATTGGCAATGGCCGAAATCGCGGTGATGGGGGCGGGCGTTTTCGGCCTTTGTGCGGCCTTTTCGCTGGCCCGGCGCGGGGCGCGGGTGGTGGTGATCGAACGTGACCGGATCGGTGCTGGTGCCTCGGGCGGGTTGGTCGGCGCGCTGGCTCCGCATGTGCCGGAACAGTGGAACGCCAAGAAAGCCTTTCAGTTCGACAGCCTGATCATGGCGGCGGGTTTCTGGGCCGATGTCGTGCGAATCGGCGGGCAGGATGCGGGTTATGCGAGGCTTGGCCGTGTGCAGCCTCTGGCCGATGCCGCCGCCGTCGACCTGGCTCGCAGCCGGGCGGAGAACGCGAAAGCGCTTTGGCAGGGGTTGGCCGAGTGGCGTGTCTGCCCGGTTGATACGGTTCCGGGCCTCGGGCTGCGAAGCCCAAGCGGCATGGTGGTGCACGATACCCTTGCCGCCCGCCTGTCGCCGCGCCGTGCCGGTGTGGCGCTGGCGGCGGCAATCACCGCGCTGGGGGGCGAGATCAGGCGCGGTGACACGCCGCCGCCGGATCTGCCGGTGATCTGGGCGACGGGGGCCGCCGGGTTGCAGACGTTAGGGGCGGATATGGGTGTGCCAATGGGTGGTGCGGTCAAGGGGCAGGCAGCCTTGCTGAAAGCAGACTGGCGGGACGCGCCGCAGGTCTTTGCCGAGGGGGTGCATCTGGTGCCGCATGCGGATGGCACTTTGGCGATCGGCTCCACGTCCGAGCGTGTGTTTGATGCGCCCGACACCACCGACGCGCAGCTGGAAGCCCTGATCAGCCGCGCGCGCGCGCTGGCGCCCGATCTCGCCGAGGCTCCGGTGCTGGATCGCTGGGCCGGTCTGCGCCCGCGCAGCCCGTCACGCGCGCCGGTGCTGGGGGCGTGGCCGGGGCGGCCGGGGCACTATGTGATGAACGGCGGCTTCAAGATCGGTTTCGGCATGGCCCCCAAACTGGCCGAGGTGATGGCCGATCTGCTGCTTGAGGGGCGCGATACCATTCCAGCGGGGTTTCGCGTCAGCGACAACCTGCCAAAGGCCAGCGGCTAACCCTCGGGCACAAACGCCGCGAAGCGTGCCTGTTGCGCCATAAGCACTGCCTGGGTTCTGCTTTGCACGCCGAGCTTGCGCATGATCGCTGTCACATGCGCCTTGACCGTGGTTTCGGCGATCGACAGTTCCCAGGCGATCTGTTTGTTCAGCCGGCCCTGACAGAGCAGTTCGAGAATGCGCGCTTGTTGGCGCGTCAGTTGCGCCAGCCGGGCGACGGCATCCTGTGCCTCGGTCGCTTCGGAATTGCGTGCAAAGCCCTCGGGCAGGAAGATCCGCCCTTCAGCGAGCGTGAAAAGCGCTGTGCGAAACACCTCGCGCCCGGAATGTTTGGGCACAAAGCCCGCTGCGCCCGCCGCCAGTGCCGCATTGATAAGCGGCGCTTCGGCCATCGACGAAACCACCAGCACCGGCAGCCCCGGTGCCACCGTACGCAGCCTCAACAGCCCTTCCAGCCCTTCGACATCGGGCAGGTCAAGGTCCAGCAGCACCAGATCAGGCCCCGGGCCGCCCTCGATCCGCGCCAGCGCGGCTGCAAGGGTATGGGCCGTCTCCACCTCTCCCACGCCTGCCAGTGCACGAAGGGTCAGCGCCAGCGCGTCGCAAAACAGCGGATGGTCATCGACCACCAGTGCGCGGGTGATGAAGGCGGGCGGAAGATTGGGCGCGGTATCGGACGATGTGACGGTCATGGGCGGGCTTCCTTGCGGATGGCTTCAGAATAGCACCCACGGCGCGCGCCCGAAACAGCGCAGAATCGCCTGCTCTATGCGACCATGGTCTGACAGACGAAAGCCGCCTTTCACCCTTTGCCCCATCTGCCTATGCTGCGCCCCACTGCCGGGATCAAGGAGGAATCGCCATGCAGATGAGTGACGCGCGCCAGATCGACGCCGCACCCGAGGTTGTCTGGGCCGCGCTTCTGGACCCAGAGGTGCTGAAAGCTGCCGTGCCGGGGTGCGAAGAATTGACCGGCTCCCCCGAGGAGGGGTTCGAAGCGGTGGTCGTGCAAAAGGTTGGGCCGGTAAAGGCGCGGTTTACCGGCATCGTTACGCTTGCCGACCGGGTTGAGGGCGAAAGTCTGACGCTTGCGGGAGAAGGCAAGGGCGGTGCCGCCGGGTTCGCGCGCGGCGAGGCACGGGTGCGGCTGGAGCCCGCGGAGGGCGGCACGCTTTTGCACTACAAGGTTGACGCCAAGGTCGGTGGCAAGCTGGCGCAACTGGGAAGCCGCATCATCGACGGGTTCGCCCGCAAGATGGCCGATGATTTTTTTGCCCGCTTTCAAACCGCTGTCGAGGGGCCGGAAGCCGAGGAAGAGAAACAGCCGCCGGAGGGCGAGGCGCCTGAAAAGAAGGGCTGGTTCAAGCGCGTTCTCGGCAAGGAGTGAGCCGCGCTGCGCATCAGGGAAGCGGCGAAGGCCCGATCACCAGAGGGTGCAGCGCAATCAGAAGCACATAAACCACCAGCCCGGCAACGACCGCCCGCCATGGCAGTGCATGGCGCGGTTTCCAGCGCCCGGACAACAGTGCCGCGAATGGCAGGAATGAGGTGGCGCGCGCCTTTGCCTGCCAGATGTGTCGCCCCATCTCGCGCTGGCGGCGGCGGTCCAGCAACGCCATCCCCGCCAGTGCAAACCCGGCGAACAAGCCAAACAACACGGCATGCGCCAGCGTGCCGTTGGCCACCAGATGCGCAACCGCCCACAGCAGGATCGCCAGCAGGAGCGGGTGGCGCGATACACCCGCAATGCCCGGCGCTTCAGGGTCAAATCGCCCGGCCTTCCCCCCGAATGAGAACGGGTTGACCGAGACCAGCGCAACAGCCACCAGCACGCAGGCCGGGGCCATCAGTGCCAGTGCCAGCCATGCCTGCCACGGCGCGAAATACCAAAGCGCGACATAGGGTGCGCGCCCCGCCGCCACGATCAGCCAGGCCAGCACCGCAACCGACAGCACGCTATAGGCGACCGTGAAACCGCGCGCACCGATCCGGCCTGCGATAGCGCCCTTGACCGCTGGGCGCACCGGTACCGCATGCGACAGGAAGAACACCGCCAGTGCTACCCCGAATTCTGCCCATCCGCTCATGCCGCCCCCATTCGCCCGTGAGGGAAACGTAACCCCGCCCCCTTGTCACGGCCAGCCCCGGATTGCCCCTGCCGCTCCCCTGCGCCATGATGCCGCGCGAACCGACCCGCAAGACAACCCTCCAGAAAGACCAACCGTGCTGCCACCTCTTTTCGCCGCTTATGTCGCCCCTGCCCGCGCCTATCCGCAGATCTGGCGGCTGGCGCTGGGCCTGGGGCTGATCGCCGGGGTCTATTTTTCATGGATGGCCCTGCTGGGTGGGCTTTTGTGGCTTGTCTCGGGGCTGGATGGCCTTGGCCTGCGCCTGCATGTCATTGGTCAGGGCGCCGATCCGTGGTCCTTGTTGCTGCTGTTGAGCACATTCGCCGGTATGGCGCTGGGGGCCTGGGCGGCAGCGCGGCTGTTGCACAAACGCGGCTGGCGCAGCCTGTTCGGGCGGCCGGCTGTGGTGTTGCGCGATTTCACGCTGGGCGTTGCGGTGATGCTGGTGGTGGGCGGTGGCCTCAGCCTGGCCTTGTTACCGTTTCTTCCCGCGCTTGAACCCGCTACCCTGCTGCCGGTCTGGCTGGCGTTCCTGCCGCTGGCGCTTCTGGGGATTGCCTTGCAGACCGGAGCCGAGGAACTGGTCTTTCGCGGATATCTTCAACAGCAGCTTGCTGCACGCTTTGCGACGCCGCTGGTGTGGATGGTGCTGCCCTCGGTGCTGTTCGGTCTGGCACATTACGCCCCGGCCGAAATGGGCGAGAACACCTGGCTGGTGGTTGCCACCACCGGCCTGTTCGGGCTGATCGCGGCAGATCTGACGGCGCGCACCGGGGCGCTGGGGCTGGCCTGGGGGCTGCATTTCGCCAACAACTGCCTGGCGATCCTGCTTGTTTCGGCGATGGGCGGACTGGATGGGCTGGCGCTGTTTCAACTGCCCGAAGGTGCCGCCCATGCCGAAGTCATGCGCCCGCTTTTGCTGGCCGATATGGCGCTGATGGTCGCGGTCTGGGCGGCCTGTCGGCTGTGGCTGCGCAGCCGCTAGGCTGGACTATGATTGCATTTCCGGACAAGCCCGCTTATCTGAAAACCCAGCCAAGAAGGGGCCATGGGCATGAACTGGATCACCAACTACGTTCGACCGACGATCAACTCGCTGTTCTCGCGTCGCGAGATGCCCGAGAACCTGTGGACCAAGTGCCCCGAATGCGGAACCATGCTGTTTCACCGTGAACTCAGCGACAATCTTCAGGTTTGCACCAACTGCAACCACCACATGCCGATCACCCCGCGTGAGCGTTTCAAACGCCTGTTCGATGCCGGGACCTTTGCCGAGGTGGCGGTGCCCGAGCCCACCATCGATCCGCTACAGTTCCGTGATCAGAAAAAATACCCTGACCGGATGAAAGCTGCCCAGCGATCCACTGGCGAGCGCGAGGCAATGCTGGTCGCCGAGGGCGAGGTGGGGCGCACGCCCATCGTCGCCGCCGCGCAGGATTTCGCCTTCATGGGCGGTTCGATGGGCATGTATGTCGGCAATGCGATCATTGCCGCCTGCGAACGTGCGGTGGAAACAAAGCGCCCGCTGGTGCTGTTTTCGGCCGCTGGCGGCGCGCGGATGCAGGAAGGCATCCTGTCGCTGATGCAGATGCCCCGCACCACGGTGGCCGTGCAGATGCTGAAAGAAGCGGGTCTTCCCTATATCTGCGTGCTGACCCATCCGACCACCGGCGGCGTGACCGCCAGCTATGCGATGCTGGGCGATGTCCAGATCGCCGAACCGAACGCCTTGATCTGTTTCGCCGGACCGCGCGTGATCGAGCAGACGATCCGCGAGAAACTGCCCGAAGGCTTTCAGCGCGCCGAGTATCTGCTGGATCACGGCATGCTTGACCGTGTCATCCCTCGCACGCAGATGCGTGCTGAGCTTGTCACCATCCTGCGCATGCTGACCGGCCAGCCGCCTGCCGTGGCCGGTGATCTTCCCCCGCCTGACCCCGCATCGCAGGAACCGGCCCCCCAACCCGCGTCTGACAACCAGCCGTGAGCGCGCCGACATCTGACGCCATCCTTGCCCGGATGATGGCGCTGCATCCCAAGATCATCGACCTGACGCTGGACCGGGTCTGGCGGCTTCTGGCAGCGCTGGGCCATCCTGAGCGCGATCTGCCGCCGGTGATCCATATCGCGGGCACCAATGGCAAGGGCTCCACCCAGGCGATGATCCGCGCCGGGCTGGAGGCCGAGGGCAAGCGCGTTCATGCCTATACCTCGCCGCATCTGGCGCGCTTTCATGAACGTATCCGGGTGGCGGGAAGCCTGATCGCGGAAGACGCGCTGAGCGCGGTTCTGGATGAATGCTACGTGGCCAATGCCGGCGCACCGATCACCTATTTTGAAATCACCACCTGCGCCGCGCTGCTGGCCTTTGCCCGCAGTCCCGCCGATTACACCTTGCTTGAGGTGGGCCTTGGCGGGCGGCTGGATGCCACGAATGTTATCGACAAACCGGCGCTGACCATCATCACGCCGGTGTCTTTGGATCATCAGCAGTATCTGGGCGAATCGCTGGCCGAGATTGCGGGCGAAAAGGCCGGGATCATCAAGCGCGGGGTACCCTGCGTTGTGGGGCCGCAGGCCGATGAAGGGCTTGAGGTGATCGAGGCGCGGGCGGCCAGGCTGGGTGCGCCGCTGCTGGCATATGGACAGCACTGGCATGTGACCGAGGAAATGGGGCGGCTGGTCTATCAGGATGAAACCGGGTTGCTGGACCTGTCGCTACCCAACCTGCCGGGGCCCCATCAGTTGCAGAATGCCGGTGCCGCGCTGACGGCGTTGCGCTTTCTTGGGGCAGGTGAAGCGGCATTCGAGGGTGCGGTGTCGCGCGCTGAATGGCCCGCCCGCATGCAACGCCTGCGCAACGGCCCGCTGGTTGAGGCGGCTCCGCTGGCCGAGCTGTGGCTTGATGGCGGGCATAACCCGGCGGCGGGGCAGGCGATTGCCGACACGCTGGCGCGGTTGCCTGACCGGCCCACCTGGCTGATTTGCGGTATGCTCAACACCAAGGACGTCCGCAGCTTCATGGCGCCGCTTGCCGGGCATGCCGAGGGGTTATTCGCAGTGTCGATCCCCGGCGAAGCCAACACTTTGCCCGCATCGACCACCGCCGAAGCGGCAATCGGTGCCGGGATCAGCGCAGACGAAGCCGAATCGGTCGCTGCCGCGCTGGCGAGGATTACCGCCCGTGACCCGCAGGCGCGCGTTCTGATCTGCGGCTCGCTGTATCTGGCAGGTGCGATCTTGCGCGAAAACGGCTGATTGCCCGCCAGGGTTCACAAGGCCAAAACAAAAAACCCCGCCGAAGCGGGGCCTTTAAACAGTGTGTCCCAGAAGTGCTCAGGCTGCGGCCGGTGCTTCCTGTGCAGCCTTTGCGGCTTTCGCCACGTCTTTCTTGATCTTCAACGCGCGCGGCGACAGTTCTTCGTCGCGGGCCTTGGCAAGGAAGGCATCAAGCCCGCCACGGTGATCTACCGAGCGCAGCGCCGATGCGGAAATCCGCAGCGAGTAGGCTTTACCCAGTGATTCCGATGCCAGCGTCACATCTACCAGATTCGGCAGGAAGCGACGGCGGGACTTGTTGTTGGCGTGGCTGACATTGTTGCCAGTCATCGGGCCCTTTCCGGTCAATTCGCAACGGCGCGACATGTCTTTGTCCTCGTCTTGTTCGGGTGGGCTGGCGTCGCCCGTCAACACAAAAGGCGCCGCTTTGGCAGCGCCCGGAATCTGATTGGCTGCTATTAGGGGGATTGCGGGCTGGCGTCAAGGGGGGAGTGGTGCGCGCTTCCGCCTTCCAGAGCATCCAGCATCTCTCGTGCCGCAGCCCCGGCACTGGCCTCACCACGCGCTACGGCCTCTGCCAGTTCGTTCATCCGCGCGCGCGCAAGCGGGGTTTCCAGCCGCGCCAGCAACGCCTGGCGCACCTCCTCGCCGAACCAGTGGCGGGCCTGCGCAGCGCGCCGCGCCGCCCAATGGCCCTCGGCGCGGCGCCAGTCGGTCAGCGCCCGGATCTCGGCCCAGACCTGTTCCAGCCCGCGCTCCTCCAGCGCCGAGGCCGTCATCGCCTTGGGAAAGCCCGGCGGGTCTTGCGGGCGACGGCGCAACAACCGCAGCGCGCCCGCGTAATCGGCGCAGGTGCGGGTTGCCGTGGCCTTCAGGTCGCCATCGGCCTTGTTTACGACAATGATATCGGCGGCCTCCATGATGCCACGCTTGACGCCTTGCAATTCATCGCCCCCCGCCGGGGCCAGCAGCAGCAGGAAGACATCGCACAATTCGGCCACCACGGTTTCCGACTGACCCACGCCCACCGTTTCAATCAGGATCACGTCGAACCCGGCAGCCTCGCATAGCGCCACTGCCTCACGCGTGCGTCGTGCCACGCCGCCCAGATGCGTCTGGCTGGGCGAGGGACGGATGAAGGCGTTGGGGTGGCGCGCCAGCCGGTCCATCCGCGTCTTGTCGCCCAGAATGGAACCGCCGGTGCGCGCGCTCGACGGGTCCACCGCAAGCACGGCCACGCGCAGGCCCTTTTCGCACAGCGCCATGCCGAAGGCTTCGATAAAGGTGGATTTGCCGACACCGGGCGTGCCCGAAAGGCCGATCCGCAGCGCTTCGCGTCGGTGACCCGCCAGCGTATCCAGAAGCGCCGTGGCCTTTGTGCGATGGTCCCGGCGGGTGCTTTCCACAAGCGTGATGGCCCGCGCAAGCGCCCGCCTGTCGGCCTTGAGAATGTGATCGGCGAGATCGTCCATTGTTCCCTCGTCACTTAATTGTGGCCTGTCTTGCCTTGCTCACGCTGTGCTGTCCAGTGCCACCACCCCCGAAGCACTGGAACTTGCCCCCGCCCCACCGCATAACGTCAGCCCATGACCCTGCCCATCGATTCCCTTCTGCCCGAGATCCGCGCCACGCTGGCCGCGCATGGCCAGTGCGTGCTGCAAGCCCCGCCCGGCGCGGGCAAGACAACCCGTGTGCCACTGGCGCTGCTGGATCAGGTTCAGGGCCGCATCGTCATGCTGGAACCCCGCCGCCTTGCCGCCCGCGCGGCGGCCGAGCGGATGGCTGAAACGCTGGGCGAAACAGTTGGGCAGCGGGTAGGCTATCGTATCCGGGGTGAGGCAAAGGTCAGTGTTGAAACCCGTATCGAGGTTGTGACCGAAGGCATTCTGACCCGCATGTTGCAGGCCGATCCCGCACTTGAGGGCATCGGCGCGGTGATCTTTGACGAGTTTCACGAACGCTCGCTCAATGCCGATCTGGGGCTTGCAATGGTGCTTGAGGTCCGCGCCGCCCTTCGCCCCGAGCTACAACTTGTCGTCATGTCCGCCACGCTGGATGCCGCGCCGGTTGCTGCATTGATGGGCGATGCGCCGATGCTGACCGCCGAGGGTCGCGCCTTTCCGGTTGAAACGCGTTGGCTGGATCGGCCGGTGGCGCGCGGGGTGCGCTTGCCGCAGGCGGTGGCCGATCAGGTTCTTATCGCGCTGGCGGAAACCGAGGGCGGCATGCTGGTGTTCCTTCCCGGCGAAGGCGAGATACGCCAGACCGCCGCCGCGCTCTCTGGCCGTCTGCCAGCCGACGTTCGGCTGCACACGCTTTACGGCGCCATGCCCTTTGCCGAGCAACGCGCGGCCATCGCCCCGGCGGGCCACGGGCGCAAGCTGGTGCTGGCGACAGCGATTGCCGAAACCTCGTTAACCATCACCGATATCCGCGTGGTCGTCGATGCGGGCCGCGCGCGCCGGGCGCGGTATGATCCCGGCTCTGGCATGACCCGGCTGGTGACAGAACCCGTCAGCCGCGCCGAGGCAGAGCAGCGGCGCGGGCGGGCCGGGCGCGTGGCCGAGGGGCTGTGCTACCGGATGTGGACCAAAGGGCAGGAGGGGGCGTTGCCCGCCTTCGCTCCGCCCGAGATCGAAACCGCCGATCTGACGGCGCTGGCACTGGAACTGGCGGTCTGGGGCGCGGGGACGGGCGCGGATCTGGCCTTTCTCACACCGCCGCCCGCTGGCGCGCTGTCAGAGGCGCGCGCGCTTCTGCATGGGCTGGGTGCGCTGGATGGCGCGGGACGCATTACAGCGCAGGGTCGTGCCATGGCTTCGCTTCCCCTGCATCCGCGGCTGGCGCATATGTTGTTGGCGGCCGGCAAGAGCGCGGCGCCCCTTGCGGCGCTGATGGAGGCGCGCGACCCGCTGAATGGCGCGCCCGCCGATCTGTCGCTTCGCCTTGCCGCACTGAAAGACGCGCGCGCCTATGCCGACAACCACCCCTGGCCTGTCAGGCGTGACGCGCTGGAGCGTATCCGCACCGAGGCGAAGCGTCTGGCGCGGCTTGCGCCCGCCGATGCCGGGCTGGCCCCCGCGGAGATGGCCGCGCTGGCTTATCCCGACCGCATCGGCCTGCGCCGCAAGGGCGATGCGCCGCGCTATCTCTTGTCGGGCGGCAAGGGCGCGATGCTGGATGGCGCCGATCCGCTGGCACAAACCCGGCTTCTCGTCGCGACCGATCTGGACGGCGAGCCGCGCGAGGCGCGCATCCGGCAGGCGATCCCCATCGCCGAATCTTCCCTGCGCGCACTCTTCGGCGAACAGATTGCCTGGCGCGATGTCTGCGAATGGTCCTTGCGCGAGCGTCGGGTGGTGGCCCGGCAGCGAGAGTGCCTTGGCGCGCTGGTGCTGTCCGAGCGCAAATGGGATGCCCCGCCTGAAGCTTGCGCACGCGCCGCGCTCGACGGGCTGCGCGATCTGGGTCTGGCGCAATGCGGCATGAGCGATGCCGCGCGGCGCTTCCAGGCCCGCGTGGAATTGCTGCGCGCCGAGGGGGCCGCACTTCCGGATATGTCCGACGCCGGGATCATGGCGCGCGCCGATGAATTGCTTCTGCCCTTTCTTGGCAAGGTTCGGACTGCCGAAGACCTCCGCGCGCTCGATCTGACCGATGCGCTGCGCAGCGCGCTGGACTGGGAACAGCAGCAAATCCTCGACCGCCTCGCACCCTCGCATTTCACCACGCCGCTGGGGCGCAAGGTGCCGATCGACTACAGCACCGGCCAGCCCGAGATTTCTGTGCGGCTGCAGGAAATGTTCGGCCTAACCGAACACCCGGTCATCGGCCCCCGCCGCCTGCCGCTGAAGGTAACCCTGCTCTCCCCCGCGCAACGCCCGGTTCAGACGACGACCGACCTGCCGAACTTCTGGGACAGCAGTTATGCCGATGTGCGCAAGGATATGCGCGGCCAGTATCCGCGCCACCCCTGGCCGGAAAACCCGCGCGATGCAGACCCGACCCTGCGCGCCAAACCCCGCCGCCGCTGAGAGGGCGCTTCAGTCACCATTCTTCGTCCGAGTTGTCTGAGCCGACTTTAACTGATCACCCGTTCGAAGCCGCCGCCTGGTTCTTTTTTGCGGGCTTTTGGTACCTCTTGAACTTGTTGTGCCACTCTTCCACCCAGCCCGCCCGGTCCGCGAGCAATGCGAGTTGTTTGACCACCACGCCGTGGTAGTGCTCGGAGGCAGGCTTTCCGTGAATATCGTAGCTGGTCCAGTTGCCCTGATCAAACCGCGGCATAAGCTTGCGCGCCGCCTCCATGCCTTTTTCTGCCAGTTCACTGATATCGCTTCGGTTCAGTATCCCTGCAATGTCAAACAGCCCGATGACCGCGAAGAGATGACCGTTCAGAACCTTCGGTCGCCGATTATCCGGGTGCGCAAACTTTTCGAACCAAATTGTTTGAGGGGCGATGATTTCCGCGATCCCGCCATCGTCTACAGGAACTTCGAGTGCTCTCAACAGCCGGTCGAAATTGCGCATCCGTCCAGCCCGCGCGAGCAGTTGCAGCCCGACGACCTGCGCGTGCCCTGAAACCCATCCCGGCGGCGTGCCGAAAGACATCTGGTACGGGTATTCCCACACCAAAAAATCCCTGCGCGACACAAGGTTTGATTCCAACCAGTCCGCGCATGCCCCGACAACTTTCTCAGCGGCTTCCCGATCGGCTGGATCGGCTTCCGGGTTCTTGAGAAGCAGGTGCCAGCGAGCGCTTAACAATACACTTTTCTCGTCGCCTGTCCGCAGATGAGCATTCCACGCCCGAAGGCCGTTCTCCGCCACATAAAGCGAACTGATCTGGGTGCCGATATCTTTCCCCTGGTACTGGCCATAGTGGCTGTACGGAATGCCGCTTGCGTCTGTCTTTATAAAGAATGCCATCGTGATTTCAAACCAGCCTCACCACCACCGTGTCAAGCTTCTCGGCGCTTCGGTTTCGTGTATTTTCTTGTTGCTGCACTGACTGAAACTGCCAGTGATCTTGAAGGCGCGCTGCCCCGCATTCATCTGTTCAGAAAATATCCTGGGGGTGAATGGGCCGCAGGACCAGAGGGGGCAAAGCCCCCTATTGCCCCAGATGCCGCACGCCGCGCGCCTGGGCCAGCGCGATCTGGCGCTGACGTTCGCGGAAGCGGTTGCGGCGCGCGTCGTCGAATTCATCGATGCAGTGGTGGCAACTGACGCCCTCTTCGTATTCAGGGCGCGCACGGTCGACAGGCTCAAGGGGGCGCCGGCAGGCGTGGCACATGCTGTGATCGCCCGGCACCAGGCCGTGGCCGACTGAAACGCGCTGATCGAACACGAAGCAGCCGCCTTGCCAGAGGCTTCTCTCCTCGGGCACCTCTTCGAGGTATTTCAGTATCCCTCCCTTGAGATGGTAGACCTCTTCAATTCCCTGCCCCAGCAAATAATTCGTCGATTTCTCACAACGGATTCCGCCGGTGCAGAACATGGCGATGCGCTTGTTGTGAAAGCGCTCCTTGTTGGCCTCCCACCAGGCGGGAAAGTCGCGAAAGCTGGTGGTGCCGGGGTCGACGGCACCCTCAAAGGTGCCGATGGCAACCTCATAGTCGTTGCGGGTGTCGATAACTGCCACATCGGGTGCCGTGATCAGATCGTTCCAGTCCGATGCCTCGACATAGTGGCCCACCCGTGCGCGGGGGTCCACATCGGGCTGGCCCATTGTGACGATTTCCCGTTTCAGCCGCACCTTCATGCGGCCGAAGGGCATGGTTTGCGCGAAGCTTTCCTTCCATTCCAGATCGGCACAGCCGGGCAGGGCGCGGATATGAGCCAGGACCGCATCGATGCCTTCACGGGTTCCGGCGATGGTGCCGTTGATCCCTTCGGGTGCGAGCAGAAGCGAGCCTTTCACCCCCTGTTCGCAGGCACATTGCGCCAGCGGGCCGCGCAGGGCGGCAGGGTCGGGGAAGCGGGTGAAATGGTAAAGCGCGGCGATGGTCAGCATGGGGTTCTGTTGCACGGGAATCAGGGGCGGGGCAAGGGGGGCGATAAGGGGGGGCGATCAGGCGAAGATCGTCTCGATGATCACCACGATGATCAGAAAGAAGCTCAGCGTCTTGAACCCGAAGAACACCTGCCGCCAGCGGCTGGCCTGCTGTGCCTCCGATCCGGGGCGGGGAGCGAGATTGATCATCAGCCAGCGGAACCGTCTGAAGCTGTCTTCCGGATAGATTGTGGCGGGTTGAAACAGGCCGACATCGCGGTGACGCATCACCAGCACAAGCATCGCTCCCGCCGCAAACCCGCCGATATGCGCCCACCAGGCGATCAGCACCTCGCTGTCGGGGTCTGGCAGCAGCGCCGAGATCAGATCCAGCCCGATGCTGAGGCCCACGAAGGCGCTGGCAGGCACCAGAACCGGCACCCGGAATGCCACCAGCACAAGCACCCGTGCGCGGGGGTGCAGCAGCAGGTAAGCACCCATCACCCCTGACACCGCCCCGCTCGCGCCGATCACCGGAACCTCCGGCGTGGCCGACATCACCCCCTCGCACAAGGCTCCGGCGATGCCGCAGAGCACGAAAAACAGCGGGTAGCGGGCGTGGCCCATGCTGTCTTCGATATTGTTGCCGAATACCCAGAGCGCCAGCATGTTTCCTGCCAGATGCAGCAGGCTGCCATGCAGGAAGATGTAGCTGACGCTTTGCAGCGCGAGTGTGTCCCAGCTCAGCTGCGCCTTCGGTCCGCCGACCAGATGCAGGCTTTCCGGCGTGAAGGCATAATGCTGATACGGCGGGTTCAAAAGGAAGATCAGCACGCTGGCCGCGATCAGCGCGTAGTTTGTATAGGGCCGCCGGATATGCCGGACCGGGTTGTTGTCGGCGATAACCAGCATGGGCGGCGGTTCCTCCATATGACGTTGGGCGGAGTTCAGCCGCTGACACGCGTCAAGGCAAGTCTCATTGCTGGCTTGTGCTTGACTTTCCGGGCCGCGTGACATACCTGCCAGCCAATTCCCCGGAGGCCCGCTGCTTCCGGTCCCATCGCTTTTGCGGGGATCGCCATCCGTCAGCGCGTTGCGCCCACGGGTGCCACTTCGCATTGGTGCCCCGCTTCGGTCACAAAGGACGAGATCATGTTCGAGAATCTGTCAGAACGCCTTGGCGGTGTTTTCGACCGTCTGACCAAGCAGGGCGCGCTGTCGGCCGATGATGTGACCGCCGCCCTGCGCGAGGTTCGGGTGGCACTGCTGGAGGCCGATGTCTCGTTGCCGGTGGCGCGCGATTTCATCAAGCGGGTGCAGGGCAAGGCCACGGGCGCCGCGGTGACGAAATCGGTGACCCCCGGTCAGCAGGTGGTCAAGATCGTCCATGACGAGCTGATCGCCATGTTGCGCGGCGAGGGCGATCCGGGCAAGCTGAAGATCGACAACCCGCCCGCGCCGATCCTGATGGTCGGCTTGCAGGGTTCGGGCAAGACCACGACCTCGGCCAAGCTGGCGCGCCGGCTGAAAGAGCGCGAGGGCAAACGCGTTCTGATGGCGTCGCTTGACACCAACCGCCCGGCCGCGATGGAGCAGCTTGCCATTCTGGGCGGGCAGATCGGTGTTGATACGCTGCCGATCGTCAAGGGCGAGAACGCGGTGGCGATTGCCAAGCGCGCAAAAAGCCAGGCGATGCTGGGCGGCTATGATGTCTATATCCTGGATACTGCGGGCCGTCTGCATATCGACGAAGTGCTGATGGACGAGGTGCAATCCGTCCGCGATGTCGCCAACCCGCGCGAGACGCTTCTGGTGGTCGATGGCCTGACCGGGCAGGATGCCGTCAATGTGGCGACCGAGTTTGACGAAAAGGTTGGCATTACCGGCGTCGTGCTGACCCGGATGGACGGCGACGGGCGCGGCGGCGCGGCGCTTTCCATGCGCGCGATCACCGGCAAGCCGATCCGGTTTGTGGGCCTTGGCGAAAAGACCGACGCGCTGGAAACCTTCGAGCCAGAGCGCATCGCCGGGCGCATTCTGGGCATGGGCGACATTGTCGCGCTGGTCGAAAAGGCCCAGACCACGCTGGAGGCCGAGCAGGCCGAGCGCATGATGAAGCGCTTCCAGAAGGGCCAGTTCAACATGAACGACCTCAAAACCCAGCTTGAGCAGATGCAGAAGATGGGTGGCATGCAGTCGGTCATGGGCATGATGCCGGGCATGGGCAAGATGCAGAAACAGGCCGAGGCTGCCGGTTTCGATGACACCATGCTCAAGCGCCAGATCGCGCTGATCCAGTCGATGACCAAGAAAGAGCGCGCCAATCCGGACGTGTTGCAGGCCAGCCGCCGCAAACGCATCGCCGCCGGTGCCGGCCTGGAAGTGTCCGAGCTGAACAAGCTTCTGAAGATGCAGAAGCAGATGGCCGATGTGATGAAGAAGATGGGCAAGGGGGGCATGCTGAAACAGGCGATGAAGTCGATGTTCGGCAAGAACCCCGATATGGCCGATATGCAAAAGCAGCTCGCCGACCCCGAGGCGATGAAAGCCGCGCAGATGGCTATGCAGCGCGGCAGCGGCCTGCCCGGTCTGGGTGGCGGTGGCTTGCCCGGTGGCCTTTCGGGGCTGGGTTTCGGAAAGAAGCGCTGAATGATCACCGCCCCGCGGCCTCAGCTGACCGGCGTGCCCGTTCTGGAGACGGAACGGCTGCGGCTGCGTGCGCCCGCGCCGGATGATTTCGGCCCCTTTGCTGCCTATTGCGCCTCTGAGCGGTCGCGCTTCACGGGCGGGCCGAACGAACGAAGCCTTGCCTGGCGGTCGTTTTGCAGCATTACCGGGCATTGGGTGCAGCGTGGCTATGCCTTCTTTGTGCTGGAAGAGCGCGCCAGTGGCCGCGCCATCGGCATGGCCGGGCCCTGGTTCCCCGAGGGCTGGCCCGAGCCCGAGATCGGCTGGCAGCTCTGGAACCTGGCCGATGAGGGCCGTGGCCTTGCCCGTGAAGCCGCCGAGGCGGCGCGCGGTTTTGCCTATGGGGTGCTGGGCTGGCAGACCGCGATCAGCCTGATTGCCGAGGGCAACAACCGCAGCGTGGCACTGGCCCGCAAACTGGGTTGCCGCCCGGATGGTATCTTTGCCCATGCCCAGCTTGGCAACTGCGAGATTTGGCGCCACCCGGCACCGGATACGCTGAGCGATGGCGGGATGGAGGCCTACGCATGAATGCCCCCACCCTCGCCACCGAACGATTGACCCTGCGCCCGCTTGGCCAGAAGGATCTGGCGCCGATGACCGCATTCTATGCCTCGGCCCGGTCGCAGTTCGTCGGTGGTCCGGCCTCGGCAGAGCAGGTCTGGCGGATGCTGGCCGCCGAAATTGGCCACTGGGCCTTGCGCGGCTACGGTCGCTGGGGCGTGGATATCACCGAAACCGGTGAGACTTGCGGCATGGTGGGCCTCTGGAACCCCGAAGGCTGGCCCGAGCCCGAGATTGGCTGGGATCTGTACGCCGGGTTTGAAGGCCGTGGCTATGCTACCGAAGCCGGGCGCGTGGCGCGCGAACATGCCTATACCGTGCTGGGCTGGACCACGGCGATAAGCCTTGTGAACCCGGCCAATACCGGCTCGCAGGGCGTGGCGCGCAGGCTGGGAGCGGTGCATGAAGGCGCGTTCCACCATGAGCGCTTTGGCATGCTTGAAGTCTGGCGGCACCCGGGGAAAGAGGGCGCGGCATGACCTCCTTTCGCTACCCTGTTTCGATGGTTTGCAACCGCCTCCGGAGGGCCGAATGAGCAATGATACCGAGCGCGCTGCCGAGTTGCTGCGCGAGCACCGCGAATCGATCGACCGGCTGGATGCGATCCTGGTCTATACACTGGCCGAGCGTTTCAAGCATACGCAGGCCGTGGGCAAGCTGAAGGCCGTCCATGCCCTGCCGCCCTCGGACCCGTCGCGCGAGGCGCGCCAGATCGAGCGGTTGGAATGGTTGGCCAGCGAGGCCGATCTGGACCCGGAATTTGCCCGGAAATTCCTGAACTTCATCATCTCGGAGGTGATCCGTCACCACGAGAAGCTGCAAAACTGAACCGAATTGGCACAGGCCGGAGACCCGGCATGCCGCAACAGCCATCCAAAGGAGAAACCACCCATGGCTACCAAAATTCGTCTCGCCCGTGGCGGCTCGAAGAAGCGCCCGTTCTATGCGATCGTCATCACAGACAGCCGTATGCCGCGCGATGGCCGCTTTCTGGAGAAGATCGGCACCTATAACCCGCTGCTGGCCAAGGACAGCGAAGACCGCGTGAAGATGGACATGGAGCGCGTGCAGTTCTGGCTGGACCGTGGCGCACAGCCGACCGACCGCGTTGCGCGCTTCCTGGAAGCCGCAGGTGCGCGCGCCAAGGCCGAGCGCTCGAACCCCAACAAGGCTCAGCCTGGCAAGAAAGCCGTCGAGCGTGCCAAGCAAAAGGCCGAGAAGGCCGCCGCCGGCGCGGAAGAGTGAACCGGGTGAGGGGGGCTTCAAGCCCCCCTCTTTGGCTTCGCCAAATTCACCCCCCGAGCGTATTTCGGGCAAGATGAAGAGGGCCGGATGAGAAAAGATCGGGTCTGCGTTGGCGCCATTGCCGGGGCTTTCGGCGTGCGTGGCGAGGTGCGGCTGAAAAGCTTCTGCGCCGAGCCCGAGGCCATTGCCAGTTACGCCCCGTTGTTCACTGAAGATGGGACGCGCCGCTTTGATGTGACGCTGCGTGGCGCTATTCCCAACGGGTTGGCGGCGCGGCTTTCTGGTATCGGCTCCCGCGAGGAGGCCGAAGCGCTGCGTGGCACACGGCTTTATGCCGAACGCAACAAGCTGCCTTCGCTGCCTGACGACGAATTCTACCACGCTGACCTGATCGGGCTGGAGGTGCTGGATACCGGCGGCACGCTTCTGGGCAAGGTTTCAGCGGTACTCAACCATGGCGCGGGCGATCTTCTGGAGGTCCAGCGCAGGGGGGCGCCCGGCGTGTTGCTGCCCTTCACCCGGGCGGCGGTTCCGACGGTTGATCTGGCCTTGGGCCGGATCATTGCCGACCCCCCGGAAGGATTGTTCGAATGACCCCGCACGGGGCTGCGCCGGAACAGGCAGGATCAACGCCGTCCCATAGTGTCTGGACCGCCCGGGTGATAACCTTGTTTCCTGAAGCGTTTCCCGGCGTACTGGGCCATTCCCTGACTGGCAAGGCGCTGGAGCAAGGGCTGTGGGCAATGGAAACCATCGACCTGCGCCCCTTTGGCGAGGGTCGTCACCGCAATGTGGATGACACGCCCGCCGGTGGCGGCGCCGGCATGGTGCTGCGTGCCGATGTCATGGCGCGCGCGCTGGGCGTGGCGCAGGCGGGAACACCGGAGCGTGGGCGCTGGCCATTGATCTATCTGTCGCCACGCGGGCGCCGGTTCGATCAGGCAATGGCCCGCCGGCTTGCCGAGGGTGACGGGATCACCCTGATCTGTGGCCGGTTCGAGGGGCTGGATGAGCGCGTGATCGAACATTTCGGTGTTGAAGAGGTCTCGATGGGCGATTTCGTCCTGACCGGGGGCGAGATCGCGGCTCAGGCCTTGATTGATGCGACTGTGCGGCTTATACCGCGCGTGCTTGGGAATCAGGCATCCACCGAAGAGGAATCATTCTCGGACGGGTTGCTGGAACACCCGCACTATACCAAACCCCCCGTCTGGGAAGGCCGCGCGATACCGGAAGTTCTCTTGTCCGGGCACCACGCGAAGATTGCCGACTGGCGGAGGGCGCAGGCCGAAAGGCTGACCAAGGAACGCCGCCCTGACCTCTGGCGGGCTTACTGTGAACGTCACGGTAGGGACCCGGATAGAGACCAAGAGCTCTGAGGGGGCATCACACGTTGCGGGAAGCACCCGCACCATTGAAAGGATGATCGCGATGAACCTGATCGCGCAGATTGAGGCCGAGCAGATTGCAGCGCTTGGCAAGGATATTCCGGATTTCAAGCCCGGCGACACTGTTCGCGTCGGCTATAAAGTGACCGAAGGCACGCGCTCGCGGGTGCAGAACTTCGAAGGCGTCTGCATCAGCCGCCGCAACGGCAACGGCATCGCCGGTTCGTTCACCGTGCGCAAGATCTCGTTCGGCGAAGGTGTCGAGCGGATGTTCCCGCTCTATTCGACCAACATCGATTCGATTGCCGTGGTGCGCCGCGGCAGGGTGCGTCGTGCCAAGCTGTATTACCTGCGCGAACGCCGCGGCAAATCGGCCCGGATCGCGGAAAAGACCAACTACCGCGCCCTTGGCGGCAGCGAAGGCTGAGGAACAGAGCCATGAGAGACGCAATTCACCCCGAATATCACACGATCAATGTCAAGATGACCGATGGCACCATCGTTCAGATGCGCTCGACCTGGGGCAGCGAAGGCGACACGTTGGCGCTGGATATCGACCCCTCGGTGCATCCGGCATGGACCGGCGGAACGGCCCGCCTGATGGATACCGGCGGCCGGGTTTCGAAGTTCAAGAACAAGTACTCGGGCCTGGGCTTCTGAGCCACGGCGCGGAACAACGACAGGGGGCGTGGCTTTGCCACGCCCTTTTGCATTCTGCGCCGCTCCGATGCGCGATTGCTTGCGCATTCACGCAGGTTTGACTAAGCCGCTAGGACCGGAAGGTTTGGGGAACGCAGGACGCATGGCGCATATCATTGTTACCGGAAACGAAAAGGGCGGATCAGGTAAATCGACCACCGCGATGCACATCGCCACCGCTCTGGCGCGGATGGGGCACAAGGTCGGGGCGCTGGACCTCGACCTGCGCCAGCGCAGTTTCGGCCGTTACATCGAGAACCGTATCGCCTATTGCAAGTCAGAGGCGCTGGCTCTGCCGACCCCGGACTACCGTGAACTGCCCGAGGTGGACCCGGCCAGCCTGGGGCCGGAAGAGAACATCAATGACCACCGCCTGTCAGTGGCAATGGCCGGGCTGGACGCCGAATGCGATTTCATCATCATTGACTGCCCCGGCTCGCATACGCGGCTGAGCCAGGTAGCGCATTCACTGGCCGATACGCTGATCACACCGCTGAATGACAGTTTCATTGATTTTGATCTTCTGGCGCGGATTGACGCAGGCACCAACAAGGTGCTGGGTCCGTCGATCTATGCCGAGATGGTGTGGCAGGCGCGCCAGTTGCGCGCGCAGGCGGGGCTGAAACCGATCGACTGGATCGTGCTGCGCAACCGGCTGGGCGCGCAGCATATGCATAACAAGCGCAAGGTGGGCGAGGCGCTGGAGCAGCTTTCGAAGCGCATCGGTTTTCGCGTGTCTCCCGGCTTCAGTGAGCGGGTGATATTTCGTGAGCTGTTCCCGCGCGGGCTAACCTTGCTTGACCTGAAAGACATCGGGATAGAGCAGCTCAACATGTCGAACGTGGCAGCCCGGCAGGAACTGCGCGACCTGTTGCAGGCGTTGCGGTTGCCGGGCGTAACCGTCAGTGTTTGAAGAATCGCTTTTCGGGCAGCGTATTGGGCACTGATTTGTGCAGCTCTTCCAGGCGCTCGGTAAAGCGGTCCGGTTCCTGGGTGGCAAACAGGTTGAACGGGAACTTCCCGGACTGACCCAGCTTGTTAAGCGAATCAGGCATGCTTTTCATAGTATTCTCCAATCGTTTGCCCGGCCACTCCAGACATCGTTAATATGCATGTCGATGCGGCGAAAATATGGCGAAAGACGCGAGGCAAGTGCCGCTGTGCAGGATGCTTGCATTGTCTGGTCGGATGGTTGACCGGGGGGCGCGAATGTGAATAAAGAGTGAACATTTGTCCGGTTTGACTTGCCCCCGGGACGCAATATCTGGATCGCATGTTTTCGCTCGTCTGGTACAAACGCGATCTGCGCGTGGCCGATCATCCGGCCCTTGCCGCCGCCGCCGCGCGTGGGCGGGTGCTGCCGGTTTATATCGTCGAGCCAGATCTCTGGGCGCAGGATGATGCTTCGGCCCGGCAATGGGATTTTGTGGCCGAATGCCTGGCAGATCTGCGCCGCGATCTGGCGGCGCTGGGCCAGCCGCTGCTGATTCGCATGGGCGAAGCGGTTTCTGTTCTGGCCCGCATCCAGGCCAGAACCAGGTTTTCGCATATCTTTTCGCATGAAGAGACTGGCAATGGCTGGACCTATGCGCGCGACCGAAAGGTGGCGGCATGGGCACGCGCCCAAGGAATTGAATGGCAGGAGTTGCCGCAATCGGGTGTGGTGCGAGGGTTGGCGGCGCGCGATGGCTGGGCGGCGCAACGCGATGGTTTCATGGTTCAGCCACCGGTTGCAGCCCCCATGCTGGAACCGGTGGCTGACGGTTCTGGCACTATTCCCACGGCACGGTCTCTGAAACTGCCCGATGATCGATGCACCTTTCGTCAGAAGGGCGGGCGCGATCAGGCCAAGCGGTTGTTGGACAGTTTTCTGGAACAGCGTGGTCAGCATTATCGCCATGCCATGTCCTCGCCGGTCAGTGCCGAACGTGGTTGTTCCCGTTTGTCGCCTTATCTGGCCTTTGGTGCCCTGTCGCCACGCGAGGTGGTGCAGGCGACCGGAACGGCCAAGCCTCGTTGGCGGGGGCAGGCCGGCTGGGGCTCTTCGCTACGCAGTTTTGAGGCACGGCTGGCCTGGCGCGATCATTTCATCCAGAAGCTTGAGGATGAACCGACGCTGGAGCATCATGCCTTGCATCCCGCGATGGAAAACCTGCGCCCCGCACCTGACCCTGCCCATCTTGCCGCGTGGCAGAAGGGCGAAACGGGGCTTCCCTTCGTTGATGCCTGTATGCGTTACCTGCGTGCTACTGGCTGGCTGAACTTCCGCATGCGGGCAATGCTGGTATCGGTCGCGGCCTATCATCTGTGGCTGGACTGGCGCGCAACAGGTCCGTTCCTGGCCCGCCAGTTCACAGATTATGAGCCGGGTATTCACTGGAGCCAGATGCAGATGCAATCCGGCACCACGGGCATGAATGCGATCCGAATCTATAACCCTGTGAAACAGGGGCTGGATCAGGACCGGAGCGGCAGTTTTATCCGCCGCTGGCTTCCCGAACTGGCGTCGGTGCCTGATGGCTTTCTGCACGAGCCCTGGAAATGGCCCGCATCGCGCGAACTTCTGGGTGCGCGTTACCCTGAACCGATCATTGACCCCGCCACTGCCGCACGCGCGGCGCGTGAAAAGGTCTGGGAGCAGCGGCGCGCGGCGGGTTTTGCCGATCAGGCTGCCCGCGTGGCGCACAAGCATGCCAGTCGCAAGGTCAGGCCGACATATCGTCCACGGTCCAGCCGCGATGGTGCACAGCTGGCGCTGGACCTCTGACATGGCCCGGATGCGCCGCAAGGGCAATCTGCCGCAAAAGCATTGCGTGGCCTGTGGCCGCCCCTTTTCATGGCGGAGAAAATGGGCGCGTATCTGGGACGAAGTGCGCTATTGCTCGCAAGGATGCCGAGGTCGCCGTGTGCATTCTTCGCAGAATCGCCGTCAGTGGTAAAAAAAGCTTACCAATCGTGTTGCCTATCGGAAACTTTTTCCCTAACTCTGTCCCGCAACAGGCCTGACTGGCCGAGTGAGGAGGATCAGAATGTCAAAGCGCATCGACAAGGACGGATTGCAGGTTGACGCAAGGATGGTGGATTTCATCGAGAACCGCGCCCTGCCGGGCAGCGGTGTCGCGGCGGATATCTTCTGGCAGGCGCTTTCAGATCTGATCCATGATCTGGGGCCGAAGAACCGCGCGCTGCTCGAAAAGCGCGAAACGATCCAGAAGGCAATCGATTCTTGGCACATCGCCCGGCGTGGGCAGAAGCATGACGCCACCGCCTATAGCGATTTCCTGCGCGAGATCGGTTACCTGGTGCCTGAGGGGTCCGATTTCAGCATCGAAACCGCCAATGTGGACCCGGAGATCGCCCACGTGCCCGGTCCGCAGTTGGTGGTCCCGGTCATGAACGCCCGCTACGCACTCAATGCGGCCAATGCACGCTGGGGTAGCCTGTATGATGCGTTTTACGGCACAGATGCGCTGGGCGACCTGCCCGCGCCTGGGCCGTTCAATGCCGCGCGCGGTGCACGCGTCGTGGCGCGCGCCAAGGCATTTCTGGATGACGCTGCGCCGTTGGCCGCAGGTGGTCATGCCGATTGCACCGGCTATCGGGTGGAAAACGGTGCGCTGGTGCCGGCCTTGCAGGCACCCGACCAGTTCGCGGGATACGCCGGCACACCAGAGGCCCCCACCGCCATCGTTCTGCGCAACAACGGGTTGCATATCATCATCGATATCGATGCAGGCCATGCCATCGGCAAGACCGATCCGGCGCATGTTGCCGATATCCGGCTTGAATCGGCGATGTCGTCGATCATGGATTGCGAGGATTCGGTCGCCGCGGTGGATGCCGAAGACAAGGTTCTCGCCTGGGGCAACTGGCTGGGGCTTATGAAGGGGGATCTGGAGGAATCGCTGGAAAAGGGTGGGCGCAGCATCACTCGCCGCCTGAATCCCGACCTGACATTTACCGCCCCCGACGGCAGCACGCTCACCTTGAAAGGCCGCGCACTGATGCTGGTGCGCAATGTTGGCCATCTGATGACGAACCCCGCGGTGCTGGACCGCGACGGGCGCGAGGCGCCCGAGGGATTGCTGGATGCCATGGTTACCACACTCTGTGCAATGCATGACCTGCAAAAGGCCGGGGGGCTGCGAAACTCGGTCACGGGTTCGGTTTATGTGGTCAAGCCCAAGATGCATGGACCCGAGGAAGTGGCCTTTGCCGATGAAATCTTTACCCGCGTCGAAGTGGCGCTGGGACTGGCGCAGAACACTGTGAAGCTGGGTATCATGGATGAGGAGCGCCGCACCTCGGCCAACCTCAAGGAATGTATCCGCGCGGCGAAGCGCCGGGTTGCCTTCATCAACACGGGCTTCCTTGACCGGACCGGCGACGAGATCCATACTTCCATGGAAGCCGGGCCGATGGTGCCCAAGGGCGAAATGAAGAATGCCGCCTGGATCAAGGCCTATGAGGATCGCAACGTCGATATAGGACTGGCTTGCGGGCTGGAGGGCCGCGCACAAATCGGTAAGGGTATGTGGGCGATGCCGGATCTGATGGCGGATATGCTGGAGCAGAAGATCGGCCACCCGATGGCGGGGGCCAATTGCGCCTGGGTGCCCTCACCGACCGCTGCCACTTTGCACGCCACGCATTACCACAAGGTCGATGTGCTGGCCCGCCAGTCCGAGATCCGCGCAGGTGGGGCACGCGCCACGCTGGAAGACCTGCTGTGCATCCCGGTGGCCGAGGGTCGCAACTGGACCGAAGAAGAGTTGACCCGCGAGATAGAAAACAACGCGCAGGGCATACTGGGTTATGTCGTGCGCTGGATCGATCAGGGGGTGGGGTGCTCCAAGGTTCCGGACATCAACGATGTCGGCCTGATGGAAGATCGCGCCACCTGCCGGATTTCCAGCCAGGCGTTGGCCAACTGGCTTCACCATGGCGTGGTCAGCGAGGGGCAGTTGATGGCCGCGATGAAGAAGATGGCCGCGGTTGTGGACCGCCAGAATGCGGGTGACCCGGCTTATGCGCCCATGGCACCCGGATTTGACGGTTTTGCGTTCAAGGCTGCCTGTGATCTGGTTTTCCGGGGGCGTGAGCAGCCTTCAGGCTATACCGAGCCGGTGTTGCATGCGCGGCGGCTGGAACTGAAGGCGGCGCAGAACGGGTAACGGGTGGGGGCGAGGGGCTGCGCGCCCCTCGCGCTCCCGCGGCCAAGGGGGGCACGGCCCCCCTTGGCAAACCCCCGGGCGCGTATTTCGAGCAATTGGAAGGAGAGTGTGATGGCACTGACTTTGGAACTGGCGCGGACAATGGTTGCCGCAACCCGCGCAAAGGGCCGCCAGATGGGGCTCAAGCCTCTGTCGGTGGTGGTGCTGGATGCCGGCGGCCATGTGCTGGCGTTCGAGCGTGAGGATGGCGCCGCGCCGGGGCGGTTTGCGATTGCGCAGGGCAAGGCCTATGGCGCGGTGATGCTGGGCATGGCAGGCCGCGCACAAATGGCGCGCGCCGAAGCGCAGGCTTATTTCATGGCCGCAGTGAATGGGGTTTATGGCGGGCAGGTGGTTCCGGTGCCGGGCGGCGTTTTGTTGCGCGATGAGGCGGGCGCGGTGATCGGAGCCCTGGGCGTCACCGGCGACACCTCGGACAACGATGCAGAGGCGGCATTGGCCGGGGCCGCCGCCGCCGGATTGACCGGCGAGGCTTGAGAGGGGGTCTTCACCTCGGCCAAAGAGCGGGCTAGATATTCCCCACAGGCTTGAAGCCATCGGGGAACAGAATGCCGCGCCAGCGCCCGGTTGTCGGGATCATCGGCAACAGCCATCTGATAAACGACCAGTATTCCGTCCATGCAGGCGGGACTATGAACAGTCAGGCAGTGTCCGAGGTGTCGGGCGCTTTGCCACTTCTGATCCCGGCTGATCCGCGTTTTGTCTCGGTGGGTGAACTGCTGGAAGTGTGTGACGGTTTTCTGCTGACCGGCGGGCGCCCCAATGTCCATCCCGAGGAATATGGCGAGGCGCCGACACCCGCGCATGGCGATTTCGACCGTGGCCGCGATTCCGTTGTACTTCCGCTGGTGCGCGCCTGCGTGGAACGCGGCCAGCCATTCTTTGGTGTTTGCCGGGGTTTTCAGGAGGTCAATGTTGCCATGGGCGGCACATTGTACCCCGAAATTCGCGAGTTGCCCGGACGGATGAACCACCGCATGCCCCCCGACGGCACGTTGGAGGAGAAATTCGCATTGCGCCATTCGGTGCGCTTTGTCGAAGGGGGCGTTTATCACCGCCTGCTGGGGGCGGTCGAGGTGATGACCAACACCCTGCACGGACAGGGGATCAAGAAGCCCGGCGAACGCATCGTGATCGAGGGTTGTGCGCCCGACGGAACGCCTGAAGCGGTTTATGTCAGGGACGCGCCCGGCTTCACGCTGGCCGTTCAATGGCACCCGGAATGGAACGCCGCCAATGACCCTGTTTCACGCCCGCTCTTTACCGCCTTCGGCGAAGCGGTGCGCGATTGGGCGGCAAGGCGGGGCTGACGCGCCTCTGCGTTTCCTTCATCTTGCCGAAAATACGCCGGGGGTGAGCGGCGCAGCCGCCAGGGGGCTGGCCCCCTGCGCCGTTACCGCTCCCGCCGCGCATTGTCAGTGGCTTTCCGGCACCAGAATCTCTCGTTTTCCTACATGATTGGCCTGGCTGACCACACCCTCGGATTCCATCTGCTCGACCAGACGTGCGGCCTTGTTATAGCCTATACCCAGCTTGCGCTGGATATAGCTGGTTGAGCATTTCCGGTCCTTGGCCACGATCGCAACGGCCTGATCGTAAAGCGCGTCCTCACCGCCTGAATCGCCAAGCCCCAGCACGGCGTCGATATCGGCTTCGCGTTCGCTGTCAGGGCCGTCCAGAACGCCGGACATATACTCGGCCGGGCCGAAGCTCTTGAGGTGGTTCACCACCTCCTCGACCTCTTCATCCGACACGAAAGGTCCGTGGATACGGGTGATCTTGGCACCACCCGCCATGTAGAGCATGTCGCCCATGCCCAGAAGCTGCTCGGCCCCCTGCTCGCCCAGAATGGTGCGGCTGTCGATTTTTGAAGTCACCTGGAAGCTGATCCGCGTGGGGAAGTTGGCCTTGATCGTGCCGGTGATCACATCAACCGAGGGGCGCTGCGTGGCCATGATCAGGTGGATTCCGCTTGCCCGCGCCATCTGCGCCAGTCGCTGGATACACGCCTCGATCTCTTTCCCCGCGACCATCATCAGGTCTGCCATCTCGTCAACGATGACCACGATGAAGGGCAGAAGTTCTGGCGCGAACTCCTCGGTCTCGAATACCGGATCGCCGGTTTCGTCGTCAAAGCCGGTCTGCACCGTGCGTTTGAACATCTCACCACGGGCCAGCGCCTCACGCACGCGGCCGTTATAGCCTTCGATGTTGCGCACGCCCATCTTGGACATCTTGCGATAGCGCTCTTCCATCTCGCCGACGACCCATTTCAGCGCAACCACGGCCTTCTTCGGGTCGGTCACCACCGGCGACAGCAGATGCGGGATGCCGTCATAGACGCTCAGTTCCAGCATCTTGGGGTCGATCATGATCAACCGGCATTCGGCGGGGGGAAGCTTGTAAAGCAGTGACAGGATCATCGTATTGATCGCCACCGACTTGCCCGAGCCGGTTGTCCCGGCGATCAAAAGGTGGGGCATCTTGGCCAGGTTCGCCACCACCGGTTCGCCGCCGATATCCTTGCCAAGCGCCAGCGGCAGCCGAAGCTGGCTGTCGCCGAAATCGCGCGCGCCCAGGATTTCGCGCAGCACGACCTTTTCGCGTGTGGCGTTGGGCAATTCGATCCCGATGACCGAGCGCCCGGGAACCGTCGAAACCCGCGCCGAAAGGGCGGACATCGAGCGCGCGATATCGTCGGCCAGGCCGATCACCCGGCTGGCCTTGAGACCCGGCGCGGGTTCGAGTTCGTACATCGTCACCACCGGGCCGGGCCGGACCGAGACGATCTCGCCGCGCACGCCATAATCGTCCAGCACCGATTCCAGCATCCGCGCGTTCTCTTCCAGCGCGTCGTCGGACAGGGTGTAGCGCTCGACCTTGGACGGATCGGACAGAAGCGACAGGGGCGGCAGTTCATAGACAGGCTGTGCTGCCTCTTCAAAGCGCAGCCTCGGCTGGGCCTCGGCCTGTGCTTGCCGGGACGGGGCAGGGCTGCGGCGCTGGGCGGTTTGTACCACGCGGCGGTTGAGTGCCGGGGCGGGGGCACGAGCAGGCTGCGGTGCGGCGGCATAGCTGTCTTCGAAAAGCGCGCCGTCCTCGTCGTCATTATCGAGATCAGGATAGAGATCTGACTGGTTCAACCGGGTGGCGGATTGCTGCGGGGCAGGGGCCGGCGCTGCCACATGAGAGGGTGCCGCCGCGTGGGCGGGGCGCGCGCTGGATGCGGCGGGCGCCTGTGACGCGGCCGGACGAACGGAAGCGGCCGAGAGCGCTGGCTCGGGGCGTATGCCCGGTTGCGCTGATGCCATGTCGGGCGAGGCATGGGGCTGGGCCGAGGGCATTGCGGCCTGCACGGGCTGCGTTGCGGGATGCACATGGTCGCGTTCAACCCGCAGGGTCGGAACCTGCCGCTGGCGGGCGCGGATCACATCGCTGATGCGGCTTCTGATGCGCTCGTCTCCCGGCGTCTGGGACGACGCGGCAGGGTTCGGCGCATCGGCGTAGCTGCCATCGTCATTCCCACGCAAGCCCAGAACGCGTGCCAGCAAGCCCGGGCGCTGCGCGGGTTCCCAGCTTTCATTAGGCACCGCTGCCGGGCGCTGCGGGGCTGCTTGCGGATGGTAATGGTGAAAAACGGGTGCGGGTGGTGCCGGTTGCGGTGCCACAGGCGGGCGCATTGCCGGTGCCTGGTGGACGGGAGCCTGCTGGCGTGGAAGGGCAGGTTCGGCGCGAACCACGCGCGCACCGCGCGCGCCATGCGGCGCATTCGGCACGGTCTCGGCGTGAAACTCTGGATAGTTCTGCGGCGCATGCGCCCAATCGCCATGGGTGTTGGCGGCGGGCGCGTGCATGGCAGCCGCTTGTGCGGCTTGGCGAGCATGGCGCTGCTCTTGCCACTGGCCATGCGCCCTGCGGGCCAGCCCGCCCATGCCACGCGCACTGCCGCTCAACGCGGCGATCAACCCCATGTAGCTCAGGATCAGCCCCGTGATGAGAAAGCGCCCGAAGCGGCTCAGTTCCTGAAAGGATGAGCCCAGCACATAAAGCCACAGCCCCAGCATCACCGCAAAGCTGGCCAGCGTCAGCATGTTCAGCCCTGCGGTAGAGGTCAGCGGCAGGGCGGTCAGCACCGCGCCAAGCACCGTATCGCCGAACATGCCGCCCAGTCCGAAATCCAGCGCCCACCCCGAACCGGGCACCAGCGTGGCAAGCCAGACGGCGCTCATCGCGATGGCGATCGGCACGAAAACAGTGCGGCCCAGGATGTTCTCTTCGCCCCGATGGGTCACCAGCCGCAATCCCCAGGCCAGCAGCGCCAGCACGATACCCCAGCCCGCCTTGCCCATGATGATCGTCACGGGGGCGGCGATGGCGGCACCGGCGCGACCAAAGGCGTTGTGCACCGGCCCGTCGCTGGCAGCCATCCATGAGGGGTCTTCGGGTGAATAGGAACCCAGGATCAGCGCCATCGCGGCGCCGGCGGCGATCAGCCCGAGGCCCAGAAGTTCCTTGCCGCGCTGGCTGAGGGCCTGCTGAAGGCGCTGATCCAGAAGCGGCTGGCGTTGGGGGCTGGGGTAAGAGGCCATGGTATTCCTCGCTCAGGTATAAAGACAGTCGCGCAGCAAGGTCAGGCCACGCTCGGTTTCCTCTTCCGAGGCCACAAGCGCGACGCGGACATAGCCTGCGCCGGGATTCTCGCCGCCCACGTCGCGCGACAGATAGGCACCGGGCAGCACCCGCACGCCGGTTTGCTGCCACAGCCGCAGCGCGGCTTCCTCGCCATCCGGCACCGGCAGCCACAGGAAGAACCCGGCCTGCGGTGGTTGATAGGCATTCAACCCGGCAAACACCGTGTCGGCAATGGCATATTTGGCGCGGTAACGCGCGCGGCTGGCTGTCACATGGTCTTCATCGGCCCAGACGGCAGCGGCCACGGCCTGCAAGGGTTCTGGCAGCGGGGCTCCGGCATAGGCGCGCAGCTGCCGGATCGCCTTGATCGAGGCCGGGCCGCCCGCCACAAAGCCCGAGCGCAGGCCGGGCAGGTTGGAGCGTTTCGACAGCGAATGAAAACTCACCACCCGCTCGGGATCGGCGCCGATTTGCTGCGCCACCTCCAGAATGCCGGGGGGCGGTGTGTCGCGGTAGATCTCGGCATAGCATTCGTCGGCGAAGATCCGAAAATCATGCTTCTCGGCAAGATGCAGCAGATCGGCCCAATAGTCGCGGCTCGCAACGGCACCCTGCGGGTTCGCGGGCGAGCACAGATAGGCGATGCTCACACGGTCCAGCAGTTCGGGCGGCAGGGCGGCGTAATCGGGCAGATGGCCATTCGCGGCTGTGGCAGGGACATAGACCGGCTCGGCCCCCACGGCCAGCGCAGCCACCGCATAGACCTGATAGAAGGGGTTGGGCGTCAGAATCACCGGCTTCTGTCCGCGCTTTTCTTCCGGGCAGAGCGCCAGTGCGGCGTTGAACAGACCCTCGCGCGTGCCGTTAAGCACCATCAGCCGTTCGCGCGGCAAGGCTACGCCATAGCGCCGTGTCAGCCATCCCGAAATCGCGTCCAGCAGCGCGGGCGTGCCGTCATTCGCGGGGTAGCGCGCGAAGCCGTCGATGGACTCGGCCAGCACCCGTGCCACGAAATCTGGCATCGCATGGCGCGGTTCGCCGATAGTCATGGCAATGGGTTCACCGCCGGGGGGCAGGTGATCAAGCAGGGCGCGCAGGCGCGGAAACGCGTATTCTGGCAGGTGCGAGAACCGCTCAGGGAATGCCATATCTGCCTCTCGTTTCGGGGTCATTGTCGCCCCGTTTGGGTCAGAGGATATCGACAAACTTCTGGCAGGTCCAGAAAAACGCTGCCAGATGCGCCGGTTATCGGCGAAAGTTGTGGCTTTTGCGCCGCGTGCGGTGGTGGATTCAAGGTTGGGGCGCAGCCCGGTTGCGTGCTATGCAGAAAGAGTGATCAAGGTTACATGCGCCCGCTGTGATCGGCGTGATGACCGGCAGGCACCAGAACAGGAGCACCGCATGGCACAGAAAACCGCGAAACCCGGAACCGGCCCGGAAAATGCGCCGGACCGCGCCGAGATCGAGGCACAGATCACTCGTATCCGCGCCGATCTGGCGGCGCTTGGGGGGATGATGCAGGCCTATGGTCGCGCGCAGCTGAGCGGCGTTCAGGACCGCGCCGATTTCCCGCCCCATGAGGCGCTGGCCGAGTTGCAGCGCCAACTGAGCGCGCTTGAAGGTGAGATGAAGGCGAAAGTGCGCGAAAACCCGCTGCAATCGCTGGGGGTGGCGGCGCTGGCGGGGCTGGTTGTCGGGTTGTTCCTGAGGCGATGATGCGCGAGATCATCCAGAGCCTGATGCGGCTGGCTGCGGCCGATGCCCGGCGCTATGCCCGCAGTCGCCAACGCAACGTGGCGCTTTATGTCGTTGCGGCGGTTGCGGGGCTGACGGCCTATGTCTGTCTGGTTGCGGCGGGGGTGATGCTGCTGGCACGCTGGTCCGACCCGGTTCTGGCGGCGACTTTTGCTGCGGCGGCGTTTGCCGCGCTGGCGCTGGTGGTGATCGCCGTGGTGGCGGTGCTGAACCGGCGTGACAGGCAATGGCTGGCCGAGCGCCGCGCGGTCTATTCCAACGCGCTGGTCACGCTGTCGGGAGCGGCGCTGGGGCCGAAAGGGTTGGCACTGGTTGCGGCGGCGGTGATGGCCGGGATGGTGATGGGCAGGAACCCCGGCGAAAGACCTGGGGATGACCCTGGCCCAGGCGCCTGATCCTTCCCGCCCGGTTCAGGCAAATTCGCCCTGCACCGACCAGCCGGGCGATTGCGGGGTGTGAAACAGCCACAGGCGCGGCCCCTCGGTGGTTTCCACCCGCCAGTAATCGCGCAACCCGCTGCGCCACAGCGGATCATCCAGCCACCATTCCGGCGACAGCCGCTCAGGCCCGGTGGCTTGCCGCGTGGTCAGCCAGCGGCGGCGCCAGCGAAAGCGGCGCGGCGGTTCGCGGCCGGTGATGCCGGTCAGCGGTTCGGGCGGAAACAGGATCAGTGGCCGCCGTGGCCCGGTGCGCCAGGCGTCAGGGGGCGGAGCCTCGGTAAAAGCGGCGGCGGCGATCTGGAAGGCGCGCTCGGGGATATGGCTTTCGGCGGGCAGGAAGCGGGTGATCGCCTCCAGCCCGATGCGATTGCCCAGCCGGGTCATCAGATCGGCCAGCGCATCGCTGCCAAGGGTGCCAGAGGTGGTCAGTTGCGCGGGCGGCAGGAGTTCGGACAAAGGCGCGCTGAGGCGCAGCATGTCAAAGCCGAAACCGGCATCCAGCGCATCGACGGCGCGATCGAACAGCGCGGCCATGGCGGGCGGGTCGCGCATCGGCCGGGCCAGCGCGATGGCGACCTCGGCGCGGGTGCCGTCGGTGCGCGTCAGTTCCAGCCGCAGATGGCGCGCGCCCTCATCGGATTCGGTCAGCAAGTCACATAACCGCGCCAGCAGCCGATCCAGCCCGGCCATGACGTCGGATTTCAGCCCGATCGGTTCGGGCAGGGTCATGCGCACGGTATGGGGGGGGCGGTCCTGCGCGGGTGTGACCGGCTCGCCCACCAGGCCCAATGCCTGATCCAGCCGCAGGCCCGGCTCTGTCCCGAAGCGCCGGGTCAGGCCCGCGCGCGGCAGGCGCAACAGATCGTCCACCCGCCGCAGCCCCACCCGTGCAAGGCTGGCGCAGGCATCCTCGGGCAGACGCAGCGCGGCGGGGGGCAGGGGTGCCAATGCCGCGCGGGCATCAGCGCCGATGATTGTCAGCGGTTGCGGCGCGAACCGCGCCAGCCCCCAGGCCGCGCCGCGCGTGCCCGCCAGCGCCAGGCGCGGCGATAGTTCCATCGCTTCAAGCCGGGCGCGCAGGTCATCGCACAGCGCAACCTCGCCGCCCATCAGATGCGCGGCCCCCGTGATGTCCAGCATCAGCCCGTCGCTGCCGTCAATGGCCGTCCATGGCGTGTAGCGCAGCGCCCAGCGGCGCAGCACATGCAGGAACCGCGCCTGCGCCTGCGGGGCATCCGGCCGGGTGATCAGCCCCGGCACGAGTGCGCGCGCCTCGGACAGGGGCTGGCCGCGCCGCAGGCCGTGCGCCTCGGCGGCGGGGTTCAGGCAAAGCAGCAGATCGGTCGGTCCCTGCCGCGCGACCACGGCAAAAGGCCCGGCCATGGCCGCTGCCTGCATGTCGCGCCGCCGCAGTGCCAGTTCGCTGGCCAGCCGCGGCAGCCAGACCGAAAGGATACGCCGGGGCATGCCGATTCCAAAGCAAAAGTTCCTGATTTGTTCAATTTATCCGTGCGGGCTGCATGAGTCGAGTCAGCCCTCAGACAGGCAGGCCCTGCAACAGCCGGGGCTGCGCGGCATTCAGCCCCGCTGCCTCGCGGATGAAGAAGCGCCGCAGGCCGGGCAGTGCGTTCACCGCCCCCAGCCCCAACCCGCGCGCCAGTTCCAGTGCCGGATTGTCATTGGAAAACAGCCGGTTCACCGCATCCATTCCCAGCGCCATCTTGACCGTGTCAAAGCGCCGCCATTCCTGATAGCGCTCCAGCACCAGCGGGCTGGCGATATCCTCCCCCCGCCGCGCGGCGAGGGTCAGCACCTCGGCCAGCGCCGCCATGTCGCGCAGGCCCAGGTTCAGCCCCTGCCCGGCGATGGGATGCACCCCATGCGCGGCATCGCCCAGCAGGGCCAGACGCGGCGCAATGAAGCTTTCCGCCACCGTCAGTTTGAGCGGATAGGCAAAGCGCCGCCCCTCCAGAGCGATTTCACCCAGGAATGAGCCAAAGCGCGGGCGCAGCGCCTCAAGGAAACCGGCGTCATCCAGCGCTGCGATGGCGCGTGCGTTCTCGGTTGTTTCGCTCCAGACGATAGAGCTGCGGTTGCCCGGCAGCGGCAGTATCGCCAGCGGGCCGGTGGGCATGAAGAACTGATGCGCGATTCCCTCATGCGGCAGTTCGTGCGACAGGGCACAAACCAGCGCGGTCTGGCCGTAGTCCCAGCCCCAACGCTTGATACCGGCGCGCTGGGCGGCGGGGCTGTCGCGCCCGTCGCAACCGACCAGAAGCCGGGCTGTCAGGATTTCGCCATTGTCCAGCGTGACCTGCGCGCGGTTGCCACCTGTTTCCTGCGCCACAACCGAGGCGCCATGGCGCAGGGTGATGCCGGGGGCGGCCTCCATCGCGTCAAGGAAAGCGCGGTACAGGTGGCGATCCTCGATCATCTGGCCCATCGGGCCTTCTTCGATCTCGGTGTGGTCAAAGCCCAGAAACAACGGGAAGGCGCCCTTGCCCGGATGGCCCTGACTGGCACGAATACCCAGAATCGGCTGCGCCATCGCCGCCAGGCCCGGCCAGACCCCCAGCGCCCCCAGTGCCCGCACCGAGGCCAGCGCCAGTGCATAGGCGCGTCCGTCAAAACCCTCATCGGCGCGCGAACCGGCGGGGCGCGCATCCACCAGCGTGACGCGAAAGCCCCCCTGTGCCAGCGCCAGGGCCAGAGCGGGGCCGTTCAGCCCGCCACCGATGATCAGAATGTCTGTGTCCGGTTCCATACCCTCAATATGCGCGCGCGGGCGGGATTGTCCATGCGCTTGCGCCGCGCTAGCGTGCCGCCAACGTTTGGAGGGCATGATGGGCAGGAACTGGCAAGAAATGAGCGCGGCAAATCTGGGGCGCGGGATCGAGGCGGGCAAGATTTGCCCGGTGGAGCTGACAGAAAGCTTTCTGGACGCCGCCGAGGAACACCCGGCAGGGGAGCGGATCTATGCACGCATGATGCGCCAGCGGGCCCTCGATACCGCCGCCGCCGCGCGCGCCCGTGCCCGCGCGGGGCTTCGCCGGGGTTTGCTCGATGGCGTGCCGGTATCGTGGAAAGACTTGTTCGATACCGCCGGCGTGCTGACCGAGGCCGGAACCGGGATGCTCAGGGGCCGGGTCCCCGACAGCGATGCGTTGGTGGTTGAGCGGTTGACGACCGCAGGCATGCCACCGTTGGGCAAGACACATATGACCGAACTGGCCTTCTCGGGGTTGGGGGTGAACCCGATGACGGCCACGCCACCGGGAGCGCATGACCCCGAGGCCGCGCCGGGCGGGTCCTCGTCCGGGGCGGCGGCCTCGGTCCGTCATGCGCTGGCGCCGGTGGCGATCGGCACGGATACTGGCGGCTCGGTGCGCGTGCCCGCCGCCTGGAATGATCTCGTGGGGCTGAAAACCACCGCCGGGCGCATCCCGCTGCAGGGCGTGGTGCCACTGGCCGCGCGATTCGACACGATCGGGCCGTTGGCGCGCAATGTGGAGGATGCGGCGCTGACCTTCGCATTGCTTGATGCCAGCGCTGCGCCTGACCTGCGCGGGGCCAGTCTGAAAGGCGCGCGGCTGATGGTGCTGGAAACCGTCGCGCTTGACGGGCTGGATCCGGTGATCGCCACGGCGTTCGAGGCGGCCGTGGCGCGGCTGGCGGCGGCGGGCGCGCAGATCAGCCGCCGGAAACTGCCGGAGGTCGACGAGGCGATGGCGCTGGCCGGAATCCTTTATACATCCGAATGCTACGGCACCTGGGCCGCGCTGATCGAAGCCTACGCTGACCGGATGTTCCCCCCCGTGCTGGACCGCTTCCGCGCCGGGCGCGACCATGAAGCGCATGCCTATGTCACGGCCTGGCAACAGCTTGATACGCTGCGCGCAAGCTATGCGACGGCGACTGCCGGTTTTGATGCGGTTCTCGTTCCCACCACCCCGAACCTGCCGCCGAAAACCGAGGCGCTGATGGCTGATCATGACTATTTCACAAGCGAAAACCTGCGGACCCTGCGTAACACCCGGATCGGCAACCTGATGGGTTTGTGCGGGCTTACGCTACCCACTGAAACACCGGCTGCCGGGATCTGCCTGATGGCAAGGCCAATGGAGGAAAAGCGCCTCCTGCGGTTGGGCGCCGCTGCCGAATCCGCGCTGCGCTGAATGGGTGCCGGGGTGGCTCCCGCACGCCTTCGCATCGCGACTGCGCCACGCGGTATCAGGGGGCTTTGCCCCCTCTGGGCCTGCGGCCCATTCACCCCCAGCGTATTTCCGGCAAGATGAAAAGGAGCGCGGTGTTCTGCTTCATCTGTTCAATAAATATCCCGGGGGAGTCCCTTCTGCGTAGCAGAAGGGACGGGGGCAGCGCCCCCCTATTTGAACAAAAAGGCTTCTGCGGAGCAGGCAATCAGATCAGTCGAGCTCGCGTTTGAGCGGGCGGGTCAACAGGCGTTCAATAGCTTCGGGCAGCGCCACCTTGTCGTTGAGCAGCGCCGAGACCATGCAGGTAACCGGCAGGGCGTCGTGATCGGCGCTTGCGGCCATGGCGTGGGCGGTCATCACTCCTTCGACTGTCTGGCTGGTGTCGGGCTGCTGACCGGCGCCAATCGCCAGCCCGTGGCGATAGTTGCGGGACTTCTCGGACGTGCAGGTCAGCACCAGATCGCCAAAACCCGACAGCCCCCAGAGCGTGGCTGCCTGGGCGCGGCGGCTTTCGGCGAAGCGGGCGATCTCGGCAAAGCCGCGGGTCATTAGTGCCGCGCGTGCGCTTTCGCCCAACCCTGCGCCCATCGTGATCCCGGCGGCAATCGCGATGACATTCTTCAGCGCCCCGCCCAGTTGTGCGCCTATCGGATCGTCGCTGAGATAGAGGCGCAGGTTGCGCGTTGACAATGCGCCCTGCAGCGCCTCCGCCTCCGCCCCCGCAACGGCAGTGGCGAGGGTCAACGCCGTGGGTTTCCCTTGTGCGATATCAATAGCGAAACTGGGGCCGGTCAGCACCGCTGTCTGCGCCTGCGGCACCAGTTGGGCCACGATCTGGGCGGGCAGGAGCCCCGTGCCCAGTTCTACCCCCTTGCTGCAGGCCACCAGCATGCTCTGTGCCAGTGCCACTCCATGCGCCTCAAGTACGCCACGCAGCGTCTGTGTCGGCAGCGCCAGCAAGACCACGGGTGCCGAGGCCGCCGCCGTGAAGTCGCTGGTCACCGCCAACCCTTCGGGCAGCGGCACGCCCGCAAGCCGGGCGCGGTTTTCGCGCAGTCGTGCCATCTCGGCGGCCTGCTCGGGGTTGCGGGCCCAAAGCGTGACTTGCCGCCCTGCCGTGGCCTGGGCGATCGCCAGCGCCGTGCCGAAAGCGCCGGCGCCGATCACGCCAATCCGTTCCACTTCGGACATGCCGTTCTCCTGCATCTGCCCCCTGCGGGTATCGACAGTAGTCCCCGTCTGTCAAGGCGCAGGCAAGACAGGCTTTGCCTATCACCCGAGCTGCCTGTAAGAGGGTTGCCGCGAAGCCTGTCAGCGGAGACCGACGATGGTCGATATTGCCACCCGTGTTCACAATCAGAACTGGAAGATCGACCCGATCGTGCGTTCGCTGATCGACACTGATTTCTACAAGCTTCTGATGTGCCAGACAATTTTTCGCAACCGACCTGACACCCGCGTCACCTTCAGCCTGATCAACCGCACGAAAAGCGTGCGTCTGGCCGATCTGGTGGATGAGGGCGAGGTGCGCGAACAGCTTGATCATGTGCGCTCGCTCAGGCTGAGGCGGGGTGAAAGCACCTGGTTGCGCGGCAACACATTCTACGGAAAGCGGCAGATGTTCCGCCCTGATTTCATGGAATGGTTCGAAGGGCTGCAATTGCCACCCTATCATCTGGAAAAGCGCGACGGCCAGTATGAGCTGACCTTCGAGGGGTGCTGGCCCGAGGTGATGATGTGGGAGATTCCCGCGCTGGCCGTATTGATGGAGTTGCACAGCCGCGCCGTGCTCAAGGGGATGGGCAAGTTCGAGTTGCAGGTGCTCTATGCGCGCGCCACTGCCCGCCTGTGGGAGAAGGTTGAGCGTTTGCGGCGGTTGGAGGGGCTGAAGCTGGCTGATTTCGGCACGCGGCGGCGGCATTCCTTCCTCTGGCAGGATTGGTGTGTGCAAGCGCTGATCGAAGGGTTGGGAAGCGCTTTTGTCGGCACGTCTAACTGTCGAATCGCCATGGGCCGTGACATCGAAGCGATTGGCACCAATGCGCATGAACTGCCAATGGTTTACGCCGCGCTGGCCAAGACGGATGCGGAACTTGCCGAAGCGCCCTACCGCGTTCTTGAGGATTGGCATGAGGAGCACGAGGGTAACCTGCGCATCATCCTGCCAGATACCTTTGGCAGTGCCGGTTTTCTGAAACGCGCGCCCGACTGGCTGTCGAAATGGACCGGCATACGTGTCGATTCCGGCGATCCCGCGCAGGGTGCCGAGGATGCGATCCGCTGGTGGCAGGAGCGCGGCGAAGACCCGCGCGAGAAGCTGATCATCTTCTCGGACGGGCTGGATGTTGCCAAGATCGAAGAACTGCACGCGCGCTTCACCGGCCGCGTCAAGGTCAGCTTCGGTTGGGGCACGCTGTTGACCAACGATTTCCGCGGTCTTGCCCCCGATGACCGGCTGGCGCCCTTTTCGCTGGTCTGCAAAGCGGTGTCAGCTAACGGGCGGCCAACGGTCAAGCTGTCGGACAATCCCAACAAGGCGATGGGCCCGGCCGACGAGATTGAGCGTTACAAGCGGGTGTTCGGCGTGGGGGAACAGAAGGCCGAGGCCGTGCTGGTCTAGCCCTTGCCGCTGAGGGCACGCAGCCGCGCACCGATCCGGGCGATACCTTCGGGGATACGGTCCGAGCCGATAGAGCTGTAGGCAATGCGGTAGAACCGGCGCGGTGGCTCGACCGCGGAATGAAACGGCGCGCCGGGTTCGATCAGCACACTGTCGTCGCGCAAAGCCAGCGCCAGCGCGCCTGTGTCCACGCCCTCGGGTGCCCGCATCCACAGGCTGGAGCCACCGGCGCCGATCTCGCCGGCAACAGCAAGCCCCTCGGCCCTGACAGCCTCCAGCATCACTTGCCGCCGGGTCTGGAACACGCGGCCCACGCGTCGCAGCTGTGCATCGTAATGGCCCAATGACAGGAAATAGGCGGCGGAGCGCTGCATCAGTCCGGGCGGGTGGCGCAGGATCGTGGCGCGCAGGGCGCGCGCCTCGCGGATAAAGGGTGCTGCGCCGACCAGAAAACCCAGCCGCAACCCCGGGAACAGTGATTTCGAGAACGAGCCGACATGAATCACGCGCCCCTCTCGATCAAGTGATTTCAGTGCCGGAAGGGGGGGGCGAAGGCCGGCGATCTCGAACTCGTAATCGTCCTCGACGATCAGGAAGCCGCGTTCGGATGCCAGTGCCAGCAACGCCTCACGCCGGGAAAGCGGCATGGTTGCGCCGGTGGGGCAATGGTGGCTGGGCGTGCAGAACAGCACATCCAGCGCAGGCGGCAGCGCCTCGGGTGCAAGCCCCTGGTCGGCGACCGGCAGCGGCAGCACCCGGCAGCGCGTCTGGTTCAGGATCTGGCGCAGGCCAGGGTAGCCCGGCTCCTCGATCGCGGCGGTCCGGCGCTGGTTGAGCAACAGTTGCGCGGCCAGCCAGAGTGCGTTCTGCGCCCCCAGAGTGACCAGAATTTCGTCAGGGCGGGCCAGAATGCCGCGCCGGGGCAGGGTATGCCGGGCGATGTATTCGACCAACCCCGGATCATCCTCTTCGTACTGGTCATCGGTCAGGCTATGAAAATCCTTCTGCCCCAGCGCCAGCAGCGTGCAACCCCGCCAGTTCGCGTGATCGAACAGTGACGGGTCGGCCTGTCCATAGACGAAGGGAAAGCGGTAGTTGCGCCAGTTGCGCGGCTTGCCCGCACTCAGCGCGCCGCCGCCCCTGTCGGACAAACCGCTGCCCGCGCCGTCGCCCGCCGCGTTCCCGGGGCGCAGCCCCAAGGCGCGTGTCCAGTCCACCGTATCGGCTTGCGGGCCTGTGCTGGTAGGGAAATCCTGCGGTTGTGGCGCATCCGCCGAGACGAAATAGCCCGACCGCCGACGGGCGCTCAGGTAGTCATCGGCAACCAGATCGGCATAGGCCATGGTCACAGTGATGCGGCTGACGCCAAGATGTTCGGCCAGTTTGCGGCTGGAGGGCATGCGCTCACCCGGACGCAGGCGGCCAGCCAGGATTCCTTCGGCCACCATCTGCCGGATGCGGTTTTGCAGCGTGCCCTGTTGGTGGGGGCTGAGAAAGAAGCAATCAACCGCGATCGGCACCGGAATCTCCCACTGTTAAATTGCCATTGCACCAAAGGCTTCCGGGGTTCAGAATATTGATGTGTGGCTATATTGATAGGGATAATCTGGACCTATCACGCTCCACCGGCATCCGGCATCTTTGCCCGCATCGATTTCTGGCACCCTGGAGGGGACCCTTATGGAAGACGCTCTGAACCGCAATGACCTGCAAGGCGTGATCGAGGCTGATCGCGCACATGTCTGGCATCATCTGTCACAGCATAAGCAGTATGAAACAATCGATCCGCGCGTGATCGTCGAGGGCAAGGGCCTGCGCGTCTGGGATGCAACGGGCCGCGAGACACTGGATGCGGTCTCGGGCGGGGTGTGGACGGTCAATGTGGGCTACGGGCGCGAAAGCATCGCCAATGTGGTGCGCGACCAGCTTCTGAAAATGAACTATTTCGCGGGTGCCGCAGGCTCGGTTCCGGGTGCGCTTTATGCCGAGGCGCTGATGGCGACGATGCCGGGCATGTCGCGGGTATATTATTCCAACTCGGGGTCCGAGGCGAACGAAAAAGCCTACAAGATGGTGCGCCAGATCGCCCATCGTCGGCATGGCGGCAAGAAGTGGAAGATCCTGTATCGTGAGCGCGATTATCACGGTACCACCATCGCCGCCCTGGCCTCGGGCGGGCAGGAAGAGCGCAAGGCAATGTATGGCCCCTTCCCGGCGGGGTTCGTGCCGGTGCCGCATTGCCTGGAATACCGCAGCCAATGGGGCGATGTGGCCGATTACGGGCTGCGCGCGGCCAACGCCATCGAAGAGGTGATCCTGCGCGAAGGTCCCGATTCGGTCGGCGCGATCATCCTGGAGCCGGTGACGGCGGGCGGCGGCGTGATCACCCCGCCGGAAGGCTACTGGCAGCGCGTGCAAGAGATCTGCCGCAAGTATGACCTTCTGCTGATCATCGACGAAGTGGTCTGCGGCGTGGGGCGCACGGGCCTGTGGTTCGGCTACCAGAACTACGATATCCAGCCCGATATCGTGACCATGGCCAAAGGCGTTGCCTCGGGCTACGCGGCGATTTCCTGCACGGTGACGACCGAGCGGGTGTTCGAGATGTTCAAGGATGACGCCGAAGACCCGATGTCCTATTTCCGCGACATCTCGACCTTCGGCGGTTGCACGGCAGGGCCTGCGGCGGCGCTGGAGAACATGCGCATCATCAAGGACGAGAACCTGTTGGGCAACACGCTGGCAATGGGGGAGCGGCTTATGGGCAACCTGCATGTGCTGAAGGAAAAGCACGCGGTGGTTGGCGATGTCCGCGGCAAGGGGCTGTTCTGCGGCGCCGAACTGGTGGCGGACCGTGCCACCAAGGAGCCGCTGCCCGAAAAGACAGTTGCGGCGGTGGTTGCGGGGGTGATGAAACGCGGCGTTCAGATCGGGATGACAAACCGCTCGCTTCCAGGGTTTAACAACACCCTTTGCCTGTCGCCCGCGCTGATGGTGACCGCCGACCAAATCGATCAGATCACCGATGCCATCGACGGCGCGCTGACCGAGGTTGTTGGCGGCTGACAGGCGCGGCACGCCTGACAGGGGGCCGGGCAAGGTTTTTCGAAAAACCTTGTGCCGCCTGCCGCAGGCGATGTGCACTGAACGGGATACGGGACGCTGGTGGCCCGGTCTCCTTCTGACAGCTGGTGTCGGCAGCGACAGAAGGCCGCGCGCGCGGCCTTCTTACCCGCGCGCCTGTTTATGTGCTGCGTTCCCAAAGGCAGGGCTCTGCGAATTCGAGGGAATTGCCTGCCGGGTCGCGGCAGTAAAGCGAGCGGGCACCGTTGGGCCACTCGAACTCGGCTTCAACCGCCACGCCCGCCGCACGCAGTCTTCGGCGCCATGCCGTTATCGCCACGCGATCTGCCGCGAAACACAGATGCCCTTCACCGCGCACGCCATGCGGCGGCACCGGCATATCGGGGTTGTCGGTTGGCACCTCGGTTGCCTGCGGGTTGAAGAGCAACAGCATCCCTTCGCCCAGCCGGAAGAATACGTGCCGGCCTGGCACTTCCGGTCCGCGCTCAAGGCCAATCACGCCTTCATAGAATGCGGCGCAGGTTTGCAGATCCGTTGCATAAAGCGCCACTTCCAACGCTCGGGCGGGTGTCGGGGCCGGGGGCAGGTCAGGATATGTCATGCAACCAGAACGCTGATGTTGGCCTCGGGTTCAAGTCTGAACAAAAAACGCCGGCCCGAAGGCCAGCGCAGTGTGCAGGAAGGACACACGAGGGATTTTCAGATTTCGGTTATGGCGCTCACCAGTAATCAGGCCCCTTGTCGGAAAACTGATCGACGAGGAAATCGATAAAGGCGCGCACTTTTGGCTGGGTAAAGCGGCCGGGCGGATAGACGGCATAGATACCCAGTACCGTGCGCGGCAGATCGGGGATCACATCTTCGACCAGCCCCTCAGTCATTGCCTTGTGGTAAAGAAAGCTCGGCAGATAGGCGATGCCCAGCCCCTTGATGGCGGCATTGAGCAGCGATTGCCCGTCATTGACCGTTAGCCAGCCGGTGCCCCGCACCTGCCGCTCTTCGCCGGAGGGGGCGGTCAGCTTCCAGACATTGGCGCTGGACTGGTTGGAGTAGTGCAAGAGGCGGTGTTCTGTCAGATCGTCGATCCGGCTGGGGCGGCCATGCTGTGCGAAATAGGCAGGCGCGGCGACCAGGCGCTGTGTGGTTTCCGAGACCTTCCGCGCGCGCAGGCTCGAATCCTCCATCTCGCCCAGCCGGATTGCCATATCGAACCCTTCCGAGATCAGTTCGACATAGCGGTTCTTCAGCACCATGTTGACGCTGATATCCGGAAACTCGTTGAGAAATTCATCCAGAATCGGCGACAGAAGAGAGACGCCGAAATCGGTCGCCACCGACATGCGCAGCACACCTGACGGGGCGGATTGCATGGCGGTCACGATACTGTCTGCCTCGCCCGCGTCATTGAGAACGCGCCGCGCACGATCATAATAAACAAGGCCGATTTCGGTGGGGCTGACCCGGCGTGTGGTGCGGTTGAGAAGCCTGGCGCCCAGCCGCGCCTCAAGCGAGGAGACATGCTTGGACACGGCGGATTTGGAGATCCCCATCTTGCGCGCCGCATCGGTAAACCCTCCCTGGTCCACCACCGTGGCAAAAGCCTCCATTTCCGTCAATCGATCCATCTCGCACCCGCTCAAGCAAGGAAAACGCTCTGTTTCCTATTAAGGCTACAATTCGGGCACGATTGTGGAGCGGGACAGGCATTCCTCGGACAATCGGCGGAATTTTTCGCTACAATTTCTTATCGTTATTGCGTTAGTCCGCAAGGTGGAAACAAATTAACTATCCTGCGGTGAACACTGGGTCACTACCGTTGCAACCTGCCGCGCGTGGTAGCCGCGCAGCGGGCAGGGGCCCCGAATTCAGAGGGACGCCGCCAGCCGCGCTCCTTGGTCGATGGCGCGTTTGGCGTCCAGTTCTGCCGCAACATCAGCGCCGCCGATCACATGCACCTGCCGCCCGGTGGCTTCCAGCGTATCGGCCAGTTCTCGCAGCGGCTCCTGCCCGGTGCACAGAACCACCGTGTCGACGGGCAGCAACTTCGCGCCTTCTTCACTGGCCAGAACGATCCCCTCGGGCGTGATTTCCTGATAGCTGATACCGCCCAGCATCCTGACCCCGCGCGCGGCAAGGCTGGCGCGGTGAATCCAGCCGGTGGTCTTGCCCAACCGTTTGCCCGGACGTTCCGACTTTCGTTGCAAAAGCACCACGTCGCGAGCGGGGGCTGGGGGCTGTGGCGTGGTCAGGCCACCGGGAGTTCGGGCCGGATCGCCCACGCCCCATTCGCGCTTCCATTCGTCAAGGTCCAGCGTGGGGCTGACCCCCTGATGCGTCAGGAACTCGGCCACGTCAAAACCGATCCCGCCCGCACCGACCACGGCAACACGTTTGCCAACCTTGGCGCCGTTGCGCAGCACGTCGATATAGTTCAGCACCTGCGCGCCCTCGGCTGTTGGTATCTGCGGATCGCGCGGCACGACGCCGGAAGCCACGATCACGACATCAAAGCCTTCCAACGCTTCGGGCGTTGCCCGGGTATTCAGCCTCAGCGCCACGCCGGAACGCGCCAGCATGGTTTCAAACCATTCCACCAGCCCGTGGAACTCTTCCTTGCCGGGGATCACGCGGGCCATGTTCAGTTGCCCGCCGATCTGGCCATCAGCCTCGAACAGGGTCACCTTATGGCCGCGTTGATCGGCCACCAGCGCGGCCATCAGCCCGGCAGGCCCGGCACCGACCACGGCCACGGTTTTAGGTGCGTCGGTGGGGGTATAGACCAGCTCGGTTTCATAACAGGCGCGCGGGTTGACCAGACAGCTGGAGATCTTTCCCATGAAGGTGTGGTCCAGACAGGCCTGGTTACAGGCGATGCAGGGCGTGATCTCATCCGCGCGGCCCTCGGCGGCCTTGTTCACGAATTCCGGGTCCGCCAGAAACGGCCGCGCCATCGACACCATATCGGCGCAGCCATCGGCCAGCACGCTTTCGGCCACATCCGGCGTATTGATCCGGTTCGAAGTGATCACGGGAATGCCCACCCGCCCCATCAGCTTTTGCGTGACCCAGGTGAAGGCCGCGCGCGGCACCGAAGTGGCGATGGTGGGAATGCGTGCCTCATGCCAGCCGATGCCGGTATTCAGGATCGTCGCGCCCGCCGCCTCGATGGCTTTGGCGAGTTGCAAGACCTCATCCCAGGTCTGGCCGTTCGGCACCAGATCGAGCAGGGAAATACGGTAGATGATGATGAAATCCGGCCCCACAGCCTCGCGCACGCGCTTGACCACCTCGACGGCAAGGCGCATCCGGTTTTCATAGCTGCCGCCCCAGCGGTCGGTGCGGTGGTTGGTGTGCAGGCAAAGGAACTGGTTGATCAGATACCCTTCCGACCCCATCACCTCGACCCCGTCATAGCCGGCGTCGCGGGCACGCAGGGCGGCGGTGGCATAGTCTGCGATCTGCTTCTCGATCCCCTCCTCATCCAGTTCGCGCGGCACGAAGGGCGAGATGGTGATTTGATCGCCGAGGCGCTGACGCAGTTCTTCACATAGGCATAGCGCCCCGCGTGCAGGATCTGCATGGCGATCTTGCCGCCCGCCGCGTGGACCTGATCTGTCACCAGCTGATGGTTGGCGATGTCCTGATCGGTGAACAGCCCTGCGGCCCCGCCGAAAACTGCGCCTTCGGTGTTGGGGGCAATGCCGCCGGTGACAATCAGCCCGGCGCCTCCGCGTGCGCGCTCGGCGTAATAGGTCGCCACGCGCTGCCAGTCGCCACGTTCCTCCAGCCCGGTATGCATGGACCCCATGAGCACCCGGTTTCTGAGCGTGGTAAAGCCCAGATCGAGCGGTGCGAGAAGATGCGGGTATGGGCTGGTCATGGGGTCCTCCGACTGGCAATCGTGCGCAGGGTGAAATGCCCAAGTCGCTTTGTCACGACAAACCTTGCGTCAGGTTGCGCGGCGCCGCGTTCAGGGCGCGTTCCGGTTGCGCATGGCGGCGACAAAGTTGCGTAGCGCCCGCTGGCTGCGGTCCTCACCCACCGGATGCGCCCGCGCGGACAGGACCGAAAGCGTAACCACCCGCCCCGAAACGGGCAGGATCGCACGCCAGTAGGCCGGCTCGAACGTATCAGGGTTGCCCCTGTCCTCGATTCGCAGCCACAGTGCACCATCCTCTACCTGGGTCCGCAGAATGCGCACATCTTCGGCATTGCCCCGGCGTGAAAGCTGCGCGCGCCCGCCGCGCGTGTCCAGAAATGCGCCCAGTCTTGCCAGGCTTTCGGGATCGGCAGAGCCAGGCGCCATCAGGCCCGTGACTGTCGCGCTCAGGATCGGACTGTTGCGGCGGGTGGGTGAGCAGCGCACCAGCAGCACGAATGCCTCGCTGTCACTTTCGCGCGTGGCGGTGTCATCGACACAATAGCCCGCTGGCCCCGCGACAGTGACGCTGCCATCCAGCACGGCCACCGCTGCCGGGCCTGATGACGCCTCACTGTCGCGGTTCGAGGCCCGCGACAGTGACTCGCTTTCAAAGCAACCCGCCAGCAGCAGGCCCGCCAGCAGAGACAGCGTGCTGGACCGCGCCTTAGAGGTCCATGTAGACATGGGCTTCGTCATCGCCACCCGGATGCGTCACCGCACCCTTGCGCGCGCCGCCAACCAGTTGCGCGTATTTCCACAAGGCGCCGTTGGAATAGATCGTCTTGCGCGGCCCTTTCCAGTCGGCCTTGCGCGCGGCGAGTTCTTCCTCGGACAGCGCCACGGACAATTCACCCGTAATCGCGTTGATGGTGATCATGTCGCCATTCTTCAGCAACGCGATCGGCCCGCCATGGGCCGCCTCGGGGCCGACATGGCCCACGCAGAATCCGCGCGTCGCGCCCGAGAAACGGCCATCGGTGATCAGCGCAACCTTCTTGCCCATGCCCTGGCCTGAAAGCGCGGCGGTGGTCGCCAGCATCTCGCGCATGCCGGGGCCGCCTGCCGGACCCTCGTTGCGGATGACGATGACCTCGCCTTCTTCATACTGGCGGCTTTTGACGGCCTCGAATGCCTCTTCTTCGCATTCGAAAACGCGCGCCGGGCCGGTGAACACCTGCTCATCCGCGCTCATCCCGGCCACTTTCACGATCGCGCCCTCGGGGGCAACATTGCCCTTCAGGCCGACCACGCCGCCGGTTTTCGTCAGCGGCGCCGCGGCGGGGTAGATCACTTTTCCGTCGGCCTCGCGAGCGACGATATCCAGCTCTTCGCCCATTGTGCGGCCGGTGGCGGTCATGCAGTCTTCATGGATCAGGCCAAGCTTGCGCAACTCCTTCATCACCACCGGCACACCACCCGCTTCATAGAGGTCTTTTGCCACATATTTCCCGCCCGGCTTCAGATCGACGAAATAGGGCGTGTCACGGAAGATGTCGCAAACATCGAAGAGGTCGAAATCGATCCCGGCTTCATGGGCGATGGCGGGCAGGTGCAGCCCGGCATTGGTGGAGCCCCCGGTGCAGGCCACGATTCGCGCGGCGTTTTCCAGCGATTTGCGGGTGACGATATCGCGGGCGCGGATGTTCTTTTCAATCAGGTTCATCACGGCTTGCCCCGAGGCCTGACCGTATTCATCACGCGATTCGTAGGGTGCCGGTGCGCCCGAAGAATTCGGTAACGCCAGACCGATCGCCTCCGAGACACAGGCCATGGTGTTGGCCGTGAACTGCCCGCCACAGGCCCCTGCCGAGGGGCAGGCGACGCGTTCCAGCACCGCCAGTTCGGCATCCGAATAGTTCCCGGCCTGATGCTTGCCGACCGCCTCGAACACGTCCTGCACGGTCACGTCCTGCCCGTTCAGCCGCCCCGGCAGGATCGACCCGCCGTAGATGAACACCGATGGTACATTCAGCCGGACCATGGCCATCATCATGCCCGGCAGGCTCTTGTCGCACCCGGCCAGCCCCACCAGCGCATCATAGCAATGGCCGCGCATCGTCAGCTCCACCGTGTCGGCGATTGCCTCGCGTGAGGCCAGCGACGAGCGCATCCCCTCATGCCCCATGGCGATGCCGTCCGTCACGGTGATGGTGGTGAACTCCCGCGGGGTGCCGCCGCCCATCTTGACCCCGGCCTTGACGGCCTGCGCCTGCCGGTTCAGCGCGATGTTGCAGGGTGCGGCCTCGTTCCAGCAGGTCGCCACGCCCACCCAGGGCTGGTGGATTTCCTCCTCGGAAATCCCCATCGCGTAGAAGTAAGAGCGGTGCGGCGCGCGGGCCGGGCCCTCGGTCACATGGCGGCTGGGAAGTTTCGACTTGTCGAAACGCTGGTTGGTCATGGCTGGTCCTCCGGCAAACGTGCTGAGCAAGGGATAAAGAATGGGGCAGAGAGGGGCAAGGTGCGATGATGCGCGCCTTTGCCGCGCTTGCCGCGGCGTGCGTGCTGGGGTAGCGCGGTGAAAAGCCGATGGATACGCCATGAACACTGCCCTGCGCCTGCTGGACAAGCTCCCTTTGCAAATCGCCCTGATCCTGGGGCTGGTGCTTGGGTTTTCGCCCTTTGTGCCCGAGCCGCATATCATCGAGAAGCTGCGCATGCTGGGGCAGGGGACACTGACGCGGCCGCTGGATATCTTTGATCTGTTCTACCACGCGGTGCCGCTAGGATTGCTGGTGGCGAAACTGGCGCGGGTGGTCTGGCTCGCACGCCGGCAGTGACCGGCGCGTAAAACCGTATCGACAAATGCCGCGCCCGGCGCTATGGAATCGCCCATGATCGAACGCACCGCGCCCTTTGCCATACTGCGACGTCGACGCACCCGCGCCTGACGACCGATCCCGCCTGTCTTGCAGGCACTTCTTCCCGATCCCGCCCAATCCGTGCATTGACTTGGCCAAAAGGCTTTGGCACGTCTTGCACTTCACTCCGAAGGCATCCCCATGATTGCATCCGTTCTGCCCACCTATAACCGCGCCCCCCTGACCTTTGTGCGGGGCGAAGGCTCCTGGCTGATCGAAGCCGATGGCCGACGCTTCCTTGACATGGGCGCAGGTATTGCGGTGAACGCGCTGGGTCATGCCCATCCCGCGCTGGTCGAGGCGCTGAGCGCGCAGGCGCAGAACCTCTGGCATGTCTCCAACCTCTATCAGATCCCGCAACAGCAGGCGCTGGCCGATGCGCTGGTGGAAAAGACCTTTGCCGATACCGTGTTCTTTACCAATTCCGGCACCGAAGCGGCCGAGCTGGCCATCAAGATGGTGCGTAAATACTGGCATGAGCAGGGAGAGGAGCGGGTAACGATCCTCACTTTCGAGGGTGCCTTTCATGGCCGCTCCACCGGGGCCATCGCAGCGGCGGGGTCGGAAAAGATGACTAAAGGCTTCGGCCCCCTGATGCCGGGCTTCAAGGTGTTGCCTTGGGACGATCAGGAGGCGCTGGAAGCAGCGCTTGATGACAGCGTGGCGGCGGTGATGATCGAAACCGTGCAGGGCGAGGGCGGTATCCGGCCCTTGTCTGAATCCCGCCTGAAATGGCTGCGCGAGGCCTGCGACCGCACCGGCGCGCTGCTGGTTCTCGATGAGGTCCAGTGCGGCATGGGCCGCACGGGCAAGCTTTTCGCCCATGAATGGGCGGGGGTGGACCCCGATATCATGATGGTCGCCAAGGGTATCGGCGGTGGCTTTCCGCTGGGTGCGGTGCTGGCCAGCGAAAAGGCGGCCGCGGGCATGGTCGCAGGCACGCATGGCTCTACCTATGGCGGTAACCCGCTGGCCTGCGCGGTCGGGCTGAAGGTGATGGAGATCATCGCCGATCCTGGTTTCCTGTCCGATGTCAGCCGTAAGGCGGGACTGCTGCGCCAGAAACTCGAAGGACTGGTGGCGGAACATCCCGACACTTTCGAGGCGGTGCGCGGCTCTGGCCTGATGCTGGGGCTCAAGTGCCGCAAGTCCAATGCCGACCTGGTCACCGCCGCGCGCGATGCCGGGCTGCTGGTGGTCCCTGCGGCAGACAACGTCATCCGCCTCCTGCCCGCGCTCAACATTCCCGACGACGACCTGGCCGAGGCCGCCACTCGCCTCGGTCAGGCCGCCACCGCCCTGGAAACGGCGTGAGCTTCATCTGTTCTCAAATATCCTGGGGGTGAATGGCCGCAGGCCAGAGGGGGCAAAGCCCCCTTTCCCCGGCTCCTCGAAAGTCTCAAGTGATGAACCATTTTCTCGATATCCATACCACTGACCCCGCAGCCCTGCGCGCCATGATCGATCAGGCGCACGCCATGAAAGCCGCGCGCAACGGGCGGGGTCACGCCGCACCCGATGATCAGCAACCGCTTGCGGGGAAGATGGTGGCGCTGATCTTTGAAAAGCCGTCGACCCGCACGCGCGTCTCGTTCGATGTTGGCGTGCGACAGATGGGCGGGCAGACGATGGTGTTGTCAGGCTCCGAGATGCAGTTGGGCCACGGCGAGACCATCGCCGACACCGCCCGCGTATTGTCGCGCTATGTCGATCTGATCATGATCCGCACCTTCGAGGAATCGGTGTTGCAGGAACTGGCCGAGTTCGCCTCGGTCCCGGTGATCAACGGGCTGACCAACCGCACGCACCCCTGCCAGATCATGGCCGATATCCTGACCTATGAGGAACATCGCGGCCCCATCGCGGGCAAGAAGGTGGTCTGGTCGGGCGATGGCAACAATGTCTGCGCCTCGTTCCTGCATGCGGCCGGACAATTTGGCTTTGACTTTACCTTCACCGGCCCCCCGCCGCTGGACCCCGAAGCGGCCTTCGTCGCCTTCGCGCGAGAGCGTGGCAGCGATGTGCAGATCGTGCGCGACCCTATGGAAGCCGTGCAGGGCGCCGATCTGGTCGTCACCGATACCTGGGTGTCGATGCATGACAGCCAGTCCACCAAGGAGCGTCGCCACAACCAGTTGCGCCCCTATCAGGTCAACGAGCGCCTGATGGCCGCTGCAAAGCCCGATGCGCTGTTCATGCATTGTCTGCCCGCGCATCGCGAGGATGAGGTGACCAACGCGGTGATGGACGGCCCGCAATCGGTGATCTTTGACGAGGCCGAGAACCGGCTGCATGCCCAAAAGGCGGTGATGCGCTGGTGTCTTGAGGTTTGAGCTGAGGCAAGCGTTTGGGGGGCTGCCCGCCCCCCAAACCCCCCGGCCAGAGGGAGGCGCACGCGCCCCCCTCTGGACACCCCCCGTGCGTATTTAGGGCAAGATGAAAGGGTTATCTTTGTGAGAAATCCATTCCTGGCTGACTGGGACGGGCCCTTTGCCCTGCCGCCGTTCGACGCCATCCGCGACGAGCATTTTGCGCCCGCTTTTGATGCAGCTCTTGCCGCTGGACGCGCGACGGTGTCAGCGATCGGGGATAACCCACAAGCGCCTGATTTTGCCAACACGATCGAGGCGCTGGAACTGGCGGATACCTTGCTTGACCGGGTAGCCGGAGTATTTTTCAATCTTGCAGGAAGTGATTCGAACCCCGCGCGCGAGGCGCTGTCACGCGATCTTGCACCGAAACTGTCGGCCTATGCGTCCGAAATCACCGCTAACCGCGCCCTGTTTTCCCGGATCGAGGATCTCTGGGCGCGGCGCGATGATCTGGGTTTGACGGCAGAGCAGGCGCGGGTGCTGATGCTTTATCGGCGCATGTTCATTCGTGCCGGCGCGAAGCTGGATGATGCCGCATCCACGCGGATGACCGCCATCAAGGGACGTCTGGCCAGCCTTGGCACGCAGTTCACCCAGAACCTGCTGGCCGATGAACGCGACTGGTTCATGCCGCTCGACGATGTGACAGGCCTGCCCGATTTTCTGATTACAAGCGCCGCCGCCGCCGCGACCGAGCGCGGGCAGGTGGGACATGTCATTACCCTCAGCCGGTCGCTGATCGTGCCGTTTCTTCAGTATTCGCCTCGCCGCGACCTGCGCCAGCGCGCCTATGAGGCCTGGGTGGCGCGCGGCGCGGGCGGCGGTGAGACGGACAACCGCGGCATTGCTGCCGAGATGCTGGCCCTGCGCGACGAGCGTGCGGCGCTGCTGGGCTACCTCTCGTTCGCCGATTACAAGCTGGAAACCGAGATGGCGGGCAATCCGCAAGCGGTTCGCGGCCTTCTGATGCGTGTCTGGGAGCCCGCGCTGCGAAAGGCCGGGGCAGATGCCAGCGCGATGGAGGCTCTGCTTCAGGCCGATGGCCACGCTGGCCCGCTGCAGGCCTGGGATTGGCGTTATTACTCTGAAAAACGGCGCCGCGTGTTGCATGATTTCGACGAGGCGGCTTTGAAGCCCTATCTGTCGCTCGATGCCATGATCGCGGCCGCCTTTGATGTGGCAAACCGCCTGTTCGGGCTGGAGTTCCGCGGCTTTGATACGCCCCTCTATCACCCTGATGCCCGCGCCTGGGAGGTCACGCGCAACGGTCGCCACATGGCGGTCTTCATCGGCGATTATTTCGCGCGGTCCTCAAAACGCTCGGGCGCATGGTGCTCGGCGATGCGCAGCCAGCGCAAGCTGGGCGGCGAGGTGCGACCCATCGTGGTGAATGTCTGCAACTTTGCCAAAGGTGATCCGGCGCTGCTGTCGTGGGACGATGCGCGCACGCTGTTCCACGAATTCGGTCATGCGCTGCATCAGATTCTGTCGGATGTCACCCATGGCTTCATCTCGGGCACTTCGGTCGCGCGCGATTTTGTCGAACTGCCCAGCCAGTTGTACGAGCACTGGCTGGAAGTGCCCGAAGTGATCGAGCGCCACGCACGCCACTGGCAGACCGGCGAGGCCATGCCCCTTGAGCTGCGCGAGAAGCTGAAAGCCGCCAGCAGCTGGGATCAGGGCTTTGCCACGGTTGAGTTCATTGCCTCTGCCATGGTCGATCTGGCTTTCCACGAAGGACCACCCCCGGCGGACCCGATGCAGAAGCAGGCCGAGGTGCTGGAAGAGATCGGCATGCCGCAGGCCATCCGGATGCGCCACGCCACGCCCCATTTTGCGCATGTCTTTTCTGGTGATGGCTATGCCAGCGGTTATTACAGTTACATGTGGTCCGAGGTGATGGATGCCGACGCATTCGCCGCCTTCACCGAAGCGGGCGATCCCTTTGATCTTGAAACCGCTGCCCTGCTTGAACGTCATGTCCTCTCGGCAGGTGGCTCGGACGAGGGCGAGGCGCTCTATACCGCGTTTCGTGGCCGCATGCCGGGTGTCGAGGCGCTGCTGGAGGGGCGTGGGCTGATCGATGGCTGAGCCAGCTCCCTCATCTGTCTGAAAAACCTCGGGGGAGGTAGCGGCCCGCGGGGCCGCCAGCCCTCTCCAGGTCTATCCCTTGCTTTCGCGGCCAGAGCCGGGGCCCACAGGGTCGGTATGGATAATCACCCAGGCATCCGGGAAGGCGTTGCGCAGCGCATGTTCCAGACCGTCGGCGATCGCATGAGCCTCGTTCAGGCTCAAGGCACCTTCGATCTCCACATGAATCGAGATGAACAACCGGCTTCCGGCGGTGCGGGTGCGCAGGTCATGCCAGCCCCGCAGTCCCGGCCAGTCCTTGGTGATGGTGCCGATCCGGTCCAGCACTTCGGGGGGGGCGGAGCGGTCCATCAGCGCGTGCCAGGCACCCACGCCGATCTTGCCGCCGTTCCATGCCAACCAGGCGGCTGCAGCCAGCGCCACCGCCGAATCGACATGCCCGACACCCCATTGCGCCGATACCCAGAGCGCGACCAGCGTGCCGATGGCGGGGATCAGGTCCGAGAGGTAATGCAGCGAATCGGCGGCCACGACACGGTTGCCGGTGCGTCGTGCGACATGGCGCTGCCACAGGACAAGCGCGCCGGTCAGCACGATCGAGAGCAGCATCACCACGATCCCCGCACCTTCAGCCTGCAGGCGGGCGGGGGTTTCGGCCAGCAGACGCAGCGTTGCAAAGGTAGCGATCACGGCGGCTGATCCCATCACCACCAGCGACTGAAAGAGTGCTGCCAGATCCTCGGCCGAAGTATGGCCAAAGGCGTGGTCCTCATCGGCCGGGCGCGCGGCATAGACGATGGCGACAAGCGCGCCGGCCGACACCAGCAGGTCAAGTGCATTATCCACCAGCGAGGCCGCCATGCTCAGCGCGCCGGTCATCGCCAGTCCCCAGAGCTTGAGCGCAATCAGCAGCAGCGCCACGCTGACCGAGGCAATGCCAGCCGACAGGTTCAGGCGGGTGTGGGAATCGGTCATGGCGGGCGGCCTTTTGAAAGACGGGCACCCGCTATAGCGCGCAGGCGGTGGTGGGCGCAATTCGATCCGTCCATCACCGTCGTTTCTGTGCCTTCGCCGTTTAAGTGAGGCGCGAACCATCTTCACGTGTAACAATTCGTAGGGTTTGGGCAAAACTGGGGCAAGACTTTCCCGCCACCACTTCAAACGGAGCGCGGGACGGCGGCGATAGCCCCACCGCGATGAGGGAGGAAAAAATTGATGTCAACGGCAACGCAAGGGGCCATGCATTCCATTCCGGCCCTGCTGGCACGCAATGCGCAGCAGCTGAGCAATCTGACCGCGTACCGTGAGAAGGAATTCGGCATCTGGCAATCCTGGACCTGGAAAGAGGTCGAGGCCGAGGTCCGCGCGCTGGCACTGGGCTTTCTGGCGCTGGGTATGGCGCGGGGCGATTATGTCGCCATCATCGGGCGCAACCGCCCGGCGCTGTATTGGTCGATGGTCGCAGCGCAATCGGTAGGCGCCATTCCGGTGCCGCTCTATCAGGATGCCGTGGCCGAAGAGATGGTCTATGTGCTGGACCATTGCGGCGCGCGCTTTGCCGTCTGCGGCGATCAGGAGCAGGTCGACAAGGTCATCGAGGTGCGCGAGAAGGTGCCCTCGATCGAGCAGATCCTCTATCTCGACAAGCGCGGGATGCGCAAATACGACCATACCCACATGAACTGGCTGGAAGATGCCAAGGCCGAAGGCCGTGCCGCGCATCAGCGCCTCAGCTCTGAGCTGGACAAGCGCACCGCCGAACTGACCTATGACCACACCTGCGTGATGCTTTACACGTCGGGCACCACGGGCAAGCCCAAGGGTGTGGTTCTGTCCAACCGCAACATCATCGAGGCGGCGAAATCCTCGTCCGAGTTTGACCGGCTGAAACCCACGGATGAAATTCTGGCCTATCTGCCGATGGCCTGGGTGGGGGATTTCATCTTTGCCATCGGGCAGGCTTACTGGACGGGGTTCTGTGTGAACTGCCCCGAAAGCGCGGCCACCATGATGACCGACCTGCGCGAGATCGGGCCGACCTATTTCTTCGCCCCGCCGCGTATTTTTGAGACCATGCTCACGCAGGTGATGATCCGCATGGAAGATGCCGGGCGCACCAAGAAGCGGCTGTTCGACAGCTACATGGCCCATGCCCGCAAGGTTGGCCCGGCCATTCTGGACGGCAAGACGGTGTCGGCCACGGACCGGGCGAAATATGCGCTGGGTGAGTTGTTGGTCTATGGGCCGCTCAAGAATACGCTGGGTCTGTCGCGCATCCGCGTGGCCTATACCGCGGGTGAGGCGATCGGCCCCGAGATATTCGAGTTCTACCGTTCGCTCGGCATCAATCTGAAGCAGCTTTACGGACAGACAGAGGCCAGCGTGTTCATCACCCAGCAGCCCGATGGCGAGGTGCGCAACGATACTGTTGGCGTGCCCTCGCCCGGTGTCGAGGTGAAGATCGCCGAGAATGGCGAGGTGTTCTACAGATCGCCGGGCACATTTGTGGAGTATTACAAGAACCCCGAATCTACCGCTTCGACCAAGGATGCAGAGGGTTGGGTTGCCACGGGGGACGCCGGTTTCTTTGAGGAAGGCACCGGGCATCTGCGCATCATCGACCGCGCCAAGGACGTCGGCAAGATGGCCGATGGCAGCCTGTTTGCGCCCAAGTATGTCGAGAACAAGCTGAAGTTCTTCCCCAACATTCTTGAGGCCGTGGTGTTCGGCAACGGCCGCGACCGCTGCGTGGCCTTCATCAACATCGACCTCAGCGCCGTAGGCAACTGGGCCGAGCGCAATAATATCGCCTATTCCAGTTATCAGGAGCTGGCGGGTCATCCGCGTGTGCTGGAGGCGGTGCAGAGCCATGTCGAGGAGGTCAACGCCTCGGTCGCACAGGACAAGATGCTCTCTGGCTGCCAGGTCCACCGCTTCCTTGTGCTGCACAAGGAGCTTGATGCCGATGACGGCGAGATGACCCGAACCCGCAAGGTGCGCCGCCGTATCGTTGAAGAGAAATACGCCGATCTGATTGCCGCGCTCTATGACGGCAAGGACAGCGTCTATACCGAAACCGAAGTGACCTATGAGGATGGCCGCAAGGGCGTGCTCAAGGCCACGGTCGAGCTGCGCGATGCCAAGGTGTTCAACACCGACACCGCGCGTATGGCCGCTGAATGACGGCGCCCGGATCCATGGGAGGGAACTGAGCGGATGCTCGATACGCAAGACGACGGATACATGACCACCGACGGCCGCAAGATTGGCGGCGTGGCGATGGAGATGAGGAATATCACGCTGCGGTTTGGCGGGGTGGTGGCGATCAAGGATATCAGCTTTGACATCCACTGGGGCGAGATCCGCGCGATCATCGGGCCTAACGGCGCCGGCAAATCCTCGATGCTCAACGTCATCTCGGGGTTCTACAACCCGCAAGAGGGCGATGTGTTCTACAAGGGCTACAAACGCCCCCGGATGCGGCCCTATCAGGTGGCGCGGATGGGCATTGCCCGCACATTCCAGAACATCGCGCTGTTTGAGGGGATGAGCGTTCTGGACAACATCATGACCGGGCGGTTGAACCACATGAACGCGGGTTTTCTGAAACAGGCGATGTGGTGGGGGCCCGCGGCGCGCGAAGAGGCCGAGAACCGCGAGAAGGTTGAGAAGGTCATCGACTTTCTGGAAATCCAGCACATCCGCAAGACCCCGGTCGCGCGCCTGCCCTATGGGTTGAAAAAGCGTGTCGAGCTGGCCCGCGCACTGGCTGCCGAGCCGCAGATCCTGCTGCTGGATGAGCCGATGGCGGGCATGAATGTCGAGGAGAAAGAGGACATGTGCCGCTTCATCCTCGATGTGAATGACGAATTCGGCACCACAATCGTGCTGATCGAGCACGATATGGGCGTGGTCATGGATCTGTCCGACCGCGTGGTGGTGATGGATTACGGCAAGAAGATCGGTGACGGCACGCCCGATGAGGTGCGCAACAACCAGGAAGTGATCAACGCCTATCTGGGGGTGTCGCATGACTGACCGGGCCGCACGCAACGATAAACCGACAGGGGGCAGCAATGCCTGATACGCTTCTTTTCGCGCTGGAGGCCGCGCTGAACGGCCTGACCGCTGGCATCATGTATGCGCTGGTGGCGCTGGGCTTTGTGCTGATCTTCAAGGCCTCGGGCATCTTCAACTTCAGCCAGGGCGTGATGGCACTGTTCGCGGCACTGACACTGGTTGGCTTCCAGACCGGGCAGGTGCCTTTCGCGCATCTGATCAACGCCATCTTTGGCACCCGCATCCACCATTTCGGCTGGAACATGCCCACGCTGCTGGCCATTCCGGCGACAATTGCGGTGATGATCCTGTTTGCCTGGCTGGTCGAACGGATCGTGCTGAAGCATCTGGTCAACCAGGAGCCGATCATCCTGTTCATGGCCACCATCGGGCTTGCCTATTTCCTGGAAGGGCTGGGCGACATCATGTGGGGCGCCGAGGTCAAGCGGCTGGATGTGGGCATTCCGCAGGGCATGTCGGGGGCGGTCGATGACCTGACTTTCGCCTGGTTCGGTTATGGCTTCTATCTGGACACGCTGGACCTTTATGCGCTGGGTATTGCCGCGGTGATGGTGACGCTTCTGGTGCTGTTCTCGCAATACACCAAGGAAGGCCGTGCGCTGCGTGCCGTTGCCGATGACCATCAGGCCGCGCTGTCGGTCGGCATCTCGCTGCGCTTCATCTGGGTGCTGACATGGTCCATCGCCGGGATCGTGGCACTGGTTGCCGGAATCATGTGGGGGGCGAAATCTGGTGTGCAGTTCTCGCTGTCGCTGATCGCGCTCAAGGCGCTGCCGGTGCTCATTCTGGGCGGCTTCACCTCGATTCCGGGGGCGATTGTCGGCGGGCTGATCATCGGCGTGGGTGAAAAGCTCTTTGACTTCTTCATGCAGCCGATCATCGGCGGCGCGACCGAGAACTGGTTTGCCTACATGCTTGCGCTCGTCTTCCTGCTGTTCCGGCCGCAGGGGCTGTTCGGCGAAAAGATCATCGAGAGGGTCTGACAGATGCTTTACCGTGAAGCGGGCGATTTCAAGACGTCCTACGCCGCCGATAACCAGACCTTTCCCATCCGGTTTGACCGCTACGGCTATTACCTGGCACTGGCCTTCGCCTTTCTGGTGGTGCCGTTCTTCATCACTGATTACTGGGCCAATTCCATCGTCGTGCCGCTGTTGATCTATGCCATCGCGGCACTGGGGCTGAACATCCTTATCGGTTATTGTGGTCAGCTCAGCCTTGGCACCGGGGCATTCATGGCCGTGGGGGCTTATGCCTGCTACAAGCTGATGGTCGCCATGCCGGGGTTGAACATTGTCTTCGTGATCTTGCTGGCGGGGCTGGTGACCGCAGCGGTGGGGGTGCTGTTCGGCCTGCCCTCGTTGCGCATCAAGGGTTTCTATCTGGCGGTGGCCACGCTGGCGGCCCAGTTCTTCCTGATCTGGCTGTTCACCCGCACACCCTGGTTCTTCAACTACTCGTCCACAGGCATGATCTCGGCGCCTACCCGCACCGTTTTCGGCTATCCGGTGACCGGGGCCACGGCCTCGTCGGTTTCGGCATACCTGATCTGCCTTGTGTTTCTGGTGGCGCTGGGCTGGCTGGCGCGCAACCTGACGCGCGGCACGCTGGGCCGCAAATGGATGGCGATCCGCGATATGGACATCGCCGCCGAGATCATTGGCGTGAACCCCCTGATGGCGAAGATGTCGGCCTTTGCCGTGTCCTCTTTCATTGTGGGCGTCTCGGGCGCGCTGTTCTTCGCGGTCTATCTGGGCGCGGCTGAAGCGGGCGAATCCTTTGGCATCGACAAGTCTTTTCTGGTGCTTTTCATGGTGATCGTCGGCGGGCTGGGCTCGATCCTGGGGTCGTTTCTGGGTGCGGCCTTCCTGATTGTGGGGCCGGTGCTGTTGAAACTGCTCCTTGTGAACCAGTTCGGTTGGTCAAGTGACCTTGCCGCGCATCTGGAGATCATGATCATCGGTGCACTGATCATCACCTTCCTGATTGTCGAGCCGCATGGGCTGGCAGCACTGTGGCGCACCATCAAGGACAAGCTGCGCCTCTGGCCCTTCCCCCACTGAGCGGGGGCGGGGTGCGACGGCTGAAGAACGATAAAAACTGAGAAATTGTCATCATCCAATGGGAGGAGAACCAATGAAGATGACCCGACTGGCCGCAGCGATTGCGGTCGCCACGACGGCGGCGATGCCTGTACTTGCGCAGGATCTCCACTTTCCGATGCTGAACTACCGCACCGGCCCCTTCGCACCCGGCGGCATTCCTTTTGCTGACGGATATCAGGACTATCTGACCCTGATCAACGAGCGCGACGGTGGTATCGGTGGTGTGCCGATCCGGATGACCGAATGCGAAACTGCCTACAACACCGAACGTGGTGTGGAATGCTATCAAGGCATTCGTGGCGACAACCCGCTGGTCATTCAGCCGCTGTCGACCGGGATCACCTATCAGCTGATCCCGCGCACCATGGAAGACGGCGTGCCGATGCACACCATGGGTTATGGCCGGACCTCGGCAGTGAATGGCGAGGTGTTCAACTGGACCTTCAACTACCCCGGCACCTACTGGGATGGCGCCAGCGTGATCATCAACTACCTGCTGGATGAAAACGAGGGCAGCCTAGACGGCAAGAAGATCGTGCTTCTGTATCACAACTCGGCCTACGGCCGCGAACCGATCCCCACGCTGACACGTCTGTCTGAGCAACTGGGTTACCAGTTCACCTCGATCGGCGTCGACAGCCCCGGTCAGGAGCAGGGCAACCAGTGGCTTCAGATCCGCCGCGAACGCCCGGACTATGTGCTGATGTGGGGCTGGGGCGTGATGAACGCAGTGGCCGTTCAGGAAGCGGCCAACATTCGCTTCAACATGAACAACTTCATCGGTGTCTGGTGGTCAGGCTCGGAACAGGATGTGCGGCCGGCAGGGGCAGGCGCGCATGGCTACCGTTCGCTGGCAATGCATGGCACGGGGCGCGACTATCCGATCTATGACGACATGCAGCAGTATGTCATCGACCGTGGTCTTACCGCGGGTGCAGGCGATCAGATTGGCACCGTGCTCTATTCGCGGGGCATGTATGCAGCGATGCTGGCCGTCGAAGCTGCACGCACCGCGCAGGAAATCCATGGGGTGGCCCAGATTACCCCGGCGATGATGCGCGACGGCATGGCCAATCTGGTCATCACGGAAGAGCGGATGGTTGAACTGGGCCTGCCCAACTTCGGCCCGCCGTTCGAGGTGAGCTGCCATAACCACGGCGGCTCGGGCCAGGCGATGATCCAGGAATGGGACGCCAACGCCGGCCAGTGGAACCTGATCACCGACTGGATCGCGCCGGACCGTGAACTGATCATGGAAATGGTGATGGAAGACTCGCTGGCCTTCGCCGCCGAGAACAACATCACCCCGGGCTGCATGGAATAAGCAGCCTGTATTCGCGGCAGGCGCGGCATCGGTCGCGCCTGCCCCCCCCGGAAACACCTGTGACGGAAACGCACCCATGTTCGACACCCGCCCTGAAGCCGAGACCCTACTGGAGGTCAACAATATCGAGGTGATCTACAACCATGTGATCCTTGTATTGAAAGGTGTCAGCCTGCGTGTGCCCAAGGGCGGTATCACCGCTCTTCTGGGCGGTAATGGCGCAGGTAAATCGACAACGCTCAAGGCCATTTCCGGCCTGCTGGCTTCGGAGCGGGGCGATATCACCAAGGGTTCTGTCCTTTATCGCGGGGACAATGTGAACAACTGGAGCCCGTCGGATCTGGTGAAGAAGGGCGTTATTCAGGTTATGGAGGGGCGCCATTGCTTCGAACATCTCACGGTCGAAGAGAACCTCTTGACCGGTGCCTATACGCGCCGTGACGGTCGCGCGTCGGTCGCCGACGACCTGGAGCTGGTCTATACCTATTTCCCGCGCCTGAAAGAACGGCGCAGAAGCCAGGCGGGCTACACCTCGGGCGGTGAGCAGCAGATGACGGCGATTGGCCGCGCGCTGATGTCGCGGCCTGAAACGATCTTGCTTGACGAGCCCTCGATGGGCCTTGCGCCGCAGCTTGTCGAGCAGATATTCGAGATCGTGAAGCGGCTGAATGAAGAGCAGGGCGTGACCTTCCTGCTGGCTGAACAGAACACCAACGTCGCGCTACGCTACGCCCACACGGGCTACATCCTGGAGAATGGTCGCGTGGTGATGGAAGGCTCTGCAGAGGCGCTGCGCGAGAACCCCGATGTAAAGGAATTCTACCTAGGCATGTCGGACAAGGGGCGGAAGAGCTTTCGCGACGTGCGCAGTTACCGCCGCCGCAAGCGCTGGCTGGCTTGAAGAAAGCAAGGGATAATTCGGCCTGGTCCGGCAACGGGCTGGCCTTACCAAGGGGTAACTCCCCGCGAGGGCACATATGAGCAAGACCTTTTTTGACGACCTTGAAACCCGTTCGGCTGACGCCCGCGCTGCCGATCTTGCGCGTGCCCTGCCGGGTCAGATCGCCCGTGCCAAGGCCACACCCGGCATGGCGGCAGCGCTGGCAGAGGTTGACGCCGCCGCTATCACCTCGATCGAGGCGCTGGCGGCGCTGCCTGTTCTGCGCAAATCCGAACTGACCGGCGCGCAGGCCGATGCCGCGCCCTTTGGAGGCTATACTGCGCTGCAGAAAGCAGAATTCGAGCATGTGTTTCAATCGCCCGGGCCGATCTATGAACCGGGCCGCACCAGCCATGACTGGTGGCGTGCCGGGCGGTTTCTGCATGCGCTGGGCGTGGGGCGCGGTGATATCGTGCAGAACTGCTTTTCCTATCATCTGGTGCCCGCGGGCATGATGTTTGAGAATGCCGCGCGCGCGGTGGGGGCGGCGGTGTTACCCGCAGGAACCGGCCAGACCGAACTGCAGGTCCGCGCCGCGCATGATATCGGCACCACGGTCTATGCTGGCACGCCGGATTTTCTGAAGATCATCCTCGACAAGGCCGATGAGATGGGCGTGAAGCTGGCGATCACCCGTGCAGCGGTGGGGGGCGGGGCGCTGTTTCCGTCCCTGCGTCAGGAATATGCTGACCGGGGCGTGACCTGCCGCCAGTGCTATGCCACGGCCGATCTGGGCAATGTCGCCTATGAGACCGAGGCGATGGACGGCATGGTGATCGATGAAGGCGTGATCGTGGAAATCGTGCGCCCCGGCACCGGCGACCCGGTTGCACATGGCGAAGTCGGCGAGGTGGTGGTCACAACGCTCAACCCCGATTATCCGCTGATCCGCTTTGCTACCGGCGATCTGAGCGCCATCATGCCCGGCGTCAGCCCCTGTGGGCGCACCAATCTGCGCATCAAGGGATGGATGGGCCGCGCCGATCAGACCACCAAGATCAAGGGTATGTTCGTGCGCCCTGAACAGGTTGCGGCCTTTGTCTCGCGCCACGAGGAGGTCAGCCGTGCCCGCGTTGTGGCAACGCGTGAGGGTGAAAAGGACGTGATGACGGTATTAATTGAAACCCGGGCGGCAAATCCGAGGTTATATGAGGGTACGCTTCTTGATACGCTCAAGCTGCGGGGGAAGGTCGAACTGGTGCCGCCCGGCACCCTGCCGAACGATGGCAAGGTGATCGAGGATCAGCGCAGCTACGATTGAGCGACCAACCCCGCCAACGGAGAAGGGGTTTGCATGTTGCGCCGGGTTGTTTCTGTCTGTGTGCTCTGGCTCGCCTTGGCTGTGCCGGCCTCGGCTTCGGGCATTGCGCTGTTCATTGTCAATGAACAGCATGAGCAACTGCGTACCGCGCGCGATGCCGGCGCGCTGCTGCGCGTCCAACGACGGTTGGAGGCAGCAGGCTTTGACACGGATCAGGCGACCGATCTGTCGGCGGCAGCCATGCGCGCGGCACTCGCGGCGTTCGACCAGCGTATTGCGCGCGAGCGGCCTGAGCGCGTGGTGATTGTCTTTGCCGGTTACGCGCTGCATGATCGCAGCAACACCTGGCTGATGGGCACCGATGCGACCAATCCGGGGCTGGCCAATATCGACGGCATCGGAATAAGGCTGGAAACAGCGCTGGCCATCGCCGGGCGGGTCCAGGGGGGTGCTGTCGTCGCACTGGCGGAACTGGGTTATCCGGAACGGCTGGCCGATCCCTTTCAGCAGGGTCTTCCCCAGAACCTGAGCGTGCCGCAGGGGGTCAGTCTGTTGCGCGGCCCCGCAGACCAGCTTGCCGCGGCGCTGGAGCGCGTCGCCATGCCAGGCGCCAATCTTGCCGAGGCGGCGCAATCGACGCGACAGGTGCGTGTCGAAGGCTTCAACCCGCCGTATCTGACCTTTCTGCCCGAAGGGCACGAACCCTCGGCCGCGGCTGACCGCCGTGACTGGCGAGAGGCCGAGGAGGAGGACACGATTGCAGCCTACCGCGCCTATCTGGCGCTCTGGCCGGACGGGATGTTCGCCCAGGATGCCCGCGCCGCCGTTGCGCGCCTTGAAAGCACCCCTGAAAGGGTTGAGGAAGCTTTGGGCCTGACCCGTGACGAGCGCCGCGCGATCCAGCGTGAGCTGACGATCCTGAACTTCAACCCACGCGGCATTGACGGTATTTTTGGCCCTGCCACCCGTTCGGCGATCAGCAGTTGGCAGGCCGCCAATGGCCATGCAAGGACCGGCTATCTGACCCGGGACCAGATTCATCAACTGGCCGGTCAGGCGTCGCGGCGCGCGGCTGAACTGGAGGCCGAGGCGCGGGAGCGCCAGGCTGTCGAGGAGCGTCAGGACCGTGCCTATTGGCGCGACACCGGCGCAGGCCAGGACGAGGCCGGCCTGCGCGCGTATCTGGGACGCTATCCCGACGGCATCTTTGCCAGTATAGCGCGCGACCGGCTGGACGAGATCGAAGCGGCGCGGCGCCAGGCCGCGCAGGCGCGCGACCGTGCCGCCTGGGATGTCGCCCGGCGCGACGATACGGTGGTGGCCTATGAGCGCTATCTGCGTGATTTTCCGCGCGGCGCCTTCGCGGAACAGGCACGAGCGCGCCTTGAAGAGTTATCCCGCCCGCGCCCCCCGCGCCCTGATCTTGAGGCTGCGCGCGTCGAGGAAGAGGCGATGATGCTGCCGCGTTTCACGCTGATGATTGTCGAGCAGCGTCTGGCGGCGCTGGGGTTCGACCCGGGCGCGGTGGACGGGCGGCTGGATGCCGATACCCGCCGCGCGATCCGGCGGTATCAGCGCGCTGCCGATCTGCCGGTAACCGGGTATCTGACACAGGGGATTGTGGCCCGGTTGATGGCTGACAGCGTGTTCCAGCTGTTCGAATAGGGCCGTTGCCGGAGCGTCCTGTGCCCGGCTGCGCCGGGCGCGCGCAAACGGCGCTCCCGCCCGCCCACCCCGCGCGTTTGCGCGCCGCTGCCGGACCCGGTCCTTTTGCTTTCAGGCCGCCCTGTCAGCGGATGATGCGGTTCACATGGCCCATCTTGCGCCCGGGGCGGGTTTCGCCTTTGCCGTAGAGGTGGATCTGCACATCGGCCTCGCGCGCCAGATCCGGCACGCGGTCGATATCCCTGCCGATCAGGTTCTCCATCACCACATCGGCATGGCGCGCGCCATTGCCCAAAGGCCAGCCCGCGACCGCGCGGATATGCTGCTCGAACTGATCCACCGCGCAGCCTGCCTGCGTCCAATGTCCGGAATTGTGCACGCGCGGCGCGATTTCGTTCACCACCAGCCCCTCGGCTGTAACAAACAGCTCCACCCCCATCACACCCACATAGTCGAGCGCGTTCAATATCTTGCCCGCCATCAGCACGGCGTCCATGCGTTGCGACTGGCCCAATTGGGCGGGCAGGGTGGTGATGTGCAGGATGCCGTCCTTATGCACGTTCTCGCCCGGATCATAGCAGGCAACCTCGCCGGACAGCCCGCGCGCGGCAATCACCGACACTTCGCGTTCAAACCGCACGAAGCCTTCCAGCACGGCAGGCGCACCCTGCATCACGGCTAGCGCGGCATCGGCCTGACCGGCATCCATGATCCGTGCCTGCCCCTTGCCGTCATAGCCCAGACGCGCCGTTTTCAAGATGGCGGGCGTGCCGATCCGTTCCAGCGCGCGCGCCAGCGACGCGGCATCCGTTACCGGCGCAAAAGGCGCTACGTGCAGGCCCAGCCCGGCCAGAAACTCCTTCTCGCTCAGCCGGTCCTGCGACACCGCCAGCGCTTGCCTGCCGGGGCGCACCGGACGCAGGCTTTCCAGCAGATCCAGCGTTTCGGTCGGGATGTTCTCGAACTCGAAGGTGATCACATCGACCGATTGCGCGAAGGCGCGCAGCGCTGTTGTATCGTCCCAGCCCGCTGTGGTCACCCGTTCGGCAACATGACCTGCGGGCGGCTGTGGCGTGGGGTCATAGACATGACAGCGAAACCCCAGGCGGCTTGCGGCGACCGACAGCATGCGGCCCAGTTGACCGCCGCCCAGAATGCCGATCGCTGCGCCCGGTTGCAAAGGCTCAGTCATCGCGCGGCTCCATCGGGATCGAGGCGGAAAGATCGGCGCGCCATTTGTCCAGCCGTTCGGCCAACGCTGCGTCATGCAGTGCCAGGATCTGCGCCGCCATCAACCCGGCATTGGCTGCCCCCGCCGCGCCGATGGCCATGGTCGCCACTGGATAGCCCTTGGGCATCTGCACGATGGAGTAAAGCGAATCGACGCCGGCAAGCGCGCGGGTCTGCACCGGCACGCCGACCACCGGCACCCGCGTTTTCGACGCCATCATGCCCGGCAGATGCGCCGCCCCCCCGGCGCCCGCGATGATCACCTGCAAGCCACGCTCGACCGCTGTGCGCCCGTAGTCCCAAAGCCGGTCAGGCGTGCGATGTGCCGAGACGATCCTTGCCTCATGTGCAATGCCCAATTCGTCAAGAACCTGGGCCGCTTCGCGCATCGTCGACCAGTCAGACTGGCTGCCCATGATGATTCCAACCCTGACCGCTGCCATCGTGCCCTCGCCTGTCGTTGATGAGCGTCACTATACCGGCGCGGCGGGCGGGTGCAATGTGGCTTGCGGAACGCTTTGCGTGAGCTAAGTTGTATCGATTGACGAAAGGAGTTTGACATGTCCAATGATGTTACGCTGAAGAACCTCAACAAGGCATTGCAGATGGAACTGAGCGCCGCGCATCAGTATCAGTTGCACGCCCATGTTCTGCAGGATTGGGGGTTGGAAGGGCTGGCTGCCCAGATGCGCGAGGAGATGGCCGAGGAAACCGGGCATTCTGATCGCTTTCTTGAGCGTATCCTGTTCCTCAAGGGCGATCCGCAGATGGAGTTTCAGAAGAAGCCGCATCGCGCCGATACACTGGTGTCGATGTTCAAGGCCGATCTGGCTGATGAGGAAGAGGCGATCACTTTCTACACCAAGGCAGCCCAGCAGGCTGGCGAGGCGGGTGATATCGGTTCGCGCAAGCTGTTCGAGGGGATCGTGCTGGAAGAAGAAGGCCACAAGGCCTGGCTTGAACTGCAACTGGATCTGATCGACCGGCTGGGCGAAGCGGTTTACAGCGCGCGCTTCGTTGGCTCTGACGGAGCCTGAGAGGCTTCACGCGATGATGTCCGGGGTCAGTTCGTCCTCGATCCGGGCGATCTGATCCTTCAGGGCCAGTTTTCGCTTTTTCAGCCGGACTAGGGCCAGTTGATCGGTAGTGCTGCGCTCGGCCATGGCGGCAATGGCCTCGTCAAGGTCGCGGTGTTCGCGTCTGAGAACCTCCAGCTTCACCCGCAGGACTTCTTCGTGGTTCAATTCCTGGGGGGCATTCATGTCCGGCTCGCTTGTTCAATTACGCAAAGCCAGCTTACCGCTTTTTCCAGTGATGGCAAAGCCTTCAAGGATTCTCTCCTGTCTCTTGCAGGAGTGCGCGCGGCTGCCCATATTCTTGTCATGCCCGGCTTGCTGCCGATGCGGGGGCCGGGCGATGAGTCGCTGTAACAGGGCCTGAACATGACCAAATTAACCTTCCCCTCGCACCCGCTACTTCTGGGCTTTGGGCCGCTCGAACGGCTGGTTGAGCGCACTGCGCGTGCCAGCGCCGATGGTTATCCGCCGTTCAATATCGAAATGTCCGAGAGCGGTGAGTATCGGATAACGCTGGCGGTGGCCGGGTTTCGTGAAGAGGATATCTCCATTACACTGGAGAACCGGCAGCTTGTTGTCCATGGCCAGCAGGAAGATCCGAAGCCGGATCGCGTTTTCCTGCATCGCGGCATTGCCACCCGCCAGTTTCGCCGCGCCTTTGCGCTGGCTGAAGGGATGGAAGTGCTGAACGCGGAACTGGAAAATGGCCTGCTGGCGCTTACCTTGCAACAGCGCGAACCCGAGGCGGTGGTCCGCTCCATTCCCATCAATCGCGGCTGAAAGGAGGGCTGCATGGATACCCCATGGAAAGACCTGCCAGAAGGCAGGATTGCTTATATTCGCGAAGTGCCGGTAGACACCTTGCCAGACGAGATCCGGACCCGGCTGGATGGCGCGCGGCAGGTCTACGGCATCCATACCGAAGAGGGTGAATGCATCGCCTTGGCGCGCGATCGCAAGCTGGCATTCGTGCTGGCGCGGCAGAATGACCTAGCGCCGGTAAGCGCGCATTAACGCAATTTCCGATCGGGCGGTGGGATATCTGGCCAGTGGCTGCTGGTTAACATGCCATTGCCCGGTAGAAAGGCTGCCGGTTCATCAAGGCTTTCATACGGGGCTTATGCCTCCCAAGGTTGGGGCTGCTGGCTATAACCGATATAGAGCGGGTGTTTCGGATGCCCGGCCTTGCTCAGCCCCAGATGATAAAGCTGCCGACCCGTTGCGCGAAGCAATGCCTCCACCGCCGGGCCACGTTGCAGATGCGTGCCATGTGTGCCCCATGCGCAGACGATCCGGTCAGCCCAGAAAGCGCTTTCGGCGATGGCAGTGTCGTTATCTGGACCGACCGGATCGGCCTGGGCGCGCATCACCCTCGGATCGGTGGCGCGAAAGGCAAAGATGTTGCACACCCGGAATGCTCCGAACCCCAGCGCCCGCGCCCGGCGTTCACAGCGCTCCACCGTAGGGTCGTTTTGCACCTCTGTCGCGGTCGAGGGGTTGAGCATGACGAACAGCGCCTTTGGCCCATCAGGGTTCCAGATGCGGGTCAGCGTGTAGCGATAGTTCTGGCAAGGCGAATACAGCGCCGTGCTGGCCGCATCGCCCTTGAGGTGTTCGCGTTTGATCATGTCCGGGTTCTACCGCATCTTTGCCGCGTTATGCCAGCCTTCGCCTGCCCCTTGGCGCGGCCCTGGCGACAGGCTAGGGTCGGCGCCCGATTTGCAAGAAGAAGGCCCGCGCCCCGTGACCCAACCTGCCCCCGCCCTGCGCATTCCACGCCAGATTGCCACCGAGATCAGCGCGCGCCCTGATCAGGTCAGCGCCGCCATTGCCCTGCTGGACGAGGGGGCGACCGTCCCTTTCGTGGCGCGCTACCGCAAGGAAGCCACGGGCGGGCTGGATGACAGCCAGTTGCGCACCCTTTCCGAGCGCCTGGCCTATCTGCGCGAGATGGAGGCGCGGCGCGCGACCATTCTTGAGACAATCCGCAGCCAAGGCAAGCTGACCGACGCGCTCGAAAGCGCCATCGCCGGAGCTGAAACCAAGGCGGTGCTCGAAGACCTCTATCTGCCTTACAAACCCAAGCGCCGCACCAAGGCGATGATCGCCCGCGAAAACGGGCTGGAGCCGTTGGCCGATGCCATTCTGGCGGACCGTTCTGCCGATCCGCAGGCGCTTGCGGCGGGTTTTGTGTCAGACGCGGTTGCCGATACCAAGGCCGCGCTTGAAGGCGCGCGCGAAATCATCGCCGAGCGTCTGGCCGAGGACGCCGCCCTCAAGGCGCAGTTGCGCGCGTATATGCAGGTCCACGCCGTGTTGTCCTCATCGGTGGTGCCCGGCAAGGAGGTCGAAGGGGCGAAATTCGCTGATTATCATAGCCATTCCGAAAAGCTGTCAGGCGTGCCCAGCCACCGTGCGCTGGCAATGATGCGCGGCCGTAACGAGGGCTTTCTGACGCTCGATCTGCTGATCGACCCCGACGCCGCACCGGGCGACAGCCCCGCCGAGCGCATGGTGAAGGCCGCGCTGGGTGTGCATGGCAAGGACGCGGGCGATCTGTGGCTTGCGCAGGTGGCGGGCTGGGTCTGGCGGGTGAAGCTGAAACTCAGCCTCACCATCGATCTGATGACCGACCTGCGCGAACACGCCGAGGCCGAGGCGATCCGGGTTTTCGCCCGCAACCTGAAAGACCTTTTGCTCGCCGCCCCCGCCGGTGCTCGCGCCACAATGGGGCTGGACCCGGGCATACGCACCGGGGTCAAGGTTGCGGTGATCGACGCCACTGGCAAGGTGGTCGATACCGCTACCGTCTATCCATTCCAGCCCCGCATGGATGTCGAGGGCACGTTGGCCACACTCGCCGCGCTGGCGCGCAAGCACGCGGTCGAACTGATTGCCATTGGCAACGGCACCGCCAGCCGCGAAACCGATGCCTTGGTGGCCGAACTTATCAAACGCCTGCCCGCGCCGCGCCCCACCAAGGTTGTGGTGTCCGAGGCCGGGGCCTCGGTCTATTCAGCGTCTGAACTGGCAGCCCGCGAGTTCCCGGGGCTGGATGTCTCGTTGCGCGGCGCGGTTTCTATCGCCCGGCGGCTGCAAGACCCGCTGGCGGAACTGGTCAAGATCGAACCCAAGGCCATTGGCGTGGGCCAGTATCAGCATGACGTGAACCAGAGCCTGCTGGGCAAGTCGCTGGACGGCGTTGTGGAAGATGCCGTGAATGCGGTGGGGGTAGAGCTGAACACCGCCTCGGCCCCCCTTCTGGCGCGGATTTCCGGGCTGGGGCCGGTGCTGGCCGAGGCGGTGGTCGCGCACCGCGATGCCAATGGCCCCTTTGCCAACCGCAAGGCGCTGCTTAAGGTGGCGCGGCTGGGGCCTAAGGCGTTTGAACAGGCGGCGGGCTTCCTGCGTATCCACAACGGTGACGAACCGCTGGATGCCTCCAGCGTCCACCCTGAGGCCTATGGGCTGGCGCGACGGATCGTCAAGGCGGCGGGGCGCGATGTGGCCTCGCTGATGAAAGACCCCGCGCCCTTGCGGAGGCTGGAGCCTGCCGAATTCACCGATGAGAAATTTGGCCTGCCCACCGTCCGCGACATACTGAGCGAACTTGAAAAACCCGGCCGTGACCCGCGCCCGGAATTCAAGACCGCCACCTTTACTGACGGCGTGAACGAGATCCGCGACCTGAAACCCGGCATGTCGCTGGAAGGCACGGTTACCAATGTCGCGGCCTTTGGTGCCTTTGTCGATATCGGCGTGCATCAGGACGGGCTGGTCCATGTCAGCCAACTGGCGGATCGCTTCGTCAAAGACCCGCACGAGGTGGTCAAGGCCGGCGATGTGGTGCGGGTACGGGTGGTCGAGGTGGATGTGGCGCGCAAGCGCATCGGGCTGACGATGCGCAAGGACAATGCCGGCACAAAGCCGGAACGCGGGCCGAAGGACGGCCCGAAATCCCGCGCGCCGAACCGTACCAGCGCAGGCCCCGCCGCAAAACCCTCTGCCCCCGGTGGCCTTGGCGCGGTGCTTCTGGACGCGATGAAAAAGCGCTGAGAAAGGGGCGCTGAACCTGCTTTCATCTTGCCATAAATACGCCGGGGGGTGAGCCGCGCAGCGGCGAGGGGGGCTGGCCCCCCTCTTCCTCCACCCGATGCGCCGCGCATGAATTTTGCGTAACGGCACAATTCAGCGCTTGCCAGTCTCGGGCGCTTGGGGCTTGATCTGCGCAAACGGGGAGCAAGTATATGGCCGGGAACAGCAATTCGAAACGCATCTGGGGCTGGTGGTGGTTCGACTGGGCCAACCAGCCCTACAACACGCTGCTTTTGACCTTCATCTTCGCCCCCTATTTCGCGGCTTCTGTTGCACCCGATCCTGTGACAGGGCAGGCGCTCTGGGGCTGGATGAATTTTGGCGCCGGCGTGTTGATTGCGGTGTTTGCGCCAATTCTTGGTGCGATTGCCGACAATACCGGGTCCAAACGTCCCTGGATTCTGCTTTGGTCGCTTCTCTATTTCCTTGGGGCTTGGGCGCTGTGGTGGGCGGTGCCGGGGGCGGATTCGACCACGATATTCTGGATACTGGTCGCCTTTGGCGTTGGCATGGTGGGGCTGGAGTATGGCATCATCTTCACCAACGCGATCCTGCCGACGCTGGGCAGCAAGACCGAGATCGGGCGTATATCGGGCTCGGGATGGGCGTTTGGTTATCTGGGCGGGCTGGCGGCGCTGGTGGTCATGCTGCTGTTTCTGGCCGAAAACGATCAGGGCGTTACGCTGATCGGCCTGGAGCCGCTTTTCGGGCTGGATCCGGAACCGCGTGAGGGCACCCGCTCTGTCGGTCCCTTCACGGCGCTGTGGTATCTGATCTTCGTCATTCCGTTCTTTCTGTGGGTGCGTGAGCCGGCCAGCCAGAAACCCGTCAGCGGCGCGTTGATCAAGGCCGGGCTGCGTGAACTGGGCCACACGCTGAAGACTCTTCCGCGTCAGAGCAGCCTCATGGCCTATCTCTTGTCGAGCACGTTTTACCGTGACGCGCTCAACGGGATTTACGCCTTTGGCGGTATCTATGCGGCCGGGGTGCTGGGCTGGTCGATCGTGCAGATCGGGGTGTTCGGTATTCTGGCAGCCAGCGTCGGCGCCATCGGTTGTTGGGTTGGCGGACGCTTCGACCGACGCTTTGGACCGAAGCCGGTGATCATAGCCTGTATTCTGGCGTTGATCCTGGTCTGCGCCGTCATCATCTCGACCGACCGAAGCATGATTCTGTTCATGCCGGTTGAAGCCGGGTCAAATGCGCCGGATATCCTGTTCTATCTCTGCGGCTGCCTGATCGGTGCCTCGGGCGGTGCAGTTCAGGCAGCGTCGCGCACGATGATGGTGCGCCAGGCCAACCCTGAGCGCATGACCGAGGCCTTTGGCCTTTACGCGCTGTCGGGCAAGGCGCTGTCGTTCATGGCGCCGGGGCTGATTGCGCTGGCAACCACGGTTTCGGGCAGCCAGCGTCTGGGCGTTTCACCGTTGATCGGGCTTTTCCTTGTGGGGCTTGTGCTGCTAATCTGGGTCAAGCCTGAAGGAGAGAACCCGCAAGAATGGGAACCCGAACACGCAGTCTGATTGCCGCCGCCTTGCTTGCCCTTCCGGTTCCGGCTGGGGCGCAGGATCTGGCGAACCAGTTGTTCGGTGCACATGCCCTGCCGTCGATGGCACGGCCGCAGGCCTATGGTTCCTATGCGCGGGGCTGCGCCGATGGTCTTGTGGCCCTGCCTGAAACCGGCCCCACCTGGCAGGCCATGCGGCTGAGCCGCAACCGGAACTGGGGCCATCCCGAGATGATCGCCTATTTGCAGGATCTGTCGCGCGCGGCGGTGCAGATCGGCTGGCGGGGGCTCTACGTCGGTGATATCAGCCAGCCGCGCGGCGGGCCGATGACATCGGGGCACGCCAGCCATCAGATGGGGCTGGATGCCGATATCTGGATGTTGCCGCCATCTCGGCTGAACCTGACGCGCGCTGAGCGTGAAAACCTCAGTTCCATCTCGGTGCGCACCGAAGATCAGCGCGCTGTCAACAGCAACTGGACGGCGCAGCACCATGCCCTGTTGCGTGCTGCTGCCAGCGACCCTCGGGTGGATCGCGTGTTTGTGGCGGCGGCCGTCAAGATCGAAATGTGTCGCAGCGCCACCCCGGCCGATACGCCCTGGTTGCAACGCATTCGTCCCGTGGCCGGACACAATTATCATTTCCATGTGCGGATGCGCTGCCCGGCAGATTCGCGCAACTGCGAGACACAGACACCCACGGTGGCCGAACTGTCGAATGGTGGAAACGGTTGCGACGATACACTGATGTGGTGGGTCACCGACTATCTGAACCCACCGCCCCGCACTGAGCGCACCGAGCCACCGGCACCGCGCAGGCGGCATCCGCGCGAATTCACTCTGGCTGATCTGCCGCAGCAATGTTCCGAGGTGGCGCGCACTCAATGATGGCCCGCGTGCTGGTCATGGCTTGCATCGGCGCCATTGCACCTGCGCCGATGCTTGCGCAGGACGTGCCGACGCCGCAGGTTCTGTCGCATCTTCGCTGGCAGTCCGAGGATGAACGGTTGCAACGCTTCACAGCGATCCATACCGACGACGGGGCAGAAGTCCTGTTGCTGAACGATCTGGGTGTTCTGGCAAGGGGCAGGCTGGAACGCGGGCGCGACGGGCAGATTACTGGTGTCGACACCCGCGCGATCCGGTATCTGCGAGATCCTGAAGGCGTGCCGCTGACCGGCCCCTGGCGCAATGCGCAGGGGCTCGCGGCGGGGCGCGATGGGCGGATATTCGTGTCCTTTGAAGGGTTTGGCCGCGTCTGGTCCTATGCCGCACCCGATGCTCCGGCTTCCACCCTGCCCGTGCATCAGGACTTCTCGCGCCTGACGGTCGGCGCGGGGCTGTCGGCCCTGGCGATCAGCCGCTCGGGTGTGCTTTATGCCGTTCCTGAACGCGCGGCACGGATGACTCACGGCATCCCGTCCTATCATTTCTGGAACGGTGAATGGGTGGGCAGTTTCAGGCTGCCCACAGACGGCCAGTTTCATCCGGTGGGGGCCGATATCGGCCCGGATGGGCGACTTTACCTGCTGGAGCGCGCGCGCGGCCCCGAAGGACTCCGGATGCAGTTGCGCCGGTTTGTGCTACAGGGCAGCCGGATCGACGCTGGAACGGTCGTGATGCGCAGCGCCGGGGGCCAATTTGGCGAACTATCCGGGGTTTCTGTCTGGCAGGCCGGAAATGGCGCGCTGCGGGCGCTGATGACCAGCTACACGCGCGCCCCGCAGCGCACCACTGCGATTGTGGAAGTGGCGCTGCCGCGCTGACAGGGGATGGTTTATGGACGACCTGCGGTGTCAGCCATGCTCCTTGAGCAGGCGGCGCTTCTGGCGGTCCCAGTCACGCTTGGCCGAGGTTGCGCGCTTGTCGGTCAGCTTCTTGCCCTTGGCCACGCCAATTTTCAGCTTCACCAGCCCGCGATGGTTGAAATACATCACCAGCGGCACCAGGGTCATGCCCTCTTTCGCTGTTGCTGCCCATAGCCGCGCCAGTTCGCGACGGTTAACCAGCAGCTTGCGCTTGCGCCGCTCTTCATGGCCGAACGTCTTGGCCTGGGTATAGGGGGCGATATAGCTGTTGATCAGCCACAACTCGCCATCTTCGACATTGGCGTAGCTTTCGGCGATATTGGCCTGGCCCGAGCGCAGTGATTTCACCTCCGAACCCATCAACATGATTCCGCATTCAACGTCGCTTTCGATGAAGTAATCGAAGCGCGCCCGGCGGTTTTCGGCGATGATCTTGTAATTGGGATCTGATTTCTGGGCCATTCCCGCCAGATAGGGGTTTGCCTGTCAGCTGTCCAGTGCTTGCGCCAGGCTGGGCGATCCGTCATTGTGATGAAAGTGCTTTTTTATAAAGGGATCTGAACATGCGTTTCATTGCACTGACTGCTGTGACGACCTTGCTTGGAGCCTGTGTGATGCCCGCTCCTGCCCCCTATCCACGACCCGAGCCGATTGTTCGACCGATTCCGCAGCCAACGCCGCATCGGGGTCCGCGCGAGGTGTGCAACGCTGCGCGGTATCAACATCTGGTCGGCGGGCCGCTGCCCGACCCTTTCCCATGGCGGGGCACCCTGCGGATCTATCGTTCAGATATGTCGGTAACGATGGATTATGACCCCAATCGCCTGAACGTTGAAATCCATCCGGCCAACCGCCGGATCGTGTCGATCACCTGCGGTTAGATCATTCTTGCTGGCCAATTGCGCTGTGCATGGCCAATACCCGGCCATGGCCATTGACGGATCACTTGCTACTGTAAGGATCAGTCTGCGCTTCAATCCGGGCCATTCGTTTGCGCGAATCAGACTGCGCAGCGTTGGTATGATGCTTTTTTTGACCAAGGGCGCGCGGGCGGCTTGATTTGTTCGTGTGTCGGCGGCAGGCTTGAAGGATGAATGTTCAGTCGCATGTGCCTTCATCATCCAGGGTGGCCGACAGCGTCAGCTTCGACCGGCGAGAGCTGGGAGCAATACTGTCTGTCTATGGCCGTTTCGTTGCGGCGGGCATCTGGCGCGACTATGGAATCTCATGCCTTCGTGAACGCGCGGTGTTCAGTGTTTTCCGCCGTGCTGCCGAGAACCCGCTCTACCGGATTGAAAAGATCCCCAAACAGCGTTTGCGCCAGGGGCTTTACGCGCTTTACGGTTCTGAGGGGCAGATTCTGAAACGCGGCAGTACGCTCAGCCAGGTGTTGTCACCACTTGAGCGCAAACTGATCCGAGCGCTGGACTGAGCAGGGCAAGGCGCGCTATGGGGCGCCATGAGTGATTTTATTTATACGCCGCCGCAGGTGCCGCTGTCGATCCTGCATGCCGATGACGATATCGTTGTGGCAGACAAGCCTGCCGGGCTCCTGTCGGTCCCCGGGCGTGGAATCGAGCGGGCGGATTGCCTGATTGCCCGGTTGCGCGCCGAGTTTCCCTCGGTGCTGCTGGTGCATCGGCTGGATCTGGACACATCGGGCGTGATCATCTTTGCGCTGACGGCACAGGCACAGGCGCATCTGGGCCAGCAGTTCGAAAACCGCCGCACGCAGAAACGCTATGTCGCTCTGGTGAGCGGGCACCCTTTGGAAAAGCGCGGGCGCGTAGATCTGCCGCTGATCGTGGACTGGCCGAACCGTCCGCGCCAGAAAGTCTGCCATGAAACCGGCCGTCCGGCGCAGACCGATTGGCGCGTGTTGCGCCATGAGGGCGACAACGCGCGAATGCGGCTGGTGCCTGTCACTGGTCGCAGTCATCAACTGCGGGTGCATATGCAGGCGCTTGGGCATCCGATACTGGGAGATACGCTTTACGCCCGCGGCGCGGCGGCGGACTTCCCACGGCTGATGTTGCATGCCGAAGAATTGCGGCTGACCCACCCGATGACCGGACAGCCGCAGACTTTTCGCGCGCCGACGCCTTTCTGAGCGGGAAGGCGCAGCCATTGCACGGGCGCAAAGACGCGATATCGTGTTCGTGCCTTTCGGTGTGCCCGTGACAGACGCTTCAGCACATTGCGGTGTGTGGCCGGCCGTCAGGCGGCCTTGCTGTCAGGATGGGTGGACAGGATTGCATAGAGCTTGTCAGGCTCGATATTGGCACGCAGCTTGGTACAGACCGCCGCGTCGCGCAGTGTTCGCGAGACAAGCGCCAGTGCCTTCAAATGCTCAACCCCAGCTTCGCGCGGTGCGAACAGGGCAAACACCAGATCCACTGGCGCACGGTCGACCGAGCCGTAGTCAAGCGGTCGTTCCAGCCGCAAGAACACGCCGCGCACGCGATCAATGCCGTCGATCCGCGCATGCGGCAGCGCGACGCCATGGCCGACGCCCGTAGGCCCAAGACTTTCGCGTTCCTGAAGCGCATCCACCGCCGGGGCTTCGTCGATCCCATAGGCGGCTGCGGCGATCTCGGCGAGATCGAGGAACAGGCGCTTCTTGCTCTTCATGTTGCTGGAGATCCGAACCGCTTCGGGCTTCAACAAATCGGCCAGCTCCATTCGCTGCTCCTGTAATTCAAATCGTGCAGGCCGCCATCCGGGGCCGTATGAGGGTGGCCCCGGATGGCGGCCTTGTCTTATTGCGGATCGACCCAGCCTATGTTGCCGTCGTCGCGCCGGTAAACCACGTTGATCCCACCATGCCGCTCGTTGCGGAACACCAGGACATTGGAATTTGCCAGTTCCATCTGCATCACAGCCTCACCTGCTGAAAGTGCCGGAATCCGCGCTTCCATCTCGGCAATGATGATCGGCTGCAGCGTCTCTGGCTCATCGCCGTTTGATCCTTCTTCAGCGGCGAGGATATACGACGAGCCTTCGGCAAAGACAACCGGTTCGGGCCGCGCGCGATAATGGTCCTTCAGCCGGCGTTTGTAGCGGCGCAGCTGCTTGTCCATCTTTTCGCCGCAGGCATCGAAAGAGGCATAAATCTCGTTCGCATGGGCCTTGGCCTGCGCGGTCAGTCCTGATGAAAGGTGAACGGTGGCTTCGCATACGAAGTTATGCGCATCGCGGGAAAACACGACGATGGCTTCGGTCGGGCGCTGGGAGTATTTGTCCATCACGATGCCCAGTTCGTTTTTGACATGCGCTTGCAGCGCTTCGCCGACATCAATCTGTTTTCCGCTGATTTGGTACCGCATTGGCCTCTCCTTCTACGGCTGCGGACGTGCCCTGACCGGTATGGCCAGGATGTCTCCGCTTCGGTCAACCTGTCCTTCTTGCCTCAGGGCTTGCGGCGGGCCTTGGTACGACGCCGCCGCTGTGCCGATGAGGGTATGCGCAGGTCTTGTCTGTATTTGGCGACAGTTCGCCGTGCGATGTCAACGCCTTCCGCATGCAGATGCTGAACAAGCGCCTCATCGCTGAGTGGGCGCTCGCGTGGTTCAGCGGCGATCAAGGCGTGGATGCGCGCCTGCACCTGCCGGGCGGAAATTTCGGTATCTTGCGCAGGAATTGCGGCGGAAAAGAACACTGACAACGGCCAGAGGCGGCCATCAACATCGATGGTCTTGCCCGCGACAGCGCGGCTGATTGTTGACGGGTGCAGCCCCAGTGCGGATGCAAGAGATGCGCGGGTCAGGGGGGTCAGTGCAGCGGGGCCGGTGGAAAAGAAGCCGGGCTGATTCTCCAGCAGCCAATCCCCAATACGCTGCAGGGTCTGGCCACGCTGGTCCAGCGCAGCCAGAAGCGCGCGGGCGCGGGCCAGCAACTCGGGGGCGAAACCCTCGGTGCTGGCGCGTTCAACTAGGGTTTCATCCAGTCGCGCGATCGGCCGTTCGCGGGTCAGCGTGATTGCCGGTGCACCGTTTGCCGCGCGTTCCAGCCGCAGATCGGCGCGCGCCAGCGTTTCCGGCGCGGCAGGGGCGGCGGTGGTGGGGCGCATGGAAAGGCTGCGGACCAGATCGGCGCGCTGTTCGGCCTGTGCGCGCGGCAAGGCAAGATGGCGATTGATTGCGTTCCAATCATGCGCCGCGAACAGGCGAATATGCGTCACTGTCTGCGCGGCTTCGGCGGGGGAAAGGCCCCTGTCGATCAGTTGCAGGCGCAGCGATTCGGGCAGGTCGCGGGCGCCAACCCCCGCCGGTTCGCAGCGTTGCAGCGCTTCCAGCGCGGTTTCCAGCAGATCTGTCGGCAGGTCCAGTTCGGAGGAAAGTTCGTCAAGCGTGACATCAAGTATGCCATCCTCGCGCAACTCGCCCACCAGCAACTGCGCCGCGGCCTCGATACGCGGGGGCAGGCCCATCAACGCCAGCTGTCGCGTCAGCGAAACCTGAAGCGAGGTCTCGCGTGCGGCCAGATCCGCGGCCATGTCCCGTGGTTGGTTCTGGCCGATATAGGCGGGCGATGGATCCTGCAGCAGGAAGGGGTTGCGCATGACTTCGCGGGCGATCTCCTCGGCCAGTTCCTGAGGCGACATGCGCAGCACCGACAGGGCCACGCGCATCTGCACCGTGAGCGCCAGACCCTGTGTCTGGCGCAGGTCCATGCGGGTTCTCAGAGCCATGCTGCCCCCAGGCTGAAGGATGCTGCATATTCGGGATGCTCAGAATCGGTTTCGACCTTTGAGCGACATGCTCTAGCGAAAGGTGTCTCCCAGATAGACACGCCGCACGTTCTCATCCGCAACCACCTCATCAGGCGTGCCGCTCATCATCACGACCCCATCATGCAGGATATAGGCGCGGTCCACGATCTCAAGCGTTTCGCGGACATTGTGATCGGTAATCAGCACCCCGATCCCGCGTGAGCGCAGATCACCGACCAGATGCCGGATCTCGCCGACCGCAATGGGGTCGACCCCGGCGAAGGGTTCGTCAAGAAGCACGAATCCGGGGTTTGAAGCCAGGCAGCGCGCAATCTCGGTGCGCCGACGCTCCCCGCCCGATAGCGCCAGCGCCGGAGAATCGCGCAAATGCGATATGGAGAATTCAGTCAGCAGCTCTTCCAGCCGCTCGGCTCGCTGGAAGCGGTCCGGCACCGAGATTTCCAGAATCGCCATGATGTTTTCCGCTACCGTCAGCCCGCGAAAGATCGACATCTCCTGCGGCAGATAACCGATCCCCAACCGCGCGCGGCGATACATCGGCCAGCCCGTCACATCGGTGCCGTCAATGCTGACGCGCCCGCCATCAGCAGGCACCAGCCCTGCGACGCAATAGAAACAGGTCGTCTTGCCCGAGCCGTTGGGCCCGAGAAGCGCCACCACTTCGCCGCGCTCCAGCACCATGCTGACATCACGCAACACCGGTCGGCGCTTGTAGCTTTTACGAAGGTTATCGACCCGCAAACCTTTTGCGGGTAGCGCCGGATCGGCCATGCAGATTTACTCCAGGTCGATCAGGGTGCGCACCCCGCCAGACATTCTCCCGGTTCCGGCGCGCAGATTGGCAAAGAAACGTTCTCCCGCCAGAATGTTGACACCTTGAACCAGAACGACATCGCCGGTCATCTCCAGCGTCTGCTCCGCAAGTGAATAGATGGCTGAACGGGCCTCGATGGCCTCGGATTCGGTGACCATGGTCACCCCGCCGTCTGCCAGCAGCCGGTCGATGCGTTGGCGTGAACCCTCGCCCGTGGCGCTGTATTCAATCCGCAGGGTTTGCGCCGTCAACCGCATCTCGCCCTGCGACACGACGACGTTGCCCGAGAATGTCGAGACCCCGGTTTCCTGATCAACCTCAAGCGTTTCCGCGTTGATTTCGAGTTGTCGTTCGGAAAGGTTCAGCGACTGACCCAGCCGAAGCTGCATGTCCTGTGCTGACGCCATGCCGACACCAAGCAGCAAGGCGAGTGTGAATGACAGAATCCTGTGCAGCATCTGCATCTCCTCGATCTAAGGATGATATATCAAACGCACACCGCCACTGAAAACAAGCGTATATGCTGATCTCTGTGGCGTGGCCGTGGCTACGATCAGGTTTCCTGCGGTAATTTCGCCTGCTGGCGCCTGCCCAGTCAGGGTGCCGGGCACCTCGATGCGGGTATGGTCCAGAAGGCCGCTCACGCGCTCGGTTTCCAGCCGATAACCAGGCGAGGCCGTAACCTGAACCCCTCCTTCCATCGAAAAGCTGCCTTCACCGCGGTCGATAGCTCCTGAATCTGCGTGCGCCTGGACCGATTCGCCGCCTGGACCGTCCAGATACAGTTCAAGCCCCGTGACATTGAACCGCAGCATCGCCCGCGGATCGGTGCGCGCGGTTTCCGTGACGATCCGGAGCGCGGCGCCGTCATCGGTGACCCCGGCGAAACGTGCGCCCGAAATGCGCGGATCGCGCGCGCGTTCCTCGACATCAATTTCTGCCATCTCGATAGCGCGGCTGGGATCGACCGGGCGGGCAAGCAGGAATACCATCGACATCAAGACCAGCGCGTTCAGCGGCAAGACAAGCTTGAGCAAGCCGATCATGCGCGAATACCGTCCGGCATTGGGCAGGGTGCGGATCATGGTGCTGGCCTAGCACAGCTTAATGGGCGAAGATATCGGTATCCGGCCACCCCGCAAGGTCAAGCTGCGCGCGAGCAGGCAGAAAATCAAAACAGCGTTGTGCCAGTTCAGTGCGTCCTTCGCGCTCCAGCACCGGGCAAAGCGCCGCTTTCAGCCGGTGAAGATACAGCACATCCGAGGCGGCGTATTCCATCTGCGCACCGCTGAGTTTCCTTGCGCCCCAGTCCGAGCTTTGCTGTTGTTTCGAGATGTCCACGCCCAGCATTTCCTGCAAGAGGTATTTCAGCCCGTGCCGGTCGGTATAGGTGCGCACCAGTTTCGAGGCGATCTTGGTGCACCAGACAGGCGCGGTCAGCACGCCGAAGCGATGCAGCAGGACGGCGATATCGAAGCGGCCAAAATGAAACAGCTTCAGCACCGCTGGATCGGCCAGCATGCGGGTCAGGTTGGGCGCCTCGGTCTGGTCCTGGGTAATCTGCACCAGATGCGCATCGCCGTCGCCGCCGGAAAGCTGAACAAGGCAAAGGCGGTCACGATGGGGCAACAATCCCATCGTTTCGCAGTCTATGGCGACGACCGGACCAAGCGTCAGGCCGTCCGGCAAATCGTTCTGGTAGATGTGGATTGTCATGTCATATCCCCTTTTGCCAATTGCGGCGGGATATGGTGCCCAGGAGAGGACTCGAACCTCCACGCCCGTACGGGCACTAGCACCTGAAGCTAGCGCGTCTACCAGTTCCGCCACCTGGGCAGGTTGCGTGGAGGGTGATTATCCCCGGCCTGTGACGCTGTCAACGGGGGAAAGCGGTGAAAAGCGATCCGCCCCAAAAGTTTTGCGCCGCAACGGCGCGTCATGGGCGCGCGCTCCGGGGTTTTGGCTTGTCCGGGCTGGGGTGCGGCGGTATTGAGCAAGGGAAAGCGGCGCAGACGCGGAGGCGGGAATGACAAAGCTGGTCACGATCATTGGCGGTTCGGGGTTCGTGGGGCGCTATATCGCGCGGCGCATGGCGCAGGCGGGCTGGCGGGTGCGGGTCGCCACGCGGCGGCCCAGTCAGAATTTGCAGGTGCGCACCTATGGCGTGGTCGGTCAGGTCGAGCCGGTTCTGTGCAATATCCGTGACGAGAATTCGCTGCGTGCGGTTATGGCGGGTGCCGAGGCGGTGGTGAACTGCGTGGGTATTCTGGCCGAAAGCGGCAAGAACCGCTTTGCCGCCGTTCAGGCCGAGGGGGCAGAGCGCGTGGCGCGGCTGGCTGCCGAGGGTGGGGTGGCGCAACTGGTGCAGATATCCGCCATCGGCGCTGACATCGCGTCTGACAGTGAATACGCGCGCACCAAGGCGGCGGGTGAAGAGGCGGTAAAAGCAGCTTTCCCCGGCGCGGTGATCTTGCGACCGTCGATCATCTTCGGCCCCGAGGATCAGTTCTTCAACCGATTCGCCGGTATGACCCGGCTTTTCCCCTTCCTGCCGATCGCGCACGCCGAGACGCTGTTCCAACCCGTCTATGTCGATGACGTGGCCAAAGCCGCCGCCATGGCCGCGCAGGGCGAGGTGCCCGCGGGCACCTATGAACTGGGCGGGCCTGATATGCGCAGCTTCCGAGAGCTGATGGAGATGATGCTGGCCGAGATCCGGCGCAAGCGGGTGATCATTAACATGCCCGGTTTCATGGCGCGTTTTGTTGCTGGCATGCTGGGCTTTGCGCAGTTCATCACGGCGGGGCTGTTCACCAATACGGTGCTGACCAAGGATCAGTTGTGCAATCTTGCGCGTAACAACGTGGTCGCGTCTGATGCTAAGGGCTTTGCCGATCTGGGGATAGAGCCGGTGCCGATGGAGCTGGTTCTGCCCGGCTACCTGTGGCGGTTCCGACCCGCCGGGCAATATACCGCGATCAACGAATCGGCCAAGGGGCTGCGCCGTCCGGGTTGAGGGCCGCGGTTCAGGTGTAAGCCAGCCACAAGAGCACAGCGCCCAGCATGATCCGGTAGATTACATAGGGCGTGAAGCTAACGCGGTTGAGAAGCTTCATCATGGTCGCAAGTGCCAGCCAGGCCGCGATAAAGGCGACGGCTGCCGCAGTCAGTGATTCGCGTATGATGGCCGAGGTTTCGAAATCGACCTTGCGCAGTTCCAGCCCAAGCGCGCCACCGGTCGCCAGTGTGATCGGAATCGACATCAGCAGCGCCACCTTGGCCGCTGAATGCCGGTCGAACCCCAGAAACCGCCCGGCCGTCATGGTAATGCCCGAACGCGAGACACCCGGCACCAGCGCGACGGCCTGCCACAGGCCCATGATCACCGCATCGCGAAGCCGCCAGTCGGTGGCGCGGCGCGCTTCGGGCATGAACCGGTGCGCGGCATAGAGAAGCATTCCGAACAGGATCATCATCCAGCCGATGACCGTAATGCTGCGCAAATAATGAATCCAACCCGTAAGTTGCAGGACCGCGCCAAGGATGACGGCGGGCACGGTGGCAATCATCAGTCCAAGCGCCAGCCGGGCCTCGTAGCTTTCAAGTCTCCCGCGCATTGCTGGGCCGATACCGGCCACCGCTGCGGCGACATCGTGACGGAAATAAAGGATCACGGCAAGAATCGAGCCGAGATGCACCGCCACATCAAGGGCCAGTGCCTCGCCTGACGGGCCGCCAAGTTCATGCAGCAGCACCAGATGCGCTGAAGATGAAATCGGCAGGAATTCGGTGATTCCCTGCACGATGGCGAGAATGAAAAGCTGGAAGAGTGTCATGCGCTGCCCCGGTGTTTTGGGCACAATAACGGGCTGAGCGGCGAGGGGAAGCGCGATGATGGGTAAATAATGCTGACCCAAAATGCGAAGAAAAATGAAAGATTCGACCCCTTCCTGAGATTTTTCTTCATAATAGGTCAGCTATGCTGACTTTTAATTGTGCCCGGCGCGGGTTATTCCCCCGCTGTACCTTCAGGAGGACCGCTCCATGGCAACGCCACGCATGCTGCAATTCGTAACGAAACCCCGGCAGATGCCTGCCAAGCGTAACGCCACCGAGCGTCGTGAGGATTTCGGCGAGATTTACGAGGAATACGCCGCCGAGAAGGCCGCCGAGCAGGCCAGCCGCTGCAGCCAATGTGGTGTCCCCTATTGCCAGACGCATTGCCCGCTGCACAACAACATCCCCGACTGGCTGATGCTGACCGCCACGGGGCGGTTGGAGGAAGCCTATGAGATGAGCCAGGCTACCAACACCTTTCCCGAAATTTGCGGTCGCATCTGTCCGCAGGACCGTTTGTGCGAGGGCAATTGCGTGATCGAACAATCAGGCCACGGCACGGTGACGATTGGCGCGGTGGAAAAATACATCACCGATACCGCCTGGGAGAAAGGCTGGGTCAAACCAATCAAGCCTGCGCAGGAGCGCCCTGAATCGGTGGGGATCATTGGTGCCGGCCCCGGTGGGCTGGCAGCGGCTGACCGGCTCCGGCGCGCGGGCATTCAGGTGACGGTCTATGATCGCTACGACCGCGCGGGCGGGCTGATGACCTATGGCATTCCCGGATTCAAGCTGGAGAAACCGGTTGTCATGAGACGGATCGAGCAACTGGAGGCGGGCGGCGTACAGTTCGTGCTGAACTGTAATGTGGGCGAGGATATCAGCTTTGCTGCCATACGGGGGCAGCATGATGCTGTCTTGATTGCCACTGGCGTTTACAAATCGCGTGAACTGCAGGCGCCGGGCGCGGCGTTGACGGGGATCGAGCGCGCATTGGATTATCTGACCGCTTCCAACCGGAAAAGCTTTGGTGATGACGTGCCGGAATATGACAGCGGCGCGCTGAATGCCGCGGGCAAGCGGGTGGTGGTGATCGGCGGCGGCGACACGGCAATGGACTGCGTGCGCACCGCCATCAGGCAAGGCGCCGACAGCGTCAAATGCCTGTATCGCCGGGACCGGGCCAATATGCCGGGTAGCCAGCGCGAGGTGCAGAACGCCGAGGAAGAAGGCGTGGAGTTCGTCTGGCAGGCCGCGCCCGCCGGGTTCATTGGCGAAACGGCGGTGACGGGTGTGCAGGTGCAGCGCATGCGCCTTGGCCCGCCCGATGCCACCGGTCGCCGCGCGCCCGAGGTGATCGAAGGGGCCGATTATGTCGAAGAGGCCGATCTGGTGATCAAGGCGCTGGGCTTCGAGCCGGAAACCCTGCCCAAACTGTGGGACGAGCCGGAGCTGGCGGTAACCCGCTGGGGCACGATCCGCGCCGAGTTTGGCACCCATGCCACCAAGTTGCCGGGCGTTTACGCCGTGGGTGACATCGTGCGCGGGGCCTCGCTGGTGGTCTGGGCCATCCGCGACGGGCGCGAGGCGGCGGATTCGATTGTCGAATATCTGTTGCAGGCCGGTCAGGCCGTGGCGGCCGAGTAATCCACGCCAGTAATCAGGCATGCTGCCCGGCCACCGGGCGCAGGAATTGATGGTCAGCCACGCTGACCTTTTCCGGAGAGGAATAAACCGATGACGAAATTCGATGCCGAATGGGTTGCCGCCGAGGAAGCGAAGCGCCGCTGGATGGACCAGAACGGGCTTTACAAGGCCGATGACGAACACGCCTCATGCGGGGTGGGGCTGGTGGTGTCGATCAACGGCAAGCCCTCGCGCCAGGTGGTCGAGAACGGGATCAATGCGCTGAAGGCCGTCTGGCACCGCGGCGCGGTCGATGCCGATGGCAAGACCGGCGATGGCGCGGGCATTCATGTGCAGATCCCGGTGCCGTTCTTCCATGACCAGATCCGCCGCACCGGGCATGAGCCTGATCCGAACGCGCTGATCGCTGTGGGCCAGGTTTTCCTTCCACGCACCGATTTCGGCGCGCAGGAACGCTGCCGCACGATCATCGAATCCGAAGTGCTGCGGATGGGGTATTACATCTACGGCTGGCGGCATGTGCCGGTCGATATCTCGGTGCTGGGCGAAAAGGCCAACGCCACCCGGCCTGAGATCGAGCAGATCCTGATCAAGAACACCAAGGAAATCGACGAAGAGACCTTTGAGCGCGAGCTTTACGTGATCCGTCGCCGCATTGAGAAGGCGGCAATTGCTGCGCAGATTCAGGGGCTTTACCTGTGCAGCCTGTCCTGCCGGTCGATCATTTACAAAGGGATGATGCTGGCTGAACAGGTGGCCTCGTTCTACCCTGACCTGATGGACGAGCGCTTCGTTTCGGCCTTCGCGATCTATCACCAGCGCTATTCAACCAACACTTTCCCGCAATGGTGGCTGGCCCAGCCCTTCCGCATGCTGGCCCATAACGGCGAGATCAATACGCTCAAGGGCAATGTCAACTGGATGAAAAGCCATGAAATCCGCATGGCGTCGAACACCTTTGGTGAACTGGCCGAGGACATCAAGCCGATCATCCCCGCCGGTGCCTCGGATTCGGGGGCACTGGATGCGGTATTCGAGGTTCTGGTGCGCGCCGGGCGCAATGCGCCAATGGCCAAGACCATGATGGTGCCCGAGGCATGGTCGAAAACCGCCGTCGAGATGCCGCAGGCGTGGCAAGACATGTATTCCTACTGCAACTCGGTGATGGAGCCATGGGACGGCCCGGCTGCGCTGGCCATGACCGATGGCCGCTGGGTCTGTGGCGGGCTGGATCGCAATGGCCTTCGCCCGATGCGCTATGTCGTCACCGGCGATGGAATGCTGATCGCGGGTTCCGAGGCCGGGATGGTGCCGGTGGACGAGATGACGGTGCGCGAGAAGGGCGCGCTGGGGCCGGGGCAGATGATTGCCGTCGATATGGAGGAAGGCAAGCTCTATCGCGATATCGCCATCAAGGACAAACTGGCCGCCGCCCAGCCCTTTGGTGACTGGATCGAAAAGATCGTCGAGTTGAACAGTCTGCTGCGTGACGTTCCTGAAACCGCGAAGCACGATGGCGTGGAACTGCGCAGGCGCCAGATTGCCGCTGGCTACACGATGGAGGAAATCGAGCAGGTTCTGGTGCCGATGGCCGAGGACGGCAAGGAGATGATAGCCTCGATGGGCGATGACACGCCCGCTGCCGTGCTCAGCCAGGTCTATCGTCCGCTGAGCCACTATTTCCGCCAGAACTTCAGCCAGGTGACCAACCCGCCTATCGACAGCCTGCGCGAGGCGCGGGTGATGAGCCTGAAAACCCGCTTCGGCAACCTCAAGAACGTGCTGGATGAAAGCTCTGCCCAAACCGAGATCCTGGTGCTTGAAAGCCCCTTCATTGCGAATGAGGAATTCGCGGTGATGGCCGCGCAGTTCGGCGAAAGCGTGGCGCATATCGACTGCACCATCGCCGCGGGTGCAACCGAAGATGCCCTGCGCGCCGGGCTGGAGCGCATCCGCGCCGAGGCCGAGGATGCCGTGCGCTCGGGCGCCGGGCATATCGTGCTGAGCGATGAGCGGCAGGGGCCTGACCGGGTTCCGATGCCGATGATCCTGGCCACCAGCGCGGTGCATTCCTGGCTGACGCGCAAGGGTCTGCGGACCTTTACCAGCCTCAATGTGCGCGCGGCGGAATGCATTGACCCGCATTATTTCGCGGTGCTGATCGGTTGCGGTGCGACCACGGTAAACCCCTATCTGGCACAGGACACCATTGCCGAGCGCATCGCCCGAGGGCTGTTGGACGGCAGCCTGACTGACGCCATGCGCCGCTACCGCGATGCGATTGATGCGGGCCTTCTGAAAATCATGTCGAAGATGGGGATTTCGGTAATTTCCTCGTATCGCGGCGGACTGAACTTTGAAGCCGTGGGCCTGTCGCGCGCCATGGTGGCTGAATACTTCCCCGGCATGCACAGCCGCATTTCCGGCATCGGCCTGCACGGCATCCAGCGCAAGCAGGAAGAGGTTCACGCGCGCGGCTGGATCGGCGAGGCCGGGGTGCTGCCGGTGGGTGGGTTCTACAAACTGCGGCGCACGGGCGAGAAACACGCCTGGGAAGCACAGACCATGCATCTGCTGCAATCGGCCTGTGACCGCGCCAGTTATGACCTGTGGCGCAAATACTCCACCGCGATGCAAAGCAATCCGCCGATTCACATACGCGATCTGCTGGATTTCAAACCGATGGGCCGTCCGATTCCCATCGAAGAAGTGGAATCGATCACCGCGATCCGCAAGCGCTTCGTGACGCCGGGCATGTCGCTGGGCGCGCTCAGCCCCGAGGCGCATAAGACGCTCAATGTTGCGATGAATCGGATCGGCGCCAAGTCTGACAGCGGCGAAGGCGGCGAAGACCCCGCGCATTTCCTGCCCGAGGCCAATGGCGACAACCCTTCGGCCAAGATCAAGCAGGTCGCATCCGGGCGCTTTGGCGTGACGGCGGAATATCTGAACGCCTGCGAAGAGCTGGAGATCAAGGTGGCACAGGGCGCCAAGCCCGGCGAGGGGGGGCAGCTTCCGGGCATGAAGGTGACCAAACTCATTGCACGGTTGCGCCACTCCACTCCCGGTGTGACGCTGATTTCACCACCGCCGCACCACGACATCTATTCGATCGAGGATCTGGCACAGCTGATCTACGATCTGAAACAGATCAACCCGCGCGCCAAGGTCACGGTGAAGCTGGTGGCATCATCCGGCGTGGGCACGATTGCCGCAGGCGTGGCCAAGGCCAAGGCCGATGTGATCCTGATCTCCGGCCACAACGGCGGGACCGGTGCCAGCCCCGGCACCTCGATCAAATACGCGGGCCTGCCGTGGGAAATGGGTCTGACCGAGGCGCATCAGGTTCTTGCCATGAACAACCTGCGCGAGCGGGTGACCCTGCGCACCGATGGCGGCCTGCGCACCGGTCGCGATATCGTCATGGCCGCGATGATGGGTGCTGAGGAATACGGCATCGGCACCGCCGCCCTGATCGCCATGGGCTGCATCATGGTACGACAGTGCCAGTCGAACACCTGCCCGGTGGGGGTGTGCACGCAGGACGAACGGCTGCGCGCCAAATTCACCGGGAATGCAGACAAGGTGGTAAACCTGATCACCTTCTACGCACAGGAAGTGCGCGAGATTCTGGCCAGCCTCGGCGCGCGTTCCATCGACGAGATCATCGGGCGGGCCGATATGCTGACGCAGGTCAGCCGGGGTTCGGCTCATCTGGATGATCTGGATCTCAACCCGCTTCTCATCACCGTCGATGGTGCACAAAACATCCGCTATGATCGCGACAAGCCGCGCAACGCGGTGCCCGAGACGCTGGATTCCGAGATCATCCGGGATGCCGCGCGGTTCTTCGAGGAAGGCGAGAAGATGCAGCTGTCCTATGCCGTGCGCAATACGCATCGCACGGTGGGCACCCGCGCCTCCAGCCATATCGTGCGCCGCTTCGGCATGCGCAATGACCTGCAACCGGACCATCTGACCGTCAAGCTGGCGGGCAGTGCCGGGCAATCACTGGGCGCGTTTGCGGTGCGCGGGCTGAAGCTGGAAGTGTTCGGCGACGCCAATGACTATGTGGCCAAGGGTCTGTCGGGCGGGCTGGTGGTGGTGCGTCCGCGCATGTCTTCGCCGCTGAAAGCCAGCGAAAACACGATCATCGGCAACACGGTGCTGTACGGTGCCACCGATGGCGCGCTGTTCGCCGCTGGCCGTGCGGGCGAACGGTTCGCCGTGCGCAACTCGGGCGCGCAGGTGGTGGTCGAGGGCTGCGGCTCCAACGGGTGTGAATACATGACCGGCGGTGTGGCCGTCATTCTGGGCGATATCGGTGCCAATTTCGGTGCGGGCATGACCGGCGGCATGGCCTATCTCCATGACCCCGAGCGCAAGGCGCAGCCGCTGATCAACATGGATACGCTGGTCAGTTGTCCGGTAACGGTTGATCATTGGGAAGCGCAGCTTCGCGCGCTGATCGAGCGTCATGTCGCCGAAACGGAAAGCGCCAAGGGTGCCGAGATCCTGCGGCGCTGGGATATTGAGAAGCACAACTTCCTGCAGCTTTGCCCGAAAGAGATGCTGGCACATATCCCGCACCCGCTGGTCATCGAAGAGGCAGCACTACCGGCCGAGTGAGCGGCACTTCAGGGATAATCGAGCGCCCCGGTGTGGAACCGGGGCGCGGTTTACCTTGTTCAACTGATAGGATAGCTTTGATCGAAGGGGTTGAACGGGACACCCGATGCTGCCAGCCATCGCCAAACGCACAACGCTTTTCGCCGCGATCTGGATTGCCCTGACCGGCGCAGCAATCGATGCGCTGGCCTTTGGCTTGCCAACCGTTGCCGCCGCTGTCTGGCTAAGCCTGCGCCTGTTGCCTCCGGTGGGTACATTGCGGCTGCTCCGCGCGCTTGCGATCGTTCCGGGCTTCTTTGCGGGCTCGTTGTCAGGCGGGATCGATGTAGCACGGCGTGCCTTCAGTCTGCGCCTGGCGCTGCGACCGGGCTGGGTGGCTTATCCCACCGGGCTGGCCGGTGGCGGGCGGGTGGCGCTGGGCGGTGAATTGTCGCTGATGCCGGGCACGCTGGCGGCGGGATGCTCCGAAGGGCGGCTTCTGGTGCATGTGCTGGACCGTGGCGCGGGGTTTGAGCAAGGGATTGCGCGCGAAGAAGCGCGAATCGCGGCGATATCACAGGGGCGGGAATGAACAGCTGGCTCGCCTTTGTGGCGGTGATACTGCTGGGCAGCCTGGCGGCGGCGCTGTGGCGTGTGTGGCGGGGGCCAGAAGATGCCGACAGAATGATGGCAGCGCAACTGGTGGGCACGGCAGGCGTGGGCCTGCTGCTGATCCTCTGGGCGCTGGGTGAAAAGGCGGCGCTGGATGTGGCCTTGGTGCTGGCCTTGCTGGCGGCGCTGGCGGCCGTCGGTTTCGTCAAGGCCACCAGCCCGGATGGCGCGGGCGACCCCGAAGAGGAATCGCCCGATGCCGGCACGCTGGGCACTACCCCTGACGAGCGCACGCCATGACCCTTGATCTGTTGCGCGCGCTGGCAAGCTATGTGCTGACCGGGGCGGGCCTGGGCTTCTACCTGGCCGGCACGCTGGGCCTGTTGCGTTTCCCTGACACGTTCAGCCGTCTGCACGCTCTGACCAAGGCTGACAATCTGGGGCTGGGCATGCTGGCGCTGGGGCTGGCCTTTCAGGCCCAGACCTGGGCCGAGGTGGCCAAGCTGGCGTTGATATGGGCGTTGGCACTTCTGGCCGCCGGAACCGTGGCGCAGCTTGTTTCGCGTTCGGCGCTGGTGCGGGGCGGACGCTGATGGCGGTTTTCGATCTGGCCCTTTGCGCGCTGATTCTTCTGGCGGCGACGGCGGCGGTGGCCGGACCGGGGATGTTTCGCGCGGTGGTTTTCTTTGTCGTCTATGGCGTTCTGATCGCGCTGTCCTGGGTGCGGCTGGGGATGCCCGATGTCGCGCTGGCCGAGGCCGCGATCGGCGCGGGGCTGACCGGTATCCTGCTTCTGGGCGCGGTTGGTCGTCTGGCGCGAGCGGGCGCCGATGAGCCCGAAGCGCCGCGGATTGACTGGCCGGTGGCGCTGGCCACGGTGGCGGTGGCGGCGCTGCTGGTCTGGGCGGTGTTGTCCATCGCGCCCGGGCCAGGTCTTGCGCCGCAGGTGGCCGGGATGTTGCCGCGCACAGGCGTGGAAAACCCCGTGACGGCTGTGCTGCTGAACCTGCGCGCCTGGGATACGCTTCTGGAAAGCGTTGTGCTGCTGGCAGCCCTGATCGGCCTGTGGCCGCTGGCGCGGGGCGGGGCGTGGCTCGAACCGGCTGGCCCTTTGCATCATGCCCTTCCCGAGGGGGTGTTGGCCGGGTTCGGCAAGCTTTTGCCACCGGTGGCGCTGCTGGTGGGGGTGTATCTGGTCTGGGCGGGGGCAAGCCAGCCGGGCGGTGCGTTTCAGGGCGGCACGGTGCTGGCGGCGGCGGGGGTGTTATGTATCATGGCCGGGCTGGTGCGTGCGCCGGGCATGGCTGAACCGCTGTGGCGCTTCGCGCTGCTGGTGGGGCCTGCGCTGTTTCTGGCGCTGGGTGTTGCAGGGCTGGTATCGGGCGGGTTTCTCGTCTTTCCGCAAGCGTTGGCCAAAGGCATTATCCTGGTCATCGAGATGTTTCTGACGCTCTCGATCGCGGTGACGTTGGCGCTGATGGTGCTGGGACCGCCCGAAAGCGGGGCCGCGCAATGACGCTTTATGCCGTGACCGGTGCGCTTCTGGTGGCGCTGGGCCTTTACGGGCTGATCGCCGCGCGTGCCCTGTTGCGCAGGGTGGTGGCTTTCAATGTCGTCGGTTCGGGCGTGTTTCTGATGTTTGGTGCGCTGGGCTGGCACGCGGGGCAGGCTGACCCTGTTCCACAAGCGCTGATCATCACCGGGATTGTCGTGGCGCTGTCGGCCAGCGCGCTGGCAGTGGGTCTGGTAGTTGCCCATGCGCGCGCCACCGGAAGCCAGGTTCTGGAGGACGACGCCCGATGAGCGCAATGATTGCCCTGCTGGCCCTGCCGCTGGCCGGCGCGTTGGCTGCCGTGGCCACGCCGCGTCAGGGCGCGCGCATTGCCGGCCTGGTGGCGCTGGCCTCAGCCGTGGCGCTGGCGCTGCTGATCGCACAGATGACGAGCGCCGGTTCGGTGCGGGTCGCGCCCGGTGGCTGGGACGCGCCGCTTGGCATCGTGCTGGAGGCCGATGGACTCGCCGTCGGCTTTATAGCACTCACAGTGGCTGTGATGGCAGGGGTCATTGCCATTGCCGCACCAATGCGAAGCCTTGCCGCGCCGTTCTGGCCGCTGGCGATGCTGGCCTGGGCGGCGCTGAACGCGATCTTCCTGTCGCGTGATCTGTTCAATCTCTATGTAGGGCTTGAGCTTCTGACCCTTGCCGCCGTGGCGCTGGTGGCCATGGGGGGCGACAAGGCGCTTGGGGCGGCGCTGCGCTACCTGATCTTCGCATTGACCGGCTCGATCCTGTATCTGGCCGGGGTGGTGCTGGTCTATTCAGCGCATGGCATGCTCGATATCGATCTTCTGGCCGGCACCATGCCCGGCCGCACAGACCGGATGGCCATGGCGCTGATGACGGTCGGCCTGCTGATCAAGACCGCGCTTTTCCCGTTTCATGTCTGGCTTGCGCCAGCCCATGCCGCAGCACCCGCCCCGGCCTCGGCGATATTGTCGGCGTTGGTGCCCAAGGCTTCGTTCGTCATCCTGCTCAGGCTCTGGTTCGAGGCGATGCCGGATACCGCGAACGACCGCATTTTGAGCGTGCTCGCAGTGCTGGGCGCGCTGGCCGTGGTGCATGGCGGGGCAATGGCGCTCAGGCAGGGGCGGCTGAAACAGATCATCGCCTATTCAACGGTGGCGCAGATTGGCTATCTGTTCCTGGTCTTTCCGCTGGCGGGCGGTGACAGCGCGGCGCAACCCTGGGCAGCGGGTGCCTGGACGGGAACAGTCTTTCAGGCGCTCGGCCACGGATTGGCGAAGGCCGCGATGTTTCTCTGTGCGGGGATGTGGATCATTGCGGTCGGCTCTGACCGGCTGGAGGCGTTGCGCGGTCTGGCCCGCGCGCTGCCAATGACCGCGATGGCCTTCGCCATTGCTGCGATCACGCTGATGGGCCTGCCGCCCTCGGGTGGGTTCACGGCGAAATACCTGATGATGACCACGGCATTCGCCTCGGGGCAGGTGGTGTGGGGGTTGGTGTTGCTGGGCGGCGGGCTTCTGGCAGCGGCGTATCTGTACCGGCCGATGGCGCTGCTTTTCACGCGCGAGATGCCAGATTTCACGCCGGTGCCCCGCGCCCTGCAACTCGTGCCGCTGGTGCTGGCGCTGCTGGCGGTTGGCATGGGCATTCTGTCTGACGGTGTTTATACATTCGTGCAGATCGGACGGCCAGGCGCCGCCGAGGAGGGGTTATGACCGCCCTTCTGCCCATAGCCATCCTGCTTTCGTCGCTGATCCCGGCGGGGGTGACCTTTTTTCTGGCTCAGGAAAGTCACCGCTTGCGCAACACGCTCAGCCTGGGCGGTGCGACAGTGAAGCTGTTGCTCATCGTGGTGATGCTGCTGGCGGTGGGGCAGGGCGCCGAATACGAAGCCAGGCTGAGCCTGGCGCCGGGCCTCTACCTCTTGTTGCGCATCGATGCGCTGTCACTTCTGTTCATGTCGTTGTCAGCCGTGCTGTGGCTGCTGACAACGGTCTATGCGATTGCCTATTTCGGCACCAAGGCAGAATTGTCACGGTTTTTTGGCTTTTTCAGCCTGTGTGTGGCGGCCACAACGGGGCTTGCGATGGCGGGCTCGCTGATCACCTTCTTCCTTTTTTTCGAACTGCTCACACTCGCCACCTGGCCGCTGGTTGTGCACAAACAGGATGCGAAATCGCTGGCGGCGGGGCGCAGCTATCTGGCCTTTGCGCTGCCAGGCAGTGCCGCGCTTCTGGTGGCGATCATCTGGTTGGAAAGCGCCACCGGGCCTGTGGAATTCGCCCGCTCACCCGATCTGTCGGTTCTGCCCGAAGCCAGCCTTCGCTGGATATTCGCCTTGTTCGTTGCGGGGCTGGGGGTGAAGGCGGCGTTGGTGCCGCTGCATGGCTGGCTGCCCGGCGCGATGGCCGCGCCAGCGCCGGTTTCGGCGCTGTTACACGCGGTGGCGGTGGTCAAGGCAGGGGCCTTCGGGATTGTGCGGGTGGTCTATGATGTCTTCGGTATTACCACGGTGCAGGAACTGGGGCTGGGTACGCCGCTGGCGGTGCTGGCTTCGGTGACTATCCTGTGGGGGTCGCTCAGGGCGTTGCAGCAGAGGGAGATCAAGAAACGGCTGGCGTTTTCGACCGTGTCGCAGGTGTCATATATCGTTCTGGGCGCAGCGCTGGCGGGCCCCTATGCCACCATCGGCGGGCTGGCGCATCTGGTGCATCAGGGGCTGATGAAAATCACCCTGTTCTTCTGCGCCGGGATCTATGACGAGCGCGCCGGGGTGAAACGGATCGAGGGGTTGAACGGGCTGGGCGCGCGGATGCCGGTGACTTCGGTCTGCTTTTCGCTGGGCGCGCTGGGGATGATCGGCTTGCCGCCGATGGCAGGGTTCGTCAGCAAGGTGTATCTGGGTATCGGCGGGTTGCAGGCGGGTGCCCCCTGGGTGCTTGCGGTGCTTGCCGGTTCGACACTGCTCAACGCAGCCTATTTTCTGCCGCTTCTCTATCGGCTTTGGTTCATGCCCGCCGACGATGACATGGCTGGCGACGAGCGCGTACCGATGCTGGTCTGGCCCGCGGCGGTGACGGCGCTTGTCTCGGTCGCGGTTGGTGTTTTCGCAGCATCGGCGCTGAGCCCGCTGGGCTGGGCCGCGCTGATCGTCGAGCGGGATTATTGGCCATGATGCTCTGGTCCGGCCCCTTTCTGCCGCTCGCAGCACTGATCTGGCCGCTGCTGCTGGGCCTTTTCGTCGCGCTGCCGGTGATGCGTGCCCGTGCCTTGCGCCTGTTGCCGCTGGCACCACTGCCGGCGCTGGCTTTGGCCTTGGTCGGCCAGACCGGCGAAACGGTGGCCCCTGCGCTGCTGCTGGGTGTGAGGCTTGGGCTGGATGAAAGTACGCGCCTGCTTCTGGGAATGACGGCGGGGTTGTGGCTGGCGGCTGGTATCTATGCACAATCGATGGCCGCCGAGCGTAACCTCGCGTTATTCGCAGGCTTCTGGTGCCTGACCTTGACGGGCAATCTGGGCGTGTTCCTGGCGGTGGATGTCATCACTTTCTATGTCTCCTTCGCGGCGGTCTCTCTGGCGGCGTGGTTTCTGGTGGTCCATGACCGCAAGCCGGAGGCACTGCGCGCAGGGCGGCTTTACATCATGCTGGCAATTCCGGGCGAGGTTTGCCTTCTGGCGGGAATTCTTATCGGGGCACAGGCGGCTGACAGCCTGCTGATTACCGATATCCGTGCGGCGCTGCCCGAGGCTTCGCTGTCTGTGGTTGCCGTGGCGCTTCTGGTTGTCGGGTTTGGCGTCAAGGCGGGGATGGTGCCGTTGCATGTCTGGCTGCCACTGGCACATCCGGCCGCGCCGGTGGCAGGCTCGGCGGTGCTGTCCGGGGCGATCGTCAAGGCCGGGCTGGTCGGGTTCTGGCTGTTCCTGCCGCCGGGCGCTTTCGCCGGCGGGTTGGTGGCGCTGGGCCTCGCGGGCGCCTTTGGTGCAGCGCTCTGGGGATTGACTCAGGCCAATGCGAAAGCGGTGCTGGCTTACTCGACGATCAGCCAGATGGGGGTGATGCTGGCCCTGATCGGAGGAGGCGCGTCATCGCAACTGGTGGCATTCTACGCGTTTCACCACGGTCTGGCGAAGGGAGCATTGTTCCTCGCGGTCGGTGCCGTAATGGGCAGCACCGGCCGGACCCGGGCGCTGTTAACGGGCATTGCGGGCGCAGTGGCGCTGTCGGTCGCCGGGATGCCCCTGACAGGTGGCGGTGTGGTCAAAACCATTGCAAAGAGCAATATTGACGGGGGATTGGCACTGGCAATAACCGCAAGTGGCAGCACAACTGCTTTGCTTCTGGGCTGGCTCTTGTGGCGGCTCACTGTGTTGGATGCCCATGCGACATCGGGTGCGATACCCCGGCAACTGTCGGTCATCCTTCTGGCAATGGCGGCGCTACTGGTTCCTTGGGTTCTTTGGCCGCCAGAGATCGATGCGAGCCGAGGATATGTCCTGTCGCGAAGCGCGGTTTTCGGCGGACTTTGGCCGCTGGCGATGGCTGTCGTCTTGGCGGGTACGGCAGGGTTGATGACGCGGGTGATCTCTGTGACCTTACCGGCGTTTACGCAGGGCATTTTGCCTTGGTTCGCTCGTTGTGATGGGTTTTTCAGCTGGCAGCTTTCTGAACCAAGAACCAAGTTGAGTTGGCCAATACCCCGTTCCCTGGTCGAAAAGTCTTTTTCAATGACCACAATTATCGAGCGGTTGCTCACGCGTTGGCGTTGGTCCGGGCTGGCAACCGCTGCGTCACTTCTCCTTCTCACCTTGGCGATGCGATAAGATGCCAGGGTCGTTCCTCACTCTGATTTGCAGCACTTTACCTGAAAGAGAACGCAGTCTGCTTACTCAGAAAAAGCAGGTGTCCTGGCCATGGGCATGCATCGAATGGCCGTCATGCTCTCTGCCGCCGATCAGGTCGCGCGCCAGATCTCGGAGTGGCAACGCTTCGGCAGCGCCAACCGGGTTGATGAGAACCGTTTCATTCACCTGATTGCCTAGCTCCCCAACATAATGCGCAAGACACTCAAGCGACTGACGAAGAAGATCGACCCTCTGCAGAGTCGCCAGTCCTTCATCATTGAAATCTGCTGGAACTGACAGCTGACCCATAGCGCTGTCGATGTTCCCGGCGAGGCTGGAAAGTCGCTCAAGTTCCCGCGTCAGGTTTTTCAGCACAGTTGCAAAAGGTTGATCTGTCATTGGCACGCCTCTTGAATCAGAGCTTGCCGACAACGCGTTCGATACAGGCCTTCAGCCCCTCCGGGGAAAACGGTTTCTTGATGTAGTTGTTCATGCCCAACTCCTGCCCTCTGCGCAACACGACAGGGTCCGCAACGCCAGTCACCAGAATGAAGCCGATCTTCTGGGTGCTTCTGTTGCGCCGCAATCCCTCCAGAAGCGTCAGTCCGTCAGCGCCAGGCATATTGAAATCCGACACCACAAGATGCACCGGCTTTGTAACGAGACGCTGGAAAGCGGTGTTGCCGTCAGTCGCAAAATCGATGCTGCGAATTCCCATCCATTCAAGTGCCTGAATGATCAACCCTCGACTGGTCGCCATGTCGTCCACGACCATGACATGCAATTGATTCTTGATGCTCATCGCAAATTCCTCCGTTCCAGGGTCCGAAGGATCAGGCAGCGACCGACACATCGGTGCGTCGATACTGCGTGATCCCGTTTGTTGTAAAATAGCGTTCAGCCGCTCGACCGAGACGTTCCGAATGGCCGATTAACAGGTGGCCGGAAGGCGGGATCAGTCCTGCAAAGCGCTGCCACAGGGTTTCTTGCGTCGCATTGTCAAAGTAGATTACGACATTGCGGCAAAAGATTACGTCGAATGGTCCGTGGAAGGGCCATTGGCCGACAAGGTTGAGTTGCGCGAAGGTAACAAGCTCTCGCAACGGTGGTGTGACTTCAAACGAGCCATCGCAAACTGTGAAGTAGCGTGATCGCCGACACACCGGAACACCGGAGACAGCTGCCTCGCTGTAGCGTCCTGTGTTTGCCGTTGCGATGACTTGCGGATCTATGTCAGTAGCAAGAATACGGATATCCAGCGAAAGCGCGTTAGAGCACGCATCCAGAAGTTCCATCGCGATGCTGTATGGTTCTTCGCCGGTCGAACAGCCCGCAGACCAAATTCGCACTCGACCTCGGCGTTTTGCCTTTTCGACCAGTTCAGGCAGAATCTGTTTTTCCAACGAGCGAAAATGATGATCCTCGCGAAAGAACTTTGTCACATTCGTTGTCAATGCGGAGATCAGCTTGGCGCGCTCGTCAGCGCCTTGCACCGACTGAAGCAAACGGCAGTACTGCCCGAAGTCGCTCAGATTAAGTTCACGCAATCTTCGTGTCAGGCGGGATACAACAAGGCCTTTCTTCGCATCGGCAAGTACGATCCCGCATTCGTCATGGACAAGCTTGGCCAGTGCGGAAAAATCCCTGTCTGCGATGCTCAGGCTTGCTGAATCGCTGAATGAAACCAAACCCCGAGCATTCATGGCAGCTCTCGTCCGTTTGCCGGAAGAACCTTTGCCAGGTCGATCTTTCGGATCATCTTTTCCTGCGCGACGACCATCCCCGATATGTATGCTCGTGCTGACTCCGAAGCGATCTCCGGAACGGGCTGCATTGTCTCGTCATTCACGGTGAGGATGTCCGAAACGACTTCGGCCAGTAATCCGATGGTCTGAGTCCCGATAACAGTGATGATGATCACGTGGCGGGGACCCGGTTCGATCATTCCAAGCCCAAGACGCTCGGATAGGTCGACAACCGGAACAACCGAGCCGCGGAGGTTGATAACACCTTTCACATAGCGCTGCGCATGAGGCAATATGGTTGTTTCCGTCCAGCCACGAATTTCACGCACTGACATGATATCAATGCAAAAATCTTGCCCCGCCACACGGAAGGCGACGACTTCGCGATCTACTGCACGCGTCCCGGCAACATCATCTAGCATCGTGTTATCCTACAGAATGAAATTGAATCTCGCTTCCAGCATGGCCAGTTGCGTCGCGAATGATCCCATCAGGATCAATGATCAGAGCAATTCGGCCGTCACCGAGGATCGTGGCCGCAGCGACCCCGTTGACATGCCCGTAGTTGCTTTCAAGACTCTTTATGACAACCTGCCGTTGATCCTGAATCCCGTCGACAATTAGCGCACAGTGCCGATTGTTATCGGTTTCGACGAGAAGCAGGACGTGATTGTCGAGTACTTCCGGTGCTGGGCGTAATCCAAAAACTTCTCCCAGATCCATGATTGGCACGAGCCGTTCACGATTGACAACTACGCGCCCATCCTGCCCGACTGGATGGATTTCAGCAGTCCTGGGTTGCAAGGTTTCCTGAATTGCCGTTATCGGCACTACCATTGTCTGCCCTGCCACGTCGATGACCATGCCTTCCAGGACTGCTAGCGTCAGAGGCAGACTGATAGAGAAGGTGGTGCCTTCACCGGGATTGGAAGTGATGGAAACGCGGCCACCCAGAGATTGAACCTCGCTCCGGGCGACATCAAGCCCGACCCCGCGGCCTGACAAAGCCGAAACTTCTTCCTTGGAGGAAAAACCTGGCAAAAACAGAAGGTTGTCTATCTCGACCGGGCTTAGATCTGCATCCGGAGCGACAAGTCCCTTTTCTTCGGCGATCTTTCTGACCCGCGCGCGATTGATACCACCGCCATCGTCGGAAATGTCGATCATCACCCGCCCGGAGCGATGCGCTGCAGACAGGATAACGGTCCCTTCCTCTGGTTTACCTGCCTTTCGACGGGTTTCAGTGTCCTCCAGGCCATGGTCCACTGCATTGCGGATCATATGTGTCAACGGGTCTACCAAGCGCTCGATTACGGTTTTATCGACCTCAGTATGCTCACCCTGCGTTACCAGCCGGACACGCTTGCCCGTTGCAATGCTTGCTTCGCGCACGATACGAGACATTCTCTGGAACATAGGTTTGACGGGCTGTGCGCGAATAGCCATTACGCCTTCTTGAATCTCCCCAGCGAGTTGTTTCAGGCTTTCCAGGCCAACTGAGACTTCATTTTCGGAAGGCAGGGCAATCTTTGTGATTGATTGCGAAAGCATCGCCTCCTTGATGACCAACTCGCCGACAAGGTTGATGAGTTTGTCAACCCGCTCAAGATCGACACGGATTGTTGCGCTTGTGTTGCGATTGGTTGTTTCGGCGCGCGCTGCGGCAGGAAGCGACGGTTTGGCGCGTACACCACCGGGATCGCTGCCGTTGGGCAAAGAAAGCACCTCAGGCACAGGGTCCGCCGGCTCGTCCAAAGCGGTCAGGTCGAGGTCCGGCGCGGCGGCTTCCGTGATTTCGAGGCGGCACATGCCCTCGACGAACTCAAAAGCATCGGTAATAGCATCAATTGTTTCGTCGCTTTCCAAGGTCAGGTGCCAAACAAGATACGGTTTCAGGCAGTCAAGTTCGGAGAACGCTGGAAGCGCCGAGCAGTCACATCTGATCGTCAGTACTCCAAGCCGGGAAAGCGAACGAAAAAGCAAGGCGGGTTCATTGCCAGAGCGAAACAGTTCCGCCCATGGTTGGAAGATGATCTGATAGCGACCGACAGAAACCGGGCAGAGAGCGAGATCGAGGTCCAAACCCATTGGCTGGAAATCGTGCGAATCGAGTGCTTCTTCCGGCGCGGCCGCACCTATCACTTCGTTCAGTTCGGTATTGAGTTGACCGCCGACTGCCTTGTCCATCGGTGCTCCGTCACGTGCCGCAGTGACGAGGTCTGCAAGGTGGTCACCACAACGTTGAAACAGCGTAAGCACTTCGTCATCAAGTTCTAGTTTCCCTGATCGAAGCTTGTCGAGCGCCGTTTCGAAATGGTGGGAAAAGTCAACAAGTGCGTCGAGGCCAAATGCACCAGCACCGCCCTTTATTGAATGAACGGCGCGAAAGACCGCATGAACCGTTTCTATTTCGTGCTGATCGTCTGCCATCAGACGGAAGCCGTCATTCATGGCTTCAAGAAGATCCTCGCATTCCTGGAAGAAGGATTCACGGAAATCATCTGTAAGAACGATACTCATGCTTCACCTCGCGAAATAGCGACGCGCTCGATCGCCGCGACGAGTTTCACTTCGTCGAATGGCTTGACGATCCATCCGGTCGCGCCGGCCGCACGCGCACGAGATTTCAACTCGGGTGCGCTTTCGGTCGTAAGAACAAGGATAGGAAGGCTGCGATTGCTCGGAGAGCCACGAATAGCTTCGATGAAGCCGAAACCATCGAGACGCGGCATGTTGATGTCCGTGATCACCACATCCGGCCGGGTCTCCTGAAGCCTTTGGAGCCCGTCCTCACCATCCTCAGCGAGCTGGACGTCGAAGCCAGCCTGGAAGAGTGCGGCGCTCAACAAATTGCGCATTGTGCGCGAGTCATCCACCGCCAGAACACGCAAGCTCATCGTGTTCCCTCCACCAGATGATCGAGCCCGAGTTCGGTGGCCCCCCCTCCCAGAAGAGCCACTCCTTCCAGAAATGCCTCCGAAGGGTCGATAATGTCGAGTGACTTGCCGTCAGTTTTCCATTGCAGGCCCGTCGCAATGAGCAACTGAAGAGCCAGGGCGCCGAGAAATGTCACATGCGCGGCATCCAATGTTAGCGAATGCCCCCGCCTTTGTGCGAGTTCTGCGGCGAGGTGCTCTGTTGCCAGACTGTCGAGACAAGCCGCGAGCGTGAGCGATCCTTTCATTTTGTGATCCCTGGTAGAGCGGAAGACAGGCTTTTCTGCCATTTCCGGTTGCTGTGAACTTTGCGGAGCTTTGAGGGTGGCGCACATCATAGTCATCAGCCTTCGATTCTGAGACTTTTGACAATCCCGGACATAGGTTGGCCCATTTGCGTCAGGACGTCCGAGGTGGTTTCGACGAGCGTGACGCCATTCTGTACCTGATCGCCGCTGCGACCGAAGAGAGACACGATGGTTTTGACAACATCGGTGGAACCATGCGCGCGTGTAAGCACTTCAGAAGCTGGAACGGCGAACCCTGTTCCAGCGTTCTCGCCGTCTCGCTTTGCTTTTGAGACCGTGACATCTGCACGTTTGGTGCAATCGATTGTTTCGAGGATCGTGTGCGTCAAGTCGAGGTGCGTTGCCGAAGTTGCCTCAATGCTGACTGCGTGCTGTTTCGTTCGCCGGGCAGGATCGTTCGTGGCCCAGGTGACTTCATTTGTGGGATTCTGGAGTGTTATCAAAGAACTGTGGACCTGACGGATGTTTCGACGCGCGCGGCCTTTCGCCGGGTTGAAACTTGACACCGTGCGGTCGCGTTTCAGCGACAGGCAGCGGGCAATCGTGATCGCAGGCTGCCTGGCTGCGAGACTGCCGAGAGACTGGGCTTGCTGAGCGGATCTCGTGCTGCCTGTGTGTTCCTTGTTGTGGAACATATGGTGAGGTTCTGGCGTTGCACTGATAGTATAGTTCGCGACTTTCAGGGCGGGGGCGACGGCCTGGTCGGGGATCTGAGCAGAACTTTTCAAGCATTTTCTGTTGACCGTTTTCAGCCGCGAGAATGCTTGTCGCGTGCTGGTGGCATCGCTTTGCAGCTGTTTTGCTTCCATTCGCCATCTCCGAATCAGTGAGGCATTTCATTAAACGAGCGGTCGCCTTCGCCCACGATTTTGCCTCGCTCTGCCAACAGACCTAAGGCCTGCATGTGAAAAACGTCTTAACGAGAGAAAGACGATCTCACCGGCGCACATTCTTTCCGATCTTTCGAAGCTTTTAATCTTTTCGCGTCATGCATTTTCCGTGGCCTGCGAATGCGGCCGTGACGGACCAAGCAGGAGCCTGCCAGTGAACCGACTTCGCGTTTTGATTGCCGACGATAACCTGAGACGGCTAGGGCGCCTGAAGGTGCAACTCGCATCGGATGATTCGTTTGAGCTGATGCCGCCAGTGTCGAACCTTACGGATGCCTATAACCTGACTGAACTGAATCAACCTGACGTGGTCGCGGTCTGCGAGGATCTGGCTATGCGGCCGGAGTTTCTGATGTTCGGTGCGTTGCTGGAGGCACTGGGATTACGTTGCATCATTTTCGGCCGCGCAAACTCGCGCATTGCGCGAAGTTGTGCACGAGCCATGTTTGCCGTGATCGATGACGCCGAGAATGCTGATTCGATTCGTGGCTGCATCATTGGGAATCGCAAGGCTGGATTGCTGGCTGCAAGGGTAGGTGCCTCGCCTTGTTCCGGAACGCGTGCTGTTGATACCACTTTCACGCGCTGCGTGGTCATTGGCGCTTCGACCGGCGGGATCGAAGCATTGCTGAATGTGTTGTCCAGCTATCCTCCGAATTGTCCACCTACGCTGATTGTGCAGCATATCCGGGCAGAGTTTGTTTCCGGACTTGTCCAGCGACTTGATCGGCATTGCCGAGCCAAGGTGAACGAAGCGCGGGAGGGGGCGCCCCTGACCACCGGCCAGGTTTATGTCGCGCCGGAAGACAAGCGTCATCTTGCGGTTCGTGCTGGTCGGACGCCCTATTGTCGGCTCGTCGAGGGCGAGCCGGTGTCTGGACATCGTCCTTCGGTTGATGTGCTGTTTCATTCGGCTGCGGCACTTGGCGACGGGGTTGTCGGCGTCTTGCTGACAGGAATGGGGCGAGACGGCGCTGAGGGTTTGCTGGAGATCCGGCGCAACGGCGGACGAACCATCATTCAGGACAAGCATACCAGCACTGTCTATGGCATGCCGCGCGCTGCGGCTGAACTTGGTGCGGCCATGCAGGAACTACCTTTGGCCCGTATCGGTTCAGCGATTATGTCAGCGTGCCGAGACTCCAGTGCAATGGCTGGTTGAGGAACATCATGGTTGCTCCGGGGCAGAACAACATCAATGTCATTCAGGGTGAGTTTCATGTGTCAAACCGTCCTGACGATGTCATTACCACGATCCTGGGTTCTTGCGTCGCTGCCTGTGTTTTTGACCCGGTGCGCGGAGTGGGCGGGATGAATCATTTTTTGCTTCCCGGAACGGATCCAAGAGACCGCCAGAACATCAAATACGGCGCTTATGCGATGGAAAAGCTTATCAATGCCTTGCTGCGCAAAGGGGCACAGCGCGGCGCTCTGGAGGCAAAGCTTTTTGGTGGTGCCAGTGTTGTGCGCTCTCTATCCGACATCGGAAAGAACAATGGCGAGTTCGCCAAGTCTTTCTTGCAGGACGAGGGGATTCGGCTTCTCGGCGGCTGTCTTGGCGGAACGCAGGGCAGGAGGATTCGTTTCTGGCCGCACACCGGCCGGGCACAGGTCATGATGATCCAGGCCACCCACGAGGAGCCGACATTGCCGCCAGAGATATTCAAAACCAGATCCGCACCAATTGCACCAACTGCCGGAGAGGTTGATCTTTTCTGATAGGCACCGGGTGTTGCGCGCCGAATAGCCGGATCAGAGGCATGGAAGGAAACGCTCAGCCACGAAGGATGGTTTTGCTTTTCACATGTCTGAGAACCAGGTTGGTCTGAATGTTCGCGATCCCGTCAAGCCTGAACAAGGTGCGTTCCATGAATGCGTTGAAGGCATCCAGATCGCGGCACAGAATGCGCAGATGATAATCCGCTGTGCCGGTTGTGGCGAAACAGTCAAGCACCTCATCATGCCGCAAGACCTCGGCGATAAACCGATCCACGATCTCCCGCGTGTGGCGGGTGAGCTGGACATGCAGGATCGCGTGGAATCCCATACCGACTGCGCGTGTATCAACTGCGGCGCGATAGCCGATAATGATTCCTGCGTCTTCCAACTGGCGCACGCGTCGCCAACACGCCGACGGGGACATCCCGACGCGATCTGCCAGTTCCTGGTTGGTCAACCGGGCATCGGTCTGAAGTTGCTCCAGAAGTTGCCAGTCTCGTTTATCCAGTTCCATCGTTCCTTCCGGCATGATTTTCCGGAATAATGCCCTTTCTCGGAAAGTCCTGCAATATCTTGCCGGAGAATGCAGCATTTCTGGTGCCTCTTTTCGGCCCGGTTTCTGTAGAATCGGCGACAACTGAACGAAAGAGGCCTGGCCATGAACGCACCCTTCCGTCCACTTGACGACTATGCGATCAACGATCGCTACATCCGTCAGGAAGGCCGGGTCTTCCTCACCGGCACACAGGCACTGGTGCGGGTGGTGCTGGATCAGGCGCGGCGGGATCGATTGGCGGGGCTGCAAACTGGCGGACTGGTTTCAGGCTACCGCGGCTCACCTTTGGGCGCGCTTGATCTGGAGCTCTGGCGCTCGCGCACCTTGTTGCAGGAGGGGCGGGTCGAATTTCTTCCTGCTGTGAACGAGGATCTGGCGGCAACTGCCATTCTGGGAAGCCAGCAGGTGGAAACCAATCCGAATGCGCAGGTTCAGGGGGTCTTTGGCCTTTGGTACGGCAAAGGGCCGGGTGTTGACCGCGCTGGTGACGCGCTCAAACATGGCAATGCCTATGGCTCCAGCCCGCATGGCGGGGTGCTGGTTGTGGCGGGGGATGACCATGGCTGCGTTTCATCCTCGATGCCGCATCAGTCCGATGTTGCCTTCATGGCCTGGTTCATGCCCACGCTGAACCCATCGAATGTGGCTGAATTCCTGAGTTTCGGCGCCTGGGGCTACGCGCTGTCGCGCTATTCCGGCATGTGGGTGGGGTTCAAGGCGGTGTCTGACATTGTCGAAAGCGGCATGTCGCTGGATCTGCCACGCGATCCGGTTTTCTTAACGCCGGATCATGCCTTGCCGCCGACCGGCCTGCATTATCGATGGCCGGACCTGCCCGGTTTCCAGATCGAAGAGCGGATGGAGGCCAAGAAGCAGGCGGTTTTCGCTTTTGCCGAGGCAAACCCGATTGACCGGCGCATCCATGATCTGCCGCATGCCCGATTTGGCTTTGTGACTACCGGCAAGGCGCATCCAGACCTGATGGAGGCGCTGCGGCTGCTGGGGCTGTCGTGCGGCGCCTGTGCACGGTTGGGCATCGATATCTACAAGGTCGGCATGGTCTGGCCGCTGGCGCGGCGTGGCGCGCTGGATTTCGTCGCCGGCAAGGAAGAGATTCTGGTGATCGAGGAGAAGCGCGGCATCATTGAAAGCCAGCTCAAGGAATATTTCTATGATTGGGACGGCACCAAGCCGCGGCTGATGGTTGGAAAGCGCGATGAGCGCGGTGAACGGTTGATTCCCTGGACCGGTGAGTTGTCGCCGCGCCAGCTTCTGCCCATCGTCGCCCGGCGGCTTGACCGGCTGTTTCCGGAGGAGGGGTTCGTGGAGCGGGCCGAGGCGGTTCTGCGCCAGCGTGCGCAGGTACTCAACATCCCCGGCGCGACGCGGACACCCTATTTCTGTTCTGGTTGCCCGCATAACACCTCAACCAAGGTGCCCGAAGGCTCGAAGGCGCTCGCCGGGATCGGCTGTCATTTCATGGCTTCCTGGATGAACCGCGAGACGACAAGCCTGATCCAGATGGGGGGCGAGGGGGTCAACTGGGCGGCCTCGTCGAAATTCACCGGCAATGATCATGTGTTCCAGAACCTCGGCGAGGGGACGTGGTATCATTCCGGAAGTATGGCGATACGGCAGGCGATAGCAGCCAAGGCCAATATCACCTACAAGATATTGTATAATGATGCTGTCGCCATGACCGGCGGGCAGCCGGTTGATGGCCCTGTTTCGGTTCAGGCAATCGCCCATATCTGCCGTGCTGAAGGGGTAGAACGCATCGCGCTGGTGTCAGATGACATCGGCAAGTTCGCACGCGCCGATTTCCCGACCGATACCAGCTTTCATGACCGCCGCGAAATGGACGGGCTGCAACGCGCGTTGCGGATGGTCAAAGGGGTGTCGGTGCTGATCTATGAACAGACCTGCGCCACCGAGAAACGCCGCCGCCGCAAACGCGGCACGTTGGAAGACCCCCAGAAATTCGTAGTGATCAACGAGTTGGTTTGCGAGGGCTGCGGTGATTGCTCGAAGGAATCGAATTGTCTGAGTGTTGAGCCGATTGAGACCGAGTATGGACCCAAACGGCGCATCAACCAGTCAAATTGCAACAAGGACTACAGCTGCCTGAACGGATTCTGCCCGTCCTTCGTAACCATCGAGGGCGCCCCCCGCCTGAAGCCGAAACCGCAGGCGCATTCAGAGGTCGAGGCTGCGCTGGCAACGCTTCCGGAACCCGCGCTGCCGGTTCTGGACAAGCCTTATGATCTGCTGATCACGGGGGTCGGAGGTACGGGCGTGGTGACGGTCGGGGCGCTTATTTCCATGGCCGCACATCTGGAGGGGCTGGGCGCTTCGGTGCTGGATTTCACCGGTTTTGCGCAGAAGTTCGGCCCGGTTCTGAGCTATCTTCGCCTTGCCCCGCGCCCTGCGGATTTGCAGCAGGTGCGTATTGATCAGGCAAGCGCCGACGCGTTGATCGGTTGTGACATCGTGGTTTCCACCGCGCCCAAGGCTAGCGCTTGCCTGCGGGACGGGACAAAGGCGGTTGTCACGCTGACCGGCATGCCGACCGGGGATATCGTTCTGAACCGGGATGCCAGCTTGAAAATTCCGCAACGGCTTCAGGCGCTTGAGGCGGCGGTGGCTGGGCCGGTGGGCGCGATGGATGCAGGCAGGATGGCCGAAGCGCTGTTGGGCGATACGGTATTCGCCAACATGCTGATGCTGGGCTTTGCCTGGCAATCCGGCCTTGTGCCGGTCTCGCTGGCGGCGTTGGATAGAGCGATTGCGCTCAATGGCGTGGCCCCCGATGAAAACCGCCGCGCCTTTGCGCTGGGGCGGCTGGCCGTGGTCGATCCGGGGCTTCTGGAAAGGGCTGCGGGTGTCGAACCCAAGACCGAAACGCTGGTGGAACTGATCGAGAAACGCGCTGCGTTTCTGACCGATTATCAAGATTCCACCTATGCCGCACGGTATCGCCGGAACCTGCAGCCGGTTCTGGCGCTTGGAGATGAAGCGCTTTCCTTGGTCGCTGCGAAAAGCCTGTTCAAACTGATGGCCTACAAGGATGAGTATGAAGTGGCGCGCCTGCATCGCGATCCAGGCTTTACCGACCGGATCGCGAAAGGCTTCGGGCCCGGAGCGAAGGTGCATTATCATATGGCGCCGCCGCTCTGGCCCGGCGGCACCGATGCACGAGGCCGGCCCCGCAAGCGCCGCTTTTCGGGCGTGCTGATGCGCCCGGCCTTTGCGCTGTTGTCACGGATGAAAGGGTTGCGCGGCAGCTTGCTGGACCCATTCGGCCATCATGCCGAGCGCCGGATGGAGCGCGGGCTGATCACCTGGTTCGAGGGGCTTCTGGTCCGCGCCGCTGTGGAGGCCGGACAGGATCTGCCGCGCTGGCGAGCCATTCTGGCCGCGCCGATGGGTATTCGCGGCTATGGCCCTGTCAAGACGGAAGCCGCGAAAACGGTGCGCGCCGAGGTAGCGGAAATGCTGGGCTGATGGGTCAGCCCTGCGCTGCCAGTTGGTCCCAGCATTCCAGCGCCTTGCCTGCATACATGACGGATGGCCCACCGCCCATCTGTATTGCCATGGACAGTACATCTGCCAACTCTTCGCGGTTGGCCCCTGCCTTCATCAGCGCTTCCACATGGAAGCCGATGCAGGCTTCGCAGCGCACCGCGATGGAGATACCCAGCGCCACGTATTCCTTTTCCTTCACGTTCAGCACACCGCCATCCTTGACGCTTTTTGAAAGCGTGGCAAAGCTTTTCATGGTGTCCGGAACGGTTTTAGCCAGAACGCGGCTCCGGTCGCGGGTAGCGGCGATGTAGTTTATGTAATCCATGATATTCTCATTGTTGCATGCGATGATACTGCATCGCATGCGGACATCATGGCTGCCTTGACGTGGATCAAGTGCCCGTCACTCACCGCGCAAAGCTGCGCTGAGCCGGATAGGACCGCTGCCATCGTCAAGGATGGCACGATAGAGGATCAGTGATTCCAGCACACGCATGACATAGTTGCGGGTTTCGGCAAAAGGGATGCGCTCGACCCAGTCGACCGGATCGATGGCCGGGTCGCGCGGGTCGCCAAACTCGTCAATCCAGCGGCGCGGACGACCTGGGCCGGCGTTATAGCCAGCCGCGACCAGTGACAGCGCGCCGAATTCGTCAATCAACGTTTCAAGATAGGCCGCGCCCAGAAGGGCGTTGAAATCGGGGTCGGTTGTCAGCCGTGCGGGGTCGTATTCAATGCCCAGACGTTGCGCCATCAGCGCGCCTGTGCCGGGCAAGACCTGCAACAGGCCGCGCGCATCGGCATGGCTGACAACCGCCGGGTCAAACTCGCTCTCGCGGCGGGCAATCGCCATGACCAGATCGCTGGGTGCGGGAAGGGTGGCGTGTTCCAGCCCGGTGCGCGGGAAATAGGCATGCGGCAGGATGATGCCGGACTGCACCGCCAGCTTGGCGATGTTTATGGCAAAATTGGGCTCTCCCCGATCCAGCCAAAGTTGCGCAAGTGCTCCCAGTTCGGCCTCTGTTTCCAGGGTGCTGGCAAGATGCAGCACGAATCGGCGCGACTCATGCCACGTTCCAGCGCGGTGTAACAAAAGCGCGACCTGCAACAGGTCGGACTGTGCCAGCACGGTGTCATGCCAATCAGGATAGTCGGGCTCACTCAGCAAGGCAGGGTCCATCGGTAGGCCCACACGTTCGGCGGCAAGTTGACCGTAATATGCGGTCTGATGCTCGGCACCGAATTCATACGCAGCGCGGGCGTTTTCGGCCTGACCCAACGCCTCGTAGGCGCGCCCCTCCCAGTAGCCCGCGCGGCTCAGGCTGATGGGGCTGGAAACGCGCATGCGTATGGCTGAAAAATGCCTGAGCGCGCCTTGCGCGTCGTCCAGATGCCGCAGGGCCAGATATCCGGCCAGCCACTCCAGATCGACCATCTGCACGCCATCGTCCAGCCCGTGACGGGCGGCCAGTTCATAGCCCAGCGCGTAGTCGCCTTCCCACAAAGCGCGCCGCACCAGACGCTGGCGCCCCGAGGCCCAATGTTCGGCACGTCCCAGCCCTTCGGGCGAGCGTTCGCGCAGCAGCTCGGCTGCTTCATCCAGCAGGTCTGCGTTGATCCGCCACTGAAAGCGGTCATGGGCCAGGCCAGGATCATCCGCCAGCGCGGCGGGAACGGCGTTGATCAGTGCATTGACCCCGCTTTCGCGCGCCTGCAGCGCAAGGCGCGCACGGCCAAGCGCCGCATGGCCTGGAGGCACGCGATCCAGCATGCGGGTGGCGTTCTGGGTGGCGCCGCGCCAAAGCATTTCGTCAAGGCGGGCGGTATGCAGATCAGCCAGTTGCTGGCCATAACGGGCAAGCAGTCGATCCTCCTGGGTGGCGTTGAGGATCTGATCTTGCCAGATGCTGCGGGCCAGTGTCAGCGCGCGGTCATTTGCGCCAGTTGCCTCCAGCGCAGTCAAAAGTGCGAGGGCGCCGGTCGCAGTGAGGGGCTCCTGGCTGGCGAACCAGTCGATTATCTGCTGGGGCGTGGCAACGCCAAGCGTTGCTTCGGCTTGCCTTCGCAGCGTGTCCGCCTGGGGCCAGTGGGGATAGGTTTCCAGAAAACCTGCATAGTCCGACAGCCGGGGGCTGCGGCCTGCGCGCAGGTGTTCCCACAGCGCGACGCGTGTCCCCAGGGGGCCGGCCAAAATCTGCAACCGCGTTATCTGCGCACTGTCGCCTGCCTCGAACGCGCTGGCCAGCGCGCCGATCGCGCCAGCGGCGCGGGGCGGCGGGGGTGTTTCGCTGGCGGCCAATGTGCCGCACGACAGCGCCAGAACGGCTGCCGCCAGCATGGTTGTCAGAGGGGCTGTCAAGGTTTTGCGCATTGTTGTGTCTTGAAAAGGTCCGGAAGAGAGTCTAACGGCCTGAAGCGCATGCGCAACACACAAACCAGTCAGGCCTGGGCGCGCAAGGACAGCTTCCGGCACCGTCAGAAGGAGAAGATGAGAATGTTTCGAGGATCCCTTCCTGCACTGGTGACTCCGTTCAAGGATGGTGCCGTGGATTTTGCCGCGCTGGAGGCGCTTGTGGAATGGCATGTGGCCGAGGGCAGCCATGGTCTGGTGCCGGTGGGCACGACTGGCGAGAGCCCCACGCTGACCCATGAAGAGCATGAACAGGTGATCGAGGCGGTGGTCAAGGCTGCGGCAGGCCGCATCCCGGTGATCGCAGGTGCCGGCTCGAACAACACGGTCGAAGCCATTCGCTTCATGCGGCATGCAGAGTCGGTAGGCGCGGCGGCCGGGCTGGTGGTGACGCCCTATTACAACAAACCCACGCAGGCGGGTCTGATTGCGCATTTTAAGGCGGTGCATGATTGCTGCGATCTGCCGATCATCATCTACAACATTCCCGGTCGTTCCGTGGTCGATATGATGCCCGACACAATGGGCGAACTGGCGCGCCTGCCGCGAATCATCGGCGTGAAGGATGCGACTGGCAAGATCGAGCGGGTATCAATGCAGCGCGAAACCTGTGGGGCTGATTTCATTCAGCTTTCGGGTGAGGATGCGACGGCGCTGGGCTTCAACGCGCATGGCGGCGTGGGCTGCATTTCGGTAACGGCAAATGTCGCGCCGCGTCTTTGCGCCGAGTTTCAGGAAGCGACGCTGGCCGGCGACTACGCGCGTGCATTGGCTTATCAGGACAAGTTGATGCCGCTGCATACCGCGATCTTTCTGGAGCCAGGGTTGGCGGGGGCCAAATATGGCCTCGCGCGGCTTGGCATGTGCCGCGAGGAAGTTCGCCTGCCTCTGCTGACCATTACCGATAAAACGCGCGATGCGATCGACGCGGCAATGCGCCATGCTGGACTGATCAACTGACGTCGGCCACGTTGCCAGCCCGGGTCAGGGGCCTTGCGGTAACAGATCAACCCAGACCAGCGCATGCCGTGCAAGCCCATCAGGCCAGAGGAGGCCACTGCGCAGCAGATGCGCAGAAGCATCTGGCAGGATGTAACTGACACGCATCGCGCCGGGGCCATCTTGCCACCAGGCCGTGGCGGGACTGTCAGTGATTGTGCCAGGGCGGCGCCCCAGCGGCTGCGGATCTTGCAGGGCGGGATGAGAGAGAAGTGCCTGCATTGCTGAATGGATCCCGTCTCCGGCTTCGGGGTCAAGGTTGCTGTTTCCCATCAGGACAAAGGGCGCGGTTGGCGGCGTGAAGGGCAGTCTGCCGTTCAGAAGATGAAGCCAGAAAGCATTTTCGTCACGGTTTCGGCGCCGATTACGTGACTGCGGACCGCCGAAAACCGGAGGCCCGGCATGCCAGGTGAGCAAGGTCAGATGGCGCCCATCGGGCAGGATGACCGGCACCTGCCAAAACCCCGTGCTGGCGAGGCGCTGAATTGCGAAGACCTCATCAGAGGGGAAGGGCATGCCGTCTTGATGCGGAATCATCGCCCCGGGCAGGTCACGCCAGAGAAATGTGGAATGGTCCCGCACCGCGTCAGTGACGAACGGGTGGCGCGACAGGATCGCCATGCCGCCCGCCCCTGCAAATCGTCCGTAGCCTTGCGCGTCATCCGGTGTTCCGGTGCGGCCATTGCCGTCCATGTCAATTCCGGTAGCGATTCCCGCATTGGGGCGAAGTGCGAAGCGGTGGAGCATCGGATACCCGGCTTCGGTCAGCAGATCGGCGAAGGCATTGAGCGTGATATTGTGGAGGTCAAAATCAAAGCGGAGGAGGAGCAGGATATCCGGGCGCGCCGCGAGGATTGCGTCGCGCACCGCGAGAATATCATCCTCTTGCCGCCGGATGTCGCGCAACAACAGGCCCGGCCCGTCGCGCCCCAGGCCACTTTGCAGAACCGCCAGTCGTAGGGGCTGGGCTAGAGCGGCTCGGGGTAGAAGCAGAATCAGAGACAGCAGGGCGGCGGAAAGTATCGCCAGCGACAATGCCGCGCAGGGTATCAGGCGACAGCGAAAGCGTTGCCTTCGGTATCGGAAAAGCGGCGTCGGTTGGCGCGGATCATTCGTGCCACGCGGGCCATCGCCACGCCGCGCATAATCAGGCTGACCGGCAGATAGACCCACAGAACAATACCCCAGACAAAGCCCATCGGAGATTGCAATGTCAGCGGCTGCACCAGCAGCGCGGAGGCATAGACAAATCCCGGCAGCAAGAATGGCAGCAAAAACCCTAACAGGATGTTAATGCGGGCCTGCCGGAGTAGCCTTTGCACAACGTCATTTCCCGCTGTCGGGTCGAACGTGGGAAGGTTTATCCATACATTGAAGGGGCCGCTGCCCATGGGCCAGACATTCAGCCTGATCGCGGCGACAAAGCCCAGGACCGTCGTGACCCCGAGAACCAACGCCAGCGAGGCACCTTGCTGCACCATTGCCGCATGCGATTCCGGCAAATCCCCCGGCAACGAGCGCAGCAAAAGCTGAACCGGGCTGAACGCAAAGTCGAACAGGGGCGCACAGGCCAATGCCAGCCCCTGAACCAGTGTGGAAATGCTGCCCGGGTCGCTTTGGTGTCGCATCAGTAGTGCCATCAGCATGGCGAGAAGCGCCAGAAGCATGAAACGCGTGCGGTTGAAGGGGGCTGCGAAGCGGAACTCGATCAGGCCGGGGTAGGCCGAGGAATATTCGGCAAAGATGACGCCCGCCGCGAAGATCGCCAACAGTATGACGATCTGTGCCGTCTCGGGCGTGGTAACCGGCGCCAGCACAGCCGGCAGGATGACCAGCCCGCCAACCAGTATCGCGCGCAATGCAGCGCCAGGGAAATGCGATGTCACCTTTGGCTCGCCCATGCTCGTGCTGTATCCCGGCCGGGTCGTGCCGGGTACCTTTTTATTGCGGCTGCCGGTTGTGACAGCCCGCCTCAATTTTGCCACAATTCTGCCCATTCGGACGGATCCCCGCAATGCATAACGGAGTGTCCTGAAACTATGGCGCATTTTCGAGGTGAAAGTGTCGCAGGTTTGCATCAACTTTTGGGAAAAAATAAGGCACCCCGGCGGGGTGCCCCCAGATGTTGTGTGTCTGCAGGGGTCAGGCCCAAGGATAGAGTGTCTTCGCCTTACCCTCGAAAGCATCAATTTCACTGACTTTTTCCAGTGTCAGGCCAATATCGTCAAGCCCGTTGAGCAGGCAATGCTTCTTGAAGGCGTCAACCTCGAACGGGAATTGTGTTCCGTCCGAGGCAGTCACCACCTGTGATTCCAGATCAACGGTGATGCGCGCATTCGCCCCCTTGCTGGCGTCGTTCATCAGATACTGCACCTGATCTTCCGGCAGCACGATAGGCAGGATGCCGTTCTTGAAGCAATTGTTGAAGAAGATATCGGCAAACGAGGTGCTGATCACGGCCCGGATGCCGAAATCCAGCAGCGCCCAAGGGGCATGTTCACGCGACGAGCCGCAGCCGAAATTGTCACCTGCGATCAGGATCTCGGCATTGCGATAGGCGGGCTGGTTGAGCACGAAATCTTCGATCTCGTTGCCCTTTTCGTCATAGCGCATCTCATCGAACAGGTTCTTGCCCAGCCCCGAGCGCTGAATGGTTTTCAGGAACTGCTTGGGGATGATCATGTCGGTGTCAATGTTGACCAGCGGCATGGGCGCCGCGACACCGGTCAGGGTGGTGAACTTTTCCATATCCGTTTTCTCCCCTCAGACCGTTTCGGTCATCATGTCACGCACGTCGGTCAGCCGGCCGGTCACGGCCGCCGCCGCCGCCATCGCCGGGCTGAGCAGGTGGGTGCGACCGCCGCGGCCCTGACGCCCCTCGAAATTGCGGTTCGAGGTGGCGGCGCAGCGCTCACCGGGGGAAAGCTGGTCGGGGTTCATGGCCAGACACATCGAACAACCGGCCAGACGCCATTCGAAACCGGCATCGATGAAGATCTGCGCCAGCCCTTCTTCCTCGGCCTGCGCCCGCACAAGGCCAGAGCCGGGCACAACCATGGCGCGCAGCCCGTCCTTGATCTTCTTGCCCTTCAGGATTGCCGCCGCCGCGCGCAGATCCTCGATCCGGCCGTTGGTGCATGAACCGATGAACACGGTGTCGATTTCGATATCCGACAGTTTCTGGCCAGGCGTCAGGCCCATGTATTCGAGCGAGCGTTTCACGGCTTCGGCTTTGCCGCCCTGGAAATCCCCGGGCGAGGGCACGACAGCGGTGATCGGCAGCACATCCTCGGGCGAGGTGCCCCAGGTTACCACGGGCGCGATATCCTCGCCGCGCAGGGTGACGACCTTGTCGAAATGCGCGCCCTCATCGGTGAACAACGTCTGCCAATAAGCCAGCGCCGCCTCCCATGCAGCGCCCTTCGGCGCGTGTGGGCGGCCCTTGACGTATTCGAAGGTCTTCTCGTCAGGCGCGATCAGCCCGGCGCGCGCCCCGCCTTCGATCGCCATGTTGCAGACCGTCATGCGGCCTTCCATGGACAGATCTCGGATCGCCTCGCCACAATATTCGATCACATGGCCGGTGCCGCCCGCCGTGCCGGTGGCGCCGATCACCGAAAGCGTGATGTCCTTGGCCGTGACGCCGGGTCGCAGCTTGCCGGTGATCTCGACCTTCATGTTCTTGGCCTTGCGCTGGATCAGCGTCTGGGTGGCCAGAACATGCTCCACTTCCGAGGTGCCGATGCCATGCGCCAGCGCCCCGAAGGCGCCATGCGTCGCTGTGTGGCTGTCGCCGCAAACAATGGTCATGCCCGGCAGGGTCCAACCCTGTTCAGGGCCGACGATATGCACGATCCCCTGGCGGATATCGGACACTGGGTAGTAATGGATGCCGAAATCGCGCGCGTTGCTGTCAAGCGCGGCAACCTGGATACGGCTTTCCTCGGGCATCTGGTCGGGGTTCTCGCGGCCCTCGGTGGTGGGCACGTTATGATCGGGCACGGCGATTGTCTTGTTCGGCGCGCGAACCTTGCGGCCGGCCATGCGCAGGCCCTCGAACGCTTGGGGCGAAGTGACCTCATGCACCAGATGGCGGTCGATATAGAGCAGGCAGGTGCCATCGTCGGCTTGATCGACCAGATGGGCATCCCAGATTTTGTCATACAACGTTTTCGGAGCGGTCATGGCTCTTTCTCTTCAATGCAGGGAATGTGGCAAGACGGGGCGCGCGGCGCTAGGCTGCGCAGGGGCAGGCACTTAGCGAAGTCGCGCCAGAACCGACCGGTTCTCACGGCTGAAACGCTGCGGCAGGCGCGCGTGATCGGTCATGTCGAAATACCTGAACATGGCGGCTTGATACGCGCTATTCGTGCTTGAGGCAACCGAATTGACTCTGTACCGGGTGCCCAGGCGGTCGGTCAGACAGTGACGCGGCCGTGATCGGTGCGGCGCATTGAGAATCGGCTGCATCGATGTTATCTTTATTTCATCTGAGAAATGCTGGAGGACAGTATTCTGTCGCATATCGACCTGGCCGCGCCTGCGGCCCCCGCCCCGAAGGACGCGCCCGTAGAGATCACGAGCGACGCCATTCTGGAACTGGTCCTGCAATCGCTTGAAGACGACAAGGCTGAGGACATCGCGCAGATTGACCTGCGGGGACGTTCCTCGGTGGCTGATCACATGGTGATCTGCACTGGCCGCTCGTCGCGTCAGGTTGCGGCCATTGCCGAAAAGTTGCTGGACCGGTTGAAGGAAACCTTCCGTCTGAGCGCGCGTGTCGAAGGCAAGGAAACCGGCGACTGGGTGCTGATCGACACCGGGGATGTCGTTGTTCATGTCTTCCGTCCCGAGGTGCGCGAGTTCTACCAGCTTGAAAAGATGTGGCAGATGGCACCCGGCGGCACGCGCGACTGATGCGCCTGCATCTTTGCGCGGTAGGGCGGCTTCGGTCGGGGTCCGAGCGTGCGCTGATCGATGATTACCTGAACCGCTTCAACCGGACGGGCCGCGCCCTTGGGCTGGGGCCGCTGAGCGAACACGAGGTCGAGGACCGGCGCGGCGGCGGCATGGCGGGTGAGGCGGTGTTGTTGCAACGCGCTTGTCCGGCGGGAGCGCGTCGCGTTGTGCTTGATGAGCGCGGCACTGTCCTTTCCTCGCCTGATTTCGCTGCGTTGATCGCGCGCTGGCGCGATGGCGGCGCCAGTGATCTGGCGTTTTTCATCGGCGGTGCAGACGGGCTGGACCCTGCGTTGCGCGACGGGGCCGATTTCACGCTGTCGTTCGGGGCGATGGTCTGGCCGCACATGCTTGTGCGGGTGATGCTGGCGGAACAGTTGTATCGTGCGGCCAGCATTCTGTCGGGCGGTCCCTATCATCGGGCCTGAGTGTCTGATCAGGCGTGCGGCGGTAGATTAAGTGTCGCCAGAAGCGCCTGTGGATCTTCCAGCGACAGGCGGACTGGCAGTGTAAGAACCTTGGCGCGCATCGCGCGCGGCAGGCGCACGGCATCTTTTTCAGTGGTGACCAGTTGCGCGCCAAGCGCATGCGCTTCATTCTCCAGCCGGGTCAGAAGGGCCGCACCTAGCGGCTGGTGATCATCCAGCGCCTTGGTCCGGGTCAGCACCACGCCCAAAGACTCCAGCGTGTCAAAGAACTTTTGCGGCCGTCCGATTCCAGCGAAGGCAAGCGCGCGCAGCCCTTGCCATTGCATCCCGGTCTCCAGCGGGATCAGCGAGGCCCCAAGCACGGGCGTGTCTTTCAGCGCTGATGCCCATTGCGCAGCAAAGCGCTGGCGCGCATTGTCGGTGCCGATGGCCAGCACCAGATCAGCCCGTTGCAGACCTTCGGTGACCGGTTCGCGCAGCGGGCCTGCGGGCAGGCAAAAGCCGTTGCCAAAACCGGTTTCGGCATCGACCACCACGATCGCGCGGGTCTTGATGACCGACGGATTCTGCAGCCCGTCATCCATCAGCACGATATCGGCCCCGGCATCCTGCGCCGCGCGGACCCCGGCGGCGCGGTCATGCGCCACCCAGACCGGGGCAAAAGCGGCGATCAGCAGCGGCTCGTCGCCTACCTGCGCGGCGGTATGGCGACGCTCGTCTACCTGAACCGGACCGGCCAGCGCCCCGCCATACCCGCGCGAGACGACATGCACGTTGTGGCCCTGCGCTCCGAGCATTTGCGCCAGCGCAATCACCACCGGCGTCTTGCCGGTGCCGCCAACGCTGAGGTTGCCCACACAGATTACCGGCACTTCGGCCTGCCAGCCGGGCCGCGCCAGCCGCCTTCGCGTGGCCATGGCGTAAAGCGCACCCAGCGGTGCCAGCAGCCGCGCCCGCAAGCCGGGCCGTTGCGGCGGATTGAGCCAGAAGCGCGGCGGCCTCATGCCGCGCTCTGCCGGTTCAGATGCATCCAGTCGCAGATCGCGCGGGCAAGCTGAAAGGTGGCATCGCTACCCTCGGTGGCAATGGTCCAGGCCTTCAGTACGGCCTCGGCCCCGATCTCCGGCGACAATAGAGCACTGACGGCCTCACCCAACTCGGCCTCTGTGGCTATGCGTCTTCCGCCGCCGATACGGTGCAACTGCTCCAGAAAGCCGCGGCACTCGGGTTCTGCATGCGGTCCGAACACCAGCGCCGATCCCAACGCGGCGGCGGAAATAGGGCCGGGTGTGGGTGTGTCCGTCGACAGGGATCCGCCAAGATAGCTGACCGGAGCGAGCCGCAAAAACAGGCCAGGTTCATCCTCGGCGTCAGCGATATAGATCTGGGTCGTCTCCTTGATGTCATCATCCGGCATCCGGCGGGCGCAGGAAAAGCCCATAGCGCTTGCCTGCTCGGCCAGCGCAGCCCCCTCGCGCGGGTCGCGCGGCGCAAGGATCAGCAGAAGTCGATGCGCCCGGCGCAAAGCGTGGGCATGGGCGGCAAGTGCGGCCTCGGCCTCGGCCTGGGGCAGGCTATAGGCAAACCAGACCGGGCGCCCGGCTAAAGCGTGTCGCAAGGCGGCCAGTTCGGCGTTGTTGCAGGCGGGCGCAGGGGGAAACCGGGCCAGTGCGCCGGTGCAAACAACCGGCGTCACGCCCCGCAGCTGGCGGTTGAAAGATTGACGGGCGCTTTCGGTTCGGGTGTAGATCTGGGCGAAGGCGGTCAGTAGTGCCCGGTTGAATCCCGGCCACAATCCCCAGCGGCCGGGTGCGGCTGCATGGTTGACGTTGACCAGCATCAGCCCCACGCCCCGCGCCTGCGCACGTTCGATCAGATTGGGTGGCAGCTCGGACCCGGCCAACACCAGAAGACGGGGGCGCGTGTGGTCAAGCCAGGCATCGATCACACGCGGATCCTCGCCCGGACCGGGGCGCGCGCTGCCGCCGGTCACCATGCATTCGGGCGCCTCGCGCATCTCCTTGAGCTGGGCTGCAAGCAGCTTCAGCACGTCGAATTCGGCTGGATCGGTGGCATGCAGCCAGCACGCGGAACCCGACCCGGCGGCGGGCAGATCCGGCTCCGGCGCCGAAACTGTGGCACCGCCGCGAAACATTCGGTATGCCTGCAATCCGGGTATCGGCCGCATCAACGCGTCAGCCCAGGCTTTGTGTAGGGCTGTTCTCGTCGCTTTCCTCAAGCAGACGATGCAGATGCGCGATGAAATAACGGGTTGACGCCTGATCGACTGTGCGCTGCGCCTCGGCCTTCCAGGCCCGGTGTGCGCTGGCGAAATCGGGGAACATGCCAACAACGTGAATTTTCGCCGGATCAATAAATTCAGTCGATGAGGGGGAAACCAGTTCGCCGCCAAAAACGATGTGGAGTCGCTGGGTCATGAGGTGCTCCGTATCCGTATGGAAAGGGTGGTAGCAGTGTCGGTGCATTCGGGTAATCCGCGCGCGGCGATCAGGCTGTCATGCAGGGCACGCGGCGCCGCAAGAATGCCGGGGTTGCGCGCCTCGGGCTGGTTGAAGCGCAGTACTGCGCCGTCGCGGTTGCTGATCCGCACACCGGCTTCGGTGGCAATCAGCGCGGCGGCGGCGATGTCCCAGTCCCAGGCGTCGCGAAGGGTGATCAGGGCATCGAACGCGCCTTCACCAACCAGCGCCAGCCTCCAGGCCAGCGAAGGGCGGCAATGGCGTTCGACATTGGGCACTCCGCCGGGCCAGTGATGTGGTTCGAAGGCGGGTTTCGTGGCAAGCACCCGCGCGCCGGTCAGCGCAGTGCGCGCGGAGGCGCGCAGCGGCTGGCCATTGAGGAACGCCCCGCTCCCCCGCGTGGCAGTATAGGTCAGGTCCAGAAGCGGCAAATGTACCACGGCGGCCACCGGTGCGCCGTCAACCACCACAGCCAGCGCATGCGCAAAGCTTTTCTGCCCGTCGATGAAGGCGCGTGTACCATCAATGGGGTCAATGACAAAGGTTGCTGCTTTTCTGGTGCGGGACAGATCGCCCAAAGGGTCGCTTTCCTCGGACATCCAGCCATAGGCGGGGCGCGCAGCGGTCAGCCTGGTTTGCAGATAGTCATTTACCGCCAGATCGGCCTCGGTCACAGGACCAAGAGTGCCGCCCTTGTCCCAGACCCGGGGCGCGCGTTTGAAGTGCTTGGCCGCAATCGCGCCTGCGCCCTTCGCGGCGTCATGCAAGAGCGCCAGATCGGCGGCGAAGGGATCGGTGTCAGGCTCCCGCAAGCGTCAGCCCTTCCACCAGAAGCGAAGGCACCACGGTGCTCAGGTGCCGCCGCGCATCATTGGCAGGCGTCAGCCGCATGAGCATGTCCCGCAGGTTTCCGGCGATGGTGCATTCGTTGACCGGATAGCGGATCTCGCCGCCCTCGACCCAGAACCCCGAAGCCCCGCGCGAATAATCGCCGGTTGTCGGGTTGATCGTGGCGCCGATCAGCGAGGTTACTAGAAGGCCGGTGCCCATGTCGCGGATCAGGTCTTCGCGGCTTTGCGGACCCTCGGTCAGCGCCAGATTGGACAGGCTGGGCGAAGGCGGTGCGGTGGGGCCGCGGCTGGCGTTGGCGGTGCTCTCCAGCCCCAGCTTGCGGGCGGTGGCGAGGTCCAGCACCCAGCCTTGCAACACCCCGTCCTCCACCAGCAGGCGGCGCGCGGTGGGCAGCCCCTCGGCGTCAAACGGACGCGAGCCGGAGATGCGTTTGCGATGCGGGTCTTCGGTCAACGACAGGCCTGCGGGTAGCACTTGCTGGCCCAGAGCATCGCGCAGCCAGCTTGAGCCGCGTGCGATGGCGGTGCCATTGATTGCCGAGGAAAGATGCCCGATCAGCGACGCCGCGACGCGCTCGTCATAGAGCACCGGAAACGTCCCGCTGGGTGGCTTGCGTGCGCCCGCCCGCGCGGCGGTGCGCTCGCCGGCCTGGGTGCCCACGCTTTCAGGGCTGGGAAGGTCGGTCTGAAAGATGCGCCCCTCACTGGCCCAGTCGCGCTCCATCCCGGTGCCTTCGCCGGTGATCGCCACACAAGATACCGAGCGCGATGACCGCAGATACCCGCCCGAAAAGCCGTTGGTCGCGGCCAGATGCACCACCCGTCGCCCATAGGCGGCCGAGGCAACGTCAATCTGGCTGATGCCCTTGACGGCCAGCGCAGCGGCCTCGGCGCGGCAGGCATCGTCTTGCAGCATGGCCGGGTCAGGCTCAGCTGCCGGATCGTGCAATTCCAGCCCTGCGCCATCACGCCAGGCCGACAGCTGCGCGGTATCGGCCAGTCCCGCCCATGGGTCTTCAGGCGCCTCGCGTGCCATGGCGACGGCGCGTTCGGCCATATTGGCCAGCGTCTCGGCGCGCGCATCCGAGGATGAGACACAGGCTTGCCGCCGACCTATCAGCACCCGCAGGCCCAGATCCATCCCTTCGGCGCGTTCGGCATGTTCCAGCTTGCCGCCGCGCACATCGACCGACACCGAGGTGCCCTCGATCACGATGGCATCGGCGGCTTCGGCACCGGCCTTTCGGGCGGCATCAAGCAGTGCTTCGGTCAGTTGGGCAGGGCTAGGGATTTGGGTCATGCAACGGGCCTTGTTGAACGCGATGCCGCGTCAATACCGCGCGCCGGATACGATTAAAACCCGCAACCGGCCTTCAGGCCAGCCCCTCGGCGCGCGCCAGTTTCAGAACGGCGTCAACCATTGCGCCCGCTGAACCGGTATAGCTGTCCGGCGCCAGCAGATGATCAATCGCCTGAACGGTCAGATGGGTGGTAACGACCGGGACTTCAAGAAGCGCGGCGCGCAGAGAAGTGCCATGCTTGAGCGCATGCTGCGCCGCGGTGGTTACGGCGGTATGCGCGGCCCCACGCCCGATATGGGGGGCCAGGCCGATCATCACCGCCTCGGACATTGCCAGCCCGCCATCGGCATCGAGATTGACGCGCATCCGGGTGGCATCAACCTCCAACCCTTGCAAGACAGGCAGGGCATGGGCCAGCGCGCCCGAAAGCAACAGGAAGGCTTCAGGCAACACCGCCCATTCAATCGGCATCGCACCGGCGCCGCGCTCATGCTCCTGAACCATTGCATCCAGCTGCCCGCCGGGTAGATCGCGCAGCCGACGCGCCAGCGCGATGATCTGCGGGCTGGCGACGGGGTTTCGTTTTTGCGGCATGGTTGACGAACCGCCACGGCCCTCGATGAAGGGTTCGCGCAGTTCGCCTACCTCGCTGCGCATCAGAAGGGTGATTTCCGTGGCGATCTTGCCCAGCGTGGCACCGACCATCGCCAGCCAGTGCACCAGTTCGGCCCAACGGTCACGCGCGGTATGCCAGGTGATCACCGCCTCGCCCAGCCCCAGCGCCTGCATCATTGCCGCCCGCACCGCCAGCCCGTTATCGCCCAGCGTGGCCAGGGTGCCGACCGCGCCGCCTAACTGGCCTACCAGCACGCGCTCGCGCAGCGCAGGCAGGCGAGCGCGGTGGCGCAGCGCCTCATCCAGCCAGACGGCGGCCTTGTAGCCGAAGGTGACGGGCACCGCCTGTTGCTGAAAGCTGCGCCCGGCCATGACGGTATCGCGGTGCCGCGCCGCCAGCATCGCCAGCGCCCGGATCACGGCCTCCAGGTCAGCTTCGACCAATCCCAGCGCATCACGGATCTGGAGGGTGAAACCGGTATCCAGAATATCCTGCGTGGTGGCGCCCCAATGCAGCCAGCGGCGGGTCTCGTCACTGCACAGGGCGCCCAGATGCCGCACCAGGGGAATGATCGCCACGCCGGAAACATCATAATCGGCCTTCATCGCCGCCAGATCCAACGCGTCGATGCGCGCCACGCGGGCGATCTCGTCGGCGGCCTCGGCGGGGATCAGCCCCAGCCCGGCCTGCGCGCGGGCTAGCGCCACCTCGGCTTCAAGCCAGGCCGCGATGCGCGCGTCATCAGAAAAAACTGCGCGCATCGACGGCGTGCAGAACTGGTCACGGAAATAGGGGGAATCGAGGGCGGTTGTCATGTTATCCGGCTGTCAGCATATAGCCTTCGCCCCGAACCGTTTGCAGATAGCGCGGGCGCTTGGGGTCAGGCTCGATCTTGCGGCGCAGACGGGTGATCTGCACGTCGATCGCGCGCTCCTGCGTCATCTCGGCGGTGCCTGCGCCCCGGTCGCGGCCCAGATGATCGACCAGCGCCTCGCGGCTGACCACCTGCCCCGGCGAGGCCGCCAGAAGCCGCATCAGCGCCCCCTCGGTCTGTGTCAGTCGCACGGGCTCGTTACCGTCGCGCAACTCGCCGCTTTCGGGCTCATAGCGCATCCGGCCAAGGACCAGCACCGGCGGCTGGTGCGTGCCGGTTTCGGCGCGCGGAGTGCGGCGCAGGATGGCATTGATGCGCAAGACCAGTTCACGCGGCTCGAAGGGTTTGGGAATGTAATCATCCGCCCCCGCCTCCAGCCCGGCGATACGATCGCGCGCTTCGCCGCGCGCGGTCAGCAGGATCACGGGCACCGACGAATTGTCGCGCAACCATGCCGTCAGGCTGACCCCATCCTCGCCGGGCATCATCACATCCAGCACGATCAGATCAAACGACAGCCCTTGCAACAATTTGCGTGCATGCCCGGCGTCGCGCGCGGCGGTTACAAGAAACCCCTGCCGGATAAGGTATTTCTGCAACAGCCCGCGAATGCGCTCGTCGTCATCGACAACCAGCAGATGGGCGGTGTCGGTCATTGAAGCGCTCATCACCTGACCTCCTTCATCGCAACGTATTGCGCGTGGATCTGGTCGTCCATCATGGCCTCCAACACTTGCCGGAAACCCGCTACGGCCTGCGGCCCCGCCCGCCGATAGGCCGCGCGCATACGGGCGCGCTGTGCTTCCGACAACTGGCGTTCCAGTTCGGCCCCCGGCTCGGTCAGGTAAAGCTGACGTTCGCGACGGTCTTTGCGACCGACCCTGCTTTCGACCAGACCATCTTCGATCAGCGTGCGCAACACCCGGTTGAGCGATTGTTTCGTCACCCCCAGTACGGTCAGCAGCGCGTTGACCGTCAGCCCCGGGTTTCGGTTGATGAAATGCAGTGCCCGGTGATGCGCGCGACCGTATGCCATGTCGGACAATATCCTGTCCGGGTCTGCGGTGAATCCGCGATAGGCGAAGAACATCGCTTCGATGCCCTTGCGCAACTGTTCGTCAGTGAGGAAGAGCAGGTTTTCCCCGCCCGCGCTGCTTTCATTCATACCTTGCGGTCCCGTTACCCGTCACGCCCGTTTTTTGTGCTCGACCGGCGTCATTTTATGTCAGTCTTGTTGACTTTCCAAGAATCAATTGTTAGCCGTTCTGCGTTTCGGCGCAACTTTGTGTCCGTTTCGGACCTAATGAGCGCAATATTCGGAAAATTTTGGGAGTGACCAATGGCCTCTTATGACGATCGCGACGGCTTCATCTGGATGGATGGCGCGCTGGTGCCATGGCGTGAGGCCAATGTACACATCCTGACCCATGCCCTGCATTATGCCTCGTCGGTCTTTGAGGGCGAACGCTGTTACAACGGCAAGGTCTTCAAGAGTCGTGAGCATTCCGCGCGTCTGCTGGAATCGGGGCGCCTTCTGGACATGCCAATTCCCTATTCGGTCGATCAGATCGAAGAGGCCAAGGCCGCAGTGCTCAAGGCCAACAACCTGACTGACGCTTATGTACGCGCGGTGGCATGGCGCGGCGCGGGCGAAGACATGGGCGTGGCCTCGGCGCGCAATCCGGTGCGTATGGCGGTGGCGGCCTGGGAATGGGGCGCCTATTACGGCGATGCCAAGATGCAGGGCGCCAAGCTCGACATCGCCAAATGGAAGCGCCCCTCGCCCGAAACCATCCCGACGGCGGCGAAGGCGGCAGGTCTTTACATGATCTGCACCATGTCGAAGCACGCAGCCGAGGCCAAGGGTTGCTCGGACGCGCTGTTTTTTGACTATCGCGGCTATGTCGCCGAGGCGACGGGCGCCAATGTGTTCTTCATCAAGGATGATGAGGTGCATACGCCGATCCCGGATGCCATCCTGAACGGCATCACCCGCCAGACGGTTATCGGCATGCTCAAGGACATGGGCGTTACGGTGCATGAGCGCCATATAATGCCCGAGGAACTGCCAACCTTCCAGCAATGCTTCCTGACCGGCACCGCCGCCGAAGTGACGCCGGTTGGCCAGATCGGCGAGCATCATTTTCAGGTCGGCCAACTGACCCGCGATATCGCCACGGCCTATGAAAAGCTGGTGCGTAGCTGATCATCCGACACCTTGAATGAACGCCGCGCGCGGGCAACGGCGCGCGGCGTTTGCCCTTGAGCCTTGGCAGGCGCGCCGCTAGAGGGTGAGAAAAGGGAGCGCCGCGCATGAGCTTCAACACGTTTGGCCGTCTGTTTCGAGTGACCACCTGGGGCGAAAGCCACGGCCCCGCGCTGGGGGCCACGGTCGATGGCTGCCCGCCGGGGATTGTGCTGGATGCGGGTGCGATCCAGCACTGGCTGGACAAACGCAAGCCGGGACAGAACCGTTTTACCACCCAGCGGCGCGAGCCGGATGAAGTGGAGATCCTGTCAGGCGTGTATGATGGCAAGACCACCGGCACGCCGATCCAGCTGATGATCCGCAATGTCGATCAGCGCTCGAAGGATTACAGCGCGATTGCCGAACGTTTCCGGCCCGGACATGCCGATATCACCTATTGGCAGAAATACGGCATCCGTGACCCGCGCGGCGGCGGGCGTTCCTCGGCGCGCGAAACGGCGGCTCGGGTGGCGGCGGGCGGTGTGGCGCGTGCGGTGCTGGGCCAGCTTGCGCCTGGCCTGTCGGTAACCGGCTACATGGTTCAGATGGGGGCGCGGGCGATCGACCGGGCGCGGTTTGATCCTGAGGCGATCGAAAGCAACCCATTCTGGTGCCCTGACCCCGAAACCGCCGCGCTATGGGCTGACGATCTGGATGCGCTGCGCAAGGATGGCAATTCGGTGGGCGCGGTGATCGAGGTGGTGGCGCGCGGTGTGCCTGCCGGGCTGGGTGCGCCGATCTATGCCAAGCTCGACAGCGAACTGGCCGCCGCCATGATGACCATCAACGCCGTGAAGGGGGTCGAGATCGGGGCGGGGTTCGCCGCCGCCACGCTGACCGGTGTTGAGAATGCCGATGAGATCAGCATGGGGCCGGATGGCCCTGTCTATGGGTCGAACCACGCGGGCGGGGTTCTGGGGGGCATTTCGACAGGGCAGGACGTGGTGGTGCGTTTCGCCGTCAAGCCAACCTCGTCCATCCTGACACCGCGCCGCTCGATTACCCGCGAGGGCGAGGCAGTGGATGTCGTCACCAAGGGCCGCCATGACCCCTGTGTCGGCATCCGTGCGGTGCCGGTCGGTGAGGCGATGATGGTTTGCGTGCTGTTGGACCAGCTGTTGCTTCACCGCGCCCAGATGGGCGAAGGCCTGCAAGGCAAGCTCGGCGGCTGACTGTCACGGCGCTTGCCAATGCGCGCCGCGCTGCCTAGCTTCATCCGCTGAGGCAGAGGGCGTCGGGGGAGGGCGCGCGCATGCAGCAAACGGTGCTATCTGTGGCGCAGGTCGAGGCCAGCATGCCAGATTCCGCGGCCGTGCTGAGCGCCGGGCTGGGACCAGGGCCATTCGCGCTGATCATCGTTTTCGTCTCGCCCGAGGCGGACCTGCCCGTGCTGGCGCAGAATCTGCAACAGTGCTTTGGCGAGACGCCGGTTATCGGCTGTACCACTGCGGGCGAGATCACCGCCGAGGGCTATGGCGAAGGCATGATCGTGGCTGCCGGTCTGCCCGCACGGTATTTCAGCGCGGCGCCCCTGCTGATCCCCGATCTGGCGCGCATCGATGTCCATGCCGTGATTGGCGACCTGATCCGCGCGCGCGGCGCATTGGCGCGGGCCTGTCCGAGCTGGGAGCACGAATTCGCCTTTTTGATGGTTGATGGTCTGTCCACCAAGGAAGATGCGCTGACCTCGGCGCTGGCTTCGGGGCTGGGGGCGATGCCCCTCTTCGGTGGTTCGGCGGCGGATGGCACACGGTTTCTGGAAACTTTTGTGCTGCACGGCGGCCAACTCTTGCGCAACGCCGCCGTTCTGGCCGTGGTGCGCACGCAATGCCCGCTCAAGGTGTTCAAGTTCGACCATTTCCGCCCCACCGAAACCCGCATGGTTGTCACCAGCGCCGAGCCGTCAAAGCGGATCGTGCATCAGATCAATGCCGAACCGGCGGCTTGGGAATATGCGCGCCTGTTGGGCAAGGACCCGGCACAGCTCAACCCGTTCACCTTTGCCGCGCATCCGGTGGTCGTGCGGATCGGCGGGCGGCATCATGTTCGATCGATCCGGCAGGTCGAGGACAACGGGGACCTGGTCTTCTATTCGGCCATTGACGAGGGGCTGGTGCTGACCTTGGCCGAGCCTCTGGACATGGTTGCGCATCTGGCAAGCGAGTTCGACAGCCTGGCGACAAGCATGCCGCCACTGGCCATTCTGGCCTGTGATTGCGTTCTCAGGCGGATGGAGGCACAGGAAAAGCAGCTTTCCACTCAGTTATCGGCGATCTTGCGCCATAACCGCGTGACCGGGTTCTCAACCTACGGCGAACAGTTCAACGCCATGCATGTAAACCAGACCCTTACCGGCGTGGCCTTTTATGCGCCCGAGTCAGTATGATGCGCCATCCATTGATCAACCCGGCCGATCCGATAGAACGCCAGCGCGAAAAACTTCTGGTCGTGGTCGAGGCACTGATGCGCCGGGTGGAGCAAGGCACCGACCAGTCGGGCGCGGCCTATGCGCAGTTCGAACGCGCGGCGATGCTGGAAGATCAGGTGCGCGCGCGCACCCGTGATCTGGAGCGCGCACTTGACCTGCTGAACCTGTCCAACGCCCGGCTCGCAGAAGCCAACCGTGCCACTGAAGCCGCACGCCAGAACCTCGCCAACGCAATCGAGACCGTCCAGGAAGGGTTTGCCCTGTTCGGGCCGGATGAGGTGCTGGTCATGTGCAATTCGCGCTTTTGCATGCAGATGAGCGATATCAGCGCGCGCCTGATGCCCGGTCTGCGGTTTGCCGATTATGTCGATCTGGTAAGCCACTCGCGCGATCTGTGTCTGCCTGACGGCAAAAGCCCCCGAGATTGGGCTGTGACCCGGATGGCCCGGCACCGCGATGCGCATGTCATCTTCAATGTGCAGTTCCGGGGTGATCGCTGGGTGCAGGTATCCGAGCATCGCACCAGTGACGGCGGCACGGTGATCTTGCAGACCGACGTCACCGACATCATCCGTGCCGAGCGCGAGGAGCGCGGCAAGATGCTGGACGATCAGGCGCGGGTGGTACGCGCCACGCTGGACCACATCAGCCAGGGGGTGTGCATTTTTGATGCCCGTGCCCGGATGATCGGCTGGAACGCGCGCGCGGGAGAGCTACTGGCGGTTCCGCGTGCGCGGTTTCGTGCCGGGCTGGCCTTTGGCGACCTGCTGGACCGGTTGCGCGACCGGATCACGCTGGGCGAGGGGGTCAGCGCCGCAGATCTGCGCGCTTGGGCGTACCAGGACAGCACGCGCCTGCCGCTGCGCTTCGAGATGCGCCGCGATGGCCATGAAGAGGGCGGTGGCATGGATCTGGATGCCTTTGCCCAGGAGATGCCGGACCGGGGCTTCGTCTTTTCGTTCACCGATGTCACCGCCGAGCGCCGTGCCATTGCCGCACTCAGCCGCGCCAATGAGACGCTCGAAGCCCGCGTCACCGCCCGCACGCTGGAACTGGAAGACGCGCTGGCCAATGCCGAGCGCGCCAATGCCACGCGCTCGCGCTTTGTGGCCGCTGCCAGCCATGACCTGCTGCAACCCTTGTCGGCAGCCAAGCTGTTTCTGGCCTCGATGGAGGATGAGCCCCTTGGCTCGCGTGGAGAGGATGCGCTGGGCAAGGCGCGTTCGGCACTGGAATCGGTGGAAACAATTCTGGAAGCGCTGCTCGACATCTCAAGGCTGGAAACCGGGCGGTTGTCGGTCAGTATCGGCGCGGTCCCGCTGGGGCCGCTGCTGGAGCGGCTGGGCAGTGAATTTGCACCCATCGCGGCGGCAAAGGGGCTGCACCTGCGCATCCGGCAAACCAACCGCGTGGTGCTGTCAGATGCCACCTATCTGCGTCGAATCCTGCAAAACCTGATCGCCAATGCGCTGCGCTATACCGAAACCGGCGGCGTCGTGGTGGGCCTGCGCCCGGACGGGGCGCATTCGGTGCGGGTGGAGGTGGTCGATACCGGGCCCGGCATTCCGGCGCAGGAGCATGCCAATATATTCCGCGAGTTTCACCGCCTCAACGCCCGCGCATCGGCCTCCGAGGGGCTTGGCCTGGGGCTGGCGATTGTCGAACGCGCAGCGGCGCTGTTGGGCCATGACATCAGGCTTTCGTCGCGGATGGGGCATGGCTCGCGCTTTTCCGTGCGCCTTGATCTGGCCGGGGCCATATCCGGGCAAGGTACGAAACAACCCCAAACCCTACCCCGCCCCATGCCTCGGCAGGATCTGATCGGCCTGCTGGTGGAAAACGACGATTCGCTACGCCGCGCGCTGGTGCATCTTCTGGAAGGCTGGGGTGTCAGTATGCTGGAAACCACGGACGCTGCCGAAGCCACGGCTCTTCTGGACGAGATCGGTATCCAGCCCGATTTCATGTTGATCGACAACCAGCTTGGCACCGGCCCCACCGGGCTTGACCTGATCGCCGGGCTGGGCGCGCGTTATGGCCCGATCCCCGCGCGGCTGATTACCGCCGAGCGTAGTGCCGCGCTGCGCGCGCAGGCCGGGGCGCAGGGCGTGGCGATCCTTTACAAGCCCATCGATACGCGCATCCTTGAGGGGTTCATCGCCTCGGTCGGCCAGCCCGTCGCGGACCTGTCCATTGGTCGCAAGCCGCGCCATCACGCTTGACCCCGGCCTGTCCAGCCCTGAGCATGGCCGCACCAAAGGGGAGGGGCTTTCGTGACAGTCAGCACGATCGATGACGTTCAGGCGCTGCTTGCCGGGCAGGATTATGTCTGTGGCCGGGCGCTGGCGACCGTCAGCTTTCTGGCGCTCAAACTGGGCCGTCCGCTGTTTCTGGAAGGTGAGGCCGGGACTGGCAAGACCGAGATCGCCAAGGCCATTGCGGCTGCGCTCGGGCGGCGGCTTATCCGGCTGCAATGCTATGAGGGGCTGGATGCCTCATCGGCGGTGTATGAATGGAACTTTCCGGCCCAGATGATCGCCATTCGTGCGGCTGAGGCCGCAGGTGGCTGCGATGCCGGACATTTGCGTGATACGCTTTTCACCCAGGACTATCTGATCGAGCGCCCGCTTTTGCAGGCCATGCGCCCCCAGCCTGGCGGCGCACCGGTGCTGCTGATTGACGAGATTGACCGCACGGATGAGCCGTTCGAGGCCTTTTTGCTGGAAGCACTGAGCGATTTTCAGGTGACCATCCCCGAGCTAGGCACCATCCGTGCACCCGAGCCGCCCATAGTGATCCTGACCTCGAACCGCACGCGGGAGGTTCATGACGCGCTGAAACGGCGCTGCCTCTATCATTGGGTCGATTACCCTGATTTCGCCCGCGAACTGGAAATCCTGCACGCCCGCGCGCCAGATGCCTCGGAACAGCTTTCACGCGAAGTGGTGGGCTTCGTGCAACGTCTGCGCACCGAAGATCTGTTCAAGAAACCGGGTGTGGCCGAAACCATCGACTGGGCTAAATGCCTGCTCGCGCTCGACGTTCTGACCCTTTCGCCCGAGGTGATCGCCGATACCCTCGGCGCGATCCTGAAGTATCAGGACGATATCCAGCGGCTACAGGGGATGGAGGCAAAGAAGATCCTCGACGAGGCGCGCCAGTCGCTGGCCGATGCATGACCGCCTTGCCCGAACTGTCGCTGCCCGACAACCCACGCCTTGTCGTGAATATAACCCATTTCGCGCGGGCCTTGCGTAAGGCGGGGTTGCCGATCGGGCCGGGTAGGGTGCTGACGGCGATTGAGGCGGTGCAGGCTGCGGGCTTTACCCGCAAGGCCGATTTCTACTGGGTGTTGCACGCCTGTTTCGTCAACCGCCCGGAAGAGCGGCAGGTATTCAATCAGGTGTTTCGTCTGTTCTGGCGCGATCCGCGTTATCTTGAGCATATGATGGCGCTGATGCTGCCCGCCATTCGTGGCGTGCAAGAGGAACAGGCCGCCGCCGCCGCCGCCAAACGCGCCGCCGAAGCGTTGCTGGATGGGGCCGAGGGGCCGCAGCAGCCGAAGCAGAATGAGGCTGAGGAGGGCGAGACAGAGATAGAGGTTGACGCTTCGCAAACCGCATCTGCCGAGGAACGGCTGCGCAACCTCGATTTTGAACAGATGTCCACCGAGGAAGCCGCCGCCGCCCGCCGCATGCTCGCACGTCTGGCGTTGCCGGTCGAACCCATTCCCACGCGCCGCCTGACGCCGGACAGCACAGGCCAGCGCCCTGACTGGCGGCGCACCTTGCGGCTGGCGGTGCGGCAGGGCGGCGAGATATCAACCATAGCGCGTCGCCGTCCCGCCACCCGCTGGCCCGCACTTGTGGTCTTGTGCGACATCTCGGGCAGCATGTCGCAGTATTCGCGGATGGTGCTGCATTTCATCCATGCCGTCGCCAACCGGCAGGGGCAGGGCTGGTCAAAGGTCCATGCTTTCACCTTTGGCACGCGGCTGACCAATATCACCCGCCACCTGCGCCAGCGCGATGTCGATACGGCACTGAACGCCGCCGGGGCCGAGGCGCAGGATTGGCAGGGCGGGACGCGGATCGGGGCTTGCCTGCACGCGTTCAACCGGGATTGGTCGCGCCGGGTGCTGGGGCAGGGCGCGGTGGTGCTGTTGATCACCGATGGGCTGGACCGCGACGATCCGGCGCTGCTGGCCCGCGCCATGGAACGGTTGCAACTGTCCGCGCGCCGGGTGGTCTGGGTGAACCCGCTGTTGCGCTGGGACGGTTTCGCGCCGCGCGCGCAGGGTATCCGCGCGATCCTGCCGCATGTCGATACGCTGCGCGCCGGGTATTCGGTTGCATCGCTGGCGGCGCTGGCCGAGGCGATATCCGACACGCGAGACCACGGCGAAAAGGCGCGGCTGATGGCGATGATGGGGCAGGGATGAGTGGTTGCACTGGCCTCGCGCCACGGCGATACACATATCTGGTGCAAGGGGGATTTCAGCATGGAACATGACCGGATACCGGAAATCGCGCTGGATTGGCACCGAAAGGGGCGCGGCGCGGCGCTGGCGACGGTGGTCGAAACCTGGGGCTCGGCCCCGCGTCAGGCAGGCTCGCAACTGGCGATCTCTGGCGCGGGCGAGATCATGGGCTCGGTCTCGGGCGGTTGCGTCGAAGGAGCGGTGGTTGTCGAAGCGCAAGAGGCGCTGACCGACGGCAAGCCAAGAGTGTTGACCTTCGGCGTGACGGATGAGACTGCCTTTTCGGTGGGGCTGGCCTGCGGCGGTACGATCCGTGTTCTGGTGGAACCGATCGGTACGGCGGGCGGTTTGCCTGTGGAAATGCTGGAAACGCTTGTTGAACGGCGCGCGAAGCGTCAGCCTGTGGCCTATGGCATTCTGCCCGAGGCATGGACGCGGCGCATTATCGAGCGTGACGACCCGGCGGTGCAAGGCCGCTTCCGCGCTGATCGTTCGGGGCTGGAAGATGACGGTGAATTCGTCGCCATCTTCAACCCGCCGCTTCGCATGATGGTGGTGGGCGCGGTGCATATTGCGCAGGCGCTGGTACCAATGGCGCGGCTGGCCGGCTATGACCCGGTGCTGATCGATCCGCGTGAGGCATTCGGTTCCAGCGAGAGATTTCCGGGTGAAACCATCGTGCATGACTGGCCGGACGAGGCTTTGCAGGCGCAAGGGCTGGATGCGCGCACGGCGGTGGTGACGCTGACCCATGACAGCAAGCTTGACGATCCGGCGATCATCGCCGCGCTGGCCTCGAATGTGTTCTATCTGGGCTGTCTGGGGTCCACCCGCACCCATGCCAAAAGGCTGGACCGGCTGCGCGAAGCGGGCGTCAACAAAGCTGCGCTGGCGCGCATTCATGCGCCGGTGGGGCTGGATATCGGCGCCAGGACACCGGCTGAGATAGCGGTGTCAGTGCTGGCACAGGTCACCCAGGCATTGAGGAAGGGCTGATGCAGTTCGGTCCTGTCCCGCTTGATCAGGCAGAGGGCGCGGTGTTGGCGCATTCGGTGCCCCTGCCGGGCGGCCGACGGTTGCGCAAGGGCAAGGTGCTGGCGCGCGATGATCTGGCCGCGCTGGCGGGTGCCGGGCTGACAAGCGTTACCGTTGCGCGGCTTGAGAATGGCGATATCGACGAGGACAGCGCGGCCCTGCAACTGGCACAGGCGCTGGTGCCCGATCCTGCCGGGGCCGGGCTGCGGTTGCAGGCGGTGGGCACCGGGCGGGTGAACATTCTGGCGGAAGGGCTTGGTGTGGCGCGGATCGATGCCGCACAGGTCCATGCCGTCAATGCCTGCGACGGGGCGATCACGCTGGCCACCGTGCCGGAATGGACGCGGATGGAACCGGGTGGGATGGTGGCGACCGTCAAGATCATCACCTATGCGTTGTCCGACGCGGCTTTGGCGCGCGCCTGCGCAGCGGGGCGCGGTGCGCTTTCACTTTGCGCACCGGTCCTGCACAGCGCCTGTCTGATCCAGACCATGGTCGGCGAGAAGACCGATGGCGCGAAGGCCCAGCGCGTGATTGGCGCGCGGCTGGAGCGGCTGAACGTGGCGCTGGGGCCTGAGGTGTTGGTGCCTCATGACGAGGTCGAACTGGCGGATGCGTTGGTTCGCGCATCCAGCCAGGGAGCGGGCGATCTGCTCTTGATCCTCACCGGATCGGCCACTTCGGACAGCCGCGATGTTGCACCGAATGCACTCAGGCGCGCAGGTGGGTTGGTGGCGCATTTCGGCATGCCGGTCGATCCTGGAAACCTGCTGTTCATCGGCCAACTGGGTGCGCGCCCCGTGGTGGGGCTGCCAGGCTGCGCGCGCAGCCCGGCCTTGAACGGCGCCGACTGGGTGATGGAACGCATCATATGCGGGGTCGAAGTCAGCGGCACGGATATTACGCGGATGGGTGTGGGTGGACTGCTCAAGGAAACTCCCAGCCGCCCGCGCCCGCGCATGCTGTCACAAGAAACCGCAACGCCCGGTGACTGACCATCAGGCCTGATCGGGCAATTCGTTGCAGATGTCCTCTATCTCGGTGATCACTCTGGCGTGCAGGCTGCTGAACTCCGTCATTCGCGATGCAAGCTGCGCTCTGTCTCCGGTTCTGGCGACAGCTTCAAGCGCCTCGCACAGATCGCCAAAGCTGCGCGCGCCTACCCATCGCGACGATGACTTCAATCGATGCAGGATCATCGTCGCCTCATCCAGCGCCCCTTCTGCTGCTGCCTTGCGAAACCGTGCCACCAGTTCCTGCGACGTTCTGTGATAAGTGATCAGAAACTCGTGGATGGTTGCGGGATCGTCGCCAATCAGATCGGATTGGGCAGATCTGTCGATTGCCTTTTGTGTCCCTGATCGCGCGTTGGACATTTCGACCGGCCAATCCTCGGGCAACCAGCGGCGCAGGGCTTCGGAAAGCTTCGCAAGCGAGATGGGTTTTGTAAGATAGCCGTCCATGCCGATCCGACGTGCGCGATTGTCCTCACTGTGCAGGGCATTGGCGGTCAATGCGAGTATCGGCATGCGTTGCCTTCCCTCGGTCTGAGCCTCGTCCGAGCGGATGGCAACGGTCAGCGCGTAGCCGTCCATGACCGGCATATGCAGATCGGTCAGTAAAAGCGCATAGGTGCCATTGCGCCATTTTTCCAGCGCATCGGCCCCATTGTCGGCGATATCGGCGCGCAGCCCCAGGATTTCCAGTTGGCGCAAGATCACCAACTGGTTCAGCATGTCATCCTCGGCCACCAGAATTGGTGGCACGCTGCCGTTGTTGGAAACATTTGGAATGTTATCCTTGACTTCCACTTCGCGCATGGCGGTTTCGCCAAGGGGCTCTTGCCCCAGCGCAAGGGCTACCGCGCGCACCAGCTCACCGGCCGGCATGGCGCGGTTGTCGACGAAAATATGCCCGTGCGGGCTGATCGACAGTCCGTGCGTGCCGGTTGGACCCACCGTCACGCGAGGCAGGGAGCGTGCGATGCCTTCTGGAACGGCATCATCGGTGCCGATGATCAGAACGCTGCCTTCTGCCGCCTGCGCGACGATGCAGGCATCATCTGTCCCCGGCAGCAGAACCTTGGCCCCCTCGTATTCGAGATGGCGGCGCAGTTCGTCGCGTTCATAGGCAGTACTTTCGCACAACAAGCAGATAAAGCCCGCCAACCGGGTCGAAGCGTCGCCTGCCTCGCATGACAGAACCTTGAGCGGTAGCCGGACTGTGAAACAGGTGCCCTGGCCCGACTGGCTCTTGACACTGATCTCGCCACCGATCCGGTCAATGATGCGCTTGCAGATTGCCAATCCCAGACCAGTGCCGCCAAACTTGCGTGTGGTAGCGCCCTCGCCCTGGGTGAAGGGCCGAAACAGTTTTTCCATTACCTCGGGGGTCATGCCGATACCATCGTCGGTGATGACAAGCGACAGGGCAGGTTTGCCCGCAATCCTGTCCGTTTCCGCACGCAGGCTGACGCGGCCGAGATTGCCCTCTGAACCGGCGGAGAACTTGATCGCATTTCCCAGAAGGTTGTAGATGATTTGCCGTAGGCGGACCTCGTCAGACAGAACCCGTGCCGGAAGCTCAGGCGCAACGAACAGGTGCAGCGCGACATTGCGGTCTTGGGCATGATCGGCAAGACCAAGCGCTGTTGATTCCACAAGTTCGCGCAGATCGACCGGGGCCTCTTCGATTTCAAGGTTTCCGGCCTCGATCTTCGAGAAATCCAGAACATCGTCGATCAGGCGCAGCAGGTGCCCTGCCGAGTCGCGCATGCTTCCCAAAAGCCTGAGCTGATCATGGGAAAGCGCGCCGCGTGACATCACTTCGGACAAACCCAGAACCGCGCTCAGAGGCGTGCGGATTTCATGGCTCATGGTAGCAAGGAAGATAGACTTGGCCTCGTTGGCCGTTTCCGCAACCTCGCGCGCAACACGATCCGCCTGTGCCTGCAGGCGCGTGGTGATATCACGCACAGCGGCGATCACATATTGATCCGCATCCTCGCCATTGCCAAAAAAACGGCTAAGCGAAATCTCGACCGGAAACAACGTGCCGTCGCGCCGCCTTCCCCGTTGGTTGCGGCGGGTGTCGCCCATCGCCCTTTCGCGGGGCGATTCAAAGAAATGACGGCGAAGGCCGACGTGTTTGTCACGGCTGCGCGGATCAACCAGTATTTCGACCGGCTGGCCTACAAGCGCGTCGGCGCTGTAACCGAACATCTGGGCTGCCTTGCGGTTTGCCAGCCGAATGCGACCGGAATGATCCACCATGATGATCGCATCGGGCGCGCTTTCGAACAGGTGGCGAAACTGCTGCTGCACATGGTCGGTTCGGCGAAGTGCTTCCTTGATCTCGGTGATATCTTCCAGCGCGACAAGCACATACGCCGATGCCGGACCCGGAAACCGCTTTATCGTGCATTTGTACCAATGCATCGTTCCACAGGATTCGAGCGAAAATTCGAGACTGTCCTGCCGGATTGCGCCGGCCAGAACCTGACGCAACAGTTCTGCCAGCTTCGTTGCTTCCGGCGCGAATTCGGCGGCCGCCTCGCAACGTTCGACAAGATCGCTGCCAACTTCGCCGCTGCAGACATCGAAAGCGGTGTCGGATCTCCGCTGATCCCAGGCGTGATTGGTAAACACAATCCGTCCCGTGGCATCCAGCACCGCGATATGCGAGGTCAGTGCGTTCAGAAGCGAATGGTTGAACTGCACGTTTTCATTGATCACCTCTGCCGCATGGTGGCGTTCCAGCGCTGCACCGATGCCGATAGAAGCAACGCGGAGCGCGTCTAGCACCTGCTCGCCATTTGCCAGCGGGCGGCGGCTGGTCCCGGCAAGCATGCCAAGCACCGCACCCTCCTGGCTGCGCAGGCTCAGGCCGACATAGCTTTCGATCCCCATTTCCGACAGGCTGCGGTCTTTGGGAAACTGCGCCTGAACATTGGCCGGACAGAAGCAGGTGCCCTGCTCCAGCGCGGCTCCGCAAGGAGTGCCGGCAAGCGCATAACGTTCATTGGCAGCCTCGCCGCCATTGGCGCAGATGGCCAGTGTCTGGATCCAGCCCGGTTCATCTGGGCTGGGCTGGGCGATGTGAACCCTGTCCAGTTCAAGGATGTCGGCCAGCCGGATGGCACACATTTTCAGAAAATCAGGCAGGCTGAGGCCCATCGCCTCAACTGACAGCATCCGCAGAATCGCCGCGCTGACACGTGTGTCGGTGATATCCTCGGCAAACAGAATGATCCCGCCGATGGTGCCATCGACATTGCGCCAGGGGCGTTGTTCCCATCGATACCAGCCGGAGGAGCCATCCTGGTTGATCCAGTGATCCTCGTCGATACGAAAGACCTCGCCGTGCAAGCTGCGCTGATGGGAAGTGCGGTATTTCTCAGGCACATCGGGGAATACGTCATACTGCGACCGACCGATATCGTTGGTGTTGCTCATGCCGAAGGCGTCTGCCCAGGCGTCGCTGGCTGCAATATAGCGCATCTCACGGTCGAACATCGCCAACGCGACCGGGGTGCTTCGGATCAGCTGGCGCAGCGTTTGCTCGGTCTCGCTCGGTTCTGTTTTCGGCAGCATGGCGGTATCGGCGCGACCGGCATCAGCCAGCACCGCGCCGATCTGGCGCGCAAGGGCCTCGATCGCGGCGCGACTTTCTGCATCAAGGCGACGGCTCCGGGTGTCGAACAGATAAAGCATACCTAGCACATTGCCGGTGGGCGCACTCAGCGCGACCACTGCCATGAAACGAAAATGCGGCTTCCCGACAACCCAGGGATGCGTCTTGAGGCGCCTGTCAACAGTGACATCGGCAATCGCAACCAGCCCGCCTGTGACTGAGGCCAGCTCCGGCAGATCCGGTGCATCGAGATCAGCCTCAAGGCCGGACCGCAGGTGCATGACCGGGGGCATCGTTCCCTCCGAAAGCGCGATGCAGGCCAGCGCCATATCAGTCAGGCTTGCGGCCACGGTCGCGGCGTCAGCCAGTCTTTGGTGCATGGCTTCGCAATCATTCGAAAGGGCCGGGCGATGATCAGATTGCAAAACCATGCCTTCGCCCATATTGGCAGCATCTGGCGAGCCAGAAAGACACTGCACGGAAGTACCCTCTGCGGGAAAGTATACAGCGCTTGCTCATTCCATCCGCCGTTCAGCCCTTTTGCGCGCTCTGATCGACAACCGGAAGCCTTATGCGCATCACTGTCCCGCAATCCGCTGCGCTGCCGACGATTTCCAGTTTGCCACCACAGGCATCGACGATACGCATTGCGCTGGCGATGCCCAGGCCGATCCCCGGCCAGACCCGCGTGTCGGAATTGTCTCCGTTCATGAAAGGCGCACCAAGGTTTTCGCGCACATGATCAGACAAACCGCAACCCTGATCGCGGATATCGATGATCACGCCACTATCCATCCGGGCGGTCATCGACACCGTGCCGCCTTGTGGGCTGGCTTTGACCGCATTGTCCATCAGTGCCAGAATTGCGCTGCGCAACAAGAAGCGAGGGCCGCAGAACTGCAACTGGGACGTGCAGGCAACCGTTATCGTCACAGACTTGGCCTTTGTCTGGGGAGCCAGTTCGGCAACGATGTCCCCCGCCAAGTCGGACAGCAAGACCGGACCGTGCGGCTGGGTTCGGACCTGCCTGTCGATATCGATAAAGTTCAGCGCATTATCGACAATATTGGCCAGGTTCTCACCCGCCTTGCGTATCTCGCCTGCATAATCCTGGATTTCACTGACTGACAGCGCTTCGGCATTTTCCAGAACCTGGGCCAATCCGATGATCGGTATCAGCGGTGTTCGCAGTTCATGGCTGACGATGCTGGCCATTGTCTGACCGACATAGGCCAGCCGTGCCTGCGTATCTTCGAAGCGGGCCTGCGCCTCGCGTAGCTGGTCCTTATAGTGGAGTCGTTCCTCTTTGACGTGATCAAGTGCTGTGTCCATGGCGGTGAGTTGCCTGAAACGGTCGCGGCGGGCATAGGATGTGCGATAGGCCCGGTCAGCGGCGGCGACCAGATTGCGGACATCGAAAGGCTTGCGCAGAAAATCGAAAACCCGGCACCGTAAAGCCGCCATCAACGCATCACTATTGGCGTCCCCTGTTATCAAGATAGCTTCGGTATGTCGGTCATCCTGGCGGGTTTCATTGAGCCAGTTTACCAGATCGAGCCCGGACTCAGATGGCATCTGGATGTCCGAAACGATGACCATAACCTCCGGCTTCGCGTGAAGAATGCTTTTCGCCTCAGCCACGGTTTCAGCCGTATAGGTTGACCAGCCGGCCTTGCTCAGCGAAATTCGAAGGAATCCGAGCATTAGCGGATCATCGTCGACCAGAAGGGCGGATTTTAGCGCGCGCTCTTCCGCTTCCAGCGATCGCGTCGCGGATGTGGGCGAATGCGCTTTCGTGTTGCTGACGAATGTCATCGACACCTCAAGTCCACTCCTTGTCACACTCACGATACATCAGCAGAAAAATACTGCTGATCTCTCCTCGCGCCGATCGCCATTGCACCTTCTGATTACTAGTTAACGCAAGAATGCGACGGGAAATTTGAAATATTGTGCACGCCATTTGATCGCGATCAATCCAGTAAACTCTTTGAACGAATCCCATCACAAGCTTTGCAGCGAACAAGTTAACCTTTGGTTGATCCCATTTCACGCGGATCTGTATTCGTAGAAAGCTTATTGCAGGACTGCACATTGCGGGTTGCAAGGTAAGAAGATTGTCTACAAAAAGAAGCGATAAATGCTCAAGCGGCATAGGGGGGATGAGGTACATGAACAGCGTGATGGTCCTGGATAAGGACGGTGAGAGTGGATTAACTCTTCAAAAAATACTGGAGGAAGAAGGTTTTTCCGTAACCACCGCGCAATTCGGCGAAGAGCTTGATATGAGCAATGGTTTATCTGAAATAGATCTTTACGTTGTCGATATCGCATTCCCTGGCGGCAACGACCTGGATCTGATCCGCCAACTGCGTGAACAGTCCACAGGCGGAATAATCATCCTTGGTGCGCAGGATAGCGAAGCCTTGTGCGTGGCTGGCCTGGAAAACGGCGCCGACGATTATATCGGCAAACCTTTCCGCCCCCGTGAGCTTGCCGCCCGCGCCAAGGCGGTGTGCCGTCGCACGGCCGGGAACAGGAAAAAGCCGACCGTCGCAAGAAAGAGCATTGTCGTGGGAGGGTACAGACTGGTTTCCGAAAGCCGAAGCGTGCTGGACCCAGACAACCGGGAAATAACGTTAACGACAGCCGAGTACAACATATTCAGCGTTCTGGCGTATCATCAGGGCAAGGTGCTGACGCGCGACGAAATCATCGGCCTGTCGAAAGGGCGCGACTGGCGCTGCTATGAGCGCTCGGTGGACGGGCTTATCAGCCGTTTGCGCAGAAAGCTTCCGGCACCTCCCGGTGCTTCGCATTTCATCAAGACGGTTCATGGTACGGGATACACCATCCCCAGCGTCTGAAACCCGCAAGGGTACCCTGCCACATCTCATGATCGTCGCAAATATTGCCCAAAGGTGGCATTTCCCGCACGGGGCTTGCGTGATTTACTCCCTTTCGGAGCCAAGGGGAGGAATGCATGAAAAAAGTATCCATGACGGTGAACGGCAAGCCCGTTTCCGCCGAGGCCGAGGGCCGCACGCTTTTATCGACGCTCCTGCGTGAGGGATTGGGCCTCACCGGCACGCATGTCGGCTGCGACACGTCGCAATGTGGGGCTTGCGTGGTGCATGTCGATGGCAAGGCGGTGAAAAGCTGTTCGGTGCTGGCGATGGACGTTGACGGTGCCGATATCCGCACGATTGAAGGCATGGCAAATGCCGACGGTTCGCTGGGCGTGATCCAGCAGGCATTTCAGGATCACCACGGGCTGCAATGCGGCTTCTGCACACCGGGTATGGTGATGTCTGCGGCAGCACTGCTGGCCGAGAACCCCAAACCCACCGAATCCAATGTGCGCCACTATCTGGAAGGCAATATCTGCCGCTGCACGGGATACCATAATATCGTCAAGGCCGTGATTGCTGCCAGCGGGCAGGAGGTTTCCGACCCGGGCACTATCGCGGCGGAATAGACGGCGATGATCGGCAGGAAGCGATGACAGGAGGGGGCCGGGCAAACGGGCCTTCGAAGGCCCGTAACCAAGCCGCTTGCAAGCGGCTTGGCACGCGGTTTGTAAACCGCGTGGGAAAGGCGCTTCGAAGCGCCTTCTGTCGGGCTCCAACAGCCGCATCCTGAATGAATAAACACGGGGTGGGTAAGGCGCACCCTGCTAGTGGACAATGGGAGGATACAATGCCCAAGGACGGCATCGGCGCGGCGACACCGCGGCGCGAGGACATCCGCTTTCTGACAGGAAACGGACGTTATACAGACGACATCAACCTGCGTGGCCAGGCCCATGCGTATTTCCTGCGCAGCCAGGTCGCCCATGGCACGATCGACAGCATCGATACCTCTTCTGCCGAGGGCATGCCCGGCGTGGTCCGCATCTTCACCGCCGCCGATTTTGCTGCCGTTGGCGGGTTGCCCTGTGGCTGGCAGGTCACCGACCGGCACGGCAACCCGATGCAGGAACCCAAGCACCCGGTTCTGGCCGAGGGCAAGGTGCGCCACGTCGGTGACCCAATCGCCGTGGTCGTGGCTGAAACCTATGAACAGGCGCGCGATGCTGCCGAGGCGATCGAGGTGAATATCACCGAGCTTCCCGCCGTCGTCGACATGAAGGCCGCGCTGGCAGAAGGCGCACCCAGGGTGCATGACGATCTGACATCGAACCTGTGTTATGATTGGGGGTTTGTCGAGGAAAACAAGACCGCTGTCGATGAAGCATTCGCCAAGGCCGCGCATACGGTCACGCTGGATCTGGTCAACAACCGTCTGGTCGCCAACCCGATGGAGCCGCGCGTCGCTGTGGGGGATTATGACCCTTGGGACGATATGCACACCCTTTATACCACCAGCCAGAACCCGCATGTCATCCGGCTGCTGATGGGTGCGTTCGTGCTGGGTATTCCAGAGCACAAGTTGCGTGTGGTGGCCCCCGATGTGGGCGGCGGCTTTGGCACGAAGATTTTTCATTACGCTGAAGAGGCCTTCTGCACCTTCGCTGCCAAGCAACTCAAGCGGCCCGTGAAATGGACCGCCAGCCGTTCGGAAGCCTTCATGTCGGATGCGCATGGCCGCGACCATGTCACCAAGATGGAACTGGCGCTTGATGCCGACCACAATTTCACCGCCATCCGCACCGAAACCTACGCCAACATGGGTGCTTACCTGAGCACTTTTGCGCCCTCGGTTCCCACATGGCTGCATGGCACGCTGATGGCCGGGAACTACAAGACCCCGCTGATCTATGTGAACGTCAAGGCGGTGTTCACCAATACCGTCCCGGTTGATGCCTATCGCGGCGCTGGCCGGCCCGAGGCGACATTCCAGTTGGAGCGTATCGTGGACAAGGCCGCGCGCCAGTTGGGCGTGGACCCGGTAGAGTTGCGGCGCAAGAACTTCATCCAGACCGATCAGTTCCCCTATCAGACCCCGGTTGCCGTGGTCTATGACACTGGCAATTATCAGGCGACGCTGGATAAACTGCTGGAGATCTCCGATCATGCGGGCTTCGAGGCGCGCGCCGAGGAGTCGAAAAAACGTGGTAAACTGCGTGGCTTTGGTCTGGCGCATTATATCGAGGCGTGCGGCATCGCGCCGTCAAATCTGGTGGGCCAGCTGGGTGCGCGTGCTGGGCTTTATGAATCGGCCACCGTGCGGGTCAATGCCACGGGCTCGATCAGCGTGTTCACCGGCAGCCATAGTCACGGGCAGGGGCATGAGACCACATTCGCCCAGGTCGTGGCCGAGATGATCGGCATCGAGGCCACACAGGTCGATATCGTCCATGGCGACACTGCCCGAACGCCGATGGGCATGGGCACCTATGGCTCGCGGTCCTTGGCGGTCGGGGGGTCGGCACTGGTCAGGGCGACCAACAAGATCATCAACAAGGCCAAGAAGATCGCGGCGCATCTGCTGGAAGCTGCCGAGGCGGATATCGAGTTGAAGGACGGCAAGTTCTCGGTCGCGGGCACCGACAAGTCGGTGGATTGGGCGGGCGTGACGCTGGCGGCCTATGTGCCGCACAACTATCCGCTGGAAGACCTTGAGCCAGGGTTGGAGGAGACGGCATTCTATGACCCGTCAAACTTTACCTACCCCGCCGGCGCCTATGGCTGCGAGGTGGAGGTAGACCCCGAAACCGGCAAGGTCGAAGTGGTCTCCTTTGCTGCGGCGGATGATTTCGGCAACGTCGTTAACCCGATGATCGTGGAAGGTCAGGTCCATGGCGGACTGGCGCAAGGCATTGGCCAGGCGCTGCTGGAAAACTGCGTCTATGACGAAAGCGGCCAGCTTCTGTCGGGCTCATACATGGATTACGCCATGCCGCGCGCGGATGATCTGCCCAATTACAAGGTTGATCATTCCTGCAACACGCCCTGCACCCACAACCCGCTTGGCGTGAAGGGCTGCGGCGAGGCCGGGGCCATCGGCAGCCCGCCAGCCGTAGTCAATGCCGTGATCGATGCGCTGCACCGCGCCGGGCACACCAACATCACCCATATCGACATGCCGCTGACGCCCACGCGCGTCTGGGCTGCGATGAACGGCAAGTAAGGGGGAACCGGGATGTATGCTTTCGACTTCGTAAAGCCCTCGACCGTGGACGAGGCTGTGTCGGCATTGGCGCAAGAGGGCGCGCAGGCTTTCGCGGGCGGGCAGACCCTGCTGCCGACGATGAAACAGCGCCTCAATGCGCCGAAGGCGTTGGTCAGCCTTACCGGGATCGCTGAACTGAAAGGTGTGCGCCGGGAGGGCGACTTGCTGGTGATTGGCGCGGCGACGACCCATGCCACCGTTGCCGGTGAGGCGGCGGCGCATTATCCGGGCCTGGCCGTGCTGGCAGGCCAGATCGGCGATCCGGCGGTGCGAAACCGGGGAACCTTGGGCGGTTCGGTCGCCAACAATGACCCGTCGGCCTGCTACCCGTCAGCGGTGCTGGCCTCGGGCGCAACCATCGTCACCAATACCCGCGAGATTGCGGCGGATGATTTTTTCGACGGAATGTTTGCCACCGTGCTTGAAGAGGGCGAGATCATCACCGCCATCCGTTTCCCGATCCCGCAAAAGGCGGCCTATGCCAAGTTCCTGCAACCGGCCTCGCGTTTCGCGCTGACCGGGGCTTTTGTTGCACAGTATGCCGATGGGGTGCGGGTGGCGATCACCGGCGCATCCGAGGGCGGCGTGTTCCGCTGGGCCGAGGCCGAGGCCGCTCTTTCGGGCAATTTCAACGCTGATGCGCTGAACGGGCTGAGCGTGCCCGCCAAAGGCATGATCGGCGATCTGCACGGAACGCCGGAATACCGCGCCCATCTGGTGGGCGTGATGACCCGCCGGGCGGTTGCCGCCGCTCGGTAATCGGTGTGGGAGGAACGGGGGGCGGGGCGACTACACGCGCCCCGGCCCTTTTCCATTGGCGTTGCCGGAACGCCGGCTGCGGCCTGAGCGTTTGATTTGAAGCGGCGCGACTTGTCGCCTAGATTAGAGGCGGTGGCAGTGGCAGGATTGGGCGTGTAGTGAAGGAATATATCCGCAAGATACTGGGGCTCGGCGGCGATCTGGACCCGCCCGCGCAGATCGACCTGCCGCTGCCGACGCTGTGGTTACTGGGCAATACCGGGGCGGGGAAATCAGCTTTGGTACGCGCGCTGACCGGTGAGGCCGAGGTCGGATCAGGCTTTGCCCCCTGCACCCGGACCTCCCGCGCCTTCGACTTTCCTGCGGGGCATCCGGTGCTGCGTTTTCTGGACACGCGCGGGCTGGGCGAGGCAGGCTATGACCCCGCTGAAGATCTGGCCGCTGCCGAGAAGGGCAGTCATGCCATTCTGGTGGTGATGCGGCTGGATAACCCGGCCCAAGGCGCGGTGGCCGATGCGCTGCGCCGTGTGCGGGCGCGACGGCCAAAGGTGCCGGTGCTGGTGGTTCATACCGGCGCCGATCTGGTGCGCGATACCGGCACACAAGCGCGGGCGCGCGGTCAGGCGCAGGCGCTGGCTGAAGTAGCAGCGGGCGGCGCACTTCCCGCCGTGACCCTTGCGCTGCCCGACGATATCGACAAAGCCGAAGGTATGGAGGATCTGCGCACCCGGCTGGGCGAGATGCTGCCGGAGCTGACACTTCTTCTGATGCGTGAGCGCGACTGGAGCGAAGAGGCCGAACGCTTTGCCTCTCTGCGTCCCACGGTGCTGTGGTATGCCGGCGCTGCCGGTGCCAGCGATGCAGCGCCGTTGGTCGGCACTGTCAGCGTGCCTGCCTTGCAGGGTGCCATGCTGCACGCGCTGGCACGGCTTCATGGGCTGGAATGGACAGCGGCGCGGATTGCACTGTTCGCCTCGGCATTGGGGACCGGGGCGATTGTTCATTATGCCGCCAGCCATATGTTGCGTCAGGGTGTGAAGCTGGTGCCGGTTTACGGCCAGACGCTGGGCGCGGCGGCGGCGGCGGCGGCCAGTTTTGCCGCCACCTATGCGCTGGGACGCGCGGCATCGGCATGGCTATACCGCACGTCGCGGGGTGAAACACTGGATGCCGAAGACCTGCGCCACCTCTATGACGAGGCTTTCCACAGGGCGCGGCATGCAAATCGCTGACCGGCTCAGGCGTTTTTTCCTGCGCTGGAGTAGGCTGGGCATGGCCGGACTGCTGCTGTTGCCGCTGACAATCACTTCGGTCCTTGGTTTCCTCTGGCTGCATGAGCGCGGCTGGCTGTTGTGGTTTGTCCTTGCCTCGATTGCGCTTTTTGCCGTGGCGCGGGGCACCCGCTTTGTGATCCGCCTTCGCAAACCGACAGAGCCCCCCCCGCGCGATCTGAAATCGCCCGCCATCGACCCGGAATGGAGCGCGCGCGAAGTTTCTGCCTATGAGCGCGCGCAGGAACTGATCAACAGCCGCATCGCTGAACCTCTCCCGTGGGAGGATTTGCCCGCAGAGGGGCTTGCCGTGGTCGAACTGGTTGCCGCCGATCTGTCCGGGGGCAAGCGGACTGCGCTTGATTTCACCGTGCCTGAAGCGCTGTTGCTGGTTGATCGCGTGTCGCTGCGCTACCGCGAGTTCCTGCGCCGCCATGTGCCGTTTTCAGACCAGCTGTCGGTGCGCGCGCTCTACTGGCTGTGGCGGCGACAGGATCAGGCGCTGGCTGCCTGGGAGACGGGGTTTCTGGCCTATCGCGGCGTGCGGTTGGTCCTCAACCCCGCGGTGGGCCTGCTGCGCGAGGTTGAACGCGCCATCACTTCGGGGATGCAGGACAGGCTGAGTGATCAGTTCATGCGTGATGCACAGGCGATCTTGCTGGAAGAGGTCGCTCAGGCGGCGGTTGACCTTTATTCGGGGCGGCTGCGGTTTTCCGAGGCCGAGCTGATGCAGATCCAGCTTGGCTCCGAGATGCGCGACCGCGCCCAGCTTGCGCAGGAAGATGACCCGGTGCGTATTCTGGTGGTGGGGCAGGTCAGTGCTGGGAAATCCTCGCTCATCAATGCGCTGCTGGGCGCGGGCGGCGCGGAAACCGACATGGCCCCCACCACCGACCGGCTGACCGCGCATGAAACGGTGATCGATAGTACTCCCGTCCGACTTGTCGATACGATGGGGCTGGATGGCTCTGACAGGGTGCTGCAGCATCTGCTCGGGGAAATGGCCGAGGCGGATCTGATCGTCTGGGCGATGCGGGCCAGCCGACCGGGGCGCGGGCTGGATGTGGCGCTGCTGGAACGTTTCAATGCGCTATTCAGCGCTGACCCCACCCGCCGCCGCCCGCCGGTGGTTTTTGTTGCCACCGCCGCTGACACGCTGGTGCCCGGCTGGCCTTATCCCGAGAATCGTCTGCCCGAAAGCGCGCAGCACCGGCTGGGGCAGGCGATGGCGGCGATTGGGGAGGATATGGGGGCAAGCGCAGTGATTCCGGTCTGCGCCGAGCCGCCGGAATGGAATGTCGACACCTTGCACGATGCGCTGACGGATGCGCTGCCCGAGGCCCTGATGACCCAGCGCAACCGCCGCCGCGTGACTGGCACCAAAGGCGGGCTGAACCTGCGCGAAAACCTTGGTCGTGCCGGGCGGGGGCTGGGCAAGGGCGCACAATTCCTGCGCCGAAGCCTGCTGCGAAGAACACGCTGAATTCAGCTATGCGGAAATTCTGCTTGATTGGCCGCGCGCACGAAAACGTCAAATCGTGCCTCCTGTGCTTCATTGGCAATTGGCGCGGGGGTAGGGGCTGGGTTATGGTTCGAATCGGAACATAAAGAGAACAAGCCCCCGATGTCCTGCTGGCAAACCGAGGGTTACGCCGAGTTGTGTGTGACCTCGAACTTCACCTTCCTGACCGGCGCCTCGCACCCTGAGGAACTGGTGGCGCGTGCCGCCGAGCTGGGACTGGCAGCCATCGCCATCACCGACCGTAACTCGCTGGCCGGGGTGGTGCGCGCGCATGTCGCGTTGCGCGAGCTCAAACGCGCGCAGGTCGAGGGGGGCACGGTTGCGGTGCGCGGGCAGGTGCGCATCGACCATTCCAGCCGTCAGAGCATGGGCGCGGGCACGGGGTTGGCGGCCCCCCCCGCGCCGCTTCCCCGGCTGATCATCGGCGCGCGGCTGGTGCTGAGCGATTGCCCCGTCCAGTGGCTGGCCTTGCCCACCGACCGCGCCGCCTATGCCCGCCTGTCGCAGATGCTGTCGGTAGGCAAGCGCCGGACGGTGAAGGGCCAGTGCCATCTGTCCCGCGCTGACCTTGAGGAATGGGGCGCGGGGCTGATCCTGATCGCCCTGCCGCCTGATCCGATGGCGCCCCCGCTGGCCGCCGAACCGCCCCCTCTGAGCACCCTGCGCGACATGGCTTGTCGCTTTCCCGGCAATGTTTTTCTGGGGGCCGCACCCGGTTATGACGGCAGCGACACCGCGCGGCTGGCCGCGCTGGCCGGTCTGGCGCAGCAAAGTGGCCTGCCGATGGTCGCCTTGGGTGATGTGCTGATGCACCATGCCCAACGCCGCCGTCTGGCTGATGTGCTGACCTGCCTGCGCGAGGGGCTGACGATCGACAGTATTGGCCACCACGCCCTGCCCAATGCCGAACGCCGCCTGAAAACCCCCGCCGAGATGGCGCGGATCTTTCGCAACCATCCCGCCGCGCTGCGCCGCACGCTGGAAATTGCCGCGCGTTGTTCCTTTTCGCTGGATGAGTTGAGCTATGAATACCCAGACGAGATTACCGATGGCGAGGCGCCGCAGGCCCGGCTGGAACGGCTGACCACCGAGGGCCTGCGCCGCCGCTTCCCCGATGGCACGCCGCCGGACACGCTGGCCAAGGTCGAAAAGGAGTTACGTATCATCGGCAAGCTGGGCTTTGCCGCCTATTTCCTGACGGTGCATGATATCGTGGCCTTTGCGCGCGGCGAGGGGATTTTGTGTCAGGGCCGGGGCTCGGCCGCGAATTCGGTGATCTGCTATGCGCTGGGCATCACCGAGGTGGCGCCCGATGTGATTTCCATGGTGTTCGAGCGTTTCATGTCCGAGGCGCGTGGCGAGCCGCCTGATATCGATGTCGATTTCGAGCATGAGCGCCGCGAAGAGGTGATCCAGCATATCTACAAGATCTATGGCCGCGAACGTGCGGGGCTGACGGCCACGGTGATCCACTTCCGCTCGCGTGCCGCAATCCGCGAGGTGGGCAAGGTGATGGGCCTGTCCGATGACCTGTTGTCGGCGCTGGCAGGCGGCAGCTGGGGCTGGTCGTCGCGCGCGCCCAAACGCGAAGCGCTGATCGAGCTGGGCCTTGACCCCGACGAGCGCCGCTTGTCGCAGGCCATGGACCTGATCGCCCAGATCATCGGCTTCCCGCGCCACCTGTCGCAGCATGTCGGCGGGTTTGTCATCACCCGGGGGCGGCTGGATACCCTTTGCCCGATCGAGAACGCGGCGATGGAAGGGCGCACCGTCATCGAATGGGACAAGGACGATATCGACGCGCTGGGGATCCTGAAGATTGATGTGCTGTCACTGGGAATGCTCACCTGCATCCGCAAATGCTTTGGCCTGATCGCGGATCATGGCGGGCCGGAATGGTCGCTGGAGAGCCTGCCGCGCGAATGCCCGCAGGTCTATGACATGCTGTGTGTGGCTGATGCGGTGGGGGTGTTTCAGGTCGAAAGCCGCGCGCAGATGAACTTCCTGCCCCGGATGAAACCGCGCGTGTTCTACGATCTGGTGATCGAGGTGGCGATCATCCGGCCCGGCCCCATTCAGGGCGGCATGGTTCATCCCTATATCAACCGCCGTCAGGGGCGTGAGCCGGTCAACCTGCCTTCGACCGACCTGCGCCCCGTGCTGGAGCGCACGCTGGGCGTGCCGCTGTTCCAGGAACAGGCGATGCAGATCGCCGTGGTGGCGGCAGGCTTCACCCCGGAAGAGGCCGACCGCCTGCGCCGCTCGCTGGCCACCTTCAAGCGCATGGGCACGATCGGCGCGTTCCGTGACCGGTTCATCAAGGGCATGCTGGAACGCAACTATGACACGGCCTTTGCCGAGGCCTGTTTCGCCCAGATCGAAGGGTTTGGCGAATACGGCTTCCCCGAATCCCACGCGGCCAGTTTTGCGCTTCTGGTCTATGCCTCTGCCTGGCTGAAGCGGCATCATCCGGCGGCTTTTGCCTGTGGGCTGCTGAATTCCCAGCCGATGGGCTTTTATGCCCCCGCCCAGATCGTGCGCGATGCTCGCGAACACGGGGTTGAGGTGCGGGCGGTCTGCATCAACCATTCGGAATGGGACAACACGTTGGAGCGGCGCACCGATGGCGCGCTGGCCCTGAGGCTGGGTTTTCGCCAGATCAGGGGGTTGCGTGCGGAAGATGCCGAATGGATCGTGGCGGCGCGCGGCAATGGCTACCCGGATGTCGAAAGCCTGTGGCGGCGCGCCGGTGTGCCCCCCGCCGGGCTGGAACGACTGGCCGAGGCCGACGCATTCGCCGGCCTGCAACTGAACCGGCGCGATGCGCTCTGGGCCGTGCGGGCGATCCGCGCGCCCGCGCCCCTGCCCCTTTTCGGCGATGAGGGTGAGGGCATCCATGAGGCCCCCGTCCCGCTGCCGCGCATGACGCTGGGCGAGCAGGTCATCGACGATTACCTGTCGCTGCGCCTGTCCCTGCGGGCGCATCCGATGGAATTGCTGCGCCCCCATCTGCCGGGTCTGACCGCGCATGGCGCGCTGCCCGTCGCGCCGCCGCGCGTGTCGGTCTGCGGGCTGGTGATCACGCGGCAAAGGCCCGGCACGGCCTCGGGCGTGATCTTCATCACGCTGGAGGATGAAACCGGTGTGTGCAACGTGATTGTCTGGCCCAAGGTGTATGAACGGTTTCGCCGGGTGGTGATCGGCGGGCGGCTGTTGCGGGTTACCGGGCGGCTGCAGCGCGATCAGGGGGTGATCCATCTGATCGCCGAGATGGTCGAGGATCTGTCGCACCGCCTGTCGATGCTGGGCGATCCGGGCCCGCACGCCATCGACCCCACCGAGGGTCGCGGCGATGAGGCCCGCCGCCCCGTCCCCTTGCGCGAACTGCCCGCCCACCACCCGTTGCGCACCCCGCGTCATGCCTCCCGTCAGACTGCCCGTCACCCGCGCGATCAGGCGAAAGTGCTGTTTCCCAGCCGCGATTTTCACTGATCGCTCGTCCCGGCAGGACACGGGAAAACCGCACAAACCCAGACGCCATGCCACGAAAAACGGTCTTTATCTTACCCCCCACCCCCGCTATCACCGGGAAACGTGGCCCCGTAGCTCAACTGGATAGAGCAGCCGACTTCTAATCGGCAGGTTGAGGGTTCGATTCCTTCCGGGGTCGCCATGGAAGACATTTTTCTATTTCCTTTCAGTGGTTTGATTGTCAGTGTTGCCCAGCTCATCCGAAGGGTTGGACAGAATTCGATCGTTTTCAGCGCCGGTCAGGCGCGCAAGTGCTGAGTCGGCGAGCTTTCGGCGCTGTGCCTTCTTTGTGTAGCGCGCCGCCTCCTGCGGTGATCCGTGAGCCAAGACGGCCATGACCTCGAACTCACTGTCTCCTTCTACTGTGATCGCGGTCGCGAGAGTCTTGCGGACGGCGAGTGGCATGCGCGCAAGCATGGTGGCACCAAACGGCGGGTCTGGCGCAAGGTCCATCTCGGTATCGACGAGGAAACGCTGGAGGTCCGGGCCGTCGAGATCATCGGGAGCCATATCGGCGACGCGCCGGTGTTGCCTGACCTTTTCACCCTGATCTAGCCTTTCAACGGAATTCGCGCGAGTGGGTCTGTCAGCTTTGATGCCAAGCGCTGCATGCAGATCGTATCTGAAGGGTGCCCGAGACGCGCGCCCCGCTACCAGCGGCAGTCTTTCAAGGCAAAGAAGCTGCGCATGCCGATGGTGTAACGGTAAATTGGGTCTCTCATCTAGCCGTGTATCGGGCGCGGCGTCACCCGCATTGCCCAGCGTCCCGCCAAAGGACCCGCATTTTTCACAGGGAAATGTTCGCCGCGCTGACGAAATGCCTGCGGTGCAATTTCATTTCGGTACCAGCGAATTCTTCCTGGGCAGCGGTCGTGTGGGACGACCTTGTTCCTCACGGCTCTAGCGAACCGCCAAGCAAGCGGCAAAGGGTGTATAATTAGTAGGATAAGCTCATCGCTAACTTCGAAATTAGCCCGTATTTACGGTAATTTATTCTAAAATTATGGTGCCCGGGGGCGGAATCGAACCACCGACACGAGGATTTTCAATCCACTGCTCTACCCCTGAGCTACCCGGGCACGGGTGAAAGCGCTGGGGCTTTCGGGTGACGGCTTCTTAGGTGAGGGCGCGCGGCGTGTCCAGAGGGATTTTTTCAAGCACGGTAAATCGATTGATACGCGGCCCCCGATGTGCAGGTAGTTGCCGTTGCGATGGCAATCCGATACTGAATTTGTGTAGCAAGTGGAGTGTCCGATGCAACCGGTCCGCGGTATCCTGCTCAAGATTTCTTCGGTGCTGGTGTTCATCGTCATGGCCAGCCTGATCAAGTACACCTCAGGTACGATCCCCCCGGGCGAGGCGGTGTTTTTCCGCTCTTTGTTTGCGATGCCGGTGATTCTTGCCTGGCTGGGCTGGCGGCATGAGCTGCACAAGGGGCTGCGGGCGGCGCAGCCGATGGGCCATGTCTGGCGCGGGGTTGTCGGGACAATGGCGATGGGGCTGGGTTTTGCCGGGCTTGCGTTCTTGCCGCTTCCGGAAGTGACGGCGATCGGCTATGCCGCGCCGCTGCTGGTGGTGATTTTCGCGGCCATGTTTCTGGGCGAGGACGTGCGATTATTCCGTATCTCGGCGGTTGTGGTGGGGCTGATCGGAGTGCTGATTGTCCTGTCGCCACGCCTGTCGCTGGGCGCGGATCTGAGCCATGCCGAAGCGCTGGGCGCCGTTCTGGTGCTGGGCGGCGCGGTCTTTGCGGCGCTGGCACAGATATTTGTGCGCAAGTTGGTGGCGACTGAGTCAACCTCGGCCATCGTGTTCTACTTTTCGCTTACGGCGACGCTTCTGTCGTTGATTACCCTGCCTTTCGGCTGGGTGTTGCCCTCGCCGAGCCAGCTTGCGCTTCTGATCCTGGCGGGGCTTTTGGGGGGCGTGGGGCAGATCCTGCTCACGTCCAGTTACCGCCATGCCGATGCTTCGGTGATTGCGCCGTTTGAATATGTATCGATCCTGTTTGCGCTGGGGATCGGTTACTGGGTGTTCAGCGAAGTGCCGACGCTGAGCATGCTGGGTGGCGCGTTGCTGGTTGTTCTTGCCGGGATCATGATTATCTGGCGTGAACGGCAACTGGGGATAGAACGTGCCCGCCAGCGCAAGGCAATGACACCGCAAGGCTAGATCAGGGAAAGCGCGCGGCGGGGCACCTGTGGTGCGGCAATCAAGTGTCCTCTTGTGGCAACAATCCCATTCCCAGCCGTGCGGCGACCACCGCCAGAACGATGCGCAACAGATGATGCATTGTTACATAGACCGCGCTCATCTGAAGCGACAGTGCCACCAGGGACATTTCGGTGATGCCTCCCGGCGCGAAGGCAAGGATGATCGCGGGCACCGGCTCTCCGACCGGGCCGGAAAGGGCCAGTGCGCAAAGCGCAGCAATCGCCAATACCAGCGCGACATTCAGCGCCGAGAGCTTCAGCGCCAGCCACATTCGATGGCTCTGGAACCCGGCGAATCGACTGCCAAGCGCGGTTCCGACGATCCATTGCGTGATCAGGATCAGCCATCCGGGCGGCGTGGCACTGGTGAGGCCGGTAACATGGGCCAAAGCGCTCAACAAAAGCGGCCCTGACAGCACCGCTGCCGGGAAGCGCAGCTTGTGGGCCCCCCACCATCCCAACACACCAGCCCCTGCCAGGACCACCAAATCGGCCGCCAGCAGCGGAACCTCCGCTCCGGGCCATTCCAACCCCGCGCTACTGCCGGCTCCCTTACCCGCGACCAGCGCGAAAGCAACTGGCACAAGTACGATGCACAGGATCAGCCGTAGAAACTGTAGCATGAGCAGCATGGCCACATCCGCGCCGGCCTTGTCGCCCATTTCCAACGCTTCCAGAAAGCCGCCGGGCATGGCCGAGAAAAAAGCCGTGCGCGCATCAAGCCTGCCGAAATGGCGGTACAGCCAATAGGCCAGCCCATGGGCGACAGGAACGAAGATCACCAGCGCGGCCAAGGTGAACCACCAGCGAGCCGCCTGTTCCAGAAAATCGGTTGGAAAGCTGCCGCCAATCGCCACGCCGATCACGGGCATCAGTGCATAGCGCCAGGACTGCGGCACGGCAGGCGGCGCGCCAAAGATGCGCAGCCCTCGCGAGGCCGCTGCCGCCACCGCGAAAAGTGATCCCAGCAACATTCCCAGCGGCAAGCCGAAAACGGTGAAGATAACCCCGCCTACAGCCCCCAGCGCATAGGTGGCGAGGATCACGCGCGGCGCAATCCCGCTGGTCAGTCGCATTCGGTCTGTCACCTGTCCCTCGCTGTTTGAGCGTCGTTGGGAGGTGAAGGTTCAACCATGCCGGGCAGACAGGCTCAAGTGGCAGGCGGCATTCACATTTGCCCGCCTGCGATCTCGATGCACTGGCCGTTGATGCTTTCCGATCCGGGCAGGCACAACCACATCGCGGCCGCGGCTACCTCATCAGGGTGGATCAGGCGTTTGTGGCGATTGGTCTTGACCATCATGTTGCGGGCATCTTCGGCACTGATCCCGGCGCGCTGGGCAATACTGTCGGTGTTGCGCGCGACGATCTCGGTGTCCACATAGCCAGGGCACAGTGCATTGAAAGTCATGCCCGTTCCCAGGAAATCCTCCGACAGGCCGCGCATCAGGCCGATCATCCCATGTTTCGAGGCCGTGTAGGCAGGTGCACCGCGCAGTCCCTTCAGGCCGGCAATGGACGAGACGAACAGCACGCGGCCCCAGCCCTCGGCATGCATGCCGCCTAGGCATTCGCGCACGGTAACATAGGCGCCATCCAGATTGATCGCCATCATCTGACGCCAGAAGGCCATGTCCATCTTGTGGATCGCCTTGCCTTCGGCGATGCCCGCATTGGGCACACAGATCGTCACCGGGCCGCGTGCGGCAATGGCGTCGGCACAGCCCGAGACAACGCTTTCCTCATTGGCCACATCCATCTCCAGCGCATGCAGGCCCGGCGTTGTGGCGGCGGCTTCGGCCAGAACCGCTCCCCGGCGACCGGTAATGGTGACCTGCGCGCCCGCGCTTGCCAGCGCGCGTGCAATCGCCAGCCCGATCCCCGTGCCGCCACCGGTAATCAGTGCATGGCGCCCGGCAAGTGCCTGTTCGTTCATCCTGTTCTCTCCCATGTCAGTTGCTCGCAGCCTAGACCGCATGATTCCGTTTGCCTAGTTGCTGCACCTTTCTGCGTGGCAGATGACGTTGCGGCGCGGCCAAAGGCAAGCCAGGGAAACAAGTGAGGGAGAGAAAGAGCGAAGGGGGCGGTCAGCCGCTGCTGCCGATGCGGAGCACTTCATTGCGGCCATTCTTGACATAGCGCAGTTCGTCATCGCTGATCGCCGACACCTGGCCACCATCCAGTCTGTCACCTACCCGCACCCTAACGACCTGCCCGTTTGACAACCGAACCAGTGCGCGCCGGTCATTCGGGGTGCCGAATACTCCAACAAGGTTGACCCGGCGCAAGTTGATCGCGCGGGTCTGGGTGGCCTGCTGCGCTACCGAGGCTGAGGTGGGAATATTGGGCGCTGCGCTGGCGGCGGCGGATGGCGCTGGTTCGGAAGGAGCAGTAGTGGCAGCAGGGGTGCTGCGAGCAGCTGCCAGCGCTTCCTGCACCCGGGCACTGATATCGCTGGGACGGGCGGTAGGGCGCAATGAAACGGCGACAACTTCGGGCGCCTCATCTGCTTCGATCCCGGCTTCAGCTTCGGCCTCGGCGACCTCGACGGGCGGCACCAGATCGGTGGGGCGGCGTTGTGGGCGCAATGCGTCAAGCAAAACCCCACCTGGCGGCGGGGCGAGGGCGGCGCTGTCGTCTTCGGGGTCAGATGCGCCTGCGACACCTTCAGGCGCGGTTTCGGTCGCCGGATCGGGCGCTGCGTTCTCTTCGGTGCCGCGCATTTGCTCGGCAAGCTCGGCCGCCACCGGGCTGCGCGGTTGCGGGCGCGCACCGGCAAGCGCCGGGTCGGCGCGCGGCGTTTCATCGGCAGTCTCCACCGCTTCTTCGGCTTCTTCCGGTGCCTGGAGCTGTGCTTCGGGCTCTTCCTCCGTTTCGGCAGGGGAGGCGGGCTCTGGCGCGATTCCCGCTGGCCGCACCGGCGGCACTTCCGATGGCTGACCGGAATAAACCACCACACCCGCCGGGGTGAGCGCGCCTTCGGGCGTTGCCTCGACCATTCCGTCGGGACCAAGCGAGAATTCGGTGCCGAACGGCGGCGGTGGCGGCGGGCTGGCGGGCGCGACCTCGGCCAGCTGTGGGCGGTCCAGCTGGGGCGGCAGTGCCAACTGCTGTTCTGGCACGCGCTCCCCTTCGGCGATTGCCTGCGGACTTTCCATGCCTTCCAGCGCGGCTTCGTCGGCCTCTCCCGGCGACGAAACACCCTGGCCTGTCTGACCCAGAAGATCGACCGGCATTGCCTCGCTCAGCGCCTCTTGAACCAGTTCTTCCAGCAGGGCATCGGGATCGGTGGTCTGCACGGGCGCAGTTTCTTCGCTGGCAATCTCGCTGATGGCTTCATCCGGGGCGGCCGCTTCGGCCTCTGGTTCTGGTGCCGCTTCCTCTACCGCGTCGGCCGTATCTTCCCCTGTGGCAGGCGCAACGGGTGCCGGTGCGGTGATCTCTGCAGGCTCCGGTTCGGGCGCGGGTGCTTGCGCCGGGGCATCAATCGGTGGCAGCGATGATATCTCTTCTTGCTGCGCCTGCGCCAAATCGCCCTCGCGCGCAGGGCCGGAATTGAAATAGATTGCCCAGATGGCAACCGCGACCATCAGCAGAAGCAGCCCGCCGGTCAGCATCAGCCCGCGGCGGGCGAAGCTGGTCTCGGCGCGTTGCATACTGCGCGCGCCGAAGATGGTGAGCGCTTCGGCCTCGGTGGCTTTCTCGCGTTCGCTGGCGGGCGGTGCTGAAGCCGGGACCAGCGCTTTAACGTCGGTGTCGCGCTTGCGTGTGCTGCGTTGCTTGCCGCTCTCGGGCGCTTTTGACAATCCGATTCTGGCCAGAACTCCTTTCGCTGAACGTCGGCCACGCCGGTAAAGGCGCGTCATTCTGCCTGGGGCATCCTTGTCGGCCTTGGCCGGCAAAACCGCAATCCTTCCGCCGAGGTTTGGCTTGTCGGCCTTCGTTCCGGGGCTTTCCGCCACAAGTTTGGGCCCCGGGGCCGTAGCAGGGCCAGAAGCCGGCTGCGGTGCCGCGCCACGACGCGAGGAAAAGGCCACTGGCGCAGGTTTGGCACCCTGCGATCCGGTGGTGGGTCTGGGGGGCACGGGCTTCGGCGGCCCAGAGGATTTCTTCGGTGTCGGAGCGCTCGCCGTTTGGTCCTCCGGCTTGATGGCCTGTCCGCTCGCTGCCTTGGGCTTTGCTTCTTCGGAATCGCGTGCCTTCAGGGCAGGGGAGCCAGATGGCACTTGCGCCGGAGCAGTGGTCTTGTCCTGTTCCGGTGAGACATGCTTCGTTTCAGAAACGCGCGCTGCCTGTTCCGACGAAGACTTGGCCTCGGGGGCTTGTGCGGGTTTCGCCGGTGCTCCCAGGGCCTCGGCCTGCGCCTGCTCGCGCCGAATGCGTGTGCCCATGCGGCGCACAAGGTTACCAACGCGCGAAAAGGTCTCGGGAACGGCGCCCGGTTCTGCCGGCCGGGTGGGGGGCGCCGGGTGGCCAGGTGTTGCTGGGGCCGCGCGTGCAGCGGCAGGCGCGGGTTTCGCCGTTGCAGGCCGTTGCGGAGGCGTCGCCGTCGCGGGCTTTGCGGTTTCAGTCGTTTTCTGCTGATTGACGATGCGAACCGGTTCCCTGTCACGTTCCACGCTGGTGTCACGCGACAGGAACGCGCGCGCGCCAGAAGTCTCGCCAAAGAATGGCTCGCCCGAAAATGCTCCGGCAGGCGGGGTTGCGGCGAAAGAGACTGGGTTAAACCCATGCGTCTGCGCAAAGTCCTCGGCCTCGGCCAGGATCTCGCGCGCGCAGATCGCTACCAGTGCATGATCACCCTCGACCACGTAATCATAGGCAAGTTCGTGCAGGGCATAGGGCGTCAGCCCCTCGATCTCTGCCTCGATCTGCAGGCGGCGGGCCTCGTCGGTCGGGCCGGGGGCAATGACGGTGGCATAGCGCACCTCGCTGTCGGGTAAGATCAGCTTGGAACGCAACCCCTCGGGCGCCAGTGCCTCGGCTTGCTGACGCAACTGCCTAAGCTTGCTGTCCAGATCGCTGGCATCGAAGCGGGTCGAACCTGTCACGATCCAGCCTGACGCAACGCGCTGCAGGAGTTCGAGGCCGTCATGCGACAGCTTAAGGGCAAAATTTGGTTTCATACGGCGCGTTTACCACAAGCCACTGATCAACAACGAGTCCGAGACTCGGGTGTCTCCTTCCCTATAGCAGGAATCCGCCGATGCAAAGAAAAAGCCCGGCAGTGATGCTGCCAGGCCACGGTTTGTTGATCAGCGCGTGTTCAGGCACCCGCTTTGCGCAACGCTTGATCGAGATCGGCAATCAGGTCATCGGCATCCTCGATTCCGATTGAAAGACGCACCACATTGGGCGCTGCACCGGCGGCTTTCTGCTGCTCGGGCGAAAGTTGGCGGTGGGTGGTGCTGGCAGAATGAATGATCAGCGAACGGGTGTCGCCCAGATTGGCGACATGGCTGAACAGCTCCAGCGAATCGACCAGTTTCATACAGGCTTCATAGCCGCCCTTGAGCGCCACTGTGAACAGACCACCTGTGCCTTTGGGATACAGCCTTTTCGCGCGCTCATGCCAGGGCGATGAGGGCAGGCCCGCATAGGTAACAGCCTCGATGCGCGGATCTGCCTCCAACCAGGCGGCGACTTTCTGCGCGTTCTCGACATGGCGTTGCATCCGCAGGCTGAGGGTTTCGATCCCCATCAGCGTGTAATGCGCGGCCTGGGGGTTCAGGGTCATGCCCAAGTCGCGCAAGCCGATGGCGATGCCATGGAAGGTGAAGGCCAACGCGCCAAAGGTCTCGTGGAACTTCAGGCCGTGGTAGGCTGGCTCAGGCTGCGAGAGCGAGGGGAACTTGTCGCTCGCGGACCAGTCGAACGTGCCCGAATCGACCACCACGCCGCCGGTAACGGTGCCATTGCCCGTCAGATACTTGGTCATCGAATGCACCACCAGCGTGGCCCCCATCTCGATGGGGCGGCACAGATACGGGGTGGCCGAGGTGTTGTCGACGATCAGCGGAATACCGTGCTTGTCGGCAATCTTCGCCAGCGCCGGAATATCGGTGACATAGCCACCGGGGTTGGCGATCGATTCGCAGAAAACGGCGCGGGTGTTGTCGTCGATGGCGGCCTCGACGGCGGCCAGATCATCGGTGTCCACGAACTTGGCCGACCAGCCGAACCGCCGGATTGTCTGGCTGAACTGCGTGACCGTTCCGCCATAAAGGCGGGTCGAGGCAACAACATTGCGCCCCGGTTCCATCAACGGAAACAGCGCCATGATTTGTGCGCCGTGACCGGACGAGCAGCAGACCGCCCCGGCGCCCCCTTCCAGCGTGGCGACCCGTTCCTGAAGGGCGGCGACGGTGGGATTGGTCAGGCGCGAATAGATGTAGCCAACTTCCTGCAGGTTGAACAATGCCGCCGCGTGGTCGGCATCGCGGAATACATAGGCCGTGGTCTGATAAATGGGCACTTGCCGTGCCCCCGTGGCCGGATCAGGCCGTGCGCCGGCATGGATCTGCAATGTGTCGAAACCAAAACTGCGGGTCATGAAGCCTCTCCCTTATGTCATTCGGCGCGACGCTACGGCAAAGTATAAAGCCGCACAACGCCTGCGGTGCGCTGCATGCGCAAGCCGCGGATATGCAGTTTCGTGTTTGGCTTGCACGGAGGTGATGTTGTCAGCGTCGATCAAGCGCGCGCGGAACGAAACAGCACCGGCGGCTTGGAGTGAAAGATGGATTTTCTTATTTCAGCAGGAAGTATCGGGCCAGCGATTCCTGCGAATACGCTGAAAGACCTGTGGCCTGAGGGAAGTGGTGCCGCTGAAGGGACTCGAACCCCCGACCCCATCATTACGAATGACGTGCTCTACCAGCTGAGCTACAGCGGCACTTCTCTCGGTCCATTGCCGCGCGGGGCGTGGCGATGTGGCGCGGTGTTTAGCACCGGCACAGGGCCGTATCCAGTCCAAATTTCAACTTTTTCCATGCTACGAGCCGCACTGTCACATCCCGCGTCGGCGGGTCTCGTCCAGGTCTATGATTTCGGCGTCGGCTATTGTGGTTTCTTCGGGCGGTGAGGCAGGTTGCGGGGGTTCTGGAGGTTCGTTTGCGGCGGTCGGTTCGGACTCTGATGCGGGCTCCGGCTCAGATTGCGGCGCGGGGGCAATCAGCGCCCCTACGATCAGCGGCAGCATCTCGGTGCCGGTGGCGCTGGGGCCGGAACTGTCGGGCGGGGTGCGCCAGCTCAGCGTGTCGAAGCCCTCGCAATTCTCGCATATCGCTTGCCAGCGGGCATGAATATGGTGGCACTTCTCGCAGACCCATTGCGACCCACGCGGTGCAACAAGCGCACGCGCCAGCCAGCCGCGCACCACCGCATCGTCCGAGCCCTCACCGCGCTCGATCGCCGCCATGATGGTCAACACGCGTTGATTGGGCGCGGATTCGTGCAGACCGCCGATGGCGCGGCGTGCGCCCGGGAAATCCTCGGCCGCGATCAGCAATTCGGCGCGAATCATCCGGGCTTCGTCGCCTTCGTTCTGGCTAAGAAGCTTTTCAAACCGTTTGACACGCTGCGCGGGCGGTTCATCGGGTTCGATATCGGCGAAGGCCTGCGCCAGTTCCGGATGCGGATGCAGTTTCCATGCCTTTTTCAGCACTTTCGCCGCCGCCGAGGCCTTCCCTCGCGCGATATGCGCCCGCGCTGCCCGAACGGCAGCGGGGATCAGGGCGGGCGCGGCGGCATTGGCTTCGATTGCCAGATCCTGCGCCATGCTCAGATTGCCGTCGGTGGCGTAGGTCTCGGCCTGTTGCAGCGCCAGAACGGCATCGCGACGGGCGTAGACGTCCTTTGGCAAGCGTCCGGTGCGCTTGACTTCGGTCAGTGTGCGGCGCGCGCCCTGCCAGTCGCCGGATTTGTTCTGCATCTGCAACAACATATCCTGCGTCTGGCCATGGGCCGGTCGCAGCGCCAGCGCCTTTTCCGCCAGTTTTCGCGCCTTGTCGGTATCACCCGCCTCAAGCTTCTGGCGCATCAGACCTTGCACGCCGACAAACCGCGCGCGGTCATCCTCAAGCAGGCGCTTGTAGTAGTCTTCGGCCAAGGCATTGTTGCCCTTCTTGCGGGCGGCCTGTGCCATCAGAAGATTGGTAAGCGCCTTGCTTTCCAGTAGTTTCTCGGCCTTGCGCGCCTTGGTCACGGCCTGGTCGCCATCATCGGCGGCCAGTGCCAGAAAGCCCTCGGTCAGCGCGTCCAGCCCGCGACGCTTGCGCGAGGCTTCGAAGTAGCGGCTGATAGCGGTGTCATCACCATTGATGAAGCGCAGCGTTGCCACGAACAGGCCCGCCAGCTTCAAAAGCAGCCAGAGCGCGGCCAGCAGCAACAGCGCGGCCAGCGCGGCCTGAACCGGGCCAAGCGTGAACTCGGTGTTGGCAAAGGCAATGCGGACGCCTGCCTCGCTGCCCAGAAGCGCATCAGCGCCCAGGGTCAGTCCGGCCACCACCAGCATGAACACCGCGATTTTCAGGATGATCCAGAACATGGTGGCCCCTCTACTGGTTGTTCATGCGCGATTGCACCTCGGCCAGCGCGGCCAGGGCATTGAGCCTGGTTTCGACCTGCGCGCGCCAATCAGCCATAGCGGCGGCGGGGCCGTCGGGCAGGGTGTCCAACTCGGTCAGGGCGGCGGGCAGATCGGCGGCGCGGACATGCGCTTCGGCCCGAGACAGAATGGCGTCGGTATCGTTGCCCTCACGTGGGGTGAGCGAGCGCGCACCAGTCTGGCTGCGCAGGAAGTTCAGTACCCGGTCGCCGGTCGAACGGCCCTCATCCAGCGGTGCTGCGGCCAAGGCGTCACGCGCAGCGCCAGCAAAGCTGGCCTGCAGGTTACGCAGTTGCGGCAAGCCATCCGAAAAAGCACTTAGCGCGGGGGGCAAATCGGTCACGGTTGCCAGCGCGGGAAGCGCATCGGGGGCTGGCTGGCCGGTTTCGGCGGCTGCGGCCAGTTCGGCCAGCGCGGCCCGGGCTTCAAGTTGCGCGCGGGTGCTGGCCAGATCCTGCTCGGCGTCCTCGATGGCTTGCGCCCGTTCTGCCTGCCGGTCGCGCGCCTCTTCCAGCGCGCTGTCAATGCCTTCTTCGATGCGGGCGGCCAGGTTGCCTTCCAGCTGCGCGACCCGCTGCTCCAGCCGTGTTGCCGTTTCATCGGCTTCCAATGCCGCCAGGCGCTCTTCAAGGGGGCGCAGGTCGGGCGCGGCATTTTCCAGCGCCGCGATCCGCTCTTCCAGCGGAGAGAGTGCGGCGATTGGGCTCTCACGCGTTTCCAGCGCAGCCAGCCGGGCCTCCAGCGCAGCGGTATCGGCAGGCTGCCAGCCCTGCGGGAAAAGCGCCAATACCGCGCCCGCGCCAATTGCCGCCGCAACGACGCCCCCCAGCACCAGCGGCACAAGGCCGCCGCGCCGCACGGGTGGCGGCGGCGGGGAGGCCGCGCGCGCGGGTTCGGCGGGTTCCGTCATTGACGCTATGGGCGGTTCGGGCGTGGGTTCGGCATCGGCGATTTTTGCAGGTTCTGCCTGCGTTTCGGTGCCCTCTGCCGTTTTTTCCGGCACTGCACCTTCCGACACCGGCTGAGTGGTCGGCCCTGCCAATGTATCAGAGCCGGTTGCAGGTGCCTCGCTCATGGACGGGCCGCTTTCCGGCGTTGGCGACTTGTCCGATTGATCCGACGTAACGCCAACCGGCATTTCCGCAGCATTGTCCGCATCCTTCGCGCCCGTTCCGGTGGTCTTGGCGCGCGGACGCCTGGTTCCTGTTCCGGTTCTGGCCATGAAGGGTCTCCGATGCCAATGATATCAACGATCCAATTATATTAACTTAGTCGCTGCGGGGCACAGCCTCAAGGCTCGGGGGGCAGATGCGACAATCCTTCTGCAACCGCCCGGCACATTGCCGTTGCATCCGGCGCCGTGGCAATCGTGCATCGCTCCCGCAGCGCGGCAGGCAACCGCCCGGCGCAGTTTTTACTGATCGCCACGATCCGCAATCCCGCCGGGACACGCCCGCCCAGCCGCGCGGTAAATTCGGAAGCCGCGCGCGGCGAGAACAGCGGCGCCAGCACCAGTGCCGCCCCTTCAAGCGCGGGCAGGACGGCCGGGTTCCACACAACCGTGCGCGCTTCATAGACCTCTACACCGCGAATATCGAACCCTTCGGGCGCAAGCTCTGCGACCAGATCACGCGCCAGATGGCGTCCATGCACATGCACCAGCCGCATGCGCGGCCTTATCCGCCGCAGATCGGCCAGCAGATGCGTCGCATCGCCGCCCGATTCGAATACAGCAAGCCCCGCTGCCTGCGCTGCCGCCGCCGTGCCTGGCCCCACGCACCAGGCGGGCAAGCCCAGCCCCTGAACCGTCGGCACCGCATTGGGCGAGGTAAGCACCACCGCACCGGCGCCTTTAAAAACCGAATGGTCGAACGCGACCGGAGCAATCTCGGTCAGAGGTGCGATCATCACCTGGTGTGGCGGGCATTCCTTTTGGCAGCATTGTGCAAAACGCTCGGACTGGGCGCGCGGACGGGTGAGCAGAAGAAGCGGAAGTGTCACGGCGGGCCTTTGGACGGGATACGGGGGCAGGGTGCCCATTGTCTGCGTTGCGCGCCGATGATACCTCCTGCGCTGACGCGAGAGCAACCGCGCGTATGGACGGGTCTGGCATGAACGGGCAGCTGATTTTCCTTGGTATCGAATCCAGTTGCGACGACACCGGCGCGGCCATTGTCCGTCAACAGCCGGGAGAACCGGCTGAAATCCTGTCCAATGTGGTCGCCAGCCAGACTGACCTGCACGCAGCCTTTGGCGGCGTGGTGCCGGAAATCGCAGCCCGCGCCCATGTCGAAAAGCTGGACCTGATGGTCGAGGCCGCGCTGGTGCAGGCCGGGCTGGCGCTGGATGGTCTGGACGGCATCGCCGTGACAGCGGGGCCGGGGCTGATCGGTGGTGTGCTGGCGGGGGTGATGGTGGCGAAAGGGCTGGCGGCGGCAACCGGGCTGCCGTTGGTGGGGGTAAACCACCTTGCAGGCCATGCCCTGACCCCACGGATGACCGATGGTCTGGCATTCCCCTATCTTATGTTGCTGGTATCGGGCGGTCATTGTCAGTTCTTGCGTGTCGAGGGGGCGGAGCGGTTTACCCGGCTGGGCGGCACGATCGACGATGCGCCGGGCGAGGCCTTCGACAAAACCGCGAAACTGCTGGGCCTTCCGCAACCTGGCGGTCCATCTGTCGAGGTCGAGGCGCGCCAGGGCGATGCCGCGCGCTTTGCTTTTCCGCGCCCGCTTCTGGACAGGCCGGGGTGCGATCTGTCGTTTTCCGGTCTGAAAACTGCCCTGATGCGCGCGCGCGACGGTGTGGTAACAGAGAAGGGCGGGCTGACTCGTGCTGATCGCGCCGATCTCTGCGCCGGGTTTCAGGCGGCGGTGCGCGATGTACTCGTCGAAAAGTCTCGCCGCGCGCTGGCGGGCAGTCCGGGGATGACGGGTTTTGCGGTCGCGGGCGGGGTGGCGGCGAACCAGAGCCTGCGCGCTGCGTTGGAGGCCGTGGCGCAACAAGCGGGCGTGCCGTTCCTGGCCCCACCGCTTGCGCTTTGCACGGATAACGCGGCGATGATCGCCTGGGCCGGGATTGAACGGTTTCGTGCAGGTGCGCGCGATGACCTCTCGCTTTCCGCCCGCCCCCGCTGGCCCCTTGACACAGAGGCCCCGGCGCTGATCGGATCAGGCAAACGCGGCGCCAAGGCCTGACAACCGGAGAAACGACATGCCCCTTTTCGCCCTTATCTGCACCGACAAGCCCGGCCACGAAGACCTGCGCAAGGCCAATCGCGCCGCGCATCTGGCCTATATCGAGGAAACCGGTGCCGTGGTGCATGCCGGCCCTTTCCTGAATGCTGCGGGCGGGATGATCGGCTCGCTGGTAATTCTGGATCTGCCTGACCGCGCGGCTGCCGAAGACTGGGCGGGTAGTGACCCCTATGCGCGCGCGGGGCTTTTCGGAGATGTGCGCATAGAGGAATGGAAGAAGGTGATTGGCTGATGGCATTCTGGCTGATGAAGTCCGAGCCTGATGTCTTTGGCTGGGATGACCTGGTGGCCAAGGGCGAGAAGGGCGAGGAATGGGACGGCGTGCGCAACTATCAGGCGCGCAACAACATGCGGGCCATGCAGTTGGGTGATCGGGTGTTCTTCTATCACTCGAACGTCGGGCTGGAGATCGTCGGTATTGCTGAGGTTTGCGCGCTGGCGCATCCCGACAGCACCACGGACGATCCGCGCTGGGAATGCGTGGATATCCGTGCGGTGAAGCCCCTGCCGCGCGCGGTCACGCTCAAAGAGATCAAGGCGACGCCGGAATTGGCCGGGATGTCTCTGGTGACCTCGATGCGGCTGTCGGTGCAGCCGGTGACCGAGGCGGAATGGGCGCTGGTGTGCAAGATGGGCGGTCTGGACGAGGCGCCCTGACGGGCGCGCGCCCGAACGCACGCTCCCGCCCACCCTCCCCGCGCGCGTTCGGGCGCAGGGGGCGTTGCCCCCCTGGGCCTCCGGCCCATTCAGCCCCAGGATACTTGAGGACACAAAATGGCAAGTATCCTTTGATGCAGGATCTTGAGTAACGAGAAACGGGGGCGTTCAAGCCCCCGTTATGCACTCTTTCCCATGTCTGCTGAGCTGTCTGGCTCAGTAGCGATAGTGTTCAGACTTGAAGGGGCCGTGCGCCGGTACGCCGATATAATCGGCCTGTTCGGTGCTCAACTCGGTCAGTTTGACGCCGATCCGGTCCAGATGCAGGCGCGCGACCTTTTCATCCAGGTGTTTGGGCAGGATATAGACGCCCGGCGCGTATTCATCGCCCTTTGTCCAGAGTTCGATCTGCGCCAGCACCTGATTGGTAAAGCTGGCTGACATCACGAAGCTGGGGTGGCCGGTCGCGTTGCCGAGATTCAGAAGCCGACCTTCGCTGAGCAGGATGATCCGGCTGCCCGAGGGCATCTCGATCATGTCCACCTGGTCCTTGATATTGGTCCATTTGTGGTTTTTCAGCGCCGCGACCTGAATTTCGTTGTCGAAATGGCCGATGTTGCCGACGATCGCCATGTCCTTCATCGCGCGCATATGCTCGATGCGGATCACGTCCTTGTTGCCGGTGGTGGTGATGAAGATATCGGCGGTGCTGACCACGTCTTCCAGCACCACCACTTCAAACCCGTCCATGGCCGCCTGGAGCGCGCAGATCGGGTCGATTTCGGTGACTTTCACCCGCGCACCAGCCCCGCGCAGCGAGGCGGCCGATCCTTTGCCCACGTCGCCATAGCCACAGACCACGGCAACCTTGCCCGCCATCATCGTGTCGGTCGCACGGCGGATGCCGTCGACCAGCGATTCCTTGCAGCCATACTTGTTGTCGAACTTCGACTTGGTGACCGAATCGTTCACGTTGATCGCCGGGAAAGGCAGCAGACCCTTCTTGTGCAGGTCATAAAGGCGGTGCACGCCGGTGGTGGTTTCTTCGCTCACGCCCTGAATGGCATCGCGCTGCTTGGTGAACCAGCCGGGGCTGGCGGCCAGGCGCCGGCGGATCTGGGCGAACAGGAATTCTTCCTCTTCCGAGGTGGGGGTTGCGATCAGGTCGGTTTCACCGGCCTCAACCCGCGCGCCCATCAGGATGTAGAGCGTGGCATCGCCGCCATCGTCAAGGATCAGGTTGGCGGTGCCGTTTTCGCCGCCGAACTGGAAGATCTTGTCGGTGTATTCCCAGTATTCCTCCAGCGTTTCGCCCTTGATGGCAAAAACCGGTGTGCCCCCCCCCGCGATGGCTGCGGCGGCATGGTCCTGGGTGGAGAAGATGTTGCACGAGGCCCAGCGGACATCGGCCCCCAGCGCGACAAGCGTTTCGATCAGCACAGCCGTCTGGATGGTCATGTGCAGCGAGCCGGCGATGCGCGCGCCCTTGAGCGGTTGAGCTTTGCCGTATTCGTCGCGCAGGGCCATCAGCCCGGGCATTTCGGTTTCGGCGATGGCGATTTCCTTGCGGCCGAAATCGGCCAGCGAAATGTCCTTGATGATATAGTCTTTCGCCATCGTGGCGCGCTCCTGTGGTTTACCGGCAATCTGCTTTGGGGGCAGATAGCATCGGGGGCATGGTTCGGCAATGCCGTGTCAGGTGCCCTGCTGGTTGAGGCGTGGCAAGAAGATTGTCAGCAGGCCCAGGGCGGGCAGGAAGGAACAGACCTGATAGACATAGATGATACCTTTGGCATCGGCCAGAACGCCCAGGGCGGCTGCGGCGATGCCGCCGATGCCGAAGGCAAAGCCGAAGAACAGGCCCGCAATCATGCCGACCCTTCCAGGCACCAACTCCTGAGCGAAGACGATAATCGCCGGAAATGCTGAAGCAAGGATGAAACCCACCATCACGGTGAGAACCCCTGTCCAGAAAAGCGTTGCATAGGGCAACATGAGGGTGAAGGGCAGCGAGCCCAGAATCGAGAACCAGATCACCCAGCGTGCGCCGAAACGGTCGCCCAGCACGCCGCCAAGGGCAACGCCCAGCGCCGCCGATCCGAGGAACAGGAACAGCATGACCTGTGCCTGTGGCGTCGTCAGCGCGAAACGCTCGATAAGGAAGAAGGTGTAGTAACTGGCGATGCTGGCGGTATAGATGTTCTTGCTGAAGACCAGAAACGCCAGCACCGACACCGCCAGGATGATCTTGCGGCGGGGCAGGGCGGCGGCGGACTTGGGCGCGGGGCGGCGCGCGGCCTCGCGCCGGACGTTGGCATACCAGCGCCCCACCCAGCCCAGTATGAGGATGCCGGCCAGCGCCAGCGCCGCGAACCAACCCACCGCAGGGCGGCCCAGTGGCACCACCACAAAGGCCGCTAGAAGTGGCCCCGCCGCCTGGCCTGCATTGCCACCCACCTGAAACAGCGATTGCGCAGTGCCGAACCGCCCGCCAGAGGCCGCCCGTGCCACGCGTGAGGCTTCGGGATGAAACACCGCCGAGCCAATACCGATCATCGCGGCCCCGGCAAGCAACCAGGCGTAGGAATCGGCCGTCGCAAGCAGCACCAGCCCCGCCAGTGTCGAACTCATGCCGATGGCCAGCGAATGCGGGACCGGGTGACGGTCGGTGAACTGTCCAACCAGCGGCTGCAACACCGAGGCCGTGCCCATGAAGGCGAATGTCATCAGACCGATCTGCGTGAAGCTGAGCGCGAATTCCGCCTGCAACAGCGGATAGATGGCCGACAGGAGCGACTGCATCACATCGTTGATCAGGTGACACAGGCTGATTGCCATGATCACCAGATACTGCGTGCGAACGATGTCCCCGGCCTGTGGCGCAGGCGTGGGAAGCGGGGCGAGGGGGCTGGTCATGGCAGGTCCGGAGCCGGTTCTGTAGCGCCCGAAAAGAACCCTGACCTGGTGGAAAGTCAAGCCGGGCCACACGGATACGCGTTTTTCCGCATCATTGCCCGGCGATCTTGGGCAAGATCCTGCATATCGGTTGTGAGTATGCAAACTTCGTGCGAAAATGAAAACTTGTGAATACCGACAAAAAAGGCATTTCGGGGAATCGTGCGGGTCAGCGAAAAGCCAGATCGAGACTGCGGGCCGAAGCGGGCCGGTTTCCGGCGTGCCGGCGGCCTGATGCTTGCGTTGACATTTGCCTCTGCTGCGGCCCTGATGCCGTTGCCGCGCCCGGCTGCGGCAATGAACGAGCTGCGCTTCATCGTGCCGGGTGCGGAAAACGGCCTTCGCGCCGATCTGGAGGCCAGCTCGCTTCTGGCTACCGCGCGCGCCGAGGGGCAGCTTGATCCGCTTGATGTGACCTCGGCGGCACGGGCCGAGTACGGTCGCCTGATCGGACTTTTATATGAGCGTGGCTACTATGCACCGCGCATCAGCATCCGCATCGACGGGCGCGAGGCCGCCGATATCTCTACACTGAGCCCGCCCCGCACCATCGGCACTGTCGAAGTTGCGATCGAACTTGGCCCGCAGTTTCGCTTTGGCCGTGCCGATATCGCGCCGGTGGCACCGGGCACCGAACTGCCATCAGGTTTCTCAACCGGCGAGATTGCGCGCAGCACGCTGGTGCGCGACGCTTCGGTTGCTGCGGTCGAGGGTTGGCGGGCGCGCGGCCATGCATTGGCCGAAACGGCAGGGCAGGATGTGGTCGCCGATCACCGCACCCAGCAGCTTAATGTCGACCTGCGCATCGCACCCGGACCGCAGTTGCGTTTCGGGCAGGTCCGCCCACGCGGCAATGAACGGACGCGCAGCGAACGGATCGTGGCCATCGCCGGGGTGAATTCTGGCGAGATCTATGATCCAGAGGCCGTGTTGCGCGCCGAAACCCGGCTGCGCCGAACAGGCACCTTTGCATCGGCCGCGCTGCGCACCGCCGATCAGGCAAATCCTGATGGCACCATCGATATGGAGGTGCTGATCGAGGAAGCGCCGCGGCGCCGCCTGGGGGCCGGAGCCGAGCTGGACAGCACTGCCGGTTTGCGGCTGAGCGGTTTCTGGCTGCATCGCAACCTTCTCGGAGGGGCCGAGAGGTTGCGCCTTGAAGCGGCTGTCGAGGGGATCGCGGCGCGTGTCGGCGGTCTCGGCTTCTCGCTGGATGCGCGTTACACCCGCCCGGCAACCTTCAACAGTGACACCGATATGGAGCTGGGCCTGCGCGCCGTGCGTGTCGATGAGCGCGATTACGGTGCCGACGCCGCAGAGGCCGAGCTGCGCTTCCTGCGGCGCTATTCGGACCGGCTGTCAGGCCATGCGGGTGTTGTGCTGCGGTTCGAGCGTGCGCGCTATGGCGTGAACCGAAGTTTGCGCGGCAATTTCGGAACGCTGGCGCTTCCGGTCGGGCTGACCTGGGATACCCGCGACCGCCCGTTGGATGCCACGGGCGGCCTTTACCTGATGGGCGAGGTGATGCCCTATGCCGGCTTCAACGAGGCCGGGCATGGCGCGCGGCTGCGGATGGATGCGCGCGCTTATGCCGATATGGGCAGCGAGGGGCGTTTTGTGTTGGCCGGGCGGGTGCAGGCCGGGGCGATCCTGGGCAGCGCATTGGCCGCCACCCCGCGCGACTACCTGTTCTATTCGGGCGGCGGCGGCACGGTGCGCGGTTTGCCTTTCCAGTCGCTGGGTGTAACGCAGGGCGGCGTGGCCTCGGGCGGGCAGGGTTTTGCGGGGGTGTCGGGAGAATTGCGCGCTCGGGTCTCTGAAGCGTTCGGACTGGCTGTGTTCGCCGATGCCGGTTACGTGTCGGCCGGAGCCTTCAGCGGCGCGTCGGACTGGCACGCCGGTGCCGGCGTCGGCGTCCGGTATCAGACACCGATCGGGCCGATGCGTCTGGATCTGGCCACACCCGTGCGCCGCAATGCCGGGGCACCAGGGGGGCGATTGCAGGTTTATCTGGGGGTCGGGCAGGCGTTTTGATACAGAACGAATGGCAGAAGCGCGGCTTTGGCAAAGCGGGTTTCCGGCGTGTTCTGGCTCCGGTCCTTTTGCTGATCGCGTTGCTTTTCGTGGTTGCACCGCTGGCGAACGCACAAACAGATGTCCTGACCGATACGCAATCCGACATTCCCACCGATATCGACATTGACATTGACGCTGCCACCGATAACGAAGGCGATGTCGGCTTTCTTGCGGGTCTGCTGCAATCCTACCTGTCCGATGCCGGGCGCGAGGTCAGCATTCGCGGCTTTCAGGGCGCACTTTCGTCGCGCGCATCCATTGAAAGCCTGACCATCTCCGATGATGACGGCGTCTGGCTTGTCCTGCGCGATGTCACCCTGGACTGGAGGCGCGCTGCGCTGTTTGAGCGCCGCGTCGAGATCAACGAACTCAGCGCCGGTGAAATCCATATCCGCCGCCTGCCCGATACCGGTGACGACAGCGCGCTACCCAGCCCCACAGCGCGACCCGATTTCAAGCTGCCTGAACTGCCGGTTTCGGTGAATATCGGCGAGTTGCGCGCTGATCGCGTGGTGCTTGAGCCGGCTGTGACCGGTCATGAACGCGCGGTGCTCAGCCTTGAGGGGGCGATGCAGCTTGCCGGTGGCGAAGGTAACGCCCGTTTTGAGGCGCGGCGCATCGACGGCCAGGAAGGAGAGTTCCGTTTCAGCGGAAACTTTGACAATGAAACGCGCCACCTGACACTTGATCTGCTGCTGTCTGAAGGGCCTGAGGGGATCGCGGCAACGCTGTTGGGCATTCCGGGCGCGCCCTCGATGGCGCTGTCGGTTGCCGGTGCAGGGCTGATCGATGATTTCGAAGCCGATATCCAGCTTGCCACCGGCGGGCAAGAGCGGGTGTCCGGCACCGTTCGTATAACCGATGCGCAGCCGCAGGGCGACTTGCCCGAGGGGTTGCACTTCATCGCTGATATCGCCGGTGATCTGCGGCCCCTGATGGCGGCCGAAATGCACCCGTTCTTTGGGGCCGAAAGCCGGCTGCGTGCTCAGGGTGCGCGCACCACCGACGGTGGGATAAGCCTTTACGAACTGACCTTCAACACCCGCACCATGCGCCTTGTCGGGCGTGCCGATCTGGACGCCAGCGGGCTGCCGCGCGTCGTCGATCTGATCGCCGATATCGCCCGCGAGGATGGCGCGCCAGTGATCTTGCCGGGCACCGGCGGCGATACGACGATTTACGAAGCGGCGCTGAACATTGAATACGATGCCTCGGTCTCGCGCGATTGGTCCATCATTGCCGGGATTGATCGTCTGGCCACCCCCGAGCTGTCAATGTCGCGCGTCGATCTGGAGGCGCGCGGGCGGCTGGCGCCCCCCAACGGGGCGGACGGGTCGGTACTGTTCGAAGGGGTTTTCGATTTCTCGGTTGTGGGAATGGAAGCTGCCGACCCGGCATTGCAGCAAGCCATCGGCTCGACAGTGAACGGATTCATGAGCGTGGTCTGGCCCGGCAGGGATCAGCCCGCAGAGATCACGGGCATCGCTGTCGAGGGCGAGACCCTGGTCTTCAGCGCGCATGGCCAACTTGACGGCACCACCTTTGATGGTTTTGTCGAGGCCGAAGCCCCCGATCTGTCGGCCTTTTCCGCGCTGGCGGGGCGTTCGCTGGGGGGGCATGCACTGCTTACCTCTTCCGGGCGGATGAACCTCATCACCGGGGCGCTTGACCTTGATCTGGGTCTTGTCGCCACCGATCTGACGGTCGATCAGCGCGAATTCGACAATCTGGTCGCTGGCGAATCCACCATCCGCGCCAGCGTGGTGCGTGACCAGCGGGGCACGATCTTGCGTGACTTCGCGCTGGAAGCTGGGGGGCTGGAGATCCGCGCCGCCGGGCAGCATCTGCCAGAGGACATTCATGTCTATACCCGGTTCGATATTACAGATCTGTCCGCGCTGGGGCCGGGATATGGCGGGGCGATCAGCGTCGATGCGCGGCTGGAAAGCGACGGCGAGCGGCAGCAGGTGCGGTTTGACGCGCGCGCGCGCGATCTGGCGCTGGGTCAGATGCCGGGGGCCGAGGCGGTGCGCGCCCTGTTACGCGGCGAAACCGCAATCAGCGCTGAGGCGATGATCGATGGTGACCGCATCACCCTGCGCGAGGCCATGATTGACGGCCCCCAGATAGGGCTGACGGTGGCGGGCCTCTGGTCTGAGGCCGACACCGATCTGTCGCTTGATCTGGCGCGACTGCGTATTGATGGCGTGTTGCCGCGCGCGTCGGGGCAGTTGACGGGTGCGATGCGGCTCACTGGCGACGATCAGGCACGGCGTCTTGTCGTCAACATGGCCAGCGACGGCCCCTTGCGCATCGGTTTTACCCAGATCGACCCGTTGATCGACCGGAACCTTGAACTTGATGCTGCCGTGACATTTGGTGCGGATGGTGCCATCGGCATTGACACCGCGCGGCTGACCACTGCCAGCCTGACCGTCAGCGCCGAGGGCCGGCAAGAGGCCGATGGCGCCGCTGATTTTTCGCTTTCCGGCGCGATTGACACGGTGGCGCGGGTGGTGCCGGGCATCGCCGGCCCGGCCCGGCTGCAGGCGCAGCTTTCGCGCCCGGCGGGGGCGGCGCAATACGATACGAACTTCTCATTTTCCGGACCGTCTGGCCTTGCGCTGGATGCCAGCGGGCAGATCAGCGAGGATTTCGCAACGCTCGCGCTGCGCCTGAGCGGCCAGGTCGATGCCGCCATTGCGAACCCTCTGATACAACCCTTTACGGTTCAGGGCCCGCTGCGTGTCGATGCCCGCATCGATGGCCCTCCTGCGGTGTCATCGATGCGCGGGCAGGCTGTCCTGACAGGCGGGCGGTTTGTTTCGGCGATCAACAATATCGCTTTTTCCAACATTCAGGCGCAGGCCGATCTGATGGGATCATGGGCGCGGATCGAAGCCAGCGGCGATGCACAGACGGGCGGGCGGGTCACGGCTTCGGGCGTGCTGGCTTTGGACGGGCGCAACGATCTGGATCTGAGCGTCAATGCCGACCGGCTTCGCATCGTCAGGCCGCGGCTTTTCGAAACCGTCATCTCGGGTGATTTGCGCCTGTCCGGGGCGCTGGCGACCGGCCCGCGCGTTTCGGGAACCTTATTTGTAAATGAGGCGGAAATCCGTATACCCAACTCGCCGCTGGGCCGAAGCGGTTATGTACCCGAGGGGTTGCGCCACGTTGGCGAAAGTGCCGCCAGCCGCCAAACTCGCCAGAACGCCGGGGTGAACGGCTTGAATGGCAATGGTAGTGACCGGGTGCCTCTTTTCCTGGACCTGGAGTTGCAGGCACCGGGGCGGGTGTTCGTGCGGGGGCGGGGGCTGGATGCCGAACTGGGCGGGACGCTCAGACTGGGTGGTTCGACCGCCGATATCATCCCCTCGGGTAGCTTTGGCCTGATACGGGGCCGGCTGGACCTGCTGGGCAACCGCTTCACCCTGACCGACGGCTCGGCCAGCATGATGGGCAGTTTCATGCCATATGTGCGGCTGGTGGCTACGACCGACAGTGACGGGGTCATGACCAGTATCGTGCTGGAAGGCGAAGCGCTTGAGCCGCAGATACGCTTCACCTCGGTTCCCGAACTGCCGCAGGACGAGGTATTGGCGCGGTTGATCTTCCGGCGTTCGCTGGCTTCGCTTTCACCGTTCCAGGCCGCGCAACTGGCGATGTCGGTCGCCACCCTGACAGGCCATGCCGAGGGCTCGTTCCTGACGCGGGCACGACAAACGCTGGGGCTGGATGATCTCGATGTGATCACCGACGCCAATGGTGACACCGCATTGCGCGCCGGGCGATACCTGACGGATAATGTATACACAGACGTCAGCGTCGACAGTGTCGGGCGCGGCGAGGTTTCGATCAACCTGGATCTGACGCCCTCGGTTACCCTGCGCGCGCGTACCGATACCGAGGGCCGCACCGGTGTGGGCGTCTTTTTCGAACGCGACTACTGAGCGTTTCTGGTCCGATTTTGAAGGGCGTGACACTGACGTCGGCTTTGCGTTAGGGTGGTTCTGGGCTATACGGCGAGGAAACTCGCGCGGTTGCCTGTCGGGCAAAGGCGCAGCCAACATCAGGAAACAGACCATGTCCGCCGATCTTCTGTCCACATTCGTCAAACCTGTGCACCGCGAAGGGTATCCTTTCATCGGAATTTTTGCGGCGGTCACGCTGGTGCTGTTCCTTGTCTGGCAGCCGCTGGGCTGGATTGGTGTGGTGTTGACCGTATGGTGCTACTACTTCTTCCGCGATCCTGTGCGCGTGACACCGCAACGCGAGGGGCTTCTGGTCAGCCCCGCCGATGGCGTTGTCTCGCTGATCGAACCGGCCGTGCCGCCGGTCGAGCTGGATATGGGCACTGAACCCATGATGCGGGTTTCGGTTTTCATGAACGTCTTCAACTGCCATGTGAACCGTATCCCCGTGGCAGGCACGATCTCGGCGGTGTCGTATCGGCCGGGAAAGTTTTTCAACGCCGCGCTGGACAAGGCAAGCGAAGACAACGAGCGCAACTCGGTCGCGCTGGAAATGGCCGACGGTCGCAAGATCGCCGTGGTCCAGATCGCCGGCCTGGTGGCGCGGCGGATCGTTTGCGAGGTCAAGCCCGGCGCAGTGCTGGAAACAGGTGAGCGTTTCGGGATGATCCGCTTCGGTTCCAGGCTGGATGTCTATCTGCCGGACGGTGTGCACCCGTTGGTTGCGCTGGGCCAGACAATGGTGGCCGGTGAAACAGTGATCGCCGATCTTCAATCGGACGAAGGGCCTCGTGCGGGCGAGGCGCATTGAATGGAGCGCAATGACCAAAGCGCCGATGGCACGCCGTCAGATGAGAGCATCCCAGAAGAAACCCCCGACCGGCGCTCGTTGCCGATTCTTCACCTGCTGCCCAATCTGGTAACGCTTCTGGGGCTTTGCGCGGGCCTGACCTCCATGCGCTATGCACTTGGCGAGCGTTACGAAATTGCGGCAGCGCTGATCATACTGGCGGCGGTGCTTGACGGAATGGATGGGCTGATCGCCCGCAAGCTCAACGCCGCCAGCCATTTCGGCGCCGAGCTTGATTCGCTGTCGGATTTCGTCTGCTTCGGCGTTGCGCCGGGTGTGTTCCTGTTTCACTTCGCCTTGCAGGATTTTGCCGGGCTGGGGTGGCTTTTGGTGCTTGTCTATATCCTTTGCGCCTGCCTCCGCTTGGCACGGTTCAATGTAAACCGCGACGCACCGCCGCCGCCGGGCCGGGCACATTTTGTCGGTGTGCCTGCGCCTGCCGGGGCGATGTTGGCGCTGTTACCGGTATTTTTGATGCTGGCCGGAATCGCCGATCTGCGATCCGTGCCGGTTGCGGTGGCTGTCTATCTGGCGGGCGTGGGCTTGTTGATGATCTCGCGCCTGCCGACGATATCGCCCAAGGGATTGCGCGTGCCACGCAACCGGGCGATCTGGCTGCTGGTGGGCGTAGCGGTTTTTGCGGGCATTGCGGTGACGCGTCCATGGCTTCTGATGGTGCTGGCCGATCTGGCCTACCTGGTGCTGCTGGCGCAGGCAGCCTGGGTATACCGGCGCAAGCTGGCCTGAATCAAAGGCCGCCGAAACTCCTTGACGCGCGGCTGCGGGGTAGCTATCTGACGGCAATCGCGCGGTTGTAGCTCAGCTGGTTAGAGTACCGGCCTGTCACGCCGGGGGTCGCGGGTTCGAGCCCCGTCAACCGCGCCATTTTTCTTCCGGTTTCTGGTCATGGCCCTCCATCCTGGGGGGCTTTTTCCCGTCGGGGGATCAGCGCGTCCCCGAATGCGCGAGGCTTGCTTGTATGTTACGATTCGGTATTGACGGGCCTGACTGCATGGCCTATCCCGCCGACATCGCGCGGTTGTAGCTCAGTTGGTTAGAGTACCGGCCTGTCACGCCGGGGGTCGCGGGTTCGAGCCCCGTCAACCGCGCCACTTTCCTAAACCCAGTTTGTTCAGTCTGTCTCTAGGCTGACCTGATTGTCTGCTACGCAGAAGCTTCCTTGCTTTGCCGCTGCGCGGCGGGGGGCGCTGCCCCCGTCCGGCCTACTGCGCACGCCCGACTCCCCCGGCGTATTTTCCGGCAAGATGAAGAGGGCGCGGTGGCCTTTATCGATCCAGTCCGAGGACCGAGACCATATCGTACTCGCCCGGCGACCGGCCCTGGGCCCAAAGTGCGGCCTTGAGCGCACCGCGCGCGAAAACCGCACGGTCGGTGGCGATGTGGCGAAGCACGATGCGTTCGCCTTCGGTTGCGAAGATCACGTCGTGTTCACCGACGATATCGCCACCCCGGACAACCGAAAACCCGATATGCCCCCGTTGACGCGGCCCGGTGATGCCGTCGCGCACGCGGTCGGCGGTTTCATCCAGCGAGACGCCGCGCCCTTCGGCGGCGGCTTGCCCCAACATCAGAGCCGTGCCCGAGGGGGCATCAACCTTGTGTCGGTGATGGGACTCAAGGATCTCGATATCGTAATCAGGATCCAGTGCGGCGGCAACGCGGCGGGTCAGTGCCATGAGAAGGTTGACACCGAGACTCATGTTGCCGGCGCGCACGATCACGCCGGTTCTTGCGGATTCAGAGATTGCGGCAAGACTGCTTGCATCGAATCCGGTCGTGCCGATCACATGCGCGACCCCTAGCCGGGCGGCCAGTGCCGCCAGCGTCACGCTGGCGGCAGGGGTGGTGAAATCGATCACCGCATGCGCTCCGCGCAGTGCTTCAGCCGGGTCGTCCTGGACACGCAGGCCCAGGGGTGTGCCGCCCAACGCGGTGCCCAGATCCTCGCCAACCCAGCCGTGGCCGGGCCGTTCAAGTGCTCCGGCCAGCCGTGCGGTGCCACTCTCGGAAATGACTTGCACCAGCATCCGGCCCATGCGCCCGGATACCCCGTTGACCACGATTGCGGGACGTTCCGACATGACCGAGTCCTCCGTTTTGCCTCTGCATAATCTGCAAGCGGGCGCGGGGAAACCGGGATTCATCACCTTCGCGGCAAATTTGCGTATCGGCAGGACGGCGCGCGTTGCGGGGAGCGCGCGAATCTCCTATGGAAGGTGCATGGCAAAGAAACACCTTTCATCCGGCTCGGGCCCAACGCAACGTCAGCTTCGTGTTGGCGAGGTCATTCGTCGGCGGTTGTCCGAGGTTCTGGCGCGCGGCGATGTACATGACCCTGAGCTGAACCGTTTCTCGATCACGGTATCCGAGGTGCGCAGCTCGCCCGACCTGAAGATCGCCACCGCTTTTGTGATGCCGCTGGGCGGGCGTGAGGCGGAGGCTGCCCTGGCCGCCTTGCGGCGCAACAAGGCAGAGCTGCGGCATCTGGTGGCCAAGGACATCGCGCTCAAGTTTGCGCCCGATCTGCGTTTTGCGCTGGATGCCACATTTGACCGGATGGACGAGGCACGCCGCCTGTTCGCGGACCAGAGGGTGCGTGCGGATGTCGAGGCCGCCGAGGCACACGAGGTGGATGAAGAACCGCCCGCCGCCGAGCGCGGCGTCAGAGATGACGATGCGCGCGGCTGACAAGGTTTCTCTTCTGCTCGCCGCCGCCTTTCTGTCGGTGGTGCCCGGCCTTGCCGCCGCTGATTGTTCAGAAATCGTCTTTGATGAGCTGCCCTTTACCCTGTGCGAGGTTTCCGCAGGTGATGACCTGCGCCTTTTCCTGAACGACGAGGATGGCGTAGTGCATGGCTCTTTCGCGCGGATAGAAGCCATGCTGGACACGCGCGGCGAAGCGTTGGTCTTTGCGATGAATGCCGGGATGTATCACCCGGACCGGCGGCCCGTGGGCCTTTACATCGAAAACGGCGAGGAGCAGCGCGGCATCGTGACCAGCGCCGGGCCTGGGAATTTCGGTATGCTTCCGAACGGGGTGTTCTGTATCCTCGATACCGGCTTTGCCGTGATCGAAAGCCGCGCCTTTGCGGCTGTCCCGCCCCCTTGCCGCCATGCCACGCAATCCGGCCCGATGCTGGTTATTGACGGTGCGCTACATCCGCGCTTTCTGCCTGACTCCGACTCGGCATTGCTGCGCAATGGGGTCGGGGTCAGTGGCGATGGTCAGCGTGCCGTATTCGCCATCTCCAACCGGCCGGTTACTTTTCATCAGTTTGGCCGTCTGTTTCGGGATCACCTCGCCATACCGCAGGCGCTTTATCTTGATGGCAATGTCTCGCGGCTGCATGTGCCAGGTATGCAGCGCTCGGACTGGGGGCGGCCGATGGGCCCGGTCGTGGGGCTGGTGCGTTCCATCGGGGCGGATGGCTGACAGGCGGGCGCGTGCAGCGGGGTTGGCCAGGGGCGCTGGCGCACTATGTTCAGCATGAGACCTGGAGAGATCATGCTCAGCATTCGATTTGACAATTCATACGCGCGTGAGCTGGAGGGGCTTTACATTCCCTGGCACGGTGCACCGGCGCCAGCGCCGAAGATGCTGTTGCTCAATACCGCTCTGGCGCAGGATCTGGGCCTTGACCCGGTTGCACTGGCCAGTCGCGAGGGTTTGGCGATGCTCAGCGGCAGCGCAATGCCCGAGGGGGCCGAGCCACTGGCGATGGCCTATGCCGGGCACCAGTTTGGCGGTTTCTCGCCGCAGCTTGGCGACGGGCGTGCGCTTCTGCTGGGTGAGCTGATTGACCGGCAGGGACAGCGGCGGGATCTGCACCTCAAGGGTTCGGGCAAGACGCCTTTTTCCCGCGGCGGCGATGGCAAGGCAACGCTGGGGCCGGTCCTGCGAGAATATATCCTGGGTGAGGCGATGCACGCGCTGGGCATCCCCACCACCCGGGCGCTGGCTGCCGTGACGACCGGCGAGACCGTCTGGCGCGAAACGGCGCTTCCCGGTGCGGTGCTGGCGCGGGTGGCGTCCAGTCACCTGCGCGTCGGCACGTTCCAGTTTTTTCTGGCGCGCGGTGAAACCGAACGTCTGCGGCGGCTGGCCGATTACGCGATCCGCCGCCATTTTCCCGAACTGGAGGGGAGTGACGATCGTTACCTTGCCTTCCTCTACGCCACGATCGAACGGCAAATGGCGCTGGTTGCTCAATGGATGGCCGTGGGCTTTGTGCATGGGGTGATGAACACCGACAACTGCGCGATTTCCGGTGAAACCATTGATTATGGTCCCTGTGCCTTCATTGACAGCTATGACCCGAATGCGGTTTTCAGCTCAATCGACCGGCAGGGTCGATACGCCTATGACCGCCAGCCGGTGCTGGCGCAATGGAATCTGGCGCGATTGGCCGAGACCTTGCTGCCGCTGATCAATCCTGAAAACCCAGAGGCCGCACTTCCGCAGGCGCAGGAGGTGATCGAGGAGGCGCCGGAAATCTACGCTCGGGAATGGCGGGCGCGGATGGGGGCAAAACTGGGGCTTGGACAATGCGTGGCGTCGGATGAGGGGCTGATCACCGGTTTCCTGTCGCTTCTTGCCGCAGACAAGGCCGATTTCACCCGCAGCTTTGCGGCGCTTGCTCCGGCGGCGGAGGGTGATGAAATCTTGTTGAAAGATTGCCTGGGCGATACGCTCGATCGCGCCGAATGGCTGGCCGCATGGCGCAAGCGGCTGGAAAGCGAAATGGGCGGCGCCGGGGCAGTGGCGGCGCGAATGGCAGCGGCCAATCCCGTTTATATAGCCCGTAATCATCTGGTTGAGGCAGCACTTGCGGCGGCCCATTCAGGCGATATGGCGCCAACGCATCAATTGCTGGAGGCGCTGAGCCAACCTTTCACCCGTCGCGCCGGGCTGGAAGCGCTGGAGCAACCCGCTCCTGCCGATTTCGGCCCCTACACCACCTTTTGCGGCACCTGACTCTTGCGGTGCTACCACCCTGTCAGCACGGCCAGCGCCAGAATGCTGCCAGCCAGTGCCATCATCGCGCGACAGTAGAGAGACAGCGCGCGCGAGACGTCAGCGGGGGCAGGGTCATTGGCGTTGGGGTTTAGCCACGGTTCAGGGGTCACTTTCCCGGCATAGATCCGCGGGCCTGACAGCCGGATACCGAGTGCACCGGCCATTGCCGCTTCGGGCCAGCCCGCGTTGGGGGAGCGATGACGCTGCGCATCCCGGAACATGCAGGCAAGTGCCGCGACGGGTTGCGCCGATACCAGCGCGAACAAAAGACCCGTGAGGCGGGCGGGAACAAGGTTGGCCAGATCATCAACCCGTGCAGAGGCCCAGCCAAAGGCTTCATGCCGATCGGTTCGGTGGCCGATCATCGAATCCAGCGTGTTGATCGCCTTGTAGGCGGCAATACCCGGCAGGCCCAGAACCAGCCCCCAGACAAGCGGTGCAACGATCCCGTCCGAGGCATTCTCGGCAAGCGATTCGGTGGCCGCGCGTGCGATGGCGGGCGTATCCAGTTGCGCCGGGTCGCGCCCGACGATCATCGCTACCGCCGCCCGAGCGCCGGCCACGTCGTTTGCCTGCAGCGGCACAGCCACCGCGCGAACATGCTCATGCAGCGAACGCGCGGCGATCAGCGGCCAGGCAAGCACGCCCGCCAGCACCGTTCCCGCCCAGCCGCCTGGCAGCGCTGCCTGCACCGCCGACCCGAGCGCCGCCGCTATGCCGATCACCAGCAGCGCTACAAGCGCCCCCAGCGCCCGGCGCTGCAAGGGGCTGTCTCCTTCGCGGTTGAGCAGCCTGTCCAGCCTGGCAATCAGCCACCCGGCCCAGGTAACCGGATGCCCGATGCGGCGATACAGCCGGTCGGGCCAGCCCAACACCGTATCGATCGCCAGCGCGATCAGCATGGCAGCGGCAAAGCTCATGGCGTCAGATGGCCGGGCAGGCGGTGGCAATCGGGCATCAGCTGTCCTTCGCGGGTTCTTTTGTCTGGTGCCCTGTCTGCGGCCATGCGCTTGCTGCTTCAAGCCGCAATCGGGGCGCTTGCACCGCCCGGGGGCGCATTATATGTTCCGCGCCGCAAGTTGGCCCCGTCGGGGCTGCAATGGTGACGATCAAGCGGGGTGCGCACGTGGCAAAGAGGGCTAGAAAACCTGTCGAGGCGCAACCGCTGCCGCCCCTTGGCCCCTTGCCCTTTTCCCTGACTGAAGCCATCGGCATGGTGGACAAGGTCTTCGATATCGAAAAGATGCTCAAGGATGAGGGTGTCCAGCTGACCGAGCCCTATTATCAGCAGTCGGTGCTGGTCTATGAACAGTTCTATGAAAAATACCTCTCGGTCCCCGGTTGCATGCATTTTGCCCTCAATTATGACGGCGTTTTCAACCGCAACGGCTTTTACGGTCAGGCGCGCGGTGTCTCGAAACAAATCGAGCGGATGGGCGGTGCCGAGGCGGTTCTGGAGGTCGGTTGCGGCAAGGGGCTGAACACGATCCATCTCGCTCAGAACAACCCCAACGTGCAATTCACCGGCCTCGATCTTCTGCACGAACATGTCGCAAAGGGCACCGAACGCGCCGCCGACCTGCCCAATGCCCGTTTTGTTCAGGGCAGCTTTGAGCCTTTGCCGCAGGATCTGACCGGCTTTGACATTGCCTTTGGCGTCGAAACGCTGTGCTATGCCGTCGATCTGGACAAGGTTTGCCAGTCGCTGGCGCGCGCCCTGAAACCCGGTGGACGGGTGGTGATCTTTGATTGCTTCCTGAACGAGCCCGCGCCGGGCCACAGCGAAGAGATGCAGCTTGCCACCCGGCTTCTGGAAGTTGGCTGGGGCATCTCTCAGGGCTATCGGACACCCCAGCAATGGCTGGATGCCTTCAACCGCGCCGGGCTGGAGCTGCATTGGGACCATGACGAGACAGCCTTTATCCTGCCCAATCTGCGCAAGCTTCAGGAATATTCGCTCAAGTTCTACAATGACTGGAAGGTCCGGCTGCAAGCGCGGATCGTATCGTCACTGGGGCAGCGCAACGCCGTGACCGCGCTCTTGATGCCGTATCTGTTCGAAGGGGTCGAGGGCGAGAATGCCTCGCTGCCCGGCGTCAGTTATCGCCGTCTTGTGGTGCGCAAGCCCGTGGCCTGAAGGTGCTCCTGGCAGCGCGCCCTTGACAGCGCCGCCGCGCCGCCCAGTTTTGCGGTGACAACAAGGAAGCGCCTCTTGGACATCGCCGTTATAGACTCCATCGACCAGATCGCCCCTGCCGAATGGGATGTTCTGGTGCCAGCCCCGGACGGACGGGTGGTTGACCCGTTCACCACCCATCGCTTTCTCGCAGCGCTTGAGCGTTCCGGCTCCGTCGGTGGGGGGACCGGCTGGCAACCGCAGCACCTGGTAATCCGTGAAGGGGGCAGGCTTCTTGCAGCCGCGCCCTTCTATGTCAAAGCCCACAGCCAGGGCGAATACATCTTTGATCATGCCTTTGCCGATGCCTGGCAGCGGGCGGGCGGGCGTTATTACCCCAAGCTGCAATGCGCCGTGCCCTTCACCCCCGCAACCGGCCCGCGCCTTCTGGGCCCCGCGCCGTTGCGCCCGCTTCTGCTGCGCGCCATGCGCGATATCGTCGAGCAGAATGGACTGTCCTCAGTGCATATCACCTTTTGTACCGAGGAAGAGGCCGCCCTTGGTGCCAAGGAGGGCTTCCTGCACCGCGTCACCCAGCAATACCACTGGGAAAACCGAGATTTCGGCAATTTCGAGGGGTTTCTGGCCGCTCTTTCCTCGCGCAAGCGCAAGGCCATCCGCAAGGAACGCGCCACCGCGCAGGCTTTCGGCGGTCAGATCCGGGCGCTGACGGGCGATGCCCTGCGGCCTGAACACTGGAATGCCTTCTGGGCCTTCTATCAGGATACCGGCTCGCGCAAATGGGGCCGCCCCTATCTGACACGGGCCTTCTTTGACGAAATCCACGCTAGCATGCGCAATGATATCTTTCTGGTGCTGGCCGAACGCGGCGGGCAGCCGGTGGCCGGGGCGCTCAATTTCATCGGGCGCGACACGCTTTATGGGCGCTATTGGGGCTGCACCGAAGATCACCCCTGCCTGCATTTCGAATTGTGCTATTATCAGGCAATCGATTTCGCGCTGGCAAACGGGATGAAACGGGTCGAGGCAGGGGCGCAGGGCGAGCACAAGCTGGCACGCGGCTATCTCCCGGTGCCGGTGCATGCGCTCTACTGGTTCAATGATGCACGTTTCACCCGTGCGGTGGCCGATTACTTGCGCTCCGAAGGCTCGGCCGTGCAGCAGGAAATGGACTGGCTCGAACAATTCGCTCCCTTCCGCAAGGCGGGCGAGACCAACCGGCAGCCTCAAGGGAAAGGATCAGGGGATGCGGCCCAAAAAGCTGGACACGAGTGAACGAAACGCCGCCTTGCCAGAACTGGCACGGCGCGGATGGCGCCATGATCCGGAACGTGATGCGATCACCAAGTCATATCGCTTTGCCGATTTCGCGCGGGCATTCGGCTGGATGACCAAAGTTGCGCTGTCGGCTGAAAAGCTCGATCATCACCCGGAATGGCGCAATGTCTACAATCTGGTCGAAGTTGTTCTGACGACCCATGACGCAGGCGGATTGACCACATTGGACCTGCGGATGGCCGAACGGATGGATGTCCTGGCCGCGGGCTGAACGCGCCGATCAATACGCGCGATCAGCCCGGTCTGACAGGGAATGAACCACCGGGTGCGGTTTTCGGCGCTTGATGGCACTTGCGCCCTGTCCGCTGTTGGACCTCAGAGCGATTCCAGCATGGCCTCGCCGCCTGAAAGTTCGCAGGTTCCCGCTTTCACCTCGACATGAAGCCGCGTTACTACGCCATCCTCGACCAGTATCGCATAGCGGCGCGAGCGATTGAGGAGCCCGGTTGCCGGCGCTGAGAATGCCATCCCCACCGCGCGCGTGAATGCTGCGTCAGGATCGGCGAGCATGGTGATCCCTGCCTCGCTGGCGCCGGTCGTGCGGCCCCAATAGCGCATCACATGCGCGTCGTTGACCGACAGACAGATAATCTCGTCCACGCCCTTTTCGCGCAGTGCTGTCGCGGTGCGTATGAAACTTGGCACATGCGCCGAGTCGCAGGTCGGGGTAAAGGCGCCGGGTACGGCGAAGATCACTACCCGCCGCCCCTTCAGCTTCTCGCTCAGATGCACCACGTCAGGGCCGGTATCCCTGATCACCGGAAACGTTGCCTCGGGCAGTCGCGTGCCCAGATGAAGCGCCCCGGCGCTTTCAGCCGGGGCGGCTTTGATTGTCGTATTCATCAGTTGTTTTCCAATCAGAGCATCGCCAGAAGAGCTTCGCCCTTCGAGATGTCGCATTCACCGGGCTTGTCGACGCTGGCATGGGTGATCACACCGTCCTCCAGCACCAGCGCGTAGCGGTTCGAGCGCCCGATCAGCCCCAGATGAGGTGCAGTGAAATCCATTCCCAGCGCGCGGGTAAAGGCACCGTCAGCGTCACCCAGAAGCTCGATTTCAGCTGTTGTCGCGCCCGTCGACTCGCCCCAGGCCTTCAGCACGAATGGGTCATTGACGGCAATGCACAAGATTGCATCAACGCCTTTGGCGCGAAACGCGTCCGCGGTGCGAATGAAGCTTGGGATATGGGCCGTGGTGCAGGGGCCGGTGAAAGCACCGGGCAGGGCAAACAGCACCACTTTGCGGCCCTTCAGCTGATCGCCAAGGCTGATGATTTCCGGGCCGTTTTTGCCCATCCGGGCCAGGTTTGCATCGGGCAGGCGGGTGCCGGTTTCCAGTGCCATGATCACTCCTCGTTCGTTGCGTTTTCCTTGTGCAAGGTTATAGGGTTGCCGTGGCCTCTTTTCCAGTCGCCCGACTGGGGTGTGGTGGGGCACACGGCAACAGAAGGCGGGAAATGAACGGAATTGTGGTTGTTGGCGCGGGGCAGGCAGGGGCTTCGCTGGTGGCAAAACTGCGCGCACTGGGCTATGCGGGGCCTCTGACACTGATCGGTGACGAGGCGCTACCACCCTATCAGCGCCCGCCGTTGTCAAAAAAGTATCTTCTGGGCGAGTTGCCCAAGGAACGGCTGTTTCTGCGCCCTGAAGCCTTTTATGCCGAACAGGGGATCACGCTGCGGCTGGGCAAGCCGGTGACCGCCATCGATACTCAGGCCCGCCAACTGGTTCTGGGCGACGAGGCACTGGTGTATGACCAGCTTGTCCTGACAACCGGCGCCGAACCTCGGTGCCTGCCAAAGGCCATCAGCGGCGGGCTGAAGGGGGTCTACAGCGTCCGCAGGCTGGCAGATATCGATGCCATGGCCCCCGAATTCTCTGCCGGTCGGCGGGTGTTGATCGTCGGCGGCGGTTACATCGGGCTTGAAGCGGCGGCGGTCGCGCGTCAGCGCGGGCTGGAGGTGACGCTGATCGAGGCTGCGCCGCGCATCCTGCAACGCGTCGCCGCTTCCGAGACTGCCGATTACATCCGCGACCTGCACGGCGCACAGGGCGTGCATATTCGCGAAAGCTGTGGGTTGAAGCGCCTTCTGGGCGCGGCGGGCCGGGTGCATGGCGCGCTCCTGGCGGACGGGCAGGAAATTGCCGTCGATTTCGTCATCGTCGGTATCGGTGTGACGCCCGCCTCCGCGCTGGCCGAGGCTGCCGGTCTGCGGCTCGAGAACGGGATTGCCACCGATGCGCTGGGCCGCACGTCGGACCCGTATGTCTGGGCGGCGGGCGATTGCGCGTCATTTCCCTGGGCGAGGGGTCGCATCCGCCTGGAGAGCGTACAAAACGCCATCGATCAGGCCGAGTGCGTGGCGGCGAACATGCTGGGCGCGGACAAGGCCTATGCGCCGCTGCCGTGGTTCTGGTCGGACCAGTATGACCTGAAACTGCAGATTGCCGGGTTGAACACCGGTTATGACCGTGTGGTGATCCGTCAGACCAAAGGCGCGCGCAGTCACTGGTACTACGACGGCGCGCGTTTTCTGGCGGTCGATGCGATGAACGACCCGCGGGCCTTCATGCTGGGCAAACGCCTGCTTGAGGCTGGCCGCGCGCCCGATCCCGCACACGTGGCTGATCCGGCCTGCGATCTCAAGACATTGCTGGCCTGATCATGCGGATTGTGGGCGGGGCCTTGCGTGGGTTGCAACTGGCAGATGTCGGCGCGGGCGATGCGACCGCGCATTTGCGGCCCACTTCTGACCGGGTGCGCGAGGCGGTCTTCAACCTTCTGATCAACGGTCGCCACGGCGATCTGGTGCGCGGTCAGCGGGTGCTTGACTTGTTCGCTGGCACTGGCGCGCTGGGATTGGAGGCATTGTCACGCGGCGCGTTGCAGGTCACATTCGTCGATGACGGTGCCGCTGCCCGCGCTCTGATCCGTGCCAATATCGAAAAGGCGCGCGCGATGGGCACCACGCGGCTTTTCCGTCGCAACGCTACCGTGCTGGGTCCGAACCGGGGGGCGGGCTTCGGGCTGGTGTTCCTTGATCCGCCCTATGGGCTGGGCCTGGGTTTGCCTGCACTGCATTCTGCAAAAGAGGGCGGCTGGCTGACCTCCGGCGCCACCGTAGTCTGGGAGGAAAACACCCCCCAGATTGCACCCGAGGGCTTCACTCTTCTCGATCAGCGACGCTACGGCGACACATGGGTCACGCTGCTGCGCGCGCCTTGATCTCATTTTCTGGCTTAAAGTGTCCGGCCCGCAGGGGGCAAAGCCCCCCGCGCTACAGGATAAAATCAAAATACCGGTTCAATGGCAATTCACGCGCTCGCACCCCCGTCAGATCGAAAAGTGCATTGGCCAGAGCGGCCGCCGCGGGCGGTGTCGAGGGTTCGCCCGCGCCACCCATGCGCGGCTGGTTTTCCAGGATACGGGTTTCGATCACCGGCGCCGCGTTGATCCGCAAGGCGTCGTAATCGGGGAAGTTTCGCTGCTGCACCTCGCCATCTTCAAAGGTGATCTCGCCCATGACCGCCGCAGACAACCCATAGATCAACCCCGATTCCATCTGTGCCTGCACAATGCCGGGGTCCAGCACTCGGCCCATGTCGCAGGCGATCCAGGCGCGGGAAATGCGGATGCGCCCACTTTCGTCGCGCACCTCCACCACTTCGGCCACTGGCGTGCCGAAGGACCAGGTGAATGCCACACCGCGCCCGGTGCCGGGCTCCTTGGGTCTGTCCCAGCCTGACATCTCGCCCACGGCTTCCAGCACCTGCGCGGCTATGGCGCTTTCCGGGCGGATCAGTGCCAGCCGGAACTCCAGCGGGTTACGCCCGGCAGCATGGGCCAGCTCGTCGATAAAACTTTCATGAATGAAACCGTTGTGGCTGTTGCCGACCGAGCGCCAGAAACCCAACGGGATATCCAGATCCGCGTGATACCCCTCCACCCGGTAATGGGGGATTGCATAGGGCTGATCAAAGGCCCCTTCCACGTGCCCCTTGTCCGGCCCGCCCATCGGCAGACCCAGCATCCGCCGTCCGGCCTGATGCATCACCGAAGGTCCGGCTATGCGTGCCTCGAACGCTTGCGCGTGCCCGTCCGCCACGGCACCCCGCATCCGGGCGATGATGCCGGGGCGGTAGAAATCATGGGTCATGTCCTCTTCGCGAGACCAGACAACTTGCACGGGCGTGTCCGGCATCTCTTTCGCGACCTTCGCTGCAAGCACCGAATAATCCGCCTCCAGCCGCCGCCCGAACCCGCCGCCCAGAAACGGCGTGTGGACGGTGACCTGATCGGCCCGCAGGCCCACGGCCTCGGCGGCTGCACGGGCTTGTATCAGTGGCGTCTGGTTTGGTGACCACAGCTCCAGCGCGGCGCCGGTATAAAGGGCGGTAGCATTCATCGGCTCCATGGTTGAATGAGCCAGAAAGGGCAGGCGGTATTCGGCCTCGATCACTTGCTCGGCTTCGCCGAGCGCGCGCTCTGCATTGCCATCGTTGCGCAGCCGTGAATTGCGCCGCCCGTCGAACGCTTCATTGATCCGCGCGAATATTGCCTCGGTTGTGGGCGGATAAGGGGCTGGGTTCCATTCGATCTCTACGGCCTCGGCCCCGCGCATCGCGGCCCAGCTATTGCTGGCGACCACCGCCACGCCGGTGCCCAGATCGATCACCCGCTCGACACCAGGCACCGCCATGGCTGGCGCGGCGTCATACCGGCGCATCGTGCCACCCAGCCGGGGAGACATCCGCGGGCTGGCGAATTTCATGCCCGGCAGGCGGATATCCACGCCAAAGGTGGCAGTTCCTGTGACCTTGGGCAACATGTCCGCTCGCGGCAGGGAACGGCCCAGAAGCTTCCATTCGGCAGGGTCGCGCGGCTCTACCTGTGGCGGGCTGCGCCGGGCCGCGGCCTCGGCCAGTGCTGCATACGGAATGCGCCGTCCATCGCTGGTGACAACCGCGCCCGCTTCGGTGCCGAGCGCGCTGGGCGTGGTGCCCAGCTGTTCGGCAGCGGCGGCCTTGAGCGCCTCTCGCGCGCTGGCCCCGGCATGACGCAGACGGGCGTAGCCGTCACGCGTGGCGGTCGATCCGCCGGTGATCTGCAACCCGAACAGCTTGCCCAACTGCCCCATCGCGCCCGCCACCGAATGCTGCCAGTCGCGCATCGCATAGTCGGCCAGCGGCAATCCGGCCTCCATCAATGCGGCATTGTAATAGGCATCGGCGGCGGGGCCATGGATGACGCGCACGCTGCCCCATTCCAGATCCAGTTCTTCGGCCAGCATGGCGGCCAGCGTGGTCTGCGCACCCTGTCCCATCTCGGCCCGTCCCGTAACCAGCGTAACGCCATCGCCATTGATGATCAGGAACGGGTTGAGCGCTACACCCTCGGGCGGGGCTAGCGGGTTTGTCACCGGCTGGCGGATTTTCCACACGCCAAAGGCCACGCCCCCGGCGATGGCAACCGATCCCACCAACAGGCTGCGCCGCGTTATCTTGCCCAGTTTGCTCATGGCTCAGGCCTCCCGCATGTCAGCTGCGGCATCATGGATCGCGGCGCGGATACGGCTGTACGTGCCGCAGCGGCAGAGGTTCCCGGCCATCCAGTCGTCGATCTCGGCGTCCGTTGGTGCGGGGTTTTCAGCCAGCAGCGCTGCGGCCTGCATGATCTGGCCGGACTGACAGTAGCCGCATTGCGCCACCTGATGGCGCAGCCAGGCGGCTTGCAGGGGCGCGGGGGCATCTGGCGTGCCCAGCCCCTCGATGGTGGTGACAGGCCCCCAGACATCGGCCAGTGCCACCTGGCAGGACCGCACGGCTTCACCGTCGATCATGACGGTGCAGGCGCCGCAGGCTGCCACGCCACAGCCAAACTTGGTGCCGGTCAGGTTGAGCACATCGCGCAGCACCCACAAAAGCGGCATGTCCTCGGGCAGATCGAGCGAGTGGGTCTGGTCATTGACGGTTAGGTCCATCTGCCTGCCTCCGGGCTGCGGCGCGTATTTACCTCAACATAGGGGATACGCGCGCGCTTTCCAGCCGGATCAGAGGACAACCACCCGCGTTCCACGCCCCACGCGACCGAAAAGGTCAATCACATCATGATTGATCATACGAAAACACCCTGACGAGGCCCGGTGCCCGATCGAGCGCCATTCCGGTGTGCCGTGGATGCGGATGCCCTCATCGGTGCCGGTGGCAAGGGTGCGCAGATAAAGTGCGCGGGCGCCCAGCGGGTTTCGGGGGCCGCCCGGCTGGCCATCGGCCCAGCGTTCCAGCGAGGGATCGCGCCGAATCATGTTGGGCGTCGGCGTCCAACCGGGCCAATGCGCCGTGCGATAGATCTCGGCCTCGCCGCGCCAGTCCAGCCCCTCACGCCCCACGCTGAGACCGTAACGCAGTGCGTAACCATCAGGCAACACCAGATGCAACAGCCCATGGTCCAGCCGGATGACGATGGTGCCCGGCGCTTCCTCGGTATCAAACCGCACGACCTGCCGGTGCAGCCATTCTGGCACCTGATCTATCGGCACGGCGGGGATGGTATGCGGGCCATCGCGCCGCGCGGCGTAATCCAGCGGCTCGATCTCGGGTGGCGGCGCAAGGGCAAGCGGCTCAAGGCAGGCCGCCAGCGGCAGCGTGGCGCCAGAGGCAAGGCCAAATGTGAACAGGCGGCGGGACAGGGTGGTCATGGGAGCCTATGTATCTGGTATCTGCAAAGGTAACTCTGCCTTGTCTCGCCGGGTTCCAAGCCCGTCTGGCAATCTCGCTACAGACTGGTGCGCAGATGCCACAGCTCCGGGAACAGCTCGACGTCCAGCATCCGGCGCAGATATTGTACCCCGGCAGTGCCCCCGGTGCCGCGCTTGAAGCCGATCACCCGCTCTACCGTGGTGACATGGTTGAAGCGCCAGCGGCGGAAATAATCCTCGAAATCCACCAGCTTTTCGGCCAGTTCATACAACTCCCAATGGGTTTCCGGCGCGGCATAGACGGCGCGCCATGCGGCTTCGACCGCCGGATGTGCCTTCCAGGGTTGGCGCAGATCGCGTTCCAGCACTTCGGCGGGAATGTCGAACCCGGCCCCGGCAAGCGACTGGATCGCCACATCGTAAAGCGAGGGCTTCTTCAGTTCAGCCTCAAGCGCCGCCGTAAGATCTTCGCGGTGGGCATGCGGGCGCAGCATCGACAGATTGCGGTTGCCGACGGCGTATTCGATCAGCCGGTACTGCCAGGATTGAAACCCCGAGGACTGGCCCAATGCATCCCGAAACCTTGTGTATTCACTCGGCGTCATGGTGCGCAACACATCCCATGCACTGTTGAGCTGTTCGAAGATCCGCGCCACCCGGCTGAGCATCTTGAATGCCGGACGCATCTGGCCATCCGCCAGAAGCGCGCGCGCGGCGCCGATCTCATGCAGGGCAAGTCGCATCCACAATTCGGATGTCTGGTGCTGGATGATGAACAGCATCTCGTCATGTGCAGTACTGCGTGGATGCTGTGCGCTCAGGATCGCATCGAGCGACAGATAATCCGTATAGGACATGCGGCCATCAAAGGCCATTTGCGCACCTTCCTGCGCGGGGTCATAAGCCTGGGTCATGGGGTTCTCCGGTGTGTTGAATGAGGGCAGAAAACGGACTCAACCCGCAACGCGCGCATTCAACATTCCGACCATCGCCAAACGCTTCCACAATGCCATCCAGCCTGCCGGGCGACAAAGCGGTGGCAGGGTTTTCATCTTGCCCGAAATACGCACGGGGGTTCCAAGGGGGCGCGTGCGCCCCCTTGGCGAGGGGGGCGCGGGGGGGCGAGCAGCCCCCCCGATCTCCCCCGCAACCTTCATGTCACTTTCGCCCGTTTCTTGAATTCAGGCCGGTCCCAGGCATGGGTTTTCATGATGTCGGCCAGTATTGCCACGGCTTGTTCCACATCATCCAGCCCGGTGAACAGCGGCGTGAAGCCGAAGCGGATGATGTCGGGCGCGCGGAAATCGCCGATAACGCCGCGCGCGATCAGGGCTTGCATGATGGCATAGCCTTCCGGGTGGCGAAAACTCACCTGGCTACCGCGCCGGGCGTGTTCGCGCGGGGTGGCAAGCAGCAGATCGGGGCAAGCGTCCTCAACCCCCTTTATGAAAGCGTCGGTCAGCGCCAGAGAACGCGCGCGCAAATCGGCGATCTCGACATCCTCCCAGACATCGAGCGCGGCATCCAGCGCCACCAGTTGCAGCACCGGCGGCGTGCCCACCCGCATCCGGTCGATCCCGCGACCAGGGCGGTAATCCAGATCGAAGGCAAAGGGGGCTTCGTGGCCCAGCCAGCCCGACAGTGCCGGGCGCGCGACCTCGGCATGGCGGGGCGCGACATAGATGAAGGCCGGGCCGCCGGGGCCGGAATTGAGGTATTTGTAGCTGCAGCCCACCGCGAAATCGGCCTTGCCTTCGGCTACCTTCACATCGGTCGCGCCCGCCGAATGCGCCAGATCCCAGACCGCCAGCGCCCCCGCGGCATGCGCTTTTGCCGTCAGGGCAGGCATGTCATGGCGCCGCCCGGTGCGGTAATCGACCTCGGTCAGCATCAGGACCGCCACGCTGTCGTCAATCGCCGCTTCCACCGCTTCGGGGGCGACGGTGACCAGCCGGTACTCTGGCCCCAGCGTTTTGCACAGGCCTTCGGCCATATAGAGATCCGAGGGGAAATTGCCGGTGTCGGACAGGATCACCCTGCGCTTCGGGTTCATTTCCAGCGCCGAGGCGAGCGCCTGATAGACCTTGATCGACAGCGTGTCGCCCATCACCACATGCCCCGGCTCGGCCCCGATCAGCCGCGCGATACGGTCACCGACGCGGGCGGGCAGATCCATCCAGCCCGCACGGTTCCAGCCGGTTATGACCATCTGCCCCCATTCCTCGGTGACTGTCTTTGCCACCCGAGCAGGCACGCTGTGGGGCAGGGGGCCCAATGAGTTTCCGTCGAGATAGATCATCCCTTCGGGAAGGTCGAACAGGGCGCGGGTCTTGGCGAAATCAGTGGTCATTCGATTACTCGTGCAAGGATCATGACAGCCTAGGGGCGGATCTTCTGTATTTCAAGCTTGAAGGTTGCCCGCCCGTGTCAAAGCCAGTCGCGCAGGATCGGAATGAGCGGTATGTCGGCCGGGGGCATCGGATAGTCGCGCAAATCGGCGGCGCGAACCCATTTCAACGCCTGACCTTCGCGCGGTGTGACGATGCCCTGCCAGCGCCGACAGGCGAACAGCGGCATGAGCAGGTGGAAATCAGGGTAGGAATGGCTGGCGAATGTCAGGGGGGCCAGGCATGAGGCCCAGGTTTCGATCCCCAGCTCTTCATGCAGTTCGCGGATCAGCGCGGCCTCCGGGGTTTCGCCGGGTTCGACCTTGCCGCCCGGAAACTCCCACAGGCCGGCCATGGATTTGCCGGGCGGGCGCTGGGCCAGCAGAATGCGCCCATCAGGGTCGATCAGCGCGACAGCGGAGACGAGGACGGTTTTCATGAGGCGGCGTACCCGTGGCAAGCCGGGGAAGGGGGGCGCTGCCCCCCGCCGCGCCATGCGCGGCTCCCCCCGGCGTATTTCGGGCAAGATGAAATCGTGATCACGAGCGGTAATCGGCGTTGATGTCGATATAGCGATGCGTCAGATCGCAGGTCCAGACCGTGGCCTTGCCCTTGCCCAGGCCGAGGTCGACGCCAATCGAGATTTCCGCGTTCTTCATATGTGCGGCTCCGTCGGCCTCCTGGTAGTCCGGATCTACCATGCCATTCGTGGCGACCTTCACGTCACCAAACCTGATCGACAGCAGGTCACGGTCGGCGCGCGCACCCGACTTGCCTACCGCCATGACAATGCGGCCCCAGTTGGGGTCTTCGCCGGCGATGGCAGTCTTGACCAGTGGCGAATTGGCGATCGCCATGGCGCAGCGGTGGGCATCGGCCTTGTCGTCAGCACCGGTGACAGTGATTTCGACAAACTTCGTGGCGCCCTCGCCATCGCGCACCACCTGATGCGCAAGATCGGTCATCACGGCGCCAAGCGCCTTTTCGAAAGCCCGCGCCCCGACAGAGCGCATATCGCGCAGGGCCGGTGCCGGGCTTTTCCCGGTTGCTGCGACCAGCAGTGTATCCGAGGTGGAGGTGTCGCTGTCGACGGTGATGCAGTTGAAGCTGCGGTCGGTGAGGCGGCTGACCATGGTTTGCAGCGGTTTTTGACCGATCGTCGCATCGGTAAAGATATAGACCAGCATCGTCGCCATATCGGGCGCGATCATGCCCGAACCCTTGGCGATACCGGCGATGCGGACAGGGTGCCCATCGACCATGATCTCGGCCATTGCACCCTTGGGGAAAGTATCGGTCGTCATGATGGCGCGGGCGGCCTGATCAAGGCCTTCGGGCGCCAGACCTGCGCTTAGCTCCTCCAGACTGTCGATGATGCGTTCATGCGGCAAGGGTTCGCCGATCACGCCGGTGGAGGCGGTGAAGATACGCTCAGCGGGCAGGTTCAACTGTTTGCCAACTGCTTCACACAACGCATCGACAGAGGCACGACCGCGCGCGCCGGTGAAGGCGTTGGAATTGCCGGCGTTGACCAGTATCGCCGCGCCACTTTCGGTGTCAGCCTTCAGTGCCAGCTTGGCCTGGCAATCCTGCACGGCCGCCGAGGCCGTTTTCGACCGGGTTAAGGTGCCCACAACGGTGCTGCCAGGCGCCAGCCGCGCCAGCATCACATCCAGCCGCCCCTTGTAGCGCACTCCGGCAGCGGCGGCGGCAAACTCAACCCCGCCAATCACCGGCAGGGCGGGAAACCCGGCAGGTGCAAGCGGCGAGACCGACGGCCCCTTTGCAGCCCCCAGCACCGAAGCCAGTTGGTTCTTCAGCTCCTTGGCGGTGGCTTTCCACCTCTTCGCCCTGGCCTTTGCTTTCTCAGCCTTTGGCTTGCTGGCTTTGGATTTCTTGGCGCTGGGCTGTTTGGCCATCTCATGATCCTGTGGTTCAAGAAAACCCGCGCCCAGGAGGCGGGCGCGGGCTGGATGACTCTGAGTTTACGCTGGCTGCGCTTACTCGTCCAGCAGATCGCTGCGGTTCAGAACCGACGGATCGACAGCATCCGAAAGGTTGTCGATATCGGCAGATTCACGCAACTGCGCAATCAGCGCGCGGGAGGTTTCGCGCTGGATCTCTGCCACCAGATCATCGCGGACCATTTCCAGTGTCGGAACCGAGGCAACGCGCGTTTCCTTCAGCAAGATCACATGCCAGCCAAACCGGGTTTCCACCGGGTCAGACACTGCGCCGGGTTCCAGCACCATTACCGCCTGCTCGAAGGGTTCGATCATCACACCTTCGCCGAACCAGCCCAGATCGCCGCCCGCAGCGCTGGAGCCGTCGAGCGAGAATTCGCGCGCAACCTCGGCAAAGTCGCGCCCGGATTCAAGCTCGGCTACGACGGTCTGGATTTCCTCTTCGGTGCGCACAAGAATATGGGCGGCGTTGTATTCGGTGGTGGGCTCACCCTGACCGAATTCTGTGACAAAGGCGTCATAGGCTACCTGTAGGTTCTCTTCGCTGGCGGCGGCCTCGACGGCGGCCATCAGGGCGGCATTGGCGACGAAATTGCGGGTCTCGTTTTCCAGCATGATACGCTCACGCTGGTTAAGGGAACCTTTGTAATGCTGATACAGCATTTCCTGTTCGATCAGTTGTTCCACAAGTGCCGGAAACAGCGTTTCAGCAGGAACCGCGGCAAACTGCTGGGGCAATGCGGCGCGCAGGGCGGCGGCGTGGCCCAGCGTGATCTCGGTGTCGCCGACACGCGCCAGAACGGTCGCGGCGTCAGGTGCATCCTGTGCCGCCAAAGGCAGTGAAAAGACCGCAAAGGCGGCTGCAGCAAGAAATCCGGCGGTTTTTTTCATGGGAAAGCTCCTGAATGCGCATGGATTCGGCGCGTATGATTGACACTATATGGCCCGCCCCTTACATCGCTTGTCGGTCCTGCGTGCGTGGCAACGGCCTGCTTGCGCCCTTATCTAAGGGAACCCCCGGCAGGCGGGCAACCCCGCGGCGCGCACGAAATGGTCAGCGTAGGCGAGCGGAGAAAACATGTTGGGTCTTGGAACTCTGAGCCGGAAGGTCTTCGGCACGGCAAACGATCGCAAGGTAAAGGCCGTGCGTCCGCTGGTCGAAAAGATCAACGCGCTGGAGCCGGAATTTCAGGCGCTGGACGACGCCGGTCTGATCGCAAGGACCGAAGCGTTGAAGGCACGCTACGCGCAGGGTGAAAGCCTTGAGAAGCTGTTGCCGGAAGCCTTCGCCAACTGCCGCGAGGGTGCGCGCCGGGCGCTGGGTCTGCGCGCCTTTGATGTGCAGCTGATCGGCGGCATTTTTCTGCATCAGGGCAACATCGCCGAAATGAAAACCGGCGAGGGAAAGACGCTGGTTGCTACCTTCCCGGCCTATCTGAACGCGTTGACGGGCAAGGGCGTGCATATCGTCACCGTCAACGACTATCTTGCGCGGCGTGATGCGGGGTGGATGGGCAAGGTGTTTGCCAAATTGGGCATGACCACAGGCGTTGTGGTGCCGCACCAGCCTGACGGTGAGAAGTATGAGGCCTATCAGGCCGATGTGACTTATGCCACAAACAACGAGCTGGGCTTCGACTATCTGCGCGACAATATGAAGACCGAGCTGTCGCAGATGATGCAGCGTGGGCATAACTTTGCCATCGTCGATGAGGTTGACAGTATCCTGATCGATGAGGCGCGCACGCCGCTGATCATCTCGGGCATGTCACAAGACCGCACCGACCTTTATGTCAAGGTCAACGAACTGATTCCGCTGGTGACCGACGAGCACTTCACGCTCGATGAGAAACAGCGCCTGGTGAACTACACCGACGAAGGGCAGGAGTTCGTCGAGAACCAGCTTCATGCTGCCGGCATCCTGCCCGAGGGTCAGGCGCTGTATGACCCTGAATCCACCACCATCGTGCACCATATCAATCAGGCGTTGCGCGCCCACAAGATGCTGCACAAGGATCAGCACTATATCGTCCGCGATAACAAGATCGTGCTGATCGACGAGTTTACCGGTCGCATGATGATCGGCCGCCAGCTTTCTGACGGTCTGCATCAGGCGGTCGAGGCCAAGGAAGGGCTGCCGATCCAGCCCGAGACCGTCACAATGGCCTCGGTCACCTTCCAGAACTATTTCCGCCTCTACGACAAGCTGGCAGGGATGACCGGCACCGCCACCACCGAGGCCGAGGAATTCAAGGAAATCTACAATCTGGGTGTGGTGGAAATTCCAACCAACAAGCCCATTGCCCGTCTGGACGAGCATGATCAGGTCTACCGTACCGCGCGCGAGAAGTTCGAAGGCGTGATGGAAGCGATCCGCGACGCACATGGCAAGGGCCAGCCGGTTCTGGTGGGCACTACCTCGATCGAAAAGTCCGAGGAACTGGCGGCGATGCTGAACAAGGCCAGCATCCCCCACAACGTGCTTAACGCCCGCCAGCACGAGCAGGAGGCGCATATCGTCGCCGAGGCCGGGCGCGTGGGATCGGTGACCATCGCCACCAACATGGCCGGGCGCGGCACCGATATTCAGTTGGGCGGCAACGTCGAAATGCGCGTACTGGACGCGCTTGCCGAAACGCCTGACGCCGACCCGGCCGAGGTGCGCACGCGTATCGAGGCTGAGGTGGCCGCTGAGCGCCGGCAGGTGCTGGATGCGGGCGGGCTGTTCGTTCTGGCCACCGAGCGCCATGAAAGCCGCCGGATCGACAACCAGCTGCGTGGCCGCTCGGGCCGTCAGGGTGATCCGGGGCGTTCGGTCTTCTTCCTCTCGCTGGAAGATGACCTGATGCGCATTTTCGGCTCGGAACGGCTGGAAAAGGTGCTGTCGACGCTGGGCATGAAGGAAGGCGAGGCGATCGTTCATCCTTGGGTCAACAAATCACTGGAGAAGGCGCAGGCCAAGGTCGAAGCGCGCAACTTCGATATCCGCAAGACCCTGCTGAAGTTCGATAACGTGATGAACGATCAGCGCCGCGTGATCTTCGAGCAGCGGCTGGACATCCTGCGCGCCGAGGATCTGTCGGAAACCATCGTCGACATGCGCCACTCCGTGGTCGAGGATCTGGTGCGGTTTCATCTGCCGCCGAACTCCTACGCCGATCAATGGGATGTCGAGGGGCTTCAGGCTGCGGCGATCGACAAGCTGAATGTCGATCTGCCGATCATCGCCTGGGCCGACGAGGACGGTGTCGATCAGGAAGTGGTGCGCGAACGCCTGATCGAAGCTGCCGATGCGCTGATGGCTCAGAAAGAGGCCGATTTCGGGCCTGAAACCATGCGCAACATCGAAAAGCAGCTTTTGTTGCAGATCATCGATACCAAGTGGCGCGAGCATCTGATCACGTTGGAGCACCTGCGCTCGGCAGTGAACTTCCGGGGGCTGGCGCAGCGCGATCCGCTCAACGAATACAAGTCTGAAGCCTTCGTGCTGTTCGATCACATGCTCACCGCGCTGCGCGAGGATGTGACACGGCAACTGGCCCGCATCCGCCCGCTTTCCGCCGAAGAGCAGCAGGCGATGATGGCCCAGATGCAGATGCAGCAGGCCGCGGCGGGGGACGGCAAACTGGAGCGCCCGATCGACCTGCCGCGCATCAACCCGCGTGCCGACGCAGCCACGCCGACTGGCGATGCCCCGGCTGGCCCCCCTGTCGACGGATTTGATGAAAACGACCCGGCCACCTGGGGAAACCCGGGGCGCAATGCACCTTGCCCCTGCGGTTCGGGCAAGAAATTCAAGCATTGCCACGGTCGTTTGCTTTAAAGGACGGTCGTTTGCTCTGACCACAAGCCGCCAAAGGACCATTCCCGCGCCACGAAGCTGCCCAGATCACCGGGCAGTTTCAACTTCGAAAACGGGTATTTCGGAGAGTGCGATGAACCGGGTGCGGATCATTTCCCTGATTGCGGCGACACTGGGTGTTGCCGTGGGCGCAGGGACGTTGTTTCAACAGGAAACCATGCGCCAGGAGGCTACGCCACACGCGGCCTCGGCGCAGTCCGATAACTCGCTTGTCGGGTTGGCGGCAAATGAGTCAATCACAGACGCGGTCGCCGAACCAGAGTCCGAAATGGTTTCGCAGCCAGTTTCGGTGCAAATTGCCACGGCCAGCGTTCTGCCAGGTCTGATCACCACCGCTGATCCGCTTGCAGAGCATGCCCGCTCCGCAGAGGCGTTGGTGATCGAAACACAGCCTGCGCCAATCGAAGATGAGTCCGAAGCCCAGGCCGGGCTTGTGACGCTCGCCACCGATCCTGCGCTGATCGAAGATCTGTTGGCCGAGGTTGATGCCTGTGCCGTCTGGCTGGTGGTGACACCCGAAAGCAACGCGATGCTGGACATGAGCTTGTATGCACCCTGTGATGGCGGCGGAAAGGTGGAAATCAGCCATGCCGGGCTGCGCTTTGACGCCCGTATCGGCAGCGATGGCCAGCTTGCGCTGATCTTGCCCGCATTGACGCCGCAGGCCGAACTGACCGTCAGTTTTGATGACGGTCGCACCAGCAGCGACACCGCCGAGGTTGCGGATGCCAGCCTCTTCGACCGCGTGGCAATCCAGTGGCAGGGTCCTGCCGTTCTGGGGCTGAACGCCTATGAATTCGGCGCTGACTTCGGCAGTGACAATCATATCCACCCCGCCAACCTTGCCGCGCCTGGCGATGCCGCGCGGGGCTTCATGGTCGCGCTGGGCGCCGAGGCCATCCTGGCGCAGGTCTATTCCTTTCCCACCGGCTTGTCGGCGCGCACAGGCCAAGTGGCGTTGGAGCTGGAGGTTGCCGTGACAGAAGAAAGCTGTGGCCAGCCACTTCGTATCGATACGCTGGAAATGCTGGCAGGTGACGAAGCTCTGGCGCGCGAGATTTTGTTGGAAATGCCTGAATGTGACGGCCAGGGCGGCTTTCTTGTGTTGAAAAATCTGCTGCCGGAGCTGACTATCGCGCTGAACTGAACAAGGCGTGACGGCAAGTGATGCGATGGTTTCTTTGCGTGGCGGCTACGGTCGCCACGCTGCTTTTTCAGCCAGGCGATGCTGCGCGCGCGCAGGATGTGACTCTTTCCTCGATCGATGGCACAATCACCATAAGTGGCGACCTGATCGCCTATGACGGCGAGTATCTGCGCCTTGAAACCGAATTCGGCCAACTGACGCTGGATGCGCGGGGCCTGAACTGTGAAGGGCCAGGTTGCCCCTTTCTGTCCGGTGGGACTGCCGAGATCAGTATCGAAGGCGCGCAGATCGTGGCGGAGCATCTGTTTCCCGTCGTGCTGACCGCCTTCGTTCAGGCGCAAGGATTGGAGCTGACGCAAACGCGCGGCATCGGGGAAACCCTTTACGATCTGCGCGACACGGAGGGCGATGGGCCGGTGATGCGTCTGCGGCTGCGCGCCAGTTCCTCGGACGCAGGACTGTTGGCGCTGGTTTCGGGCGAGACGGACCTCGCGCTTTCGCTTACACCGCTACAGGATCCTGATTTCCTTCTTCATGTGCTGGCGCTTGATGCCTTCGTGCCGGTGGCAGCCACCGCAAGTGGGATTGACCGGATCGCCATGACCGATTTGTTGGCGCTGATGCAGGATGCACCTGGACGTCAGGCATCGGCAGGAGGAGGGCCGGAGACCGAGTTGGCTTTACATCTGCGCAACGCCGATTCGGGTGAGCATCACGCGTTGGGTGCGCGGCTTCATTCGATTGGTATCGACCGCGTGACGGAGGGTGCTGTCCGCCACCTCAGCAATGGCGGGTTGGCGCGCGCTGTGGCACGCGACCCTTTCGCGCTGGGCATGACCCTGCGCTCACAGAGGCATGGTCTACCCGTCGTTCCAATGATCGATGCCTGCGGCCTGCCGGTCACGCCCGAGCCCTTTGCGCTGAAGGCCGGTGCCTACCCGCTGACCCAGCCGCTTTATGCGATCCAGCTCCGACAGCGACTACCGTTGCGGTTGCGTCAGTTTCTGGAGTTTTTCGCCAGCCCCGAGGCCGGGAGGGCCATCCGCGCCGCCGGATTCACCGAGGCGCGGCCCGAACAGGCCCCCGCCGCCGGACAGGGGCTGCGGTTGATCCGTTCGCTGCGACTGCCGGAAAGCGGTGATGCCGAGGGGTTTCTGGACAGCCTCCGCAGCATCGGAGACCTGATGCTGGAGACGCGACAGTTGTCGCTGGCGTTCCGATTTGAGCCTGGGACCGCGCAGATCGATGCAACATCGCTGGTCAACATCCGCCAGTTTGCGCGTGATATCGAGGCCGGCGTTTATGACGGCAACGAGATCATTCTGGCAGGCTTTTCCGACAGTCTGGGCGATGCCGAGGCCAACCGGCGTCTTTCGCTCAGGCGGGCCGATGCCGTTCGGGCAGCGGTTGAGGAGGCCGCGCTGCTGCGGGACCCGGAGCGCGTGGTCTTGTCGGCCGAGGGGTTGGGCGTTCTGTTGCCTGTCGCCTGCAACGCCGTAGAATGGGGGCGCGCACTTAACCGTCGGGTTGAGGTCTGGCTCCGTCCGCTGGGGGGATGAGGAGCCGTTCACAAAAGTCCCAGTGCGCGGAAACTGCTTTCGCGTGATTTGCCGATGATCAGATGGTCATGCAGCGTGATGGACAGCGCCTGCGCGGCGGTCTGGATCTGCTCAGTCATTGCGATATCGGCGGTGCTGGGTGTCGGATCGCCCGAAGGGTGATTATGCACAAGGATCAGCGCCGAGGCGTTCATTTCCAGCGCGCGGCGCAACACTTCGCGCGGGTAAACGGGCACGTGATCGACGGTGCCGCGGCCCAGTTCCTCATCGGCAATCAAGGTATTCTTGCGGTCGAGGAAAAGCACGCGGAAATGCTCGGTCTCGCAGTGGGACATGGCGGTGTGGCAATAGTCCAGTAGTGCCTGCCAGCTGGAAATGACCGGCCTGTTCAGCACCCGAGCGCGCGACAGGCGGGTTGCCATGGCCTCGGCCAGTTTTAGCTCCACGATCACGGCCTCGCCCACACCATCGATGCGTGACAGCCGGGTGGGCGGGGCGCTGATCACTCCTGCCAGATCGCCAAAGGCATCCAGCAGACGGCGGGCCAGGGGTTTGACATCCTGCCGTGGAATGGCGCGAAACAGGAGCAGTTCCAGCAATTCATAATCCGGCATGGCCTGCGCGCCACCCTCAAGGAACCGCGCACGCAGGCGCTTGCGGTGGTCGCGCAGATAAGAGGGTAGGGCGCGTGCCACGCCTTGCTCGGCATCCGGCATGACCGGACCAGAGGGCGGACCAGCCTGTGGCGGGACGGGCGACGCGGCGTTGACCGCGAAAAGCGGCAGGGCAGGTTCGGCAAGAGCGGATCGAGGGCGCGGCATGGGGACATGCTGTGCCCGAATCGGTCAAGAAATGGTTAACGCCCGCCTGAAAAATCCAGACGGGCGTTCCCGGAAATGTGGCCGATTCAGCCCTTCATCCCGTCCCAGAAGCTTTTGACCTTGCTGAAAAAGCTCTGACCCTCGGGGTTGTTGTGTTCGCTCAGCGATTCAAACTCGGCCAGCAACTCTTTCTGGCGGGCTGTCAGGTTGACCGGGGTTTCCACCGACAGCTCGATCAGCATGTCACCGTGGCCCCCGCCGCGCAGAGCCGGCATCCCCTTGCCGCGCAGCCGCATCTGCTTGCCGGTCTGGCTGCCCGCAGGCACCTTCACGCGCGAGCGTCCGCCGTCAATCGTGGGCACCTCGACCTCGCCACCCAGGGCCGCCGCGGCAATGCTGATCGGCACGCGGCAATAGAGATCCTGCCCGTCGCGTTGGAAGATCGGATGCTCGCGCAATTCGATGAAGATATAAAGGTCACCCTGCGGCCCACCGCGTAAACCTGCCTCGCCTTCGCCGGACAGGCGGATCCGGGTGCCGGTTTCCACTCCGGCAGGGATGTTCACGCTGAGCGTGCGCTCTTTCTCGACCCGGCCGGCGCCCTTGCAGACCTTGCAGGGGTTCTTGACGATCTGGCCCAGGCCGCCGCAGGTGGGGCAGGTGCGCTCGACCGTGAAAAACCCTTGCTGCGCGCGGACCTTACCCATGCCCGAGCAGGTGGGGCAGGTAACGGGTTCGGCACCGCCCTCAGCCCCTGTGCCGTTGCAGGCGTCGCAGCTTGCGAGAGATGGCACGCGGATGCTTTTCTGCACGCCCGCATAGGCATCTTCCAGTGTGATGCGCATGTTATAGCGCAGGTCCGAGCCGCGGCTTGCGCGCTGACGCGATCCGCCCCGGCCGCCGCCCATGAAATCGCCAAAGAGGTCTTCGAACACGTCGGAAAAAGCCGAACCGAAATCACCGCCCCCCGGATGCATGCCGCCGCGCGGTCCGCGCGCGCCGCCGCCCATCCCGCCTTCGAAAGCGGCATGGCCGAAGCGGTCGTAGGCTGCTTTCTTCTCAGGGTCTTTCAACGCGTCATAGGCCTCGTTCACTTCCTTGAACTGAGCCTCGGCATTGGGGTTGTCTGAATTGCGATCAGGGTGAAGTTGTTTGGCCTTCTGGCGATAGGCCTTCTTGATCTCGTCCGCCGAAGCGCCGCGCGAAACGCCCAGCACATCGTAGAAATCGCGCTTTGCCATTCTTGACCTCGTCTGAAAGGCGGGGGCCCCGGTCCGGCATTACCGGCCGGGGCCCCGTTTCGTGCCGCGTATCAGTCGCGACGCTTGTTATCGTCGAGATCCTCGAAATCGGCATCGACGATGTCGTCATCGACCGAGCGCGGCTCTTCGTCCGAGGAGCCTTCGGCTTCGCCTGCTTCCGCCTGCGCCTTGTAGATCGCCTCGCCCAGTTTCATCGAAGCATCACGCACGTTGTTGATGCCTGATTTGATCTTGTCGACATTGTCACCCTCAAGCGTATCCTTGAGCGCGGCAATGGCCAGCTCGATCGCCTCGACCGTGGTCGGATCGACCTTGTCCTTGTATTCTTCTAGCGACTTCTCGGTCGAATGGACCAGGCTTTCGGCCTGGTTGCGGGTTTCCACCAGCTCACGCCGCGCCTTGTCGGAATCGGCGTTGGCCTCGGCATCCTTCACCATCTTTTCGATCTCTTCATCCGACAGACCGCCAGACGCCTGGATAGTGATCTTCTGCTCCTTGCCGGTGCCCTTGTCCTTGGCCGAGACGCTGACGATGCCGTTGGCGTCGATGTCGAAGGTCACCTCGATCTGCGGCATGCCGCGCGGAGCGGGCGGGATGTCTTCCAGGTTGAACTGGCCCAGCATCTTGTTGTCCTGCGCCATCTCGCGTTCGCCCTGGAACACCCGGATGGTTACGGCATGTTGGTTATCCTCGGCGGTAGAGAAGACCTGGCTTTTCTTGGTGGGGATGGTGGTGTTGCGGTCGATCAGGCGGGTGAACACGCCACCCAGCGTTTCAATGCCCAGCGACAGCGGGGTCACATCCAGCAGTACCACATCCTTGACGTCGCCTTGCAGCACCCCGGCCTGAATGGCGGCACCCAGCGCCACAACCTCATCAGGGTTGACGCCTTTGTGCGGCTCCTTGCCGAAGAACTTGGTCACCTCTTCGATGACCTTGGGCATGCGGGTCATGCCGCCGACCAGAACCACCTCGTCGATATCGCCCTTGGAAAGGCCGGCATCCTTGAGTGCGGCTTCGCAGGGTTTGAGCGACTTCTTGATCAGATCGCCCACCAGTGTTTCCAGCTTGGCGCGGGTGAGTTTCATCACCATGTGCAGCGGCTGGCCGGTGTTCTTGTCCATCGAGATGAACGGCTGGTTGATCTCGGTCTGTTGCGACGAGCTGAGCTCGATCTTGGCTTTCTCGGCGGCTTCCTTGAGGCGCTGAAGTGCCATCTTGTCGAGCGTCAGATCGACCCCGTGCTCTTTCTTGAACTCATCGGCCAGGTAGTTGACGATCCGCATGTCGAAGTCTTCGCCACCAAGGAATGTATCCCCGTTGGTCGATTTCACTTCAAAGAGGCCGTCGTCGATTTCCAGAATGGTGATATCGAATGTGCCGCCGCCAAGGTCATAAACCGCGATGGTCTTGGTCTCTTTCTTGTCCAGACCATAGGCCAGTGCCGCCGCCGTCGGCTCGTTGATGATGCGCAGCACTTCCAGACCGGCGATCTTGCCGGCATCCTTGGTGGCCTGGCGCTGGGCGTCGTTGAAATAGGCAGGCACCGTGATAACGGCCTGCGTAACGCTTTCGCCCAGATAGCTTTCAGCGGTTTCCTTCATCTTCTGCAGGATGAAGGCCGAAACCTGGCTGGGGCTGTATTTCTCGCCGCGCACTTCTACCCAGGCGTCGCCGTTGCCGCCGTCGACAATCTTGTACGGCACCAGTTTCTTGTCCTTCTCCACCTCGGCATCGCCCAGACGGCGGCCGATCAGGCGCTTGACGGCAAAAACTGTGTTGGTTGGGTTCGTGACTGCCTGACGCTTGGCGGGTTGACCCACCAGACGCTCACTTTCCGTGAAGCCCACGATCGAAGGCGTCGTGCGCGCGCCTTCGGAATTCTCGATAACCCGGGGTTGCGAACCATCCATGATGGCAACGCAACTGTTTGTCGTCCCGAGGTCGATCCCGATGACTTTGGCCATGATATGCTACCTCTTTACTTCGGCGATGTTATAGGGCGGCGGTCCCATCAGGCTCCGTAGCCCCGATCCCTTGAACCGACCGGCACCGGTTTCTCATGTTCCCGGTGCCACCCGGCGTCGAAGGCTATATAGGGAGGGGTCCGGGGGGCTGCAAGCGTCACGCCTTCGTGAATTGTGACGGATTTGTCCCGAACCTGCCCGCGAACATCCTTCATTCCGCGACCAGGGCAATGATCACCGGCAGGGTGGCCACGCTGATAGCCGTCGAAATCAGAATTGCGGCTGAAACGCGGGCCACGGCGATGTTGAAATGCTGTGCCAGGATATAGACATTGCCCGCCACCGGCAGCGCCGCCGCCGCCACCAGAACGCCTGCCGTGTAGGGATCGACGCTGAACAGGAAAAACGCGGCAAAGGCCACGGCGAGGGGGTGCAGCACCAGCTTGGCAAATGTAAGCCAGCCCGCCACGGTAACCCGTTCGGCCTTGTTGTTGGCGAGCGAAGCGCCGATGGCAAAGAGCGCACCGGGTGTGGCAGCGGCGCCCAGGAGAGTCATGAAGGCATTGACCGGCAGCGGAAGGTCCAGCCCCGTGGCTGACCATAACAGTCCCATCGCCATCGCCACGATCATCGGGTTCTTCAGCAATCCCACGGCGATCAGGCGCGGCATATCGAATGATAACCGCCCCTCTCGCGAGAGGGTAACGATAACCGTCAAGAGCGTGGAGAATACGATCAGGTCGATTACCAACGCCAGAATGATCGTGCCCGCAGCGGCCTCGCCCAACAACAGCACCAGCATCGGCACGCCAAGGAAGCCGGTGTTGCCGATGATCGCCGTATGCGCTTCCATCGCCGCCTCTGTCAGCGGTCGGCGTCGGGCGAAGGCGACCGAGAGCGCGATCAGGTAGATCAGCCCGCAACCCCACATATAGGCCACTGCTGCGCGCGGATCGAAGATGTCGCCCAACGACATATTGGCCGAAAAGCCGAACAGCATTGCTGACAGGGCAAAGTAGAAGACGAACTTCGTCAGATAGGCCGTTGCCTCACGCGGGAAAAAACCGCTGCGCCCGGCCCAGTAGCCAAGTCCGATCACGGCAAAGAAAGGGAGGGTCTGAAGAAAGACGGCCAGCATGAGATTGCGCTAGCATAGCCGCGCGCTGCCCGCCAGAGCGTGTTGCGCGGCCAGCCCGGAAAAGCAAAACCGGCGCAGGAGCGCTGCGCCGGTTTGCATTCGTCAATGTTGAGCAGTGCTCAGAACAGAACTGAGGGCAGCCAAGTGACCAGTCCCGGAAAGACGAACAAAAGCGCGATCGCCAGAAGTTGAAGCAGAACGAAAGGCACTGCGCCACGATAGATCATCATCGTCGATATGCTGTTTGGCGCCACCCCGCGCAGATAGAACAACGAGAAGCCGAAGGGCGGGGTCAGGAAGCTGGTTTGCAGGTTGACGCCAATCATCACGCCCAGCCAGACCGGATCGACACCCAGCATCAGAAGTGTCGGCGCGGTGATCGGCAGGACGATGAAGATGATCTCGAACGTATCCAGGATGAAGCCCAGGACGAACATGATGATCATCACCGTGATCATCGCGCCCATCGCGCCGCCGGGCATGGCGGCCAGGAATTCATGCACCAGATTGTCACCGCCCATCTGCCGGAACACGATGGCAAAGACCGACGCGCCAAAGAGGATGATGAAGATCATCGAGGTGATCACCGCCGTGCGCCGGACCACATCGACCAGCACCGCAAGGCTCAGCCGTTTGCGCAGCGTCGCCAGCAACGTGGCCCCCACCGCGCCGACTGATGCGGCCTCGGTCGGGGTGGCAATGCCACCCAGGATCGAACCCAGAACCGCCGCGATCAGCATCAGTGGCGGCACCAGGGCCACGATGATTTCTTTCCAGATGCCCTTGCGCTCATCTTCCGGGATCGGCGTGGCGGGGCAGCTTTCGGGGTCGGTTATCGCCTTGAACAGGATATAGCCGATATAGATGGCCACCAGCAGCAGGCCGGGGATGAACGCTCCTGCGAACAGATCGCCCACCGACACGGTTTTGGGCGCGAAATTGCCCATGCTCATCTGCACCTGACTGTGCATCCCGGCGATCATATCGCCCATGAAGATCAAAACTGTCGAGGGCGGGATGATCTGGCCCAGTGTCCCCGAGGCGCAGATCGTTCCGCAGGCAAGCTTGGGATCATAGCCAGCCCGCATCATCGCGGGAAGCGAGATCAGGCCCATGGTGACAACGGTTGCCCCCACAACCCCCGTGGACGCCGCCAGCAGCGCCCCCACCAGAACCACGGAAATTCCCAGTCCGCCGCGCATGTTGCCAAACAGCTTGCCCATCGTGGACAACAGTTGTTCAGCGATGTTCGATCGCTCCAGCATGACGCCCATGAAAATGAACAAAGGCACCGCCACCAGCACCTCGTTGATCATGTAGCCGGTATAGCGCCCGGCCAGCGCGCGCAGGTTCGACATGTCGAACACGCCGAAATGCAGGCCGATATAGGCGAAGATGATCGAGGTTCCGGCCAGCGTGAAGGCCACCGGGAAGCCCAGCATCAACATGCCGATCACGCCCAGGAACATCGTGCCGGCAAGGATTTCTCCTAGAAGTACGGGATCCATGCCTGCTTACTCCGTATCGTATTTATAGCGGTAATCGTTCGGCACCAGATCCTCGCGGTTGGCGATCAAGAGGATCGAGCGGATCAGCATGGCAATGCCTTGAATGGCGATGCTGACAGCGAAAACAAGGATAAAGGCCTTCAGGATGTAGAGCCCCGGCATGCCGCCGGGGTTTGCCGAGCCCTCGCCAAGTCGCCACGAGCGCTGCACGAAGGTGAAGGAATAGTTCCACACCACCCAGGCGAAGGGCAAAAGGAAGGCCAGCACGCCCACCAGATCCATCCACGCCTTGGTCTTGGTCGAGGCCGGGCGATAGAAGATGTCCACCCGCACATGGTCATTGCGATAAAGTGCATAGCCTGCGACGGCAGTGAACATGACGCCGTTCATCCATGGATACAGATCCTGCATCCACAGTCGGGTCGACCCGAGGGCATAGCGCTCGATCACAACCCAGAAACAGACCAGTACAATTCCGACGGAAAGCCAGATGAAGACGTTACCTATCAACCTGTTGATCAGGTTGATGGCACGCATGATATAGGACAGGATCGCCACCTTATCCCCCGTTTGAACCTGTTGGAACGCCCTGGAACCATGATGTCCGGGCGAGAACATTGCGGCCGGTGGCGTGATGCGGAGTATCGTAAACCACCCCCCGAGCCGTCGCTTTATTCTATGACGAGGCCCGGGGAAATCCCCCGGGCCTTGAAAATTCGTGTGTTCAGGCCGTTACTGGCAAGGTGTGCAGACGGCCTGTTTCAAGGGCCATCAACCCAGGTCCGAAAGGTCGAAAAACTTGGCGCGCGCCTCAAGGAAGGTCTGGTCGGTGCCTTCGGTGCGGTTGCGCAGGATGTTCAGCGCCGCAACGAAGCTCTCTGCCGTGGCCTTGGTCAGCGGGTCATTGCTGTCGAGGATTTCGGTCAGAATGTCCTTGGACGCATTGGCGCCGGCTTCCAGAATATCGTCAGGGAAGGCCGAATGCGTGGTCACGCCATGCTCGTTGACCAGCGTGGCCAGCGCGCGGGGATCGTTGGCGTAAAAGTCCGAGGCGACCTGATCGTATTCCGCCTGGCAGACATCACGGATGATCGCCTGAAGGCCCGAGGGCAGCTCCTGATACTTCGCCTTGTCCACCACCAGCTCGGTTGCAAGGCCGGGCTCGATGAAGGACGAGGTGTAGTAATGCTTGCGCACCTGGTGGAAACCGAGTGCCAGATCGTTGTAGGGGCCGACGAACTCGGCGGCATCCAGCGAGCCGGTCTGCAGCGCGGCGAAGATCTCGCCTGCGGCCATGTTGGTCACCGAGGCGCCGATTCGCTGCCAGACCTGACCACCCAGACCCGGCGTGCGGAAGCGCATGCCCTGAATGTCGTCAAGGCCGGTCAGCTCGTTCTGGAACCAGCCGCCTGCCTGGGTGCCAGTGTCACCCGACAGGAAACCCTGCACGCCGAACTGGTCATAGATGTTGTCCCAGGCTTCCTGGCCGCCCATGTAGCGTACCCATGCCGCCAGTTCGCGCGAGGTCATGCCGAAGGGTACCCCGGTAAAGAACGACAGGCCGACCGACTTGTTCTGCCAGTAGTAGGCGGCACCGTGGCTCATTTCGGCCGAGCCGTCGATCACGGCGTCAAGCGACTGGAGCGCGGGAACCATCTCGCCTGCGGTGAAAACCTGCACGGTCAGCTGGCCATCGGTGGCAGCGGTGATGCGGTCGGCAAGCCGCTGCGCGCCAACCCCCAGGCCGGGGAAGTTGCGCGGCCATGTGGTGACCATGCGCCAGGTGATGCGGCCTTGCGCTACAGCGGGCGCCGCCAGAGTCGAAGCGGCAGCCGCAGCGCCGCCAAGCGCCGACGTCCGGATGAATGAACGACGATCCATGTATTTCCTCCCATGGGTAATTACGTTCAACCCTATCAAGGCTGATGGCGCATGTTAAATCACACGGCCTATCACCTGAAAACCCTGAATCCTGAGCCGTGCATCAAGTTTTCGGCCCGATTACACCCTGGGCGTGCAGGATGCGGGCTTTGCTCGCGTTGGCAATGCGCGAAACTGCGGCAAATGCTGCAATCGCGTTCAACGTGTCTTTCCTCGACTTGTCAGGTTCAGGGAGTTGGCCGACAGGATTACCGCCGCGCCGATGAAAACCAGCGGGTCCAGCGCCTCGGCGTAGAGCCAGAAGCCGACCAGCGCGATGATCGGCAGCCGCGCGAATTCCATCGGTGCGACGATGGATGCCGGGGCATGCCCCAGCGCCGATGTCAGCGAGAAATGCGCCGAAAGCCCGGTAATACCGATGGCGAGCAGCCAGGGGGCCAGATACAGGCTGGGCCAGGTGAAACTGCCGATCAGCGACAGGATCAGGCCGAAGACGGTCTGCAACAAGGTCATCCAGAACAGCACGCACAAAACCCCGTCATGGCGCATGATCCGCTTGGTGAGCATGATGTTCAGCGCAAAGCACATCGCGGCCAGAATTCCCGCAAGATGGCCCGTGTTCAGTGGCTGGATGCCGGGCTGCGCCACCAGCAACACACCGCCGAAGCCCACCACCGCCACCATCAGCTTGCGCCGGGTCAGCGCCTCGCCCAGAAAGAGCGGTGCCAAGAGCACGACCCAGATCGGCAGGGTGAATTCCAACGCCACAAGCTGCGCCATGGGAATGACCATGATGCCGTAGAACCAAAGGTTCTGACCAGCGAAGTGGAATACGTTGCGGGCCAGATGAATCCCTGGCACGCGAGTAACGATCTGGCGCGGGCCACGCGGGCTGGAAGCGAGAACCGCTACCACAATCGCCAGCCCGATCAGAGAACGCCAGAACATCAGCTCGAACGTGTTCAGCTCGGCCTGAACCGCCCGCCCGGAGATTGCCATCAGCGTGAACGAGGCGATGGCGCCGGTCATCCACAGCGCGGCCTTCAACGGTTGGTTGCGGGGGTCGGATGCAACCGCCGTCGGTTCTGCCATGTCCTTGCCCCCTCAGGTTTCCTGCGACCGGGGGGTGATACGGCCTTTTCGTTATCGGTTTCAATGCGCTTTTGCACCCCTCGGATGCTGCCGGGACCGCATTGCCAAAGTGCCTTGCCCAGGCCCGGAAGCGCCAGCGCCATCATGATGAGGATTGCGAAGCGGCGAAAATCTTTTGGCTCGGTGCTGAGCAATCGTTGCCCGCCGGCCCAGGTGCCCAGCACAAAGATCGGCAGCGCTACGGCGGTGACAATCAGTGTATCGACCCCGATCAATCCGCGTTGATGCACGATTGGCAGCGTCCACAGGCCGAGCAGGGTGAAATAGGCAATCAGCGTTGCACGAAAGACAACAGGCGCGATTGCCTGCGCGGCCCAGAACATCACAACCGGCAGCCCACCCACACCGGCCGCCCACACCGGCCGCATTGACCGTGCCCGACAGGACACCGTGCCGAACGTGGTTGCCCGGCCTGCTGGGCGCGTCAATGTCCAGCCCAACAGCAACGCCAGGGACATCGCCAGTACATGAAGCGCGATCTCGGCGCGGCGCTCGGTGCAGCCGAAATCACCAGCTGCTGCGGACAAACGCGCTAAAATCGTTTCGGCGACGCTTCCGGCGTCTCCGACGATGCCAACAGTCACATTTTTTATCAGCCCGATGCGATCGGGGTTTATGTCGACTTGAATTATCCTGACCTGTCTCGGCCAGTAGTCCAGCCCGTAGCCCGGCAACGTCGAAAACGGGTTAAGCCGGGTGCTCAGACACAATACCACATCCGCCCTGGAAATCAACTCTATCGCCGCTTTTGATCTGTTGTAGCCAAGCGGGCCGGCGAACAGCGGGTGCGAGCCGGGGAAGGCGTCGTTGTGCTGGTAGCCGACGCAGACCGGGGCATCCAGCCGTTCGGCCAGCGCCATGGATTGCGGGATGGCCTCGCCGATGACCACGCCCGCGCCGTTCAGGATGACCGGAAATTTGGCGTCGGACAGCAGTTTCGCGGCTTCATTGATCGCTTGTGCACCGCCCGGCGGGCGCTCGAAGGCCACGGGTTCCGGGATTTCGATATCAACCACCTGGGTGAAGTAGTCGCGCGGAAAGTTGATCTGGGCGGGAGCGGACAGGCGCTTTTCCTGCATGATCATGCGGTTCAGCACTTCGGCCACACGCGAAGGGTCGCGCACCTCTTCCTGACAACATACCATGCCCCTGAACAGCGCCATCTGTTCGACTTCCTGAAACCCGCCCTGACCGATGGCCTTGTTTGCGGCCTGCGGCGTGACCAGCAAAAGCGGCGTGTGGTTCCGGTAGGCGGTTTTGACGGCGGAGACGAAAATGGTGATGCCGGGGCCGTTCTGGGCGATCATCATCGACATCTTGCCCGAGGCGCGGGTGAAGCCATCGGCCATCATCCCGCCCGAACCTTCATGCGCGCAGTGCCAGAACGTGATCCCGGCGCGCGGGAACAGATCGGAAACCGGCATGAAGGCCGAGCCGATGATCCCGAAAGCATGTTCGGTTCCGTGGCGCGGCAGGACTTTGACAAAGGCTTCCTCGGTGGTCATCCTCATGGAGGGCTCCCGATGAGGCCGTGCGCAGGGCGGGACAAGCGGCATTCAAGTCGCGATTGGTTAGGGCCAGAAACTGTGAATTCATAAGGTCAGTTCCGTCACCTCTCTTCATTGCTGTTGTCATGCGTCTGCATTCGGGGCCGATCCGCGCGCAGCCACTGGCGGATGCTTCGAAACATGACTATATCCGCGCGCATGGAAACATCAGGCCGCAACGAGGGTCTGGCCTTTCGCAAGATGCACGGGGCCGGCAATGATTTCGTGGTCATCGATTCGCGCAGGCGCGGGGCGGTGGTGACGGCTGCGCTGGCGCGTGCCATTGGCGACCGGCATCGCGGTGTGGGTTATGATCAGTTGGCCGAACTGCGCGCCAGCGACGGGCCTGACGCCGATCTGGTGCTGGATTTCTGGAACGCGGATGGCTCGCGCGCCGGGGCTTGCGGCAATGCTACCCGCTGCGTTGCCGATCTGGTGATGGCGGAGAGCGGGCGCGAAAAGGTGGCGATCCGCACCGCGCGCGGCCTTTTGCGGGCTGAACGGCGTGGCGGGGCGATCTGGGTGAACATGGGCGCGCCTCTGACCGACTGGCGCGACGTGCCGCTGGGCAGTGCGCAGGACACCCTCCATCTGCCGATAGAGGGCGATCCCGCCGCTGTCGGCATGGGCAACCCGCATTGCGTGTTCTTCGTGCCCGACGCGGAAGCCGTGGCGCTGGATACGCTTGGCCCACGGATTGAGCATCATCCGCTGTTTCCGGAGCGCACCAATGTGGAATTCGCCAGCCTGCTGGGCCCGGACCATCTACGCATGCGGGTGTGGGAGCGGGGCACCGGTATCACCCTCGCCTGCGGCTCTGGCGCCTGTGCGGTTGCAGTCGCGGCGAACCTACGCGGGCTGACCGGGCGGCAGGTGGATCTGGTGGTCGATGGTGGTGAGTTGCGGGTAGACTGGCGCGATGATGGTGTCTGGCTGTCGGGTCCGGTGGCTTATGTGTTCGAAGGTGTGCTTGCCCGCGCGCTGTTGGAGGCCGCGCAATGAACGCGCCTTTGTTTACCACTCTCGGCTGTCGTCTGAATGCCTATGAGACCGAGGCGATGAAGGCACTCGCCGCGCAGGCCGGGCTGGAAAACGCTGTCGTCGTGAATACCTGCGCCGTCACTGCCGAGGCCGTGCGCAAGGCGCGTCAGGAAATCCGCCGCCTGCGCCGCGACCATCCCGATGCGCCGATCATCGTCACCGGCTGCGCCGCACAGACCGAGCCCGAAACCTTCGCCGCCATGCCCGAGGTGACCCGCGTCATCGGCAACCATGAAAAGATGCAGCCAGAAACCTGGGCCGGCATGGTGCCAGACCTGATCGGCACGACCGAGCGCGTGCAGGTGGATGACATCATGTCGGTGCAGGAGACGGCAGGCCACCTTATCGACGGTTTTGGCACCCGGAGCCGCGCCTATGTTCAGGTGCAGAACGGCTGCGACCATCGCTGTACCTTCTGCATCATTCCCTTCGGCCGGGGCAATTCACGCTCGGTCCCGGCGGGTGTGGTGGTTGAGCAGATCAAGCGGCTGGTCGATGCCGGGTATAACGAGGTCGTGCTGACCGGTGTCGATCTGACCTCATGGGGTGCCGACCTGCCCGCCACGCCCCGGTTGGGCGATCTGGTTCGGCGCATCCTGAAGCTGGTGCCGGACCTTGCGCGCCTGCGGATTTCATCGATCGATTCGATCGAGGCTGACCCGGCGCTGATGGAAGCCATCGCCACTGAATCGCGCCTGATGCCGCATCTGCATCTGTCGTTGCAGGCGGGCGATGACATGATTCTCAAGCGCATGAAACGCCGCCATCTGCGCGATGATGCGATCCGGTTCTGTGCCGAGGCCCGCGCGCTGCGGCCTGATATGGTGTTTGGCGCCGATATCATCGCCGGTTTTCCCACCGAGACCGAGGCGATGTTCGCCAATTCGCTGAAACTGGTCGAGGAATGCGGGCTGACATGGCTGCATGTCTTTCCCTTCTCGCCCCGCAAGGGCACCCCTGCCGCGCGGATGCCCCAAGTCCCTGGCGATGCGGTCCGCGCGCGCGCGGCGCGGTTGCGTGCCGCCGGTACGGCACGGGCTGCTGCGCATCTCGCCGCGCAGCAAGGGCAGCGTCATGCGGTACTGATGGAGAACCCGCGCATGGGCCGCACTGCCCAGTTTGCCGAGGTGCTGTTCGATATTGACCAGCCCGAGGGCCAGATTGTTCCCGCCCGCATCTGTGGCCATGCCGGGGGGCAGTTGTTGGCGCAACCGGCGTGAGTCGCGCATAACAATCGCGGGCGCGTTCAAAACCCCTCTTGATTTCCCGGCGCCGCTGGCTTAACCCCCGCGTCAGGCCTAGGGGTATAGCTCAGTTGGTAGAGCATCGGTCTCCAAAACCGAGGGTCGTGGGTTCGAGTCCCCCTGCCCCTGCCAGGCCTTTTCCGCGCAGCAAAAACGATGACATGGCGCACCGGCCAGAACCGCTTCCTCTGCCGGTCAATCCGTGGCATCCCTTTCCCAAAAGGGGCGGCGGCATTGCAGATCATTCTCCATATCGGCGCGCACAAGACCGCCAGCACGCATCTGCAGTTAGCGATGGCCCGCGCACGCAGGGCGTTGCAAGGCCATGAGGTGGCGTATTTCGGGCCCGATGAACTGAGGCGCAAAGGATTGGGGGTGCCGGAATATCTGAGCGCCCCGACGGATGACCCTCTTCAGGCCGGCCGCATTCGCGCGGCCCTTGCCGTGCCGTGCCGCCGGCTGGTGTTGAGCGATGAAAACCTGCTGGGCAATGCGCATAACGTTGAACTGATCCATACTGCACGGCTTTATGATCGTGCCGTTGTCCGTCTGTCCCGCCTGGCCGCGCTCTTGCCGGCAGGGCAGGTGGTGCTTGCGCTGGCCATCCGCAACCCGGCCGGGTTTCTGGCGTCGGCCTATGCTCAGAGACTTATGAGCGGGAAGCTCGAAACCTATGCTGAATACGCCCGCGGGCTTGATCCTTCGCGCTTGTGCTGGTGCGATCTGCTCGAACGGGTGCAATCCGCGATGCCCGGCGCCACATACCACGTCTGGCGCTACGAGGATTACCCGGCGAATGCCCCTGACGTGCTGCGGGCGCTGCTTGGCGAAGCGGCATCGGTTGCCCGGCCCGGCCTGGGTGTCGCGCATCCGGGTCTCTCGGCGCGGGCGCACGAAGTCTTGATGAATGAGGCCGCCGCGCTGGCCGGGCAGGGCGAGGAGGCGATCAGGGTGCGGGTCAAGGAGCTGCGCGTGGCCTGGCCCAAGGGCGCGCAGCACCCTGGTCTGCAACCGCACGACGCAGCAACCCTGCAACGCGCTGACGCGGCCTATGCGCAGGATTGCGCGCGAATTGCATCGCTGCGCGGTGTCTGCGCGCTCTGGTCCGAGCGCCATGACTGAGCACCAAGGCTTGAATTACCCCCCACTTGCGGATATCTGAGCGCAAACGGGCCCCGCCCGCCAGTGATGCCCAGAGGTGCCCCATGGCCAAGACAAACCCATTGACGTTCATCCAGCAGGTTCGCGCGGAAACTGCAAAGGTCGTCTGGCCTAACCGTCGTGAGGTCACGATCAGCACGATCATGGTTCTGGTTCTGGCGTCGCTGACGGCAGTCTTTTTCTTTGTCGTGGACTTGCTGATCCGCACGGGACTTGCCGGTCTGCTGGGGTTGGTCGGCTGAACCTCGCGTGAACGGATGGCGGTTGCCGGTAATGAGGCAATCTTTTGCGCTGTGCACTCTTGAAAATCCGCCGGATGGGCGGTAAACGCAGCATCAACTTCCGATAGAATTGCGCGCACCGATTCGGTGCGCACATTTTTTGCTGGTCGGATCATCGTGATTTGCGGCTTGCGCAGGTCGGCGGGAATGAAAGATAGCGGCGGGGCTTCCGCCTGAAGCGAGGTTGAGACGGATGGCGATGCGCTGGTATTCGGTGAGCGTGCTCTCGAATTTCGAAAAGAAAGTCGCCGAATCGATCCGCACGGCTGTGGCCGAGGCCGGACTTGAGGACGAAATCACTGAAGTGCTGGTGCCCACCGAGGAAGTGATCGAGGTTCGGCGCGGCAAGAAGGTGACGAGCGAGCGGCGCTTCATGCCGGGCTATGTTCTGGTGCGCATGGAGATGAACTCCCGCACTTATCATCTGATTCATTCGATCAACCGGGTGACGGGCTTTCTGGGGCAGCAGGGCAAACCCAGTCCGATGCGCGATGAAGAAGTTAACCTGATTCTCAATCGTGTCGAGGAAGGGCAGGAGGCGCCGCGCAACCTGATTCGCTTCGAGGTTGGCGAGCAGGTGAAGGTGACGGACGGCCCGTTCGAAGGGTTCTCGGGCATGGTCGAGGAAGCCGACGAAGAGAACAATCGCCTGAAGGTGATGGTTTCGATCTTTGGTCGGCCAACGCCGGTTGAGCTTGAATTCACTCAGGTGCAGAAAACCGCCTGAGCGTTGTGTGTGGGAGGCGCGGTTGCCGTCAGGTGGCCAGACCGGACCACTAAGCATGCCCCTTTTGACGGGGCAGTGACAGAAGGAGAGGCCTGATGGCCAAGAAAGTAATCGGGCAGCTTAAGCTGCAAGTGAAGGCGGGGCAGGCCAACCCCTCGCCGCCCGTTGGCCCGGCGCTCGGTCAGCGCGGGATCAACATCATGCAGTTCTGCAAGGACTTCAACGCGAAGTCGGCAGACATGGAGCCCGGCTCGCCGGTTCCGGTGGTGATCACTTACTACCAGGACAAGTCGTTCAGCATGGAGCTGAAGTCTCCGCCTGCCTCGTGGTATCTCAAGAAGGCCGCCGGGCTGAAACCGGTCGGCAAGCGCAATCGCGCCAAGGGATCGGAAAAGCCGGGTCGCCAGGTTGCCGGTCATGTTACCGTCAAGCAGGTGCGCGAGATTGCTGAAGCCAAGATGAAGGATCTGAATGCGGTCGATATCGACGGCGCGATGCAGATCATTCTCGGTTCGGCCAAGTCCTGCGGTATCGAGGTCAAGGGGTAAGTCATGGCAAAGTTTGGAAAACGCACCCGTGCCGCCCGTGAAGCCTTTGCCGGCAAGGCAAACCTGAGCGTTGAGGACGCGCTGAGCCTGATCAAGGGTTCGGCTTCTGCCAAGTTTGACGAGACTGTCGAGATTGCGCTCAACCTCGGCGTTGATCCGCGCCATGCCGACCAGATGGTCCGTGGCGTCGTGACCCTGCCCAACGGCACCGGCAAGACGGTTCGTGTGGCGGTCTTTGCCCGTGGCCCGAAAGCTGACGAAGCCAAAGAAGCCGGGGCCGATATCGTCGGCGCCGAGGATCTGATGCAGGATATCCAGTCGGGCAAGATCGAATTTGATCGTTGCATAGCCACCCCTGACATGATGCCGCTGGTCGGCCGTCTGGGGAAAATCCTGGGTCCGCGCAACCTGATGCCGAACCCCAAGGTCGGCACCGTGACGATGGATGTCGCACAGGCTGTGAACAATGCCAAGGGTGGTGAGGTCCAGTTCAAGGTCGAGAAAGCCGGGATCATCCATGCGGGTATCGGCAAGGCCTCGTTCAGCGCCGATGCGCTGGCGCAGAACGTCCGCGCCTTCGTCGAAGCCGTGTCGCGCGCCAAGCCCGCAGGGGCCAAGGGCGCCTACATGAAGAAGGTGTCGTTGTCCTCGACGATGGGCCCCGGCGTCAGCGTCGATCTGGCCTCGGCGACCGGCAACTGAGATTTGCCCGGCCTTCGGGCCGGGGAAATGGCGGGGCGTATCCCTTGCGGAGCGCGCCCCGTCCTGTCCGAGACGGCGGGCGCCCTGTTGATTGCGATCAGAGGGCTTAATCTCCTGCCTGAGATGGGAACGAGACGAATTTGACCGGGGTTCCACCTCGGGCGGTTTTGGCCTCGGCTCCCTCGCGGACCCGAACGCCCCTGACTATCGGGGCAAACATGAGCCGGGGGGAAACCCCCTACCTTGGAGTAAACCTGTGGATAGAGCCCAAAAAGAGAAAGTGGTCGAGGAACTCGGCCAGATCTTCGAAAGCTCTGGCGTGGTTGTCGTTGCACACTACGCGGGTCTTACGGTTGCTGAGATGCAGGGCCTGCGCGCTAAAATGCGTGAAGCGGGCGGAGCCGTGCGCGTTGCCAAGAACAAGCTCGCCAAGATCGCCCTTGAGGGAAAGCCCTGCGCAAGCATTGCCGACCTTCTGACGGGCATGACCGTGCTTGCCTATTCCGAAGATCCCGTCGCTGCGGCGAAGGTGGTCGACGAATTCGCCAAAACCAACAAGAAGCTTGAAGTTCTTGGTGGGGCGATGGGCAGCTCGGCGCTGACGCCGGATGGTGTCAAGGCTGTGGCATCGATGCCGTCGCGCGAGGAGCTTATCGCTTCCGTCGTGGCTTGTATCGGCGCACCTGCCTCGAACATCGCCGGGGCCATTGGCGCACCTGCTTCGAACATCGCGGGCATCCTCTCCACCCTGGAGGAGCGGGAAGCCGCTTGAGCAACCAAAGGCCCGCATGTGGGCAAATGTCCCATGTCGGAAACACCCTGTTAGAATGGAAACGGAAAAATGGCTGATCTTAAAGCACTCGCCGAGCAAATCGTGAACCTCACGCTGCTGCAGGCACAGGAACTGAAAACCATCCTCAAGGACGAATACGGCATCGAGCCCGCCGCTGGCGGCGCAGTGATGATGGCCGGTCCTGCTGCTGGCGGCGCTGCCGAAGCAGCTGAGGAAAAGACCGAGTTCGACGTGATCCTGGTCGAAGCCGGCGCCAACAAGATCAACGTGATCAAGGAAGTCCGCGCGATCACCGGTCTGGGCCTGAAAGAAGCCAAGGATCTGGTCGAAGCCGGCGGCAAGGCCGTAAAAGAGCAAGCTCCGAAGGCCGAAGCCGAAGAGATCAAGAAGAAGCTCGAAGAAGCTGGTGCGAAAGTCGAGCTGAAGTAATTGGTTGGGTGCAGTGCACCCTGACCGCGTGACATGGCTGGGTCCGGCATTGTTCCGGGCCCGGCCAAAGCTGTTTCTGGCCGGGGTTTCGCGTTTGAAACCTCGCCCAGAGGCAGCCCGGGCTCGGGAGTGGATCGGTGGGACGATCCGCAGGAATGGAGCCCGGCACTTCTGTTTCGCAAGCGGCAGCACGGCCGAGGCCCGACGGCACGCGCGCCCGCGAAAGATTGAAAGGTGATACCGAGCATGGCTCAGACCTACGTTGGCCAGAAACGCATCCGCCGGATGTTTGGCAAGATCCGCGAAGTCCAGGAAATGCCGAACCTCATCGAGGTTCAGAAATCGTCCTATGATCTGTTCCTGCGCTCCGGCGACAGCGACACGCCGCTTGACGGCGAGGGGCTGAAAGGCACGTTCCAGTCGGTTTTTCCCATCAAGGATTTCAACGAAACCGCCGTTCTGGAATTCGTGAAATACGAGCTGGAGAAGCCCAAATACGACATCGACGAATGTCAGACCCGCGACATGACCTATTCGGCGCCGCTGAAGGTTACGCTGCGTCTGATCGTGTTCGATATGGACCAGGACACCGGCAGCAAATCGGTCAAGGATATCAAGGAGCAGGAAGTGTTCATGGGCGACATGCCGCTCATGACGCCGAACGGCACGTTCATTGTCAACGGCACCGAGCGCGTTGTGGTCAGCCAGATGCACCGCAGCCCCGGCGTGTTCTTTGACCATGACAAGGGCAAGACCCATTCCTCGGGCAAACTGTTGTTCCAGTGCCGCATCATTCCCTACCGCGGCTCCTGGCTGGATTTCGAATTCGACCCCAAGGATCTGGTTTTCGCGCGCATCGACCGCCGCCGCAAACTGCCGGTGACGACCCTGCTTTATGCCCTGGGCATGACGCAGGAATCGATCATGGACGCCTATTACGACACGGTGAACTACCGGCTTGAGAAAGGGCGCGGCTGGGTCACGCGTTTCTTCCCCGAGCGTGTGCGCGGCACCCGTCCGACGATGGATCTGGTCGATGCTGCGACAGGTGAAGTGATCCTGAAGGCTGGCGACAAGGCAACGCCGCGGATGGTCAAGAAATGGATCGATGAGGGCAAGGTCACCGAACTGCTGGTGCCCTTCGAGAACATCGTTGGCCGTTTCGTGGCGAAGGACATCATCAACGAGGAAACCGGCGAGATCTGGATCGAGGCCGGTGACGAGCTTACCTGGGAACTGGACAAGGACGGAGAGGTCAAGGGCGGTTCACTGAAAGAACTGATGGACCAGGGCATCACCGAACTGCCGGTGCTGGACATCGACAACGTCAATGTCGGCCCCTACATCCGCAACACCATGGCTGCCGACAAGGTCTGGAACCGCGAAGGCGCGTTGATGGAAATCTACCGCGTCATGCGTCCGGGCGAGCCGCCCACCTATGACGCCGCCGCCGCGCTGTTCGACACGCTGTTCTTTGACAGCGAGCGCTATGACCTGTCCGCCGTAGGCCGCGTCAAGATGAACATGCGCCTCGATCTGGATGCGCCCGACACCCAGCGCACGCTGCGCCGGGAAGATATCATCTCGTGCATCAAGGCGCTGGTTGACCTGCGTGACGGTCGCGGCGAAATCGACGATATTGACCACCTCGGCAACCGCCGGGTGCGCTCGGTCGGCGAGCTGATGGAGAACCAGTATCGTCTGGGTCTGCTGCGCATGGAGCGCGCAATTCGTGAGCGCATGTCGTCGGTGGAAATCGACACCGTGATGCCGCAAGACCTGATCAATGCCAAGCCTGCGGCGGCGGCGGTGCGCGAGTTCTTCGGCTCGTCGCAGCTCAGCCAGTTCATGGACCAGACCAACCCGCTGTCCGAGGTGACGCATAAGCGCCGCCTCTCGGCGCTTGGCCCGGGCGGTCTGACACGGGAACGTGCGGGCTTCGAAGTGCGCGACGTTCACCCCACCCACTACGGCCGCATGTGCCCGATTGAAACGCCCGAAGGTCAGAACATTGGCCTGATCAACTCGTTGGCGACCTATGCCCGGGTGAACAAGTACGGCTTCATCGAAACCCCCTACCGAAAGGTGGTGGACGGGCAGGTCACCGATGAGGTGATCTATCTCTCGGCCACTGAAGAACAGCGCCATGTGATCGCGCAGGCCAATGCGCAGCTCGATGACGAGGGCCGTTTCGTCAACGATCTTGTATCGACCCGTCGTTCGGGTGACTTCATGCTGTCCCCGCGCGAGGTGATCGACCTGATCGACGTCTCGCCCAAGCAGCTTGTGTCGGTCGCGGCCTCGCTCATTCCGTTCCTTGAGAATGACGACGCCAACCGCGCCCTGATGGGGTCGAACATGATGCGTCAGGCGGTGCCGCTGCTGCAAAGCGACGCGCCGCTGGTGGGGACCGGGATCGAAGGTGTCGTGGCACGCGACTCGGGCGCCGCGATCATGGCGCGCCGCGCCGGGATTATCGACCAGGTCGATGCCCAGCGTATCGTTGTGCGCGCCACCGAGATGCTGGAACCGGGCGAGCCGGGGGTGGATATCTACCGTCTGCGCAAGTTCAAGCGTTCGAACCAGTCGTCGTGCATCAACCAGCGCCCGCTGGTGAAGGTGGGCGACATGGTTCAGCGCGGTCAGGTTGTGGCGGATGGTCCCTGCACCGACATGGGTGAACTGGCGGTCGGCCGTAACATCACCGTCGCCTTCATGCCCTGGAATGGCTACAACTACGAGGACTCCATCCTGATCTCGGAGCGTATCCTCAAGGATGACGTCTTCACCTCGATCCATATCGAGGAATATGAAGTGGCTGCCCGCGACACCAAGCTGGGGCCTGAGGAGATCACCCGCGACATTCCCAACGTCGGTGAGGAGGCCCTGCGCAACCTCGACGAGGCCGGGATTGTCTATATCGGGGCCGAAGTGCAGGCAGGTGACATTCTGGTGGGCAAGATCACGCCCAAGGGCGAAAGCCCGATGACGCCGGAAGAGAAACTGCTGCGCGCCATCTTCGGTGAAAAAGCCTCGGACGTGCGCGATACCTCGCTGCGCTTGCCGCCGGGTGCGTACGGCACCGTGGTGGAAGTGCGGGTGTTCAACCGTCATGGTGTGGACAAGGACGAGCGCGCGCTTCAGATCGAGCGTGAAGAGATCGAACGCCTGTCGCGCGACCGCGATGACGAGTTGGCGATCCTTGAGCGCAACATCTATGCCCGCCTGCGGCAACTGATCCTCGGCAAGACCGCGGTGAAGGGGCCCAAGGGCGTGCGCCCGAACTCGGAAATCACCGAGGAACTGCTGGAATCTCTGAGCCGCGGCCAGTGGTGGCAGCTGGCACTGGGCGACGAGGCTGGTGCGCAGGAAGTGGAAGCGCTTAATGCGCTTTACGACCAGCAAAAACGTGCGCTGACGCATCGTTTCGACGACAAGGTCGAAAAGGTACGTCGTGGTGATGACCTGCCGCCGGGTGTCATGAAGATGGTCAAGGTGTTCCTGGCGATCAAGCGCAAGCTTCAGCCGGGCGACAAGATGGCCGGGCGTCACGGAAACAAGGGCGTCATTTCGAAGGTTGTTCCGGTCGAGGACATGCCTTTCCTCGCGGATGGCACCACGGTCGATATGGTGCTCAACCCGCTGGGTGTGCCCTCGCGGATGAACGTTGGGCAGATTCTGGAAACCCATATGGGCTGGGCACTGCGCGGGCTTGGCGTGCAGATCGACGAGGCGCTTCAGGAATATCGCCGCTCCGGTGACCTGACGCCTGTGCATGACGCGTTGCGTATCGGCTATGGCGAAGAGGTCTATGACGCGGCCTTTACCGGCATGGCAGAAGACGACGTGATCGAGGCGGCTGGTGCTGTCACCGGCGGTGTGCCGATCGGCACGCCGGTCTTTGACGGGGCAAAGGAAGCCGATGTCAACGATGCGCTGGTGCGGGCGGGCTTCGATATGTCGGGCCAGTCGGTTGTCTTTGACGGGCGCACGGGCGAGCAGTTCGCGCGGTCGGTGACGGTGGGTGTGAAATACATGCTCAAACTTCACCACCTGGTCGATGACAAGCTGCACGCGCGTTCCACCGGGCCCTACAGCCTGGTCACCCAGCAACCGCTGGGCGGCAAGGCACAGTTCGGCGGCCAGCGTCTGGGTGAGATGGAGGTCTGGGCACTTGAAGCCTACGGCGCCGCCTACACCCTGCAGGAGATGCTGACCGTGAAGTCCGATGACGTGGCAGGCCGCACCAAGGTCTATGAAAGCATCGTCAAGGGCGAGGACAACTTCGAGGCCGGCGTGCCCGAATCCTTCAACGTGCTGGTGAAGGAAGTCCGCGGCCTTGGTCTGAACATGGAACTCCTGGATTCGGAAGAGGAAGGCTGAACAAGGGGTGAAGGGCTTTGAAGAAAAGCCCTTGAAGGCCCTTCAGGAAGGGCCTTCCCCCGCCTCCTCCCGAACGCTTGCAAGGATTTGAAGATGAACCAGGAACTGACCACCAACCCGTTCAACCCGATCGCCGCGCCCAAGGTATTCGACGAGATCCGCGTTTCGCTGGCCTCGCCCGAGCGGATTCTCAGCTGGTCTTTCGGCGAGATCAAGAAGCCGGAAACCATCAACTACCGCACCTTCAAGCCCGAGCGCGACGGGCTGTTCTGTGCCCGCATTTTCGGGCCGATCAAGGATTATGAGTGCCTGTGCGGCAAGTACAAGCGCATGAAATATCGCGGTGTTGTCTGCGAGAAATGCGGTGTCGAGGTGACGCTGCAAAAGGTCCGGCGCGAGCGCATGGGCCATATCGAACTGGCCGCACCCGTCGCGCATATCTGGTTCCTCAAGTCGCTCCCCAGCCGGATCGGCCTGATGCTGGACATGACGCTGCGCGACCTCGAGCGGGTTCTCTACTTCGAGAACTACGTGGTGATCGAGCCCGGCCTGACCGAACTGCATTACGGCCAGTTGATGACCGAGGAAGAATTCCTCGATGCGCAGGACACCTATGGCGCTGACGCTTTCACCGCCAATATCGGTGCCGAGGCGATCCGCGAGATGCTGGCCAATATTGACCTGCAAGCCACCGCCGATCAGCTGCGCGAAGAACTGAAGGAAGCCACGGGCGAGCTGAAGCCGAAGAAGATCATCAAGCGCCTGAAGGTTGTCGAAAGCTTCCTCGAATCGGGCAATCGCCCGGAATGGATGGTGCTGACCGTCCTGCCGGTGATCCCGCCCGAGCTGCGGCCGCTGGTGCCTCTCGATGGTGGCCGCTTCGCCACCTCGGATCTGAACGATCTGTATCGCCGGGTCATCAACCGCAACAACCGCCTCAAGCGACTGATCGAGCTGCGCGCGCCCGATATCATCGTGCGCAACGAAAAGCGGATGCTGCAGGAATCGGTCGATGCGCTGTTTGACAACGGTCGCCGCGGCCGGGTGATTACGGGCAACAACAAGCGCCCGCTTAAATCGCTGTCGGACATGCTGAAAGGCAAGCAGGGCCGGTTCCGCCAGAACCTGCTCGGCAAGCGCGTGGACTTTTCGGGCCGTTCGGTGATCGTGACTGGGCCGGAGCTGAAACTGCACCAGTGCGGCCTGCCCAAGAAGATGGCGCTGGAGCTGTTCAAGCCCTTCATCTATTCGCGGCTTGAAGCGAAGGGGCTGTCCTCCACCGTCAAGCAGGCCAAGAAACTGGTCGAGAAGGAACGCCCCGAGGTCTGGGATATTCTTGACGAGGTCATTCGTGAGCACCCGGTTCTTCTGAACCGTGCGCCCACGCTGCACCGTCTGGGTATTCAGGCGTTCGAGCCGATCCTGATTGAAGGCAAGGCAATCCAGTTGCATCCGCTGGTCTGCTCGGCCTTCAACGCCGACTTTGACGGCGACCAGATGGCCGTTCACGTTCCCCTTTCGCTGGAAGCCCAGCTTGAGGCGCGTGTGCTGATGATGTCCACCAACAACGTCCTCAGCCCCGCCAACGGTGCGCCGATCATCGTGCCGTCGCAGGATATGGTTCTGGGTCTTTACTACGTCACCATGCAGCGCGAAGGCATGGTTGGCGAGGGCAAGATCTTTTCCGATATCGACGAGGTCGAACATGCGCTGGCCGCTGGCGAAGTGCATCTGCACGCCAAGGTTCAGGCCCGCATCATGCAGATCGACGAAAACGGTAACGAGGTGATGAAGCGCTTTGAGACCACGCCGGGCCGCCTGCGGCTGGGTGCACTGCTTCCGCTCAATGCCAAGGCACCTTTCGAGTTGGTCAACCGGCTGCTGCGCAAGAAAGATGTGCAGAACGTCATCGACACCGTCTACCGTTACTGCGGCCAGAAGGAATCGGTCATCTTCTGCGACCAGATCATGGGGCTGGGTTTCCGCGAGGCGTTCAAGGCCGGCATCTCGTTCGGTAAGGACGATATGCTTATCCCGGAAGCCAAGTGGAATTTCGTCAACGACACCCGCGATCATGTCAAGGAATTCGAGCAGCAGTATCTTGATGGCCTGATCACCCAGGGTGAGAAGTACAACAAGGTCGTCGATGCCTGGTCAAAATGCTCTGACGCCGTGGCAACGGCGATGATGGGTGAAATCTCGGCTGTGCATCATGATGCCGAAGGGCGCGAACTTGAGCCTAACTCGGTCTACATGATGTCGCATTCGGGCGCGCGGGGTTCGCCTGCCCAGATGAAACAGCTGGGCGGGATGCGCGGGCTGATGGCCAAGCCTTCGGGCGAGATCATCGAGACGCCGATCATCTCGAACTTCAAGGAAGGCCTGACCGTGCTTGAGTATTTCAACTCAACCCACGGTGCACGTAAAGGTCTGGCCGATACCGCTCTGAAAACCGCCAACTCGGGTTACCTGACACGCCGTCTGGTGGACGTGGCGCAGGACTGCATTGTCCGCTCTGATGATTGCGGAACCGACCGTTACATCACGGCTTCGGCCGCAGTGAATGACGGTGAAGTAGTCGCCAGCCTGGCAGAGCGGATTCTGGGCCGTGTCGTGGCCGAGGATGTGGTCCATCCGGCCACCGGCGAGGTGTTGATGGCGCACAACACGCTGGTGGACGAGCGCGACGCCGACATGATCGAGGCCGCGGGTGTTGCCGCGGTCAAAATCCGCTCACCCCTGACCTGCGAGGCCGAAGAGGGCGTCTGTGCCAAGTGCTACGGGCGTGACCTTGCACGCGGCACGCTGGTCAACAAGGGCGAGGCCGTGGGCATCATTGCTGCACAGTCGATCGGTGAGCCGGGCACGCAGCTGACGATGCGGACCTTCCACATCGGCGGCATCGCGCAGGGCGGCAGCCAGTCGTTCCAGGAGGCGGGGCAGCCCGGCACCATCGAGTTCCGCAACACCAACGTGCTGGAAAATGCCTCGGGCGATCTGATCGTCATGGGTCGCTCGATGCAGGTTGTCATCATCGACGAGAACGGGGTCGAACGGGCCAGCCACAAGCTGACCTACGGCACCAAACTGTTCGTGCGTGACGGTGAGAAGGTGGCGCGCGGCGACAAGCTCTACGAATGGGATCCCTATACCCTGCCGATCATTGCCGAGAAGGCGGGTAAGGCAAAGTTCGTCGACCTGATCGCCGGTTTGTCAGTGCGTGACGAAACCGATGATGCCACCGGCATGACCCAGAAGATCGTGACCGACTGGCGTTCGGTGCCCAGAGGCGGTGATCTCAAGCCCGAGATCATCATCATGGACCCGGAAACCGGCGAGCCGATGCGCAACGATGCGGGCAATCCTGTTACCTATCCGATGTCGGTCGATGCCGTTTTGTCGATTGAGGACGGGCAGGATATCCGGCAGGGCGATGTGGTCGCACGTATCCCGCGCGAAGGCGCCAAGACCAAGGACATCACCGGGGGTCTGCCGCGTGTGGCGGAATTGTTCGAGGCCCGCAGGCCCAAGGACCACGCCATCATCTGCGAAATCGACGGATATGTGCGCTTTGGCAAGGACTACAAGAACAAGCGCCGCATCTCTATCGAACCTGTGGATGAAAGCCATGAAACGGTCGAGTACATGGTGCCGAAGGGCAAGCACGTCCCGGTGCAGGAAGGCGATTTTGTCCAGCGCGGCGACTACATCATGGACGGCAACCCTGCGCCGCATGACATCCTGCGCATCATGGGTATCGAGGCGCTCGCGAACTACCTTATCGACGAGGTGCAGGACGTCTACCGTCTGCAGGGCGTGAAGATCAACGACAAGCATATTGAAGTGATCGTGCGCCAGATGCTGCAGAAGCTGGAGATCCTGGACAGTGGGGAAACCACGCTGCTCAAGGGTGAGACAGTCGACAAGTTCGAGTTCGACGAGATGAACGACAAGGCGCTTGCCATGGGGCTGCGTCCGGCGCGCGGCGAGCCGATCCTTCTGGGGATCACCAAGGCCAGCTTGCAAACCCGTTCCTTCATCTCTGCGGCCTCGTTCCAGGAAACCACGCGTGTGCTGACTGAGGCCGCGGTGCAGGGCAAGCGTGACAAGCTGGTCGGCCTGAAGGAAAACGTCATCGTCGGGCGTCTTATCCCGGCCGGGACGGGTGGTGTCGCCACGGCGACCCGCAAGATCGCGGTGGATCGTGATCAGACGGTTATCGATGCGCGCCGCGCCGAGGCCGAGGCCGCAGCGGCCCTGGCTGCGCCAAGCGAGGAAGGCGTTGATTTCACCGTTGAAAGCAGCGACAAAACCGAGGTGTAAGCCCGCTGTTACCTGAAGGAAACGAAAACCCCCCGCAGTTGCTGCGGGGGGTTTTCTGTGGCTTCCCTTTCGCGCGCACTTGCGGCACCCTGCGTGCCGGAAGGGGCCTTTCCGGCGTCGCCAGGCAGACCGTCGCCCGCCGCTGAACCAGCGGCCAGGGCCGGTCGTGTGGGCGGGTCCGGCGTCAGCCCGGCCCGCTACTTGCCTGACAGGACGACAGATGCTGACCGATAACGCGCGCGGCTCCTTGATGATGATGGGCGCGATGGCCGCCTTTGTGTTGAATGACACGCTGATGAAACTGGTGGCCACTGAACTGCCGCTGTTTCAGGCGCTTTTCCTGCGCGGCCTGTTCACGACACTTCTATTCTTCATTATTGCCCGCAGGCTGGGTGCACTTCGACATACGCTAGACCGGCGCGACCGGCTTCTGATCGTTCTCAGGGTGTTGGCTGAGGGGGGCTCGGCTTATTTTTTCCTTACGGCGCTTTTCAACATGCCATTGGCCAATGTCACCGCGATCTTGCAGGCACTTCCGCTGACCATAACGCTGGCGGGTGCGCTCTTCCTGCGCGAACCGGTGGGCTGGCGACGGCTTCTGGCGATTCTGGTGGGGTTTGTTGGTGTGTTGCTGATCGTTCGGCCCGATGCCGAAGGCTTCGATCATTACGCAATCATGGCGCTGCTGGCGGTGGTCTGTGTAACGCTGCGCGACCTTGTTACCCGTCGCATGTCGCGTTCTGTTCCGTCGATGACGGTGGCGCTGGCTACGGCAGGTGGAGTGACGGTATTTGCCTTCGTCGGCACCTTGTCCGAAGGCTGGGTGATGCCGACGGCCGGGGTGCGACTGGCGTTACTAGGTGCGGGGCTGCTGGTCACGGCGGGATATCTCTTGTCGATCACGGCGATGCGGGCGGGCGAACTGGGCGTGGTCTCGCCCTTTCGCTACACCGGCCTCGTCTGGGCATTGGTGCTGGGTTACACCGTCTTTGGTGACTGGCCCGACGGCGTAACGCTGGCCGGGGCCGGGCTCATCGTGGCGACGGGTCTTTTCACCTTCTACCGAGAGCACCGGCAGAGCCGCCGCGCACGCGCTGCTCAGTCTTCCTTGCCGCGATAGAGGCGCCTCACCCGTTCGGTGCAGATGCCGTAGCGGTCACGAAACAACGCCTCGCCCGAAGCATCGAGCAGCGTGGCGCCCGCAGTCGCCGCGCGCACGCCGGATGTGTTCCAATCGCTGATCCCGCGGACATACATGTCCGGATCGTTCAGGGTTAGGGTGGGCATGAATTGCCAAAGCTTCACATGGTTGAAGTTCATCACCGTCAGCGAAACGCCGGACTGCGCGATCACAGCCAGGCTGGGCACCCAGTACTGCCGTGCGACAGACCCCGCCAGGATGCCGCGAGCAGTCGGCTGGGCAATGTGACCATGGGTGAAGTCAATGGCGGTCAGCCGGTTGCGTTCGATCAGCGGCGCGGCGTCCTGGGCCACGTCACGGGCCTTTGCCACGAAATCACAGGCGATGGCATCATCATCATCCATCCGGAACTGAATGCAGGGCCGCCTGTCAACCCCGCGTGCCTCATTGATAACCTGCGCCATGATCGTGCGGTGCGGTCCAGGTGGCATCGCCTGAAGACGGGCTTGCGGCAGGTTCTTGAGCAGGGCTTCCAGTTGCTCGCGTCGGGCGACGGGCATATCTGTGCCGATTACCACGATCAGGGTGAAATCGGGGTCAGTCTGTGCCTGGAGGCTGGGCAATGTGAAGCTTTCAAAAAGACGGAAGCGCTCCTCCAGCCGGGTGTTGTCGTAAAGAAAGCGGGTACGTTCTTGAATAGTCTCATGCTCGGACTGAAACCCGCCAAGCGCCGGATAGGAGAAGCGGCACAGTCCGATCACTTGCACCGGAAGTTGACCTTTGCCGAGTCTGGAGGGCGAACGCCGCTGAAACAGACCCAGAAGCACCATGCCATTCCCCGAATAACCGGCTTGAACGCTAGCATTCCGCCGATATCGCTACAAGCGCACCAAGCCTGTTGCGGACCCGTTGACAAGCGCCGCGACTCCCCATATACGGCCCGCACCCGGGTCAGGTGTGCCTGCATGTCTGTACCGGGGCTTTAGAGATCTTAGTGGTCACGATCCGGGCGAATGCGCCTCGATCCTCTGGAATTCCACCGCGGCGCTTCCGAAAACGGAAACGCATGCGGTTTTGTGTTTTGCGGACGCGCAGGGCACCACAATGCGAACTGCCCCCGGAAACCCCGCTGACGAGTGGTGGATGAACGGGTTGCAAGATAGGGCGAATCGAATGCCGACGATCCAACAGCTGATCCGCAAGCCGCGGCAGCCAAAAGTAAAGCGCTCCAAGTCGCAGCACTTGGAGAACTGCCCGCAGAAGCGTGGCGTCTGCACGCGCGTCTACACCACGACGCCGAAGAAGCCGAACTCGGCCATGCGGAAGGTTGCCAAAGTGCGCCTGACCAATGGCTACGAGGTGATCAGCTACATCCCCGGTGAAAAGCACAACCTGCAGGAGCACTCGGTGGTGCTGATCCGCGGCGGTCGTGTAAAAGACCTTCCCGGTGTTCGTTACCACATTCTGCGCGGCGTTCTGGATACTCAGGGTGTCAAGGACCGTCGCCAGCGCCGCTCGAAATACGGCGCGAAGCGTCCGAAGTAAGGAGAGACCAGCATGTCGCGTCGTCACGCCGCCGAAAAGCGCGAAGTCCTGCCCGACGCCAAATTTGGCGATACGGTTCTGACCAAGTTCATGAACAACCTGATGATCGATGGCAAGAAATCGGTTGCCGAATCGATCGTCTACAACGCGCTCGATCGCGTTGAGCAGAAGCTCAAGCGCGCACCGATCGAAGTCTTCCACGAGGCGCTTGATAACATCAAGCCGACGGTCGAGGTTCGCTCGCGTCGCGTCGGGGGTGCCACCTACCAGGTTCCCGTCGAGGTCCGGGTTGAGCGCCGCGAGGCTCTGGCCATCCGCTGGCTGATCACTGCCGCCCGCAAGCGCAACGAAAACACGATGGAAGAGCGCCTCGCAGGCGAACTCTCCGACGCGGTGAACAACCGCGGCACCGCCGTGAAAAAGCGCGAAGACACCCACAAGATGGCGGACGCCAACAAGGCGTTCAGCCATTATCGCTGGTAAGGAGCTGCTGACATGGCACGCGAATATCCGCTGACGCGCTATCGGAACTTCGGGATCATGGCCCATATTGATGCGGGCAAGACCACGATGACCGAGCGCATCCTGTTCTACACCGGCAAGAGCCACAAGCTCGGCGAGACCCATGATGGTGCCTCGACGATGGACTGGATGGAGCAGGAAGCCGAGCGCGGGATCACCATCACTTCGGCGGCAACGACGACCTTCTGGCAGCGCCAGGTCGATCCGACCACGGACGGCACTTCCGACACCAAGTTCCGCTTCAACATCATCGACACCCCCGGCCACGTGGACTTCACCATTGAAGTTGAACGTTCGCTTGCGGTGCTGGATGGTGCGGTCGCGCTTCTTGACGGCAACGCCGGTGTCGAACCTCAGACAGAGACCGTCTGGCGCCAGGCTGACCGCTACAAGGTTCCGCGTCTTGTGTTCGTCAACAAGATGGACAAGATCGGCGCCGACTTCTTCAAGTGCGTCGAGATGGTCAAGGACCGCACTGGCGGTACGCCCTGCCCGATCGCCCTGCCGATCGGCGCCGAGGATTCGCTGGAAGGCATCATCGACCTGATCACCATGGAAGAGTGGGTCTGGACGGGTGAAGACCTTGGCGCGAACTGGATTCGCCAGCCGATCCGCGATTCGCTCAAGGATCTGGCCGACGAATGGCGCGGCAAGATGATCGAACTCGCCGTCGAGATGGACGACGACGCGATGGAGGCCTATCTGGAAGGCAACGAGCCTGACGAAGCAACGCTGCGCTCGTTGATCCGCAAAGGCACGCTGTCGATGTCGTTCTTCCCGATGCTTGCGGGTTCGGCCTTCAAGAACAAGGGTGTGCAGCCGCTTCTGAACGCTGTGATCGATTTCCTGCCAGGGCCGCTTGACGTGCCGGTTCTGATGGGCTTCTCGCCCGACGACGAAAACGAAGAGCGCAACATCCCCCGCAAGGCTGCCGATGAAGAGCCGTTCTCGGCGCTGGCATTCAAGATCATGAATGACCCTTTCGTGGGTTCACTGACATTCACGCGTATCTATTCCGGCCACCTCAAAAAGGGTGACCAGATGCTCAACACGACGAAGGGCAAGAAAGAGCGCGTGGGTCGGATGATGCTGATGCATGCGATCAACCGCGAGGAGATCGAAGAAGCCTTTGCGGGTGACATCATCGCGCTGGCCGGTCTGAAGGAAACCACCACTGGCGATACCCTGTGCGATCCGTCCAAACCGGTCGTGCTGGAAACCATGACCTTCCCCGAGCCGGTGATCGAGATCGCGGTCGAACCCAAATCGAAGGCCGACCAGGAGAAGATGGGTATCGCACTGGCGCGTCTGGCTGCCGAGGATCCGTCATTCCGCGTGGAAACCGATTTTGAATCGGGACAGACGATCATGAAGGGGATGGGCGAACTCCATCTCGACATTCTGGTCGACCGGATGAAACGCGAGTTCAAGGTCGAAGCCAACATTGGCGCGCCGCAGGTGGCGTATCGGGAAACCATCAGCCATATGGCCGAGGTTGACTATACCCACAAGAAGCAGACCGGTGGCACCGGCCAGTTCGCCCGCATCAAGCTGGTGATCGAACCGACCGAGCCGGGCGAAGGCTACAGCTTCGAATCCAAGATCGTGGGCGGTGCGGTGCCGAAGGAATACATCCCCGGTGTCGAAAAGGGCATCAAGTCGGTGATGGATTCCGGTCCGCTCGCGGGTTTCCCGGTGATCGACTTCAAGGTCGCGCTGATCGACGGTGCTTTCCATGACGTCGACTCATCGGTTCTGGCCTTCGAAATCGCATCGCGTGCTGCGATGCGTGAAGGTCTGCGCAAGGCTGGTGCCAAGCTGCTGGAACCGATCATGAAGGTCGAGGTGGTCACGCCCGAGGAATACACGGGTTCGATCATCGGCGACCTGACCAGCCGTCGCGGCATGGTGCAGGGTCAGGACAGCCGTGGGAACGCCAACGTGATCAATTGCATGGTGCCTCTGGCCAACATGTTCGGCTATATCAACAACCTGCGCTCGATGTCGTCGGGCCGTGCAGTGTTCTCGATGCAGTTCGACCATTACGAGGCCGTGCCGCAGAACATCTCTGACGAGATCCAGAAGAAATACGCTTGATTGGTGTGGCGGGGATAACCCCGCCCTACCGTGCGCCCCGTAGGGCGGGGATCCCCCGCCACCACCGCTATACGAACAAGGAGATGCCCCATGGCGAAGGCAAAGTTTGAACGGACGAAACCGCATGTTAACATCGGGACCATTG
>CAZCAX010000002.1:0-339034 GCA_964496915.1 uncultured Rhodobacter sp.
AGCCGGGGGCTATACGGGCTTGAACGCGCAAAGGGAAGGGGGCGTCAGGCAGCAGCGCCCTTCTTCTTCACGTTCTTGCGCGGGAAGGGGATATCGGGCGCCGGATGGCCCAGAAAGGCGCAGAGTTCGGCCCAGCCGTCGCCCTTGGTCAGGTCCATTGTCAGCAGGTCTTGCGGGCGGTCCGCGAAATAATGGGCGACGCGGCGTTCGTGCTCGGCGTGGATATAGCGGAAACGTTCCTCATTATAGCAGGTCACGCCGTAGAGCATCGCGCGGTAGAAATCGCGCGGATGGCCGGGTTTTGGCGGTGCGCTGTTGAACGGCGCGTCCTCTTGCGACCTGATCCATGACTCAACCGGGCGATGGGTTTCGATGAATTTCGCGCCGGGAAACGCCGTATCAAGCTGCGGGAATATGGCGGGCACCGGGATGTCCGAGATCGCATCATGATCCTCCAGCACCTTGAGGCGGTAGTCGCCCCGGCGCAGCTGATCGACGGTGATCGGGTCATTGGCGAAATGGACGCTGGTGTAGCCCAGATACTTGAGCGCGTTGTGCAGCGAGGTGGTGCCGGTCTTGGGCAGGCCGATACAGATGATTTTCATGGGCGTGCTACCGATACTGAGCATTGACATCGGACCGACTGCTAGCTTGGATTGCTTGCCATGTCCACTGAATGGGGGGCGCTGGCAACACCCGCATGACACAGATGCTGCCAACGATCCTGATTTATTCCGCCATGCTCAGCGGGTGAATTTCTTGTATTTCACCCGCTTCGGCTCTACCGAGTCCGGTCCCAGGCGCCGGATCTTGTCTTCCTCATAGGCTTCGAAGTTGCCCTCGAACCATTCGACATGGCCCTCGCCCTCGAACGCCAGGATATGCGTGCAAAGCCGGTCGAGGAAGAAGCGGTCGTGCGAGATGATCACCGCGCAGCCTGCGAAATCGTCCAGCGCGGCTTCCAGCGCCTGCAGGGTTTCCACGTCAAGGTCGTTGGTCGGTTCGTCAAGCAGCAGCACGTTGCCGCCTTCGCGCAGCAGCTTGGCCAGGTGAACCCGGTTGCGCTCGCCGCCGGACAGAAGGCCCACCTTCTTCTGCTGGTCGCCGCCCTTGAAGTTGAACGCCCCCACATAGGCGCGCGAATTCATCGTGGCATCGCCGAGTTCCAGCACTTCCAGCCCGTCCGAGATTTCCTCCCACACGGTCTTGTTCGCATCGAGTGCGTCGCGCGACTGGTCGACATAGGCCAGCTTCACCGTATCGCCGTAGGTGATGTTTCCTTCGTCGGGTTCCAACTGCCCGGTGAGCATGCGAAACAGTGTTGATTTCCCCGCGCCGTTGGGGCCGATCACACCGACGATGCCGCCGGGGGGCAGGGCAAACGACAGATCCTCGATCAGAAGCTTGTCACCCATCGCCTTTTTCAGCCCCTCCACCTCGATCACCTTGCCGCCAAGGCGGGGACCGTTGGGGATGATGATCTGGGCGGTGGTGATCTTCTCGCGCTCGGATTTCGAGGCCATTTCCTCGTAAGCGTTGATCCGGGCCTTCTGTTTGGCCTGACGGGCCTTGGCGCCCGCCCTGATCCATTCCAGTTCGCGCTCAAGGGTCTTCTGCTTGGCCTTGTCCTCGCGCGATTCCTGCGCCAGGCGCTTGGCCTTCTGTTCCAGCCAGGCCGAATAGTTTCCCTCATACGGGATGCCGCGACCGCGATCGAGCTCCAGAATCCATGAGGTGATGTCATCCAGGAAATAACGGTCATGGGTGACGATCAGGATGGTGCCCTTGTATTCGATCAGATGTTTTTGCAGCCAGGCGATGGTTTCGGCGTCAAGGTGGTTGGTGGGTTCGTCAAGAAGCAGCATGTCGGGCGCTTCCAGAAGCAGCTTGCACAGGGCCACGCGGCGCTTTTCACCGCCCGAAAGGGTATCGACCGCGGCATCATCGGGCGGGCAGCGCAGGGCTTCCATGGCGACATCGACCTGACTGTCCAGATCCCAGAGGTTCTCGGCGTCGATCTGGTCCTGAAGCGCGGCCATTTCCTCGGCCGTTTCATCAGAATAGTTCATCGCCAGTTCGTTGTAGCGGTCCAGCTTGGCCTGTTTGGCCTTGACCCCTTCCATGACGTTGCCGCGCACATTCAGTGCCGGATCAAGGTCAGGCTCCTGCGGCAGGTAGCCGACGCGCGCGCCCTTGGCGGCCCAGGCCTCGCCGGAGAAATCCTTGTCGATGCCCGCCATGATGCGCAAAAGCGTCGATTTACCCGAGCCGTTGACACCCACAACGCCGATCTTGACGCCGGGAAGAAAGTTCAGGCGGATGTTTTCAAAGCATTTCTTGCCGCCGGGATAGGTTTTGGAAACACCGTCCATGTGGTAAACATACTGATACGAGGCCATGTGCGCGCTCCGGGGAAAGGGGAATTTTCCTTTCCCTACAGGCGGCGGCCGGGTTCTTCAAGGAGGATGGCAGTTGGCGAGAGGATACAGGTTTCTTGCGGGTCCGGTGGCGAGTGCCGGCGGGCAGCTCTGCCTCGGTGCTGCGGCCCGGCTCAAGAGGCAATCGGCGCGCGTTGCGGCCGATGCCGACTGCCCGACCTGCGCGATCAGCGCCCTTTCGCGCGTCCCGCATCTGCCGCATAATGGATCAAAGCCCGGACGGGCTGCCCATGGTTCACGGAGTTCCCGATGACAACTGACTTGGTCGATGGCGGTGGCGTCGTGCTGTTCCTGCTGGCGCTTTTCATCATCGTTTCGCTGTTTCTCGGTGTGCGGATCGTGCCGCAGTCGCAGAAATATGTGGTGGAGCGGTTCGGGCGGCTCAGGGTGGTGCTGGGACCGGGGATCAACCTGATCGTGCCGTTCATTGACACGGTCGCGCACAAGATCTCGATCCTGGAACGGCAACTGCCCAACACCCGCCAGGATGCGATCACCACCGACAACGTGCTGGTGCAGGTGGAAACAAGTGTGTTCTACCGGATCATGGAGCCCGAAAAGACCGTGTATCGGATCCGTGATGTGGATGCGGCGATCCAGACGACGGTGGCGGGAATCGTCCGTTCGGAAATCGGCACGATGGAACTGGATGAGGTACAGGCCAACCGCGCACGCCTGACCGAGCGTATCCGCGAGGCGATCAAGGATGTGGTCGACGATTGGGGCATCGAGGTGACGCGCGCGGAACTGCTGGACGTTAATCTCGACGAGGCGACGCGCACGGCGATGCTGCAACAGCTCAACGCCGAACGCGCCCGCCGCGCGCTGGTGACAGAGGCCGAGGGCAAACGCCGCGCGGTGGAACTGGCCGCCGATGGCGAGCTTTATGCCGCCGAGCAGGAAGCCAAGGCGCGCCGGGTGCTGGCTGATGCCGAAGCCTATGCAACCGGCGTTATCGCCGAGGCAATCTCACGGAACGGACTGGAAGCGGCGCAGTATCAGGTGGCGCTTAAGCAGGTGGAGGCACTGACCAAGGTCGGTGAAGGCGCGGGCAAACAGACACTCATCGTTCCGGCACAGGCACTTGATGCCTTTGGCGATGCTTTCAGGATGCTGGGTGGCAAGATATCGGGGGGCAAGGGCTGATGCTGGCCGTCTGGTGGGTTTGGGTGGCGGCCGGGTTGGTGCTGGCAATTCTTGAAGTCCTGGTGCCGGGCTATGTCTTCGTGGGTTTTGCGCTGGGGGCGGTCGTGACAGGGGCAATAATCGGTCTGGGGCTGCCCGGTAGCGGCTGGATGGTGGTCCAGCCCTTCAACACGCTGGTGGTATTTGCGATCATGTCACTGGTCAGCTGGTTGATCCTGCGCCGCGCTCTGGGTCGGCGCGGCCAGAGCCGCCGAATTGATCACGATATCAACGAAGGTTGACGAGAACCGGGCAGGGCAGAGGCAGGGGCCACTCCCGCCCGTCTTCGCACCGCGGCTGCGCCGCAACGCTCATCCCGTTTGGCCGGGCCGCGTGGCTGCGCCACGCGGCATAGGGGGGCGCTGCCCCCATCCCTTCTGCGCAGCAGAAGGGATTCCCCCGGGATATTTAGGGAACAGGTGAAGACGGGCGTGTTGTTTTCGACTTCATCTTGCCGGAAGTACGCCGGGGGGTGAATTGGCGCAGCCAAGAGGGGGGCAGCGCCCCCCTTTGTTTTCTTCTTCTTTCGGCGATTCAGTCTTCGCCTTGTTCGGCCACCCGCGCGACTGAGACCACAAATTCGCCGCCGCCGGTGTTGAACACTCTTACCCCGCCGGCTGACCTTGAACGGAAGCTGATCTGATCGACCGGCACGCGTATCGATTGGCCGGTGGAGGTGGCGAGCATGATCTGGTCGCCCTGATCGACCGGGAAGCTGGCCACCAGCGGCCCGCCGCGCATCGCCTTGTCCATTGCCATGACGCCCTGACCGCCGCGCCCGCGCACTGGGTAATCATGCGAAGATGACAGTTTGCCAGCACCGTTCGCGGTAATGGTCAGGATCAGTTCCTCGCGCGCCGACATTTCGGCATAGAGTTCAGGCGACAACTGGCCGGGCTCTGTGGCGATTTCCTCGTCGTCACCCTCGGCTTCATCGGGCGCACCGGCCATCAGGCGGCGCTGCTTGAGATAGGCGGCGCGCTGTTGCGGGTCAGCCTCGAAGTGGCGGATCACAGCCATCGAGACGACCAGATCCTCTTCGGCCAGGCGGATGCCACGCACACCGGTCGAATCGCGGCCTTTGAAGACGCGCACATCCGTTGTGGGAAAGCGGATCGCACGGCCCATGGCCGTGACGAGCATTACATCATCGTCCTCGTCGCAGATACGCGCATTCACCAGGCTGACGCCTTCGGGCAGTTTCATGGCGATCTTGCCGTTGCGCATGACATTGGTGAAATCGCTCAGCGCATTGCGCCGCACATCGCCTTGCGAGGTGGCGAAGACGATTTGCAGGTTCTGCCAGTCTTCTTCCGGCGCATCCACTGGCATGATCGCAGCAATGCTCACCCCTGTCGGGATTGGCAGGATGTTGACGATTGCCTTGCCGCGCGCGTTGCGCCCGGCCAGCGGCAGGCGCCAGCATTTCAGCTTGTAGACCATTCCATCGGTCGTGAAGAACAGAAGGTTCGTATGGGTGTTGGCCACAAACAGCGTGGTCACCACATCGTCTTCCTTGGTGGACATCGAACTTAGGCCCTTGCCGCCGCGGTTCTGGGCGCGGAATTCGGCCAGGGGCGTGCGCTTGATATAGCCGCCCGAGGTGACGGTCACCACCATGTCCTCACGCTCGATCAGATCCTCGTCGTCCATGTCGCCGGCCCAGTCGACGATCTCGGTGCGGCGCGGCACGGCGAAGGCCTCGCGCACCTCGGTCAGTTCGCCCAGGATGATCGCCATGATCCGCTCGCGCGAGCGCAGGATATCGAGGTAGTCCTTGATCTTGGCGGCGAGGTCTTCCAGTTCGTCAGTGACCTCTTTCACGCCCATCGCTGTGAGGCGTTGCAGGCGCAGTTCAAGAATCGCGCGGGCCTGAACCTCGGAGAGGTTATAGGTGCCATCGTCGTTCATCGTGTGGCTGGGGTCGTCGATCAGCAGGATATAGGGCGCGATATCGACGGCCGGCCAGCGCCGGGTCATCAGCTTTTCGCGCGCTTCCGCAGGGTCGGCCGAGGCGCGGATCGTGGCGACAACCTCATCGACATTCGATACCGCAACGGCAAGACCACACAGCACATGGCTGCGTTCACGCGCCTTGTTCAGCTCGAATGCCGTGCGGCGGGTAACCACCTCTTCACGGAAGCTGACGAAGGCGGTCAGGAAGTCGCGCAGGGTCAGTTGCTCGGGCCGACCGCCGTTCAGCGCCAGCATGTTGCAGGCAAACGAGGTCTGCATCGGCGTGAAGCGGAACAACTGGTTCAGAACCACATCGGGCGTGGCGTCGCGTTTCAGTTCGACAACCACGCGCACTCCGGTCCGGTCGCTTTCATCGGCGACATTGCTGATCCCCTCGATCCGCTTGTCGCGCACGGCTTCGGCGATCCGTTCTACCATGGTGGATTTGTTCACCTGATAGGGGATCTCATCGATAATGATGGCGTAGCGGTCCTTGCGAAGTTCTTCAACATGGGTGCGCGCGCGGACAATCACCGAGCCCCGCCCTTCGGTATAGGCCTTGCGCGCGCCCGAACGACCCAGAATGAGCCCGCCGGTGGGGAAGTCCGGTGCGGGCACGAATTCCATCAGTTCTTCCGGGGTCAGGTCAGGGTTCTCGATAAGCGCCTGTGTCGCGTCGATCACCTCGCCCAGATTATGCGGCGGAATGTTGGTGGCCATGCCTACAGCAATGCCGCCAGCGCCGTTTACGAGCATATTGGGGAAGCGTGCGGGCAGAACCGTGGGCTCACGGTCCTTGCCATCATAATTGTCCTGAAAGTTGACGGTATCCTTGTCGATATCGGCCAGCAGGAAGTTCGCAGGTTTGTCCATGCGCACTTCCGTATAGCGCATCGCGGCTGCGGTGTCGCCATCCATCGAGCCGAAATTGCCCTGACCGTCCAATAGCTTGAGCGACATGGCGAAAGGCTGGGCCATGCGCACCAGCGCGTCATAGATCGCGCTGTCACCATGGGGGTGATACTTGCCCATCGTATCCCCGACCGAGCGGGCGGATTTGCGGTAGGGCTTGTCATGCGTGTTGCCCGACTCGTGCATCGCGTAAAGGATACGCCGGTGCACCGGCTTCAGCCCATCGCGCAGGTCGGGGATGGCACGGCTGACGATCACGCTCATTGCATAATCGAGATACGACGTGCGCATCTCCTGCACGATCGAAACCGAGGGGCCCGAAGGCTTCTTTTCGTCCATCTCTTCCGGGGTGTCGGGCGTGTCGCTCACCGGGGCCTCTTTGTGCTGCAGATCCACAATATTTTGTTGTGCCCCTTATAGCCGAACCCCACAGGCGGAAGCAATGGCGGCGGCGCCGGCGTATGACCTGAATCAATGGTGAAACGCCGCGATCCGGGTTAGCATGTACAAAAGAAACGGAGAAAAACCATGTACAAGAACATTCTGGTGCCCATCGCCTACGAAGCGGGGCATACCGCCAAAGCCGAATTGTTGGCCGCTCAGCAGCTGGCGTCTCCGGGCGCTGTCATCACGCTTTTGCATGTGATGGACCCGGTTCCGTTCTTTGCCATTGACTACATGCCCGAAGGCTACCGCGACGAGTTGGTGGAGGCGATCCGCGCCGATCTTCAGCGTCAGGCCGATACGCTTCAGGACGGGCGGGTGCTGGTGATCGAAGGCGATGCGGCACGCGAGATCCTCGATTGGGCGCAGGGTAATCAGGTCGACTGCATTGTGCTGGCTACGCACCGTTCGGATACCAGCCTCTATGGCTCGACTGCCGCGCGGGTGGTGCGCTATGCGCCTTGCGCTGTTCACCTGCTTCGCTAGGGGGGGGGATCTGTCTTGCGCGCCTTGAGACTTCTTGCCATCGCCGCGATGCTTGCACTTGTCCCTCTGGCAGCCAGTGCCCAGGCATTGATCGGATCATATGTCGCGTATATCGGGCACGAGGATCTCTATAATTCCAACGGTCAGCGACTGGGTGAATTCTGGCAGATCATTCGTCAGGACAGGGCGAATTATCACCGCTTCGGCATCCGGCACCGGGGCGATGAATGGGATCCATTCTTTGCCGATGCAGCTAACCGCGCTACGCTCGAACAACTGGTGCGCAACAGTGACACCGATCCCTACACACGGCGGATGATCGTGCAGGGTAATGTGCCCGTCTTTGTAGAGCTTTTTGGCCACGGCAACCGGATCACGCGTGTGCGGGTGCAGGTGCCGGGCTGAGGCGGTGCACCCGTCAGCGCAGCCGTAAAAGGGTGGCCAGCAGTGCCAACCCCTCGCGCGGGATGTTGCGCAGCCATTGTCGCGGACCGATTGCACGCCAGGGCGGGCAATCGCTACCCGCGCGCAAGCCCAGTTGATGCGCAATCAGCCGGGCGCGCGGCGCGTGGTAAGGGTCCGTGACGATGATCACCGAATACGGATTCAGCCGTGCCAGCAGGGGCAGGGCGTTGGTGAGGTTCTCGCGCGTGCTGGTTGAAGCGCCTTCCTCGGTCAGTGCCGCGTCGGGCACACCTTCGGCGCGGCAAACTGCGACGATTACGCTGGCTTCGGTCGGTGGATGATCGCCCAGGCCGCCGCAGCCGATGATCATATCCACCTTGCCCGCCCGGTATAGCCCCGCTGCGTGCCGTGCCCGACGCGCCAATGTGGGAGAGGGAGCGCCCCCGGCCCAGACCGCCGCCCCCAGCACCAGCGCCACGCGCTTGCCGACACAGGGCACAGTGGCATCAGTGCGGGGCTGCATTGCCACACCTTGGCCCACAGGCGCAGCATAGTTCAACGTGGCTTTCATCAGCCTGGATGGGTGAGTGATAACAATTTGTTTTCATTGTATTTTAATCCATTTCAGGCAAGCTGGGATCGCGCGGCTCGCGCATATGCGGCAATGACATCTTGGGATGACAGCATGACAACACGGGAAAGCCAAAACAAGGAAACCGAACTGATGCTCAAGGGCTATGGGCTGACCACGGCAGAGTTCTTCTATCGCATGCCGGATTATCGAAACGTGCTCAACAGCTATATCTGGCAGGATTTCGACCTGGCACCAGATTACCCGCGCCTGTTCGGGTTCATCGAATTCTGGCAGCGCGAGATCGAAGGCCCACTGCATTCCGTCCGCTTCACCCACCGCAAACCCATCGCACCGGGTGAGTGGCGCAATTGCGTGGGAGAGTGGTTTCTCAATTGATATGTGTTGCGGTCGGGAAGGGATGGGCGGGTGCTGCGAACACGGATCACCGCCCCCGTTTCTTCACGCCGCCCCGCTGCCCTGGCTTTCCGGCGGTTGACCGCCCGCGCGCCTTCACCGCACCCTCGACCGCCTCTTCCACCGCTGATTGCCGGGCCAGCGGGTCGTCGGCAATCGCAAGTTCCACCGCTTCCAGACGCTTGATCTCGTCGCGCAGGCGGGCGGCCTCTTCGAATTCCAGGTTTTCGGCGGCCTTGCGCATCTGTGTGCGCAACCCGTCCAGATGCGCGGCCAGATTGGCGCCGACCAGCGGTTTGTCGACCTTCGCAGTCACCCGTGACAGATCGGTATCGCCCTGCCACAGGCCCGCCAGCACGTCCTCGACATTCTTCTTGACCGTTTCCGGCGTGATACCATGCGCCTCGTTATAGGCTTTCTGCTTTTCGCGTCGGCGGTTGGTCTCGGCTATCGCGCGGTCCATCGAGCCGGTGATCCGGTCGGCATACATGATCACCCGGCCCTCGGCGTTACGTGCCGCGCGGCCGATGGTCTGGATCAAAGAGGTTTCCGAGCGCAGGAAGCCTTCCTTGTCGGCATCCAAAATCGCCACCAGCCCGCATTCAGGAATATCCAGCCCCTCCCGCAACAGGTTGATGCCGATCAGCACATCGAACGCCCCCAACCGCAGGTCGCGCAAAATCTCGATCCGCTCGATCGTGTCGATATCGGAATGCATGTAGCGCACCCGGACGCCCTGTTCGTGCAGGTATTCGGTCAGATCCTCGGCCATGCGCTTGGTAAGAACGGTGACCAGAACCCGCAGCCCTTTCTGCGCCACGCGGCGAATTTCATCAAGCAGATCATCAACTTGCGAGGCAACAGGCCGAATTTCGACCTCGGGGTCCAAAAGGCCGGTTGGGCGGATCACCTGCTCGGTAAACACGCCGCCCGTCTGCTCCAGTTCCCATTTTGCGGGCGTGGCCGAAACAAAGACCGATTGCGGACGCATCGCATCCCATTCCTCGAACTTCAGGGGGCGGTTGTCCATGCAGGACGGCAGCCGGAAACCGTGTTCGGCCAGGGTGAACTTGCGCTTGTAGTCGCCGCGATACATGCCGCCGATCTGCGGCACGGTCACATGGCTTTCGTCGGCAAAGACAATGGCATTGTCAGGAATGAACTCAAACAACGTCGGCGGCGGTTCGCCGGGCGCGCGCCCGGTCAGGTAGCGTGAATAATTTTCGATCCCGTTGCAGACGCCGGTTGCCTCCAGCATTTCGATATCAAAGCGCGTGCGCTGCTCAAGCCGCTGCGCCTCCAGAAGCTTGCCCTCGACATTCATCCGCTTGAGGGTATGAAACAGCTCCTCCTTGATGCCCTTGATCGCCTGTTGCAGCGTCGGGCGCGGGGTGACGTAGTGGCTGTTGGCATAGATGCGGATCTTGTCGAATGTGTCAGTCTTGGCGCCGGTCAACGGGTCGAATTCGGTGATCGATTCCAGATCTTCGCCGAAGAATGACAACCGCCAGGCGCGATCTTCAAGGTGTGCCGGCCACAGCTCGATCGAATCGCCGCGCACCCGGAAGACACCCCGCGTAAAGGCCGCGTCATTGCGGCGGAACTGCTGGGCGACCAGTTCCGCGATCACCTGACGCTGATCATAGAGGCCGCCCACCTCCAGGTCCTGGGTCATCGCCGAATAGGTCTCGACCGAGCCGATACCGTAGATGCAGCTGACCGAGGCCACGATGATCACATCGTCGCGTTCCAGCAGCGCCCGGGTGGCCGAGTGGCGCATCCGGTCGATCTGCTCATTGATCTGACTTTCCTTTTCGATGAAGGTGTCGGTGCGCGGAACATAGGCTTCAGGCTGATAGTAATCGTAGTAGCTGACGAAATATTCGACCGCGTTGTCGGGGAAGAAGCTCTTGAACTCGCCATACAATTGCGCGGCGAGCGTCTTGTTGGGCGCCAGGATGATCGCCGGGCGCTGGGTTTCCTCGATCACCCGTGCCATGGTGAAGGTCTTGCCTGTGCCGGTCGCGCCCAGCAGCACCTGGTTGCGCTCGCCCTCGCGCACACCCTGCGCCAGTTCCTCGATCGCCCTGGGCTGATCGCCCGCGGCCGTGAAGGGGGTCTGCATGCGAAAACGGATGCCGCCTTCCAGCTTCTGGCGCGGCGCCGGGGCGGGGCAGGAGGGCGAGTCGGTCACGGGGCGGTTTCTCCTTGATGCGACTGCAGTGTGCGGGATTGGCAGGCGGATGCAACCCTTTGGTCCTATTCCTGTACCATATTTGTTCTACGCGTGGGCCTTGGCCGCCCCCCTCTTGTCAGAACCGGCGGATTTGGAGATAAGGCATCAAAGCAAACGGAGACCAGCCATGCGCGCTCGCATCTACCGACCCGCCCGCAACGCGATGCAATCCGGCACCGCCCGGTCACGGCAATGGGTGCTGGATTTCGCGCCCGCCGAAGCGCGGGTGACCGACCCCTTGATGGGCTGGACAGGATCGGGCGATACCCAAAGCCAAGTTCGCCTGCGCTTCGCAACCCAGGCCGACGCCGAAGCCTATGCCGAAGCGCACGGGATCGACTACACCGTCGTGCAGCCCAAGCCGCGCAGCATGAACATTCGTCCAGGCGGCTATGGCGAAAATTTCGCTACCAACCGTCGTCAGGTCTGGACCCACTGAAAGCGCCGGTCATCGCGCTGTCACCGTAAGTTGCCGCCCCCCTTCATCTGTTCATAAATATCCTGGGGGTGAATGGGCCGCAGGCCCAGAGGGGGCAAAGCCCCCTTGAGGGTGCCAACTTCGTGCCCGTCGGCTTGCACCATCCGGCGGGAAGGGTAATAACCGGGCATGGCCAAGGCACAACCCCAGTTCACCTGCACTGAATGCGGCGCGCGTCATCGCAAATGGATGGGCCGGTGTGAGGCCTGTGGTGCCTGGAACAGCATTGTCGAAGAGGCGCCACTGGCAGCCGGGCCGCGTGGTCCTTCGGCGCGCGGTCGCGTCATCGAACTGAGCACCCTTCAGACAAAGGAAACCCCGCCGCCACGTGCGCTGTCGGGCATCACCGAGTTCGATCGCGTGCTGGGTGGTGGTCTGGTCGGTGCCTCGGCAATATTGGTGGGGGGCGATCCCGGAATCGGCAAGTCCACACTTTTGTTGCAGGCGGTTGCGGCCTTCGCGCGGGGGGGGCTGAACTGTCTCTATATTTCCGGCGAGGAAGCTGCGGCGCAGGTGCGCATGCGCGCCCAGCGGCTGGGGCTGGACGATGCGCCGGTCCGGCTGGGGGCTGAAACCGGTTTGCGCGATATCCTGACCACCCTCGAAACCGAGCGCCCGGATCTGGTGGTGATCGATTCGATACAGACCATGTGGCTCGACAGCGTCGAAAGCGCGCCAGGCTCGGTGGCGCAGGTCCGCGCCTCGGCGCATGAACTGGTCAGTTTTGCCAAGAAGCGCGGAGTGTCGGTGATTCTGGTGGGCCATGTCACCAAGGAGGGGCAGATCGCCGGGCCGCGCGTGGTTGAGCACATGGTTGATTGTGTGCTTTATTTCGAAGGCGAGCGCGGCCATCAGTTCCGGATCCTGCGCGCGGTCAAGAACCGCTTTGGCCCGGCTGACGAGATCGGCGTGTTCGAGATGACGGGGCAGGGCCTTTCCGAGGTTGCCAACCCCTCGGCGCTGTTTCTGTCCGAACGCGGCCAGCCTGCGCCCGGCTCGGTGGTTTTTGCCGGGATCGAGGGCACGCGGCCGATGCTGACAGAGATCCAGGCGCTGGTCGCCCCGTCGCCGCTGTCGATGCCCCGGCGCACGGTGGTAGGGCTGGACAGTGGGCGGCTGTCAACCATCCTGGCGGTGCTGGAGGCGCGCTGCGCCATTCCCTTCACCGGGCTTGATGTGTTCCTGAATGTGGCAGGCGGCATGAAAGTGAACGAGCCTGCCGCCGATCTGGCGGTTGCGGCAGCACTTCTCAGCGCCCGCGAAGATGTATCGATTCCACCTGAAACGGTTGTTTTCGGGGAAATCTCGCTTTCCGGTGCGCTCAGACCGGTGGGGCAGTCGGAAAACAGGTTGAAAGAAGCGCGAAAACTTGGTTTCACCAGCGCCATGCTTCCTGCGGGCGGCAAACCGAGCGGGGAAACCGGCGTTGAACTGCGCCCCTTCGCCGATCTGGCCGGTTTCGTGGGCGATATTTTCGGCGCAGGATAGCGCCCAGAGGAGAGAAACGCATGGATGCCTTCACCCTCGTGGACGGCGTTGTCGCGCTGGTCATCGTGGTTTCGGCCATTCTGGCCTATTCGCGCGGACTGGTCCGCGAGACGCTTGCCATTCTGGGCTGGGTCGCGGCGGCGATTCTGGCTTTCGTGCTGGCTCCGGCCGTCGAACCGCTGATGCGCGAAATCCCCTATCTCGGCAACATTCTCGGCGACAGCTGCGAGTTGACCATAATCGCGGCGTTCGCTGCTGTCTTTGCCATTGTGCTGATGGTGGTTGCGTTGTTCACGCCGGTCTTTTCGGGGCTGATCCGCAATTCGGCGCTGGGCGGGATCGATCAGGGGCTGGGTTTTTTCTTCGGCGTTCTGCGCGGCATTCTTCTGGTGGCTGTGGCGCTTATGGTGTTCGAGCGCGCTGTGCCGCCGGGCAATGTCGAGATGGTGGATAACAGCCGCTCGGCAGCCGTATTCGGGCGTATCCAGACCGCCATCTCGGACGCACTGCCCGAGAACGCTCCGAACTGGATCGTTGATCGCTATGAGGAACTGGTTGGTTCCTGCGCCGCGCGCCGGACATGACGATTGCTTCAAATTCGTGACACGCTGCCAGCCCGGGCTTGTCTGGCGGCGCGTGACGGCCTAAAGCAGGACCGAACGCAGCTTCGAGGACTTTAGCCGATGCAGCAATGGCCCAGCCACCCCTTCGATGATGACAAGCTGAAGGAGGAATGCGGCGTCTTTGGCGTGATCGGCGTGCAGGATGCCGCCAATTTCGTCGCCCTTGGCCTGCACGCGCTTCAGCACCGCGGGCAAGAGGCGGGGGGAATCATCACCTATTCGCCCGAGCAAGGGTTTCAGTCGGCGCATCGCTTCGGGCTGGTGCGCGACAATTTCACCTCGGCACGGCTGATGGAGACCCTGCCCGGCGCCATCGGCATAGGCCATGTGCGCTACTCCACAGCCGGCTCCAAGGGTGGCACGGCGATTCGTGATGTTCAGCCCTTCTTTGGCGAGTTCGCCATGGGCGGGGCTGCGATTGCGCATAACGGCAACATCACCAACGCCAATGCCATCCGCCGCGAACTGATTGAACGCGGTTCGATCTTTCAGTCCTCGTCCGACAGCGAGTGCATCATCCATCTGATGGCGCGGTCAATCCAGAAGAACATCCCCGAACGGATGAAAGACGCGCTGCGCCGGATCGAAGGCGCGTTTTCCATTGTCGCCATGACCCGCACCAAGCTGATCGGCGTGCGTGATCCGCTGGGCGTGCGCCCGCTGGTGCTGGGCCGGGTTGGCGGGCACAAGAATGGCGGCTGGGTGCTGTCGTCGGAAACCTGCGCGCTCGATATCCTCGGCGCCGATTTCGTGCGCGAAATCGCGCCGGGTGAGATGGTGGTGATCGACAGTGAGGGCACTGTCACCTCGTCTCATCCCTTTGATCACACCACGTCACGCTTTTGCATCTTCGAGCAGGTCTATTTCTCGCGCCCCGACAGCATCCTGGGTGGCCGCTCGGTCTATGAGACCCGCCACCAGATCGGGGTGGAACTGGCGCGCGAGGCCCCGGTCGAGGCTGACCTTGTCTGCCCGGTGCCAGATTCAGGCACGCCCGCAGCGATCGGCTACAGCCATGAATCAGGCATTCCTTTCGCCATGGGTATTACCCGCAACCAGTATATGGGCCGCACCTTCATCGAACCGTCCGAGCAGATCCGCAACATGGGCGTGCGGCTGAAACTGAACGTCAACCGCGCGCTGGTGGCCGGCAAGCGGATCGTGCTGGTCGATGATTCGGTGGTGCGAGGGACAACCAGCCTCAAGATCAAGGAAATGATCCTTGAAGCGGGGGCGAAGGAAGTGCATTTCCGCATCGCCTCTCCGCCGACATCCTGGCCGTGTTTCTATGGCGTCGATACACCGGAACGCTCGAAACTGCTGGCTGCACGGATGAGCGAGGACGAGATGCGCGATTTCATCGGTGTTGAAAGCCTCAAGTTCATCTCGCTTGACGGTCTTTACCGTGCGGCAGGCGAGGCGGGGGGGCGCAACGCGAAGTGCCCGCAGTTCTGCGACGCCTGTTTTTCGGGCGAATACCCGGTCGCGCCCTCCGACATGATCGAACGTGGCTTTCAGCTCAAGCCCCGGATTGCCGCTGCCGAATAGGGGCGCAGATATCCGCGCCGCCAATTGCCCTTGACGCCAGCCGCCGGGCCTGTTGATCGTGCACCGGTTAACAGCCGAAGGCAGCGCCATGCACCCTCTCGATACCCCTGGCCTCTGGGCCGTAACCGCACCGCCTGCACCGCAGACTGCTTCCCTATCCGGTGAGCTTGATGCCGATGTTGCGATTGTCGGTGCAGGCTATACCGGCCTTTCGGCCGCGCTTGAAGCCGCCGGGACGGGCGCGCGGGTTGTGGTGCTGGAAGCGTCGGAAATCGGTTCTGGCGGCTCGGGACGCAATGTCGGCCTGGTAAATGCCGGGCTTTGGCTGATGCCCGAGGATCTGGAACGCCGCCTTGCCCGGCATGATGCAAACAGTCCGCTTCCCGCGCTGCTGGCGCAGGCCCCGGCAGCGGTCTGGGCACTGATCGAACGCCATGCCATCGATTGCGAGGCGCGGCCGGTCGGCACCCTCCACTGCGCCGAAGACCGTGCCGGGCTTGCCTCGCTGAGCCAACGCGCCGAGCAATGGCATGCACGTGGCGTGACGGTGACTTTGCTTGATGCGCCACAAACCCGCGCCCGCACCGGCAGCGCGCGCTTTCGTGGTGCGTTGTTTGATCCGCGTGCGGGCACGGTGCAGCCGCTTGCCTATGCTCGCGGGCTGGCGCGGGCGGCACTAGGCGCCGGCGCTCAGATATTCACGCAGTCTCCGGTGAGTGCGGCAGAGCACGCGGGTGGGGTATGGCGGCTGACAACGCCAGGCGGGACGCTGCGCGCGCCGCGCGTGATCTGGGCCACCAATGCCTATGCACAGGGAGCGGGCGAACCGCCTGCCTGGGCGATGGCGGTGCTGCCCTATTTCAACTTCGCCACCGATCCGCTGCCCGAAAGTCTGCGAGCGACGATACTGCCGGGCGGTGAGGGCGCCTGGAACAGCGCCAAGATACTGACCTCGTTCCGGCTTGACGCGGCGGGGCGATTCATCATCGGCTCGGTCGGCGCATTGGGCGGGGCGGACAGGGGAACCCATGCAGCCTGGGCGCAAAGGCAAATGGCCCGGCTCTATCCGCAGCTCAAGGGGCAGCGATTCGCGCAACAATGGTTTGGAAGAATCGGCACCACGCCCGACGCGCTGCCGCGCCTCTGGCAGCCAGGGCCGGGGGCTTTCGGGCTGTTGGGTTACAACGGGCGCGGTATCGCTCCGGGTACTGTGCTGGGCCAGCAACTGGCACGTGCGGCGCTGGGAGAAGACGCGGTGCTGCCGCGCCTGCAAGCACCCCGCCCTGATCCATTGCGCCATGCCCGAAACTTGTTCATACGAGCCGGCGCGGCACTTTGGCATCTCATGGACCAACGCCGCTGAACATGCGCCCAAGCCAAGAAGCCGGAGCAGCTCTCGCCTGTCGTCGCACGGTAGCTGTGCCCTCTCCTCTTCCCGTGGGCGAGGCGGCGCGGCTGTGCCGCGCGGCGCAAGGGCGCGCACGCGCCCTTGAGGGGGCTCCGCCCCCTCTTGGCCTGTGGCCAATTCACCCCGGGCGTATTTTTTTGGCAAGATGAATGGTGGGTGCGGGCTGGCGGAAAGCCGGCCCGGTATCCGTGTATCGTGTTGCACGACCGTTTCCACCGGAGCGGTGGGGAGGGGGCAGAGCCCCCGACGGCGCGAGCCCCCCTCGATGGGGGGCGAGCGCCGCTGCCCCTCAGGGCCAACGCGTCAGAACATCGCCTCAGATAACCGTGGTCGGATCGTCAAAACCCTGTGGTATGATCATGTTGTGTCGTCCCAGCTTGTGAACGTCGCGTTCGCCACAAAGCGCCATGCTTACATCGAGCTCTCGGTGAATGACCTCCAGCGCCTTGCGCACGCCGGGTTCGCCCATCGCGCCCAGCCCGTAGATGAAGGCGCGACCGATATAGGTGCCGCGTGCGCCGAGCGCCAACGCCTTGAGCACGTCCTGTCCTGAGCGGATACCGCTGTCGAGATGCACCTCGACCTTGTCGCCCACCGCTTCCATGATTGATGGCAGCATGCGGATCGCGCTCATTGCCCCGTCAAGCTGTCGCCCGCCGTGGTTTGACACCACGATCGCATCAGCCCCCACCCGCAGCGCCATCCTGGCATCCTCGGCGTCCAGGATCCCCTTCAGGATCAGCTTTCCGCCCCAGAGGTCGCGCAGCTTTTCCACCTTGCCCCAGTCCAGTTGCGGATCGAACTGTTCAGCCGTCCAGCTTGACAGCGACGATGCATCGCCCACCCCGGCGGCATGGCCCACGATATTGCCAAAAAACCGCCGCTTCGTGCCCAGCATCCCCATCCCCCAGCGCCATTTCGTTGCCAGGTTGATCATGGTAGGCAGCGTCAGTTTGGGCGGGGCGGACAGGCCATTCTTCAGATCCTTGTGCCGCTGGCCGAGGATCTGAAGATCCAGGGTCAGCACAAGTGCCGAACAGCCCGCATCCTTGGCCCGCCCTATGAGGCGGCGCACGAAATCCTCGTCCTTCATCACGTAAAGCTGAAACCAGAAGGGTTTGCTTGTATGCGCAGCGACATCCTCGATCGAGCAGATCGACATGGTTGACAGCGTGAACGGCACGCCGAAGTTTTCAGCCGCCCGGGCGGCGAGGATCTCGCCGTCGGCATGCTGCATGCCCGTCAGCCCCACCGGTGCCAGCGCTACTGGCATCGCCACGTCCTGGCCAATCATCGTGGAGCGGGTGGAGCGGGCGGTCATGTCCACCGCCACCCGTTGACGAAGGCGCAGCTTCTGGAAATCGGTGGTGTTCTCTCGAAACGTCTGTTCGGTCCAGCTGCCGGATTCCGCGTAGTCATAGAACATGCGCGGGGCACGGCGGGCATGGATGCGACGCAGGTCTTCGATGCAGGTGATCACGGGCATTGGTGCAACTCCGGAGATTGGTAAGTTTGGCTTACCAGAGCCCCCGTAAGCGGGCAAGCGCCGCTTCCTGTCCGGGCATTGGAACCCTTGTGGCAGGTGGAAGGTTGTCGTGCCGTGAGTGCTGCACCGGCAGAACCGGAAGGCAGCTGACAATGAAGAGGAGATGACGATGAAACCGAAGATTATCATTGGCGGTGCTCTGGCAGCCAGTCTGTTTGCCTCGACCGCGCTTTCCCAGACCACTGCTGCGGCTACCACTGACCTGAACCTGCGTATCGGGCCGGGGCCAACCCACGCGATCCGCAGCGTAATTCCCGAAGGCGGCAGCGTTTCGGTTCTGGGCTGTCTGGAGGCGGAAAACTGGTGCGAAGTAAACCATGATGGCGCCGAAGGCTGGGCTTTTAGCGACTATCTTGAAACGCAGGTTGAAGCCGGGCAGGTTATTATTTCCACCCCCGAGGTGCGTCGCGAGATCCGCGTGGTCGAACGTGAGGACGCTGGTGCCAATGTGATCGGTGGTGGCACTGTCGGGGCGGTTGTCGGGGCTATCGTCGGCGGTCCATTTGGGGCGGCCGTGGGGGCTGCGGCAGGTATGGGGGCAGGCGGCCTTGCGCCGCGCGAAACCACGGTGACCTATGTTCAGCAAAACCCGGTCGAGCCGGTCTATCTGGAAGGCGAAGTCGTGGTTGGTGCGGGGCTGCCCGAGGCCGTGATGCTGCAACCGGTGCCCGAAAGCGATTTCCGTTATGCCTATGTCAATGGTGTGCCGGTAATCGTGGAGCCTCAGGAGCGCCGGGTTGTGCATATCGTGCGCTGATCGGATCAGCAGGAAAGGCCCGACCGTCACCGGCCGGGCCGATTGCCGTTAACCACCGATAGCGGACATGTCCAACAGCCAGGTCGCCATGGCGAAATAGATCACCACCCCGAGCGCATCGGCAAGCGAGGTGATCAGCGGCGCCGAGGCTGCGGCTGGGTCCATGCGGAACTTCGACAGGATGAAGGGCATCGACATTCCCAGAACCGAACCCACCAGAACGATGATCACCATCGTCAGCGACACAACCACCGCAATCTCCGGACCGCCACGGAATACGCCGATGGCAGATACGGCCAGCGCCATAGTCAGCCCCAGAGCGCCAGCCACCATGACCTCACGTCCCAGCATCTTGCCCCAGTCGGACATCTTCACATCGCCCGTGGCCAAGGCGCGCACCATCAGCGTCGCCGACTGGCTGCCGGCATTGCCGCCGCTGTCGATCAAGAGCGGCAGGAAGAAGACCAGCGCGACATAGGCGGCGATCGTGTCTTCGAAATAGGCGATGCCGGCGCCGGAAAAGATATTGCCAAACACCAGGATCACCAGCCAGGGAATCCGCTTGCGGTAGAGCAGGCCGACGGAGGCCTGCAACATATTGGCCCCCAACCCCGCCACCGCCGAGGTCTTGTGAAAGTTCACATCTTCAGCTTCGCGCGCTACGTCCATCGCGTCATCATAGGTGACAATACCGGCCAGCCTGTCGCCGCCATTGATGACCGGCAGCGCCAGCAGGTCGTATTTGCGGATCATTTCCACCGCTTTTTCGCGCTTGTCCTCGGCGCGAAGGAAAGGCGGTTCGCGCCGCATCACCGATTCAACCGTGGCTTCGTCATGCGCGACAATCAGGTCGCGCAGGCTGACGGTGCCGACCAACCGGCACTCGGTATCGACGACATAGGAGTGGTAGATTGTCTCGGTATCGGGCGCGACGCGCCGCAGATGTTCGACGGCCTGAACCGTCGTCAGATGCGGTGGAATCGTTGCGTAATCCGAGGTCATGACCGAGCCCACCGTGCCTTTCGGATAGGCAGCCAGCTTGCGCGTGTCTTCGCGTTCGGCCTGCGCGAGGCCGGGCATGAGCGCGTTTTTCTGCTCTTCGGTCAGATGGGCGAAGAGATCAGCGCGTTCGTCATGGGCCATGGCGCCGAAGATCCGTGCCATTTCGGTGCGGTCGATGACGCGTGCCAGCGCGGTCTGCATCGCGGGGCGGAAATAGCCAAAGAGCGTGGCCTGGCGTTTCTCGTCAAGGCAGAGCAGCACGCGGGCGATATCCTCGGCGGGCAAATCGCCGATCAGGCTGACGATATCGGCTGCATGCTCGTGGCGCAGGCCAGCGGCGATGGCGTCCATGTCGTTGAGCCGCAGGGAGCGCACAATGGCGTCGGTGTTCAGTGTGACAGTGGTCATGGGTCATGCTCCGTCAGGAAAAGGGGCCGAACGGCCCCCGCATGACCATGCAGGTCAGTCGTTCAGCCGCTGGTCCGGGATCTGCTTTTCAGAATGGAATCGGCCACAGCACGCAGGTCGCGGGATGCAGCCAAGCTACTACTTCCGTCTTCCAATGTGGCCTCCATGAAAATGCCCGGCGGGGCGAACGTGGCGCGTTTAAGCGGGCGGGGTGGGATGAGTCAACCGCTTGCGGGGGGAGGCAACGCGGTTTTTCCAGCCCCTCAGCCCCGATGCGCCCCGTCGGCCAACCCTGCAACGAAGGACAGAACCGCATCGACCGGCTTTCCTTCGGCGATCTCCTTCACAATGGCCGAGCCGACAACGCAGCCATCCGCCACATTCGCAATCGCCTCCGCCGTGTCAGGAGTGGAGATGCCGAATCCCACGATCACCGGCAGGTCTGTCGCGGCCTTGATCCGTGCCACCTCGGGGGCCACATCGACCGCCTGTGCCGCTGCCGCGCCGGTGATCCCGGTGATCGATACGTAATAGACAAAGCCCGAGGTGTTCTTCAGAACCACCGGCAGGCGCTTGTCGTCGGTCGTCGGCGTGGCGAGGCGGATGAAGTTCAGGCCAGCCGCCTGCGCGGGCAGGCACAGTTCGCTGTCCTCTTCGGGCGGCAGATCAACCACGATCAACCCGTCCACTCCCGCCGCCTTGGCATCCGTCAGAAAGCGCTCGACACCCCGGTTGTAGATCGGATTGTAGTAGCCCATCAGGACAATCGGCGTTTCATCGTTCACCGCGCGGAACCGGCGCACCATCTCCAGCGTCTTTTCCAGCGTCATCCCGCCTTCCAGCGCGCGCTGCCCGGCAAGCTGGATGGTGGGGCCATCGGCCATCGGGTCGGTGAAGGGCACACCCAGTTCGATGATGTCCACACCAGCGCCCGGCAGGCCCTGCATGACAGCCAGCGATGTCTCAAGATCCGGGTCGCCGCCCATGATGTAGGACACGAAAGCCTTGCGGCCATCGGCGCGCAGGCGGGCAAAGGTGGCGTCGATTCTGGTCATGGTGCGTTCCCTCACTGTCGGGTGCGGTTTGCACGGCGCGGGCGAAAAAATCAATGCCGCATCGGCAGGAGGGGCGGGTACGCTTGAACCTTGCCGCGCCAGCGCCTAGAAGCGGCCCGGAATGGACCGGAGGGTGCGATGGGCTTCAAGATGGGTATCGTGGGTTTGCCGAATGTCGGCAAGTCGACGCTTTTCAACGCGCTGACGCGCACCGCCGCCGCGCAGGCGGCCAATTTCCCGTTCTGCACCATCGAGCCCAATGTGGGCGATGTTGCGGTGCCCGATGCGCGGCTGGACAAGCTGGCGCAGATCGCCGGGTCCAAGGCAATCATTCCCACGCGCATTACCTTTGTCGATATTGCCGGGCTGGTGCGCGGGGCGTCGAAAGGCGAGGGGCTGGGCAACCAGTTTCTGGCCAATATTCGCGAAGTTGACGCCATCGCGCATGTTCTGCGTTGTTTTGAAGATGGCGATATCACCCATGTCGAGGGCCGCATCGATCCGATCGCCGATGCCGAAACCATCGAAACCGAACTGATGATCGCCGATCTGGAATCGGTCGAGCGGCGGCTGGCCAATCTGGCGCGCAAGATCAAAGGGGGCGACAAGGAGGCCGTGCAGCAGGACCGCCTGTTGCGGCTGGCGCAGGCGGCGCTGGAAGAGGGCAAGCCCGCGCGCACCATCACGGTTGACGCCGAGGACCGCCGCGCCTGGGATCTGTTGCAGCTTCTGACCGCCAAGCCGGTGTTGTTCGTGTGCAATGTCGAAGAGGCCTCGGCGGCGCAGGGCAACAGCCAGTCGGCGCGGGTGGCTGAAATGGCCGCGGCGCAGGGGGCGGCGCATGTGGTGATTTCGGCGCGGATCGAGGAAGAACTTGCGCAGTTGTCAGCCGACGAGGCGGCGATGTTCCTTGAGGAGATGGGGCTGGAGGAACCCGGCCTCGATCGGCTTATCCGTGCGGGGTATGAACTTCTGGGATTGCAGACCTATTTCACCGTCGGCCCCAAGGAAGCGCGTGCCTGGACCATCACGCAGGGCACATTGGCCCCGCAGGCGGCAGGTGTGATACATGGTGATTTCGAGCGCGGGTTCATTCGCGCGGAAACCATCGCCTTTGATGACTACGTCGCCTGCAATGGCGAGGCGGGCGCGCGTGAGGCGGGTAAGCTGCGTGTCGAGGGCAAGACCTACCTGGTCAAGGATGGCGACGTGCTGCACTTCCTGTTCAACGCCTGAACGGGCCCTGTTGCCTACCAATGTGCCGGCAGTTCTCGTCTAGCTCGCCAGCCGCGCCAGCCAGCCACGGTTGCGACAGTAGTCGGGCGCGCTGTCGCTGCCGGTCTCATGCGAATCCATCCAGGACGGGCATTCGGACGCGCTGGCGCAGCCCATGCAGGTGAAGATTGCGCGGCGGATCTCTTCGCCCTGTACGTCGCCGTTTTCCAAGGCGACACCGATATCGACATGCACCGTTTCGGCCATGCGTTTCAATAGATCGGTGTGATGGTCGACCCTGTTGATAAAGCCCATGCTTTGCCCTCCATCTCGTTTCCGGCACGCGCCGGAATGGAAGCAGGAGGCCACGAATGACGGCATCCATCAATGATATGGATCAAATGTGGCTCTGTGGGCCGTCACCGGGCAATCACCCCCGGCTCGGTTTGATGTGCTTTTTCAGCTTCGAGCGCTGGGCCTTGCTGCGGTCCTTGTAGGGGTTCTGATCTGCGCGCGATCTCAGGTAAAGCCGGATCGGCGTGCCCGGCATGTCGAAGCGTTCGCGCAGGCCGTTGATCAGGTGGCGCTCATAGCTTTTGGGCAGCTCTTCGGGGTTCGAGCACATGATCACGAAGCCTGGCGGACGGGTCTTGGCCTGAGTGATGTAGCGCATCTTGATCCGTCTGCCGCCGGGGGCGGGAGGGGGGTGCGATTCGGTCATCGCGGCCAGCCACTGGTTCAGCCGTCCGGTCGAGACCCGGCGGTTCCAGATCGCATGCGCGCGCAGGATTGCGTCGTGCAGCCGATCCAGCCCGCGTCCGGTCTTGGCCGAAACGGTGATCAGCGGCGCACCTTTCAGTTGCGGCAGATGGCGCTCAAAAGCTTGCAGAAGTGCTTTCAGCTTGTCCTGCTTGTCTTCTTCCAGATCCCACTTGTTGACCGCGACAACCACCGCGCGGCCCTCGCTTTCGGCCAGATCGGCAATGCGCAGGTCCTGGGTTTCAAACGGGATCGCGGCATCCAGCAGAACCACCACGACCTCGGCGAATTTCACCGCGCGCAACCCATCGGCGACGGACAGCTTTTCAAGCTTTTCCTGAACCTTGGCTTTCTTGCGCATACCTGCGGTGTCAAACAGCCGCATCGGCGTGCCGCCCCAGGTGAAAGGCAGCGAGATAGCGTCGCGGGTGATCCCGGCCTCGGGCCCGGTCAGCAGCCGGTCTTCACCGATGATGGCGTTGATCAGCGTCGATTTGCCAGCATTGGGGCGGCCCACGACGGCCACCTGTAGGGGGCGTTTTTCGCTGGGGGTCCAGTCAGGCGCGGCCTCACCGGCTTCAGTATCGTCCACCTCGCTGCCTTCCTCGACCATGACATCGGTCTCAGGGGCCTCTGCCTCGGCGCGTTCCTCGAATTCGGCGGCCAGCGGGCGGAGCATGTGATAAAGCTCATCCATCCCCTCGCCATGCTCGGCTGACAGGCGCAGCGGCTCGCCCAGACCCAGCGCATAGGCCTCCAGCAAACCACCCTCACCGGCCCGGCCTTCGGCCTTGTTGGCGGCGAGGATGACGTGGCGCGCGCGTTTGCGCAGGATCTCGGCAAAGATTTCGTCGGCGGGCGTGATGCCCACGCGGGCATCGACCATGAACAGGCAGATATCCACCATTTCCACCGCGCGCTCGGTCAGGCGGCGCATGCGGCCCTGCAAACTGTCGTCGGTGACATTTTCAAGCCCCGCGGTGTCGATCACGGTGAAGCGCAGATCGCCCAGCCGCGCCGTACCCTCGCGCAGATCCCGCGTCACGCCGGGCTGATCATCGACCAGCGCCAGACGCTTGCCGACAAGCCGGTTGAACAGCGTCGATTTGCCGACATTGGGGCGGCCCACAAGGGCCAGTGTGAAGCTCATGTCACCCTCCGGGGGCGTTGCCATACGTCAAAGACGCCCGACATAGGGTATGCCGGGCGCCGTGTAAAGGATGGGGCAGGCCGCCTTAGCGGTAGGCGTGCAAAACGCCGTTGCGGCCCAGCACGTAGAGCGTGCCATTCATCACGATCGGACCCGAAGCGGCGCCGCCCGGCACCTCGACCTGCGCCATAATCGCGCCGCTGGCCGGGTCAAAGCCGCGCAACGCGCCGTCGCCCGAGGCTACCCAAAGCCGTCCACCAGCCAGCACCGGGCCATATTGCGGGAAGATCTGCGCCTGCCGGCGGGGCCGGGCGTCAGTGAAGAGCGGCAATTCCTGTGCCCAGATGGGTTCGCCGGTGGCGGCATCGAGCCTGATCACGCGGTTCTCGTCCGAGACCAGAAAGACCGAACCGCCCACAGGCCATACCGGGCTGTAGGCCGCTTCGCGCGCTGACCAGAGGGTCTCGCCGCTGCGCGCATCCACCGCCATCAGGCGACCGGACTGGTTGGAAGCATAGATGCGGTTGCCATCGACCACCGGGTCGCCGGTGATCGATGAGATATTGGCATAGGCCGCGCCTACACGCCGACCGGCAAGGATTGCCGACCAGGCCGCAGCGCCGTTGGCGCGTCGCAGGGCGCGCAATTCACCCGACTGGGTGGGGAACACCACCAGATCGCCCGCCGCCGCAGGTGCCGCCGTGCGCGACATGATCGAGATGGATTCTGTGCCCGCCAATGTCCAGGCGATCCGGCCGGTCGCGGCATCGAGGCTCCAGAGGGTGCTGTCGCCCGCGCTGACAAAGACCTGATCGCCTGCCACCATCGGGGCGCCCATCAGAGGCGCGTCGAAGCGCTCGCGCCAGATTTCTGCGCCAGTCGTCGCGTCGAATGCAGCCAGGAAGGCATAGGCCGATGCCACATAGACACGGTTGCCCGCCACCGCCAGCCCGCCGCCCGAGGCCGAGCCCCGCCGCGCCCAGTCCGGCGTGATGTCAGTTGACCAGATCACCTGCCCGTTGCCGGACGTGGCCTGAAGCCGGGCATTGGCATCCAGCGTATAGATGCGACCGTCAGCGGCAACCGGTTCGGTGGACAGGCGCTGGCGGCGTGCATCGCCTTCACCAATGTCGGCGGACCAGACAAGCTGTGGCGACGCCGACAACGCCGGGTGCTGCGGGCGCGCTCCATTGTTGCCTTGTCGGTGGCTCCAGGCGCTGTTGGCAACCTGTGCGGGCAGTGAAATCGGCTGCGCGCGGTTCACCACCTCGGCCGCGCCCCCCCAAGGCGCGCGGATATCCACCCGGTCGCCTTCAAGGATTTCGTCGCGTGAACACGCTCCCAGCGCGCCCACCACCCCGAGTATCGCCGCGATTCTGATCAAGGTCACGCTGGTGCCCCTTTCAATGGTTCAACTGTCCTCGCGCGGTGCGCAAGGTTTGCTTCTGGCCCGTCAGCCGAGGTCGGTTTCGACCTCGCCGCCGAGAACGACAATCATCTGTGTGACCCGGCGACGCAGATCGCCGGTCAGGTCTGGTTCGGACAACAAGGCGCGGAACTGTGCCAGTGCGGCGTCAGTCTCGCCCGCCTCGACACGCAAAAGCGCCAACTGCTCCAGTGCCAGCGGGCGATAGGCCTGTCCGGCAGCGGCCAGCGGGTTCAGCGCGGCTTCGCGCTCGCTCAAAGGCAACGCGTCGCCGGCGATGATCACGCGCTTGAGCGTGGCAAGTTGGCGATAGCTTTCGGGCAGGGCGGTATCGGCGGCCACGGCCTGCAACGCGGCCATCGCGCCTGCGCGATCACCGTCTTCGAGGCTTTGCGCGGCCATAAGCAGGTTGACGATCGCCAGACGGCCTTGCGCATCACGCCCGGCGCTTGCCTGCTCCTCGGCAAGCGCAGCCAGCGCATTGCGCTGCGCGGCCAGGTCGTCCTGGTTCAGCGCCATCATGACGCTGTCGCCGAAGGCCTGCGCCGCGGCTTCATGGCGTGCCTTGGACCATTCGTTCCAGGCCGCGAAACCGACGATGGCAACAACCGCGACCACCGCGATCCAGCCATATCGGCGCATCAGTCCGAACAAGCGGTCGCGCTTGAGTTCCTCGTTCACCTCGTCGATGAAGCTGTCGGTATTGCTCAACTGTCCTGTTTCCTGCTCTGAACGGTTCCTGTCTGGCCCTGCGACCCTGCCCACTTCTAGCGCGAAGGCGCAAGGCTTGCCAAGCCCGCCCCCGGTGCGCAGCCGGGATTTTCCTGTGCCCCGGTTTTATGCGTTGACATCACGATAACGGGCACCCCCGCCTCAACGCAACCTGTTGCGCGCGCGCGACAACAGGCGTAATGCGATGCGCAATTGGACAAGTCGATCACAATCTGGCCGAACTGGGCTTGAAGAATGTGCTCACTGGCCCGAAATGTGGCCTGTATTGCGGCTCGGGCGTGACGCGCGTTTCACGAACATGCAGGCTATTGTTGTTTTGGCTGCGCTTTCAGGTGCCATGCGACCCTGTGGAAGGTTTTATTCGATGCGTATTGTTCCGCTGATCACGGCGTTCCTGGTTCTGGTATCGCTTTACATGATCGTGATGGAGCGCGAAGCGCTCCTTGCCTTTGCCGGGGCCGTCCCCGCCGAAGTCGAGGCACCTGCACCGCCAGAAGAGACTCAGTTGCGCGTTGTCGTCCAGCGCATCCAGGAGCGTGAAATCGAAAGCGCTGTGGTGTTGCGCGGCCGGACCAGCGCGGCCCGTCAGGTCGAGGTACGTTCCGAAACCTCGGGGCTGGTTGTGTCGTCGCCGCTGCCGCGTGGCAGCGTGGTGGAAGCGGGCGCGGTACTTTGCGAACTGGCGCCGGGCACGCGGGCGGCCAGTCTGGCCGAGGCGGAAGCGCGCCTGATCGAGGCCGAGATCAATTACAACGCCGCCACCCGGCTGAGCGAGGACGGATTCGCTGCCCAGACCCGCGTGGCCGGTGCCGATGCCGCGCGCCGCGCCGCGTTTGCCGGCGTCGAGGCCGCGCGGGCCGAGCTGGATCGCCTTACCATCCGTGCCCCTTTCGACGGTCTGCTGGAGAATGACACGGCCGAACTGGGCAGTCTTTTGTCGCCCGGTGCGCTTTGTGCAACGGTGATCCGGCTCGATCCGATCATCCTTGTCGGTTACGCCGCCGAAACCCAGATCGACCGGCTGGAAATCGGTGCGCTGGCCGGTGCGCGGCTGTCGAATGGCGAGGAAGTGATGGGGCGTGTCAGTTTTCTGGCGCGCAGCGCCGATCCGGCCACGCGGACCTTTCGGGTCGAGGTGACGGTCCCCAACGCAGATCAGACCATCCGCGAGGGAATGAGCGCCGATATCCTGGTCTCCGCCACCGCCACACGCGGCCATCTGGTGCCGGGATCGGCGCTGACATTGGATGATGAGGGGCTGCTGGGCTTGCGCCTGGTGGATGCCGACAACCGCACCTTCTTTGCACCGGTATCGGTCCTGCGCGATTCGCCGCAGGGTTTCTGGGTCGCCGGCTTGCCTGATCCGGCCGATGTCGTGGTGGTGGGGCAGGAATATGCCACCGATGGCATCGTCGTTCAGGTGCACCGCCGCAACGCCGGGGAGTAGAGCGATGGAACGCATCGTCGATTGGGCTGCCAGCCACGCTCGTATGGTAATCGCCCTGATCCTTCTGACCCTGGGGGCCGGGTCGATGGCCTATGTCGGCCTGCCCAAGGAAGGCGAGCCGGATATCGAGGTGCCGGCGCTGTTCGTCTCGGTGCCGTTTCCGGGTATCTCTGCAACGGATAGTGAGAGCCTTCTGATCCGGCCGATGGAGCGCGAGCTTTCCGACATCAACGGACTCAGGCGGATGTCGGCGACGGCGGCTCAGAACTATGCCGGGATCGTGCTGGAATTCGAGTTCGGATGGGACAAGAACGCGACCATCGCCGAGGTGCGCGACCGGATGAGCCGCGCCGAGGCCAGTTTTCCCGATGGGGCCGATAACTACTCGATCAACGAATTCAACTTCTCGCAGTTTCCCATCGTCATCTATGCGGTGTCCGGCGACGTACCGGAACGGACACTGCTGCGCGCCGCGCGCAGCCTGGAAACCGCGGTCGAAGGGGTCGAGGCGGTGCTGTCGGCCGATGTCGCGGGCACCCGCGACGAGATGGTCGAGGTGATCATCGATCCACTGCAGCTTGAAGCGTATAACGTCACGGCGGGCGAGTTGATCAACGCGGTGACGATGAACAACCAGCTTGTTGCCGCGGGCGAGGTTGAAACGGAAAGCGGGCGATTCTCGCTCAGCCTTCCGGGTAATTTCGCGGATGTGACGGATATCTATGCGCTGCCGATCAAGGTGAACGGTGACAGCGTGGTGACGCTGGGCGATCTGGCGACGATCCAGATGACGTTTCAGGACCGCGCGGGGACGGCCCGGTTCGAGGGCACCAACACGTTGGCGATTCAGGTGGTCAAGCGCAAGGGTTACAACCTGATCGGCACCGTTGACGAAGTGGATGCCGCCATCGCTGCCGAGATCGCCACCTGGCCCGAGGAGATGCGCGCGGCGATTACCGTCACCCCGGCGCTGGACCGCTCGTGGCAGGTGCAGTCGATGATCAGCCAGCTTGAAGGCTCGGTGCTGACGGCGATTGCACTGGTGATGATCGTGATTCTGGCGTCCCTTGGCACGCGCTCTGCACTTCTGGTGGGCTTTGCCATTCCCACCTCGTTCTTCCTGTGCTTCATCCTGCTGGGCTTGTTGGGGGTGACGATTTCCAACATCGTCATGTTCGGCCTCATTCTGGCGGTGGGCCTTCTGGTTGATGGTGCGGTGGTCGTGACCGAATATGCCGACAAGCGCATCGCCGAAGGCGAGGGGCCGATGCGTGCCTATACCGGTGCGGCAAAGCGCATGTTCTGGCCGATCATCGCCTCGACGGCCACAACCTTGTGCGCCTTCGGGCCGATGCTGTTCTGGCCCGGCGTGGCGGGCGAGTTCATGGGGATGCTGCCGCTGACGCTGATTTTTGTGCTGACGGCCTCACTGGTGGTCGCACTGATCTTTCTGCCGGTGGTGGGCGGCGTGGCGGGCCGCATCTCGCGCCGGTTCGAGGAAGGATCGGCCACGCTGCGCCGCTTGCCGTGGCTGTTGCGTCTGCCGTTCCTGATGGTGGCCATGGCGCTTCTGGCGGGGGGCGCGATGGTGCTTCTGAACCCGGCGCTGGCGGGGCTTGAAGGGGCCACGGGGGGCATGCGGTTCCTGCCTGGCGGGTTGATGATGATGTCGGGTGCGATGGGCATGTCGATCACCCTCGGCGCTGTGCTGCCGCAGCGGCGACCGACACGAGTGAAGGTCGGTCACCAGCGCACGCTGTTCGGGCGGGTGATGACGCTTCTGGTCGGCAACCCGGTGATGCCCTTTGTGGCCATCGCCGCCGTGATCTTCGTCGTGGTGCAGGTATTCCTCTATTTCGGCGAAAATAACTATGGCGTCGAATTCTTTGCCGACACCGAACCCGAACAAGGCATCATCTATGTCCGGGCACGCGGTAACCTCTCGCTGGCCGAGAAGGACGCGCTTTTGCGACAGGTCGAAGCGATCGTGCTGGAAGAGCCGGGTGTGGCCGCCAGCTTCGCCTTTGCCGGGGCAGGCGGGCTGAATGCCAATACCGCCGGTGCCCAGGCCCCGCGCGATTCGATCGGACAAATCCAGTTCGAACTGCTGGAATGGTCCGAGCGCGGTGATGATCCCGCGCTGCGCGGCCGGGTGGTCCTGGACCGGATGGAGGCGCAGTTTCAGCAGATCCCCGGCATTTTCACCGAATACATGATCATGTCAGGTGGCCCGGCGGGGCAAAAGCCACTGCATCTGCGCCTGACGGGGCAGGATTTCGAAACGCTGGGCCAGGCTGTCGATTCCGTGCGTTCGCGCATGGCGACGATGGCTGGCGTGATCGATATCGAGGATACGCGGCCCCTGCCGGGGATCGACTGGGAAATCCGCGTTGATGTGGCGGGCGCCGGGCGCTTTGGCGCCGATGTGGCGACCGTGGGCGGCATGGTGCAACTGGTCACGCGCGGACTGATGCTGGATACGATGCGGGTCGAAACCTCTGACGAAGAGGTGGAAATCCGGGTGCGACTGCCTGAAAACGACCGGCTGCTGGCCACGCTTGACACCCTGCGTGTGCAGACGCGGGCGGGGCTGGTGCCGCTGTCGAATTTCGTGACGATCGAGCCTATGCCCCTGCGCGGCCAGATCGACCGTTTCAACGAACAACGCTATTTTGACGTCAAGGCCGCGGTCGCGCCCGATCTGTTCACGGTGCAGGATGCGGCAGGCACGGTGCTTCGCGTCCTGACGCGCGCCCAGACCGACCCGCGAGAACATGCCGATGGCTCCGCCGAGGCGCGCGCTGCCACGCAATTGCGCGACGAAATACGCGCGGCAGGGCAGCGGCTGGTGCCGGTCACCCCCAGCGAGCGGATTGAGGTGCTGAGCCGGTGGCTGGAAGCCGAAAGCCCGCTGCCCGCAGATGTGGCCTGGGAATGGACCGGTGAACAGCAGGATCAGGAGGAGGCAAGCGAATTCCTGATGGTTGCGTTCGGGGCGGCGCTCGGGCTGATGTTCCTGATCCTGCTGACGCAGTTCAACAGTTTCTACAACTCGGTTCTGGTGCTGCTGGCTGTGGTTCTGTCCACCACGGGCGTGCTGATCGGTATGCTGGTGATGGCGCAGCCCTTCTCGGTGATCATGACCGGGACCGGGATCATGGCGCTGGCTGGGATCGTGGTGAACAACAATATCGTGCTGATCGACACCTATCAGGATTACGCGCGCTACATGCCCCGCATCGAGGCGATCATCCGCACCGCCGAAGACCGTATCCGCCCGGTGCTGCTGACCACGATCACGACGATGGCCGGACTGACACCGATGATGCTGGGCGTATCGATCGACTTTTTCGCTGGAGGGTATACGGTCAACGCGCCAGCGGCGATGTGGTGGAAGCAATTGGCGACAGCCGTCGTGTTCGGGCTGGGCATCGCCACGATACTGACACTGATCCTGACGCCCTCGCTGCTGGCAGCACGGGTCTGGGCATCGGCGATGGTGCAGGGCGTGGCACCCGCGCTGGCGGCGCTGCGGCGTGGCAAGGCGCGCGACGACCGGGCGCTGACGGCGCGCACCCGCAAGGTTCGCCATGCCGAAATCATCTGGGATCCAGTGCCGGTTCCGTCCGAACCGCGACCCGACGCACCCGAACGCAGGGACCCCGGCCCCGACAGTCCGCGCTCGCCATTGCGCGCAGCCGAGTAGCGCCAAGGTACCCGGTCAGGGGCGCGCGGCCGCCCACCCCATCGAGGGGTGGGCGGCCGCCGGGTGCTTCGCCCCCGAGGCACCATGCCCGGCGTGCTGCGCAGCGGGGGCGGGTGGCGAATTGTCAGGGGAGAACCGGGTTGCAAAGCCGCTTGCAACGCGCCTGGCGGCCTCACATCTGCCGCAGGGTGGCGCATCCGTCCGGCAGCAACCGACACTTGCCTTGGCGCGTCCGCTGATCCAGTCTGCCGGCATCCCCGACCGGAGAACCACCTTGCCCATTTTGCACGACCGCTTGCCCTTTCATGTCTGGACCGACCCGCGCCTGAACCGCCTGCCGGGCATCCTGCCGCTGGATATCGACGACTGGCTGCGTATCGACGAGGCCTATGCCGCGCAGATGGCCGAGCGCATCCGGCTGATCGATTCGATTCCCGACAAGGTTCATTCGCTTTTACCCGAGGCCCGCGAACCGGCTGAGGAGCTTTACGACATGATCGCCGCACGGCTGCCTGGACTGGGGTTTCATCATCAGGACGGCGACTGGCTTTGCCCCGACGGACGGCGAGTGCCAGATGATCGCGCGCGGCCTCTTCTGACCCTTGGGCGCCTTTTGCAGGAGGATTTCTGCCTGCTCCAAACCGGCCCCGAAGGAAGCCATGTCCTGACCGGGGCGATATTGTGCTTTCCGGCAAGCTGGACGCTGTCGCAAAAGATTGGCCGCAACCTTCTGGGTATCCATATCCCGGTCGAAAGCTATGACGCCAATATCGCCGCCCGTGTCCAGCGTTTGTTCGACGCGATCCGGCCCGAACAGCCGCTATGGCGCGCGAATGTTCTCGATTATGCAGACCCGGCCCTTTATCAGCCCCGGCGCGAGGGGGAAACGAAACCGACAGGCACGCGCGACAAGGCCTTCATCCGCTCGGAACGCCAATGCCTGTTGCGCCTGCCGAAAAGCAGGGCGGTGGTGTTTTCGATCCACACTTATCTCGTGCATCGCGCCTCACTGCCCGTCGAGGCAGAGGCGGCCTTCCGCGACTACGTGCATCCGGCCTGAACCGGTGTTCGTGGCATATCGCTAAAGGATACCGGATATCGGGGGCAAGAGAAGCATGTACCAAAGCGCCAGTGCGGTGAGATTGGCGATGCGGGCGACGTTCAGCCGCCGTTGGCGTGCCCTTGCAGCGGCCTCGGCCTCGGGGGCGAGGTGGGCGGCGCGCATCGCCTGAGCAAGACGCGCATCCTGACGATGCAGACGCGGCAAGGCAACTGGTCTGCGCGTGGCGCGTGCGGAGCCGAACAACTGGCCCGCTGAACGTCTCGCTGTGCGGTCCATGCGGCTTTGCGGGAGCGGGCTGGCGGATGCGAGGGCGCGTTCGTCCGACGATGGTGCACGCGTGGCGGGCAGAGCGGATTCGTCAGACAGGATGGCATCGAAATGCGCGTGCAACGCTGGCCGGTCGCGTGGGCGTTCGGCGTCGGAGACAAGTTGTAGCGGGCGTGCCGCATCTCCCGGCCGAACAAGGGCCTCGGCGCGACTGGCGAGAAACTCCTCGCAGGTATAGGCCACGGCACCCGGTTGCCAGATAATGGTCGCGGGCGGCGCAGCCTCGATCACCGGCTCAAGCAGGGCACGGCATTCGCGCACAAGCGACAGCAATGCTTCTTCGACCGAGTCACCCTGCGGGGCAGGATCAGGGAGCGTTCCGCGCGGGCGCAGCAACACACTTAGCGCGCAGGGATGATGGCGCAGTGAGTGCAGCACCCGCCCGCGCGCAAGATCGCAGCCAGTATCCTGCGTCATGTCATCGTTGGCCCCGGTTGCCGATCTGTCCTCAGTGGCGAGAGAGGTCAGCCAATGCCCTGCGGCGGGCCGCAAGACACCGTTGAACGCCTGCTGGGGCAAGGCGCCATCGGTATGCGCAAGAACCAATTCGTATCCTTCGACGCGCAGTCGCAGCGAGCTGCCTTTCAAGGCGACCCAGGTCACCTTGCGGCCCTCAAAGCGCAGATCGTCGATCAGGAACTGCATTGCCAGCGTCAGATCGGGCGGTCGGGCCTGGGGCCCGTAAAGCAGCATCGCGCCGGCGTATCTGGATCTTCCCCGCATTGCCCCATTTCTCCGACGATACAGATATTGCTCGCCTTTTCGGAGAAGCTATTCGGAGAAAACGGCGTATTCAAGGAAACGATAGGTAAAAACTGTGTATCTTCAGATTGGAAACAAAAGCCCCCGCACCGGTGGCGCGGGGGCAATTGCAATCTGAAGTGGTGATCAGCAGCTGTAGTAGAGCTGGTACTCGATCGGATGCGGCGTGTGTTCGTAGGCGTAAACCTCGTCCCATTTCAGCGCCATATAGCCGTCCAACTGATCTTTGGTGAAAACATCACCGGCCAGAAGGAAGTCGTGGTCGTCGCTGAGTGCCTCAAGCGCTTCACGCAAGCTGCCGCAGACGGTCGGAATTTCGGCAAGTTCCTCAGGCGGCAGGTCGTAGAGATCCTTGTCCGAAGCCGGGCCCGGATCGATCTTGTTCTTGATCCCGTCAAGGCCAGCCATCAACAGAGCCGCAAAGGCCAGATAGGGGTTCGCGGCGGGATCGGGGAAGCGGGCTTCGACGCGCTTTGCCTTGGGCGATTCGGTCCACGGGATACGGACGCAACCCGAGCGGTTGCGGGCCGAATAGGCGCGCAGAACGGGGGCTTCAAAACCGGGAACAAGGCGCTTGTAGCTGTTGGTCGCCGGGTTGGTGAAAGCGTTGAGCGCCTTGGCATGCTTCAGGATGCCGCCGATGAACCACAGCGCCTCTTGTGACAGGTCGGCGTATTTGTCGCCTGCGAAGAGCGGCTTGCCGTCTTTCCAGATCGACATGTTGACATGCATCCCCGAGCCGTTGTCGCCCTTCATCGGCTTGGGCATGAAGGTTGCCGAGCGGCCATAGGCGGCGGCGACGTTGTGGATGACATACTTGTACTTCTGGATGTTGTCGGCCTGCTCGGTCAGCCCGCCAAAGATCAGGCCAAGTTCATGCTGACACGAGGCGACTTCATGGTGGTGCTTGTCCACCTTCATGCCCATCGCCTTCATGGTGCTGAGCATTTCAGAGCGGATATCCTGGCCGTCATCGACCGGGTTCACCGGGAAATAGCCGCCCTTGTGGCCCGCGCGGTGGCCCAGGTTGCCGTTCTCGAACTCGGCATCGGTGTTCCAGGCGGCGGCGGTGGCATCGATCTCGAAGCCCACCTTGTGGGGCGTGTTCGAATAGCGCACGTCCTCGAACAGGAAGAACTCGGCCTCGGGGCCGAAAAAGGCCGTATCGCCAATGCCGGTCGATTTCAGATAGGCTTCGGCCTTGACCGCGGTGCCACGCGGATCGCGCGAGTAGGGTTCGCCGGTGTCGGGTTCCACAACATTACAGTGCAGGCACATGGTTTTTTCGGCATAGAACGGATCGATATAGGCGCTGTCCAGATCGGCCATCAGTTTCATGTCGGACTGGTCGATCGATTTCCAGCCGGCGATCGACGAGCCGTCGAACATGAAGCCCTCTTCCAGAAAGTCGGTATCGACGAGATCGGCGATCACCGTGACATGCTGCAATCTGCCGCGCGGATCGGTGAAGCGGATATCGACATATTCGACCCCTTCATCCTTGATCGTGTTGAGAACCTTTTCGACACTCATGGTTGTTCCCCTTGATATTGCTAATGACAGTGGATCAGACAGCATCCTCGCCGGTCTCGCCGGTGCGGATGCGGATGACTTGTTCGACCGGGGTGACAAAGATCTTGCCATCCCCGATCTTGTCGGTGCGTGCGGCAGAGATGATCGCCTCGATGGCGGGTTCGACTAGATCGTCGGTCACCACCACCTCGACCTTCACCTTGGGCAGGAAATCAACGACATACTCGGCCCCGCGATACAGTTCTGTATGGCCCTTCTGGCGGCCGAAGCCCTTGACCTCGATCACCGAAAGGCCCTGGATGCCAACGTCCTGAAGCGCTTCCTTCACCTCATCGAGCTTGAAGGGTTTGATGATGGCTTCGATCTTTTTCATTCGTATTCTCCTGCACATCGGCGCCGGGCTTGCGCTCACTGACCACGTTCCCAAGGGCGCGACAATCGAATAGCCTTGGCACTATGGGCTATTTGCCGCTGGTGGGCGTGAAACCGATGGGTTTGATTAAAAAATAGTCACAGGATGGTAAGAATAGGGCATCTGATGAACGGAATGAACGCTAAATGACCGAATTGCTGACTTCTGCCCAAATGCGCGCCATTGAGGCCGCCGCAATCGAGTCGGGCGCGGCCTCGGCGGCGGCGCTGATGGAGCGTGCCGGGCGTGGCGTGGCGGACGCGATCGCGGTGCGCTGGGGGCAGGGCGGGCGCGCGGTAGTGCTGTGCGGGCCGGGTAACAACGGGGGCGACGGTTTCGTGGTGGCGCGGCTTCTGCGCGAGCGGGGCTGGCAGGTGCTGGTGCATGCGATGGACGATGGCGCCCGCGCCACGCCCGAAGCAGCACAGGCGCGGGCGCGCTGGCAGGCGGTGGGCAGCGTCACATCGCTTGAAGCGCTTTCGGATGAATTTCTGGGCGCACCTACTCTGGTAGTGGATGCGCTTTTCGGCACGGGGTTGCAACGGCCGGTCGCAGCGCCGGTCTGGAAGATTCTGGCGCGCGCACAAGCGCGCGGTGCAGCACTGGTTGCGGTCGATATCCTTTCCGGGCTTTGCGCTGACAGCGGGCGGGTTCGTGCCGAAGGCGGCTACGTGACGCGCCCTGCCGATCTGACGCTGACTTTCGAGGCGCTGAAGCTGGGGCATGTGCTGGATCAGGGCGGCTGGCTGAGCGGACCGGTCCATCTGGTGCCTATCGGCATCCGCGAGGAACTGGCCGCGCTGTCTCAGGCGGGCAGATTGGCGCGGCTTGTGGAAGGGCCGGCGCTGGATCTGGCAAAGGAGCAGGGGAACAAGTTTTCTCATGGGCATCTGCTGGTGCTTTCGGGCGGCGCAGGGCAGGGGGGAGCGGCCCGCCTTGCGGCGCGCGCTGCGCTGCGAATCGGTGCGGGGTTGGTGACACTGGCTTGCCCGCCAGAAGCGCTGCCCGAGAACGCTGCCAGACTGGATGCAGTGATGTTGCGCCCGGTGTCCGACGGCGCGGCGCTGACAACGCTGCTGGAGGATCCGCGCATCAACGCGCTTTGCCTCGGGCCCGGTCTGGGGCTGGACGCGCGCGCCGCCCGGCTGGTGGCGGCGGCGCTCGAATCGCGCCGCGTTCTGGTGCTGGATGCCGATGCCCTGACGCTGATCGCCCGCGATCCGGCGCTGATGTCGGCACTGCACCGGGGCTGCGTGCTGACCCCGCATGGGGGAGAATTTGCCCGGCTTTTTCCGAAACTCGATGAACGTCTGCGTGACACGGAAACGCGCGGCCCGGCCTTTTCACGCTTCGATGCCGCGCGCGCGGCAGCCACACGGACCGGGGCGACGGTGCTGCTGAAAGGCCCCGACACGGTGATTGCCGCGCCTTCCGGCCGGGCCGTGGTGCACGCGGCCCTGGGTAAGCGCGCCGCGCCCTGGCTGGCGACGGCAGGGGCGGGCGATGTGCTGGCCGGGCTGATCGCGGGGCTTCTGGCGCGTGGTACCCAGCCGCCACAGGCGGCCGAGACAGCGGCCTGGCTGCATGTCGAATGCGCCCGCGCCTTCGGTCCTGGCCTGATCGCCGAAGACCTGCCCGAAGCGCTGCCAGGCGTGCTGCGTGCTCAGACCGCGCGCGCCCCTGATCGTTCTGACGAGAACGCGGCACGGAAATAGAAAGGCCCCGAAACGGTTTCGGGGCCTTTTCGGGTTGCTTGATCGGTTCTTCAATGCATCTGGTTGCGCGGCGGCAGCGGCGAGTCTTCGTCGGACAATACCTCATCGGCACCACCAAAGGGTTGCGGTGCGCGTGTCTTTTCGCTCGCCAGATAAAAGCCGTTGCTCAGAACCAACTGCGGACTGTCGAAATGCAGGCGGAACAACCGCACCAGTTTGCGCGTCTCGCGCTTGATATGCACACCGTCGATCAGTGATCCGGCGGGGGTCGCCAGCGATGGCTGCTCGAACACGACCTGCGCGCGCCAGTCATCGACCGCCACCTGCTGCATGGCGGGTGCCACCAGAAGGGGCTCGGCCCCTTCCTCAGCCTCGTTGGCAGGATGGAAGGTGACGACATCTATATCGCAGGCCACCAGCGTGCTGGTGCCGCGCAGTTCGCAAATGCCGTTGTCGCGGGTGACGATGCGGTCACCGGCAAGCAGATATTCCACCGGCTGGTCGCCCTCGGCAGTGCGGATCAGCGTGCCCTCAAGGAACCCTGTGGGGCGCTCGCGCTGATGCACCACGGGGATGGCGCCAGAGTGGATTTGCAAAAGGTCGGGCATGTGACTCGCTCTTTCTGGGCTATGGTTAACTGTTTGCGCGCCAACCATGGCCTAAATTTGGCACCTTTCCCGCAATTGTGCGGCGATTTCCTCTCGCATCGGGGCTTTCTTCTTGCTAGAACCCGCGCGATTTCGGTGTTGCCCGATGGGCAGGGCCGAGGACGGTATTTGCGGGTGTGGCGAAATTGGCAGACGCACCAGATTTAGGTTCTGGCGCCGCAAGGCGTGGGGGTTCAAGTCCCTCCACCCGCACCAGATGAAACAAAGGGAAGACAAGATGCAGGTCACCGAGACCCTGAACGAAGGCCTCAAGCGCGGCTACACGATTACCGTCAGCGCCGCCGAGCTTGAAGCGAAGGTGAATGAAAAACTCGTCGAGGCGCAGCCTGAGATCGAGATGAAAGGCTTTCGCAAGGGCAAGGTGCCGATGGGCATGCTGAAAAAGCAGTTCGGCCAGCGGCTGCTGGGCGAGGCCATGCAGGAAACGGTCGACGGCGCGATGCAGTCGCACTTTGAAAGCAGCGGCGACCGCCCGGCGATGCAGCCCAAGGTGGAGATGCAGGGCGGCGAAGCATGGAAGGAAGGCGACGATGTCGTCGTCGAGATGAGCTATGAGGCGCTTCCTGAAATCGACGAACCCGATTTCTCGGCGATCGCGCTGGAGCGTCTGGTGATCAAGGCCGATGAAGCCGCTGTGACCGAGGCGCTGGAAAACCTCGCCAAATCGGCGCAGAACTTTGCCACCAAGGACGGCGCAGCGGAAAACGGCGATCAGGTGGTGTTCGATTTCACCGGCCGGGTTGACGGCGAAGCTTTCGAGGGCGGCACCGCCAGTGATTTCCCGCTGGTGCTGGGCTCGGGTCAGTTCATCCCCGGCTTCGAAGAGCAGTTGGTGGGCGCCAAGGCCGGTGATGCGCGCGATGTGACCGTGACCTTCCCCGAAGAATACGGCGCGGCAAACCTGGCGGGCAAGGAAGCCGTGTTTGAATGCGCCATCAAGGAGGTCAAGGCACCCGAAGCTGCGACCATCGACGATGAAATGGCCAAGGGCTATGGTGCCGAGAATCTTGACGCGCTGAAAACCCAGATCGGCGAGCGGCTGGAAGCGGAATACGCCCAGGCTGCCCGCGCGGTGATGAAGCGCAAGCTGCTCGATCAACTGGACGAAAAGATCTCGTTCGATCTGCCACCCAGCTTGGTCGATGCCGAGGCTGCGCAGATCGCGCATCAGCTCTGGCACGACGAGAACCCGGATGTCCAGGGCCATAACCACCCCGAGATCGAACCCACCGACGAACATCGCAAACTCGCCGCGCGCCGCGTGAAACTGGGCCTGCTTCTGGCCGAAGTCGGCCGCAAGGAAGAGGTCGAGGTGACCGATGCCGAAATGACCCAGGCCGTTCTGGCCCAGGCACGCCAGTATCCGGGTCAGGAACGCCAGTTCTTCGAATTCGTGCAGCAAAACCCGCAAATGCAGCAGCAACTGCGCGCCCCGATCTTTGAAGACAAGGTTATTGACCTGATCGTCGGCAAGAGCGCCGTGAACGAGCGCGAAGTGTCGAAGGAAGACCTGCAAGCAGCGCTCGATGCGCTCGAAAACGAAGCCTGATACCAACGGTCTTCTGACTGATGGCGCAAGCAGCACCCTCCGGCAACGGGGGGTGTTTTTTCATGCACTCGGCGGACCGCCCCATTTTGTGTCCGGAAATATCCTGGGGGTGAATGGGCCGGAGGCCCAGAGGGGGGCAAAACCCGCTTGCGCTGTCACTCAGCCTGGATGCCGGATCGCGTCAGTAGATCGGTGGGATCGAGCCCAGCATCACGGGGCCCAGCATGATATCGCCCGCCCGGACCGCCAGCGGCGCTTCCAGCCGCTCGGGGTTTTCCGGATCGGCCATGGATTGCATGGCCATCGTGACCAGCATGTCATGCTCGGCAGGCATCAGCCCGGCGTCACGCGCGCGGCGCATCAGCGCACGCCACCCCTGCACCTCCAGCACCATCTCGCCTGACAGATAACCTTGTGCATCGGGTATCAGCCGGCCGCGCGCGGTGACAGCGCTGCCGTCGAAAACCAGCCGTGCGCCGGTCAGCGCCAGTTCCAGCAGTCGGGGCGGCACCGTTTCCAGCGCATGGCGGTCAAGCGGGCGGTCAAACTCGGCTTCCCCCTCCAGCCGGATCACATCGAACCTGCGCGGCCAATGGCCCTGCGGGTCAAGGGCTGCCATGGTGGACGGGTCAGGGAAGGCGTTCTCCAGCTCGATCACCATCCGATGCCGTCGCGCGTCCAGCGCGTGACTGGCAATCCGCGCAGTATCGGCGTGGTGTGCCTCGTGCGCGCTGCGCAGCGCCGGGGATTCGGCGACCAGCGCAAAGCGTTCCAGTGGCAACGTCAGGCCGGGTTCCATGACCAGACTGGCGCGCATATCCTCGGTGTGCAGGGTCAGTTCTTGACCCAGCACGGTGATGTTCTGGTCATGCGCAAAGACCGCGATCATATGGTTCAGTCGGTAGCTGAGCGCGAAAATCTGTACGAAGGGCGCGCGCCATTGCAGCGCGCCCTGGGTCACTTGCGGCGCGTTCAGTGTCAGATCGAACCGGTTGGGAAAGCCTTGCAGGCTGTGGCTTTCGGCGGAAACCGCCGGATTGCGCTGCAATACCGTGCTTACCGCCCGGTCCAGAGCGCGTGCGCCCATGAACCAGTAGCCGCCCCAGCCGATCGTTGCGATCACCGCCACGGCCAGAAGAGCCCAGATCACCCGCATTGCCCGAACCTCGGTTGTTTTCCTTCCGCAAGCTGTTTACATGCCCGCCGCGCCCGGGGCCAGCCATTGCCGCGCGGACGCACGGTTTGGTGACAGGATCTGACGACTGGGGGTAAGGTGCAGCCGCTTTGGGTTTTTGGTTACGGATCGCTGATCTGGAGCCCCGGTTTTGCCTGGAGCAGCCAAACTGTCGCCCGGCTGGAGGGATTCCATCGCTCTTTCTGCATGCGCTCGATCCATCATCGCGGCACCATTGAGGCGCCGGGCCTCGTGTTGGCGCTCGATGCCGCCGAGGATGCGCATTGCACCGGTATCGCCTTCGAGATCGCACCGCAGATCGCCGAGGAAACGCTGGAATATCTGCGCGCGCGCGAGCTGATCTCGGCAGCCTATCTGGAAACTTTGCAGCCCGTTACGCTGGCCAATGGGGTGCAGGTTGAAGCCGTTGCCTATGTCATCGACCGCGCGCACGCTCAGTATTGCGGGGGGCTGCCGCTGGAGGAGCAGGCACAGATCATCGCCCGCGCGGTAGGCGGGCGTGGACCGAACTGCGATTATCTTCATCAGACCGCAACGCATCTCAGCGCGCTGGGGCTGGCCGATGCCGAGCTTGACTGGCTGTCAGAAAGGGTGCAGGCGTTGAAGTCCACGTAGTTTGCGGTTGGCAAATCACCCGCTTCCTACTAGATTTTGTGGTGTTATCAGCAGGTCAGACAGTATGGCGAGACAACTCAAAGCGGGTTCCCTGAGGCCGATCGGTCGCGTGCAGTTCTCGCAGCCGGTTCGCCAGATCACCCTGATGCTGATCTCGCTGGCGCTGGTCGCGGCGGGTGTCTATGTCGCCTTCCCGCGCGTCTCTGGCATTTTTCTGGCCAATATCTGGCTCAACGGCTTCATCTTTGCTGTTTTTCTGATCGGGGTTCTGGCCACCTTCTGGCAGGTGTTTCAGATCTCCAGTTCGGTTGCCTGGATCGAGGGGTTCGCCGCTGAGACGCCGGGACATCAGATCACGGTCGCGCCCCGGCTGTTGGCGCCGCTGGCAGCTTTGTTGCGCACGCGCGGCAAGTCGACGCATATCACCGCCACCTCGGCGCGCTCGATCCTTGAATCCGTTGCTACCCGCATTGATGAAGAGCGCGATATCACGCGTTATCTCGTCAACCTTCTGATCTTCCTCGGGCTTCTCGGCACGTTCTATGGTTTGGCCACCTCGGTGCCTGCCGTGGTGCAGACCATCCGCTCGCTTGCGCCGCAGGAAGGGCAGGATGCGCTTTCCGGCTTTGGTCAGTTGATGACCGGGCTTGAGGCGCAGCTTGACGGGATGGGCGTGGCCTTTTCCTCGTCGCTGCTGGGCCTTGCGGGTTCGTTGGTGGTGGGGATGCTGGAGCTGTTCGCCAGCCACGGCCAGAACCGCTTTTACCGCGAGCTTGAGGAATGGCTTTCGTCGATTACCCGCCTTGGCACCGCTGCCGGTGACTCCGATGGTGAGGCGAGCGGCGAGATGGGGGCCCTGGTGACGGTGCTCGACAGCATGGCCGAACAGCTTGAGGCGATGCGCAACCTGCAATCCGAGGCTGAAGCCGGGCGCGCACAGCTTGATCAGGGCCTCGCCACACTGGCCGAGGCCGTCGACCGGCTGTCGCTGCGCTTCGAGATGGAAAGCAGCACCGCCGCCGCGCTGGGCCGGCTGGCGGATGGGCAGGAGCGGGTGATCGAACAACTCGAAACCCTGACCGCCGACCCCGAGGCCCATATCGAGGCCGAAACCCGCATGCGCCTGCGTTCGATGGATGTGCAGCTTTTGCGCATCCTCGAAGAGCTGTCAGCGGGGCGTCAGGAATCGCTCGCCGATCTGCGCAGCGATCTGGCTACGCTTACCCAGGCGATCCGCCAGCTCAACCGACAGCCGCCGCCGGTCATCATGCCGCCGCGCAGCGACGAGGGCTGAGCGATGGCCTCCTTGCGCCGGTCTGGCCAGCGCTTCTCGGCCTCGATCTGGCCGGGGTTTGTCGACGCGATGACCGCGCTGTTGCTGGTGATGATCTTCGTTCTGTCGATCTTCATGATCGTCCAGTCCGTCCTGCGTGAAACCATATCGACCCAGGACAGCGAATTGCAGGGGTTGGCTGCGCAGGTTGCTTCACTGACCAACGCGCTGGGCCTCTCGCGCGACCGCGTCGCCGCGCTGCAAGGGCAGGTCAGCGGGCTGACCGGTGATCTGGAGGCGGCGCGCGGCGACCTGCGGGCCCAGGAAGCGCAGATCTCTGCGCTGGGGCGCGAGCTTTCGGAGCGCGAGGCCGAACTGGGTGAGGCACGCAGCGCCATCACCGCTTTTGAAGCCCAGGTTGCGGCGCTGATCTCGGAGCGGCGCGATCTGCGCGGACAACTGGCCCAAACCGAGGCTGCGCGCGACACGCTCCTGTCGGAAACCGAAGCCTTGGAACTGGCGCTTGCCCAGGCGCGTGATGAAATCGATGCCGCCGCTGAGGCCGCGCGCCTCGATGCCGCCCGCCGCGAGGCCGTTGAGGCTGCGCTGGCCGAGATGCGCGCGCGTGCCGAGGCGGGCGAGGCTTCATTGGCAGAAATGCTGTCACGGCTGAATGCCACAGAGGCGGCACGCGACAATGCGCTGGCAGCACTCACCAACACCAGCGAATCGCTGCGCCGCGCCGAGGCCGCGCGTGACGACGCGCTGGCGCGCGGTGATGCTGCCGAGGCGCGGTTGCGTGAGCGTGAAGAGGCGTTAGCCGATATGGTGCAACGCGAAGAGGCGCTTGCGGCCCGTATTGCCGAGCTTGACGCGGCGTTGTCGGAAGCTGATCTGGCGCGTCAACAGGCATTGGCCGATCTGGCGGCGCTGGATGCTGAAACCACCGCCCGGATTGCCGAGCTTGACGCGGCGCTGTCGGAAGCTGATCTGGCGCGTCAACAGGCATTGGCCGATCTGGCGACGCTGGATGCTGAAACCACCGCCCGTATTGCCGAGCTTGACGCGGCGTTGTCCGATACAGAGCGCGCGCGTCTTGCCGAGGTTGCCGCCGCCGAGGCTCTTCGAGCAAGGCTGGCTGAGGCCGAAGCTTCCCTCACCGCAGAAGAACAGGAACGGCTTGCCGATCTGGCGGCGGCCGAGGCTCTGCGGGAACGGTTGCGCGAGGCGGATACCGAACTGACCGCGATGACCCTTGCACTGGAAGCGCAGCGTCGGCGTGCCGAGGAAACGCTGACGCTTCTTGCCGCCGCCAACCGCGCCCGTGAGGCGGCCGAGGCCCGGGCTGAAGAACGCCTCACCGAATCCGAGGCGCGTGCGGCGCTGCTCGCGATCGCGTCGGATCAGTTGGCCGAGGCCGAGGCCCTTGCCGCCGATGACCAGCGACGTCTTGCGCTGCTCAATTCGCAGGTTCAGGAGCTGCGCCAGCAGGTAGCCGGGTTGCAGGAATTGCTGGGCGAATCGCGCTTGCGCGAAGCCGATGCCCGAACCCAGATCGAAACGCTTGGCGCCGATCTGAATGCCGCGCTCGCCCGTGTGGCCTTCGAGCAGACGCGCCTGGCCGAAGAACAGCGCCGCCGCGCCGAACTCGAAGAGGCCGAACGCCGGCGACTGGAAGAAGAGACACGGCAACTGGAGCGCTATCGCTCTGAATTCTTCGGCCAGATGCGCGCTATCCTTGCCGGGCGCGAGGGTGTGCGCGTCGTTGGCGACCGGTTCGTCTTTTCATCCGAGGTGTTGTTCGAGCCGGGATCGGCAGATCTGGCGGCTGAGGGGCGCGCGCAGATTGCCAATGTGGTGACGATTCTGAGCGACGTCGCGCGCGATATTCCGCAGGATATCGACTGGATCTTGCGGGTTGATGGCCATACCGACAACATCCCCATTCCGCCCGATACGGCGGGGGCCTTTGCCAACAACTGGGAACTCAGCCAGGGCCGCGCCCTGTCTGTCGTGCTCTACATGATCGAAGATCTCGGTTTTCCGCCTGACCGACTGGCTGCAACCGGGTTCGGAGAATACCGGCCCGTCAGCCCAAGCAACACCGCCGAGGGCCGCGCGCAGAACCGGCGCATCGAGCTGAAACTGACCGAGCGGTGAAGCGATGACCGACGATGCCCTTTTACGCGCGTTGCTGGACTGCGAAAGAGCTGTCTGGGAGGCGCTGGTCGCCGGCGACGTGGCGGCGGATGCGGCAGCGTTGTCCACTGATTTTCTTGGCGTGTATCCCGACGGTTTCGGAGACAAGGACAGCCACACGGCGCAATTGGTCGCAGGGCCGACCGTTGTGCGTTTCAGGTTGAGTGACGCGCGAGTGCTGCCCTTGGGGAGAGATCATGCACTGCTGGCCTATCGTGCCAATTACGTGCGGGTCGGGCGATCAGAGGATGAGGAAATGTTCGTGTCCAGCATCTGGCGGCGCCGGGGGGATGGCTGGGAAAACCTGTTCAGCCAGGATACGCCCGCAACGGGGCAGGCGGTTCCCTGACAGAAAAAAAGGCGCCCGGTCAGGGCGCCTTTCGAGATCAGTCCGCGGTCAGCAACGGTGGCTTTGAGCCCGATATGCGGGGCTTGTCGCCTTCTTCGATCTGCAACTCGATCTTGTTATCGCGCACGACCACGCGAACCAGTCCACCCTTCGTCAGCCTGCCGAAAAGCAACTCTTCGGCCAGCGGCTTCTTGACGTTCTCCTGGATCACCCGCGCCAGTGGCCGGGCACCCATCTTGTCGTCATAGCCCTTGTCGCCCAGCCAGGCAGCGGCGGCCTCGGACAGCTCGAACGTCACGTTGCGGTCCATCAGCTGTGCTTCAAGCTGCAACACGAACTTTTCGACCACTTTCATGATCGTCGCCTTGCCGAGCGGAGCGAAGCTGATCACGGCATCCAGACGGTTGCGGAATTCCGGCGTGAAGGTGCGCTCGATGGCGGCGGTATCCTCGCCCTCGCGGCGTTCGCGACCAAAACCGATGGCGGCCTTGGCCTGTTCGGTTGCGCCGGCGTTCGAGGTCATGATCAGGATCACGTTGCGGAAATCTACTGTCCGGCCGTTGTGGTCGGTCAGTTTGCCGTTGTCCATCACCTGCAAGAGGATGTTGTAGACGTCCGGATGCGCCTTTTCGATCTCGTCAAGCAGCAGCACGCAATGCGGGTGCTGGTCCACGCTATCGGTCAGAAGCCCGCCCTGATCAAAGCCCACATAGCCCGGAGGCGCGCCAATCAGGCGCGAGACCGCGTGTTTCTCCATGTATTCCGACATGTCGAAACGCAACAGTTCCACGCCCAGCGAGGCGGCCAGTTGCTTGGCCACTTCGGTTTTACCGACACCCGTTGGCCCGGCGAACAGGTAGTTGCCGATCGGCTTTTCGGGCTCACGCAGGCCCGCGCGGGCCAGTTTGATCGCCGAGGACAGCGCCACGATTGCAGCATCCTGACCAAACACGACCCGCTTGAGGCCGGATTCCAGATCGCGCAGCACCTCCGCATCGTCCTTGGAGACGTTCTTGGGCGGGATGCGGGCGATCTTGGCGACCACCGCCTCGATCTCCTTGGGCGAGATGGTCTTGCGCCGCTTGGCCACCGGCAGAAGGTGCTGGGCCGCGCCCGCCTCGTCGATCACATCGATCGCCTTGTCGGGCAGTTTGCGGTCATGGATGTAACGCGCCGCCAGTTCCACCGCCGACCTGATCGCGTCATTGGTATAACGCAGCTCATGGTGCTTCTCAAAGTAGGGCTTGAGCCCCATCAGGATCTTGACCGAATCCTCGACCGAGGGCTCGTTGACATCGATCTTCTGGAACCGGCGCGACAGCGCGCGGTCTTTCTCGAAGTGCTGGCGGAACTCCTTGTAGGTGGTGGAGCCCATGCAGCGCAGCTTGCCACCCTGCAACGCGGGTTTGAGCAGGTTCGAAGCATCCATGGCTCCGCCCGAGGTGGCGCCAGCGCCGATCACGGTATGGATCTCGTCGATGAAGAGCACGGCATCTTCGTGGTCTTCCAGCTCTTTCATCACCGCTTTCAGCCGCTCTTCAAAGTCACCGCGGTAACGGGTGCCTGCCAGAAGCGCGCCCATATCGAGCGAATAGATGGTCGAGTTCGCGAGAATCTCGGGCGTCTGGCCATCGACGATCTTCTTGGCCAGCCCCTCGGCGATGGCGGTCTTGCCGACACCGGGATCGCCCACCAGAAGCGGGTTGTTCTTGCGCCGGCGGCACAGCACCTGAATGCAGCGCTCCACCTCTGACGCACGGCCGATCAGCGGATCGACATCGCCCTTGCGGGCCTTGGCGTTGAGATCGACGCAGAACTTGGCCAGCGCTGAATCCTTGGGGTCCGTCTTGGCCGCGCCGGGTTCGCCCTGCTGCTCGTCGGCACCGCTGACCGGGCGGGCCTCGGTGAAGCCGGGGTTCTTGGCAACGCCATGGGCGATGAAGTTCACCGCGTCGTAGCGCGTCATGTCCTGCTCTTGCAGGAAATAGGCGGCGTTCGATTCGCGCTCGGCAAAGATCGCGACAAGCACATTAGCGCCCGTCACCTCATTGCGGCCCGAGCTTTGGACATGAATTGCCGCCCGCTGGATCACCCGCTGGAAGGCGGCCGTTGGCACCGCCTCTGACCCTTCGACGGTGGTTATCAGCGTCGACAGATCATCATCGACGAATTCTTCAAGTGTCTTGCGCAGCTCATCGAGATCGACATTGCATGCCTGCATGACGCGGGCCGCGTCGGGCTCGTCGAGCAGCGCTAACAACAGGTGTTCAAGAGTGGCGAGCTCGTGCCGGCGCGCATTGGCCAGTGCCAGCGCGCCATGAATCGCCTGTTCGAGGGTCGAGGAAAACGATGGCACGGGTCTGCTCCTTTTCGTTGTGCGGCTTGCGCCGCGCGTCTTGTGCACTGAAACCCCGCCTCAGGGATACCAGCCCGGGCCACGACAGGGTGGCCCCACAATATTAAACTTTGGTTTTCCGCGCGCTGCTTCAAGTCTTTTCTCGCAGATTGATCACAAAAGTGATTGCGCTGCGGTGGAGGTTTCGGTGGTTATGCCCGGTTTCTGCGTGGCTTGCGGCGTTTGCGGGCCGGCTGTGGATGGGGCTCAGGCATTATCCTTGCGCCTGCGGATTTCCGTGAAAACCTCAAGAGCGCTGGCACCAGGCAGACCTGCGGCCTCGGCTACCTCTGGCAGATGGGTGCGCAGGTATGGATTTACAAGCCTTTCGCTTGCCAGTGTGGTGCCCGTCGTGGGCAAGTTCTGTTTTGCCAGACGGGCCAGTTCTCCCTGGCGTTCTACCAGCGCCGCCGGGTCGGGGGCAAAGCGGGCTGCGAAATCAAGATTGGCCTGGGCATAGTCGTGGCCACTGAAGATGCGGGTGTCATCGGGCAGGGTGCTGAAACATTTGATTGTGGCGAACATGTCATCCGGTGTGCCTTCAAAGAGGCGACCGCACCCATGGGTCATGAGGCTGTCGGCACTGAACAGTGCCTTAAGCGCTGGAAAGTGAAAGGCAACATGGCCCAGCGTGTGGCCCGGCGCGTCCAGCACCTGGCAGGTGCCGTCAAGCAGGCTGTCGCCCGGAGTAAAGGCATGATCGAGCGGCGGCAGGCGGGCGGCGTCATTGCTGTTGCCGAAAACCGGGGCGCGTTGTGCCTGCACGATCGCTGCCAGCCCGTCGACGTGATCCCAGTGGTGATGGGTCAGGAGCACGGCGTCCAGTGTCAGCCCCTCGTGGTCCAGAGCGGCCAGAATCGGATCGGCCGCGGGCGCGTCGATCAGTGTTGCGGTTCGGGTTTCGGGATTGGCGACAAGAAAGGCGTAGTTGTCCTTCAGACAGCGGATGACGTGAATAGTGTCAGGCATGTGCTCTTCTCCTTGGCGGGGCTTCTCAAACCGGCCGCGATGGGGCAGGGTGCAGTTTGCGTCAGGCAGCCCCGGTGTTCAATGCATCTCGATGTGCATCTCTTGCGTGATTTCTACTACCGAACGCAGCTTGGCCGTGCGGCGCAGAAGGGTATGCGCGATCAGGTCGTAGCGCGCTGGGGCACGGCGCGGGGGTTGACGGTGGCGGGTTATGGCTTTGCCGTTCCGCTTCTGCGACCGTTTCTGAGCCACGCCACAAGGGTCATCGGGCTGATGCCCGCGCCGCAGGGTGTGATGCACTGGCCTGCTGATGGCGACAACCATTCGGTGCTGACGGACGAGGCGCGCTGGCCGCTGGCCAATGACAGCGTCGACCGGCTGGCGATGTTGCACGGGCTTGAAACCTCGGACCATCCGCTGGCGCTTCTGGACGAGGCGCACCGCGTGCTGGCGCCCCAGGGCAGGGCGTTGATCATCGTGCCCAGCCGCTCGGGCCTTTGGGCGCGGCGCGACGCCACGCCTTTCGGCTTCGGCCGTCCCTATTCGCGCCGCCAGATCGAGCAACTGCTTCTCGAATGCGGCTTTGTTCCCACTGGTCATGCCTCGGCGCTGTTCTTTCCTCCATCGGGGCGGCAGTTCTGGCTGCGTTCTGCGCGCGGGCTGGAACGGCTGGGCCGCCGTTATGCGCCAGCGCGGCTTGGCGGTGTGCTGATCATCGAGGCCATCCGCCGCGACACAGCCCCTACAAGGCCCGGCCTTCGCAACGAGGCGCGGCGCCCGCTGCGCGTGCTGGAGGGGGTGCCGCAGGGCGGGGCGTTGCCGGCCTGGCGCAAGAAAACCGACATGGGGTGAATCAGCCCCCGTCGTTCCCTTCCGAGCTGCCTGTGCAGACCCATTCATGCGGCCTTTCGCGCAGCCTTTTCCTGATCGAAGCGCCGCGGGAGTGTATCGCTTTGACACCAAGCGCCAACAAGGCGCACTTTCACGCAAGCTTGATGGTTGCGGGCTGCGAAATGCTCTGTTAAACCCGCGCCGATTTCGGATGCCGCGCAGCTATCGTGCATCCTTACTGCCCTGACCTTGCGCGAGGTCGATGGGTGATAGAAAATCGGAAGGGTGGACGTGTCCGAACCAGCTTCGATCTCATCTGGTATCGCCCAGCGCTATGCCACGGCCGTTTTCGACCTGGCCAAGGAGGGCGCCGCCCTCACGGCGCTTGAGGCCGATATCGCCACGCTTGAATCGGCCATCAAAGACAGCGCCGATCTGCGCGCGATGATGAACTCGCCGGTCTACAGCCGCGAACAGCAGGGCAAGGCGATTATCGCCTTGGCCGAAAAGATGAAACTCTCGCCCGCGATGCGCGGTGCGCTTGGGCTGATGGCGCAGAACCGCCGTCTGTTCACGCTGCCCGCACTTTTGGCCAGGCTGCGCCAGATGATCGCCGAGGAAAAGGGCGAGATCACCGCCGACGTGGTTTCGGCCACCGTCCTGAGCAAGGCCCAGGCAGATTCCCTGGCAGCCACCATCAAGGACCGGATGGGCAAAGCGGTGAACCTGAATGTCTCCGTCGATGAAAGCCTCATCGGCGGTCTTATTGTCAAAGTGGGCTCGAAGATGATCGATACCTCGATCCGCTCCAAGCTCGCGGCCCTCCAGAACAGCATGAAAGAGGTCGGATAAATGGGTATCCAAGCAGCTGAGATCTCTGCGATCCTCAAGGAGCAGATCAAGAACTTCGGTCAGGACGTCGAAGTGGCCGAAGTGGGCCGCGTTCTGTCCGTCGGTGACGGGATTGCCCGTGTCCACGGGCTGGACAATGTCCAGGCCGGTGAAATGGTCGAATTCCCCGGCGGCATCCGCGGGATGGCGCTGAACCTTGAGACCGACAACGTCGGTATCGTGATCTTCGGCGATGACCGCTCGATCAAGGAAGGCGACACCGTCAAGCGCACCAAGTCCATCGTGGACGTGCCCGCTGGCGACGCCCTTCTCGGCCGCGTGGTCGACGGCCTCGGCAACCCGATTGATGGCAAGGGCGCGATCAAGGCGACCGAGCGCCGCATCGCTGACGTGAAGGCGCCCGGGATCATCCCGCGTAAATCGGTGCATGAGCCGATGGCGACCGGCCTGAAATCGGTTGACGCCATGATCCCGATCGGCCGTGGCCAGCGCGAGCTGATCATCGGTGACCGTCAGACCGGCAAGAGCGCCGTGGCGCTGGATACCATTCTGAACCAGAAATCCTATAACGAGGCCGCCGGCGACGACGAAAGCAAAAAGCTTTACTGCGTCTATGTCGCCATCGGTCAGAAGCGTTCGACCGTGGCGCAGCTGGTGAAGAAGCTCGAGGAATCGGGCGCGATGGAATACACCATCGTCGTGGCCGCCACCGCTTCGGACCCCGCGCCGATGCAGTTCCTGGCGCCCTATGCCGCCACCGCCATGGCCGAGTATTTCCGTGACAATGGCCGGCATGCGCTGATCATCTATGATGACCTGTCCAAACAGGCCGTTGCCTATCGCCAGATGTCGCTGCTGCTGCGCCGCCCGCCCGGCCGTGAAGCCTATCCGGGTGACGTTTTCTATCTCCATTCGCGCCTGCTTGAGCGTTCGGCCAAACTGAACGAGGATTTCGGTTCGGGCTCGTTGACCGCACTGCCGATCATCGAAACGCAGGGCGGCGACGTGTCGGCCTTCATTCCGACCAACGTGATCTCGATCACCGACGGCCAGATCTTCCTGGAAACCGATCTGTTCTACCAGGGCATTCGCCCGGCCGTGAACACCGGTCTGTCGGTGTCGCGCGTGGGTTCGTCGGCGCAGACCAACGCCATGAAGTCGGTCGCAGGCCCGGTGAAGCTGGAACTGGCGCAGTATCGCGAAATGGCTGCCTTCGCACAGTTCGGCTCGGACCTTGATGCGGCGACGCAAAAGCTTCTGAACCGCGGCGCACGGCTGACCGAGCTTATGAAGCAGGGCCAGTATTCGCCGATGACCAACGCCGAGATCGTTATCGTGATCTACGCGGGCACGCAGGGCTACCTCGACACCATCGCGGTCAGCGACGTGGGTCGGTTCGAGAAGGGCCTGTTGTCGCATCTGCGCGGCAAGCACGCTGACCTGCTTGCCGATATCACCAACAACGATCGCAAGGTGAAGGGCGAGCTGGAAGACAAGATCAAGGCAGCGCTCGACGAGTTCGCGAAAGACTTCGCCTGAGGGCGGGACAAGAGGAGCGCTAGATGCCTAACCTCAAGGACCTGAAGAACAGGATCAACTCGGTCAAATCGACCCGGAAGATCACCAAGGCGATGCAGATGGTCGCGGCAGCAAAATTGCGCCGCGCCCAGGAAGCTGCCGAAGCCGCGCGTCCCTATGCCGCCCGGATGGAAGCTGTCGTCAACGGGCTGGCGGCCTCGGTCGCCGGATCTGAAACCGCGCCGAAGCTGCTGGCCGGAACCGGCGCCGACAAGGTGCACCTGCTGGTGGTGATGACCGCCGAACGCGGCTTGTGCGGCGGGTTCAACTCGTCGATCGTGAAGCTGGCGCGAGTTCGTGCAACCGAACTTCTGGCGCAGGGGAAGACGGTGAAGATTCTCACTGTCGGCAAGAAGGGCCGCGAGCAACTTCGCCGCGACCTGGGCAGCCATCTGGTGGCGCATGTCGACCTTTCCGAGGTCAAGCGCGTTGGCTACGATAACGCCCGCGCCATCGCGCAGGACGTGCTGAAGCGGTTCGATGAGGGCGAGTTCGATGTCGCAACCATCTTCTTCAACCGTTTCCAATCGGTGATCAGCCAGATCCCGACAGCGCAGCAGATCATCCCCGCGCCGGTGCCCGAAGATGCTGACGCCAGCACGCTTTATGACTATGAGCCGTCCGAGGAAGCCATTCTCGAAGACCTGCTGCCGCGCTCTGTCGCAACGCAGATCTTCACGGCGCTTCTGGAGAACGGGGCATCGGAACAGGGCGCGCGGATGTCGGCCATGGACAACGCCACGCGCAACGCCGGAGACATGATCGACCGCCTGTCCATCGAGTATAACCGCTCGCGTCAGGCTGCGATCACCAAAGAGCTTATTGAGATCATTTCGGGCGCCGAGGCGCTCTGAGGAACCGGAGAAAGACAATGGCCAAAGCGAAAGCTACCGGCAAGATTACACAGGTGATCGGCGCCGTCGTTGACGTTCAGTTTGAAGGCGATCTGCCCGCCATTCTGAACGCGCTTGTTACCGAGAACAACGGCAAGCGTCTGATCTTGGAGGTTGCCCAGCATCTGGGTGAAAACACCGTCCGCACGATTGCCATGGATGCCACCGAAGGTCTGGTGCGCGGTCAGGAAGTCAGCGATACTGGTGAGCCGATCTCGGTTCCGGTGGGCAAGGCCACACTTGGACGCATCCTGAACGTCGTCGGCGAGCCGGTGGACGAAAAGGGCCCGGTGTCTTCGGCCGAAACCCGTGCCATTCACCAGCCCGCACCGGGCTTTGAGGCGCAGTCCACGGAATCGGAAATCCTGGTTACCGGGATCAAGGTTATCGACCTGCTGGCACCCTATACCAAGGGCGGCAAGATCGGCCTCTTCGGCGGTGCGGGTGTGGGCAAGACGGTTCTTATCATGGAACTGATCAACAACATTGCCAAAGTGCACTCGGGTGTGTCGGTGTTCGCCGGTGTCGGCGAGCGGACCCGTGAGGGCAACGACCTCTACCACGAAATGATTGAATCCGGCGTTATCAACCCCGATAACCTTGAGGAATCGAAAATTGCGCTGGTTTACGGCCAGATGAACGAGCCGCCGGGTGCGCGTATGCGTGTGGCGCTGTCGGGCCTGACGCTGGCCGAGCAGTTCCGTGACGATACCGGCTCGGACGTGCTGTTCTTCGTCGACAACATCTTCCGCTTCACACAGGCGGGCTCCGAGGTGTCGGCGCTGCTGGGCCGCATCCCGTCGGCGGTGGGCTACCAGCCGACTCTGGCCACCGACATGGGCGCGATGCAGGAACGCATCACCTCGACGCGCAACGGCTCGATCACCTCGGTGCAGGCCGTTTACGTGCCTGCCGATGACCTTACCGACCCCGCACCGGCCACGTCGTTTGCACACCTCGACGCCACGACCGTTCTGGACCGGGCGATCTCGGAAAAAGGGATCTATCCGGCCGTGGACCCGCTCGGTTCGACCTCGCGCCTGCTTGATCCGCAGATCATCGGCGAAGAGCATTACCAGGTCGCAACCTCGGTGCAGCAGGTGCTTCAGCGCTACAAGTCGCTGCAGGACATCATCGCCATTCTGGGGATGGACGAATTGTCCGAGGACGACAAGCTTGCCGTGGCCCGCGCCCGGAAGCTGGAACGCTTCCTGTCGCAGCCTTTCGACGTGGCCAAGGTCTTCACCGGCTCGGACGGTATCCAGGTGCCGCTGGAGAAAACCATCGCCTCGTTCAAGGCCGTGGTTGCCGGTGAATACGACCACCTTCCCGAAGCCGCGTTCTACATGGTCGGCGACATTGATGACGTGATCGCCAAGGCACAGCGCCTCGCCGCTGCCGCCTGAGGAGGCATGAATGGCTGATACCCTGCAATTCGACCTTGTGTCGCCGGAACGGATGCTGGCATCCGTCGCGGCCAGCGAGGTGCAGATTCCCGGCGCGGAGGGCGATTTCACCGCCATGCCGGGGCACGCACCCTTCATCTCCACGCTGCGTCCGGGGATCGTCACGGCGGTCACGGCCCAGGGTGAGGTCAAATATGTTGTCACCGGTGGCTTTGCCGAAATCACCGCGCAAAGCGTGTCGCTTCTCGCTGAACGCGGCGTTCCCGCAAGCGAACTGTCGCAACCTGACTATGATGCGATGTTGTCAGAGGTGCGCAAGCAAGCTGGCGAAGCAACCGGCGATTCGGCTGACAACGCGGGCAAGCTGGTCAACGACATGGTTGCCGTGGGCCAGCAGCTTGGTCTGAACACCAGCGCTGCCTGACCGGGTGTCTGTCGGCAGGCAGACCGCATCGACATTTGACGCGCGCCTTTCGGGGCGCGCGTTTGTCATTCCCGGTGTGCGCGGACCCGGAACGCGCGGGAAGGGGGGCTTCGCCCCCCTCTTGGCCTTCAGCCAATTCACCCCCCAGCGTATTTCCGGCAAGATGAAAAAACGCCGTCGGGAATATTTGTCAGCGCAGCGCGGCCAACCGCTGCATCAGCGTGCCGATTTCAGTGGTGTCGGCATTAGCGAAGGCGATGCGCATTTCGCGGGGGCCTTGTGCATCACCCTCGGGGCGGAACATCGTACCGGGTAGCATCAGCACCCCTGCCTCGCGCAACAGACGCTTCGCAACCTCGGGCGCGGGTGCATCGTACGGGTGGCTTGCATAGGCGAAGTATGCGCCGCACCCCATCAATGACCACCCCTCCAGACCCGCGAAACCATCAATCATTGCTGCGCGCCGACGCAGGATTTCCTGTCGTTCGCCCGATAGCCAGGTGCCCAGGTTTTCCAACCCCCAAAGCGCGCCCATCTGCCCGGGGCCCGACACACAGATCGTCACGGTATCAAGGAATTTCTCGATCTCGGCGAGATGCGCGGCATTGGTGGCGATTGCCCCCACGCGATGCCCGGTCATGCGGTAGGCTTTGGAAAACGAATAGAGATGGATCAGCACGTCATCCCAGCCGGGATCGGCGAACAGCCCGTGAGGTGCGCCATCTTGCGTGTGAAAATCGCGGTAGGTCTCGTCAACGATCAGGGCCAGCCCGTGACGCGCGGCCAGATCGGCGAAACCCTTGATCAGCGCGGGTGGATATTCCACTCCTCCGGGATTGTTCGGCGTCACCAGTACGATCGCCTTGCTTCGATTCGTGATCAGAGCGGCGCAATCGTCCAGTGATGGCAGCAGGTCCGGCCCGGTGGCCAGCGGCACGGTTTTCACCCCCTGCATCGTCAGCCACATATGATGATTGAAGTACCAGGGTTTGGGCAAGATCACCTCATCCCCCGGTCCGGCCAGCGTGGCGACGGCGGCGCAAAACGCCTGATTGCAGCCTGAGGTGAGCGCGACCTGCTCAGCTGTCACCCTGCCACCGTAAAGCGTGGACATCCGTTGCGCCAGGGCCGTGCGCAGTTCCGGGTTTCCCAGAACCGGGCTGTAGAGATGAATGCCCGGATCCTCTTCGATGGCGCGGGCCATGGCCGAACGCATGGCTGCCGGAGGTGGGTCGACGGGGGCGGCTTGCGACAGGTTCAGAAGTGCCAGGCCTTCGGGCAGTGTGATCTCGGTCAGCCAGCGTCGGGCCTCCATAACCGGTGGTCGAAAGGTGGCGGCGATGGTGGGGTTCAGAGGCAGGGTCATGGCATGTCCGGACTATGGGGATTCGAGGCAATCCGGCGCAGCCTGCCGCAAGCGCGGAGCCGGGGCAAGCGTGGCGGACTTGCCAAGCCCGACGTGCTGTCGCAAGGAAGGAGCAACCACAGGAGGCCCGAATGACCCCCGCTGCCAGACAAGCTGCCGCCATCACCATCCTGGACCGCTATCTTGCCGGACAGCCCGCTGAGCAGGCGCTGACCCAATGGGCGCGTGGTAGCCGGTTTGCCGGTTCGGGAGATCGGGAGGCGGTACGCGATCTTGTGTTTCGTGCCATCCGGCAACGACGCTCGGCACGGGTTCTGGGTGGGGCGGAAAGCGGGCGGGGGCTGCTACTGGGCCTCATGCGTGCGGATGCCGTGTCACCGGAATGGACTGGCCTTCACCACAGTCCTGCGCCCCTTGACGATCTGGAGCAGGCGCTTGTCCGCGGCTCTGCTCCTGCCATGTCACGCGGCGAGGCGCTGGATTGCCCGGACTGGCTGCTGCCGCATTTCGATGCTGCGCTCGGAGCAAATGCCGACGCGGCGCTGACCCTGATGCGGGACCGCGCGCCGGTCTTCCTGCGTGTCAATGCTGCCACCGCCACGATCGAGGCCGTTCAGGCCGAACTGGCTGGCGATGGCATCGAGACTCGCAGCCATCCCCTGGCCCGTCAGGCGCTTGAGGTTCTCACCAATCCCCGCCGGATCCGTAACGCATCCGCCTATCTGCAAGGCCGGGTCGAACTGCAGGACGCGGCGTCGCAGGCTGTGACCGAGGCGCTGGCGGCGCATCTGGCACCCGGCACACCGGTGCTGGATTATTGTGCAGGCGGCGGTGGCAAGGCGTTGGCGCTGGCAGCTATGGGGATGGATGTCACCGCCCATGACGCCGAACCAAGGCGCATGCGGGATCTGCCCGAACGCGCCCGCAGGGCAAAAGCGCACATTTCCGTTCTGCCTGGCGCGACAAGCGGGCAATGGCCGGTCGTCCTGGCAGATGCGCCGTGTTCTGGCTCAGGCAGCTGGCGCCGTGCCCCTGAAGCCAAATGGGCCCTGACCCCGGAGCGGTTGTCCGAACTGACCCGCCTCCAGGCGAAGATACTTCACGAATGCGCCGGACTTACCGCACCTGACGGTCTGCTGGCCTATGCAACATGCTCGTTGTTTCTGCCGGAAAATGATGAACAGATCGTATCTTTCCTGGCGCGGGAATCCGGCTTTCGGTTGCTTGACACGCATCATTTCAACCCTCTTGACGGTGGTGACGGGTTCTTCCTGTCAGTGATGAAACGTGGCTGAGATATTTTTGCACGAAATGAGGGCTGGAAAAGGTTGCTCACTCAACCTGCGGAGGTTTCTCTGGAGCGGTTAACCCGGTGTTAACCCGTATGAAGCAACAAGAGAAAACGATTGAATCCCCTTTCGCCGCCTGGCCAACATCCCCATGCTTCTCAGAGCAGCCCTGTGACCGACGCTATCCTGCCCGAACAAACCGCGTCCCCGACAGGCCCGGTTCAGCCGTTCAGGCCGGGGCGGGTGGGCGGCGTTCACCTGACAGTTCTGGTGGCGCTCTTGCGGTTGCGCTCGCTGCTGCCGGGGCTTTCGTTGGTTGCCGTGGCGGGGGTGGCGGCGTCACTCTTGCTCTGGGGCGGGCCAGCCGCGCCGATTCTTATGGCAGCGGCGACAACGGTTGGGCTGATCGCGTTGGCAGGCACATTGGCGCTTGCGCATGAACGCCGCAACCGTCTGTCGTTGGCGCAGACCCTGAGTATCGCCTTTGCGCGTGACCCCGACGCCATCTTGCTGACCGACGGCGAGGGGCACTGCCTCGGCGTCAACCCCGCTGCCAATGCCGCGGGGTTGAAAACCCCTGCCGAGATGCTTCAGCGCTGGAGTGCCGATCCCGGCCACGTTACCACCACCCTTGCGGCCGAAGCGCTGGTGCAAGGCCAGGCCCGGCGCGATTTTTCTCGCCCGGAGGGGGGGCTGCGGCTTGCCGTCCATCGTGCCGACACAGGCGATGACATGGCGGGCTTGCTGGTCTGGCGCTTTCTCAAGAGTACTGAAGGAGCGGCGCGTTCGATCGATACGCTGGGACTTCCACTTCTCACCCTCGGGCCTCGGGATGCCCCGCTTGCCGCCAATGCGGCATTTCGCAGTCAGTTTGGAGAGCCCGGCATCACTCCGCCCGCTGATACGTCGGTCGCAGGGCCGGTTCTTGCCCTGGCTCCTGATCTGGAAGCCGCGCTCTTGCCGCTGCGAAACGGGGTAAACCCCGCGCCTGTTGTCTTGCAGGGACCAGGCGGGGTGCAGACGCGACTTGCCTATGCCAGCGCTGCGCGCGACGGGCAGCGCGATGTCCTGTTTCTGCCGGGCTGGATCTCTCCCTCTGGTGAGCGACCGATTCAATCCCAGCGCCCCGATTTCGAGGATATTCCGGTTGCCCTGATGCATGTCGACGGCGACGGGCGAATCATCGACACAAATCGCCCGGCGCGTGGCCTTCTGGGCCTCGCACCCGGGGAATCGCGCTACTTCTGGGAGGTTGTCGAGGGGCTGGGCCGCCCCGTGTCCGATTGGCTGGATGACGCGCGTGAAGGTCGCGCGCTCAACCGGCCCGAGGTGTTGCGTGCAACGTTACCCTCGCAGGAAACCTTCGTGCAGATCATCTTGCGGCGCGCGGCTGGGCCGGATGGCGACAATGCGCTGGTGGCTGTCGTCAGCGACGCGACCGAGTTGAAGTCGCTTGAGGCGCGTTTCGTTCAAAGCCAGAAAATGCAGGCAATTGGCCAGCTTGCGGGCGGGGTTGCGCATGATTTCAACAACCTGCTTACTGCCATTTCAGGGCATTGCGACCTTCTGTTGCTCAACCGCGATCACTATGATCCTGATTACAACGATCTGGTCCAGATCCACCAGAACACCAACCGTGCCGCCGCGCTGGTGCGTCAGTTGCTGGCATTTTCACGCAAACAGACGCTGAAGCCCGAGACCCTGTCGCTTGAAAGCCTGCTTGAGGAACTGGCACATCTCCTGACCCGACTGGTGGGCGAACGCATCACGCTTACCCTGTCGCATGATCCGCGCGTCGGCACCATCCGCGCAGACCGGCGGCAACTGGAACAGGTGATCATGAATCTCGTGGTGAACGCGCGCGATGCCATGCCGATGGGTGGCGAGATCGTGATCGAGACCGAGGCCGTTCGGCTGAACACCGAGGTTGAGCGCGGCCGCGCCCGTCTGCCGGCAGGGGATTTTGCAGTGATTCGCGTGGTTGACGAGGGGCTGGGCATCCCTGCCGATGTCATCGACAAGATATTCGAACCTTTTTTTACCACGAAGCGTACGGGCGAGGGGACGGGGCTGGGCCTGTCCACCGCCTATGGCATCGTAAAGCAGATGGGCGGCTGGATATTCGCCAGCAGCACCGAGGGGACGGGAGCCGAGTTCTCGCTCTATTTCGCCGCACATCATGAAGGGGCTGAAGTGTCAGCCGAGACACAGCCGCGCCGTGTGAGCGGCACGGAGCGCAGGCCGGTTTCGGGCGCATCCTCCCCTTCCGCCGCTGAGTTCGGCGTCCTGGACGCGCATTCTGTCACCGACCTGATGTCGTCCGTGCCGGAAATGTCCCGCCCCGGCTTTGTGACGTCGCCTGTGCTCCCGATGTCGGGGACAGAGAGCGGTGTTGTCCTGCTTGTCGAGGATGAGGCGCCGGTGCGTGCCTTTGCCGCGCGCGCTCTGCGATTGCAGGGCTATCACGTCATCGAGGCCGAGAATGGCGAGCAGGCGCTGGAGTTCCTCGAAGATCCTGACCTCAATGTGGATATCTTTGTAACCGATGTGATCATGCCGGGTGTGGATGGGCCCGGTTGGGTCAGCCGCGCGCTGGTGCAAAGGCCGGAAACACCCGTCGTTTTCGTGTCGGGCTATACCGAGGACGGGCTGAGCGCCGCGTTGTCTCGTATCCCGCGCTCCGTGTTTCTGGGCAAGCCCTTTGCCCTGCAGGATCTGACACGCTCCATCGCCCGCCAACTCGAGCGGCGAGCATAAAGACGCCGGCGCCCTCGGCGAGGCGCCGCGAGCATTGCATCGCGCCGATCGGATGGTATGAACGACATATGACCTTGCGCTGTCACACTGCCAGACCCCTTATCAAACCTGTCGACAGGCGCGGCTAGCCGATGCGGGGCTTACGCGCTGCCGTGATGTTCCTGACCCGCCTTGCCGCAGGTCGTGTGGAGGCGAATGACTTCACCCACGCACCGGGCTGGTTCGCGGCAGTCGGCCTTCTGGTCGGCACGGCACAGGCGCTTTTCTATATGCTGGGTGCGGGCCTTTGGGGCCCCGCCTTGGGGGCGCTCGCGGCCGTGGCGGCCGGCCTGATGCTGACCGGCGGCCTGCACGAGGACGGGTTGGCTGACACATTCGATGGGTTGGGCGGCGGCGCCAGTGCCGAGCGGGCGCTGGAGATCATGCGCGACAGCCGCATCGGCAGCTTTGGCGCGCTGGCCCTGGGATTGGTCCTGGGGGCGACGACACTGGCGCTGGCGCAGCTTGGCCCTGCTGCGGCTCCAGCGGCGCTGGTGGCGGCGGCGGCGCTCAGCCGGGCGGCAATGGCAGTGATGCTTCGTCACGGCCCCTATCGACGCGCGCAGGGAGCCGGCGGCGGTATGACCGGGCCGCAAGGCACCGTGGGTGGACTGGCGACGATGGCTTCGGTTCTGGTGGCGGTGGCGCTGGCGGCTGCAATGCTGGGTGCTGCGGTGCTGACCGGGCTTGTGGGACTGATCGTCGGATCTGGTCTTGTCTGGCTTTGGGCGCGGCGCAGGTTGGGCGGGGTGACCGGTGACATACTGGGCGCGGCGCAACAAATGGGGGCGCTGGGTTTTTTGCTGGGGGCGCTTGCATGGCTCTGATCCTTCTGCGCCACACCCGCCCTGAAGGGGCCGAGGGGCTATGTTATGGCCGCAGCGACCTGCCGCTTGCTGACGATTTCAAGGCTGAAGCTGCCCGGTTGGCGCGCGATCTACCGCCTTTTACCCGCATCCTGTCTTCCCCCCTCAGCCGTTGTTTGCTTCTGGCGCAGGCGCTTGCTGAGGCGCGCAGCCGCCCGCTGAGTATTGATCACCGCCTGGCCGAGATGGATTTCGGTCGCTGGGAGGGCCAGCGCTGGGACGCCATCGCCCGCCCCGAACTTGATGCCTGGGCCGCCGATCTGACGGGTGCACGCCCGCATGGCGGCGAGACGGTTTCCGAACTTGCGGTGCGTGTCGGTGGCGCGCTTCAGGCCGCCTTGTCCGGGCCCGTGCCTGCGCTGGTGGTATGTCATGCCGGGGTAATCAAGGCGGCGCTGGCGATCGGGCAGGGCGCATCGGGCTGGCAGGCGCAACATGACTACGGAAGCTGGCTGGAACTGGATGGAAGCTGGGCAACGAGAGGCCGGGGATGACGGATTTCACGCTGGTTCTGGGCGGCGCGCGTTCGGGGAAAAGCCGCCTGGCCGAGGCCCGTATCCTCGCCATGCCGCGAAAGGGCGAGCCGGTCTACATCGCCACCGCCCAGGCTTTCGATGACGAAATGACCGCCCGCATTGCCGCCCATCGTGCACAACGGGAAGGAGCGGGCTGGCATACTGTCGAGGCTCCGCTGGCGCTGGCAGAGGCGCTGGAGAATGCCCCGCCGACGGCGAGCATCCTGATCGACTGCCTGACGCTCTGGCTCAGCAATCACCTTCTTGCCGGATCGGACCTGCCTGCCGAGGGCGCGCGACTGGCCCAGGCCATTGCTGCCCATCCCGCGCCACTGGTCGCCGTCGCCAACGAGGTGGGGCTGGGCATCGTGCCCGATAACCCGCTCGCCCGGCGTTTCCGCGATGAGGCAGGGCGATTGAACCAACAACTGGCGGCGCAGGCAGAGCGGGTGATTCTGGTTACGGCAGGTCTGCCGCTGGCGCTGAAGGGAAGCCTCTAGCGGCAGCGCCGGTTCACCTCGCGCCGGGCCAGTCCGGTGTCCACCAGAAGGCATCGGTCGCGCGCTTCATAGTAATAACCGCTCGCATACCATTGCACCGCGCGGTCCATATTGCCGCGCGAAACGATCCAGGCACCGCGCAGATAGCGCCCGGCGTAGCGCAGGTTCACCTCTGGGTCGAGCAACGCTTCGGGCGGGCCGCGGTGGCCCATTGTGCGGGCGGTTTGCGGCAAGATCTGCATCAACCCCCAGTACGGGCCATTGCGGGCATGCGGACGATAATTGCTCTCGCGCTGGATGACCCGATGCAGCAGGGCAGGCGGAATGCCATGCTCGGCAGCGGAACGGTTGATAAGCATCCGCAATTCGGGCGTCTCGCCCGGATACAATCCGCGCGATACTGCCGCGTCCCGCCCGCTGCCTCCGCCACATGCGGCCAGCGTCAGAACCAGTGTAATCATGACCGCAAAACGCATGCCGTGCCCCTCGTTTATCTAGCCCGCGCCGGTGATGCGTCAGGTGCTCTTACCCCGATTTCATCCAGGATCGCCTCAATCCCGGCAAGTGCCGTCCCGGCATGCGCGGCTTTAAGTGCATCGAAGCGGCGGCGCAATTCGGCTTTCTCATCGCCCCTGCAATCATTCCAGGGTCGGCCCTGCAAACCCATCACAAGTACGTAATAGCCGATGAAATGCGGCCGTTCACCCGCTTGCAGAAGCGCTGCATAGGCGGCATCGGCACCCATCGCGCGCAGCGCATCGGCGGTATGGATGCCCGCGCGATGAAAGGCGGCCTCGGAGGCCGGGCCAAGATTCCGGATAGTCGAAATTGCGTCACTCATGGACCGGATGGTGCCGCGCCGCGCGAGACTTGGCAAGACTTTGAACGCGGCATAGGCTGGCGCAAAATGGGGGCAAGAATGCCGAAAGCTGACAAATCCCTGCCGTTCGACGGCGCCATCTCTGCCTTTCTGACCAACGATGCGCCTGTCGAGGTGCGCGCTGCGATCAGCGATAGCAGCAAGCGTGACATCATCACGCCCGGATTTCCTTATGAACGCTGGATGAAGAAGAGCGATTATAATAGCCATATGAATGCCTTGCAGGTTGAACTGGCGAAATTCCACGCCTGGGTAGTTACTACCGGCCAGCGTGTGGCTGTCATTTTCGAAGGGCGCGATACGGCGGGGAAATCAGGCGCGATCAAACGGGTGACAGAGAATCTGAATCCCCGGACCGCACGGATCATGGCCCTGTCAAAACCCGATGAACGCGAGCGCGGTGAATGGTATTTTCAGCGCTATGCTGCGCATCTGCCGACGGCCGGCGAGATGGTTTTGATGGATCGCAGCTGGTATAATCGTGCTGTGATCGAGCATGTCTTTGGTTTCTGCACCCCCGCGCAACGTGAGAACTTCTTTGTTCAACTACCCGATTTCGAAAGAATTCTAATCGAAGATGGGGTGAAGCTGATAAAGCTGTGGTTCAATGTCGGCAGGCCCGAGCAGTTGCGCCGCATGCTCGAACGTGAACGCCATGTGCTGAAACAGTGGAAGCTTTCGTTGATCGACGTGCAGGGCCTGACGAAATGGGATTCCTATAGCGCGGCGATTGCCGAGACTTTCGCGCGCAGTCATTTTGATTTCGCGCCCTGGACGGTGATCCGCGGGGACGACAAGTATCGCGCCCGCATTTCAGCGATCCAGCGTATTCTTGGCGCGTTCGACTATACCGGCAAGGACGCGGCAGTGATCGGCGCGCCCGATCCGTTGATCATGGGCGGGCCGGATCTGTGGTTGAAATCCTGAGGGCGCAGGTCGGCAGGTCTGGCGGTACCGGCGATGTGCTGGCCCAGATCAGCCGGGCATCGGGCGGCAGCATGGTCGCCAATGCCGCGCCGGTGGCGTGATCGCCCTGCACCATCGCCAACCGCCCCGCCGCCAATGGCCCAAGGTGGCGCATCAACAGATGCGCCGAGGCCGCAGCACCGGGCGCAGGTTTCCAGATCATGCCGCGTTGCGCCCCGGTAATCAGAAGCGGAACCAGGCGTGCCAGTGGCAGCGCTGCGGCGCTCAACAAAACCAGCTTGCCGGGCGCCTCCAGCGTCACGGGCTGTAGCTCTGCGGGACAGATGTCGCCAAAGCCCTCCATGACGCGCAGCCGTTCCAGGGCAGGTGCTTCGGCCTGCAATGCGCCCAATAGCGTCGCCGTGTCAGGCGGCGCGCCAGTGGCCGGGGCGAACGCCGCCAGCGCCCGCGCCAGATCGCGCGGATCGGCGCAGGCGATCTTCCCCAGCGCCTGGTCCGGATTGCGTCCCACCGCCAGCAGGCGTTGCGAATGGGGCGCGCGCCAAGCGCCGCGCGTGTAATGGGTGAACAGCCGTTCGTTAAGTTCGGCCATGAAATAGGCATCGTCCATCCGCGAAACCTACGGCACCTCTTCCGCCCCGGAAAGCCGTCTTGCGCATTTTCTGTCTGAAATTATCCTCGGGCGAGCCGCCGGAACGCGGCGTGGGGGCAGACAGCCCCGCCCCGGCCTCCGCAAACGAAAAGGCCCGCCACAACGGGCGGGCCTTTCCGGCTGTTTCGAAAAAAAATCAGCGCTTCGAGAACTGGAAGCTGCGGCGTGCCTTGCGCTTGCCGTATTTCTTCCGTTCTACAACACGGCTGTCGCGGGTCAGGAAGCCCGCGGCTTTCAGCGCCGGGCGCAGTGCCGGGTCGTAAAGCTGCAACGCTTTCGAGATGCCGTGCTTGACCGCACCGGCCTGGCCCGAAAGCCCGCCACCAACAACGGTAGCCATCACGTCGAACTGACCTTCGACACCGGCAACCTGGAAGGGCTGTTTCAGGATCATCTGAAGCACCGGACGGGCGAAGTAGGTGTTGATTTCCTTGCCGTTGACCGTGACCTTGCCTGAACCGGGACGGATCCAGACGCGGGCGATCGCGTCCTTGCGCTTGCCGGTGGCATAGGAACGGCCCAGCGCGTCACGCACGGGTTCGCGGGGGGCTTCGGTCTGGCTCTCGGGGGCGGCACTGGCCGCGCCGGCGACGGCAGACTTCAGCGCATCGAGGGTTTTGATCTCTTCGGCCATGGTCATGCGCTCCGGGTATTCTTCGGGTTCATCGCCCGCAGATCCAGCACTTCGGGCTGCTGGGCTTCATGCGGATGCTCGGCGCCGGCATAGACGCGCAGATTGGTCATCTGCTGGCGCGACAGCGGGCCGCCGGGCAGCATGCGCTGGACGGCCTTGGTAACGACACGTTCGGGGAACTTGCCCTCAAGGATCTGGCGCGCGGTGCGCGACTTGATCCCGCCTGGGTGGCCGGTGTGCCAGTAGTAATTCTTGTCGTCACGCTTCTTGCCGGTCATCTGCACCTTGTCGGCGTTGATGATGATGACATTGTCGCCCATATCCATATGGGGTGTGAAGCTGGGCTTGTGCTTGCCGCGCAAGCGCATGGCGACGATCGAGGCGAGGCGGCCCAGAACGATGCCTTCGGCGTCGATCAGGATCCACTTCTTTTCGATCTCCGCCGGTTTTGCGGTATAGGTTTTCATATCTGACCCTGGAGATTGAAGGGAACTGGCACCGCACCCGAAAGCACGCGCCGGATGGGCGTGTTCTAGCGATTTCCAGGCGTAGGTCAAGCGTGCTGTTTCCGGATTAATGTCGTAATTACAGCGGGTTAGAAAATAGGTATTATTTTACCCCACAAAAGATGCCCTACCGAAGCTTTGGCGGGCGCTCGGGGTCCATGCCGGGTGCGGTTGGCGGCGTGTCATTCGTCACGGGCGGTGCCCAGGGGGCAGGCGACAAGGCCAGGCCGATGGTGGTCAGGCGTGCCATTGCGTCGGGCCGGGGGAAAATCACGTCCAGCGCCCCGGCCTCTATCCCGGACAGTTCCAGCGCCTCCGCCACGGCGCGGGCCAGCGGCGCGCGCGCCACCTCGGCCACGCCACCCAGTGCCAGCACATGGCCCGCACCGCCGCCCTGCCATCGCACACCCGCCAGCACCGCGCCGTCCAGCCCCGGTGTGTGGCGCAACCGGCGCTCCAGCGCCGGGACCAGCAGCGCCAGCACCGGCTCGGGCATGGTGATCGGCGCGAAGCTCTCGGCGGCGGCTTCACCCTCGGAGGTGCGGGTATCATTCAGCGTGCGCGCCAGCCACGCCAGCGCTTCGGGCGGCAACAACTCGGCATGATCGCTGTCGGGGCTGACCAGCAGCGATAGCGCGTCGTCGGCCTGCGCAAGCATCGTCACCAGCACCCGTCCGGGCAGTGCCGCATAGGCCGCCACCTCGCCGGCGAAATCGGCCAGGCGGGATTCGCTGTCGAAGACCAGCACCGCGCGCCCGGTTTCGAACTCAAAAACCCTGGGCCGCAGCGAGGCGCCGGTGGCTTCGTCGGCCAGCAGCACGAACAGTTCGGTATCCAGCAGTTCGGCATGGAACTGCAGCCGGCGCGCGGTGTCGTCGGGCGCGGCCTGCATGCGCTCCATCGCGGTTTCAAGCGGGGTTTTCGGCGTGTCGCTCATGGGCCTGGCTCCGTCTGCGAAACATGCTACCGCGTTTCTCCCGCCGCACGGCAAATGTAAAGCGCCACGCCGCCGCAGGGGCAAATGCAGTTTTCACTACCCCGCGCGGGCCGATTGCGCCATAATGCAGTGATCGGCGCGGTCCCGCAGTTGTTTTCGGCAGCGCCGCAACAAAGATACCGTTAACCCCGCACTGGCATAACGCGGGCGTATCGGGCCGAGGCAGGCAAACATGCTCGAATTTGATCGGGTCAGCAAATCCTTCTGGACGGGCAGGTCACACAAGGTGATCCTGCACGATGCCTCGTTCCGTATTGAGTTGGGCGCGTCGATGGGGATATTGGCGCCCAACGGTTCAGGCAAGACGACGATCATCAACATGATGGCCGGGCTGGAGAAGCCTGACGAGGGGACGATCACCCGCGCCTGCCGGGTGTCGTTTCCACTGGGGTTCATGGGCGGGATCGTGCCCAAGCATACCGCCACGGAAAACGCGCGCTACATCGCCCGGCTGTATTCGCTCGACCCTGACGAGGTAGAGGCATTTTGCCGCTGGCTGTGTGATATCGGCGAGTATTTCGACCTGCCGGTTGGGACGTTCAGCCAGGGGATGCGCGCGCGCTTCGCCTTTTCGCTGATGCTGGCGCTGGAATTCGACCTGTATCTGGTGGATGAGGGGATGCCGGCGACAACGGATGTCAGTTTCAACCGCCGCGCCGGGGCGATCCTGAAGGAAAGGCTTGACGGAGCGACGGTGGTGATTGTCTCGCATCAGGCCGAGACGCTGGAAAAATACTGCCGCTCCGCTGCTGTGCTGCGCGATGGCAAGCTCATGATGTTCGACACGCTTGAGGAAGCAAAGTATTTCTATGACTATGAAACCCAAGGCTAGACGGTTCCGGCTCAGACTGGGCGAGGACGCGACCGGCGCACCGCTGCCCGCCGTTGCGGGGCTGGGCGCGGGCAGCGGTGCGCGTGCGGCGGCCGATACGGCAACGCGTCCGTCTCGCCCGGCAAGCACGCGCGCCGATGCAGCAGAAAGGCCACGGGTTGATGCACGGGCCGAACGTCAGGCCACCGCACGCGACGCCCAGAAACAGGCGCCGCGCACCGAGGCTTTGTTTGATGAAGCCGGGAATGCGCAGGCGGCCAACGATGCGCAGGCGACACGCGACAGGCGGGAAACCAGACCGGACGAGGCTGGCGATGCACCCGATACGGCGGCGAAAAGCCCGCTCGCAAGCATGGCGCGTAGCGCGGCGGCGGCAATGGCAATGGCCAAACTGCGCCAGAGTGCGGCGGCGCATCGCCCCTCATCCAGGCCCGAAACCGTATCCGAAGATGATCGCCCCCCCTCGACCGGTACATCGGCAGCCGCAGACAGGCCCGCCAGGGCGAATGGCCCCGAAGCGGCTGGGTCTGAGCAGAGCGCCGATGCTGCCGTATCCCCCGAGATCGAGGCCGAGATCGAGGCTATTCGCGCCGAAGAGCTGACCGGTCGGCAATTGCGTATGGCGATGCGCGTGGCCCAGAAGCATGGCATCAAGGCCACTTCCGGGCTGGAAGCCGTGCGGCTGTTGCGCCGTCAGGGGATCGACCCGTTCGAGCATTCTACCCTGATCGACATCGTGAAGAACCGCGATGAGCCGGGCCGCGCGCTGGCCACCGTTGATGCGCCCGCCCTGCCCAGAACCATGCGTCAACCGGGCATGCCCGCCATGCCGTCCCCCTCCGCCACCGATCGCAGCGCTGAAATTGACCGCATCCAGAAGGATATCGTTCGCAGGCGGCGGCGGCGCCTGGCGCTTCTGGGCGCGCGGCTGGCGGTATTCGTGTTCCTGCCAACCTTTCTGGCCGCGTGGTATTTCTTTGTGATCGCGACGCCCCTTTATGCGACCAACACCGAATTTGTCATCCAGCAGGCCGATTCGCAGGCAGCATCGGGGCCGGGCGGGGCACTGGGAGGCTTGTTTTCAGGCACCGGGCTTGCCACTTCGCAGGATTCGGTGACGGTTCAAAGCTATCTTCAATCGCGCGAGGCGCTGCGCAGGCTTGATGTTGACCACGGCTTCAAGGCTCATTTCCAGTCTGAAAGCATGGACCCGCTCAGGCGGCTGGCGATGAATACCACCGATGAGGCCGCCTATCGGCTTTACCGACGCATGGTCCAGATCAGCTATGATCCCACCGAGGGTATCATCAAGATGGAGGTCATCGCCGCCACGCCCGAAACCAGCGAGCGGTTTTCGCGTGCGCTGATCCAGTATGCCGAGGAACAGGTTGACCAGTTGACACAACGCCTGCGCGCCAACCAGATGAGCGACGCAATGGCCAGTTTCGAGCGCGCCGAGGAGCGGATGCTTGAGGCGCAGATGTATGTGCTGGAACTTCAGGAGAGTTTTCAGGTGCTGTCCAGCGAGGTCGAGGTTTCGCTCCTGACCCAGCAGATCACCACGCTGGAAGGCCAACTCAATCAGGAACGACTCAGCCTTGCGGATCTCCTGGCCAACCCGCGCCCCAATGCCGCGCGGGTGCAGCAGGTTGAACGGCGCATCGGTGCGCTTGAGGCGCAGATTCATGCGCTGCGCTCCAGCCTGACGCAGGGCGAGTCGGGCGGGGCTTCGCTGGCGCGTATCCAGCGCGAGATGGTGATGGCCGAGGCCGATGTTGCAACCCGCCAGTTGATGCTGGCCAATTCGCTGCAACAGCTTGAAGCCGCGCGGATCGAAGCCAACCGGCAGGTGCGCTATCTGTCGATGGGCGTCAGCCCCGTTGCACCGGACGAAGCCACCTATCCGCGCCGGTTCGAGAATACGGCGCTTGCCTTCCTGGTATTCGCGGGCGTCTATCTGATGTTCTCGATGACGGTATCCATCCTGCGTGAACAGGTCACCAGCTAGGCGGGCGGTTCGGCACGATACGCGCGCGTAGCGTTTCGGGATCTGCGAATAAGTCTCCTTTCACGTATCGGTCGCACTTTTGCGGGACGGATTTTTGCCACGCAAACACAGGCGCGAACAATTATCTCGCCTGCGATCCGGACCGCGAACGCCGTTGACGCTTGCGGGCGCGGCTGGTTGGGCCCGTGCCTTGCCGTGAGGCGCGGGCGATGCCAGATCGGCGGCAGAGGTGCCCCCAACCCACACCGCAGGAGACATGCCATGACCGTTTCTTCCCGCCTTATGCTTACCTTCGTAGCCACGCTTGCCCCCGGCCTGGCCCTTGCCGCGCCGCAAGGCTGGGCGCCACTTCTGGAACCCAGCGAGCTAGCTGCGCTTCTGGAAACCCACGGCGATGACATTCGCGTCGTCCATGTGACCGGCGATTTTGCACAGGGGCACATCCCGGGTGCCGCGCATTCGCCCTATCCTGTCTGGCGTTCGGGTGCCGAAAACCCTGGCGCACTGCGCGATCTGGGTCATCTGCAAGCCGTCGTGCGCGATCTGGGCATCGACACCGACTCGCCGGTTGTGGTGGTTCACGATGGGGCCAACCCCACGGATATGGGCGCTGCCGCTCGGGTTTACTGGACGCTGAAGTCGCTTGGCGTCGAGGATCTGGCGCTGCTCAATGGCGGTTTCGCGGGCTGGGCCGGGGCCGACCTGCCGGTTTCCACGACTCCTGCGGTCATTGCACCCTCTGACTTCACTGCACGCTGGGATGAAAGCTGGCGTGTTTCGACCGAAGAGGTCGCGCAGCTGATCGAGGCAGGCGATGCGCGGTTGATCGATGCGCGGCCCACCGATTTCTTTTCCGGCCTGCAATGGTCGATCGCCGCGCCGGGCACGATTCGCGGGTCGGCCAATCTGACCTATGAGAGCTTCTTTGACGGCAACCGCATGCAGGGCGCAGACCAGATCCGCGCGCTGGCCGAGGCCAATGGCTATACCGACTCGCCCCTGACTGTCAGCTTCTGCAACACAGGGCACTGGGCGGCGATCAACTGGTTCGCCCTGAGCGAACTGGCCGAGATCGAAAACACCCGCCTTTACGCCGAAAGTATGGCCGAATATGCCGCCGCGGGGCTGCCGATGGATAACGCGCCCAACCGCGTCACCTATTACTGGCGGTCCTCCACGCGCTGGCTGTCGGACCTGTTCTGATGCTGGCGCGCAGGGTCGGGTTGGCGCTGGCCGGGCTGGCACTGGTGGCGGGGGTGACCCTCGCTGCCGGGCCGCGCGCCGGGCTTCTGGTGGGGCTTGGCATTGGCTTCGGGCTGGTTCTGGAGGGGCTGCGCTTTGGCTTTGCCGGGCCATGGCGGATGATGATTGTCGAGCGCGATGCGCGCGGGCTGCTGGCACAGCTTCTGGCCATCGCCATCACCGCGGCGGTGGCGTTTCCGCTTCTGGCGGCGGCGCCGGGCGAATTGCAGGCTGCACACGCGCCGGTCGGCCTGGCGATGATCGGGGGGGCTTTCGTCTTTGGTGCGGCGATGCAGGTGGTGATGGGCTGCGGCTCGGGCACGCTGGTGAATGCGGGGTCGGGCAATCTGATCGGGCTGGTGGCGCTGGTGGGCTTCGTGGCGGGGAGCTTTCTGGGAACGCTGCACCTGGGGTGGTGGACCGGGCTGGGCAGCCTGCCGGTGATCTCGGCGCAATCGGTAGCCGGGGCGCAGGGCGGGTTGGGGCTGACGCTGGCGGCACTGGTGCTTGTCGCGGCTTTTCTGGCATGGCGCGCCGCGCCCGGTAAACGCCTGCCAGCCGCACGGCTGTGGTGGGCGGCAGGGCTGATCGCGGCGCTGGCGGTGCTGAACCTGATCATCGCGGGCCAGCCATGGGGCATCGTCTATGGGCTGGGCCTGTGGGGCGCGAAAGTGGCCCAGGCGGGCGGGGCCGATCTGGCCGCCAATGCCTTCTGGGCCGCGCCGGGAAATGCTGCCCGACTGGATGCCAGCATCCTGACCGACGTCACGTCACTGACCAATATCGGTCTGCTTGTCGGTGCCTTTCTGGTGATGCGCGGTCGCGCTGTGCCCGGCGCGCCGGTGACCCCGCTGGCAGCGCGTGGCTGGGTCGGTGTGTTGCTGGCCGGGCTGGTGCTGGGTTACAGCGCGCGGCTGGCATTCGGGTGCAATGTCGGCGCGTTCTTCAGCGGTATTTCCACCGGAAGCCTGCATGGCTGGGTCTGGTTCGCGGCGGCCTTTGCCGGTTCGGCCTGGGGGTTGAAGTTGCGCCCGTTGGTGCTGGTGCCCGCCGTGCGGCAGGAAGGGGTGGCGGCATGAACCGGCCCCTTTCCCGCCCGCTCGTGGGCTTTCTGGCGCTGGCGCTTCTGGGCTCGGTGGTTATCTGGGACGCGGCGCGCACCGGCCTGCCAGAGCCGTTCCGCACACCCGCGCCCTTCGCGCTGGGGTCCGGTGCCGCGCCTGAAGGCGCGCATTGTACCGGCAGCTAGGCACGTTTTCCTGCAAGATTCAGCGAAAAACCGCTGGTCCCGAAAGGGGGCAGCGTCTAGGCTGGCCGGGATTTTTTTATTACAGGAGACTTGGATGCGTTTTGCGAAATTTGCCGCCGTCGGTCTGGCCATGGCTCTCGCCGGTTGTATCGACATGGATATGGACACCGCTATCCTGGGCCCTGATCAGGCGCGACTGACCGGCCATATCCAGGTCAGCCGTGAAATGTATAACATGATGGGCGGCGAGGAAGATTTCTGCCCTGCTGATGAGGGCGGCACAGTCGAACTGACCGAAACCCATGCGCGGTGCAACATGTTGCTTGAAGGTACCTTCGCCGAGGTGTTCGAAGCCAATGAAGACGGCTCGCCCAGCCCTACTGCTACCGATCTGGGCGATGGCACGGTGCGTGTGACCTTCCCGATGGGCGATCTGACCTCCGATATGGACGAGATGACCGCAGATCCGCAGATGGCCGCCATGTTCCGCCCGATGTTCGAGGGGCACGCCATTTCCATCTCCATCTCGGGTGCCGAGATCGTTTCGACAAATGGCACCGTATCGGATGATGGCCGCCGTGCCTCGATCAGCTTTGGCCTGATCGAGCTGTTTGACGAGCAGCCGGATATCCCCGAGGTGTTCGAGACGGTCGTGCGCTATTGATCCAGACCGGCGCGGGTCACAAAGGTACCAAGTGCCTTCGTGACCCGGCTGAATGAATCCTGCGCGCCTGCTGCCATGTGGCGGGCGCGCAGATAGCCATGTACCATCCCCGGCTCGATCGTCAGGGAAACCGGCACACCGGCCTCGGTCAGGCGGGCTGCGTATTCCACCGAGTCGGATGCCAGCGGGTCACATTCCGCCGCGAAAATCGCGCTGGGCGGCAGCCGGGTGAAATCCGTGGCGCGCAGCGGGGCGACCGTGGGGTCGTCAGGGGGCGGGCCTATCCCATCCTCGAAACGGATATCGGCGTAGAACCTGACATCGGCCAGCGTGAGCATCGGTGCCTGAGCATGGCGGATGTAGCTGGGCAGGTCCATCGCGCCGCCAAGGCCCGGATAGATCAACACTTGTCCCGCAATACCCGGCTGATGCGCTGATACCGCAGCCGCCAGATTGCCTCCGGCGCTGTCCCCGGCCAGCACTTTCGCGCCGTTGATCGCTGCCACCACCGCCATTGCATCATCAAACGCCGCCGGATGCCGGTGTTCCGGCGAGAGTCGGTAATCGACGGCGACAAGCTGCGTGCCAGCCCCGGCGCAGAGTTCGGCGCAGATGGCGTCATGGCTGTGAAGCCCGCCGACAACGAAACCGCCGCCGTGGAAATAGATCACGCTCACCGCTGTCCGTCCCGACTTCGGCGTGTAGATCCGGCACGGCACCCCGGCAATCTCACGATCTTCAGCGGTCACGCCAGGCGGGTATGGCCGGTCGAATGCCTGGCACATCCGGTCATAAAACGCCCGCTGCTCGGCTATGGTGAGATCGGCGGCATCCGGTGGATAGCTTTCTTCGGACCGGGCGATGAAGGCGCGCATGTCGGCTGGCAGCCAGCTATAGTCGCGCATCGTTTCGGTCATGATAATTCCTGTGCTCCGGGGCTTGCGCAGCGTGGATCGGTTTGGTCTGCGCGGGCGCGCTCAGGGAAGGCTAGCCCCGTCCGTTACGCGCGCCAAGAACGAAAAAGGCGCGCGGGATACCCGCGCGCCAGCCGTTCTTCAGGGCAGGAGGGGGGGTCAGCCCACCAGTTCCAGCCCCGAGAAGAAGAAAGCGATTTCCTGTGCGGCGGTTTCCGGCGCATCCGAGCCATGAACCGAGTTTTCGCCGACCGACAGCGCGAATTCCTTGCGGATGGTGCCTTCATCGGCCTGCGCGGGGTTGGTTGCGCCCATCACTTCGCGGTTCTTGGCGATGGCGTTCTCGCCTTCCAGAACCTGCACCACCACCGGGGCCGAGGCCATGAATTCGCACAATTCGCCGTAGAACGGGCGCTCGGCGTGCACTTCATAGAACTTGCCCGCCTGCGCCGGGGTCAGATGAATGCGCTTTTGTGCGATGATGCGCAGACCGGCATCCTCGAACTTGGCATTGATCTTGCCGGTCAGGTTGCGGTTGGTCGCATCGGGTTTGATGATCGAAAGCGTGCGCTCAATGGCCATGACATATCTCTTGCTGTGTGGGGCGTGCCGGCCCCGGTTTCAGTCTGCGTCGCCCCTAGCATGCCCGTCGAGTTTTGAAAAGCGCACGTGCGGCGGATTTTCTAACTGGTTCTGCCTCGTCTGCGGTGCCGATCCCGCGCGCCCTTGACGCCTGTCACCACATCGGGCAATCCCGCGCCATGCTGAGCATCAACGATCTGAATTATTCCATCGACGGCCGCCCGCTTTTTGCGGGTGCTTCGGCGCGCATTCCCACAGGGCACAAGGTTGGCCTTGTCGGGCGCAACGGATCTGGCAAGACCACGCTTTTCCGGCTGATCCGGGGTGAGCTGGCGCTTGAGGGCGGCACGATCTCGTTGCCGTCGCGGGCCCGTATCGGTGGCGTAGCGCAAGAGGTGCCGTCGTCGTCCACAAGCCTGATCGATACGGTGCTGTCGGCTGATACCGAGCGCGCCGGGCTGCTGGCAGAGGCCGAAACCGCGCACGACCCCGCGCGCATCGCCGAAATTCAGGCGCGTCTTGCCGATATCGATGCCTGGTCAGCCGAGGGGCGGGCTTCGGCCATTCTCAAGGGGCTGGGGTTCACCTCGGAAGAAATGCTGATGCCGTGCTCCGATTTCTCGGGCGGCTGGCGGATGCGTGTGGCGTTGGCAGGGGTGCTTTTTGCGCAACCCGATCTCCTGCTACTGGATGAGCCGACCAACTATCTTGACCTTGAAGGCGCGCTCTGGCTGGAAAGCTACCTGGCGAAATATCCCCATACCGTGATCATCATCAGCCATGACCGGGGCCTGCTGAACCGGGCGGTCGGCGCGATCCTGCATCTGGAAGACAAGAAGCTCACGCTTTATCAGGGCGGATATGACACCTTCGCCCGCACCCGCGCCGAGCAGCGCGCCGTGCAGGTGGCCGAGGCCCGCAAACAGGATGCGCGGCGCGCGCATCTGCAAAGCTTTGTCGATCGGTTCAAGGCCAAGGCCTCGAAAGCGCGTCAGGCGCAGTCGCGCGTCAAGATGCTGGAAAAGATGCAGCCGATCACTGCGCCCGCTGAGGCCGCGAAGCACGTTTTCAGCTTTCCGGCGCCCGAAGAGCTGTCGCCGCCGATTATCGCTGTTGAAGGCGGAGCCGTGGGCTATGGCGGGCCGCCGGTTCTGCGACGGCTGAACCTGCGGGTCGATCAGGATGACCGGATCGCGCTTCTGGGGCGCAACGGCGAGGGGAAATCGACGCTTTCCAAGTTGTTGGCGGGTAAACTTGAGCTTGCGGGCGGCACGATGACCCGTGCGGCCAAGCTGCGTGTCGGCTATTTCGCCCAACATCAGGTGGATGAGCTGAACCTTGACGAAACCCCGCTTCAACATATCCAGCGCCTGCGCCCGACCGAGGGGCAGCCCCGGTTGCGTGCGCGGCTGGCGGGCTTCGGGCTTATGGCCGATCAGGCTGAAACCGTCGTGGGGCGGCTGTCGGGCGGCCAGAAGGCACGCCTGTCGCTGCTGCTGGCCACGATCGACGCCCCGCATATGCTGATCCTCGATGAACCCACCAACCACCTTGACATCGAAAGCCGCGAAGCGCTGGTCGAGGCGCTGACCGCCTATTCGGGCGCCGTGGTTCTGGTCAGCCATGACATGCATTTGCTGGGGCTTGTGGCGGACCGGCTGTGGCTGGTCTCAAACGGGACGGTCACGCCCTATGAAGAGGATCTGGAGGCCTATCGGCGTTTCCTTCTGGCCCCTGATACCACGGCGCGCGAAAGCAAACCAAAGCCGGAGAAGCGTCGCATCAGCCGCGATGAGATCACCGCAATGCGTTCGGAGCTTAAGAGGTGCGAGCAACGCGTTGAAAAACTGGAAGAAATGCGCGGTAAGCTGGCGACTAAGCTGGCCGATACCGAACTGTATGAGGATGGCCGCAAAGGCGATCTGGCGGTCTGGAACCGGAAGTATGCCGAGGTGATGGAGGCCCTTGATCGAGCAGAAGAGCTTTGGATGAAGGCCGCGCAAGCACTTGAAAAGACAGAGAAAGAAATGGCAGACAATTGATTGTCTGGCAAATAAGGGCGCAATCACAACCTGTTTCTGGTGCGCGGTGGCGGTAAATCGCGCACGCTTGTGTGATGTATCGGCAACGGACTTGGCCTTGCGGCATCGACTCCCTAGATAGTCTTCATGCCCTGCATTCCCCGCGCCAAGGTGCCGCGATGATCGATACCCTGTCCAGCGACCAGATTGCCCAGATTGTCTATCTGGTGCTTCTGGGCACGGTGCTGGGTTCTTATGCGCTGGTGGCGATGCGCCGGCAGTTGGGGCAGTTCGTGCGCATGCTGCTTTTGTGGGGGCTTTTGTTTACCGGGGTGATGGCCGGCTGGGGGCTGTGGCAATCGGTGATGCTGCCATCGATCACCGTTCAGCATACCGGCGAAGACGCGATCGAACTGCGTCGCGGTCGCGACGGCGCCTATCGCATGACGCTGGAGGTAACGGGACGGGCGGGGATGGCGCCGCAGCCGATCCCCTTCATCGTCGACACCGGCGCCACCGACATCGTTCTGACGCGCGCTGACGCCGAAAAACTGGGCTTCACCGATGACGACCTGGCCTTTCTGGGCACGGCGCGCACCGCTAATGGAATGGTGCGCACGGCGCAGGTACGGCTGGACGGGGTGCATTTCGGCAATCAGCAGCACGGAAACATCCGCGCGCTGGTCAACGAGGGCGATCTGCATGTATCGCTGCTGGGGATGACCTTTCTCAGCCGTTTCTCGCGTATCGAGATGGCGGGCGACAGGCTGCGGCTCGAATACTGACAACAGCGCCGCCGCGTTTGTGGCCTTGGTCCGGGCCCGGCGGTTTTCAGGCGATCTCAGTGTCCTGCGCCTGCCGTGCCGATTGCCGCGCGCGCACGCAGGGGATGGTTCCGCTCATCCGTAACGGCGATTCCAGCGACAAGAGCGCATCCAGTCCGGTGTTGCATTCGACCAGATCACCCAGCTTCAACGGGTCGAGCGAAGAATAAAACGCTTCGACCGCGCGCTCCAGGTGGCTGGACATGCGACAATGATCCTTGAGCGGGCAGGTGTTGTCGGGCGAAAAGCACTCGATAAAGGGCAGGTCCGCTTCGAAGGTGCGAAAAACATCGCCGACGCTGATCTCCTCGGCGGGGCGGGCGAGGGTGAAGCCGCCATGTCGGCCGCGCAGGGTCTTGATGAAACCTGACTGCCCCAGTTGGTTGATCACCTGTGCGAGATGGTTTTCCGATGCATTGATCGCCTCCGCGACATCGGCCTTGCGAACGATTCGGTTCGAATTGACGGCACAGACCATCAGTGTCCGCAACGCAAGATTGGTTCGAGTGGTCAATCGCATGGGCTTCCTCCGGGAATGATGGGAAACAATTAAATGTTATCCACCCATCCTGCCTTGACCGAGATCAAAGTGCCCTGACGTTATTTTCAGTCAATATTTTCGAAATGAACTGGCCGGAATGCACGCTTTGTATCCTGTTGCATTCCGTTCATGGAATGTGATAGCCGAAATATTGACATATTCTTATTCGTGGAGGTGTAGATGTCCAGGCCATTGGATCTGACTGCAAGCAGGCGCGGATTTCTGGGCCTCGCTGCGGCGGGTGCGGCATTTGCTGCAACCGGAACGACCGCGCAGGCGGACCGGGTGCGCAGTTCGGCGCGTATCGTCATTCTGGGCGCCGGTGCGGGCGGGACGGCATTTGCAAATCGCTTGGCCGGTCGCCTTGATGGTGCGCAGATCACCGTTATCGATGGGCGTCAGCAGCACTGGTATCAGCCGGGCTTTACGTTGATCGCTTCCGGGCTGAAACCGGCAAACTATTCGGTCAGCGACACCGGGCAATGGCTTCCTTCCGGTGTGAACTGGGTGCAGGAATACGCTGCCGAAATCGATCCTGACGCCAACCGCGTTACCACCACCGGTGGTCAGAGGTTCGATTATGATTACCTGATCGTTGCCACTGGCTTGACGCTTGACTGGGATGCGATCGAAGGCTTCTCGCTTGATATGGTGGGCCAGAACGGCGTCAGCGCTCACTATGCCGGGCCGGAATACGCTGAACTGAGCTGGCGCGCGCTCGACCGCTTCACCGATCAAGGGGGCGTCGGCCTGTTCGGCCGTCCGGCAACCGAGATGAAATGCGCAGGTGCGCCCCTCAAGCTCACCTTGCTGGCCGAGGATATTGCCAACCGCAAGGGCACCCGCGCCGGCACGCAAATCATCTATAACGCCAACAACCCATCGCTGTTTGGTGTGCCGATCGTTCATCACCGCGTGCGTCAGATCTTCGATGAGCGCGGGATCGCGGTGCGCTACAGCCATGTGCTGAAAGCAATCGATGCTGCGCGCAAGGTGGCAACCTACGAGACGCCCGATGGCGATATCGAGACAGGCTATGACTTCATCAACGTGATCCCACCACAGCGAGCACCGCAAGTCGTGCGCGATTCGGGCCTGTCCTGGGGCGACCGCTGGACCGATCAGGGCTGGATCGAGGTAGACCGCGAAACCCTGCGCCATGCGCGTTATCCCAATGTTTTCGGTATCGGCGATATCTGTGGTGTGCCCAAGGGCAAGACGGCAGCAAGCGTCAAATGGCACCAACCGGTGGTCGAGGACCATCTGATCAGCGAGTTGCAGGGTCGCGAAGGGACGCGCAGGTTTACCGGTTACACCTCATGCCCGATGATCACCCGCATCGGTCGCGCGATGCTGATCGAGTTCGACTATAATGACAACCTCGTGCCGTCTTTCCCCGGTCTGATCGCCCCGCTTGAAGAGCTGTGGATTTCCTGGCTGATGAAGGAAGTCGCGCTGAAAGCCACCTATAACGCCATGCTGCGTGGCCTGGCCTGAGGAGAGAGCACGATGGAAGAACTGAGCTTTTCCACCCTGATCGCCGTGTTCGAAGAGATGTTCGGCAGGGGCCTTTTCTGGGCGCTGGTCGTTGTCGCTGCCGTGATCACGGTGCTGTATATCTATGTTCTGGTGCGGGACCGGGCCGTGTCGATGCGCAAGTTCCTGCTGGCGCAATTGTCAATGCCGATCGGTGCGGTGGCAGCAGTAATCTTTGTGCTGCAGATAACCAGTTCGCGCCTGGTCGATATGGGCGGGCCGATTGATTGGCTGGTGCTGCTGGGCATCGCCATGATGGGCGCGATCGGCTTCGCTATTCTGGTCTATGTCGTGCAGTCGCTGGTTCGCAAACCGCACGCGGAAGAATGAGCGAGCAGGAGGGGGCTGTCTGCCCCCTCTTCGGCTACGCCGAATTCACCCCCGAGGATATTTAGGAACAGATGAAAGGGCGCGGAATGCGTCCTTTTTGCATGTCGCTATGCTGAAAAGGGTGGCCCAAAGCATTTCGGCTTTAACCTGACACGGTTCCGGCCGCGTTGAAGTCGTTCCAGCACTCTTCTGACGTGAACATGCGGCAGATATCGCCGAGCGCTTCGAAGAGATCGCTGAAGGTTCGTGCGCCGATCTTTCGCAGGCAGGCTTTCAGCTTTGCGAATGCCTGCTCGATCGGATTGAGACCTGGCGAGCATGGCGGCAGGTAGAGGAACCAGCATCCGGCCTGCCGGAGCGCCTCTGCTGCCTCGACGTTTCGGTAGGTTGCAAGATTGTCCAGGATGACGACGGTGCCGGGCGTCAGCCCCGGAGCCAGCACTTTCTTGACGTAAGCTGCGAAGGCAGGACCGTCCATTGCACCTTTGATGCTCCACGGTGCCACCAGTCCGTCTGTTGTCAGGCCTGCGATGAAGGTCTGCGTGCCCCGGTTGCCGAAGGGTGCGTCCATCTCAAGCCGCTCACCGCGCGGGGCACGGCCGCGCAGCCCGGTGAGGTTTGTCTTCACTGAGGTTTCGTCAATGAACACAAGTCGTTCCGGCTGCCGTCGCATGCCAGTCATGGCGCGCCTGCCTTACCGTGGCGCGGCGCCGAACGGTGGCCGCCAGCGATTTTTTTTGAACGTGAACCCAAGGCGAGACAACAGCGCGGCAATCGAGGCATGATGAACCGCGACACCCTCCGCCGCCATCAATGCATCGCGCAATTCGAAGAGCGTGATGTCGGGGTCCTGAGCCACCGGCTCTTCGAAAAAAGGGCGATACGGGGTCAGTTTGCCCTTGCCCGCGGGGCGCCTGACGGTGCCGGAATCATGCCACATCGCGTTGAGGCCGCCATGATCGTTTGCCACTGCATGAATATCGCCGATCACGACATCCGCGCTGCCGTCGACTGGATGCGCGCCGCCGATCCCGACACCCTGATCACCCCGTGCAAAGTCTATCGCGCGCGGGGGAAAACGGCAGATTGCGGTGGTTGCATGCCCCTTTTCCTTGACCCGCTGCGTATCGGCCAGAACCTGCGCGAGACGCTGGAATGCGACCTGGCTGGCGAGCATGATCCGCGAACGCTATATATCGAGGGGCGGTGCCACTGCGACGAGGTTGGCGATGATGTCTCGCGCGCGCTGTTTGATGAACTGATCGCCGATGAGGAAGGGCATATCGACTTTCTGGAAACCCAGCTTGACCTGTTCGACAAGCTGGGAGAGGAGCGGTATGCATTGCTGAACGCCAAGCCTGCGGGTGTTGCCGAGTAAGAGACATGGCGCGCACTGTGCCCGCCGCGCGCATCGCCCCGAATCCGGAATGTTCCGAACACAAGAAGGGCGCGCCTTGGTTTGGGGCACGGCTTGCCGTTCTGGCGCAAACTGGATGCGATCATGCCCCCTCCTGCCTTGTTTGCGCATTGTCGATGGAGGCGGCCACAGCCTTTTTTGCCGGGACCACGCTTCTGGCCAAGGCTTTGGGGGGCGGGGCGACTGGCACGCGGATCCATGTGTTGCAGGTCAGTCACGCGCGGTTCTTCTTTGGCTTCCTGGCGGTTCTGATCGTTGTAAGGATGCTGCCGCGGCAGACAGTGGCGGCGCGATCGCGCGCTGGTCTGGGCGGCGCTGGTCGACATCGCGGTGTTCAATGTCTGGCCCGATTGGGTGATCGTGACCGGCGGGCTGATCGTGGTTTGGGGCGGGTTGATCATGGCCTGGCGCGAAAGCCGCCTGCGCCCGGTGCCGCCCACACCGTGAGCGCGCGTTTTCCCCGTTGCGTCGTCGCCCCGCGCCATGCTACGCCAACGCCCATGAGACTGACGCGCATCACCGTCATTTGCTGCATTACGCGCTGACCCTCCGGTCGCGCGGGGCGCCTCATTTCCATCGGAAAGCGAAGCCGCCAGACCCGCGCAGGGGGGGCTTTTGGAGGCTTACTGAATGGTCACGATCCGGCTGCACAATTCAAAGACGCGCATGAAGGAAGACTTCGTGCCGCTCGATCCGGGCAATGTCCGCATGTACGTCTGTGGCCCTACCGTTTATGACCGTGCGCATCTGGGCAATGCCCGGCCGGTGGTGGTGTTTGACGTGCTCTACCGGCTGTTGCGCCATGAATACGGCGCGGATCATGTGACCTATGTGCGCAACTTCACCGATGTCGATGACAAGATCAACGCCCGCGCCGCCGAGACCGGCCGCGATATCCGCGCCATCACCGATGAGACGATAGGCTGGTATCACGCGGACATGGATGCGCTGGGTGCGTTGCGCCCGACCCATGAGCCGCGCGCGACCGAATACATCACCCAGATGATCGCCATGATCGAGGCGCTGATCAAGAAGGGCCATGCCTATGAGGTGGCGGGGCATGTGCTGTTCGACGTGCGCTCGTATCCGGCCTATGGGCGGCTTTCGGGGCGTTCGGTCGATGACATGATCGCCGGTGCCCGCGTCGAAGTGGCGCCTTTCAAGCGCGATCCGATGGATTTCGTGCTGTGGAAACCCTCGGATGCTTCGGTGCCCGGCTGGGACTCGCCCTGGGGGCGCGGGCGGCCGGGCTGGCATATCGAATGCTCGGCCATGGCGCATGAGCTGTTGGGCGCTGCGTTTGACATTCATGGCGGCGGGCTGGATTTGCAGTTTCCCCATCATGAGAACGAGATCGCCCAGAGCTGCTGCGCCCATCCCGGCGAGGGGTTTGCCCGCTACTGGCTGCACAACGAGATGGTGCAGGTGGAGGGCAAGAAGATGTCGAAATCACTGGGGAACTTCTTCACGGTGCGCGATCTGCTGGAGCAGGGCTGGCCGGGCGAGGTGGTCCGGTTTGTCATGCTCCAGACGCATTACCGCAAGCCGATGGACTGGACGGAGGAGAAGGCGCGGGGGGCGAAGCGCAAGCTTTTCGAATACCACTCTGTTCTGTTGTCCCTGTTGTCGAGGTTCAAACCTGACCCGAGCCGGGTAGCTGAGGAGATCGTGGCCGCGCTGGCCAACGATCTCAACACGCATGAGGTGTTGGTGCTTTTGAACAAGCTCCTGCTTCTCGCCGACGACAAGGAAAATTCCGAACGCGCAGTTGCCGCCGCCGCGCTGGGCGATGCCTTGGCTTTCCTTGGTCTGTTCAATCCTGAACTGGCCAAGGAGCATGTGCCGCTGGTTGATCCGACGAAGTTGAAGGTGCTTGCCGATAGGCTGTTTGCCTTGCGCGCCGGTGCGATGGTTTCCAAGGATTTCAGCGCTGTGGATGCGATGAAGGCTTCTCTCGTTGAAGCAGGCGTTGAAGTGCGGATGTCAAAGACGGCAGTTGAACTGGTTCCCGGAGCTGAATTTGATGAGGCAAAGCTCGCAGAACTCCTTCCACAGTTGGATGTCGAGGACTTTTTGTAATGGTTGATGCGGCTTGCCAAGTGTCGCCCGGTGCGCGTAGCGAGCCGGGCAGCGCCCGCCCCGCCCCCCAGGCGGGCGCTTCACGCCCCCCTCGGGGCAGGCGCTGCCCTCTGACAGTCGCCGGATTGGCGCAACTTGTGAAGGGACAAGGTCATGCGTGAACGTCTCTACCTCTACGACACCACGCTGCGCGACGGGCAGCAGACGCAGGGCGTGCAGTTTTCGACCGCCGACAAGCTGGCGATAGCGCAGGCGCTTGATGACCTCGGGATCGACTATATCGAGGGCGGCTGGCCCGGCGCGAACCCGACCGACAGCGAGTTTTTCACCGCCGCGCCAAAGACCCGCGCGCGGATGACAGCATTCGGGATGACCAAGCGGGCCGGGCGCTCGGCTGAAAACGACGATGTGTTGGGGGCTGTGGTCAATGCGGGTACGCAGACGGTCTGTCTGGTCGGCAAGGCGCATGACTATCATGTCACCGCCGCGCTGGGCATCTCGCTGGAAGAGAACGTGGAGAATATCCGCGCCTCGGTGGCGCATCTGGTCGCGCTGGGGCGTGAGGCGCTTTACGATGCCGAGCATTTCTTTGACGGATACAAGGCCAACCCCGGCTATGCGCTAGCCTGTTTGAACGCGGCATTGGAGGCGGGCGCGCGCTGGGTGGTGCTCTGTGATACCAACGGCGGCACCCTGCCCGCCGAGGTGAGGCGCATCACCGCCGAGGTGATCGAGGCGGGTGTTCCAGGGAATAAGCTGGGCATTCACTGCCATGATGATACCGGCAATGCCGTGGCGGCCTCGCTGGCCGCTATTGATGCGGGCGCGCGGCAGGTGCAGGGCACGCTCAACGGGCTGGGCGAGCGCTGTGGCAATGCCAATCTGACCACGCTGATCCCTACGCTTTTGCTGAAGGAACCCTATGCAAGCCGTTTCGATACCGGTATCACCCTCGACGCGCTGGCCGGTCTGGTGCGGGTCTCGCGCCAGTTGGACGACATCCTGAACCGGGTGCCGCTGCGCTCGGCGCCGTATGTGGGGGCCTCTGCCTTTGCGCACAAGGCCGGGTTGCATGCCAGTGCGATCCTGAAAGACCCCTCGACCTATGAACATATCGACCCTGCGCTGGTCGGCAATACGCGCATCATTCCGATGTCGAACCAGGCCGGGCAATCGAACCTGCGCGCGCGCCTGAGCTCGGCCGGGATCGCGGTGGCAAAGGGGGACCCGCGGCTGGGGCGGATACTGGAACTGGTGAAGGAACGCGAGGATCAGGGCTATGCCTATGACGGCGCGCAGGCCTCGTTCGAACTGCTGGCGCGGGCCGAACTGGGGCTGTTGCCCGCCTATTTCGAAGTGAAACGCTATCGGGTGACGGTTGAGCGGCGCAAGAACAAGTATGACCGGATGGTCAGCCTGTCCGAGGCCGTGGTGGTGGTCAAGATCGGTAGTCAGAAGATGTTGTCGGTGTCTGAAAGCATGGACGAGACGGGCTCGGACCGGGGGCCGGTCAATGCGCTGGCCAAGGCGCTGGGGAAAGATCTGGGGCCGTATCAGGCCTGTATTGACGATATGAAGCTGGTCGATTTCAAGGTGCGCATCACGCAGGGCGGCACCGAGGCTGTAACGCGTGTTATCATCGACAGCGAAGACAGCGCGGGGCGGCGGTGGTCCACCGTGGGCGTGTCGCCCAACCTGGTCGATGCCTCGTTCGAGGCGCTGCGCGAGGCGATGGTCTGGAAGCTGGTCCGAGACGGGATCGAGGCGGCATGAGTGACATCGTTTCGCTGTTCGCGCCGCTGGAGCGTGCCGGGCCGGGCGACGCGGAAAGCCTGCGCTGGGCACTGGATCTGGCGGGCACAAGACCGGACGCGCGGGTTTTGGATGCCGGTTGCGGCACCGGGGCGGACCTGCCCGCGCTGATGGCTGCGGTGCCGCAGGGGAGCGTGGTGGCCGTCGATACGGCGGCACCCTTCATCGAGCGGGTTCGCGCCCGCTTTCCGTCCGTCGAAGCCTATGTTGCCGACATGGCCGATCCGCCGGGCGGTCCTTTCGATCTGATCTGGTCGGCGGGAGCTGTCTATCATCTGGGGATTGGTGCGGCCCTGTCGGCCTGGGTCAGGCATCTGGCCCCGGACGGCCGTGTCGCGTTTTCGGATCTGTGCTGGCGGGGGGGAGAAAAGCCTCGGGAGGCGCTCGATTTCTGGGCTGCCGAAGGGTTGGACTTGCCAGATGCCGAGGGGCTGGAAGCGCAGGTGACAAGGGCGGGGTGGCGCGTGCTGGGCTCACGCTGGCTGGGCCATGCGGGTTGGGCCGCTTATTATGCGCCGCTGGAGGCGCGGCTGGAAGAATTTTCGGGTGATCCGGCCTTGATCGCCGGTTTCCATGCCGAGATCGCCCTTTGGCGCGCACATGGCGCCAGTTATGATTACCGGTTGATCGTCACTTCGCGCGCATGAACGGGGGTACTGGCACGGAGGGCACCATTGCCCTATCTGAACGGTCATGATGGAGCCAACTCAGATCGAAGCCTGCGCGAGGCTGGTGGCGCGCGGAGATCCGGACCGCTTTCTGGCCACCATGGCCGCGCCCCCCGCGCCCCCCGCGGCGCGGGCGGCGCTTTTTGTATTGCAGGCCTTCAATCTGGAAGTGGCGCGCGCACCCTGGGTGACGCGTGAGCCGCTTCTGGCGCAGATGCGGTTGCAGTTCTGGCGTGATGTGGTGGACGGGGCAGGGAATGACACGCCGCCCGCGCATGAGGTGGCCGGGCCGCTGGCCGCGCTAATTGTCGAAAAAACGCTGCCCCGCGACTTATTACTGGCGATCATTGAGGCCCGGGAGAGGGATTTGGAGCGCGCGCCTTTTGCCGATGCGACGGCGCTCTGGGCTTATCTGGAGGCGACATCAGGCGGGCTTATGCAACTGAGCGTCCGGGCGTTGGGCGGGGAAGATGATACGATGGCGCGCGATCTTGGCGCGGCGCAGGGGTTGGCGAACTATCTGATGGCGGTGCCGCTGCTGGAAGCGGCGGGCCGCCTGCCGCTGCCTGACGGAAGGCCGAAGATGGTGGCTGAACTGGCGCGCGAGGGGCTCGCCCGTCTGGCACGGGCACGGGATGCAAGGAGGCACGTGACCCACGCGGCACGGCCTGCGCTGCTGGCGGCCTGGCGAACCGGCGCACTTCTGGAGCAGGCTGCGCACGCACCTGAGCGCGTGGCCGCAGGGGCGCTGGGGCAATCGGAATTTGCACGGCGGGGAAGCCTGTTATGGCGCGCTGTGACTGGTTTCTTGTGACCGGGTTGAGAGGGATGGCCGGGGGCGGCGGGGGGCGCTGCCCCCCCCGCCGCCCCCGGCCCGGGTTCGCGCGCCTGCGGCACGCAACCCCGTTGCTCAGGTTTGTCAACTGGTCCGGCGGCGGTATGCTTCAGCCGGTTACCGGTTCACGCCTCGTGCAGCGTGAAATCGCGTTTGATTCCCTGTGTCGCCTGCCCCCAGTCGCTGGCTGCTGTGCGGATCTGGTGGGCTTCGAAGGCCGCGCGATTAGTGAAGGTCTCATCGACCTGCCAGATCCATGGATCTGCGGTTTGACCAACGCTGAAAGACATGCAGCCCGGCTCTTCCAAGGTCAGGCGGATATGCTCTGCGGCATGGGCGCGCACACGGTCGGCCTGATCTTGGGATGTGCAGATCAACCGGCCGGTGAGAGCGAGCATCGTCTTACTCCAGTTCGATCGTGCCCGGCGGTTTGGAGGTGCAGTCGTAGAAGACGCGGTTGATGCCCTGAACTTCATTTATGATGCGCGTCGCGGTTTCGCCCAGGAAATCATGGGTGAACGGGTAGTAATCTGCCGTCATGCCATCAACCGAGGTGACCGCGCGCAGCGCCAGCGCGTAATCATAGGTACGCCCGTCGCCCATCACGCCCACCGTGCGCATCGGCAGGATCGCGGCGAAGGCCTGCCAGATTTCATCATAGAGCCCGTGCTTGCGGATCTGGTCGATATAGACCGCATCGGCCTTGCGCAGGATATCCAGCTTCTCGCGGGTGATTTCGCCGGGGCAGCGGATGGCAAGGCCCGGGCCGGGGAAAGGGTGGCGGCCGATGAAGTTGTCGGGCAGGCCAAGCTCGCGGCCCAGTGCGCGGACTTCGTCCTTGAACAGCTCACGCAGGGGTTCGACCAGTTTTAACCCCATCTTCTCGGGCAGGCCGCCGACATTGTGGTGAGACTTGATGGTTACCGACGGCCCGCCGGAAAAGCTTACCGATTCAATGACATCGGGATAGAGTGTTCCCTGCGCCAGGAACTCGGCGCCGTCGATCTGGTCGGCGTATTTCTGGAAGACATCGATGAACAATCCGCCGATAATCTTGCGCTTCGTTTCAGGGTCGGAAACGCCTTCAAGCTTGCCGAGGAACAGATCGCTCTCATCGGCATGGATCAGTGGGATGTTGTAGTGGTCGCGGAACATGCTGACCACCTGATCGGCCTCACCCAGCCGCAAAAGCCCGTGGTCAACAAAAACGCAGGTCAGTTGATCGCCGATCGCCTCATGGATCAACACCGCCGCGACAGAGCTGTCCACCCCGCCCGAAAGCCCGCAAATAACCTGTTTGTCGCCAACCTGTTCACGGATCTTGCGGATCGCCTCGTCGCGGTAGGCGCCCATCGTCCAGTCACCGCTGAACCCAGCCAGGCGGACGAAATTGGCATAAAGCTGCGCGCCGCGGGGCGTGTGGTGCACCTCGGGATGGAACTGCACGGCGTAGAAATGGCGCGCGGGGTCTGCGGTGATGGCGTAGGGGGCGTTGGGCGAGGTTCCAAAGACCTCAAAGCCCGGAGCAAGGGCCGAGACATGGTCACCATGGCTCATCCAGACCTGCTCGCGGCCGTTATTCTGATCCGCATCGAACCAGCCATCCAGCAGATCAAGCGGCGCACCCGAGGGGGTGACATAGGCCCGTCCAAACTCGGCGGTGCCGTGACCGCGTTCCACCTTGCCACCCAGGCAATGCATCATCACCTGCTGGCCGTAGCAGATGCCCAGAATCGGCACCCCAAGATCAAACACCGATCTCGGCGGCATCGGCGCGCCCTCGGCAAAGACCGAGGCCGGCCCGCCCGAAAAGATCACCGCCTTTGGCGCGAAATCCTGCAGGAAAGCATCATCGACCCGGTTGAACGGGTGGATTTCGCAGTAAACATTCAGCTCACGCAGGCGACGCGCGATCAGCTGCGTTACCTGAGAGCCGAAATCGATGATCAGAAGGCGGTCATGCTGTGTCATGGCCGGGGAATACGGCTTTCCCCGGATCATCGCAAGAGGATTGGCATGGGTGCGGATGTCGGTTTTCAGCCGGAAGTGACGCAATCGCGGTATAGGTGAAAAACGAAACGGATAAAAGAAGGGGGCATAGGCCAAGGGGATAACGAGATGAGCGAAGCAAAGGCAGAACGGCGTGCGCGGGGCGGTGGTGGCGCCGCGCGTCGGGCGGAGCGCACGGCAGTCAGCCTGGAGACCGCGCGCTTCATCGAGCGGAATATCCCGAACCTGGAGATCCTCAACGAAGAGGCGCTTCAGATCATCGAATGGAACGCCGATACGGTGCTGGAAGAGATCGGCGTCAATTTCGTCGAGAACCCGGCCGCACTGGAGGTCTGGCGCGCTGCCGGGGCCGATGTGCAGGGCGAACGCGTGCGTATTCCGCGCGGCCTGGCGCGCCAGCTTTGCGCCACCGCGCCCGCGCGCTTCACCCAGCATGCGCGCAACCCCGCGCGTAATGTCGAGATTGGTGGCAAGTCGCTGGTGCTGGCGCCAGTCTATGGCCCGCCCTTCGTACGCGATCTGGCGGGCGGGCGGCGTTATGCGACCATGGAGGACTTCCGCAATTTCGTGAAGCTTGGCTACATGTCGAAATGGCTGCATCATTCGGGCGGCACGGTTTGCGAGCCCACTGATGTCGCGGTAAACAAGCGCCACCTGGACATGCTGCTGGCGCATATGACGCTTTCGGACAAGCCCTATATGGGTTCGGTCACGGAACCCGTGCGCGCCCAAGATTCGGTGAAGATGTCCGAAATCCTGTTCGGAGCGGATTTCGTTCAGAAAAACGCGGTGATGACCTCGCTGATCAACATCAACTCACCGCTGACGTTCGACAGCACGATGATGGGCGCGCTTGAGGTCTATGCCCGCGCTGGGCAGGCCAGCATCATCTCACCCTTTATCGTCGGTGGCGCCATGGCCCCGGTGACGGTGGCGGGAACGCTGACGCAGGTGTTGGCCGAGGTGCTTGCGGGTGTGGCCTACAGCCAGCTCATCCGCCCGGGTGCACCGGTGATCATGGGGGCGTTCGTCACCTCGATCGACATGAATTCAGGCGCGCCCACCTTTGGCACGCCGGAGGCCGCGCATATCACCTATGGCGCGGGTCAACTGGCGCGGCGGCTGGGTCTTCCGTATCGCTCTGGCGGGGCGTTCTGCGGCTCGAAACTGCCCGATGCGCAGGCAGCATATGAATCGGCCAACAGCCTGAACATGGCGCTTCTGGCCGGGGTGAACTTCATGTTGCATGCCTGCGGCTGGCTGGAAGGCGGGCTGGTGGCGAGCTATGAGAAATTCGTACTCGATGCCGATCAACTGGGCACGCTGCATCATCTGGCGCAAGGTGTATCGATGGATGAGAACGGCCAGGCCATGGATGCGCTGCGTGAGGTCGGGCCGGGCGGGCATTTTCTGGGTTGCGCGCATACCCAGGCAAACTTCAAATCGGCCTTCTGGCGCTCGGATGTGCTTGATTACAAACCGTTCGAGACCTGGGAAGACGAGGGCGCGCGCGATTCCGCAACGTTGGCCGCAGTGCGGGTGGAGAAGCAGCTGCGCGATTTCCAGGCGCCGGCACTGGACCCGGCCATTACCGAGGCGCTTGAGGCTTATGTGGCCCAGCGCAAGGCCGCCGAGGCCGACGCCTTTGGCTGAACACCGCGGACGAGGCGCGACGCTCCGGGTGCCGCGCCTCTTCATCTGTTCGAAAATATCCTCGGGGGGTGAATTGGCCGCAGGCCAAGAGGGGGGCAGACAGCCCCCCTCCTTCCGTTCCCGCATTCCCCTTCGCCAGGCGGTTGCGCGATCAGCGCGAGATCAGCACCGAACATTGCGCATGGCGCACCACGCGCGCGGCGGTGGAGCCGATGAAATAATCGCTCAGGCCGGGGCGGTGCGAAGCGATCATGATCAGATCCGCGTCGGTGTCTTCGGCGCATTGCAGGATCTGGCTGGAAGCCGCGCCCATGCGCACCTCGCTGTTTACATTGGCACCCGCGCCCTGCGTCAGGAGGCCCAGCTCCACCTTGGCTTCGGCCTGACGGCGATCATTCAGGTCGCGCGGCAGTTCGGCAGCGATATAGCTGGGCACGTCCTCGATGACGTGCAGCAGGCGGATGGTTCCGCCCTCGTCGACCAACTTATTGGCACGCGCCAGAAGCGCCTTGCCTGCGTCGCCATGCGCCAGATCGACGGCCACGATGATATTCTTGTACATGAAATTCCTCCTGTTCGGGTTCGCGTTCCTGTGTGACTATCCAGCGGCATGATCAGCGGTGCGTTGATCTGGGTCAAGGTTCAATTCTAGTGTCTTGCAGATAAAGAAAAAACCGCGATCACGGTGGATCGCGGCCCGAAGTGGTTTGTTGCGGTCTGTGTCAGCCGCGCGAACGCCGCCCGCCGCGCCGCCCCGATGTCGCCTGGGATGCTGCCTGGCTGGCTTCGGCAAAGGTTGCGCCTTCTTTCATCGCCTCCAGCACACGGGCCAGCCTGATCCACTCGCCGCCGTTAGCGTCGTGGTTCATCAACAGGTTGGCGGCGCGAATTGCTTCCATTTCCTGGGCACGCACCGGGTTCATGATCGCCGATGTCATGCCCGCCCCGATCGCCATCGGCAGGAAGGCTGCGTTGATCCCGTGACGGTTGGGCAGGCCGAAGCTGATGTTCGACGCGCCACAGGTTGTGTTGACGCCCAGTTCCGCGCGCAGGCGGCGCACAAGTGTGAAAACCTGATGCCCCGCCGTCGCCATGGCGCCGATCGGCATCACCAGCGGGTCGACCACGATATCATGCGCCGGGATGCCGAAATCGGCGGCCCGTTCGACGATCTTTTTCGCCACCGCGAAGCGCACATCGGGATCGGGCGAAATGCCGGTGTCATCGTTCGAGATTGCCACCACTGGCACATTGTATTTCTTGACCAGTGGCAGCACCAGTTCCAGCCGGTCTTCCTCGCCGGTGACCGAGTTCAGCAATGGCCGGCCATGGGCGGCCTTCAGACCGGCTTCCAGCGCGCCGGGCACCGAGCTGTCGATGCAAAGCGGCACATCGACGATCGCCTGGATACGCTCGATCAGGTCTTTCATCAACGGCGGTTCGACGAAATTGTTGTCGGCATAGCGCGGGTCGTCTGCCATCTTGTTGGTGAAAACAGCGCCCGAATTCACATCGAGCACCGTTGCCCCGCACAAGACCTGCTCAAGCGCGTCCTTCTCGACCGTCGAGAAATCGCCTGACTCCAGTTCGGCGGCCAGTTTCTTGCGCCCGGTCGGGTTTATGCGCTCGCCGATCACACAGAACGGCTCGTCAAAGCCGATGATGACGGTCTTGGTGGCCGATTCGATCACAGTGCGGGTCATGGATAATCCTAAGCGAGGGTCAGGCGGCGACGCGCCGGGGGTGCTGGCCGTGGCGATGGGTCCATTCGGCGGTTGTCCTGATGCCGCCGAGCGGGAAAAAATGCACCGATTCGATGCCGAAGGCGGGGTTGGCGGCCTTGTGCGCGGCCAGTGCCTCGACAAGCGCGTCCGGCTCATAGGGCAACAGCAGTTTGGACACGTCCATTGCGCGTTTCTGTAGCACTTTCAGCGAGGGACCGACGCCGCAGGCCACCGCGAACCGGATCAGCGTTTGCAGTTTTGCCGGTCCCGCCACGCCGATATGGACAGGTAATGCGACCCCTTCGGCCTGAAGGCGGTTCACCCAGTCGATCACCGGCTGCGCATCAAAGCAGAACTGCGTGGCCAGCGCCATCCGGGCATCGGTGCGCGCGCTGAATGCCTGCTTCCAACGCAGCGCCTCCATCACCATCCGGTCAGAGCCATCGGGGTCGATATCCTTGTTGCCTTCCGGGTGACCCGCGACATGCAGGCGTTCAAACCCGTCAAACGCGCCGGTTTCCAGAAGCTGCATCGAGGAATGGAAAGCGCCCGCGGGTTGCGCCACGCCGCCCGCCAGGATCAGCCCCTGTTTCACATCGGCCTCGCCACGGTAGCGCGCCACCCAGTCGTGCAGGGTGGCGGCGTCGGGGATGATGCGCGCGGGGAAATGGGGCATCGGCTCGAACCCTTCGGCGCGCAGACGCCGGGCGGTGGCGACCATTTCTTCAATCGGCGTGCCGTCAATATGGGCGATATAGACGCGGGTGCCCGCGGGCAGAAGGGCGCGGAAATCGTCGATACCTGCGGCGGTGCGGGGCATGACCTCGATCGAGAAACCCTGAAGGAAACGCGCCAGCGCCGCCGATCCGCTTGCGGCCTGCGGCTTGCGGCCAAACGTAAACAAAGCCATCAGTGCCTCCTTCAGATTACGCGCGATCATCCCAGCCATCATTGGCGATCAGCGCCTTGAGCCTTTCGTTGTCGTATGCCGCTTCGAGCCCCGCAGCCTCGGCGCGAGCGACCTCTTCAGCTTCGCCAGCGACATCATAGGGGTCGGCCTTGCGCCATTCGGCCAGATAAGCATCTGCATCCTTTGCCCCGATTTTCATGGCGGCGCGGTCGATGGCTTTTTCAAACCGCTCGGATAACTGCATTTTGGCGCTGCGGCGGCCCTTGCCGACGATGACTTGTGCCGGGATGTCACGCCAGAAGACGATGGTAACCGGTTGCATGGTTCCTCCGGGTTATGTCGGTCCTGAATACAGCCCCGTCCACTCGGGCCCGTGGCGGATTTCGACGAACACGGGGCCGGTTGCGACATTCGGCTCCTTGCGTGGGGAGGCGGATACGAAAAAACCCGGCCTCTTGAGGAGGCCGGGTCAGGAAGAGGTATCGATTGACCGAAGGTCAGAAGCGCAGAACCGCCGAGATCCGGGCCATGTTCATCGTTGCACGGACATTGTTGTAAGGCACGTCCAGTGCAAAGTTCTGGCGGCGGAAGCGATAATGCTCAAGATCGCCACGCAGGTTCCAGCCGCCCGCGAAGGCATGCTCAAGCCCGACGCCGAGTACCACGCCATTGGTGCGGTTGGTGTCGGTCCAAGTTGTCACGCCGTCGTTCGTTGAATGACGGATGCTGGCCGAGGCCAAACCGGCCGTTGCGAACAGCAGCGTCGTGTCCATGGCAACACCGGCACGCAGGCGACCGGAGATCACGTTGTTGACGCGCGATGTGCAGGTGAAGGCAGGGTTGGTGCAATCGGCGCTGCCGGTCAGGCGGGTCAGGTTGCCCGCAACTTCAGCGCCGAACACCATGTCACCGTTCTGCCAGTTGTAGCCAGCCAGGGCGCCACCACCAAAGCCGGTGGCGTTGGGCAGCGTGCCCGGGCCGGGGACGGCATGCGATGAGCGGCCATAGTTAAGGCTGAGGCCGACGTAGCCACCGGTCCAGTCGTGCGTGGCAACGGGTGCGGGGGTGTAAACCGGTGCCTCGACCACAACTGGCGCAAGGGTGCCAGCAAAGGCCATGGTTGTGCTCAGGGCAAGTGCACCGGTGGCAAGGGCAAATTTCTTCATACTGCGCTCCATTTCAGAGGTTGCAAAAACGAATCAACGATATGTGACTACTCGTTAATTCCTTATACATTTTTGCTCAATTACACGCACCCCGGTTGTGCGCTGCACCTGCAAAATCAGCCAGAGCGGTGTTTTTTTGCAACAATCACTGCACGCATGAAATAGCAAGCCCGGCTTGGGAGGGCTGGAGTGCTCGTGGCATTCAATGTGTCAGACCAGGCGTCGAACGCCATGACCGCACGCGCTTCGTTGCTCCGCAGGAGCCATGAAAGCAGCCAGTGGCGACGCTACCGAAATGGCATGATAAGACTCCAGGCGACCGGTCATGTTGTCGCCGACCGCCGTGGTAATGGTATCGCGGATGTGGTTTGCGGCCGGTTCCGCATCCAGGCTGAACGCCATGTCGCTGCACTTTGCCGGTTGTCGCCATCGTAAACGCCGCCCAACAGACCGTTGGCGCGCAGCGAGCCCGTGTTGGCCACGGTTTCGTCCATTTCTGGACGAGGGTTGAGGTTGTTGTGTTCATCTTCATCGGGCAGTCCGCTCTTGTGTTTTGGCCTGTACCAAGCATGTATGAGGTAACATAACGCATGGAAATCATTAGTTTATGGCGCGAAAAGCCGTTTGGCGCGACGGTGCCAGTCGAGCCGATGCCGGGCCGACTGGCGCACGGGCCGTGACGCTTGCCGCCGTGATTGTTTCACATCCAGCCGGGCCAAAGGCCGGGAGGGGGCATGCGCTGGCGTCAGTTTCGCGTGAACAGGCGGCATTGTGTCGTTTCGGAACGGGCTTTTTCATGCTGGGCGCTTGCGCGGGGCGGCAGCGCGCATTACCTTGAAGGCAACACGAAATGGAGGGCGAGTAATGACGCCCGAGCGTCCCGCAGGCGCGGCGGCGCGTCCGAAATCGTCGAGGCCACCCGAACGTCGGGATTGGACTCCGAAAGAGGCAGAGCCAAAGCGCCAGACACGGCCCGACGGGGCGGGGCTTTATGCCGCGCTCGATCTGGGCACGAACAGTTGCCGCATGTTGATTGCGCGCCCCAAAGGTGCGCAATTCGAAGTCGTAGACAGTTTTTCACGCGCCGTCGAACTGGGCACGGGGTTGGAAACCACCGGTCGGCTTGGCCATATGCCGATGTCGCGGACCGTGCAGGCGCTGCGAATCTGCCGCCGCAAGCTGGAAGACCACCGCGTGCGCCGGATGCGTCTTGTCGCGACCGAAGCGTGCCGGCGGGCACGCAACGCAGCGGAATTTATCCGCAAGATCCAGCATGAGACAGGCTTGGCGCTGGAAATCATACCCGCCGAGGAAGAGGCGCGGTTAGCCGTTATTTCCTGCGCGCCACTGGTCGCGCCGGGCACCGACCAGCTGCTGGTGATCGATATCGGCGGGGGCTCGACAGAGCTGGTCTGGATCGACCTTTCCGAAGTTGCGCCAGCGGAGCGCCGTGCCGCAATGATGTCGGTAAGGCTGGGCCTTGAGCATATTGCTGGCTGGCGCGCAGGTACAGGGAAGCCCCGAGTGGTGGACTGGATCAGCGTGCCGCTGGGCGTTGCAACCCTCAAGGAGCAGTTCACCGATGTCGAGGACGACGCGGCGCGCTTTGCCCTGATGAGCTGGCATTTCGAGGAGCAGCTGCACGGCTTCTCGCCCTACCAGAACCCCACCCCACGCGAAGGTTTCCAGATCATCGGTACCTCGGGAACGGTGACCACGGTTGCTGCCTCGTATCTGGGCCTCAAGCGATATGACCGCAACAAGGTTGACGGGCTGTCGATGACCTCGATGCAGATCGACAAGGTGATCCGCGACTATCTGGCGCTCGGCCCGGAAGGGCGGCGCAGCGACCCGCGCATCGGGCGTGAGCGCCACGGGCTGATCATGTCGGGTGCCGCGATTTTGCAGGCGCTGATGCGGGTCTGGCCCACCGATGTGATGTCGGTGGCTGATCGCGGCCTGCGCGAGGGAATGCTATACGCACTCATGAGCCGCGACGGCGTGCTGGATGTGAACTGAAAGAGAGAAGATGACGGGAAAATCAGGGGCGGGGAAAACAGGTGGCGGAAAGCCGGGCGGCAGTTCGGGCCGTGGAGCGCGCGAGTTGCGGGTCAAGGTGAAAACCGCAAAGGGGCGGAAACTGTCTTCCACCCGCTGGCTGGAACGCCAGCTTAACGATCCCTATGTCGCGCGCGCCCGGCGCGAGGGGTTCCGCGGCCGCGCTGCCTTCAAGCTGATTGAACTGGATGACCGTTTCCGCTTTCTCGTGCCCGGCGCGCGGGTGATTGATCTTGGCTGCGCACCCGGCGGTTGGCTTCAGGTGGCAGTGGACCGGGTGAACGCACTGGGGACGAAGCAGGGCAAGAAAAAGGGCTTCGTGCTTGGGATCGATCTGCAGGAGGTTGAACCGATTGCCGGGGCCGAGGCCCATGTGCTGGACTTCCTGGAGGACGGGGCCGAGGAAAAGGTCAAGGAATGGCTGGGCGGGCGCGCGGATGTGGTTATGTCGGACATGGCAGCCTCGTCCAGCGGACACAAGCAGACAGACCATCTGCGCATCATGGCCCTGTGCGAGGCTGCGGGCTTTTTCGCGTTTGACGTGCTGGAGGAGGGTGGCACCTTTGTCGCCAAGGTTCTGGCCGGCGGGGCCGAGGGAGAGTTGCAGCAGATCCTGAAGCAGCGATTCACGAAGGTTTACAACGTCAAACCCCCGGCGAGCCGCGCTGACAGTTCCGAGAAATACGTGGTCGCCCTGGGCTATCGCAGCCCACCATCGAACGATAACGGCGAAGACGATTCCGAAATCTGATCCTCGGTATCGCTCCCGCCCGTCTTCGCGCGCAGGCTCGCGCCAGCACGCTCATCCCGTTGGGCCGGGCCGCGCGGCTGCGCCACGCGGCGACAGGGGGCTTCGCCCCCTCTGGGCCTGCGGCCCATTCACCCCCAGGATATTTCTGAACAGATGAAGCCGGGCGATGTGTAATTTTTCATCTACTCACAAGTATCAGGGGGAGTCCCTTTTGCGCAGCAAAAGGGACAGGGGGCAGCGCCTTCCTGCCGCCGCAGAGGCTGCGCGGCGGCCTGTCCCAACGGAGGTGCTGTATCCTTGAAGCTGCAACCGACCGGCGGGAGCTGCGCCCTGTCAGTCCGCGGTTTCGCTTTCTTCAAGAGCGCGGCGCAGTTTTCGGATCAGCACGCCGCGCGCGCGTTCATCGGCGGTTGCTTTCAGCGCGTCGTTGATGTCGAGAATAAGTCTGGAGACATCGTTGTGCCAGTCCAGCGTCGCCACTTGCTCGGGCTTCAGCCGCGGTGGTGAGGTGGTCTTGTCCAAGCGCTTCGGGCCTGCCGGAGTCAGTTCAAAGCCTTCGTCCAGAACCGGGGAAATCAGCCTGTCGGTGCCGTAATCGGTCTCCAGCCGCGCGACCAGCCCCGCAAGCGCCGGTGCTTCGCCATGCACCAGGAACACTGCGTGCTCTATCGGCTCGCGCGCACGGATCCAGTCGGTCAGTTCGGTGCCGTCGGCATGGCCCGAATAGAGATCGATCGAGCGGATGCGGGCGCGCACGGCAAAGGCGTCGCCCTGGATGCGCACCGCATGCGCGCCATCGAGCAGGATGCGGCCCAGCGTTCCTTCCGCCTGATAGCCCACGAACAGCACCGTCGCCTCGTCGCGCCAGAGCCAGTTCTTCAACCGGTGGCGGATACGCCCTGCCTCGCACATGCCCGAGGCCGCGATGACGATGTGAAACCCTTTCAGGCGGTCGAGCGCCTTGCTTTGTTCGACCGTCTGGATGAAGTGAAGCTGTTGAGACGCCAGCCCTTCGCCGAAACGCTTGCCGCCCTGCAATTCGCGGCGGTGGTGCGCGAAGACCTGGGTTGCTTTCAGAGCCAGCGGCGAATCCACGTAAATCGGGATGGGGGGCAGTTCGCCTTCGGCCATCAGCAAAGTGAGATCTGCAATCAGCTCCTGTGCACGTTCGACTGCGAATGACGGGATCAGAAGCGCGCCATCGGGATGCATGGCCGCGCGCACTTCGTCGCGAAAAAGCCGCCTGCGTGCTTCTTCCGAAGTGGCGGGGCGGTCGGTGTCGCCATATGTCGCTTCGCATACCAGATAGTCGACACCGGAGGGGGCTGCCGGGTCAGCATGGAGCAATTTTGCCGCCGGGCCGATATCGCCCGAGAACAGAAGCCGCATCGGCTGATGGTGACCGGCCAGCGCCACTTCCACCTCCAGCGAGGCCGAGCCCAGCATATGCCCCGCATTCCACAGGCGCGCCCGCATTCCTGGAAACACCGCAAACCAGCGGTCATAGGGATGCGTGACCATCAGGTCCATGGTGCGCTCGACATCGGCGCCGTCATAGATCGGCTCGACCGGCTCGTCCTGCCAGCGCGCCTTGCGCCGGTTCAGCTGCGTTACCTCCACCGCCTGGATATGCGCGCTGTCGGGGAGCATGACGCCGGCCAGATCCCTGGTAGCGGCAGTGGCGTGGATCGGCCCGTCGAAGCCTTCGTGCACCAGCTTGGGCAGAAGGCCGGAATGGTCGATATGGGCATGTGTCAGAATCACGGCATCGATGCCGGCCGGATCAAAGGGGAAGGGGCGGTAGTTCAGCTCTTTCTCGGTTTTCGGCCCCTGGAACATGCCGCAATCGACCAACAGCGTGCCACCTTCAGCCTCAAGCCGGAAGCACGAGCCGGTGACGGCGCGCGCGGCACCATGGAAGGTCAGCCGGGGAAAGGGCAATGCCATATCTAGCCTCTTCAAGCGCCGCAGGGGGGATCAGTCGCTGCCGCGGAAAGGCTCGACATATTGCAGTGCCATGTCCCATGGGAAAAAGATCCAGGTGTCCTGGCTGACCTCTGTGATATAGGTTTCGACCATCGGCTTGCCCTTCGGCTTTGCATAAACCGTGGCAAAATGTGCCTTTGGATAGAGCTTGCGAACCAGTTCCAGCGTCTTGCCGGTATCGACCAGGTCATCGACGATCAGCACACCCTCGCCATCGCTGCCCATGATCACATCCTGCGGTGACTTGATCACCGTCGCCTCTGCCTGATTCTGTTTGTCGTAGCTTTTCACCGAAATCGTATCGACTACCCGGATGTCCAGTTCGCGCGAGACAATCATCGCCGGGGCCATGCCGCCGCGGGTGATTGCTACCACTGCCCGCCAATGCCCGCCATCGGGCCCCAAACCCTGAAGCCGCCAAGCCAGGGCGCGGGCGTCGCGATGCAATTGATCCCAGCTGACGTGAAATCCCTTTTCGTGCGGAAGCCGGTCGTTCATCGCTTCACTCCTTTACGCCGGGCTGCAGGCCCGTGGTGGCGATATCCGGCGCATCCACCGCCTTCATGCCGACCGCATGATAGCCCGCATCGACATGCAGCACCTCGCCGGTTGTGCCCGATGCCAGATCGGACAACAGGAAAAGCGCGGCTTTGCCGACCTCGTCTTGCGTCACGTTGCGCCGCAGGGGTGAGTTCAACTCGTTCCACTTCAGGATATAGCGGAAATCGCCGATCCCCGACGCTGCCAGTGTCTTGATCGGCCCGGCCGAAATGGCATTGACGCGGATGCCATCCTTACCCAGATCCTCGGCCATATACATCACAGACGATTCCAGAGCGGCCTTGGCCAGCCCCATCACGTTGTAATGTGGCATTACCTTTTCCGCGCCGTAATAGGTCAGCGTCAGCAGGCTGCCGCCGGGGCGCATCATGGCCGATGCGCGTTTGCACACGGCGGTGAAAGAATAGACCGAGATATCCATCGTCATCAGGAAGTTTTCGCGCGAGGTATCGACATAGCGCCCGCGCAACTCGTTCTTGTCGGAGAAACCGATTGCATGCACAACGAAGTCGATTTCGCCCCAGAGCGCCTTAAGATCGGCAAATAGACGGTCAAGCGAGTCTGTATCTGAAACGTCGCATTCATAAAGGCGTGGCGTGCCCAGCCGCTCGGCCAGGGGCAGAACGCGCTTCTTCAACTGCTCACCCTGATAGGAAAAGGCAAGCTCGGCCCCTTGTGCTGCCAGTGCCTGCGCGATGCCCCAGGCGATGGACTTGTCATTGGCCAGCCCCATGACAAGACCCCGCTTGCCCTCCATAAACCCTGCTGACATCGGCGTCTCCGGCTGTTGAGTTGCTCTGCACAGCAATAGGCCAAAGGGTCGGCGCCATCAAGGCCGCGCAAACGGGGGGTGGATTGTAGTTGGGGCGGGGCGGTCGCATACTTGGCGGGGAGTCGCTCATCGGCCGGTCACGGAAGATTCAGGCGGTTTTTAACCGAGACAGGCGCAGGTGTCGTATTTTAAGGTTGCGGTTGGTTGCTGCTTCGGATGTTTGTGCCAATCTGTTCAGAAGAGGTGCCGGTGAAGGCAAGGTGTGTGCAATGACGGATGGTGTGCAGGGCAAGAACGAACCGCGTAGCGGGATTTTTGCGGGGGATGACCCATTTGCGCTGGCCCGCGCCTGGCTGGCCGAAGCCGAGATGAGCGAGCCGAACGATCCCAATGCCATTGCGCTTGCGACGGTCGATGCGTCGGGCTTGCCGAACGTCCGCATGGTTCTTCTGAAGGAGATCGAGGCGGAAGGTTTTGTCTTTTATACTAACCATGCCAGCGCCAAGGCACAGGAAATCGAAGCGGCAGGGATGGCGGCCTTTGTGATGCACTGGAAATCGCTGCGTCGCCAGATCCGGGTTCGTGGCACCGTTGAACGGGTTGAAGAGGCGCTGGCGGATGCCTATTTCGCCTCACGTTCGCTGCAATCACGGCTCGGGGCCTGGTCATCGCGGCAATCGCAACCCCTCGCCTCGCGTGCAGCGCTGATGGCCGAGGTGGCGCGCCAGACGCTGCGCCATGGAACCAATCCGCCCCGTCCGCCGTTTTGGGGTGGTTACCGGATTACACCGCTTGAGATGGAGTTCTGGGCAGACGGGGCATTCAGGCTGCACGATCGCTTTCGCTGGCGCCGATCATCATTGGATGCGCCGTGGGAAGTCGCGCGACTAAGTCCCTGAAATGCCCAGAAAGAAGCGCGCAGGGGAGGCCCTCTGCGAAGTCATGTAAATCAAGTCGCCGCCCGGTTGCTGGCACTTGTCGTGGAAACCGGGGTTGAAAATGATTCAGAATGCTAAGATGGTAAGGTCTGACAAATATCATGTTCCGGGTTGGGGCGAGCAATGGTTGAAATAGAAAGAGGGCAACCGCGGATGCGCGGTAGCGTTAAATGGTTTGATCCTGGGAAAGGCTTTGGCTTCATCGTGTCCGAGTCTGGCGGGCCGGATATCCTGTTGCATGTTAATGCACTGCGCAATTTCGGACAAAGCTCGGTCTGCGATCGGGCGACCGTCGAAGTGACGGTTCAGCAGACCCAGCGCGGTTTGCAGGTCGCCGAGATATTCGACATTCAACCGCCGGCCACCGAAGCCGCTGAAGATGAAGGCGTCAGCCTGATAGCCGATACTGACGCTCTGGCGCTGCCGCTGGAGCCTGCGCGCGTGAAATGGTTTGACAAGGTCAAGGGATTTGGTTTCGCCAATGTCTTTGGCCGACCGGAAGATGTGTTCATTCACATGGAAGCGCTGCGCCGGTCTGGCTTTGCCGATCTTCAGCCGGGCGAGGCGGTGGGCCTGCGCGTCACCGATGGCGAGCGCGGGCGGATGGCCGTGGTGATTGCGCCCTGGGAAACCGCGCTCAGGAATCAGGCATGATCCTGTGGCGTGGCGTTCTGGTCGGGCTTGTGCTGCTTATGGCGGCAGGGGCGGCTGTTGCGCAATCTGTCTGCCGTGAGGATCAGGTCGATCTGCGCGGCGCGTGGGGGCAGGTGCGCTTCGCCGTCGAGATTGCCGATACCGATGCAACCCGCGCGCGCGGGTTGATGCATCGCGAATCCATGCCCCGTTTCTCGGGGATGCTGTTCGTTTATGACCGCCCGGAACGCGCGGTGTTCTGGATGGAGAACACCTTGATTCCGCTTGATATGCTGTTTGTCGACGAAACCGGGAGAATCAGCCATATTCACCACCAGGCCCGGCCGCTTGACCGCACGCCGATCGATGGCGGTGCGGATGTGCTGATGGTGTTGGAAATCAACGGTGGAATGGCGCAGCGGCTGGGAATCACAGAGGGCAGCGAGTTGCGCCATCCCCGGCTGGATGCGGCGCAGGCGCTCTGGTCGTGCGAAGAGTAGGCGCTGACACTCGGTTTGGCCTTTTCAGCCGCCGCAGCATGGGCTAAGGAGCAGCCAGTCGGGGCGTGGCGCAGCTTGGTAGCGCGACGGTTTTGGGTACCGTAGGTCGTAGGTTCGAATCCTATCGCCCCGACCATATCGATCACTGGTCCGATCAGTGGCGGGTTCCGGTTTTTCCCCTTGATGCCCCAGAGTCTGCCACTTAGGTGGAATGTGTAACACTGGAGGCAGAGATGCAGATCAAGATCAACACCGACAATAATATTCATGGTGACGAGCGACTGAAAGAATCGGCACGGGCGCTGGTGGAGCAGGGTCTCGGCCATGTGCTGACCCGCCTGACCCGTGTTGAAGTGCATCTGCAGGACGAGAATGCGCAAAAGGGCGGGTCGGACGATATCCGCTGCATGATCGAGGCGCGACCCGAAGGAATGGGCGCGCAGGCCGTGACGCATAATGACGCTGATGTTGAGGCGGCGGTGCGCGGCGCGGCGAAGAAACTGCGCGCGCTTCTGGAAAGCGAGTTCGGCAAGCAGGACCGCAGGCGCTGAGTGCTGCCGGCCGGCAGGTTGACGTGATCCGGGGCGCCGGGCGCGCGGGGCATCGAGCCCCGCGCGCCCGGTCGGGGCGCACGCGCTGGCGCTGCGCCCCTCCGGCCCGCTGGTGCTGTCAGCGTTGATCGGGCGGTTTCGTGCCTTTGCGCGGTGGCAGTGTGGCCAACGCCACGCCTGTCAGGACCACCAGCGATGCAACTGTGCTGGCGGGCGTAAGCCGTTCGCCCAGAAGCAGCACCCCACCCGCCAGCGCGATTACCGGCACGCTGAGTTGTGCAACGGCCGCGCGTGCCGCGCCAAGCGCCGGAAGCACCGCATACCAGAGCGCATAGCCTAGCCCCGATGTCACTGCGCCTGAGATCACCGCCAACGCAACGCCCGCCCCGGTCAGTTCGGCCGAAAACAGCCCCGGCAGCGCCAGCGCCGCCACCATCGGCACGGCCAGTGCGAAATTCGACGCCGTTGCCGCCAGTGGCCGTTCCGTCCCGCGCCCAGCCAGTGAATAGAGCCCCCAGCCCAGTGCCGCCAGCGCCATCAGCCCGGCTGCGCCTGCATCCGGCACCGCCGCGACCTTCGGCAGCAAAAGCGCGCCCAACCCCGTCAGTGCCAGCGCCGCCCCCGCCCAGCGGCGCATTGCGGGCCGCTCGCCTGACACCACTGCACCGACGAGCATGGTGACTTGCACCAGCCCAAACAGAATAAGCGCGCCAATTCCGGCATCCAGTGCCACATAGGCAAGCGAGAAGCCCACCAGATAAAGGCTCAGCGCTGCCGCCGCGCCCCATTGCGCCCGTCCTGCCCGGGGCCTTTCGCGCACCAGAAGCGCCAGCATCACCGCGCCCGCCACCACCCGGATCAGCGCGAAGGGCAGGGCGTCGATCAGCCCTTCAGCCAGCGCCGCGCGGTTAAGCAGCGAGTTGGCGGCGAAGGCAGTCAGCACCAGGGCTGTCAGCAGGAAAAGGCGCATTGCTCATGCAATCGGGAATACGGCATCCAGCGCATGTTCAAGCCGCGCCAGAGTGCCGGGCACATCCTTGAGCTTGTCGAGCCCGAACAGCCCCAGCCGGAAGGTGCGAAAATCGGCCCCCTCGCCGACATGCAACGGCACTCCGGCGGCAATCTGTGTCCCTGCCGCAAGGAACTTCTTGCCGCTCTGCACCTCGGCGTCCTCGGTGTAGCAAACGACCACGCCCGGTGCGCCAAAGCCTTCGGCAGCTACCGGGGCCAGCCCGCGCGCTTTCAGCGCGGCGCGCACTGCATTGCCCAGTTCCCATTGCGCGGTACAGGCAGCATCAAAGCCCATGGCCTGCGTTTCCTGCATCGCATCGCGGAATCCGCGCAGGGCGTCGGTAGGCATGGTGGCGTGATAGGCATGCCCGCCCCCCTCATAGGCTGCCATGATGGCGCGCCATTTCTTCAGGTCGAGCGCGAAAGAGCTGGAGGTGGTGGCCTCCAACCGCTCTTCGGCGCGTGGACCCAGCACCACCAACCCGGCCGAGGGCGTGGCGCTCCAACCCTTCTGCGGGGCCGAGATCAGCACATCGACGCCCAGCGCCGCCATATCGACCCAGACACAACCCGAGGCGATGCAATCGAGCACCATCAGCGCGCCGACTTCATGCGCGGCCCCGGCAATGGCTTTGATGTAGTCGTCGGGCAGTATCAGCCCGGCCGAGGTTTCGACATGCGGCGCGAAAACCGCTTCGGGCCGTGTGGCGTGGATGCGTGCCACAACATCCTCAACCGGTGGCGGAGTGAAGGCGGGTTGCGGGGCGTTGCCCGTGGGGCGGGCCATTACCACCTCGGTTTCCGTGGCCATGCCGCCAAAGTCGAAAATCTGGCTCCAGCGGAATGAGAACAGCCCGTTGCGCACGATCAGAACGCGGCCTTGTCCGAACTGGCGCGCGACCGATTCCATTGCATAGGTGCCGCCACCGGGTACCAGCGCAACGGCGCTGCCCTTGTAAGCCTCTTTGGCGATCCGCGAGATATCGCGCATCACACTCTGGAAATTGGCCGACATGTGGTTGAGTGCGCGATCGGTGAAAACGACCGAGAACTCGTCCAGGCCGTTAGGGTCGATATGGGGGTGCAGGGCGGGCATCGGGGCCTCCGGGATTGTTGGGTATCAGGTGAAGCCCCGGTTCGCCGGGGCGCGAATGGTGAATGCGTGCGCTCAATCGGTGATCTGGTCAAGCCGCACGGGGCTGTGCGCGGCGACGTCGCAGGCCACGCGCCTGCCGACGATCGCATCATAATAGCGCGGTGCGGCGCCCAGACCGGGCCGGACCGAGCGGATAGCATCAGGGGTGATCACCGCACCCGCTTTCAGCGGTTTGACGTAGTAAAGCGAACGGCGGAAGGTGACATTGCTCCGCTCGGAGGATTTGGTGCCGTAATCCACCTTCCCCAACGCCTCCCATGCGGTGCGGGCGGAGTGGCAGAGCGCGGCAAGTTCAGGCGGCTCCAGCGAAAAACTGTCATCAGGACCGCCGCCTTTGCGATCCATGGTAACGTGCTTTTCGATGATTGATGCGCCAAGGGCTACCGCGGTGATGGCGGTTGTGTTGTCAAGTGTATGATCCGACAGGCCGGTGACCAGCCCGAAGCGGTCGATCATGTCGGGGATGGTGCGCAGATTGTAATCAGCCGCCGGGGCGGGATAGCCCGAGACGCAATGCAGGATCGCCAGTTCACGACACCCGCCATCGCGCGCGGCGGCGATTGCTTCGGCAATCTCGTCGGCATCGGCCATGCCGGTAGAGATGATCATCGGCTTGCCGGTTGACGCCGCATAGCGGATCAGCGGCAGGTCGACGGCCTCGAACGAGGCGATCTTGTAGGCGGGCGCGCCGAGGTCTTCGAGCAGATCGACCGCCGTGTTGTCAAAAGGTGACGAGAAGATCGTGATCCCTTCGGTGCGGGCATGATCGAACAGCGGCGCGTGCCACGCCCAGGGCATATGCGCCTCGGCGTAAAGATCATAAAGCCGCCGTCCGTCCCACAACCCGCCCTTAATGACGAACCCTTCGGCGTCACTGTCGAGCGTGATGGTATCGGGCCGGTAGGTCTGAAGCTTCACGGCATCCGCCCCGGCATGCGCTGCCTCGGTAATCAGCGCGCGGGCACGGTCAAGCTGGCCGTTATGGTTGCCCGAGATTTCCGCAACCACATAGGGCGGATGGTCGGGGCCGATGGGGCGGTTGGCGATCTTCATGCATTCCCTCCGGTTTCGAGCACCCGCAAGCGCCGCGTTGCGCCACGCATGACGACCCCGGCACTGCGCCCCTCCATCATCACCAGATCAAGCGCGCAGGCATAGGGAAGAAAGGGGCTGTGTAACTGGCTGTATTCAGGGTGGTCATATTCGTGCAGATGGACGGTGATGCCGTGGCGGGCGAAATGTCCGGTATCCTCGCGCAGATAGTCTTCGGCCCCGGCGGTGGACAGATAATCCGTTGCTCCGACCGCCTTGCACAGAAGGGCAAGATGCTCACCGCGTTTGCCACCTGCACCGATCGCGCTGGCCCGCCGGATGGGTGTATCGATCCCCAGCCAACCCGCCAGTATCCGGATCAGCCCTTCATTGAGCGCGGCGAGACTGCCGGTAGCGACAAGGCCGGGCAGGGCGGTTTCCAACTCGGCCATCACAGGGGCGAAATGCGGCGCGCGGGCATAATTGGCGCGCAGGGTGCGCAACAGGCGCGTGCCAAAGGCCGGGTCCGCAAGTTCGACATCCGCGATCACCTGATTGAACCGCCCCGCGCTTTTCACCGGCACCGAGACATATTCCAGCCCTTTCGCGGTGCGGATACGGTTGCGTTGCTGCCACGAGCGTTTGTCAAACTGCACCGTGTCCAGCAAGATCACCAGATCGGCCTGATCGGCCAGATCGAACCACCCCAGCCAGGGCAGAAATGTGGGCTGCGAGATCATGCACCGCATGTCACACCTTCAGCCCGGCCGCATCGCGATAGGCATAAAGCGCGAATTCGAAGGGAACAGAGCCCAGCTTGGGCAGGTAATCATGACGCAGCACCACATAGGGCGTCACATGGCGCTTGAGGAAGCCAAAAGCGCGTTCGGGCTGTTCATAGAACAGGCCCGGGTCGCGATAATCGACATAGCTGCTCATCATGTTGAACGCCACGCCGCCCCGGCAACGCGCGAAAAGCGATTGCACGGTGTCCTGCCAGAACTTGCGGTTGCCTTTGCGGCGGTTGTTGAACACGCCCGATACAAAGGCATAGTCGAATTCGGCATCCCCCAGCGCATCGGGGTGGCAGAAATGCCCATCCGGCACCTTTTCGCGGGCAATGTCGAAGAACTCGCTGACCACATCGACGCCGGTATAATGGGCGGGGGATTGGTCGATGCTGGCCAGATACTCAGCGAACGAGGCCGTGCCGCAGCCGAAATCCAGCACCCGTTTGCCACGCAGATCGGCAATGGGGGCGAGGGCTGCGAAACGGCGAAACTGGCTTTCACGGCTGGAATATTGCGCGGCTTCGGCGCTGTCGCCGTGTTCGCGCAACAAGGCGCGGTAATGGTCTGCGATGCGACGGGTCATGCCATGCTCTTGATCAGGGTCAGAAGATGCTCGTTTTGCTGGATGCGCTGACCTTCATAGGTGGTGATATGGCGGTCCATCCATATCTGCGCCGCATTGCGCACCGGTTCAAGGGCGGCATCCACCTCGGAATCGGTGAAACCGTGCAGGCCCAACACATTGCCATCGGCAAGCCTGAAATCGACATCCGAGGCGAAAAGTGCAAGCGCCGGGGCGCCGGGTTTGAGGACGCGGACCATCTCGGCCAGTGCCGGTGCCAGAAGGCTCGGGCCGGCGCACTCCAGAACACCAATACAGATCAGTGCATCGAAATGGTTGTCGGGATGGTCAATGCGTTCCACCGAACCCACAGTGACCTCGCCTGCGCATCCCGCCGCGTCCAGCCGGGCGCGCGTGTTCTCCACGCCCACGGGCGAGATGTCGGTGCCATGCGCGTCGAATCCTTCGCGCGCCAGAAACACCATATGCACGCCGCTGCCGCAGCCCAGGTCCAGCACCCGCAGCCCGGCGCGCGCAGCCCGGTCAGGAAAGCGGCGAAACAGGAATTGCACCACCTTTTCCTTGGGATAGCGAGGCCCGCCGCCATGGTTCCAGTCGTCCCAACGGGAAAGTTCACCCATACGCCTGCTCCAGCATTGCACTTACAACACGCTCGGCACCAAGCCCGTCCACCGCGGTGCAGGAACGGCGCCGCGCGGTCGGCAGGGTGCGCAGGTGATCCAGATAATCCCGCGCCGCCGCGCCGATCCGTTCGGCGGGCGCGGCCCGCCAGCCCTCTGTCACGCGCGCCTCGGCAATGCGGCAGGTCTCGTGCGCGACCTTTTCCTGAATATCCGATACCGGCACCAGAAGGGACGGCACGCCCATGCAGATCAGCTCATAGCTGATCAACCCGCTGGCGCTGATGGCGAAATCGGTCTCCTGCATCAGCGCGGGCATGTCTGTGACGTTGACGCGAATATCGACCGAAAAAGGCATGCGCGCGGCCAGATCGCGGACCGCCGCCAGATGCGGTGCGCTGCTTCCCAGAACAACGGTGACACGCGCGCCGGGGGGCAGCGGCCCCGCCGCCAGCCCTGCCAGCACGTCGCTGACCGTGTTCTCGGCATCCATCCCCCCCATCAGCACCAGCAGATGCGTCAGCCGCCCGTCCGCGCGCCGCTTCAGGCTGGCGGGGCGGCGGGTGGCGAAACCGGGGCGCAGGAGGGCGTATTCGGGGCCGATCAGGCGGCGTGTGCGCGGCGGCAACAGGGCGTCATACTCGGCGTTGTTACGCCCCAGCGTCTGATCCAGCAACATATCGCAGTCATGCGCGCGGTCGGCCAGATCATCGATCACCAGTAACCGCGTGCCGGGCGGGCAGGCGGCGCGCTCCCACCGGGCATCGAGTGCGTAATGATCGACCACCAGCCAGTTGGCCCTGTCTGCCAGCGCGGCAAGGGTTTCAGTGGCATCCTGCGCATGGGGCACGCCTGCCCAATGGGCGAAGGTGGGGGGCGCGGGTTCGCGCCGGGTGCCGGGCGCAGGCGGGGGCAGGGCGGTGACCGGGTAGCCCTCGGCCCCGATCCGGGCAATCAGATTGCCCGGCAAGTCGCGGGTGATGAACCGGCAATCTGCCCCCTTTGCACGCAGCGCCCCCGCAAGCGTCAGGCAACGCATCACATGGCCCGAGCCGATCTCGACCGAGGCATCGGCGCGAAAGGCAACCTGCAACGTCATGGCCGCTCCAGTGTGAACAGGGCCTCGGCGCGCGCCCAGTCCTCGGGTGTGTCGATATCCTGCACGCGGTGGCGTGGCAGGGCCAGCCCCACCGCGCCGGGGCCAAAGGGGGCGCCCGCTTTCCAATGCCCGGCCCGCGCCCAGTAGAACTGCCCGGCGTCATGCCAGGCTTCTTCAAGATCCTGGCTGCGCGTGTTGCGGTGTTCCGGCTGCATGAAGGACACCCGTCCGGTGACCGGATCATGGCGCAGCGCGCGCTGGATGGGGAAGGGAAAGCTGGTGATCGCCATCACGAAATCAACGCCGGGTTGCATCAGCCGCGCATGGCCTGCGCGCAGATCCTCGGCGCGCACCATCGGCGCGGTGGCGTAAAGGCAGCAAAGCGGGGTGTCATCAGCCAGCCCCAGCGCCTGCGCGGCATGGGCGATCACCGGGGCGGTAGCGGTGTGGTCATCGGCCAGCGCTTCGGGGCGGGTGAAAGGCACCTCGGCCCCCTCGGCACGGGCGATGGCGGCGATCTCGGCATCGTCGGTTGACACCACCACCCGCGTGAACAACCTTGATTCCAGTGCCGCCGCAATCGACCAGCCAATCATCGGGCGGCCATGGAACATGGCTATGTTCTTGCGCGGGATGCGTTTGGAGCCGCCACGCGCTGGGATGACACAGACACTCATGCCAGCGCAGCTTCCAGTGTGGCAACCACCCGGTCCTGATCAGCCTCGCTGAGGCCCGGGTAAAGCGGCAGGCTGATCGCCTCGCGGTAATACACCTCGGCCTGCGGGAAATCGCCGGGACCAAAGCCCATCGCCCGGTAAAAGGGCTGCAAATGGACGGGGATGTAATGCAGGTTCACGCCGATCCCGGCAGCGCGCATCGCATCGAAAGCGGCGCGATGGCGGTCGGCGGGCACCCGCACGACGTAAAGATGCAAGGCCGAGCGGTTTTCAGGCGCGCGGTGGGGCAGGGTGACGGGCAGGCCCGCCAACAGCGTGTCATAGCGCGCCGCCAGCGCCTGCCTCCGGTCGATGAACGCCTCCAGCCGGTCAAGCTGGCTCAGGCCAAGGGCGGCCTGCATTTCGGTCATGCGGTAATTATAGCCCAGCGCGATCTGCTGGTAATACCAAGGCCCGTCCGGCGCGTGTGTCATTTCCGACGCTTCGCGGGTGATGCCATGGCTGCGCGCCAGTTCCATCCGGCGGGCAAGCACAGGGTCATTGGTGGTGGCCAGCCCACCTTCGGCGGTCGTGATGATTTTCACCGGATGAAAGCTGAAAACGGTGATGTCGCTATGGGCGCAGGCACCCACCGGCTGGCCTGCATGAAGCGCACCGATCGCGTGGCTGGCGTCCTCGATCACCCGCACGCCGTATTCGCGTGCCAAAGCGCCTATGGCGGCCATGTCGCAGGGCTCGCCCTGCAGATGCACCGGCACCAGCACCTTGGGCAGGTGCCCCGCTGCCTTGGCCGCCGCCAGCTTCTCGCCCAGTGCGCGGGGGCACATCAGCCATGTCACCGGGTCGATATCGACGAAATCCACAGTCGCCCCGCAGTAAATCCCGCAATTGGCCGAGGCTACGAAGGTGGTGGGCACCGTCCACAGAATATCCCCCGGCCCCAGCCCAAGCGCCATGCAGGCCACATGCAGCGCCGAGGTCGCGCTGTTGACGGCCACGCCATGCGATGCCCCTACCAGCCCGGCAACTGCCTCCTCGAACCGGGGCACCACCGGCCCCTGCGTCAGGTAATCCGAGCGCAGAACGGCCTCGACCGCGGCAATATCCCCGTCACTGATCGCCTGGCGGCCATAGGGGATGAACCCGCTCATAACACGCCGATCTTCGCGCTGTTGGCGGCGATCCAGTCCGCCAGAGCCTGCGGTTCCATCCAGTCAGGGTTGGTGTCGGACGCATAGGTGAAGCCATCGGGCACGCGCTTGCCATCCTTGATCCGGCCGGGGCTGGATGACCAGTTGTGAATCGCGGGTAATATCTTGAAATGATCGGCATATTCATAGGTATGCGGCGCGTCCTCAGGGCCGATCATCTGCTCGTGCAGCTTCTCGCCAGGGCGGATGCCGATGATCTCGTGTTTCGCCTCGGGGGCCATGACGCGGGCAATGTCGGTTACCTTCATCGACGGGATCTTGCGCACATAGACCTCGCCGCCCTCCATGTCTTCCAGCGCGTGCCAGACCAGCTCGACACCTTGTTCAAGCGAGATCATGAAGCGGGTCATGCGGGTGTCGGTGATCGGCAGCACGCCCTTGTCGCGCTGGCTGGCAAAGAACGGAATGACCGACCCGCGTGAACCCATGACATTGCCATAGCGCACCACCGAAAACCGCGTGCCATGTTCCCCGCCATAGGAATTGGAGGCCACGAACAGCTTGTCCGAGGCCAGTTTCGTGGCCCCATACAGGTTGATCGGGCTGGAAGCCTTGTCGGTGGACAGCGCAACCACTCGCTTGACGCCACAGTCAATCGCCGCGTCGATAACGTTCATCGCGCCGTTCACATTGGTCTTGACGCACTCAAAAGGGTTGTATTCAGCCGTCGGCACGATCTTGGTTGCGGCGGCGTGGATCACGTAATCCACCGCGCGGAAGGCGCGGTACAGGCGGTCACGGTCGCGCACATCGCCGATAAAGAAGCGCACCCGGTCATCGCCGCCGAAAAGCTTGGCCATTTCCCATTGTTTCATCTCGTCGCGGCTGAGGATGATCAGCTTGCGCGGATTGTAGCGCGCCAGCGTCATCGGCACAAAGGCATGCCCGAACGAGCCGGTGCCGCCGGTAACAAGGATTGTGGAATCGTGCAGCATCAATCTGGTGTCCCTGAGGCGATTTGCGCCGGGGCCGGGCGCAAGCCGTGGCGCGGTTGCCCGGCTGCGCCGGGGGGTGCGTTCCCTGTATCCCCGAAGCGGGGCGCGGTTTCAATAGCTTGGGGTGGCGCTGGGTGTATCGGCGGGTGGTTGAATGATTGGTGGAAGCAATGCCGCCAGTCCGGCCATCGTGCGCGCACTAGCGCCCGTGCGCGCACGGGCAAAACCGGCGGCGCGGGTTGCCATTTCGCGCAGCGTGGCGGGGTCGGCCAGAAGTGACCGGATGCGCGCCTCAAGGGCTTGTGCTTCGGGCAGGCTTTCAAAGGCACCAGCGCGGGCGGCCGGTTCGGCGTCGAACGCGATCCCCCAGGTGGAGGGCCCCATGACCACTGGCTTGCCCAGCGTCATCGGCTCCATGATGTTATGTCCGCCCAGCTTGCCCAGTGAGGCGCCGACGAAGACGAGATCCGCCATGGCGTAATAGCGGTTCATCTCGCCCAGACTGTCGCCTAGCATCACCCGTGCGTCTGTGGCCAGCACACCCGCCATTTTCGGTCCCAGCGCCGAGCGACGCAGCACTGTCAATCCCTTCGCTTCCAGTGCCTGTGCCACGGCGTCAAAGCGTTGCGGGCTGCGCGGCACCCAAAGAACGCGCAGGCGCGGATTGTCTGCGACAAGCCGCGCGACCATTTCCAGAAGCGCCGGTTCCTCGTCATGGACGGTGGAGGCCAGCATCAGCACCTGCGCATCCTCTCCCGTCCAGCGCAGCCGCAGCGCCGCCCCAAGCGCGGGGTCGGCAGGATCGATCCGCTGGTCGTATTTCAGCTCTCCCACCACCGAGATTCGCTCGCGCGGCACGCCGATCTCGGCATAGCGCGTTGCAAAGGCCTCGGTGCGCGTGAAGATGTGATCGAACAGACGGTAAAGGAGCAAAAGCTGCCGTTTCAGCCAGTTCCGACGCTGACCTGGCACCCGTTGGACCAGATTGCCGTTGGCCAGCACCAGTGGCACCCCGGCGCGCGCGCTTTCGATCAGCATGGCAGGCCAGATTTCGACCTCCAGCACGATCAGCATTGCCGGGCGGGCGCGGCGCAGAAACAGCCGCACAGCCCAGAACAGATCGAGTGGGACATAGCGATGCGTGATGCCCGGATCAGCGGCGAACAGTGCGCGCCCGGCATTCAGCCCCGCCGGGGTCTGGTAACTGATCAACACCGCGTGTCCCGCCGCGCGCAATCGTTCGATCAGTGGGCTGGCCGCGCGTATCTCGCCCAGGGACGCCGCATAGACCCAGACCGCGCCGCCGCTGCCGGTGGGACCAAGGCCGAAACGATGCGGCAGATGGCGCAGAAAATCAGGCTCACGCCGGATGCGTGGCAACACCAGAAGGGGCGCCAGCGGCAAGAGAAGATGCGCCAGAACCTGCGTGAACGCATAAAGGGCGCGTGTGGCAAGGGGCAGGCGCCCCTTCGCCGCGGTGTGATGCCGCCTTTGCGCCATGCTGTGCTCCGATCATCAGGCGCCGTTCGGTAGCCGTGCACCCCCGGCCTGTCAAGCGCCGCGTGGGCGGTGGTGTTGCGGCCTATGGCGCACCGGGCGATTGCTGTTAGGATGCATACGCTCAGGATACACAGGCACAGACGGAAACAGGCCTATGCAGCAAACCTCGCCCCTGCTTACGCTGACGCTTTCAGTGATGCTGGCCATCATGGTGGGCTGGCTTCTGATGATTGGCAAGAGCCTGCTGATACCGATCATCATCGCGGTGATGTCGATCTATGTGATCGCGACCTCGTCACGGGCGATGGCGCGTTGGCCAGTGACCCGCCATCTTCCGGAACTCTTGCGCAAGATGCTTCTGGGCCTTGTTTTCATTGCCATTTTGGCGGCGCTCAACTGGGTGGTGATCATCACGGCGCGCGACCTTGTGGCGCTGGGCCCGGCCTATCAGGCCAATATCGAGCGGCTCATCGCCCAAGGCTTCGGCCTTTTCGGGCTGGAAGAGAACGCCGACTGGGAATCCATATCGGAGGTGGTTTTCGGCCGTATCGACATGCCGGCCTTCATCAGCGGGCTGGCGGGTTCTGTCGGCTCGATGGTGGGGGTGCTGGTGCTGGCTGTGGTCTACGCCGTGTTCCTTGCAGCCGAGGCCACAGGCTTTGCCCGTAAACTTGCGGTCGCGGTGCCGGACCGGATGCAGGCGCTTCGCACGCAAGGCATGATCGAAATGATCAACGCACGGATCGGCGACTATCTTGCCGTCAAGACGCTGATCAATGTCATCGTCGGCATGCTGTCCTGGGTGGTGTTGTGGGCGTTCGGTGTGGATCATGCGTTGTTCTGGGCGCTGATGATCGGCATTCTGAACTATATTCCCTACTTTGGCTCACTGATTGCAGTGGCCTTTCCGGTGCTGATGGCGACCGTTCAGTTCGGTTCGCTCTATCTGGCGCTGGGCGTGGCGGCCAGCCTGACAGCGGTCAATATGTGGGTCGGCAACTGGCTTGAGCCGCGGATGATCGGCGGGCGGGTGAACATGTCGCCTTTCGTTGTGGTGGCTGCGCTGTCGTTCTGGACAACCCTGTGGGGCGTGGCCGGCGCGATTCTGGCGGTGCCGATGACCTCGACTCTGGCGATCATTCTGGCCGCCTTCACCCAGACCCGGCCTTTCGCCGTGCTGCTGGCCAATGATGTAAGTGTGTTCGAACACTCCGCAGACCAGTCCCGTACTGGTTGAGGCGTTGCCCGATCGCGTCCGCGTACCCATATGGAGACAAACAAAGACAGCAGGAACCCGCCACGACCGATGGATACCGACATCCCACCGCTCACCGATTCGCCGTCTGATCGCTCCTCCGAGCTGCTGGTCGGATCATATAACGTCCACAAGGGCGTTGGCACCGACATGCGGCGCGACCCGGCCCGCATCGTCGAAGTGATCCGCGAGATCGGCGGTGATGTTGTGGCCCTGCAAGAGGTCGACCGCCGCTTTGGCGACCGCAAGGGTGTGCTGGATCTTGATTATCTCACCGAAACGACCGGCCTCAGGCCAGTTCCTCTGGAAGGTCGGCTGGGGCGGCTGTCGCATGGCTGGCATGGCAATCTCTTGTTGTTTCGCAATGCCGAAGTCGAAGACGCGCGCGCCGTTACCCTGCCGGGGCTGGAGCCGCGCGGCGCCATAGTTGCCGATCTGAAGGTGGCGGGCATGCCGCTCAGGGTGATTGCCGCGCATCTGGGCTTGTTGCACCAGTCGCGGCTCCTCCAGGCGCGCCGCCTGGTCGAAGAGATCGAAGGCGGTGACGGTCGACCAACGCTGGTGATGGGCGATCTGAACGAATGGCGACTGGGCACCAGTTGTTCTTTGATGCCGCTGCGCAAGGGGTTGCGGGCGGTCAAGCGTTCGTCGCTCACGGTGCCCAGCTTCCCTGCCCGCATGCCTGTGCTGCCACTGGACCGGATCATCACCTGCAACCGCGCCGAACTGACCTTGATCGAACCGCATGTCTCGGCGCTGGCAAAACAGGCCTCGGACCACTTACCGATCAAGGCGCGCCTGCGGTTCCTTCCATGATCGAATGGCTGTTCTGGATCGGCGGCCTGGCGGCACTGGTGGTCCTGGGTTCGGTGCTGGCGCTCTGGTCATACGGGCGATTTGCGCGCCGCGCCGTGGGCAAGCCCTCGCATGCATTGCCACCGGGACAGGATGCGCCGCTCGACCGGCTGCTTGCACCGCGTGAAGCTGCTCATCCGGAAAACAGCGGGGCGATGTTCGCCTTCAGCCCGCATGAGGCTTTCGCGTTACGCCAGAACCTGTCGGCGATGGCCCGGCGCAGCATCGATGTACAATACTACATCTGGTATGACGACATGACCGGGCGGCTTCTGGCGCAGACACTCCTTGATGCAGCCGATCGTGGGGTGCGGGTCCGCATGCTGCTGGATGATGTGAATGTGTTGGGACGTGACCCCCTCTATCTGGCGCTTGACCGGCACCCCAGGGTCGAGGTGCGGCTTTTCAACCCGATCCGCCGCCGCGCCCGCTCAATCCGACGCGGGATCGAGCTGTTCTTCAATCTGGTGCGATACAACCGGCGGATGCATGGCAAAATCTGGATCGTCGATGGCCGGCTGGCGCTTACCGGCGGGCGCAATGTTGGCGACGTGTATTTCGGCGCGGCCACGGGCCGGCGGCGCAACAACGATGACCTTGATATCCTGCTCGCGGGCAAGGTGGTGGGCGAGATGACGTCGGTCTTTGATGCCTTCTGGAACGCGGGGATGGCGCTGCCGATTTCATCGCTCTGGCACAAACGGCGCACCAGCCTGTCGCGGCTGCGCGCGCGCCTCGAACACGACCGGAGCGAGGCGGCAGTGCAGGCTTTCCTCGACCGCGTTGGAGTTGAACTGCGCGCACGGGGCTGGATCACATGGCAGGCACCAGCCGCCATGGAAGCGGAACCCGAAACGGGCACACCGCACGCTGAGACCTGCCTATTGCCGCCGCTCGATGCGCTGCGCTGGTCGGCCTCGACCGCCCTGATCGCCGATCCGCCGCAAAAGGTGCTGGGCAATGGCCAGCACGACTGGTTGCCGGAAGAACTGATCCCCAAGCTGGCCGAAACCGGGCAAAGCCTGCGCATCATGACCCCCTATCTGGTGCCCGGCGCCGCCGGGATGTCGGCGTTGTCCGGTCTGGCTGCGCGCGGCGTGCGTGTCGAGATTGTCACCAATGCGCTGGCCGTGAACGATCATGTGCTGGTCCACGGTGCCTATCGCTGGTATCGCAAGGGACTTCTGGCAGCGGGGGTGCGGCTTCATGAATTCGCCGCCCGACCGGGGCGTGGCGCCTGGCCCACGAAACCGCGCGAGATGCTCCATGGAAAGGCCATGATCCTCGATGCGCGGCTGGGCTTTGCCGGATCTTTCAATTTCGACCTGCGCTCGGCCTTTCTGAACACCGAGATGGGCATACTCTTTGACGACCCGGCGCTGTTGGCCGAGCTCAATGATCGTTTCGACCGCGCCATCATGCCCGACCGCGCCTTTAGGGTGGCGCTGAACGGGAAACGTCTGGTCTGGCTTCGCGGCACCGAAAAACCGCTGACCATCGAGCCAGACAGCACGTTCAGCCGACGTCTGGTGTCTTTCCTGGTGGGGCATCTGCCGATTCACCGCTGGCTTTGAACGCGTCCATCAAGGCGCCTGCAGGCCCGGCTTTATCTGACAAACCGTCACAATGGCGCGCAGGCGCGATCCAGCCAGTCCCTTGTCGGAGAGGAAACGAGGGGGGCGATCTCGGTGAGAACTCGCGCGTGATAGCGATTCAGCCAATCGACCTCGGCGGCGTTCAAAAGCGCGCGGTCGATCAGCCGCCGGTCGATGGGGGCCAACGTCAGCGTCTCGAAGGCGAACATTGCCCGGCCCTCGCCCAGATCAGGCGCGGGTGTCACCACGATCAGGTTTTCGATACGCACGCCGAATGCCCCCTCGCGATAATAACCCGGCTCGTTCGACAGGATCATCCCCTCGGCCAGTGGCAGCGTGGAAACCCGTGACAGCCGCACCGGCCCCTCGTGCACAGACAGTGCAGCGCCCACGCCATGGCCGGTGCCGTGGTCATAATCCTGCCCCGCCAGCCACAGGGGATAGCGTGCCAACGCATCCAGATGCGCGCCGGCCACGCCGCGCGGGAAGCGGGCGCGCGACAGCGCGATCATGCCTTGCAACACGCGCGTGCAGGCTGCGCGCCGCTCAGGTGCCACGGTGCCCACGGGCAGGGTGCGGGTGATATCGGTGGTGCCGTCAGGGTACTGCCCGCCCGAATCCAGCAAGAACAGATCGCCCTCCTGCAAGCGGCGGTTCGTTTCCTCGGTGACGCGATAATGGACAATCGCTGCATTCGGCCCGGTCGATGAGATGGTCTCGAAACTCAGATCCAGCAACGCGCCCGTGGCGTGGCGCAATGCCTCCAGCTTCTGCGCCATGTCGATCTCGGTCAGATCGGTGAGCGGTGCGCTGTCATACCAGGCCAGAAACTCGACCATCGCGGCCCCGTCGCGCCTGTGCGCGGCGCGCATGCCTGCCAGTTCGGCCTCGGTCTTGCAAGCCTTGGGCAACAGGCAGGGGTCAGCGCCGGCCACACCTTCGGCCAGTGCGTCAGCAACGGCCAGGGGCGCGGTCGCCGGATCGAACTGCATGGTGCCGTTATGAGCGCGCAGTGCGGCGATGAAGTCCTTTGGCGGGTGCAGGGTGATATCGGCATCGAGTGCCAGATCACCCAGCTTGGCCGCATCGATGAACAGATCCAGCCGCGCATCGTCATGCAGGATCGCGAATGCCTGCACTACCGGGTTGCGGGTGATATCGCTGCCGCGAATGTTCAGCAACCACGAGATGCTGTCGGGCAGGGTCAGCGCCACTGCCGAGACACCGCGTGCGCGCAGATCGTCGGCCAACGCGCGGCGCTTCTCGTCTGATGATCGCCCTGCCAGCTCCAGCGGATGTGCGCGGACCTTGCCACAGGCGGGTGCGGGCTGGTCGGGCCAGATGGCATCAACGGGGTTTTCGGCCACCGGAAGCAAGGTTATGTCGCTGCCCTCCAGCCCCTTGCACAGGCGGCTGATTTCGTCCGGCGTATGAAGCCATGGATCGAAGCCGATCTGCGCGCCTGTATGGGCATGCGCGCGAAGCCAGTCTGCGGGCTGGGTGTCAGGCCAGTTGACGGGCGTGAAGACATCAAGGTCGATCTGTCCGCGCACCTGCACCCGGTAGCGCCCGTCGATGAACACCCCGGCCTCCTGTGCCAGCACGATACAGAACCCCGCCGACCCGGTGAACCCCGTCAGCCATGACAGCCGCTCGTCGCGTGGGGCGACGTATTCACCTTGATGTGCATCCGCCCGCGGGACGATGAACCCGTCAAGGCCCCGCGCGGCCAGTTCCTTGCGCAAGGCCAGCAGGCGCGGCGGGCCCTGATCGGGGCGGGTGGAGGCGGTGAAAGACTGGAGCGGCGGATGATCGTTTGGCATCATTCCCTCGGCTGGCATGGGGTCGGGGCAAGGTGTGCGAGGGAATATGCGCGGGGTCAAGGGCAAGCGCGGCAAAGACCGGCGGCATCGCCAGATCAGGCAGGCCCGCGACCCTGTGGCAGCGGGCCGTTGGTGATGCATTTCTCAGGCTGCGGTCACTGTGGCAGCAACACGGTATCAATGCGGTGGATAACCCCGTTCGAGGCCAGGATATCGGCCTGGGTGACGCGGGCATTGTTTACACGAACGCCATTGCGCGTTGCGTTGATATGAACGTTCTGGCCCTGCACTGTTGCCACATCCAGCCGTTGCCCTGCCAGTTGGCCCGAGGTCACGGCACCGGGAACGACATGATAGGTCAGCACAGCGACCAGTTGGTCACGGTTCTCGGGTTCCAAAAGGCTTTCCACGGTGCCCGCCGGGAGCGCGGCAAAAGCGGCGTCGGTCGGGGCGAAGACGGTGAACGGGCCATCGCCCTTCAACGTGTCTACCAGACCAGCCGCCGAAACGGCGGCAACGAGGGTCGAGAACTGGTCATTCGAGGATGCGATGTCCACAATGTCGGGCTGGCTGGCCATCGGGGCGCAACCGGCAACAGCTGCAACAAGCCCGGTCGCGGCTACGGTCGCCAAGAGGGTTCTGCGGTTCATTTTAGTCTCCCTTTTTCCTGCGTGAGCAGCGCGGTGACGACAAGGCGTTTGCCGTTGCGCCTGTCTGGTGTTCGCAGCAAAAGGGCTACTGGATCATATTATTTTGACAAAGTTTTTCGAACGGGCGTTTCAACGTCAGAAAAAAGGCGTTTCTTGCGGGCACAGCGCCGCCGAGAGATGCCTTCCATCCGGTTAAATGGCCATGCGCTTTCAGTGCCTTAGCGCCCCATCGCCGCATTTATCCCCATCACCCGCGCCCGCGCCCGTGGGTCGGTGTCGAACAGCGCGGCCAGTTGTTCGGTCATCGCGCCCGCAAGCTGTTCGACATCGGTGATCGTCACCGCGCGGTCGTAATAGCGTGTCACGTCATGGCCGATGCCGATCGCCAGCAGTTCCACCGCCTTGCGCTTCTCGATCATGCCGATCACGTCGCGCAGGTGTTTTTCCAAATAATTCGCGGCGTTGACCGACAAGGTGGAATCATCGACCGGCGCGCCGTCAGATATTACCATCAGGATCTTGCGCGCTTCGCGGCGACCCAGCATGCGGCGGTGCGCCCATTCCAGCGCCTCGCCGTCGATATTTTCCTTCAACAGGCCCTCTTTCATCATCAGGCCCAGATTGTCGCGCACCCGCCGCCAGGGCGCGTCGGCGCTTTTGTAGATAATGTGGCGCAGGTCGTTCAGCCGTCCCGGCCCCTGCTGGCGGCCCTCGGCCAGCCAGCGTTCGCGCGACTGGCCGCCCTTCCAGGCGCGGGTGGTGAAGCCGAGGATCTCTACCTTGACCTGGCAGCGCTCAAGCGTGCGGGCCAGAACATCGGCGCAGATCGCGGCGATGGAGATCGGCCGGCCACGCATCGAGCCTGAGTTGTCAAGCAAAAGCGTCACCACGGTGTCGCGGAACTCGGTGTCTTTCTCCACCTTGAACGACAGCGGGGTCGTCGGGTTGGCGACCACGCGGGCAAGGCGCGCGACGTCAAGGATACCTTCCTCAAGGTCGAATTCCCATGAGCGGTTCTGCTGTGCCTGCAATCGGCGCTGCAACTTGTTGGCCAGACGGCTGACCGCGCCCTTGAGCGGCTCCAACTGCTGGTCGAGATAGGCGCGCAGGCGCTCCAGCTCGGCCGCATCGGCGAGTTCCTCGGCGGTGATTTCCTCGTCATGGTCTGTGGTGAAAACGGTGTAATGCGGGTCGGCATCGGAATGGGGCGCGGGCGCGGGCGGCTCTGGCGGAGCCTCGGCCTGCGGGGTCTCGGTGTCCTCTGACAACTCGTCTTCGGCATTTTCGTCCATCACCGCCTGGGTTTCGGCGGTTTCCTGTCGCGGGCCATCTTCGGCGGCCTCCGATTCGTCCTGGTCCTGATCGTCATCGCCCTGGCTGTCGGGATTGTCGGGGGCCTCGGTGCTTTCGTCCTCGCTGCCCTCCTCCTCGTCGCCGGTATCATCAGGGTCATCGCCCAGTTGATCACCATAGCCCAGATCTTCAATTATCTTGCGGGCAAAGCGGGCAAAGGCGGACTGATCGCCCAGCACATCCTGCAGATTCTCCAGCGTGGCCGCGGCCTGCTCCTCGACAAAGGGTCGCCACAGGTCGGCGACGGTATCCGCTCCGCGTGGTAGCGCGCGCCCCGTCGCCAGTTGCCGGATCAGATAGCCCGCCGCCACCGGCAACGGAGCTTCCGACTGACTGCGGATCTGGGAATAGCCCTTGCGCTCGGCCTCATGGGCGATGCGCGCATCGATATTCGAGGCCGTGCCGGGCATGTGCCGTGCGCCCACCGCCTCGCAGCGCGCCGATTCCATCGCATCATAAAGATCGCGCGCCATCTGGCCTTGGGGCATGTAGCGCGCATGTGTGGCCTCGTTGTGGAAGCGCTTGCGCAGGGCAAAACCATCGGCGGTGCCGCGTGCCAGCAAAACCTCGTCGCGGGTCATGCGGCGGCTCACTTGCGGCAGGCGCATGGTCTCGGCGGTCATGCCCGGCGGATCGACCGAAAAGCTGACCGCAATCTCGGGATCGTCGGCCAGCGTGCGCGTAGCCTCGGTCAGGGCTTTCTTGAACGGATCGGCGGGGTTGTCTGTGGCGCGGGTCATGACCCAGATAAAGCACCAGTCCACTGCCGGGGCAAGGGGCAGCTTGCGCCGAGCGCGTAGCAACTGCGTCTGCCCGTGCAATACGCATCTTCGCACGGGGTCTGTGCGCGCCTGCGGGGCTGACATTCTGCACCTGCGAGATCATCTGTTGGGCATTGAAAAACCGCAACTATCCCGACGGAGAGACTCATGACCACCAAACCCCGTATCGCCATCATTCTCGGCTCCACCCGTGACTCACGCTTCGGTGAAAAGCCCGCTCAATGGATTCTGGACAAGGCCGCTGCCCGTGGCGACTGGGATGTTGAACTGGTCGATCTGAAAGATTTCGACCTGCCGCTGTTCAACGAGGTTGCCTCGAACGCCTGGGCGCCCAGCGAAGACAGCCGCGCAGTAGCCTGGCAAAAGAAGGTGGCCGAGTTCGACGGTTACATCTTCGTGACCCCGGAATACAACCGCTCGATCACCGGCGCGCTGAAAAACGCGCTGGATCAGGCCTATGTCGAATGGAACCGCAAGGCGTTCGGCATCGTCAGCTACGGCTCGGTCGGTGGCACCCGTGCGGCGGAGCATCTGCGCACCATCGGGATTGAGCTGCAAATGGCCTCGACCCGCTCAGCGGTGCATATCGGCGGTGGAGATTTCTTTGCCGTGCACCCGCTGGGCGGCCAGAACAAGGAAATCAGCGAGATCGAGGGGTCGATCGGCGCTTCGGCTGACGCCACGCTGAATGAACTGGACTGGTGGACACGTGCCACGATGGCCGCGCGCCATGCGGCGCTGGCCAAAGCTGCCTGATCGCCAGTCAACTCGGCAATGAAGGGAAAGGGGGCTTGTGCCCCCTTTTCTGCGTAACACACCCGCGCGATCATGCTGCCACGCCGCGTCTGGATCACAAAGTGACTGAACCAGATGATTTTTGTGTTGTTGTCAGATCAGGTGGTTATTCTTTAATGTCTCAGAACATCGCGGGCAGTGAGGGGGCGGTGTGGATCAGGAAGATATTCCGTCACTTACCGGGGTTCTCGACAAGCTCGGCCTCGCCGGGGATGACGAGCAGGTGACGATTGGCCAGATCCTTGACGAGATCGGCGACCGGTCGCTGGCGCCGATCCTTCTGGTTCCCGCCATGATCACCGCCTCGCCGATCTCCGGAATTCCCGGTGTGCCGACGCTGACGGGTCTCATTGTCGGGCTGATCGTGGTGCAGATGCTGATGGGACGCGATACGCTCTGGGTGCCGCAGGGCCTTGCCCGGCGCGGAGTGTCGAAATCCACGATGGACAAGGCGGTGGCGTTTCTGCGCCGACCTGTGGGCTGGCTGGACCGGCTGATGAAACCCCGGATGAGCTGGCTGACGGCGCGCCCCTGGAGCTATCTGGCATTGCTGATCGTTCTGATGATCGCCGCAACAACGCCGGTGATGGAACTGTTGCCCTTCGCCATCACAATCGCGGCGGTGGCCATCGGGTTCTTTGCCGCGGGTCTTCTGATGCGTGACGGGCTGATGATTCTGATTGGCTACGCGGTTGTGGTGCTCATGATCTATATCGTCATGTTGTTTACCTGACGCCAGAACGAAGCAACCGCCCGGTATGCGGGCGGCTGGTTGTCTCGGTCGTTCATGGGCGCGGGTTGCCGGCGGGGGTTATCCCAGGATCATGCTGGCTGCCGATTCGGGCAGTTCTTCGCCAAAGCAGCGCTGGTAGAACTCGGCCACTGTCTGGCGCTCCAGCTCATCACATTTATTGAGGAAGGTCAGCCGGAAGGCATAGCCTATACTGCGGAAGATACGCGCATTCTCGGCCCAGGTAATGACCGTGCGCGGCGACATGACGGTCGAAAGCTGGCCCTTCATGAACGCCGTGCGCGTCAGATCCGCAACCGTCACCATCTGGCTGATCTCCTGACGGCCCTTGGCGGTGTTGAACGCCGGGTTCTTGGCCAGAACGATCGCTGCCTCGGCATCATGCGACAGATAGTTCAGCGTGGCGACCAGTGACCAGCGGTCCATCTGTGCCTGGTTGATCTGTTGCACGCCGTGGTAAAGGCCGGTGGTGTCGCCCAGGCCGACGGTGTTTGCCGTGGCAAACAGGCGGAAGGACGGGTGCGGCGTGATGATTTCATTCTGGTCCAGCAGCGTCAGCTTGCCGTCATGCTCCAGCACGCGCTGAATGACGAACATCACGTCCGGGCGGCCCGCGTCGTATTCGTCAAAGACAATCGCCACCGGATTGCGCAGCGCCCAGGGCAGGATGCCTTCATGAAACTCGGTTACCTGCTTGCCGTCGCGCAGCTTGATGGCGTCCTTGCCGATCAGGTCGATGCGGCTGATGTGGCTGTCAAGGTTGACGCGCACGGCGGGCCAGTTCAGCCGCGCGGCGATCTGTTCTATGTGCGTGGATTTACCAGTGCCATGATAGCCTTGTACCATCACGCGGCGGTTGTACTGGAACCCGGCGAGAATGGCGAGCGTGGTGTCGGGGTCGAACTTGTAGGTCGGATCGATATCAGGCACGCGGTCGATGCGGTCGGCAAAGCCCTTGACGACCATGTCCGAGTCGATTCCGAAAACATCGCGCACCGAGATCTCTTCGGTGGGTTTGAGCATCTTTTCCGCCATGGGACTCCGCCATCCGTACCAGTGTATGCCCGGGCCAGTCATGTCCCGGTCAGGGTTTCATGGATCATAATGCCGGAGGGTGCAAGGGCAAGGGCTGGAAGAAACATGGCGACGCAGGCCCATCAGGCCGTCGTGTGCTCTTGCGAGATGGTGGGTCGGGGAAGGGGGCCTTGCCCCACAACTTGGCCTGCGGCCAGTTCACCCGCAGGATATTTTCAAACAGGCGATGGGGCAGTTTGTCGCTTCACCTGTGAACGATGCCTCTTCCATCCACCCGCGCTGCGGATTACTCAAGTCGCATGACAACGCTTTCGCCCCCCTATCCCGACCCTTCGAACGCGCGTGCTAAGCGCAATGTTCTGGTTCTGGTCGCTGCCCAGGCCATTCTGGGCGCGCAGATGCCGATGATCTTTACCATCGGTGGCCTTGCGGGACAGACGCTTGCCAGCAACATCTGCTGGGCGACCCTGCCGATTTCGCTGATCGTTCTGGGTTCGATGCTGACGGCCACGCCGCTGGCGGCCTTCATGCAACGTTACGGGCGGCGAGCCGGTTTCGTGCTCACCGCATCAGGGGGCGCGCTGGGGGCGGTGATCGGGGCGATCGGCCTGTTGCAGGGGTCTTTCGAATTGTTCCTGCTGGGCTCGCTTTTCACCGGGGTCTACATGTCCGGCCAGGGTTTCTATCGCTTTGCCGCGACCGATACCGCCACGGATGCGTTCAAACCCAAGGCGATTTCGCTGGTCATGGCGGGCGGGCTGTTGTCAGCCGTGATCGGGCCGCAACTGGTCAAGGTGACCGCCGAATCGATGGTAGTGCCGTTTCTGGGCACCTACCTGGCGGTGATCGCGCTGAACCTTGGCGGGATGACGCTGTTTGCCTTTCTTGACATCCCCAAGCCGGTGCAGGCTGCGCGCGATGCGCCCATCGAGGGCCGTTCGCGCGGTGAGATGCTGCGTGACCCGGTGATTGCCGTGGCGATCATCTGTGCGACAGTATCCTACGCGCTGATGAACCTGGTGATGACCTCATCACCGCTGGCCGTCGTGGGCTGTGGTTTCGATACGGGAAATGCCGCTGACGTGGTGACGGCGCATGTGCTTGCGATGTATGCGCCTTCGTTCGTCACCGGGCATCTCATCGCGCGGTTTGGTGTGGAAAAGATTGTCGCCTCGGGGCTGGCGATTCTGGCTGGGGCTGGCGCTGTGGCGCTTACCGGGGTGGAACTGGAGCATTTCTTTATCGCGCTGGTCTTGCTTGGCGTGGGCTGGAACTTTGGCTTCATCGGGGCGACGACGATGCTGGCGCGCTCGCATAGTGCAGTCGAGCGTGGCCGCATTCAGGGGATCAACGATGCGATCGTCTTTGGCGGGGTAACGGTGGCGTCGCTCAGCTCGGGGCAGTTGATGAACTGCTCGGGGTCGGATGCGCAGACCGGATGGCAACTGGTCAATGTTGCGATGCTGCCCTTCCTGGTGCTGGCGGGCGGCGCGCTGATCTGGTTGGCGCTACGCCCCCGCAGCGCCTGAGCGGGCTCAGAGAAAACGGTGGCGGTGATCGACAACATGAAAGGGCGGCCCGGAGGCCGCCCTTTTCAGTTCAGTGCATCTGTGGTCAGGCCGGCTTGAAGGCCCGCAGGATAAAGTCAGGGACATGGTCGCCCATGCCGACAACGGGCGCGTCATTGTCGCGGCCCTTTCCGCGACCACGCCCCCCGCGACGATCATCGCGGCGTTCTTCCTGTTTGTCATCCTTCCGCGGGCTCTGGCGAACCTCCTGCGATGTCGCGGCAGTTTCGGCCGGTGCAGGTTGTGTCGCCTGTGCGGCCGGGGCTGTTTCTGCTGCCACGACCGGTTCGGCGCGTTTCTTCTCGGCCGGTTTTTCACCGCGCCGGACACGCGTCCGGGAGCGTGCGGGTTTTTCCGCCGCCTCGGACGCGGCAGAAGTGCCGGATGTTTCGGCGGGCGGGGTCGTTGCAAGCGGTGATGCGTGGCGTGGAAGCGGCCTTTGCAGCATATGCTCGATGGCGGCGAGATACTTGTCGTCCGACGGGGCGGCCAGCGTCAGGGCCTTGCCCTTGCGCCCGGCGCGCCCGGTCCGTCCAATGCGGTGCACATAGTCTTCCGCATGGCTTGGCACATCAAAGTTGAACACATGGCTGACAGCGGGGATATCGAGCCCACGCGCCGCCACGTCCGAGGCGATCAGGAATTTCAGCGTTCCGTCGCGGAAGCCGTCCAGTGTGCGGGTTCGCACCGACTGGTCCAGGTCGCCATGGATGGGCGATGCATCAAGTCCGTGTTTCTTGAGCGATTTTGCCAGCGTATCGACATCGATCTTGCGGTTGCAGAAGATAATGGCGTTGGTCAGCGCATCGCCCTCGGCTTCGATCAGGGCGCGCAAGAGGGCACGCTTTTCGGCGAAGCTGCGGTCCTTGCGCGTGGGCGTGAATTCGATCAGCGCCTGTTCGATGGTTTCCGAGGTGGTCGCCTGACGCGCCACCTCGACCCGCGCGGGGTTGGCCAGGAACGTGTTTGTAATGCGCTCGATCTCGGGCGCCATGGTGGCCGAGAAGAACAGCGTCTGCCGGGTGAAGGGCGTCAGGTTGAAGATGCGCTCGATATCGGGGATGAACCCCATGTCGAGCATGCGATCAGCCTCATCCACCACCATCACCTCGACGCCGGTCAGCAACAGTTTGCCGCGCTCGAAATGGTCCAGCAGGCGGCCGGGCGTGGCGATCAGTACATCAACACCCCGGTCGATCAGCTTGTCCTGCTCGCCGAACGAGACACCGCCGATCAGCAATGCCTTGGTCAGCTTGGTATACTTGGCGTAGATGTCGAAATTCTCGGCCACCTGTGCGGCGAGTTCGCGCGTCGGGGCCAACACCAGGCTGCGCGGCATCCGCGCACGGGCGCGGCCACGCGCCAGACGGGTGATCAGCGGCAAGGTGAACGAGGCAGTCTTGCCGGTTCCGGTCTGGGCGATGCCCAGCACATCACGGCCTTCCAGCGCGTGCGGAATGGCCTGCGCCTGGATCGGCGTGGGGGTTTCATAGCCTGCTTCGGCTATCGCTTTCAGGACCTTGGGGTCCAGCTTCAGGTCGGAAAATTTGGTCATTAGCGTCCATGCGTTACGGCATCGGGCCGTAATTAGGTCAAGGGACGCACAGTTTCTCGCGCCCCGGCAGCAATTGGTCATCGATCATTGCGGAATAAGGCCGCGCAAGCGCCCTATCGCAAAACCGCCTCGGGGTCAATCTGTGCGGCATTCGCGGTCCGGTTTGTGGCGGAAATATGGCGAAAGTGGCGCGGATTGCCCAGGTTAATCCAGAATTAACCTTCTTTTAGCCGCAGCCTTTCCTAATGCCGGTCGCATTCGGACACGACAAGCAAGGGGTGCAATACCCAGCAGAATGCGAGTAGCTTTTCATGAACACGCGTGTCGCCGTCCAGAGTGTCCCGGTTTCCTCGGCGCCGCTCTCGCCCCACAAGGCTGCGCAGAACCCGAAAAACCAGGTGCTTGACACGGTTCCCGCCACGGTGCCCCTGCCGGGCGCGACGCAGTTCACAGCGGTGACCGACCTTATCAAGACAGTGTTCAATGTTCCGGCCGTTTCGGTCACGCTGCATGGCGCGCCCGGAGAACAGGAAGGCGGGGCGTATCGCTCGTTTCTGGAAATCCCGCTGGTCGACGAGGGCGACGTTATCGGTGCGCTGCGTGTTCTGGACACCGAACTGCGCGAGTTCACTGACCGTGACTGCGCGCTGCTGGAGGGTTTTGCCAAACTGGTCGTCGAGCAGGTCGCGCTCTGGGCCGAAGCAAGCCGTGACATGCTGACCAACGCCATGACGCGGCGCGCGTTCACCGACACGTTGCGCAAGACCTTCGCCGCGCAGCAGCGCACCGGCTGCAAGAACACGCTGTCGATCTTCGATCTGGATCATTTCAAATCGATCAACGACACCTGGGGCCATTCCGCCGGGGATGCTGTTCTGCGGACCGTAGCGCGGGTGGTCATGCGTGAGTTGCGCGCCGAAGACAGCTTTGGCCGGCTGGGCGGCGAGGAATTCGGCATACTTCTGGCCAATGCAGGCGCCGATGCCGCAGCCGAGGTTGCAGAACGGATCCGTCGTGCGGTCGAACGGACGGTCATTCCCGGATTTGAGGAGATCCGCATCACGGCAAGTTTTGGCGTGGCCGAACTGACAGCGCTGACGCTCAGCGCTGATGACTGGATCACCACCGCCGATGATCAACTTTACCGCGCCAAGGACGAGGGACGCAACACGGTAGCCGTGGCGAAGGAAGCCAGCGTTGCGCCGCTTCTGAACTGATCGCGCGCCGTCAGCCGGCCCTGCGGCCTTATCCGCCAGCGTTTTCTGGTATACGCGTCATCTCGGGCCTTGCCCGACAGCAGGGGCTGACCTATACGCCGCAACATGCTGGACACGTCAAGAAACCGCCCCTCCCTGCCGCCCGAGATTGCGCGGCGCCGCACCTTCGCCATCATCTCGCATCCCGATGCGGGCAAGACGACGTTGACCGAAAAGTTCCTGCTGTTTGGCGGCGCGATCCAGATGGCGGGGCAGGTGCGCGCCAAGGGAGAGGCGCGGCGCACGCGCTCGGACTTCATGCAGATGGAAAAGGATCGCGGCATCTCGGTCTCGGCCTCGGCGATGTCGTTCGATTTTGACGGGTTTCGATTCAATCTGGTCGATACGCCGGGCCACAGCGACTTTTCCGAAGATACCTACCGCACCCTGACCGCCGTTGACGCGGCGATCATGGTAATCGACGGCGCAAAGGGGGTGGAAAGCCAGACGCGCAAGCTGTTCGAGGTGTGCCGCCTGCGCGACCTGCCGATCCTGACGTTTTGCAACAAGATGGACCGCGAGGCGCGCGAGACATTCGAGATCATCGACGAGATCCAGGAGAACCTGGCCATCGATGTGACGCCTGCCAGTTGGCCCATCGGCCAGGGACGCGAATTCATCGGCTGCTACGATCTGTTGCATGACCGGCTGGAGCTGATGGACCGCGCCGACCGGAACCGGGTGGCAGAGAGCACCCGCATCGAAGGGCTGGATGACCCCAGGCTGGCCGACCATGTGCCCGCGAACCTGCTGGAAAAGCTGCGCGAAGAGGTCGAGATGGCGCGCGGGCTGTTGCCCGAATTTGACCGTGAGGCCGTGCTGAACGGGTCGATGACGCCGATCTGGTTCGGCTCGGCGATCAACAGCTTCGGGGTGCAGGAACTGATGCGCGGCATGGCTGAATACGGCCCGCCGCCGCAGGTGTTGCACACCGACAAGCGCGATGTCGGCCCGGAAGAGGCGACGGTAACGGGCTTCGTGTTCAAGGTGCAGGCCAATATGGACCCCAAGCACCGTGACCGGGTGGCCTTTGTGCGGCTGGCCTCGGGGCATTTCCTGCGCGGGATGAAGCTGAATCATGTGCGGGCGGGCAAGCCCATGGCGATCACCAATCCGGTGCTGTTCCTCGCCTCAGACCGCGAACTGACCGAAGAGGCCTGGGCGGGCGATATCATCGGCATCCCCAACCACGGCCAGTTGCGCATCGGCGACACGCTGACCGAGGGCGAGGCGCTTCGCTTTACCGGCATCCCGTCCTTTGCGCCGGAACTGTTGCGGACCTGTCGTGCCGGCGACCCGATGAAGGCCAAACATCTGGAAAAGGCACTGATGCAATTCGCCGAGGAAGGCGCCGCCAAGGTGTTCAAGCCCACCTATGGCTCGGGCTTCATTGTCGGCGTGGTGGGGGCCTTGCAGTTCGAGGTGCTGGCCAGCCGGATCGAGCTGGAATACGGCCTGCCGGTGCGGTTCGAGCCCTCGCAATTCACCTCGGCGCGCTGGGTTTCTGGCGACAAGGCCAAGGTCGAGGTGTTCGTGGCGGCCAACAAGGCGCATATTGCCACCGATCATGACGGCGATCTGGTGTATCTGACGCGCCTGCAGTGGGATATCGACCGCGCGATTCGTGACTATCCCGATGTGGCGTTAACGGCGACCAAGGAAATGATGGTCTGAACGAATTTCGGCAAGCCGGGCAGGGGGCTTTGCCCCCTCTTGGCTGCGCCAATTCACCCCCAGCGTATTTTGGGCAAGATGAAGGGGAGCGGCGTTTTCAGCCGGAGGCCGGGTTTGACCTGGCTTCTTGCAGCCAGGTCCAGATCTTCAGCGGGGTAAGCGGCATGTCCACATGCCGGACGCCCTCGGACCAGAGCGCATCGAGAGCGGCATTCGACACGGCTGCGATGGCGCCCACGGTTCCGGCCTCACCGCAGCCTTTCATGCCCATCGGATTGTTGGGCGAGGGGGTAGGCACGCTTTCAAAGCCGAACATCGGCAGATCGGTGGCACGGGGCATGGCGTAATCCATGAAGCTGCCGGTCAGAAGCTGGCCCTGGTCATCGAACAGCGCTTCTTCGCAGACCGCCTGCCCATAGCCCTGCGCGACTCCGCCATGAACCTGCCCCTGCACAAGCATCGGGTGCATCAGAGTGCCGAAATCATCGAAGGCCAGATAGCGCTCGACACTCAAGGCGCCGGTTTCCGGGTCGATCTCGACCTCGCAAAGATGCGCGCCATTGGGGAAGGAGCGCCCGGGTAGCTGGCTGCGTTTTTCATGGCGCATCAGGTCTTCGCGGCCCTTGTCGCGCGCCAGTTCAACCGCTTCGATCAGGGTCAGCCGATGGTTGCTGGCGGGGGCCTGGAAGATGCCTTCGTCAAAGGTGAAGGGACCAGCACCAAGCGTTTCTTGCAGGAACTCGGCGAATGCCGCGACCATCTGCTCTGCTGTGCCATGCGTGGCCAGTGTCTGCACCGTGACCGAGCGCGAGCCGCCGGTGCCGCCGCCGCGCGCGATGCGGTCGCTGTCGCCCTGCACAACGGTGATGGCATTGGCATCAAGCCCGGTCAGATCGGCCAGGTACTGGGCATAGACGGTTTCATGGCCCTGACCGTTCGATTGCGTGCCGACATAAAGGTTCACACCTGCCTGTGTGAACTCGATCACGGCGGCCTCGGAATCCTCACCCAGAATCGACTCGATGTAAAAGCTTAGTCCCAGCCCGCGCAGCCTGCCACGTGACGCGCTCTCGGCGCGTCGGATGTTGAACCCGGCGATTTCGCCTGCCGCCTGCGCCCGGTCCAGCACGCGGGCGAAGTTACCCACATCATAGGCCATGCCCGCGGCGGTGGGGTAGGGGAACTGATTGGGCGTGATGAAGTTGCGTCTGCGCAGATCGAAGGGCGAGAGGCCCAGTTCGCGCGCCGCCATGTCCATCACCCGCTCGATCAGGGTGATCGCCTCCGGCCGCCCGGCGCCGCGATAGGCGTCAACCGGCGTTGTGTTCGTATAGATGCCCTGCACATGCAGGAGGGCGGCGGGAATGTCATAGACCCCGGTGAAAACCTTTGCGAACAGCTCTGACTGGATATTCTGCGCGAATTGCGAGTTATAGGCTCCCAGATTGGAGCGCGTGAAAACACGGTAGCCGATGATCCGGTGAGCGGCGTCAAAGGCCATTTCCGCCTCGCTGGTCAGATCGCGCGCGCCGTTGTCCGACAGCATCGCCTCGGCCCGGTCGGATATCCAGGCGACCGGTTCGCCCAGTTCCCGCGCGGCCTGGGCGATGGCGAAATACTCAGGATAGCCCATCGCCTTCATTCCGAAACCGCCCCCCACATCCGGGGTGGTGACGCGCACCTTTTCGGGCGCAAGGCCCAGCATCCGTGCCAGTTCGCGCTTCATGTTCCATACGCCCTGACCATTGAAGGCCAGATGCAGGCGCCTGCCGTCCCATTCGGCAAATGCGGCGCGGGGTTCAAGGCTGGCGGCCATCAGCCGGTTCTGGCGCACCGACAGACGTGTGACATGGGCCGCGCTGTTGAATACGGCATCCAGCGTGGCCGGGTCGCCCAGCATCCAGTCATAGGCCTGATTGTCCGGGGCTTGCGGATGGATTGCGGTGCCGCCCGGCTCCAGTGCCAGATGGGCCGGCAGTTCCTTGTAATCAAGGCCGATCGCCTCGATCGCGTCGAGCGCGGCAAGGCGACTGGTCGCCACGACCAGCGCGACCGGCTCGCCCATATGACGCATCACGCCATCCGATAGAATCGGGCGGTGTGTGGCGGCGCCACTCTTGCCGCGCCGGTCGCGCGCCGTCACTGACCAAAGCGCGCCATCCAACCCGGCTGCTACCAGATCGTCGCCTGTCCAGATGCCACGCACCCCCGGCAGAGCGCGCGCGGCATCAAGCTCCAGTGCGGTGATGCGGCCATGCGCGATGGGGGCGCGCAGGAAAGCTGCATGCAATGCACCTTCGGGCAGGATATCGGCGATATAGCGGCCCGTGCCGGTGAGAAAGCGGATATCCTCGCGGCGCTTTCCGCCTTGCGATGTGCCGAATGCGCGCATGTTTACGTCCCCCGTTTCCCTGGCGGAGGATAGCCGCGTGGCAGGCAGGGGCAAGGGGTGGCGGCTGCCCACCCCTTTGCGCTTTACGTCTCCAGGCTGAGCGCCAGATGCAGGTTCAGCGCCCCGAAGCCATTGAAACGGGTGTTGGTAACGACCGAATAGGCCCCCATCCCCTGCACCAGAAGGAAATCGCCCTCTTCCATATCGCCGGGCAACAGGGTCTCGCCCGGCAGGCGATCGACGCTGTCACAGGTCGGGCCAAAGATAACCCGGCGCTTGCCCTCGCCGGTGCGGCGCACTCCCCGGGGTGAAAAGACACTGATCCGGTCCATCATCCCCATCAGCGGCAGTTCGGCCAGCGTACCGTAAACCCCGTCATTGAGAAAGACATGCTGGTCGTCGCGCACCGCCTTGACCCGCGCCAGAAGGGCGAAGCTGTCGGCCACCATGCCGCGGCCGGGTTCGCAGATCAGTGCGGGGGCCTCGGCGCCGAACACCTCTTCGGTGACGCGACCGATAAGGTGGAAGATCGCGTCCAGCGAGGGGGCTTCAGCCTGAACCCTGTGCGAGGGGAAACCGCCACCGACATTCAGCCGCGCCGGGATAACGCCAGCGGTATCGCCAATGCGTTTGGCGGCGCGGATATAGGCGTCCCATGCAGCCGGATCGGCGCATTGCGTGCCGGGATGGAAGGTCAGCGAGGGGGTGTATCCGCGCGCGGCAATCCGCCTCAGTATCTCGGCGGCAAGTTCCTCGGTTGCACCGAACTTGGCGCCAAAATCATAGGCAGCCCCGGCCACCGGCAGCTTGAACCGCGCCGTGATCTCGACCGGCGCACCATTCACGCGGCGGTTCGGGACTGCGGCGAACAGCTTGTCCAGTTCGCTAAGCGAATCAACAGAATACGAGGCAACATCGTGGTGTACCGCGAAATCAATCTCGTGGCGCGCGCGCACCGGGTTGTTGTAATGCAGCACGCCGCCCGGCACCAGCCGACGGATCAGCGCTATCTCGTCGGGCGAGGCAACATCGAAGGCCACGATGCCGGCAGCGGCCAGATTGACGACCACGGCCTCTTCCGGGTTGGCCTTCACGGCATAGGTGACCAGGCCGGGGAAGGAGGCCACGAACCGGCGCGCCTGGGCCTGCAAAACGGCAGGCGAGAGAAATAGAACCGGGTCAACTGGTTCAACGGCTCGCAGAAATTCGATGGGATCGGCCCAGATCGTCTCAGATATTCCCATTGGCGCACCCTTTCACCAAAGCTGTCCATCGTGTCCGGGCCGCTCCCGGCACTGTAAAACAGGATCGCGCATCTAGGTTACATATTCACCGATCAAAAGGCTTTATTTAACGAAAATAATGAATATTTTGACGAAAAGTTCGTCATATTGACAGGTTTGCCATGGATGACCTCGACAAGGCGCTGATGATGCAGCTGAGCATGGACGCGCGGGTGTCGCTCGCCACGCTGGCGCGGCGGCTGAAAATTGCGCGCTCGACCGTTCAGTCGCGGATGGAGCGGCTGGAAAGCTCTGGTGCCATTGCCGGTTACACGATCAAGCTGGGCGATGCAGCGCGTGCCGGACTGATCCGTGCCAGCGTCTTGCTGACCGTCGAGCCGCGCAATCAGGCGGCTATTCTGGCCCGGCTCAAGGGGATTCCCGAGGTCGAGCGCGTGAACACGATCTCCGGACGCTGCGACCTGCTGCTTCAGGTTGCCGCTTCCTCGACTGCGGCGCTTGACTCAGTCCTTGACGGCGTGGGCGAGATCTCCGGCGTGCGCTCGTCAGAGAGCCTGATCCATCTTTCAACCAAGCTCGACCGCAGCCGCTGAGCATTGTCGGGCAGCGTGATGGCCGAGGAATGTTTCAGATGATCCCGGCCTTGACCGGGGCCGCACGACGCTGCGCCCTTTTCCTTTCCCGCGCGCGGCGCTAAACACCGCCGAAAGCCGGAGGATGCCGCAATGACGATGGAAAAGACTTTCAATGCCGCCGAGGCCGAGCCGCGCATCGCAGCGCGCTGGGAAGCGGAGGGTGCGTTCCGGGCCGGGGCAAATGCGCGCCGGTCCGAGTCTTTCTGCATCATGATCCCGCCGCCGAATGTCACCGGCAGCCTGCACATGGGGCACGCCTTCAACAACACCTTGCAAGACATTCTGGTGCGCTGGCACCGGATGCGTGGGTTCGACACGCTGTGGCAGCCGGGCCAGGACCACGCAGGCATTGCCACTCAGATGGTGGTCGAGCGTGAACTGGCCAAGGAAGGCAACGAGGGCCGGCGCGAGATGGGGCGCGAGAAGTTTCTGGAGAAGGTCTGGGAATGGAAGGCGCAGTCCGGCGGCACGATCATCGGCCAGCTCAAGCGGCTGGGCGCCAGTTGCGACTGGGAGCGCAACGCTTTCACCATGTCCGGCGCCCCCGGTGCCCCTGCGGGTGAAGAAGGCAATTTCCACGATGCCGTGATCAAGGTTTTCGTGGACATGTACAACAAGGGCCTGATCTATCGCGGCCAGCGGCTGGTCAACTGGGATCCGCATTTCGAAACCGCGATTTCCGACCTTGAGGTGGAGAACACCGAGGTTGACGGCCATATGTGGCACTTCAAGTATCCGCTTGAAACCGACCCGGCGACCGGCAAGCCGTTCGAGTATGAATATGTCGAGCGTGACGAGGATGGTAATGTCACCCTGCGCGAGATGCGCAACTATATCTCCATCGCCACCACCCGGCCGGAAACCATGCTGGGCGACGGCGCGGTGGCGGTTCATCCCTCGGACGCGCGCTATGCGCCCATTGTCGGCAAGCTGTGCGAGATCCCGGTTGGCCCGAAAGCGCATCGCCGCCTGATCCCGATCATCACCGATGAATACCCCGACCCGGCCTTTGGCTCGGGCGCGGTCAAGATCACCGGCGCGCATGATTTCAACGATTATGCTGTGGCGCAGCGCAACGGCATTCCGCTTTACAACCTGATGGACACCAAGGCGCGGATGCGCGCGGATGGGTTGTCGTATGAGGAGAGCGCTGTCATAGCCGGGGCGATTGCGCGCGGCGAGCGGGCGGCGGGCGATGTGGGCCAGATCAACCTTGTGCCCGAGGAATTGCGCGGGCTGGACCGGTTTGAGGCGCGCAAGGCCGTGGTCGAGGCGATCACGGCTGAGGGGCTGGCGGTGACGGTGCTACAGAAATCCATCGACCCCGAGACGCATTCGGAGCATCTGGAACGGGTGCCGCTGGTTGAGGCCAAGAAGATCATGCAGCCGTTCGGCGACCGCTCGAAAGTGGTGATCGAGCCGTTTCTGACGGATCAGTGGTTCGTGGATACCGCGAAGATCGTTGAACCGGCGCTGGAGGCGGTGCGCAGTGGGGCGACGAAGATTCTGCCGGAGAGCGGCGAGAAGACCTATTACCACTGGCTGGAGAATATCGAGCCTTGGTGCATCTCGCGGCAGTTGTGGTGGGGGCATCAGATACCGGTTTGGTATGGGCCTGACCCTAGGGAGGCCTATGAAGATCGTGCTTATCCCGCAATTCAGTTTTGTGCAGCCAATGAAGTAGATGTCATTGCGAAAGCCAAAGAACTCTATGGCGAAAACGTTGTTGTGCGGATTTATTCTTCTGACAATCGTGCGCAGATGCGTGGAATGGGGACGAAAGAAAATTCTGATGGCACTCTGGAGATTTCAGAGGTCGCCCTCACCCGCGACCCCGATGTCCTCGACACCTGGTTCTCCTCGGGCCTCTGGCCGATCGGGACGCTGGGCTGGCCGGAACAGACGCCGGAGTTGGAAAAATACTTCCCCACAAGCGTTCTGGTGACCGGGCAGGATATCCTGTTCTTCTGGGTCGCGCGGATGATGATGATGCAGCTGGCGGTGGTGGATCAGATCCCGTTCCACACCGTCTATCTGCATGGCCTCGTGCGTGACGCCAAGGGCAAGAAGATGTCCAAGAGCCTTGGCAATGTCGTCGATCCGCTGGATATCATTGACGAATTCGGCGCCGATGCGCTGCGCTTCACCAATGCGGCCATGGCCAGCCTCGGCGGTGTGCTCAAGCTCGATACCCAGCGCATCACCGGTTATCGCAACTTCACCACCAAACTGTGGAACGCGACGCGCTTTGCCGAGATGAACGGCGTCTTTGGCGATGACGTGCCCGCCCCCGGCGCGATGCCGCCACAGGCCAGCCAGACCGTCAACCGCTGGATCATCGGCGAAACCGCCCGCACGCTGAGGGCCGTGGACGAGGCGCTGGCGGCTTACCGTTTCAACGACGCGGCGGACGCGCTTTACCGCTTCGTCTGGGGCAAGGTCTGCGACTGGTATGTGGAATTCGCCAAACCGTTGTTCGACGGCGACCATGCGGCCGAGACCCGCGCCACCATGCGCTGGGTTCTGGACCAGTGCGTCATTCTGCTGCACCCGTTCATGCCCTTCATCACCGAAGAGTTGTGGTCGCTCACCGGCACGCGCGCAAAACTGGCCGCCCACGCTGACTGGCCCGAATACGGCACCGATCTGGCCGACCCTGACGCTGACCGTGAAATGGGCTGGGTGATCGGGCTGATCGAGGCCGTGCGCTCGGCGCGCACGCAGATGCGGGTGCCGGTGGGGCTGAAGCTGCCGATGCTGGCGCTGGATCAGGATGCGCATGCGCAGGCGGCCTACGGGCGCAACGCGGCGCTGATCGAACGGCTGGCGCGGATCGACGGGCTGCACCCGGCTGAAACGATGCCCAAAGGTGCCCTGAGCATCGCCGTGGAAGGCGCGACCTATGCGCTGCCGCTGGAAGGAGTGATCGATCTGGCGGCCGAAATGGCCCGGCTGCGAAAGGCGATGGAGAAGCTGAAGAAGGAAATTGGCGGGTTGAAAGGGCGGCTGGACAACCCGCGCTTTGTTGCCAATGCCTCGGAAGAGGTGGTTGAGGAGACGCGCGGCCAGTTGTCGGAACGGACCGACGAGGCAGAACGGCTTGCCGAGGTTCTGGCGCGGCTTGAGGCCATGGCCTGACCCCATGGCCTGACCCCTGTGCGCAGCACTCAGCGCCAGAGATAAGCGAAACTCGCCAAGGCACCCTGTGCCCTGGCCAGCAGGCGCAGCGTCGGGCGGGTTTTACCCGTCTGACCTTGCGCCAGACGCTCGACCAACAGTTCAGGCGGGCAGGGCTGGCCGGTGACAGGGTCCAGATAACGCGGATAGGCGATCAGCGTGGCATGGATCAGCGCCGCCAGATCGGGGTGGGGCTGGCCGGGTTCGGTCTGTCGTCGGGCAGGCACCGGCCCCAGATCGCGCGTCAGCCCCCAGCCAGCATAGAACGGCGCGCCGAGGCAGGTAACCGTCTTGCCGCGCATCAATGCCTCGAACCCCAGACCCGAGGTAAGGGTCCAGACCTCATCTACCAATGCCAGCAGCGCTGCGGCGTCCGTGTGCTCGATCACCATATCGGACAGTACGGCGGCGTCGGGCACAGCGCCGGGGCGCAGACCGGCCTCGACATCGGGATGGGGTTTGTAGAGCACGATCGCATCGGGGTTCTCGGCGCGGGTGAAGGCGAGCAGGGCGCGGTTCGTGCGGATCGGCCCCGTCGCGCCGAGGCGGATCGAGGCGTCATCTTCAACCTGTCCCGGCACCAGAATTACCGGCGCATCAGCGCGTGTTTGGCGCAGACTACGCAGTTCTTCTGCCAGCAACGCCGTGTCGCTGCCGATATTGTACTTTGTCAGCCCCGCGGCGGTGATTGCTGTGGCCAATGCCAGCGCGCGATCCGCGCCGCCGGGCGGCAGGGGCGCGCGGATCAGCTGTTCCAGCCGGCTTTCACGCGCCGGGTCGTAATAGATACCGTGATCATCCACCACGAGGCTTTGCGCCGGTGTCAGCGCCGCACCCAGCCCGCGCGAACGCAAGAAACCATCCTCGATACGCAGGCCGGTGAAATCGTCGGGCATGGCGCTGGCCCAGCCGATCACCCCCCGCCGGGTTGCCCGTGCCCGCGCCACCGCCTGTTCCGGGCTGCGCACGAAAATCAGCGGTTTCTCGCGGCCGAACATGGCTTGCAAATGCTGCCGTTTCCACAGCCGCATGCCGCAGGCGATATGGCCATGCCGGTCCTGACGGAAGGCTTGCAACCGGGCTTCCATTTGATCAATCACCTCTTCCAGCGGGCAGAGGCAGTCGCGCAACGGGTCATACCAAAGCGGGTAAAGCAGCATGGCGCCTGCGAAAAGTTGGGCGCGTGTCAGCTTGCGCCGCCGCCGCTGGGGTGGCATTTCATCATGTGTCAGCCCCCAGCCCGCATAAAATGGCTGGCCAAAGACGCGCGGGCGGTGACCGGCGAGAATGGCCTCGAACCCCAGTTGCGAGGAGACGGTATAAACGGCCACAGCGCCTTCCAGAAGTGACCAAGGGGCATGGGGGGCAGTCTCCAGCGTGACATTGCCGCAGGCATCGGCGGGCGTGAAATGACCAGACCGGGCGTTGCCAGCGGTTTCTGGATGGGTTTTCACTAGGATCCGCGCACCAGGGTTTTCGATCTGCGCAATCGCCAGCATCTCTTGAAACAGTCGCGGCGGCAGCGGCCCGCTTTCGCTGCCAAAACGCAACGAGGCATCGCCCTTCACCTGATCGATCACCAACACATAGCCCGGCGGGGGCGGGGGCAGGGCGGTATCATGGGCGTTGTATTTTGACAGTTCCAACTGCCGCATCCGCGCGATGCAATGCCGGGCGCGGGCGATCAGCCGGGCATCGTCAAAGGGGTGGGTGGCCAGCAGGGTTTCCAGGTCCGAAGGCTGCGCGGGGTTGTAATGCGCGCCGGTGCGGTCAATCAGCAGGCCCATCGGGGGCTCGCCGCGCAGCCTGCCGGGGTGGATCGAGCGGATGAAGGCATCCTCGATCCGCCAGAGCGCCGCACCGCTGCGCGCGGCGACAGCCTCTGCCCGCGCGGCGCGGGGGCTGTGGCCCCAGGCGGCGACGGCATCACTGGCCGTCGGCCAGCCCAGTCGGGGCCGATGGCCTGCCAGTTCAAGAATGCGACGGATGGTGCGCGCTTGCGCCGAAGGGCCAAGAAACCCGCCGCTAAAGGCGAAAAGCCGGGGGGGGGCGGGAGTGGCAGCCATGGGTGGGCCCGGTTGGTTATGGGGTGGGTGTGACCGGATGGTCACTCCACTCCGAAGCGTCAGTCCGACCCTGTGGCGATAGAAACCGCCGAGCCGGTGGCGCTGAGCGTGCCCGACAGCGACGAGATCAGGCGGTTCCAGGTGACGGCCGAGGCTTCGGTCACGTAGAGGGTGTCGCCATCACGGATCTGGAAATCGCGCGCCATGAACATGCCGTTGGGCGCGGTCAGGTTGAGCACATAGATCAACCGCTGATCACCGATCAGATCGGTGCGGCCCAGCACGTTGCGCGCAATTTCGGCGGGCTCATTACGGAACACGAAAACGCCGGTCGGATCGGCGCGGGTTGGATCAAGACCGCCGACCTGCGCCAATGCCTCGATCGCTGTGATGGTGGGCGACTCGAATGTGATCAGCGATTGCGCCCCGGTGGCGCCGAGTACGGTAAACTTGCGCTGGTCCTGATCGACCAGCAGCCGGTCGCCCCCGCGCAGGGCGATGTCCAGCTCGGGATGGCGGAACAGATCTTCCAGCCATACGCGGTCGGTGACCGAGCCGCGCGACACCGTCACCTGGGCGCTTTGCACCGGCACCGACAGGCCGCCGGCCTGCGCCAGCATCGCTGTCAGGCGTCGTGTGCCCCGCTCGATCGGATAGACGCCCTGCGCGTTCACCCGGCCCACAACCGACACGCTGGCCCCGTCGCCGGCTGTGCGGCTGACATAGACCTGCGGGTCTGGCGTCTGTTCGTCGAGCTGTCGCGCAATGGTTGAGCGCAGGCCCTCGGGTGACTGGCCCGCCGCACGGATGCGGCCGGCAAAGGGCACAAAGATGAAGCCCGCATCGTCGACCTGCAATTCCTGCAAGACGGCGCCGCGGGTCTCAAAGTTGGTCATCAGTCCTTCGGGGACGTTTTCATAGACGGTCACGGTGACAGTATCACCCACGCGGACCGTGTCGCCGCCCATGAGGGCCGCGTTGCGCAGCGCGTCCGAGAAGCCAAGCGCCGGCGTGACATTGGCCGCGCGGTTCACCCGGTCGCCAACGGCAACCACGAAAGCATCGCCTTCGCGCAGGACAGAGCCCGCGAAAATCTCGTTCATCGTGGGGCCTGGGCGCGGAACCGTGCAAGCGCCGACCGCTGCAACGAAAACGGCCAGCGCCAGCCAGCTGGCGCGGCGTGTGGGTCTGACAGACACTGCTCGGGCTCCTTTATGGATTTCTGCCTCGGTATTTTTTTCGCAACTATAGCCAGAACAAGCAGATTTTCCAAGCCTGTTGTCAGGCGCCCGTCAGTTTACCAGCCGCAACTGTTGCCGAGGTGCCGCTTTGCCTGCGATCAGGGCATCATAGGGATCTTCGGAACTGAGAAGCAGATCGACCACCTGGCGCAGCAACTGCCTCCGCCCCGGTGCCGAATAGAATCCGCCTGGAAGCTGCGATGTCTCCAGCAGGAAACGGCGGTAGGTTCTATAGGCGCGGTTGTCGGGGCGCGTCGGGGCATTGAAGAATTCGGGCAGGGATTGCGATGAGACGAACTCGGGCTTGTCATAAACCGCACGCCCGAACACCTTCAGCGGCATGCCACGCCACAGTACCTGTTGCCCGGCGGTGGAATTGACTGTCACTGCCGAGCGCGCGTGGTTGAGAAGCCCTGCCAACTTGCCGCCACGGACGAAATGCACCCGGTCGCCGATGCCGTGCGCGCGTGCAAGGTGCAATAGATCGCGCTTGAGCTGGGTGCGCCCGTCTTCCAGCGGATGGGCCTTGAACACCAGGTGATGATGGCGCGGCGCGCCCTCGGCGAAGCCCTTGATGCAGAGCTCAAGGAACTCGGTCATGGTGGTGAAGGGGCTGTGCATCTGGAAGCTTGAGTCATGTTCAAGCTGCAACAGTGCCAGATGATAGGGAAAGCCCCCGGTGCGGATTCGCCAGGTTGCCAGGCGCCGCTCCATCGCATGAAAAGGCATCGACAGCAGGCGGCGCAGATACAGTCCGAATTCCTGCTTGACCGTCAGCCTGCGGTGCGGCCGAAATCCGCGATAGCGCCAGTTCGCCACGAGCACGAAGGCATGATAGACAAAGCCATAGAACACATGATGGCGCATGTCGCCCCAATGCGCGGGGGCGTCGATCAGATCGATTTCGGAATTTTCCAGCGCCTTGCACATCTGCCGCACCGACAGATCCATCAGGCGCGAATTACCGTTCGATCCGCCCCGCTCATAAGTAACCCACCAGGGCCGCAGATACCCCTCTTCAAACACATGAACGGTTATGGCACGTGCGCGCGCCAGGGCGATTGCCTCGGCGTGGATTTTCCTTGTGTCGCCATAAAGGACGATGTCGGTGATGCCCTTGTCGTCCAGCAGTCCCTCAAGAAAGCCTGCCCATTCCGATTGCGGGGCGGTGAAGGCGATATAACCCTGCCGGGGCCAGAATACCTGATCGCCGCGGTTGAAGCCGACCCGCCAGACCTGCGCACCTGTTCGCCCCAGCATTGCGCCGAGGTTGCGAAAGAACGGCCCGTGAGGTCCTTGCAGGAACAGAAATCGGCGTTCATCGCCGGTCACTCGTATCATCACCCATGCCCCTTCGGAGGAGTAACCCTCTCTTTTTCAATGAATCATGACAGAAGTTACGAATTATATAAAGAGTCTCTTTGTCGAAAAAACGATCAATCCGCATCCTCGGGCTGGATGGTCCGTGCGGGGGGGGGATGATGCGCTGGATGGCCGTTGGATTTGGCTGGTATCTGCAGTGCAGTTGGGGCAGAACGGGGCCGTTGCAGGCTCAGGCTTCCGGAGACCCGTCATGTTCACAGGCATTATCACCGATATCGGTCGCATCGCGGCGCTTGAGCGGCGTGGCGACCTGCGCGCTCGGATATCCACCGGCTATGACACCGGCGCCATCGACATCGGCGCCTCGATCGCCTGCGACGGCGTTTGCCTGACAGTAGTTGCGCTGGGCGAAGACTGTTTCGAAGTGGATATTTCTGCTGAAACATTGTCGAAAACCAATCTAGGCGGCTGGTCCGAGGGGCGCGCCGTCAATCTTGAACGCGCACTGAAGGTGGGCGACGAACTGGGCGGGCATATCGTGTCCGGCCATGTTGACGGGCTGGCCGAAGTGATCGCCCGGCGTGATGAGGGTGATAGCACGCGGCTGTCCTTTCGCGCGCCAGAGGCGCTGGCGGGCTTCATCGCCCCCAAGGGCTCGGTCGCACTGAATGGCACCTCGTTGACGGTGAACGAAGTGTCGGGCGCGGAATTCGGCGTGAACCTCATTCCGCATACCAAGGAAGCGACCAATTGGGGCGGGGTGCAGGTGGGTGACCTGATCAACCTGGAGATCGATACCCTGGCGCGCTACGTTGCGCGTCTGCGCGAATGGGGCGGTGCGGACTAAGGGCGTAAAAGCGCCTTCGAAGGCGCTTGAAACGCGGTTTCGAAACCGCGTTCCGGCGCGCTTCCGGCCCTGTGTTTCGATTTGAAAACGTACTGTCAGTGCGTCCGTTTCTGCTCTTGCGGCGGCAAGGTCGTGCGGATGGCCGGGATCGCTGAAAAAGCGCCTTCGAAGGCGCTTCCTACGCGGTTTCGAAACCGCGTCTGCCCGGTTTCCTCGCGTCAGTGCGCTCCGGAGGCAGGCGTGCGATTGACGCGCCCGCGCCAAGCCCCTATCTGGACGGGGCGCGGATGGCCGGACGGTCGCGGGCTGGGCCGATTCGTTGGTCCGGTTCGAGGAAAGTCCGGACTCCATGAGGCGATGGTGCCGGGTAACGCCCGGCCGGGGAAACCCGAGGGAAAGCGCCACAGAGAACAGACCGCCCCGGTCGCTTTCGGGCAACCGGGGTAAGGGTGAAACGGTGGGGTAAGAGCCCACCGCGGGACTGGCAACAGGACCGGCACGGCAAGCCCCACCAGGAGCAATGCCGAATAGGGGCCTCGCGCGGGTGTGATCGGTTCGCCGATATCCCCGCAGGGACGTCTTAGCCCAGAGGCCCGGGTTGGCAGCTAAAGCGCGTCGGTAACGGCGTGCTCAGACGAATGGCCGTCGAAGGGGGCAACCCCGGAACAAAATCCGGCTTACAGGCCATCCGCGCAAGCCATATTTTTGCCCCATCCCTTCGGTAACCCGTTCAGGCCCGGCCGTTCTGGCCGCATTTCAGGGCGTTGCGCATGGTGCCGGATGACGGAAATTGTAGATAAGTCATTGTTTCGGAACGAGGCGCTGCGCCGCAGGAGGACGCCTGCTTTCGGTGCGGCAGTCGGTCCTGTACCCTTGATGAGCGGTCAGGCCGAGGCCGAGGCGCAGCGCCTCAGGCACGCGCCGACCCGACCGGCTGTGTTTTCCTGCATGTTGCAATGCATCGATCTGCTGGCGATGGCGGTTTCAGGTTTGTTCGCGCTGCGGCTGTTGGCGCCGGGTTTGTCAGAGGGTTACATGCTGTTGGTGGCCTGGCTGGGGGCGCTTGCGGTGGTGGTCTCGGTTCGGAGCCTGGGCGGCTATCGCTTTCGCCGGATGTGGTCACTCGGCCCGGGTCTGTTGGCGATGGGGGCGGGTATCACACTGGGGATGACGGCGCTGGTCATCGGTCTGTGGCTGGGCGGCTGGTTGCAGCCGGGGCAGGGCCCGGCGCTGGCACTGTGGCTGACCCCCGCAAATCTGGCGATGGTCAGCGCGCGCGTGGCGGCCTGGCTGCGCATCCGCTATCTGACCAAGACAGGCGGGATGGAACACCGGATCGTGCTGGTTGGCGGGACAGAGGCGTTGGCGCCGCTGATCCGCGAGATCGAGCGTGACAAGCGACGCGGTCGGCGGATGTGCGGCTTTTTTGACGAACGCCAGGACGCACGCTCGCCCGATGTGGTGGCGGGACATCACAGGATGGGCGATCTGAACGATCTGATGGCTTTCGTGCGGCTGGCGCATATTGACACGGTGATCGTGGCGATCCCCCGGATCTCGCACCGGCGGCTGATGGCGTTGGCGGCGAAGCTCTTTGTGCTGCCCGTGGATATCCGGGTGATGGCCAGTGCCGATATTCCCGAGTTTTCCCGCAACAAACGTTCGAAATTTGGCAAGTTCCGCATGATCGACCTGTACAAGCGCCCCATCCACGGCTGGGACGCGGTGCGCAAGCGGGTGTTCGATCTGGTGCTGGCCAGCGCGGCAATTGTGGTTTTCAGCCCGGTGATGGCCGCCGTGGCGCTGGCGATCCGGCTGGATTCGCCGGGGCCGGTCCTGTTTCGGCAACGGCGCCACGGGTTCAACAACCGACCCATAGAGGTGCTGAAATTCCGCTCGATGTATACTGATCGCGCCGACCCTACCGCCATCAAGGCTGTGCGGCGCAATGATGATCGGGTGACCAGGGTTGGGCGCTTCATCCGTCGCACCTCGCTGGATGAACTGCCACAGTTCTTCAATGTGCTCAGAGGTGATCTGTCGTTGGTCGGTCCGCGCCCGCATGCCACCGCCGCCCGCACAGGCGATCTGGTCTATGATGCCGTGACCGAAGCTTACTCGGCCCGTCACAAGGTGCGCCCGGGCGTAACCGGCTGGGCGCAGATCAGCGGTTGGCGCGGCGAGATGGACACGCCGGAAAAGATCCGCGCGCGGGTAGAGCATGACCTTTACTACATCGAGAACTGGTCGTTGTGGTTTGACCTGAAAATTCTTGCGCTGACGCCAATCAGCCTGATTACAACGAAAAACGCCTACTGACGCGCCGGGCGGGGCGAAGGGCGGTTGACTCTGGCCGGGCATTGCGTAAAAGGCGGGCCTTATTGGAATTCACGGGCGGCCGCCGTCGCCCTGTTCAGGAGACGACCCATGGCGAAACCGACGACGATCAAGATCCGTCTGAACTCGACGGCGGGCACTGGCCACTTTTACGTGACCAAGAAGAACGCCCGCACCATGACCGAGAAGATGGTCATCCGCAAATTCGACCCGGTCGTGCGCCAGCACGTCGAGTACAAGGAAGGCAAGATCAAGTAAGATCTTGCTTCCATTGCGGAATGTCAGGCCGTGCCCCATGGGTGCGGCCTTTTATTTGTGTCGTGTTGCCACGCCGTTACCGAACCGACGGAAAACTGACATCGAACCGGGTTAAGCGACCCTGAGACAACACAGCTCAGGAGCCTGATCATGTCCGACCCCCGCCTTTCGCTCAGCCGCCGCGCTTTTCTGGCCGTCACCGCTGCGGGCCTTGCCAGCCTGTCGCCGGTCGTGGTGTTCCGCGCCCGTGCCGAGGCCGCGCCGGGCGAGCTTCTGATGGTGCCAGCCACGCCCAATCCTGCCGGGGGTGCCGAGCGGCTGTTCCTGCTCAAGGGCGATCCGCTGGCCGGACCGATCCGCGCGATTGTCACCGAAGAGGGCAATCCCGTGCCAGCGCCTATGCTGGAAGCGGGCGAGCGGCGGGTGCTGCGGCTGATGCATTTCAACGATCTGCACAACAACATAACCGAAATGCACGGCGCGCGGGGCGATACGCATCGCCTGTCGCAGATGGTCAAGCGAGTGCGTGAAACCCGCGCCGTCGCGGGCGAGAACGAGGTGGTGCTGTTCATCTCGGGCGGCGATGATCATACCGGCTCGGTCTTTGATGAGTTGTTGGGTTGGGTGCCCGATGAATTCGTGGCCGATGCGGGTTATCGCGCGGCCTCGGCGGCCGGGTTGGATATCGCGGTGCTGGGCAACCATGAATTTGACCGTGGTGCCGAGATGCTGCGCATCGGGATCGAGGCGGATGCGGCTTTTCCGGTGCTGTCGGCCAATGTCCATGGCTCGCGCCATCTGACGCGCGATCGTGACTATGTCGCAGCGGCGGTGCTGGAGGCCAAGGGATTGCGGGTCGGTTTCATCGGCCTGACCACGCAGATTGACACTCGCACCGGCCAGCCCGACGACCCCGGCATGCTGGTGGCCAGCCCGGTGCAAGCGGTCAGCAACATCATGCCAGCGCTGTCGGAGATTTGCGATGTGGTGGTGATCTTGTCCCATTGCGGCTATGGCTCGGGCCAGCACCGGACCGGCAAGGCGGGCGCCGCGCGGCTGATCGGCGAGGGTGATTTCGACATCGCCGAAGCGGCAGGGCGCCTGACCGAAAAGCCCGTGGTTCTGATCGGCGGCCATTCGCACACGCCCCTGAATGCCGAGGGGATCGACCCTGACAACATCATGGAAGGTGTGCTGATGACACAGGCCGAGGCGAATGGTGCCTGGCTGGGAGAGGTCGCCATGTCGATTGCCGCCAATGCCGGGCGGCAGGCGTGGTTTTCTTATGTGGGCCTGCATCCGGTCAAGCGGCGCGACCAGCGCGTGACGGCGGATGACCCACGCTTTTCGACACTCGAGCAGGAGGGCGATTACGACCAGGGGTTCGAGGCCGAGGTGGTCGCGCCGCTGATCGCCGCGCTGGAGGACAGGCTGGCCGAGACCATCGGGCAGGTCACCGCAGGCGAAGCCGTTTCTCCCGAGGTGGTTATGCGCGAACGCTACACGGGCGAATGCGCGCTGCTGAACTTCATGAACGATGCACTGGTGACGCGGTCGCAAACCTTCGCCAATGGGCCGGTCGATCTGGCGCTGTTCAACGCCACGGCCATTCTGGCCGGACTGCAAGCGGGGGATCTGAGCTTTGGCGATTGGTATGCGGTGATGCCCTATGCCGACCAGGTGCATGTTGCCCGCATGACCGGCGCACAGATCGGTTCGATGCTGCAATCGAATGCGCATCGTCTGGTGCGTCCCGAAGAGGTGGACGGGCTGGACCTGAGCGGCTTTGTGTCGCGCGGGTTCACCCATTTCTCAAGCGGCATCCGCTATCGCATTGCGCTGGGCGCGGATGCGACGCAGGCGCGGGCCGAGGATATCACCATCCTGGGGCGCCCGCTGGAGGAGGTCCGTGAGGCGACCTTCACCATCGCGTTCAACAGCTATCTCCAGCTTGGTGCTTTTGCCGAGGCGTGGAACGGCCAGCCGATCGTGGCAGGTGTGCCGGGTGAGATTGCCGGGATGGACCTGCGCGCGCTGGAGTATCTGCATACCGGGCTTGTCTATCGCAATGAGATCATCGCCCATATCCGCGCGCAAGGCGGGGTTAGCGCTGAGGGGGGGGCGCGGCTGGATGGGCGGCTGATCGTCGACTAAGTGCTTTTGACAGTTTGAGAAAGGCCGCCGTTTGGGCGGGGGGCTTTTCGTTCTCGGGGTTGTGGGGGCGCGGGGGCAGTCGCTGCCTGCCCCCGCGCCCCCACTGGCTTGTTCCGCCAGCGGCGGAACGGGGGGCTGTCTGCCCCCCGCCGCCCGTTCCGGGCGCCTCCCCCCGAGGATATTTGTGAACAGGTGAGGGCGGCAAAAGAAAAGGGCCGGTGCATGGCACCGGCCCTTTCGAGGTCATGTCTGGCAGGGTTATTCCTGCTGGCCCATGAACATCAGCAGGAACTGGAACATGTTCAGGAAGCTGATGTAGAGGCTCAGCGCGCCGTCGATGGCAGCCTTGTCCAGCCATTCCTGATCGCCCTGAGCGGCATGGGCGACATAGGTGTTCTTGATCTCCTGCGTATGGAAGGCGGTCAGGCCCGCGAAGACCAGCACGCCGATTGCCGAGATGGCAAACATCATGGCAGGCGATTGCAGGAAGATGTTGATCACCAGGGCGATGATCACCCCGATCACGCCCATGATCAGGAAGGTGCCCATGCCCGACAGATTGCGCTGGGTGGTGTAGCCGAAGAGGCTGAGGCCGGCAAAGGCGATGGCCGTCACCAGGAAGGTCTGCACGATCGAATAACTGGTAAAGACCAGGAAGATCGAGCTGAGTGACAGGCCGATGGCCGCTGCGAAGACGAAGAAGCCCAGTTGCACCCCAGCCGCCGGTGCGCGACGCATCAATGCGCCCCAGCCAAAGAGGATGAAGGCCAGCGGCGCGAACATGATCACCCAGCGCAGGGCAGAGCCGTAGATGGCCGCGCCAAGTGCGGTCAGCATGGTTCCGTTGGGCAGTTGCGCCGCCATCGACGCAGAATCGCTGGTGGTTGCAAGTCCGGCGATGGCCCAGGCGGCGAGGGCGGTGATGATCATGCCCACCGACATCGTGCCGTAGACCTTGTTCATATGGGCGCGCAGCCCGGCGTCGATCCGGGCGCCAAGAGCACCGGCGGTGCCCGCGCGCATCGACTGATAGTTGGCCATTGAATGTCCTCCGTTCGATATGGCAAGCCGCGCGGCCGCGGGGGGCCGGGCGATTGGTTGCAATATCGGGTTTCGCGCCGGACTTTTCAAGGAAAACCGGACGATTGCGTGGTCACGCTGCCGACAGTTTCCTGTCACTGCCTGACCCAGAGGTAAAGGCTGGGCAACCGGGCCGGGTTCGGCCGCTTCAGCCGCGCCAGTGACGCGGGGCATCCCAGAATGGGCGCGCGGCCTCGTCCAGGGCCTGGCTGCGGGTCACCCCGATGTCGCGTAGCATGGCATCGTCAAGTGCGGCCAGGTCTCGGCGCTGCCGTGCAAGCGCGGCTGCCTTGCGCAGGCGGCTGAAGAGGCGGGATGGCGTAAGGGCCGGAGCGGGCAGAGCGGTGGGGCGGATGGTGGCAAGGGTCGTCATCGAAGCACCTGTATAATCACAGTTATAATCATGGTGGCCGTTCAGCATATGCGATAGCTTTGGCCGGGTTCATCAATTCTGTTGATTTCATACCCTGCACGAGTGCATAAGTATAACGAATGATTTTTATCAATCACATCGAGGATCGTGATATGAGGCGCAATCTGGATCTGACAGCCCTGCGCGCGCTGGTGGCGGTGGCCGAATACGGCGGCGTAACCCGTGCCGCGCATGTGCTGAACCTGACGCAGTCGGCGGTGTCGATGCAGGTCAAGCGTCTGGAGGAGATGCTGGGGCTGGCGCTGCTGGATCGCAGCGGGCGGGGTGTGCAGATGTCGGCGGCGGGGGAGCAGATGCTGGCCTATGCCCGGCGCATGCTGGCACTGAATGACGAGGCCGTGGCGCGGCTGACCGACAAGGAATACGAGGGCGAGATCGTGCTCAGTGTGCCCTACGACATCGTTTATCCGCATATTCCGCAGGTTCTGCAGCGCTTCCAGGCCGCCTGGCCGCGGATGAAGGTGCGGCTGCAGGCGGTCAACACGCGCAAGGCCAAGGAGGATTTCGCCGCAGGTTCATGCGATCTGATCCTGACCACCGAGGACCATTGCGATCCCGGCGGCGAAACGCTGACGCAGTTGCCGCTGGTCTGGATTGGTGCGCCAGGTGGGCAGGCGTGGCGCCAACGCCCGCTGCGGCTGGCGCTGGGCCGGCATTGTGCCTTTCGTGCCGGGGTGTTGTCGGCGCTGGACCGGGCCGGGATCGACTGGGAGGCAGCGGTTGAATCCGATTCGGATCGCACGCTGGAGGCCGCTGTCAGTTGTGACATGGCGGTGCATGCGCTTCTGGCCGGGACTGAGCCGCCCTATGCCGAGCGCATTGCCCATGGCGGGGCGCTGCCTGAACTGACGCGGCATTTCATCAACATGTATGTTCGCCCCGGGGTTGAGAACCCTGGTGTGCGCGGGCTGGCAGACCTGTTTCGCAATGCCTGGCAATGCAGCGAGGGCGAGGCACCTGTCGCGCCGCGCCCATCGCTTCTGGCCGTCTGAAGATACGCGCCATCAGGTCATGGTGATGACCACCTTGCCGGTCGATTTGCGCGTGCGGATAAGCTCCATCCCTTCGGCGGCTTGTTCCAACGGCAGGGCGTGGCTGACATGCGGATGTAGCCCGCCCTGCGCATACCAGCCCATCAGAGCCTTCAGGGAATCGGTGATCGCCTGGGGTTTGAAAGAAGCAAACCCGCCCCAGTAGTGGCCAATCACATCGATATTCTTGACCAGCAGCAGATTGGCCGGGAATTGCGGCACCTGACCGCCGGCAAAGCCGATCACCAAGAATCGCCCCTCGGGCCTGAGGGCGCGCAGCGCCGCCGAGGCTGCGGGTTCGCCGACTGCGTCATAGACCACATCGACGCCGCCAAGCGCCTTGAACGCGGTTTTCAGATCGGCGCTGTCGCTGTCAATCAACTCATCCGCGCCCGCTGCCCTGGCCACCGCAAGCTTGTCTGCCCCGCGCGCCACGGCGACCACGCGCGCCCCCATTTTCTTGCCAATTTCCACCGCTGTGAGGCCCACGCCGCCCGCCGCACCCAGCACCAGAAGGGTTTCGCCCTCTTTCAGGCGGCCACGGTAATCCAGTGCCAGATGCGAGGTGCCATAGGCGACCATGAAGGCCGCGGCATGGTCAAAGGGCATGGAATCGGGCAGGGGCAGGCAGGCATTGGCAGGGTAGCAGGCGTACTCGGCCAGCCCGCCGCTGGAGGCAAAGGCCGCAACCCGTTGGCCGGGCTTGAGCCCGCTGACGCCTTCGCCCAGCGCATCGACCTCGCCTGCAACCTCCATCCCCAGGATGCAGGGCAGGGCGGGGCGTTCCTGGTACTGGCCCCGTGCCATCAGCAGATCGGCAAAATTGAGCCCGCAGGCGTGAACCCTGATACGGACCTCACCTGGCCCTGGCTGGGGTGTGGCGATCTCGGTAAGGGCGGGCGGGGTTTCGGTGGAAGTAAGGACGAAGGCGCGCATGAATGGCTCCGGTTGCTGTTGGCGGGTCGGCGGTGAGAATGTCGACAGCTTGTGCTGAGGTAAAGCCTGATGCAAAGGCGGAGCAACCGGGCGTGCGATGCATTTGCAATTTGGGAATACACGCGAAAGTTGATTGCAGTTTCGTTTGCATTTTGCAAAACACGCCTTAATAGAAACGCTGTCGTCAGCGTTCAACTTAACAGGAGTTTTAGGCGCATGCCGGATTCGCCTGTTTTAGTGCGCACCGCAGAGCGGAAATCGACTTATTATGGCCAAGCCAGCGGATTTTTCCGAAGGGCAGTAGTTTTGGCATGAAAATTGCTTGAATGCTGTTTCAGGAAGCGTCGCGGTGCACTGCCGCTTGGAATGACAAAGGAGTCTTTTTGTGAAACACCCCGTTGATGTACATGTCGGCAAACGCATTCGCCACCGGCGCTGGATGGTGGGCATGACGCAGCAGCAGCTCGCTGATTCGGTTGGGATCAAGTTCCAGCAGATTCAGAAGTATGAAACCGGCATGAATCGCGTCAGCGCTTCGAGGTTGTGGGATATCGCCCGCACGCTGGGTGTGGCGATCGGCTTCTTTTTCGAGGGGCTGGAGAATGACGAAGATACCTCGCTTGAGGCCGATCTGCTGGCCAACAAGGAAGCGATGGATCTGGTGCGCGCCTATTACGCCATCCCAGAGGCGCAGCGCAAACGCCTGTTCGATCTGGCGCAGGTGCTGTCGGACGCTGCCTGATCGGGGCCTGATCGGGGCCTGATGGGCGCTTGCTGCGACAGGGCGGGGCGGCTAGACAGGCCGGGCCCCCGGGCGGCCAGTCCCCGGCGCTGCGTTGGGGGCGGTCAAATGCGCCTGAAGGAAGTGCAACCATGCCCACCCCACCCGTCGAGGAAAACAGCGAAAGCGCTGCTGCGCTCTGGCGCACGGCCCATGCCTTGGCCGATGCCGCGCGACCAATCACCTTGCGCCATTTCCGCAGCCATGATCTTGCCGCCGAGAACAAGCACACAGGCGGCTTCGACCCGGTCACAGCAGCCGATCATGCCGCCGAAGATGCGATCCGCGCCATCCTGGCCCAGGAGCGCCCTTTCGACGGTATTCTGGGTGAAGAGCGCGGGCATCTGGCGGGCACCAGCGGGCTGACCTGGGTTATCGATCCGATCGACGGCACGCGTGGTTTTCTGAGCGGGGCGCCCACCTGGGGCGTGCTGATCGCGCTTTCCGATGCGTCTGGGCCGATTCTGGGCATCATTGATCAACCCTATATCGGCGAACGTTTCTGGGGCGGGTTGGGGCAGGCCTTCGTCGAGGGGCCGACCGGCCGTGCGCCGCTTCAAACGCGCACTCCCCGTCCGCTGGATCAGGCGGTCCTGTTTTCCACCTTTCCCGAAATCGGCACGGAGGCCGAGCGCGAAGCCTTCACGCGGGTTGCCGGGGCCGTCCGACTGGTGCGCTACGGGATGGATTGTTACGCCTATGCGCTGCTGGCGGCGGGGCAGATCGACCTGGTGATCGAGGCGGGGTTGCATGCCTATGACGTGCAGGCCCCTATCGCGGTGATCGAGGCTGCCGGTGGGGTGATGACGGATTGGCAGGGGCACCCGGTGCATCAGGGTGGGCAAGTCATTGCTGCCGCCAATCGCGAGATCCACGCCGCCGCGCTGGCGTTGCTGAAAGGCTGATCAGGCTTCAGGCCGCACCACCGGCCTGCCGTGAACCCAGGTTGCCGCGATGGCCCGATCATCGCCCATCATGATCGTCGGGAAAAGCGCCTCCCACAGGGTTTCGGCGCGGCGGGCGCGCTGGGCGATGGCGGGTGTCGATTCCAGGTCAAGCACGACCAGATCGGCTTCCATCCCCGGTGCCAGGCGGCCTATTTGCCGCTCCATTCCCAGCGCCGCCGCCGACCCGGCGGTCGCCAGCCACCAAAGCTGCGCCGGATGCAGCGCGGTGCCGCGCAACTGGCCAATCTCATAAGCCGAAGCCATGGTTCGCAGCATCGAGAAGGACGAACCGCCACCGACATCGCTGGCCAGCCCCACCCGCTGCCCCTCGGCCTTGAGCCCGGCCATGTCGAACAGACCCGAGCCGATGAAGGCGTTGGACGTTGGGCAATGGATCAGCGCCGCGCCCGCCTCCCGCAGCCGCGCCCGCTCGCGCGGTTCCAGATGGATTGCGTGGCCGAAGAGTGCGCCATGCCCGATCAGCCCGAAGCGTTCATACACATCCAGATAATCACGCGCCTCAGGGAACAGGCTACCCACCCAGGCGATTTCCTCGGTCTGTTCAGAAAGGTGGGTCTGCATCAGACAATCGGGGAACTCGGCCCACAGCGCACCCAGCGCTTCAAGCTGTTCCACGCTGGAGGTGGGGGCAAATCGCGGTGTAATGACATAAGACAGCCGGTCTTGCCCGTGCCAGCGCTCCAGAAGCGCCTTGCTGTCGTCATAAGCGCTTTGCGGCGTGTCGCGCAGCCCTTCGGGCGCGTGGCGGTCCATGCAGGTCTTTCCCGCAAGCACCCGCATACCGCGCCTCTGCGCCTCCGTGAAGAGGGCGTCAACGCTGGCGGGATGGATGGTGGCATAGCTGCAAAACGTTGTCGTGCCCTGGGCCAGCATCAGATCGATACAGGTTTCAGCGGCCTTTGCCGCATAGGCCGGATCGGCAAAGCGCATCTCTTCGGGGAAGGTGTAGGTGTTCAGCCAGTCGATCAGCCTCTTGCCCCAGCTGGCAATGATCGCGGTTTGCGGATAGTGGATATGAGCATCGACAAAACCCGCCGAAATCAGTCGCTTGCCATAGTCATGCACCCGTGCGCCAGGATGGGCATTGCGCAGTGCCGCAGCCGGGCCGAGGGCGCGGATGACCCCGCCCTCCACCAGAACGCCGCCGTGGCTGTCGTGGCGCGCGGCATCCGGACCCTCGGTAAAAGGATCGGCGGCGAAGGTCAGGGTTTGACCGATGATAAGGTCTGACATTGGAGGTGCTCGGTTTCGGGAAGGTTGCTCTTTATCGCGCGGAAGTTTGCCCTTAACAACCGTCTGGCGCGGGGTGAATCGGCGCGGGTGTCAGCGACGGAGGCGGCGATGAACGACGACGAGCGCAACAATACGACGTTTGCTGAGGGCGGCCAGACACCGCAAGGCGATTCCGAGGCTGACGCCGTGCTGGATCAGGCGCGCGTCGACACGGCACTGGCGGCCGTCGATGCGGGCGATGCCGCCGCACTTGCCGCCACGCTGGAGCCGCTGCACGCCGCTGATATCGCCGACCTGCTGGAGCAGATCAGGCCCAGTGAACGGCGCGCGATGGTGGCGCTTTACGCCGATCAGATCGACGGCGATATCCTGTCCGAGCTTGATGATTCGATCCGCGAAGAAGTGATCGAATCGCTGCCGCGTGCCATTCTGGCCGAAGCGATGCGCGAGCTGGATACCGACGATGTCGTTGATATCCTTGAAGACCTTGAGCATGGTGATCAGGCGTTCATCCTGCAATCACTGGAAAGCGAAGACCGTGCAGCGGTCGAAAGCTCGCTGGCGTATCCAGAGGCGTCGGCCGGGCGGTTGATGCAGTCTGAAACGGTGTCGGTGCCGCAGGACTGGACGGTCGGGCAGGCGATTGACTTTCTGCGCAGCGCCGAATGGCTCCCCGACCAGTTCTATCATGTGATCCTGGTAGATGAGCGCCACCGCCCGCAAGGTAATGTCACGCTGGGCCGGATCCTGGCCTCCAGGCGCGATACGGCGCTGATGGATATTGTCGAAGAGGTTCTGCGCACGGTCGAGGCGACCGAGGACGAGGCAGAGGTCGCTTATCTGTTCAACAAGTATCACCTGATTTCGGCTCCGGTGGTTGATGAGGCCGGGCGGCTGGTGGGGGTGATCACCATCGATGACGCGATGAATGTGCTGGATGAAGAGCACGAGGAAGACATTCTGCGTCTGTCGGGTGTGGTGATGGAAGCTTCGGTCAGTGACAATGCCATGACCACGGCGCGTTTGCGGCTGCCTTGGCTGGTGGTCAACCTGTTCACGGCGTCGCTGTCTGCGGTGGTGATCACCCAGTTCGAAGCCACGATCGAATCGCTGGTGATCCTGGCGGCGCTGATGCCCATCGTCGCCTCGACCGGCGGGATTGCGGGCACGCAATCGCTGGCGGTGGCGGTGCGATCGCTTGCGACCCGCAGCCTGACCAGCGCCAACGCGCGGCGTGTTGTCTGGCGCGAGCTGGGGGCAGGCATGCTCAACGGGATTGGGCTTGCTGCAGTGCTGGGCCTGGGGGGCTGGCTGATCTTTGGTGATCCGATGCTGGGGGCGGTGTTGGGCATGGCGATGATCTGCAACCAGATCGTGGCCGCGCTAGGCGGTGTGCTGGTGCCGTTGACGATGAACCGCTTGGGAATGGACCCGGCGCTGGCCTCGGGTACGTTCGTCACCACGCTGACCGATGTGATGGGCTTCTTCGCCTTCCTCGGTTTTGCCACGATCTTTCTGCTGTAGCATCATGAGCGGCGTGGATATCGCCAAGGCCGCAGCGCGCAAGGCCGCTTTCGCGGCGCGGGCGGCGGCGCATGCCGCTGCACGGGCAGGGGGGCAGGAGGCGGTCTTGCAGGCGCATCTGCGTGCCGCACTGGCCGGGCATGAGGCTGCACCATTGGCCGGTTACATGCCGATCCGGACCGAGGCAAACCCGCTGCCCGTGATGGCCACGCATGCCGGACCTGTTGGCGTACCGGTGGTCTTGTCGCCGGGGGAGGCGCTGGCCTTTCACCGCTGGACAGAGGGATGCGCAATGACCGATGGGCCGTTCGGTGCACCTGTGCCCGCCGATGGTGTAGCGATGGTGCCGCAAGTGCTTATCGTGCCGCTCCTTGCCTTCGATGCGCGCGGCTATCGGTTGGGCTACGGCGGTGGCTTCTATGACCGAACTCTTGCCGCCTTGCGCGCGGCGGGGCCGGTGCTGGCAATTGGTTTCGCCTATGGGGCGCAGGAAGTGCCCCTTGTGCCGACCGACGCGAACGATCAACGGCTGGACGGCGTGGTAACGGAGCATGGGATGCGCCGTTTCACCTGATGCGGTGTGACGGCCCACCACTTCGGTTGCCGTTGAACTGCGTCAGGGATTGCTTGCGGCAAGGGTGATATTGCGCCCCTTTGGCTGGCGCGTGGAATGGGTGTCCATGAAGTCGAACACCAGCGGCCGGATGTTGTTGCGCCAGCTTTTCCCGGCAAAGATGCCGTAATGGCCTGCGCCGGGCTCAAGATGGCTGGCTTTTTGCGAATCCTTCAGCCCGGTCAGCAGATCAAGCGCCGCAAGGCATTGGCCCGGCGCAGAAATATCGTCCTTTGCCCCTTCAACAATCTTGACCGCCACATCGGTGATCGCGGCGATATCGGCATGAACCCCGTCTACCATGAAGCTGTTGGTTGCGATCTCACGGTTCTTGAAGACGCGCTCGACCGTCGAAAGATAGAACTCTGCCGTCATGTCCATCACGGCCAGATATTCGTCGTAGAACCGGTTGTGCGGGTCACGTTCGCTATCCTCGCCACGCGCGGCGGCTGTGATCTTGTCAGCGAAAGCCTGAGAGTGCCGTTCCAGGTTCATCGAAATGAACGAGGCCAGTTGCAAGAGCCCCGGGTAGACCAGCCGCCCCACGCCTTCATATTTGAAGCCCACGCGCTGAATTGCCAGATGCTCCAGCTGGCCCATCGTTACCCTGCGGCCGAAATCCGTCACTTCGGTTGGCGCGGCGTCAGGGTCCACCGGACCGCCGATCAAGGTGAGGGTCAGCGGCTGGGCCTGGGGCGCCTCAACGGCCAGAAGGGCTGTGGCTGCGAGTGCCAGCGGCACCGGCTGGCAGACGGCTATCACATGCGTGTCCGGCCCCAGATGCTTCATGAAATCGACAAGATAGCGTGTATAATCCTCGATATCGAATTTGCCTTCGGAAACGGGAATATCGCGTGCGTTATGCCAGTCGGTGATCCACAATTCGCTGTCCGGCAGCAGGCTGGCCACGGTCGAGCGCAGAAGCGTGGCGTAATGGCCCGACATCGGCGCCACCAGCAGGATGCGGCGCGGTTTTTCCGGTCGGCTGTGCACGTTAAAGCGCACAAGGTCGCCAAAGGGCCGCGACAGTTCAACCTGCGTCTCCACCAGATGATCGCGTCCATCCTCGGCCACCACGGTGCGGATGCCCCAGTCCGGCTTGATGACCATGCGCGCGAAACTGCGTTCGGTCACACGGCCCCAGGCCGACATCATCTTGAAGACCGGATGCGGGACCATTCCCCAGACCGGATACGACGCCATCGCCCGCGCCGAAGCGCCCAACCATTCGTTGGTGTTGCGCATGGTTTCCATGATATCGTAGGTGGCCATCTGCTTCATGCGTCTCTCCTGTGTGCCGACTGGCACAATGCGGCGGGTGACCGGAAAAGCATGTTCCAAACTTGGCCTGGCCCGTCTATGCTGCAGTGCAGGAAGATAAGGGGGGAATTGGCGCATGACAACTTCGGAGTTTGACAATTCTGCCAATCTGGAAAAACTGAATGAAAACCTTGCGCGAATAGAGGCGTTGACACAGCGTCTGGTTGCGGCGTTTGCCAGCAAGAAGACGCAGCGCACGGAACTTCAGGCACCAGATCCGTCGATCTATCTGCGCGCGGCGTCAGCGTATTGGTCCGAAGCGGTGCAAAACCCCTCGAAGATACTGGAGCATCAGGTCAGCTACTGGGGCAAGACGCTGAAACACTTCGTGGAGGCGCAGGAAGCCCTGCGCGACGGAACGTTGACCCCTCCGGAAGACAACACGCCGGACGATCGCCGCTTCACCAATCCATTGTGGAAGACGCATCCCTATTTCAACTATATCAAGCAGCAATACCTGATGTCATCGCAGGCGATCGAGACGGCAATCGCCGACCTGGAGGCGCTGGACCCGCGCGAAAAGAAGCGCCTGGAGTATTTCGGCAAACAGATCATCGACATGATGGCGCCGACGAACTTTCTGGGCACCAACCCCGATGCGCTGATGCGCGCCGTGGAAACCGAGGGTGAAAGCCTGGTGCGCGGGCTGGAAAACCTGGTGCGCGACATCGAGGCGAATGAGGGCGAGTTACTGGTCACGCTGGCCGATCGTGACGCCTTCAAGGTCGGCGGCAATATCGCCACCTCGCCCGGCGCCGTGGTCTATCGCAACCGTATGTTCGAACTGATCCAGTATGCGCCCAGCACCGACAAGGTCCATACCACGCCGCTGCTGATCTTCCCGCCCTGGATCAATAAGTTCTACATCCTTGACCTGAAGCCCGAAAACAGCCTGATCAAGTGGATCGTCGATCAGGGGTACACGCTGTTCGTGGTCAGCTGGGTCAACCCCGATCCTGCCTATGCCGATACCGGCATGGATGATTACATCCAGGAAGGATATCTGGAAGCCATCGCCAAGGTAAAGGAGATCTGCAACGTCAAGGCGATCAACGTGATCGGCTATTGCATTGCGGGCACCACGCTGGCGCTGACTCTGGCGTTGATGAACAGGCGCAAGGACCGCTCCATCAAGTCAGCGACTTTCTTCACGACCTTGACCGATTTTTCCGACCGCGGTGAGGTAGGGGTGTTTCTGGAGGATGATTTCGTCGACGGGATCGAGGCCGAGGTGAAGGAGACAGGCATCCTGCGCTCCTATTACATGACCAAGACCTTCTCCTATCTGCGTTCGAATGATCTGATCTACGGCCCGGCGATCCGCAGTTACATGCTGGGTGAGGCCCCGCCCGCCTTTGATCTGCTCTACTGGAACGGTGACGGGACCAACCTGCCCGGCAAGATGACGGTCGAATATCTGCGCGGCTTGTGCCAGCAGGATCGTTTTGCCACCGATACATTCCCGGTTCTGGGTGAGAATGTATCAATCAAGGACGTCAAGGTGCCGCTTTGTGCTGTAGCGTGCGAAGCCGATCATATCGCCGCCTGGCGTTCCAGTCTGCGCGGTATTTCGAAGATGGGCTCCGCGGACATGCGGTTCATCCTGTCGGAGTCCGGCCATGTCGCCGGAATTGTGAATCCGCCATCAAAGAAGAAATATGGCCATTACACCAGTGAGGCGCCACTGGATGACCCTGACCACTGGAAAGCTGAAGCAGAATACCACAAGGGTTCATGGTGGCCTCGCTGGGAGGAATGGTTGCGCAGTCGCTCGGGCCGGTTGATTCAGGCGCGCAGCTTGCCTGATTCGCCCCTTGCACCGGCTCCCGGAACCTATGTTGTTGCCCGCCCGAATGAAGGAAATCAAGCGCTTGCCTGAAAATGCTGCGCCGCAGAAAAATTCTATTGAAATTCTGCGCTGCAGCGTGCATATTGCTTGCATACGCAGAAACGGAATCCACCGGAACGCGAGCAAGGAGAATTCAGATGACTACCAACGATTTCAGCAAGATGATGCAGGACATGATGGGCAACTTCCCGGTTGACACCAAGGCGATGCAGGACATGTTCAAGACCCAGGCCGCGCTGAGCGAGCGCATGAGCAAGGTCGTCCTCGAAGCCGCCGAGAAATCGGCCGATGTTTCGGGCAAGTGGACCAAGCAGACCTTGTCGAAGATCGGCGAAGTTTCGACCGTCAAGGGTGAGCCGGTTGAATACACCAAATCGATGACCGATTTCGCATCGGCCTCGGCTGAGATCGCTGCCGAACACATGGCCGCTTTTGCCGAAATCGCCAAGCGCGTGCAGATGGACACGGTCGAACTGATGCTGGCCGCTGGCAAGGACTTGTCGGCCGAAGCCACCGCAGCGGTGCAGAAAGCCACCAGCGACGTGACCGCCGCTGCGAAAAAAGCCGGCGAAGAAGTCGCTGCCGCGACGAAGAAGGCCACTGCTTCGGCGAAGTGATCCTTCGGACCCCACGGCCCGCGTGTCCAACGCGCGGTCCTGGCACCCAAAAGGGCGGGCCCAAGGCCCGCCCTTTTTGCTGCCGTTTCTGGCCACGGGGGCGCGATATGGCCTCTTTTTCAGGATCTGCCTGACTCGGCAGTCAAAATCCCTGTTTTCAGAATGCAATTTGCGGTCTAGGCTTGCTGCAATGCAATAACAGGGGGCGGGACCGTGCCGGACAATGACAAGCCGCTGCTGATCAAGCGCTATGCGAGCCGAAGGCTCTATAACACCGAAAGCAGCGATTACGTTACGCTGGAGGATATCGCACGTTTCATCCGCGCTGGCCGGGCGGTTCAGATCATTGATCTGAAGACCGGCGATGACCTGACGCGACAGTATCTTCTTCAGATCATCGCCGAACATGAAAGCCGCGGCGAGAATGTGTTGCCGCTGGACGTGCTGACCGACCTGGTGCGCAGCTACACTGCTCAGGCGCAATCGGTGGTGCCGCAATTTCTGGCCATGTCCTTTGACATGCTGCGTCAGGGGCCAGGAAAGATTGCCGAACAGATGACGGCAATGAACCCGATGATGGCGCAGATGTCGAAAATGCCGGGGTTCGAGGCAATGCAGCGGCAGCAACAGGCTTTCATGCAATCCATGATGTCGGGCTGGCCCAATGTATCCGGACGCGAGGGTGACAACGAAGACAGCGAGGCTGCCGAAAAGAACGGCAAGGCCCCGAAAGGTGATGAAGAGGATCTCAACGACATAAAGCGCCAACTGGCGGCGTTGGAGGCAAAGTTGTCGAAACTGGAAAAATAGGGCGGCCGATCCCCCGTGACCTGATTGACTGCTTTGCAGCCGCCCCTTTTCTTGCGCGCTTCGCGGCGAAAGGGGCGGCAAACCCACCCCCTTTTGATTTTCGGTATGCTTATGCCTGCATGCTTTCAGCAGCGATCAAACAAGGCGAGCACACGGGACAGAAAATCGGTTCGGGTTTGAGGGATCTCCATCAGCAGCTCGTGTTCGGCACCCGGGTATTCCACCAGTTCCGCCTTGGGCCAGCGGGCGGCCAGCGCTTGGATTGCCGCGGAGTTAACGATGCGCTCATTGCTGCCCAGTCCGATCACGGCGGGCGTGTCGGGCGCAGGCAGCCGCGAAAGGGCGGCCATTTCCGATAGTGCCGCGCCCCCCCAGCGCAGGCTTGGACCACCGAGGGCCAGCGCCGGATTGTCGCGTATCTGGCCTTGCATGCGTACGAATTGTGCAGAGTCGCGGGTGAGGGGGTTGTTCACGAACGGCATTGACGGCAGGCCGAATTCAGGCCCTGTTGTCGGCAGGTAGGCAGTGTCGCGGTCCAGAAGGCGGGTGAGATGGGCCATGGTTCTTATGCCAAGGCGCATCGCGCGGCTCAGAGGCAGGCCCCACATTGGTGCGCTGAAGGCTGCGGCAGGTACCTGCAATCCGTTGCAGAATGCACGTAGTGCGATGCAGCCCCCCATGGAATGCGCGATGATCGGCATGGGTGAATGGCATCCCAGCGATTCGGCTGCGCTTCGCATCGCGGCAAGGTCCAGTTGATAGTCGCTGAACTGCCCCACATGCCCAAGCGCCGCATCGCCCGCCAGCCGGTCGGAGAGGCCCTGTCCGCGCCAATCGATCACCAGCGCGCCCCAGCCTGCGCACGCCAGATCAGCCACGACCAGTGCGTATTTTTCAATGTATTCGGTGCGACCCGGCAGCACCAGAACCGTGCCGCGTTCGCCGGGCCAAAGGGCGGTGCGCAGCCGCACCCCGTCTGACGCATGCAGCCAGAAGGCCTGCCCGCCGGGCGGGCCTTCGGTGGTGTGCAGGGGCGCAGGCTCGGTCACCTCTGGCGTGTGATCAGGAGAGAACGGCTGCCAGTTTCATCGCCAGCGACATGTCGCCATCGATCTTCAACTGCCCCGACATGAACGCCATGGTAGGGTTCACGTTGCCTTCTATCATCCCGCGGAAGGTTTCGGCCGAGGCCGTCAGCGTGACATCGGCATCGTCATCGCCTGCGCGCGCGCCTTCGCTGTCAAGCACGATCTCGCCTTCATCCTCGATCACGAACTTGGCGACTCCGTCAAAGCCTTCGCCATCGAGTTTCTCGTTCAGCGCCTCGACGCCCTGTTTGATCACTTCGCTCATCGCCTGTCTGTCCTGCTTGTGATTGCGTTTCGGGGTTTGGCGGCTGCGCGGCCTCTCGTATTTTCGCGCGCATACGCTATCTTGCGGTTATGAAGCACCGGCGTCGTTTTCTCAATCTTGTCGTGGCGGCAGCCATCGGAATCCTGCCTGTGGGCGGTTTTGCGCAGGCGCAGGACCTGTCTTTAGCTGATCTGGACAGGCTGATGGCCGAATTGGCACGCCCTGACCAGGACCGCTGGCAGCGAATCGAGCGCCAGATTCAGCGCGAATGGAGTCGATCCGGATCGGCGGTGGTGGATTATCTGTTCCAGCGTGGGCAAGAGGCATTGCGCGCCGGTCAGACCGAGACGGCAATCGCCCATTTCAGCGCGGTGATTGACCATGCCCCCGAGTTTCCCGAAGCGTGGAACGCCCGCGCGACGGCCTGGTTCATGGCTAACCGTCTGGGCCCCGCGATGGCCGATATCGAGCAGGTTCTGGCGCGCAATCCGCAGCATTTTGGCGCGCTGGCAGGGTTGGGGGCGATTCTGGAACAGGTGGATCGACCGGAGGCCGCGCGTGCAGCCTTTGGTGCGGCGCTGGCATTGCATCCGCACCGTCCCGGCCTGCGTCAGGCGGTCGAGCGGCTGGATCGTGCACTGGCAGGACGAGCGTTGTAATCCCATATTTCTCCTTCACAGCACGCCTGGGGCGCTTTAACCAGCCTCTTGAATGCGCCATGCCCGGTGCAATCCGGGCACAGACCAAGGCAAAGAAATGACAGGCAAAGGGCGGGTCACGGCGGTTCTGGGCCCCACCAACACCGGCAAGACCCATTACGCGATCGAACGCATGTTGTCGCACCGCACCGGCGTCATCGGTCTGCCGCTGCGCCTTCTGGCGCGCGAGGTCTATGACCGAATTGTCGCGTTGCGTGGCCCCTCGGTGGTGGCACTGGTCACCGGCGAGGAGCGTATCGTGCCCGAGCGCACCCAGTATTGGGTCTGCACCACCGAGGCGATGCCGCTGGAGATCGGCGCGGATTTCATCGCCATCGACGAGATCCAGCTTTGCGCCGACCCTGACCGGGGCCATGTATTCACTGACCGGCTGTTGAATGCGCGCGGTTTGCTGGAGACCCTTTTTCTGGGATCCGACACGATGCGCGGCGCCATTGCGGCACTGGTGCCCGGCGCGCAGTTCATCCGGCGTGAGCGGTTCTCGGCGTTGACATGGGCAGGGTCGAAAAAGATCGCCCGGATGCCTGCGCGTTCGGCCATTGTCGCCTTTTCGGTCGAAAACGTCTATGCCATTGCCGAGCTGATCCGCCGCACCAAGGGTGGATGTGCGATCGTCATGGGCGCGCTCAGCCCGCGGACGCGCAATGCGCAGGTCTCGCTGTATCAGAATGGCGATGTCGATTACCTGGTTGCCACCGATGCCATCGGCATGGGGCTGAACCTGGACATCAAGCATGTGGCTTTTGCCGGAACGTCGAAATTCGACGGCCGCCGGATGCGCCCGCTCAACCCGGATGAACTGGCGCAAATCGCGGGGCGGGCGGGGCGGCATACTTCGGCGGGGACATTTGGTGTTACCGGCGAGGCACGCCCCCTGGCACCCGAGGTGATAGAAGCCATCGAATCGCATCGCTTTCTTCCGGTGCGAAAATTGCAGTGGCGCAACAGCCGGCTGGAATTCGGCACGTTTGAGCGGCTTCTTGCCAGTCTTGAGGCCCCCACGCGCGACGAATGGCTGACACGGGTGCGCGAGGCCGATGATCTTGTGGCGCTGAAAACGCTGGGTGCGATGCCCGAGGTTACAGATCTCTTGCGCGATGCGCGCGATGTCCGCCTGTTGTGGGATGTGTGCCGAATCCCTGATTTTCGGGGTATTTCCAGCACCGAACACGCCGGGCTGCTGGCCCGCCTGCATGGATTCCTGTATCGTGGTGGCCAGATTCCCGATGACTGGCTGGCGCGGAACATTTCGCGCATCGACAAGGTTCAAGGGGATATCGACACCCTTTCGCGGCGATTGGCGTTCATCCGGACATGGACCTACGTTGCGCAACGCCCTGGCTGGGTAAGCGATGAAAAGCATTGGCGCGGCGAGACGCGCGCGGTAGAAGACCGTCTGTCGGATGCGTTGCACGAACGCCTGACTGCTGCATTTGTTGACCGGCGCACCAGCGTGTTGTTGCGGCGGTTGAACCAGAAGGAGAGCCTTGTGGCCGAGGTGAATGACAAGGGTGAAGTGACGGTTGAGGGCGAGTTCATCGGCCGTCTTGAAGGGTTCCGTTTCCGGCAGGACAAGACGGCGTCGACAGAAGAGGCGCGCACCCTCCGCCAGGCCGCTGTTGCGGCGCTGGCCCCGGCGTTCCATCTGCGCGCGGACCGGTTCTATAACGCGCCTGACAGCGAGATGGATTTCACCGAGCAGGGCGGGCTGATGTGGGGCGCGGAAGCCGTCGGCAAGCTGGTCGCCGGACCCGATGCCCTGCGCCCGCAGGCCGTGGCTTTCGTCGATGAAGAGGCCGGGCCGGATGTCGCCGAAAAGGTGCGCCGGCGCTTGCAGCATTTCATCGATCGCAAGGTCGCCGCGCTGTTCGAGCCGCTGACAAACCTTCAGCGCGACGAAACCCTGACCGGGCTGGCGCGTGGCTTTGCCTTTCGCATCGTCGAAGCGCTGGGCGTCTTGCCACGCGAGGAGGTTGCCGACGAGGTCAAGCAGCTTGATCAGGAAGCGCGCGGTGCTCTGCGCAAGCATGGCATCCGTTTTGGCCAGTATACGATCTTTCTGCCAGCGCTGCTGAAGCCGGCGCCAACCCGGTTGCGGCTGGTTCTGTGGTCGCTTGTTCAGGGTCTGGATGAATTCCCCGAAAGCCCGCCGCCGGGGCTGGTGACCATTCCCAACCTGGCCGATGTGCCACAGCAGCATTATACGCTAGCTGGTTACAAGCCCTCAGGTGCGCGTGCCATCCGCATCGACATGCTGGAGCGGCTGGCCGATCTTCTGCGCGCGCGCGACAGCCGCGCAGGGTTCGAGGCCGCGCCCGAGATGCTGTCGATTACCGGCATGACGCTGGAGCAGTTCGCCGATCTGATGCAGGGTCTGGGCTATGCCGCCGAGAAGGGTGAGCGGGTCAAGGCGCGGGCACAAGGCCCGGTAGAGCTGACCGCCGAGGAGATTGCCGCAAAGGCAGCGGCGCAGGCAGCGGCAGCGGTGATCGGGCGGGCCGCGGATACTACCGCTGGGGTCGACAGTGGTGCATCCTCGGCTGAGGGTGATCCCGAGGTTCCACCAGAAACCCCGCCGGAGACCCCGCCGCAAACACCCACCGAAGAACCTGGCGATACACCGCAAGAAGCGCCGGTCGAGAACCCGGACGAAGGTCCGGTCGAATCCCCTGTCGAGGTTCCGGGCGACATGCCGCTGGAAGTGCCCGTTGACGTTCCCGGTGGTGTGCCAGGGCAACCGTCGATGGCCGAAGCTGAAGAGATGGCGGCAGAAGAGATGGAGGTGTTCTTCACCTTCCGCTGGGCGCCGCGCCCGCGCAACCAGCAGCGTCGTGGCCCGCGGCGTGACATCGCACAGGGCGGCACCAGCCGCGATCAGGCGGCTGAGCCGGGCGGTCGCGGTGGCGCGCGCAGCAAACCGCGCAACGTTTCCGCCGATGGCGCGGCGGGGCAGGGTGCCCGCGCAGGTGATGACAAGGGTGAACGATGGCAGAAGCAAGGCCGCCCCGACCGCAAGGACCGCGGCGATCGCAAGGGCGGCAAGCCCGCCCGGCGCGATGGCGGGCCGAAAAAGGACGCACCGCGCAGCTTCACGTCCGGGCCTGACAAGCGCCGCGACAGGATCGACCCCGACAACCCTTTCGCCGCCGCCCTCATGGGGCTGCGCGACAAGACCTGACGCGCAATGGTCGCAGCCGCTGATCTTGCTGCGCCCGAACCCGGCCCGATCCGGCTGGACAAATGGCTCTGGCATGCGCGGTTCTTCAAATCGCGCAGCCTCGCGGCTCAGGCGGTGGGAAGCGGGCGGATGCGGCTGAACAGCCAGCCCGTGGCAAAGCCTGCGGCCCAGCTGCGCCCCGGCGATGTGCTGACCTTCATGCAGGGCGAGCGGGTGCGTGTGGTGCGGATGGTGGCGCCGGGCACAAGGCGCGGCCCTGCCCCCGAGGCGCGGGCGCTTTATGAAGACCTCTCGCCTGCACCGCCGCCACCCGATCTGTCACGCCCGCGCGCAGCGTCGGGCGGTCGTCCGCAGGGCCGCGATCGGCGCGCGCTGGATGCCCTGCGCGGACGCGATCTGCAGGGCTGAGGGCGGGACCGGCGATGGTTTTTCTGTCGGGCGAAAGTGTCGCAGGCGAAGTTCGGGTAACAAAATCGGGCAAAAATTTGGGCGCATACAAACAATACCCCAAGGACGGCTTGATTGATCGGCATAACCGCATTAAGTCCGGGGCAACGTAACGAGGACGAGCGCCGCCATGACCTATGTCGTGACCGACAACTGCATCGCCTGCAAATACACCGATTGCGTGGAAGTATGCCCTGTGGACTGCTTCTACGAGGGTGAAAACATGCTGGTTATCCACCCCGATGAATGTATCGATTGCGGCGTTTGCGAGCCGGAATGCCCCGCCGATGCGATTCGTCCGGATACCGAGCCCGATATGGAGCCTTGGGTGGAGTTCAACCGCAAGTATTCCGAGCAATGGCCAGTGCTTACCCAGCGCCGCGACCCCTTGCCCGAGGCCGCCGAGCGCGATGGCGAGGCAGGAAAGATGGACAAGTATTTCTCGGAAGCCCCTGGCGCGGGCGATTGACAGCCGGCTGCGACAGGAATCGTCGATGGGGGGAACCGAAACGATGCGCTGACGTTACGTCAGCAACCCTCTGTGGGGCGCGTTGAGCACGTGCCTGTGAATATGTAGCGGATTCAGTGCTTTGATTCGCAGCATTTTTGTGTTAGAAAAGGTTTACATTTCAGAACCTGCCCGGCATCCGCAGTGCTGCTCGCCTGTGCGATGCATTTTTTTGGTGACAAATTAAGCCCTCTCGCGGGAAACGCTGTTTCCCGTGGGTTTGCTGTCGCCGGAAATGGGCCAAGCCGAGGAAGCGCCAATATGAGCAAAGCCCGTAAAGCCGAGTTTCGCCCCAACGATTTCGTGGTCTATCCTGCGCATGGGGTAGGCAAGATCGTTTCCATCGAGGAGCGTGAAATTGCCGGGATGCAGCTTGAGCTGTTCGTGATCTCGTTCGAGAAGGACAAGATGACCCTGCGCGTGCCTACAGACAAGGCGACGCAGGTGGGCATGCGCTCGCTTTCCTCGCCGGATATCGTCTCGAAGGCGCTGGCCACCCTCAAGGGCAAGGCGCGCGTGAAGCGCGCGATGTGGTCGCGGCGGGCGCAGGAGTATGAGCAGAAGATCAATTCTGGCGATCTGCTGGCAATTGCCGAAGTAGTGCGCGACCTGCACCGCACCGACGACCAGCGCGAGCAAAGCTATTCCGAGCGCCAGCTTTACGAAGCTGCGCTGGAGCGCTTGACGCGTGAGGTTGCCGCGGTTTCGGGGCTGGACGAGGTTGGCGCGCAGCGCCAGGTCGGCGAGGTTCTTGTGGCCCGCGCGGCCTGACGCAGCCCCACGCAAGCCGGATTGTCGCCGCGCTTCGGTACGCCCGAAGCGCGGTTTTTTCTGTCCGGGCCAGCCCGTCAGGGCGGTGCAGCGGCGCGCCGCCCTTGCCAGACCGGGCAGGGCTGCGCTACAGGCAAACGAAGAATTCAAGTGGAGAGAACCATGGCAGGCCATTCCAAATGGGCCAACATCCAGCATCGCAAGGGCCGGCAGGACGCTGCGCGTGCGAAGCTGTTTTCCAAGCTGTCCAAGGAGATCACTGTCGCCGCCAAGATGGGCGACCCGGACCCCGACAAGAACCCGCGCCTGCGGCTGGCGGTGAAAGAGGCCAAGGCAGTTTCGGTGCCCAAGGATGTGATCGAGCGTGCGATCAAGAAATCGCTGGGCGGGGATGCGGAGAACTACGAGGAGATCCGCTATGAGGGCTATGGCCCCGGCGGTGTGGCGGTGATTGTCGAGGCGATGACTGACAACCGCAACCGCACCGCGTCGAATGTGCGCTCGCTCTTTGCCAAGCACGGCGGAAACCTGGGCGAGACCGGTTCGGTGGGGTTCATGTTCGACCGGATGGGCCAGATCCTCTATCCGGCCTCGGTGGGGGATGCTGACACGGTGATGGAGGCGGCGATCGAGGCCGGCGCTTCGGATGTGGAAAGCGCCGAGGACGGACATGTGATCTGGTGCGATTTCACGGAACTGGCAGAGGTATCGACGGCGCTGGAGGCCAGTTTGGGCGATGCGGAATCGACCAAGCTGATCTGGAAGCCGCAGACCACGACCGAGTTGGACCTGGAAGGTATGCAAAAGCTGATGAAGCTGCTGGATGCGCTGGAAGATGACGATGACGTGCAGAATGTCACCGCCAATTTCGAGGCCTCGGACGCGGTGATGGCGGAGCTTTGAACGGTATGCTCCGAGAAAGGGCGGGGGCGGAGGCGCTCCCGCCAGTTGGCTGAAGGATCAAAGACCCTTCGCCGTCTGTTGGGCCGGGCGCGCGGCTGCGCCGCGCGCGGGCAGGGGGGCGTTGCCCCCCTCTTCGGCTAGGCCGAATTCACCCCCCAGCGTATTTCCGGCAAGATGAAGCGGCGCGGATGGCTCAGTCGAGCGGGTAGCGGCGTTCAAGCTGGCCGGTGGCGCGATCGAAGAACAGGATTTCGGTTTCGCTGAGGATGATCACGGCTTCCGGTGCCAGGGTAACGGCCTGAGCGGCAGCGCCTTCGGGCAGGGTGATGCTGTCAGGCAGGGCCAGGGGGGCGGGTGCGGCGGTCAGGCGGATGACAAGCAATGCGATGATGGTTACAAGCCCCAGGATCATCACGCCCGCCAATGTGGTGACCAGGATTTTGAGAAACCGCAGGTCCGGCGGCAACGGACCGGATGGTGGAGGATCAGGCGTGACGCGCGGGGATGATGAAGACATGGATGCGGGCCTTTCGATAGTGCGCGTGGTTATTGGGGATAATCCGCCCGAACGTCTGGATAAGGCTTTGGCGCGCGATGTGCCAGAGGAAGCGGCGCTGTCGCGCTCGCGCCTGATGCGGCTGATCTCCGAAGGTGCGGTGTCGCGCGCGGGTGTGGTGTTGCTGGATGCGCGCGCGCGGGTGGCCGCGGGCGACGAGGTCTCCATTGCCGTTGCCCCGGCCGCCGAGGTGGCGACGCGACCTGAGGCGATTGCGCTTTCGGTGGTCTATGAGGATGAGGCGCTGATCGTCATCGACAAGCCCGCGGGGATGGTGGTGCATCCTGCCCCTGGATCGGGTGCCGGGACGCTTGTGAACGCCTTGCTGCATCATTGCGGGGACAGCCTCTCTGGCGTGGGGGGGGAGAAGCGGCCGGGCATTGTGCATCGGATCGACAAGGATACCTCGGGGCTGTTGGTGGTTGCCAAGTCTGACCGTGCGCATCATGCCCTGGCCGCGCAGTTCGAGGCGCATACCGCCCGCCGCCGGTATCTGGCGCTGGTGCATGGGCTACCCGATGCTGGTGATCCGCGTTTGCGGGGGGTGAAGGGGGTCAGTTTCGAGGCCGGCGGGATATTGAAGATCACCTCGCGGTTGGACCGGCATCGGCATGATCGTCAGCGTCAGGCGGTGTTCTTTGATCGCGGCCGGCATGCGGTGACACGGGCGCGGGTGCTTGAAGCGTTTGGCAACCCGCCGCAACTGGCGCTGTTGGAATGTTGGCTGGAAACCGGGCGCACGCATCAGATCCGGGTGCATCTGGCGCATGCCGGGCATGGGCTGGTGGGGGATCCGGTGTATGGTGGGCGGCGCAAACTGTCGGCGGCGGCACTGCCAGAGGGGGTGGGCGAGGCGGTGGCGGCGTTTCCACGTCAGGCGCTGCATGCCGCCAGTCTGGGGTTCGATCACCCGCTGACTGGCGAGCCGATGGATTTTGACGCGCCGCTGCCGCCTGACATGGCCGGTTTGCTGGTGCAGTTGCGTGGCGCAGCGTGAGGCGACGTGAGTGCCATCACGGGGAGGGGCGCAGGCTGACGGCCGCGGAACGGTGACCACAGCCTGTTTCAGGTAACAATCAGTATCCCGCGTTTATGCGAAGCCAGAGCGGTCACAGCCCGGCTCAGCCGCGCCCGCGACCGACCGGGTCGGCATAGGAGCCGGTGTCATGATCTGTCACCCTGCGGCGTCCCCGGCCATCGCCAGCGGGATCGGCGCGCGGGCCGGTGTCGGAATCCGTTATGCCGGAGCGTCGGCGACGACCCCTTCCATCACCAACTGGGTCTGCACGCGGGCCTGTATCGGAATCGGTGATCCCGGTGCCACGGCGCCCGCCCCTTCCATCGCCAACGGGATCGGCGCCCCTGCCCATATCGGAATCGGTAATGCCGGAGCGCCGGGTGCCACGCCCGCGCCCGACCGGATCGGCATAGGCCCCCATGTCGCCATCGGTGATGCCGCTTCCCCGCATCCCGCGACCGCCGCCCGGAGGGTCGGCGTAGGCACCGACATCGGCATCGGTCAGACCACTGCTGACGCAACCGGCAAGCGCTGCGGTTCCGCCAAAGGCACCCAGCAGAAAGGTGCGGCGGCCCAGACTGCTGCGGGTCTTGATGTCATCGTCGGACAATGTCCGGCATTTCTTTTTGGGCTTATCTGTCACCTGAAGAGCTTTCATAATAAAATTCGTATCAGTAACTTACGTTGATACGGCACGACCGGTCAAGGTGGTGATCATGAGGCATTTCAGGACGTTGAGGGAGATTTTTGATGAAGGATAACGCGGTGCCCCAGGCGCGGATGGATTTTTCCCGCGCCATTGCCCCGGTCACCCCTGAGGTTTTCTTTGCGGAATACTTCGAAAAACGTCATCTCGTTGTCCATCGAACGGACCCGGGATATTACCGTGATCTGTTGTCGATCGAGGATATCGACCGCGTCCTGACCGAGATGATCCTTCCTGCCACCGATCTGCAACTGGTCAACAACGGCGCGGGCATCGATGAGGATCACTATTCGCTGCCCTCGGGGCAGGTTGACCCGGTGCAGGTTGCGCAGCATTTCGCGCAAGGCAGCACGGTGATCCTGCCGCAGCTTCACCGCCGCCTGCCCAGGCTTGCCGCCTATTGCCGCGCGCTGGAGGTGGTGTTCAGTTGCGATTTGCAGACCAACATCTACTTCACCCCGGACAACGCGCAGGGTTTCAAGACGCATTATGACTCACACGATGTGATCGTGCTTCAGACCCATGGCAGCAAGACCTGGCGCATTTACGAATCACCAATGGTTTTGCCGCTGCGCAGTCAGGCCTTCGATCCGGCGGGTTTCGTGCCCGGTGAGGTGATCGATACCTTTGTGCTCGGGCCGGGTGACATGGCCTATATCCCGCGCGGTGTCGTGCATGATGCAATCGCCACCGACGAACTGTCGCTTCATATCACAACGGGCCTGCTGACCCCACGCTGGATTGATCTGCTGGTCGAGGCGCTGGTACAGCAGTCATTGACGGACCCAGCGTTTCGCGGCGCGTTGCCGCCGGGGTTTGCCAATGAGGGATTCGACTATAGCGGCATGGCCGTGCAGTTTCATGATCTGATGGCGAAAGCGGCACGGCAGATCGACCCCGGCCGGACGTTTGACAGTTTTGCCGCCGAGTTCCGCCAACGGCGTTTACCGGTGGTGCCGGGTCAGTTCATGCAACATGCTGTATCAGACAGCGCCGGGCCCGAAAGCATGATCGCGCTGCGTCCCGATCTTATCTGGCGGATCGAGGCGCGACCGGCTCCGAAAGGGGAGGCGCAGGCCGAGAGCGAAATCGTGCTCTGTGTGTATGGTGTCGACATCGCATTTCCTGCCTATGCCGAGGAGACGCTGCGCGATGCCCTGTCGCGCGCGCAATTCCGTGTGGGGGAACTGGCAGGTGATCTGGACAGCGAGGGCAAGGTGGTTCTGGTCAGGCGGCTGATCCGTGAAGGGGTTGCGCGGCTGATCGCCTGAAACGCCTGGCGGGGGCGCAACATGACATGCGATCCCATCTGCGTGAGCGGGCTGGACCCGTTTCGTATTCAGGCGTTATTCTGTTCATGAGATATTCAGTCATTGCGGTGATGACTTGACGTTTCGCTGTTGCGTCCCCAAGTGGATGTAAAGGCGTTTAACATAACAGGAGTGGGACCAACGTGAGCAGCTATGCAAATCTGCCCGCCCCGTCGCCCGAACAGGGGTTGAACCGATATCTGCAGGAAATCCGGCGTTTTCCGATGCTGGAACCGCAGGAAGAATACATGCTGGCCAAGCGCTGGGTGGACCATCAGGATGCCGAGGCCGCGCACAAGCTGGTGACCAGCCATCTGCGGCTGGCCGCCAAGATTGCCATGGGCTATCGCGGGTATGGCTTGCCGCAGGCGGAAGTGATCTCGGAAGCGAATGTGGGCCTGATGCAGGCCGTCAAGCGGTTTGACCCGGAAAAGGGTTTCCGGCTGGCGACCTATGCGATGTGGTGGATCCGGGCGAGCATTCAGGAATATATCCTGCGTTCCTGGTCGCTGGTGAAGCTGGGCACCACCTCGGCGCAGAAGAAGCTGTTTTTTAACCTGCGTAAGGCCAAATCGCGGATCGGTGCGCTTGAAGAGGGTGATCTGCGCCCGGAGAATGTGAAGCAACTGGCTGCTGATCTGTCGGTTTCCGAAGCCGAGGTGGTGGATATGAACCGCCGCATGGCGGGGGCCGATGCCTCGCTTAATGTCACGATTGGCGGCGAGGAAGGATCAGGCAGTTGGCAGGACTGGCTTGAGGATGAGGATGCCGATCAGGCCTCCAGCTATGCTGATCGCGAGGAGTTCGAGGCGCGCCAAACCCTGCTGATGGCAGCGATGGAGGCACTGAACGAGCGCGAACGCGACATCCTGACCGAGCGCCGCCTTGCCGAGCCGCCGGTGACGCTGGAAGAATTGTCGGCGCGTTATGGTGTCAGCCGCGAGCGGATCCGCCAGATCGAGGTGCGGGCGTTCGAGAAATTGCAGACAAGGATGCGCGAACTGGCGCGCGAAAAGGGTATGTTGGTGCCAGCGCATTGAGCGCGGCCAGGGGGGGGGCGTTGCCCCCTCTCGGCCTTCGGCCAATTCACCCCCCAGCGTATTTCCGGCAAGATGAAGGGGCCGGGGCTGCTCGATGGGGCGGGTGCTTGGGTTCGGCGCCCTGACCCTGTCGGGTGGCTTTCCGTCAGGCTGGGTGCGCGCATTCAGCCGGTCAGGACCGGATAGAGCGAAGCGACGAGCAGCAGTGCCATGCTGGCGTTGAATGCCCTCAGGCGGGCGGGGTTTTGCAGGGCACGTTTCAGCGCCATGCCCATCACCGTCCAGCTGGAAATGCAGGGCAGATTGACCAAGCCGAAGATCGCAGCCACCCAGAGCACTGCCGCAACCTCTTGCCCCGGGGCGTAGAGGGCGATCGCGCCAAGGGCCATGGTCCAGGCCTTGGGGTTGACCCATTGGAACGCCGCCGCCTGCAGGAACGTGAGCGGGTTTGCATTGCCTTGGGCCGATTCAGGCGGCGCGGCATGAGCGATTTTCCACGCCAGCCAGAGCATGTATGCCGCTGCCGCGATCTTCAGTGCGGGGCGTGCCGGTGGCCAGGCAGTAAATACCCCGGCCAACCCTAACCCGACCAGCGCCACCATCACCGTGAAGCCGATGCCGATGCCCAGCATATGCGGCACCGTCCGACGGAAGCCGAAATTCACCCCGGAGGCCAGCAACATCAGGTTGTTGGGCCCTGGGGTGATCGAGCTGACAAAGGCAAAGGCGGCGAGCGCGGCAAGGGTTTCTGGGGGCATCTGCGGTTTGTCGGTTATTCTTCGCAATCATATTCGGCGAAAGATAAAATTTTATTGCAAAGAATGCCGGAAAGCGGATAATTTCGCAATTCATGGTCACAGATGATGCCATCAACGACAGGATACTGCGCATTCTTGCGCGCGAGGGTCGGATCTCCAATCTGGAACTGGCCGAGCGCGTCGGGTTGTCGCCCTCGGCCTGTCTGCGCCGGGTTCAGGAACTTGAACGGCGCGGCGTGATCGCCGGTTATCGGGCGGTGCTGGACCCGGCGAAACGCGGGATCGGCTTTGTTGCCTATGTCACGGTGGGCTTGTCGCAGCATACCAAGGCCGCGCAGGAGGGCTTCGAACGCGCGATGCGCATGGCCGATCAGGTGCGCGAGTGTCACAACATTACCGGCACGGTGGAGTATCTGTTACGTGTCGAAGTGGCCGATCTGGTGGCCTACAAGCATTTCCACACCGAGATTCTGGGCACCCTGCCGCAAGTCAGCGCGCTGACCACCTTTGTGGTCATGGGCTCGCCAAAGGATGAGCGGGCCTGAGCAGCCCCCTTCTGGACCGGGCCTTCGGCTTGCGCTATCAGCGGGTCGAGGCAGCAGAAAGAGGCGCGCATGTCCGGCCATGAAACCCCCATTCCGATGCAATCCGCCAGTTCCGGCCCGCTGCGGGGCGTGGCCGAGGTGCCGGGCGACAAGTCGATCAGCCATCGCGCGCTGATTCTGGGCGCACTGTCGGTGGGGGAGACGCGGATTACCGGGCTTCTGGAAGGGCAGGACGTGCTTGATACGGCAAGTGCGATGCGTGCCTTCGGGGCAACCGTGACGCGCCACGGCCCCGGCGCGTGGTCGGTGCAGGGCGTGGGCGTAGGCGGATTTGCAGAACCCGCGCAGGTGATTGACTGCGGCAACTCGGGCACCGGCGTGCGGCTGATTATGGGCGCGATGGCCACCACGGCGATCACTGCCACATTCACGGGGGATCCCAGCCTCAACAAGCGGCCCATGGGCCGGGTGACCGAGCCGCTGGCTTTGTTCGGTGCGCAGGCTTATGGCCGTACCGGTGGACGGTTGCCGATGACGGTGGTCGGCGCCATTGACCCGGTGCCGGTGCGCTATACGTTGCCGATGCCCTCGGCGCAGGTGAAATCGGCGGTGCTGCTGGCCGGGCTGAACGCGCCGGGTCAGACCGTGGTGATCGAGCCCGAAGCCACGCGCGATCATACCGAACGGATGTTGCGCGGCTTTGGCGCTGAGGTTGTGGTGGAGGATACTCCTGAGGGACGGGTGATCACCCTGACCGGACAGCCTGAGTTACGGGCGCAGGTGGTGGCGGTGCCGCGCGATCCGTCCTCGGCAGCGTTTCCGGTCTGCGCGGCGCTGATCGTGCCCGGCTCGGAGATAACGGTGCCGGGTGTCAGCCAGAACCCGACGCGCAACGGGCTTTTCACCACGCTCGTCGAAATGGGCGCGGACCTGACCTTTGAAAACACGCGCGAAGAGGGGGGCGAGCCGGTAGCGGACCTGCGGGTGCGGTTCTCGGGAGCGCTACAGGGGGTGGAGACCCCTCCCGAACGGGCCGCGAGCATGATCGACGAATTTCCGGTTCTTGCTGCCGTCGCCGCCTGTGCCGAAGGGCGCACGGTCATGCGCGGGGTGAAGGAATTGCGCGTTAAGGAAAGCGACCGGATCGACGCCATGGCCCGGGGCCTGGAAGCCTGTGGCGTTCGCGTCGAGGAAACCGAGGATACGCTGATCGTACACGGCTGCGGCGCGGAAGGCGTGCCGGGAGGTGCAACAGTTGAAAGCCGACTGGACCACCGCATTGCCATGTCGTTCCTGTGTCTGGGGCTGGCTGCGAAAGCGCCGGTGGCGGTGGATGACGCCGCGCCTATCGCCACCTCGTTTCCGGTGTTCGAGCCGCTGATGGCAGGGCTTGGGGCGACAATATCGCGGGCTGGAGGTTGAGCATGCGATTCACCGTGGCCATCGACGGCCCCGCCGCGGCGGGCAAGGGCACGATCAGCCGCGCCGTGGCCGCGCGTTTTGGTTTCGCGCATCTCGATACCGGGCTTTTGTATCGCGCCGTTGGTGTAAAGGGGGGCGATCCGGTGGCGGTTGCGCGGGCGTTGCAGCCCGAGGATCTGTTGCGTGATGACCTGCGTAGTCTTGGGGCGGGAGAGGCCGCAAGCCGGGTCGCCGTGATCCCCGACGTGCGGGCCGCGCTGGTTGCGTTTCAGCGCGAGTTTGCCCGGCGAGAGGGGGGTGCGGTGCTGGACGGGCGCGATATCGGCACGGTGATCTGCCCTGAGGCCGATGTGAAACTGTTTGTCACCGCCAGCCCCGAGGTGCGCGCGCGCCGCCGCTGGCTGGAAACCGGCGAGTCGGAAAGCTTCGAGGCGGTGCTGGCGCAGGTCCGTCTGCGCGACGAGCGCGACATGGGCCGGGCCGATGCGCCGTTGCGCCCGGCCAATGACGCGGTGATGCTGGACACATCCGAGATGAGCATCGATCAGGCGGTGGCGCAGGCCGTGGCAGTGATTGCCGGGCGGCTGGAGCGGCAGGGCTGAACCGAACCGTCAACGCGCTTCCGCTCTTGCCAGACCAGGGGTTTTCAGCCTATAGACGCGCCATCGAGCGGAAAGCACAAGACGCGGACGGGGCCAGAACGGGCCCGGGCTGCGTTTTTGCCGTAGGATAGTCAAAGACCGGCGGAACCAACCGTCAGGCCAGTGAAACAGACACCGAAGGAACTGATATATATGTGCGCTAAAGCCACCATGGAAGAATTCGAGGCCCTCCTGAACGAGAGCCTTGAGATCGACACGCCGAATGAAGGCAGTGTCGTCAAGGGCCGTGTCATCGCCATCGAGGCGGGGCAGGCCATCATCGACGTCGGCTACAAAATGGAAGGCCGTGTCGAGCTGAAGGAATTTGCCAACCCGGGTGAAGCGCCCGAGGTTGCGGTCGGCGATGAGGTCGAGGTTTATCTGGAGCGCGTCGAGAACGCGCGCGGCGAGGCCGTGATCAGCCGCGAGAAGGCCCGCCGCGAGGCGGCCTGGGACCGTCTGGAAAAAGCCTATGAGGCAGAGGACCGTGTCGAAGGCGCGATCTTTGGCCGCGTCAAGGGCGGCTTCACCGTCGATCTGGGCGGTGCCGTGGCCTTCCTGCCGGGCAGCCAGGTCGATGTGCGCCCCGTGCGCGATGCCGGCCCGCTGATGGGTCTGAAGCAGCCGTTCCAGATTCTGAAAATGGACCGTCGCCGCGGCAACATCGTTGTCTCGCGTCGCGCCATTCTGGAAGAGAGCCGCGCCGAACAGCGCGCCGAAGTCATCGGCAAGCTGGCCGAAGGTCAGGTGCTGGATGGTGTGGTCAAGAACATCACCGAATACGGTGCGTTCGTTGATCTGGGCGGTGTCGACGGTCTGCTGCACGTCACCGATATGGCATGGCGCCGCATCAACCACCCGTCCGAGATCCTGTCGATCGGCGAGACCCTCAAGGTGCAGGTCATCAAGATCAACAAGGATACCCACCGCATCAGCCTGGGTATCAAGCAGCTTCAGGCTGACCCGTGGGATGCCGTCGAAAGCAACTACCCGTTGGGCTCGGTCCACAAGGGCCGCGTGACCAATATCACCGATTACGGCGCATTTGTTGAGCTGGAAGCCGGTGTCGAAGGTCTGGTTCACGTCTCCGAGATGAGCTGGACCAAGAAAAACGTGCACCCCGGCAAGATCGTTTCGACCTCGCAGGAAGTCGAAGTGATGGTTCTGGAAATCGACAGCGCCAAGCGGCGTGTGTCTCTGGGCCTGAAGCAGACCCAGCGCAACCCGTGGGAAGTGTTTGCCGAATCGCATCCGGCAGGAAGCGAGATCGAGGGCGAGGTAAAGAACATCACCGAATTCGGCCTGTTCATCGGCCTCGAAGGCGATATCGACGGCATGGTCCATCTGTCGGATCTGAGCTGGGATCAGCGCGGCGAGGAGGCCATTCAGGACTATCGCAAGGGCGATGTGGTCAAGGCCTCGGTTCTGGAAGTCGATGTCGAGCGCGAACGCATCTCGCTGTCGGTCAAGGCACTGGGCAATGACAGCTTCACCGAAGCGGTTGACGGCGTGAAGCGCGGCTCGATCATCACGGTCGAGGTGAGCGCGATCGAAGATGGCGGGATTGAAGTGGAATACAACGGCGCCAAGTCGTTCATCCGCCGCTCGGACCTGGCCCGCGACCGTGCTGACCAGCGCCCCGAGCGTTTCCAGGTTGGCGACAAGATCGATGTGCGCGTCACTTCGGTCGATTCGAAAACCCGCAAGCTGGGCCTGTCGATCAAGGCGCGCGAGATCGCCGAGGAGAAGGAAGCTGTCGAGCAGTATGGCTCGTCGGATGCCGGCGCCTCGCTTGGTGATATCCTGGGCGCAGCGCTCAAGGATCGCACCTGATACCAGCGGCCCTTTCCGGGTGACAAACGCCATTGGAAGGCCCCGTTTCGGCGGGGCCTTTCGGCCTGTAGAACGGTCGCGGCGCGATTCGCTGCTCACGCAGTTCGCGCGGATTGCCTTGCGGCAATCTGACGCGCAGGCTGGCCGGTCGGCACAACGGCGGGTAACGAGCCATGGAAAATTGCATGGTGTCCTGCATCGTGCGGCGGCAAACCCGCGTATTCCCATGGTTTTTGTTTGTGTGCCGAGGTAGAAGCCCTATAGTCTGGTCCTCTGTCCGAGATGTTCGCAGAAACGCCGGACACAAAGCAACTTTTGCGCCACCGGGGGGTAGGCCATGATTCGATCCGAACTCATCCAGAAGCTCGCCGACGAAAACCCGCATCTTTACCAGCGGGACGTCGAGCGCATCGTGAATACGTTTTTCGAGGAAATCATCGAGGCTATGGCGCGCGGCGAAAGGGTCGAATTGCGCGGATTTGGCGCATTCTCGGTGAAGAGCCGCGATGCCAGAGTGGGGCGGAATCCGCGCACGGGCGAAACCGTCGAAGTTGCGCAAAAATACGTGCCCTTTTTCAAGACCGGCAAGTTGTTGCGTGACCGGCTAAACGAAACAGAAGGCTGACCTGATTTGATGACCTATCTGCGCTACGCCTTTCTGGCGATCATCCTGATGATCGCGCTGATGCTGGCCCTGGCCAACCGTGCTTTGGTGACTCTGTCACTGTGGCCCGGCACGGTGTCCTCGTTGGTGGGCGCAGACTATACCGTGACGTTACCGTTGTTCGTGGTGATCGGCGCCGCGACGGGACTTGGTCTGGTTATGGGACTGGTCTGGGAATGGTTGCGCGAACGCGGATACCGGGCCGAGGCGGCGCGCGCCAAGCGTGAGTTGGACAAGCTGCGCGCGGCGCAGGGCGTGCCGACGGATGCCGCAGCGGTCAAGCCGCGGCGCGACGAGGTACTGGCAATCCTTGATGAGCCATCGAACCGCTGATGCAGCACTCCGTTCGCGTCAAGATCTGTGGCCTCACCCGTGTGGAAGACATTCAGCCGGTGGTGCAGTCTGGAGCTGCCTATATCGGGTTGAACTTCTTTCCCCGCTCGCCCCGGCATGTCACAGTTGAACAAGCGCGCCGGATCGCCCTGGCCGCGCCACCTGGATTGGCACGCGTAGGGCTGTTCGTCGATGCCGATGATTCACTGCTGGAGACAGTTCTGGCCACGGTTCCGCTGGATTTCCTGCAATTGCACGGGACGGAAACCCCTGAACGCATGGCTGTGTTGCGCACCCGATATGGACTGCCATTGATAAAGGCAGTGGGCGTCGCGGATGAAAGCCATTTGCCGGCGTTGGCGGAATACGGGCGTGTGGCCGACATGCTGCTGGTCGATGCCAAACCGCCGCGTGGAGCGGTGCTGCCAGGCGGAAATGGGCTGACATTTGACTGGCGGTTGATCGCAGGTCGGCGCTGGCCTTGCCCGTGGATGCTGGCGGGTGGTCTGACAGCGCAGAATGTCGCGCTGGCTGTTCAGTTGACCGGGGCGCGGCAGGTCGATGTGTCTTCGGGCGTGGAAAGCGCGCCGGGGGTGAAAGATGCTGCGAAAATCGCCGAATTCGTGGCGGCGGCGCAGCGCGTTTAACCCTTTGTTAACGCTGGGACGGCAGGATGGGCCGCATGGCAGAGCTTCCTGATCATCTTTCGGCTGAATTCTGGCTGCGGCAGGTCTTCACCTCGGGCGAGGCCCGGCGCGGTGGGGTGGTGAAACGTCAGATCCGTGATGTCGAGCGGCTGGTGGGTCGCGCGGCCTTCGTGCGTGAGGTGGAACGACGTGGGTTTCAGGCGGTGGAGAACGGTCAGCATTTCGTGATCTTCTGCAATGCCCATCCGATCCGTTGGTTGCGATAAGAGGTCGCCGCGCCTGACCTCGCGCGGGCGAAGGGCCTTCGAAGGCCCTTGTTTCAAGCCGCTTGAAAGCGGCTTCCACGCGGTTTGAAAACCGCGTGGGCAAGGCATTTCGAAATGCCTTGCTCTTGTATCGTAACCCGTGGGTCGCTACTCAAAGGGCCAGACAAGCGGGAGTGCAGGGCTATGGCTGACGAACTGATCAATTCCTACAAGACCGGCCCCGATGAGCAGGGCCGCTTCGGCATCTTCGGCGGGCGTTTCGTGTCCGAAACGCTGATGCCTCTGATTCTGGAACTGGACGCGCAATACGAGCATGCCAAGACTGATCCCACCTTCTGGGATGAGATGCATGACCTCTGGACCCATTATGTCGGTCGCCCCAGCCCGCTCTATTTCGCCGCGCGCATGACCGAGCATCTGGGCGGTGCCAAGATCTATCTCAAACGCGATGAGTTGAACCACACCGGCGCGCACAAGATCAACAATGTACTGGGCCAGATCATCCTTGCCCGCCGCATGGGCAAGACCCGCATCATTGCCGAAACCGGCGCGGGCCAGCATGGTGTCGCCACGGCCACCGTCTGCGCCAAGTTCGGCCTGCAATGCGTGGTCTACATGGGGGCGCATGATGTCGAGCGTCAGGCGCCCAATGTCTTCCGCATGCGCCTTCTGGGGGCCGAGGTGGTGCCTGTGACCAGCGGGCGCGGCACGCTCAAGGATGCGATGAACGACGCCCTGCGCGACTGGGTGACCAATGTGCGCGATACATTCTATTGCATCGGCACCGTCGCCGGGCCGCATCCCTATCCGGCGATGGTGCGCGATTTTCAGGCGATCATCGGCAAGGAGGCCAAGGAGCAGATCATGGCCGCCGAGGGCCGTCTGCCTGATACGATCATTGCCGCGATCGGTGGCGGCTCGAACGCCATGGGCCTGTTTTATCCGTTTCTTGACGACACATCGGTGCGCATCATCGGCGTCGAGGCCGGGGGTAAGGGCGTGGACGAAAACATGGCGCACTGCGCCAGCCTTACCGGCGGCCGGCCCGGCGTGCTGCATGGCAACCGCACCTATCTGCTGCAGGATGACGATGGCCAGATTCTGGAAGGCTACAGCATTTCCGCCGGTCTGGATTATCCCGGCATTGGCCCCGAACATGCCTGGCTGCACGAGATCGGCCGCGCCGAATATGTGGCCATTACCGACAAGGAAGCGCTTGAGGCGTTCCAGCTTTCCTGCGCGCTGGAGGGTATCATACCGGCGCTGGAGCCCAGCCATGCGCTGGCGTATGTGATGAAGATCGCACCCGATCTGCCAGGGGACCATCTGATTGTCATGAACATGTGCGGTCGTGGTGACAAGGACATCTTCACCGTCGCGAAACATCTCGGCTTTGACATGAAGATTTGAACGGGCTCATCCCTCGTCAGTGTCGCTGGCGTGTTGTCGCAATACCGCCAGCGGCACCACGTCAAGCGTGCGACGATGGGTGGCGCCAAGGCGGATGCGTGGCGCCGCGCCTTCTTCATGCGCCTGCAAGAAGCGCGCGGCGCACAGGCACCAACGGTCGCCGGGCTTGAGTCCGGAAAAGCCGAATTCCGGGCGCGGTGTGCTCAGGTCGTTGCCCAGATACTTGGACAACGCCAGAAACTCGGCCGTCATTTCGGCGCAGACGGTATGCACGCCATGGTCCTCGGGGCCGGTATCGCAGCAGCCGTTGCGGAAGAACCCGGTCATCGGCGCGGTCGAGCACGGCTCAAGCGGGTTGCCGAGGACGTTGATGGATGGCTCTTTCACAGGGTCTCCTCCCTCTCGCGTGCTGCTACCAGGTACTGGGTGATGGTGCGGAACAACGCGATATTCGCGTCCATCACGCCAGGCTGACGAAACCCGCGGTCGGCGCTGTTCACGGCGATCACCACATCCTGGTTCTGATCGATCCAGATGAACTGCCCATAAACGCCGCGCGCATAGAATTCACCCGGCACCGGGTTTTCGGGCAGCCACCATTGATAGCCGTAAAGCGCGCGCCCCGGCGCGCTGGGAGCGGTTGATTCAGCTATCCATTCGGCCGGGACAATCTGCCGGCCCTGCCAGTTGCCGCCCTGGGCGATCATCTGGCCAAGGCGCGCATAATCACGCGTAGTCAGGTTCAGTCCGCCCAGCACGAACTCCACACCATGGCCGTCCGTCAGGTAGTAGGGCGCGCGCTCCAGTCCAAGCGGGATGAACAGATGCTCCTCCATCAGTTCCGATATGCTGCGGCCCGTCGCCCCCCGGATCACCATGCCCAGAACATGCGTATCGATCGAGACATATTGCCAATCTGCACCGGCCACGCCGCGCGATGTCGTCTGGCTGGCCGAGAAGCCGTCCATTGTGCCGCCCAGGGCCAGCACCCTGCCCATCCGGTTGATGTCCGAGTTGAAATCCAGATAATCCTCGTCAAATGCCACGCCTGAGGCCATCTGCATGACCTGCCGGATCGTTGCGCCGCGATAGGCCGAGGTTTCCAGCGAAGGCACATAATCGGTGACCTGCGCATCCAGATCGGGAAGCCTGCCGTCATGGTGCAAGATGCCGATCAAAAGCGACAGGGCGCTTTTTGCTACCGACCAGGAGATGCGCAGATCCTCGGGGGCAGTGCCGAGATGATAGCTCTCGTGAACAATCTGACCCCGGTCCAGCACCACGATACCGGTTACCGCACGTTCTTCGATCCATGCCGTGAAACTCTCGGGCATGGCAGCCTCAGGCCCGCGGGGCAGAGGCGTGGCGCTGCCGGCGCGCAGGAAGCGGTGATGAAACAGTCCGTCCATCCCCGAGAAATTCGCAACGATCCGGTCCTCGCGGAACAAGGTGTTGACCGCGAGCAGGCGCATGATGTCCTCGCGTTTCCAGACAGCCGCGGTCGCCATGACAACGACCAGCACCATCAGAACATAACCCAAGACCTTGAAAACGCGCCGCATTCGAACCTCCTTCGCTCAACGGAACTGTGGCAGGATGCGCGCTGAAAGCAAGCCATTAAAAACCCGGTCCCCCCGAAAAGCCGCATGCACAACGCCGTGTTTCATCTTGCCGGTCAGTACGCCGGGGGTGAATGCCCGCGCAGCGGGCAGAGGGGGCTGGCCCCCTGCGTGCGTGAAACGCGCGCGCGGTGGGCGGGGTTCGATGCCCCGGCCACCGCGCTTGCCTAGCCGGGGATGACGTCGAACCGGTCTACATCGACCATCCCGTGATCGGTGATCTTCAGATGCGGAATCACCGGCAGGGCAAGAAAAGCCAGTTGCAGGAAGGGCTCTTCAAGTTCCACCCCCAACCCCCGCGCCGCCGCGCGCAGCGCAACCAGCGCGTCGCGCACAGCCTCGAAGGGCTCCAGGGACATCAAGCCGGCCACCGGCAGCGCCAGTTCCGCCAGCACGCGCCCGCCTTCAACCACGACAAACCCGCCTTCGATTTCGGCTAGCCGAGAGGCAGCCTTGGCCATGTCGGCGTAGTCCACACCCACCACGGCGATATTGTGGTGATCGTGGCACACGGTCGAGGCGATCGCCCCGCGTTTCAGTGAAAACCCGCGCACGAAGCCGTTGGCAATGTTGCCGTTCTTTCCGTGCCGTTCGATCACCGAGATCCGGGCCAGATCGCGCGCCGGATCGGGGCGTTTGTCGCCCGTATCCGTGGGGATCACCTCGCGCAGGTGTTCGGTCAGGATCTTTCCGGGCCAGATACCGATCACCGGCGATTGCTCTGCCGTTCCCGAGTAGCGGAAGCTGTCAGCTGTCAGCCGCGGCAGATGGACAGAGCGTCGCGCGACCGGTTCTACCACCATCCGCGCGGCAAACGCCGCTTCGTCTACCTCGACCCCACCGCAAAGCACTTTTTCCGCGCGGCAGGCCGCGATATCATCCAGCACCACGATATCGGCCCGTTTGCCCGGCGCGATCTGGCCGCGATCCTTCAGCCCGAAGGCCTCGGCGGCGGAAAGCGAGGCCGCGCGATAGACCGACAGCGGATCACACCCCTTTTCGATCAATCGTCGGATCATATAGTCCAGATGCCCGTGTTCGCCGATATCCAGCGGGTTGCGGTCATCGGTGCACAGGCACATATAGGGCGCCGTCAACGGCGTCAGCACTTCGGCCAAGGCTTCCAGGTCCTTGGAAACCGAACCTTCCCGGATAAGCACGCGCAGCCCTTTTTGCAGCTTCTCAATCGCCTCTCTGGCCGATGTCGCCTCATGCTCGGTGCGGATGCCGGCGCTGACATAGGCGTTCAGATCACGCCCGGAAAGCAGCGGTGCGTGGCCGTCGATATGGCGTCCGGCAAAGGCTTTCAGTTTCTCCATGCAACCCGGATCGCGGAAGATCACGCCGGGATAGTTCATGAACTCGGCCAGCCCGATCACCTGCGGATGATCCATGAGCGGTGCCAGATCGCCCGCCGACAGCGCCGCGCCCGCCGTTTCCATATGCGTCGACGGAACGCAGGAGGACAGGTTCACGCGAATATCCATGACCGTGCAACCCGAGGCATCGAGGAAGTATCCGATTCCCGCCGCTCCGGCGACATTGGCGATCTCATGCGGGTCGCAGATGGCGGTGGTCACGCCGCGCGGGGCGACGCAGCGATCAAATTCAAACGGCGTGATGCACGAGCTTTCGATATGAAGATGCGTATCGATGAAGCCCGGCACCAGAAGCTTACCGCTAACGTCGATCTCGCGCTTGCCCGCATAGTCGGCGCCGATCCCTACGATGGTATCGCCGCAAATCGCCACATCGCCCGCAATCCGCGCGCCGGTGATCATGCACCAGACGGTGCCGCCCTTGAGCACCAGATCGGCGGGTTCTTCGCCCCGGCCTTGCCTGATCCGTGCTTCCAGCGTCATGACAATCTCCGCAGCCGCTCGATCAGCGACGAGGTATCCCAGCGCCCGCCGCCAAGGGCCTGCACATCCTTGTAGAACTGGTCAATCAGTGCGGTGACGGGCAGGGGCGCGCCGATCTCGTTGGCGGTTTGAAGGCAGATGCCCAGATCCTTGCGCATCCAGTCCACCGCGAAACCATAGTCAAACTTGCCGTCCAGCATGGTTTCGTGGCGGTTGGCCATCTGCCAGCTTCCGGCAGCGCCGCCCTGAATGACCTCGATCACCGCCTTGCCATCCATCCCGGCCTTTTCGCCAAAGCGAAGGGCTTCTGCCAAACCCTGGACCAGACCGGCGATGCAGATCTGGTTCATCATCTTGGCAATCTGGCCCGAGCCCGTTTCGCCCAGTCGTTTCACGGTGCGGCCATAGGCCGCCATTACCGGCTCAGCGCGGGCGTAATCACCCTCGGTGCCGCCGCACATGATGCTCAGCACCCCGTTCTCGGCCCCTGCCTGACCGCCTGATACCGGCGCATCGACAAAGCCCAGCCCCTTCGCGCCCGCCTCTTCGGCAAGGGTGCGGGTGATGCTGGCAGACACGGTGGTGTGGTCGACGAAAACCGCGCCCTTCTTCATGCCGGCAAACGCACCGTCCGCGCCCCGGCAGATCTGCGCAAGATCATCATCATTGCCAACACAGGCCATCACGAACTCAGCCCCCTCGGCGGCCTCGCGCGGGGTGGCGGCGTGGTTGCCAGCGTGTTCCTTTGCCCAGGCCGCTGCCTTGGCCGTGGTACGATTGTAGGCGGTCACATCATGCCCGGCCTTTGCCAGATGTCCCGCCATTGGATAACCCATCACCCCCAGGCCCAGAAACGCCACCTTCGCCATTGCATGCCCCCGTTCTGCATCGTTTGAATTGCGCTGACGCGCGCGACACCATAGGTAACGAAGCGAAACCCGAGGTCAACACGAGGAAACACGCGGGCATGCTCACCCTGTTTCGCTGGCTCCTACGTATCGCCACTGCGCTGGTGGTGATTTTTATCGTGGGCTTCGCCGGTGTTTACTATTTTCTGTCGCGCTCGCTGCCTGATTACGGCAGCAACTGGCAGGTGCGCGGGCTGAATGCGGCGGTGGAAATCGCGCGCAACACCCATAACGTGCCGCATATCTTTGGCGAGACCGATGAAGATGTGTTCTTCGGTCTCGGATTTGCCCATGCGCAGGACCGGCTGTGGCAGATGACCCTTCTGCGCCGAACCGCGCAGGGCCGACTGTCCGAGGTGTTTGGCGCGCGCACCCTGCGCACGGACGAGCTGTTGCGCCGGCTGGACATCTATGCGCTGGCGCAGGATTCGGTCGTGCATCAGGACAGCTATTCGCGCACCGCGCTGGAAGCCTATGCACGGGGGGTCAATGCCTGGATCACGGCGGTGAACGAGCGCGCGCTGGGCCGGGGTGCGCCGGAATATTTCCTGTTCCCTGTCGAGGTGGGCCTTTGGCAGCCCGCCGATTCGGTGGCGCTGGTCAAGCTTATGGCGTTGCAGCTTTCCGGTCACCTTGATGCCGAGGTGCGCCGCGCGCGCATTTCCGCGCTGATGGACGAGGATGCGGCGCGCGATCTGATGCCGGATGATCCGGGGCAGGGGGTCGCCGCATTGCCCGATTACGCCAGCCTGTTTCCGGGACTTGAGCGGTCACAGCTTGCCATGGCCCGCCAAAGCCCCGGTGAGATGCCGGGCGGCATGTTCTCGCCCTTTCCGCCGCTGGAGTTCGCCGGTGCTTCAAACGCCTGGGCGGCGGCGCCGGACCGTTCGACCAATGGCGGCACGCTTCTGGCCAACGACCCGCATCTGGGTTTCACCGCACCCGCGATCTGGTATCTGGCGCGGCTTGAGCTGGAAACCGGCGGGGTGATTGGCGGCACGATTCCGGGCATTCCGGCAGTTCTGGTGGGGCGCTCGGAGCGGCTGGGCTGGGGCCTGACCTCCAGCTACCTCGATGATCAGGACGTGTTCATGGAGGAACTGGACCCTGAGGATCCCACGCGCTACCGCACGCCCGATGGCTGGGCTGCATTCGAAACCCGCGGCTCTATCATTCAGGTCAAGGACGGCGACCCCGTTACCGTCACCATGCGCTGGTCCGAGAACGGGCCGGTGCTGCCTGGCAGCCATTACGGGCTGGCCTCGGTCACGCCGCCGGGCCATGTGGCAGCGGTCAGCTGGACCGTGCTAAGCGCCGAGGATACCTCGATCTCGGCGGCGATCGGCCTGATGCGGGCGGGTGATATCGACGCGGCGATCGCGGCCGTTGAGGCCTATGTCGCTCCGTCGCAAAACCTGATGCTGATCGACGAGACACGCATCGCCATGCAGTTGATCGGCCACATGCCGCGCCGCAGCGCCGATCACCCCACGCAGGGCCGCATGCCCGCGCCCGGCTGGGACGCCAACGCGCGCTGGCAGGGCATCTTGCCCTATTCGGCAAACCCCAGGTTTGTGGACCCCGAAACCGGGCTGCTGGGCAACACCAACAACAAACCGCTGGAACGCCCCTTTCCGTTGCATGTCAGCTTTGAATGGGGTGACAGCACGCGCATTGAACGCTGGATGCATCTGATGCGCCAGCGCAGCGTTCATACCCGCGACAGCTTCATCGAAGCGCAGCTCGATACCGTCAGCCAGGCCGCGCGCAATCTTCTGCCGCTGGTGGGCGCCGAGCTGTGGTTTCAGGGCGATCCGGCTGAACCCGGCACGCCCGAGGCCATGCGCCAGCAGGCGCTGGGCATGCTGGCCGACTGGAACGGCGAGATGAACGAGCATCTTCCTGAACCGCTGATCTATGCGGCGTGGATGCGGCATCTGCAGAACCGGTTGATCCGTGACGAACTGGGCCCTGTGGCCGAGATATTCACCCATATGGAGCCCCTGTTCATCGAGCGCGTCTATCGCAACATCAGCGGCGCGGCGGGCTGGTGCGACGTGATCCAGTCGGCGGTGGTGGAAACCTGTACCGATATTGCGCGCACTGCCCTTGATGCGGCGCTGCTGGAACTGCGTCAGCGTTATGGCGGCAATATCGAAAGCTGGCGCTGGGGCGATGCGCATCAGGCCATGCATGATCACCCGGTTCTGGGCGAAGTGCCGTTCCTTCGGCATTTCGTGAACATCCGGCAGTCCACCTCGGGCGGGGATCACACGCTGATGCGCGGACGCACCCGCGGCGGCGGTACCGACCCTTATGCCAATGTCCATGGCGCAGGCTATCGTGGCGTTTACGACATGGCCGATCCCGAAGCCTCGGTTTTCATCATCTCCACCGGCCAGTCGGGCCATCCGCTCAGCCGTCATTATGATGATCTGGGGGTGCTTTGGCGGCGCGGCGAGTATATTCCGATGACGCTTGACCCGGAGCTTGCACGCGCAGGCGGGGTCGGCGTTACCCGGCTTGAACCGCGCCCCTGAGCGCGGCATAGTCGGCAACCCAAGGTAAGGCGAGCAGGGCAATGATCGTTGAATCCGCCAAGGAATGGCTGGAAAGCACGCAGAAACGAGTGCTTCTTTTCGGTATGTCGGGGCTGGGCAAGACCCGCACTGCGGCCCTGCTGCGCGCGGGCGGCTGGTTTCATTATTCGGTCGATTACCGGATCGGCACGCGTTACATGGGCGAGGCGATCGCCGACAATTTCAAGCGCGAGGCAATGAAGGTTCCCTTGCTGCGCGAATTGCTGTTGTCCGATTCCGTGCGTATCCGTTCGAACATCACCTTCGACAATCTCGCGCCGCTCTCGACCTATCTGGGCAAACCCGGCGACCCGGCGCGCGGCGGGCTGGCGTTCGAGGAATATCGCTTGCGCCAGAAGCAGCACCATGACGCTGAAATCGCCGCCCTGCTGGATGCGCCGCATTTCATCAACCGTGCGCGCGAGCTTTATGGCTATGACAACTTTGTCTGCGATTCCGGCGGTTCGATCTGCGAGGTGGTGAACCCGGAAACCCCCACCGACCCGGTGCTCAGCGTGCTGGCACGGCATATGCTTCTGGTCTGGATCGAAGGCAGCGAGGCGCATACCGCCGAACTGGTCAGACGCTTTGATCGCGCGCCCAAGCCAATGTATTACCGCCCGGATTTCCTTGTTGAGAGCTGGGATCGCTATCTGCAGGAAAGTGGCTGCGCGCCCGACGAGGTGGACCCGGACGCCTTTGTGCGCTGGACCTATGCGCGCGCGCTGGCCCATCGCCAGCCGCGCTACGCGGCAATGGCGCGGCACTGGGGCATCACCGTGCAGGCCGATGACGTGGCCAAGGTCCAGACGCCTGCCGAATTCGACCAACTGATCGCCGATGCTCTGGAACGCCGCGCGCGCGACGCTGCCTGAGCGCCAAGGATTAAAAACATATGCCCATCACCCTGCCCACCAATCTGCCCGCCTTTGACGTCCTGTCGCGCGAGGGTGTGATGGTCATGTCCGACACGCGCGCCGCGCGTCAGGATATCCGGCAAATCAGGATCGGGCTTCTGAACCTGATGCCGAAGAAAATTCAGACCGAGAACCAGTTTGCCCGGCTGATCGGCGCCACACCCCTGCAGATCGATTTCCGCCTGATCCGCATGAGCGAACACCAGACGAGAAACACCGCCGCCGAGCATATGGAAGAGTTCTATCGCCCCTTTCAGGAGGTGAAGGACGAGAAATTCGACGGCCTCATCATCACCGGTGCACCGATCGAGCATCTCCCCTTTGAGGAAGTGACTTATTGGGACGAGTTGCGCGAAGTGTTTGAGTGGACACAGACCAATGTGCATTCCACCTTTGGCGTGTGCTGGGGCGGGATGGCGATGATCCATCATTTTCACGGGGTCAACAAACATCTGCTGGATCGCAAGGCCTTCGGCTGTTTCCGGCACCGCAACCTTTCGCCCGTCTCGCCCTATCTGCGCGGGTTTTCCGATGACGTGCTCATCCCGGTCAGCCGCTGGACCGAAATGCGCCAGGCAGAGATCGACGCCGTGCCGGGGCTGGTGACGCTTCTTGGCTCAGACGAGGTGGGGCCCTGTCTGGTGGAAGATCCGGCGCACCGCGCGCTCTATATCTTCAACCATTTCGAGTATGACAGCGGCACGCTGAAAGAGGAATATGACCGCGATGTGGCCTCGGGAAAGACGATCAACGTGCCGGTCAATTATTACCCCGATGATGACCCCACACGCCAGCCCACCAACCGCTGGCGCAGCCATGCGCATCTGCTTTACGGCAACTGGATCAACGAGATCTATCAGACGACGCCTTATGACATGGCGCGTATCGGCGAGCCTGATCCGGCCTGATATCCCGGCCCGCTGCGGGGCGGATGATCAGGTTTCCTTGTCTTTTTCGGGGGTGGTGGCGGGCAGGTGCCGGTCAATGATGGCCCTGGCCCTGGCCGCGCTATCGGCAATGGCCTCGGCGAGGCTATCAAGATCAGGCATGCCGGTTTCGCGCAGCAGGAAGGCGCGGGCCCCTGCGCCCAGATCCTGCGGGTCGCTCACCCGGTCTGCCAGCAACCGCTGGGCACATTGCACCCGCCACATCAGCCGATAAGCGGACAGAAGGGCAGCCTCGTCGGCCTTGTCCAGAATCCCGCTGCGCCGCGCGGCGAGCAACTGGGCCTCGGTCCGCCGCGCGGGCGATGCGGCCAGTAGGGCGCCCATCTGGGCCAGAAGCTCGATGTCCTGCAACCTTCCCGGCCCGTCCTTGGCGTCCAGCGCACCCTGTCCCGGCTTGGCAGCTTGCAGGCGCGCGCGCATCTGCGCAACGTCCTGCACGATTGTATCGCCACTGGCCTTGAGCGTGAGTAGTTCGCGGCGAAACGCCTCGACCTCGGCGGCAAGCTCTGGATTGCCTGTGACGTTGCGCGCGCGCGTCAAGGCCAGATGTTCCCAGGTCCAGGCTTCATTGCGCTGGTAATTCCGAAAGCTTTCCAGCGCGGTCGCCACCGGACCCTGTCGCCCCGAGGGGCGCAACCGCATATCAACCTCATAAAGCCGCCCCCGCGCCATCGGCGCCGATAGCGCGGTCAGAAGCGCCTGCGTCAGCCGGGCATAATAGGGACGCGCGGCCAAGGGTCGTGGCCCGTCCGAGTTTTCCTGCCCGGCCGGGTCATAGATCATGATCAGGTCCAGATCTGACCCGGCATTCAGGCGTGCGGCCCCCAGCGAACCCATCCCCAGGACCACCGCCCCGCGACCCGGCAGCGCGCCGTGCTTGCGGGTGAATTCGGCGACAACGCGCGGCCAGAACGCCGCAAGGACGGCATCGGCCAGTTGTGCGTACTGGGTTGCGGCCTCGAACGCGTCGATCAACCCGCGCAGGTGATGCACCCCGATGCGAAAGTGCCATTCCTTCATCCAGACCCGGCCCGCATCAAGCATGCCTTCATAATCGCCCGCGCTATTCAGCCGGTTGCCCAGATCGGCCTCCAGCGCCCGTGCACCCGGCCAAGCGGAAAAGAAATCGCCGCCGATGACCGCATCGAAGACCCCCGAATTGCGCGCCAGATACTGGCCCAGCCGCGGCGCTGTGGTGCAGATATCGGCCAACAGGTCGATCAGCGTGGGGTTTGCCTCGAAGAGCGAGAACAACTGCACCCCGGCAGGCAACCCGCCCAGGAAGTGATCGAACTGGATCAGCGCCTCGTCGGGATGGGCCGCGCGTTGCAGGCGCGACAGGATTTCCGGCTTGAGCCGGTTGAAGATCTCCTGCGCACGGGCCGAGCGCAGGGCGGGATAGGCCCGCCAGCCATCGACGATCTCCTGCTGCGACTGCGGCAGATCGGGCAGGGGCGCGGCCTCGGAGGGAGCGAAGAAATCTTCGGTCAGGGCGGCGACCTCTTCCAGCCGTTCCTTCAGCGTAGCGCGCCAGCGCGCGGTGTCGCCCTCACCCATGAAGCGCGCGATGCGGTCGAAACCCTCGGGCGTGTTGGGCAGAAGCTGGGTTTGCGCATCGTTGACCATCTGCAACCGGTGCTCGACCTCGCGATGCGCGCGGTAATGCCCGGCCAATGCCTGTGCCACATCGTCGGGCACCCAGCCTTTTGCCGCCAGCGCAGCCATCCCGCCCAGCGTATCGCGCTGGCGCAAACCTTCGTCGCGTCCGCCGGCGATCAGTTGTCGGGTCTGGGTGAAGAACTCGATCTCCCGGATCCCGCCCCGGCCCAGCTTCATGTTATGCCCCTCCAGCGCCAGCGCGCCGCCAAGGCCCTTGTGGCTTCGGATACGCAGGCGCATGTCATGGGCATCCTGAATGGCGGCAAAATCCAGATGGCGACGCCAGACGAAAGGACGCAAGACCTCCAGAAACCGCATCCCGGCCTCAAGATCGCCTGCGCATGGCCGCGCCTTGATATAGGCGGCACGTTCCCAGGTGCGGCCAAGGCTTTCGTAATACCGCTCGGCGGCCTCCATCGAGATGCAGACCGGCGTGACCGAGGGGTCCGGGCGCAGGCGCAGATCGGTGCGAAAGACATAGCCCTCGCCGGTGTGATCCGACAACAGCGCTGTCGCCCTGCGGGTGGCCCGGATGAAGGCGGCGCGGGCGTCGTGGTAATCGGCGGGCTCGAAGCGGGATTCGTCGAACAGGCAGATCAGATCGATATCCGATGAATAGTTCAATTCATGCGCGCCCATCTTGCCCATCGCCAGAACGACCATTCCCGCGCCGGTCTCTTCGTCGCCAGGCTGCGCGCCGGGCAGCTTGCCGCGGCGGATCTCCTCGGCGAGGGTGGTGGCAAGCGCGCGATGGGTGGCGCGGTCGGCCAGATCGGTCAGCGCACCGGTAACGGCCTCCAGTGGCCAGACGCCACCCAGATCGGCAAGCGCGGCCAGCAACGCGACGCGCCGTTTGGCGCGACGCAACGCGCTGGCGATCACATCTGGCTCGGTTGCTGAAAGGCTGTCGAGCGCGGCGTGCAGCGCGGCCTCGGGATTGTCTGCAAGGGCTTCGCGCAGCCATTCATCCTCGCGTTCCATCAGCGCTTTCAGATATGGGCTGCACCCGGCGGCGCCGGCCAGAAGCGCGCGCAACTCGGGCACCAGATCGTTGAAACGGTCGGCGGCGTCGGCCCCGGCTTCGGAGTCGAAAGGCAAAGGCGCGCGGCTGAGTCGGGAAACGAACGAAGACATGATCCAATGTTCACATAGGGAGATGAAAGGTCAACGTCTGCCATGGCAAGGCATGGGGTGCAGGGCTGGAGGCTTTGCAACGCCGCAGCGCCCCGCTGCCTGAGCAAGCAGGCTTCTGCGGAGCAGGCGATCAGGTCACGGGTGTGAGATTGGTTCAGACAGGCAGGATGGTGGTGGACTTGATCTCTTCCATCGACAAAAGCGCGGTCACGTTATGGATACGCACATCGCGGATCAATGCCTGGTAGAAAGTGTCATAGGCACGGGCGTTCGGCACCCGAACTTTCAGGATGTAGTCGATATCGCCTGCCAGGCGGTGTGCCTCCAGTACCTCAGGGCGGGAACGAACCGAGTGCAGGAAGCGGTCCTGCCAGTCGGGTTCGTGTTCGGCGGTGCGGATCAGCACGAAGAAACATGCCTCCAGGCCCAGTGCTTCGGCGTCCAGAAGCACCGTTTGGCGGCCGATCACCCCGGCCTCGCGCAGTTTGCGAATGCGGTTCCAGACCGGCGTTTTCGAACTGCCGACCTTGCGCGCGATATCGTCCAGCGACTGGCTGGCGTCTTCCTGCAATTCGGCCAGGATTTTTCTGTCAAGCGGGTCGAGGTCGGGGGTTGGCATGGCTTCCGGGCGGGGTTTGCGCATCACGGCGCGCGGCATTCATGATTTCTGTCTAGCGCGCGCGGGCGGGGCGGGCAAGCGCCCGTCCGATTTGATCCGCATCATGGTGGCAGGGCAAACGGTGCGGCATCCTGTTCGAAGATACGGAAGAAAAAGGGAACAGCAAGCGAGGTTACCGACATGGTTATACTGGTCACCGACACCGGCTTTCACCCTGACGACTGGTGCGATGGGTTTGTGCCGCTGGCCGCTGTCTCGGATCAGGCCGGGGCCACACTTGGGCAACTGGCGATCGATCTGTCCAATCCCGAATGTGGCCGCACCGAGTGGGCAAGGCTGACGCGGCTGTTGCCGCGCGTTGCGCTGGTCCGCATTCGCCTGCGGCATATTGGCGATACTGCGGGCTATGACCTTTCAACATCATTGCGCCGCGCGGGATTCAAGGGCCGCATACGGGCCCATGGCGCGGTGCTGGCGGGGCATTACACCCTTGCCCGGCGCGCGGGTTTCTCCGAGATCGAGTTGCAGCCGCATCAGGCGCAACGCCAGCCGTGCGAGCACTGGCAAAACGATGTCCGCTGGTCGCCCCTGCGCAGGCTTGCCCGCCACAACGGGCGCGTGGACCTGCGCACAGGTCATAACGGGCGGTCGCCCGAATGAGGTGGCCGGGCCCCCGGTGCGCGCCACGCCAGCGCGGGGTTTCGTTCGGCGTTTCCTCACGGTAAACAAGCGCGTAAAATCATCACTGTCAGCAAAGCGATCCAACTCATGACCGACGCCCAAGCAACGCCGCGCGTGCGTTCTCTTCCAGATGCCCAGACCGTCACCGAGGTGCGCCACTGGACGGATCGCCTGTTCTCGTTCCGTTGTACGCGGCCGCAAAGCCTGCGGTTTCGATCGGGCGAGTTCGTGATGATTGGACTGCTGGGTGACAATGGCAAGCCGCTGTTGCGCGCGTATTCCATCGCCTCGCCGAACTGGGACGAAGAGCTTGAGTTCTATTCGATCAAGGTGCCCGACGGCCCGCTGACCTCGCGTCTGCAGCATATCCAGCCGGGCGATGAGATCATCTTGCGGCCCAAACCGGTGGGCACGCTTGTGCTCGATGCGCTCTTGCCCGGAAAGCGGCTGTGGATGCTGGCCACCGGCACCGGCATTGCCCCCTTCGCCTCGCTGATCCGCGACCCCGAAACCTATGAAAAGTATGAACAGGTCATCTTGATGCATACCTGCCGTGAGGTGGCCGAACTGGAATACGGCCGCCAGTTGGTGGCTTCGTTGCGTGATGATCCGCTGATCGGCGAGATGGTCGAGGGCAAGCTGCATTACTACCCCACCACCACCCGGGAACCCTTTGAGCGCATGGGCCGGGTAACGGACAATCTGGCGTCCGGCAAGGTGTTCGAGGATCTGGGCCTTCCCGGCCCGATGGACCCGGCACGCGACCGGGCGATGATCTGCGGCTCCATGGCGTTCAATATCGACCTCAAGGCGATTCTGGAGGGCTGGGGCCTGAATGAAGGGGCCAATTCAGAACCGGCAGAATACGTGGTTGAGAAAGCCTTTGTCGGTGATGGAATCTGACAGGTTGTTGTGGCGCTGTCCGCCGCCCATGGCATGAAACGAAAAAAGGCCCCCGCGATGGCAGGGGCCTTTTGAACTGGTGCGGGCTGCGCCGCGGGTCAGAGACCCATGAGCGAGCGCAGTTGCGGCAAGGCTGCGGCCACGGCATCGGGATTGTCGCGCAGACCCTCCATGATCCGGCGCGCGGCGGCGCGGTTCAGGGTGCCCATGTTGGACTCCTCGATCGCTTCCAGAGCGGCATCGTAATCAAAACCTTCAGGCGTGAAGAGAGCGCGCCGTTCGGCGTCGGTTGTTCCCGCGTCTCCGGTTGTCTCCGCCTCGGTGGCTTCGGCGGCAGGCGCTTCGGTTGCCTCGTCCATCGACTCGGTGGTGGGCTCGACAGCGGCAGCATCCGCTGCATCGGTGGCGTCAGGCGTCATGTCAGCTTCGACTTCGCGCGCAGCTTCCTCAATCGCGGCGATCGAATCCGAGATGCGCTCTTCAACTTCGGCGGCGGCCTCTTCCGAAGCGGCCAGGATGTCCGATACGATCCCTTCGGCGGTGGTTTGCGCGTCTTCGGCGGCGGCTTCGCCTGCCTCGATCACGTCAGAGACGATGTCTTCGGCGACATCCTCGACAGCTTGCTCTTCGGCGGTTTCTTCGACCGGGGCCTCGATTACCGGCTCGGTCGGTGCCGGGGCCTCGACAGCAGGAGCGGTCACGGGGGCGGGGGCTGGTGCGGGTTCGTTCTGGGCCAGCCAGATCCCGACACCGGCGGCCAGGACGATCACCGCTATGATCAGTATCTTTTTCATATCATTTCCTCGGGTTGCGAAAACACGCACTTCACGGGCCGTTTACACATGTTCGCCCCCTTTGCGCAATCGATCTTCGCCGCAGTGCAGCCAACATATTGCGCAATCGGCGTCGAAATGCCGGTTTTGCCCCGCTTTCCCTCCCGGATTCTTTCCCTGTCGCTCGTGGACGGTCGAATCCGGCATTCCCTTGCGACCTGCCCCTTGCCAGTTGACCGGCGCAAGGGTATTTTCCTGCGCGTCGTATCAAAAGAAGGAACGCTCCCATAGCCCGCAGACCCCACAATGCCCCGCCCAGCCGCGACACCGGTCCCCGCGTCAATGACCGGATTCGCGCCCCAGAGATCCGATTGATCGGAGCGGAAGGCGAAAACATCGGCGTGGTCACGCCTGCCAAGGCTCTTGAGCTTGCCGAGGAAGCAGGGCTTGATCTGGTTGAGATCTCGCCCAATGCGGCACCGCCAGTCTGCAAGATCATGGACTATGGCAAGTTCAAGTACGAACAACAAAAGCGCGAGGCCGAAGCGCGCAAGAAGCAGCACATCATCGAGATCAAGGAAGTCAAGTTCCGCCCCGGAACCGATACCCATGATTACGATGTGAAGATGCGCAATGTCATCCGGTTTCTGGAGGGCGGCGACAAGGTCAAGGTTACTCTTCGTTTCCGGGGCCGGGAGATGGCGCACCAGCAACTCGGGATGGAATTGCTCAACCGGGTGGCGGCGGAAGTTGCCGAAATCGGCAAGGTCGAGAACATGCCGCGCCTTGAAGGGCGGCAGATGGTGATGATGATCGGCCCGCGCTGAGGCTGGCCGAGCGAGGAAACAGGGCGGGGGGCGCTGCCCCCCGTCGCCGCTGGCGACTCCCCCCGGGATATTTGTGAACAGATGAAGCGCAGGGGCCACCGGTTGGGGCGGCCCCTTTTTCGTGTTCAGTCCCGACCTGGCAGGGTCAGAAGCCAGGCGGCGACGGCCGCGCGATCCTCGGCGGGCAGTTGCGCCATCTGCACCACGACATCGGCCATCGAGCCGCCGACCACATCGAACTCGGGGGTGAAGCCGCTGGAAAGATAGGCTTCGATATCCTCGGCTGACCAGCCCTGCGGTGGAATGGCCGGAATACGCCCCTCGCCCGACGGATTGGGCGCGCCCGCCATCCATCGTGTGCTGTCGAGCCGCCCCAGCGCATCGCGCGGGGTGTGACATTCGGCGCAATGGGCCATTGTTTCGACCAGATAATGCCCGCGCGCAACGACCGGATCGTCGGGAGCGGCGGGTGGGGCAACACCCTGGGCAAGCCGCTTCCACAGCCCCAACCCGCGGCGCAGGTTCAGCGGTGCGGGCAGGTCATGCGCGCGCGACGGGGTGGCATCGGCGGGCAGGCGTTGCCAGAAGGCCCAAAGATCAGCCACATCGCCTGGCGTGGCACCGGCATAGGCGCGATAGGGGAAGGCCGGGTAGTAATGCGCGCCGGTAGGTGAGACGCCGAGCATGACGGCACGCGCGAATTCCTCCAGCGTCCAGCCGCCGATCCCGGCGTCGGTATCGGTGGAGATGTTGGGTGCAACGAAGGTGCCGAATCCGGTCTCGAAGCGCCGCCCGCCGCTGAGCGCCAGCCGCTCTTCGAGTGGCGCGTTGAAGGCGATTCCGGGGGCGGCGTGGCAGCCTGCGCAGCCCGCCGCCCAGAATACCGTTTCGCCGCGCGCCGGGTCAGCGGCATGTGTGGCCAGCGCCTGCTGGTGTGCCGGTGACAAGGTAGCAGGGCGGGTGAGCAGCCAGAAGCCGACCCCCGCAGCCGCCACGGCAAGCCCCAGAACGACAGGCCAGCGCCGCATCAGGGCGCAGGTGCGCGGTAGTTGTCATGGCAGGCGCCACAGGCCCCGCCCAGCGCACCCAATGCCCCTTGCAGCGATGCCAGATCGGTGCCGGCGGCGGCCTGCATGGCCTCGGCTCCGGTTTGCAGCGCGCCGTAACGCTGGGTGAAATCTTCCAGATTTTCCCAGATCGCGGGCAGGGCACGGGTATTTTCGGCGCTGGCATTGTCGGAACCCTCGGGCCAGAGAGCGGGGTTGTAGAAGCGTGTCAGGTTGAAAAGATGATCGGCCGCCCGTTGTGCCGCTTCGGCATCATACTCGACACGGCCCTGTGCCATGCTGCCCAGCACACCAAGGTTGAAGGCGAACAACTGGAACTGTGCCTTGCGTGCGCCGATCGCGGCCTCATCGGCCAGCGCGGCCTGCGGTAGGGCGAGGGGCAGGGCCAATGCCAGGGCAAGGGCGGTTGCGGTCATCCGTTTAAATTCAAACATTTGTGCCTCCAATGACAAATACCGCGCCAGCTTAGACCATTCGCGCCACCGCGAAAGTCGTGCGGTGGCGGAGGCCGGCCTGCTCGCGCATTCGTGATCGTTTGCCGGGCGGGATGCCGCTTTCGGCAGCGCCGAAGATTGACGCTGTGACGGTTAGGTGACACTTTCATGACATGCTGACACCGTCGTCATCCTTGCCCGCTTTGGATTTGCTGGTTGCACATGCGACCCGGCCCGATGCCCCGCGTATCGAGCCGGTGGAACTTAACGGGCGGCGTTACTGGATCAAGCGGCCCGAGGTGCTGTCGCTGCGCTGGCGGCTTCAGAAGGGCGACCCGGCGCGTTCTTTCGAACGGGAACGGCGTATCCACCGCGATCTGCTGGCGCGCGGCGCACCGGTGCCGCCGATCCTCGCAGAGGCCGACAGCTATATCGTGTTGCCGGACAGTGGCCCCACGCTCGAAGCCCTTCTGGCTGATGCACCGCCCGATGAACGCCTGCGCGCCTTTCGCGCGGCGGGCGCGGCGCTGGCCGGGCTGCATGCTGCGCGCCTTGCGCATGGCAGACCGCTGCCACGCGATCTGTGCTGGGATGGTGAGCGGATCACATTTCTGGATTTCGAGGGCGCATCGCGTGCGACTGGTGCCAGCCCACGGCGTCAGATCCTCGATCTGGTGCTTGCGATCCATGGAATTCATGCGTTGTCACCGCGGCCCACACCCGAGGCTGAAGCGCTGTGCGGCGGCTACCGCGCCGCTGATCAGCGCCGCATCTGGGAGGCCGCGCAGCACCTGGTCCGGCGTTGGCGCTGGGTTGAGGTGCTGACACGGCCCTTGCAGCGCTATGAGGCTCGCTTCAAGCCCCATCGCCGCTACAAGGAATTGCTTGCGCTCCGCCTTACCTTTGACCAGTTTTCGGCTTGACGTTTGTCAGCGTCCCTTCCAGACCGGATCGCGCTTCTCAGCGAAGGCGCGCGCGCCTTCCTGCTGGTCTTCACTGGCATATAGCCGGTCAACGGTGGGGAACTGGCGGCGGGTGATGCGGTTAAGCGCGTCCTGAAAGCGCATATCCTCAGCCTCGCGCACCACTTCCTTGATCGCGGCAAAGACAAGCGGCGGACCGCTTTCGAGCAGCTTCGCCAGTTCCCGGGCCTTGGGAAGAAGCTCTTGCGGCGTTGTGATTTCCTTCAGAATGCCCCAGCGCAGGGCTTCATCGGCATCAAACCAGCGGCCAGTCAGCAGCAGATCCATCGCCACGTGATAGGGTATGCGCTTGGGCAGCTTGATGCTGGCGGCATCGGCCACGGTGCCCGAGCGGATCTCGGGCAAGGCGAAGGTTGCGTTGCTTGATGCCAGAATCAGATCGCAACTGAGCGCCAGTTCCAACCCGCCACCGCAGCAGATGCCGTTTACCGCGGCAATAACCGGCTTGTTCATCTGCGGAAGTTCCTGCAAGCCGCCAAAACCGCCCACGCCATAATCGCCATCGACCGCATCGCCATCGGCAGCGGCCTTGAGATCCCAGCCGGGGCAAAAAAACTTGTCTCCGGCGGCACGCAGGATAGCCACGCGCAGGCTGTCATCGTCACGGAAATCGCGAAACACCTCGCCCATGATCCGGCTGGTCTTCAGGTCGATCGCGTTGGCCTTGGGCCGATCCAGCGTGACCTCCAGAATACCCTTTTCGCGCCGGGTCTTTACCGGGCCGTCGGTTCGCATCTGCATCATGGTTGTTCCTTCCAGATTACTGCATCCACCACGACAGCACCGCTTTCGCGCACCATCAGTGGATTGATTTCGATCTCCTCCAGCCTGCAATCGCTTTCCAGCAGCGACTGCAGGATCAACGCCACCTTCACCACCGCCGCCACGTCCGCCCGTGCCCGCCCCCGGAAGCCATCCAGCAGCGGCCAAAGCCGCAGGCCGCGCAAGGTGGCCTCTATCTCGTCGCCGGTCACTGGCAGAACAAGCGTGGCGGTATCGGCCAGCAGTTCCGCCGCGACTCCGCCGAATCCAAGCGTCAGTGTGGCGCCGTAAACAGGATCGCGCCGGGCCCCGATCAGCAACTCGGCCAGCGCCCCGGTGACCATCTCCTCGGCGAGATAGCCGGTTGCACCCGCCATCTCCTCCTGACCGTCCAGCGAGGGCAGATTGAGGCGGACCGCACCGGCCTCGGTCTTGTGGGCAAAGCCCAATCCCTTCAGTGCCAATGGCGGCGTCAACAGGGCGGCCTGACGGCGCAGGGCGGGAAGGCTGGCCGCGCTGACTCCGCGGGGTACGGCGACACCGGCTCTGGCCAGCAAGGCCTTGGCCTCGCCCTCGGGCAACAACGCCAGCGGGCAGTTGCGCTCGATTGGCGCGAATGGCCGCCACCCGGCCCGACCCGGTGGGGTTTGCGCGGCGCGCAGTGCGCCCAGCGCTGTCTCCAGCCCCATCAATGGGGCAATGCCCCGTTCCATCAGATCGATCGCGCGCGGCTCGTCAAAATTCTCGGGCATCGATGCCACGGGGAAGGCCGGCTTGCCTGTCGTGCGTGCCGCGGCCACGATGGCGGCCAGCGCCGGCTCGAAGCTGGAGGGGTCGCATCGGTCCGGGCGCGGCGGATCAATAATGTAGATCCCCGCATCATAACCCTCCAGCATGGTGGTGAAGACCTCAGTGGTGCGCTGCTCGTCGCCCCAGATGAACGTGTGGTAATCCAGAGGATTGGCAAGGGCTACCAGCGGCCCGAGAATGGCTGAAAGCCGTGCGCGCTGACCCTGGGAAGGGGGCGGGAAGTCCAGCCGGTAAGGAGCCGCCAGATCTGCCACCAACCCGGCCTCGCCCCCCGAACAGGACAGTGAACACAGCCGCGTGCCGATCTGCGGACCGTGCTGGTGCAGGATCTTCAGCGCCTCCAGCAACTCGCCCAGCGTGTTGACTTCGGCCACGCCCACTTGCCGAAGATAGGCCGACGAGGCCGCCCCGCCTCCCGCCAGCGACGCGGTATGCGAGGCTGCCGCGGTGCGTGCCGCCTCTGTCTTGCCGGCCTTGATTGCCACAATGCCCTTGCCGGCCGCCCGCGCGACCTCGGCCAGGGCGGCAAAGGCCGGAGCATCGGCCAGCCCCTCGATATATAGCCCCAGCGCGGTAACGCGCTCATCGGCCAAAAGCGCACTTGCCAGTTCCGCCAATCCCACCTGCGCGGCATTGCCCAGGCAAGCGACATAGGCCACGGGCAAGCCGCGCGCCTGCATTGTCAGGTTGATGATGATGTTCGATGACTGACTGAGCAGCGCCACCCCGCGCTCCACGCGGCGCCCGCCATGCTGATCGGGCCAGAGCAGGGCGCCATCAAGGTAGTTTATCAGGCCATAACAATTTGGCCCAAGTATTGGCATTGAGCCGGCTTTGGTGACAAGCTGATCCTGCAAATCCGCCTCACCTGCCTCGCGCCAACCCGAGGCAAAACAGATCGCCCCGCCGCCACCCATGGAGGACAAAGCCTCGACAACATCAAGCGTGGCATGCCGGTTGACACCGACGAAGGTGGCATCCGGCGGTGCGGGCAGATCGGCCAGTGAGGGGAAACAAGGAACCCCCGCGATCTCGGCGCGCCTCGGATGAACCGGCCAGACCGGCCCGTCAAACCCCATCCGCTGGCACTGCTCGATAACATTCGACGCCCATCCTGACCCCAGCACGGCAATCGAGCGCGGACGCAACAAACGTGACAGATCCCTCATGCCCGGCCCCTTCGCGGACGAGTAGCGGGGCAGGGGGGCCGTCTGCCCCCCTCTTGCGCTACGCGCAATTCACCCCCCGAGGATATTTTCGAACAGGTGAAAACGGCAAGTCGCAGCGCGGGGGCGCGGTTGGAAGGGGAACAAAACCTTTGTGGATGGTTTACTGCTCGGTCGCATTTCATGGCTTGCTTCACCTGTTCGAAAATATCCTCGGGGGTTTCCGAAGGGGGCTGATGGCCCCTTTCGGCGAGGGGGGGCGGGGGGGGCGAGGAGCCCCCCGAGCCCTACCCGCCCAGTGGCCTGAGCAATTCGCGCGAGATAATGTGGCGCTGGATTTCCGAGGTGCCTTCCCAGATCCGTTCCACCCGCGCATCGCGCCATATGCGTTCAAGCGGCAACTCGTCCATCAACCCCATCCCACCGTGGATCTGGATGGCCTCATCGGCAATCATTGCCAGCACCTCGGTTGCCTTGAGTTTGGCCATGGCCATATCGGCCTCGGACACGCTGCCCTGATCGAATTTCCACCCGGCTTCCCAAGTCAGAAGTTCCGCCGCTTTCAACTCTGTTGCCATATCGGCAAGCTTGAAGCTGACTCCCTGGAACTTTCCGATCTGCTGTCCGAACTGGCGCCGCTCGGCGGCATAAGATACAGCGTGGCCCAATGCCCGGTCGGCGCGGCCAAGGCTGGTGGCGGCGACCTGCAGGCGGGTGGCGCCGAGCCAGGCATTGGCAACCTCGAACCCCTTGTGCACATCGCCCAGCACGTTTTCCGCCGGGACGCGGCAATCGTCGAATTCCAGCACCGCATTGGTATAGCCACGGTGGCTGACGTTGCGATACCCGTCGCGGACGGTGAAGCCCGCCATGCCCTTGTCCACGAAAAACGCGGTGATACGCTTCTTGCGGCCGCGTGGGGTATCTTCCTCGCCGGTGGCCATGAAGGCGATGGTGAAGCCCGCGATATCGGCGTGGCTGATGAAATGCTTGGTGCCGTTGAGTACCCAATCATTGCCGTCCTGCCGCGCGCTGGCCTGCATCCCGCGCAGGTCCGAGCCCGCGCCGGGTTCGGTCATTGCCAGGCAATCCCAGGTTTCGCCCCGGATACAGGGATAGAGATATTTCTCCTTCTGTGCCTCGGTCCCGGCCAGAAGAATGTTGGAGGGCCGCGCCACGCAGGTCCAGTGCAGCGCATAATTCGCCCGACCGAGTTCGCGTTCATAGAGCAGCCATGATAGCGTATCGAGGCCGGCGCCGCCAACCTCTTCGGGCATGTTTGCGGCGTAAAGCCCCGCCGCCATTGCCTTTTGTTGTAACTCTCGAACCAGCTCCATCGGCAGATGGCCGGTGCGTTCAACCAGCGCTTCATGCGGGTACAGCTCGGCTTCGACAAAGGCGCGTGTTGTCTCCACGATCATGCGCTGTTCATCGGTGAGGGCAAAATGCATCAGCTTTTCCTTTGTCCGACATGACGGCCTGCTGCCTCGGGGCGAGAAAATGCGGCATGGGCATTCCGGATCGGGTTGAGGCGTGCCAGAACCTCGGGCGCGGCGGGGCAGGCCCGGCCCTTGGCCATGTCCACATGCAACAGCATCTGTTCCAGCGTGGCCACCGGCGCGCCGTCTTTTTCGATCCGGATGAAGAGGTGCAGGCGTTTCTCGTCCGCCCCCAGCACCTGAACCGAGCCGGTCAGCAGGTCGCCCAGCTTCGCCTCCCCCAGATGCATGATATGCGTCTCGGCGGTGTAATAACTGTACCCGCCCGCGACATAATCCATGTCGGCGCCGATGAAGCGAAGGAAGGCATCCGATGTTTCCGACGCCGCGAAGAGATAACGACTTTCGGTCATGTGACCGTTATAGTCGATCCAGCCGGGCAGCACCTGCATATGGGCCATGACCATTGGTGCGGCGGTGTCCGGGCTGGGGGCCGGTGCGGCGGCACGGCGGCGGGCATCATGCTCCAGCAGCACCTTGCCCGCGCCCCAGTTGCTGTCTTTGAGCACCCGCAGAAAGCCGATCAGATTGCGGTCGCGGATGCGCTCAAGCTCGCGAATGCTGTGCTGGCCGGATTGTGCGTCCGACTGCCCGGCGATCAGATCGACCAGTTCGTCGTTGAACTCGGGCACGTCCATGAGGCGGGTCCAGGGCCAGGTCAGGCAGGGGCCGAATTGTGCCAGAAAGTGCTTCATCCCGGCTTCTCCGCCCGCGATGCGATAGGTCTCGAAAAGACCCATCTGGCCCCAGCGCAGGCCAAACCCCATGCGGATTGCCTCGTCGATCTCCTCGGTGGTGGCGATCCCGTCCTTGACCAGCCAGAGTGCCTCGCGCCACACGGCCTCAAGGAAGCGGTCCGCGATATGCGCGTCGATCTCCTTACGCACATGGAGCGGGAACATGCCGATCTCGCGAAGTATTTCCTTTGCTTCGTCAATAAGTTGCGGATCGTTCTTTGGGCTTGGAACCACCTCGACCAGGGGCAGCAGGTAAACCGGATTGAATGGATGTGCGACAAAAATCGAGAACGGGTTGAGTGCCCCTTCCTGCAATTGCGACGGCTTGTAGCCCGAGGTTGAGGATCCCAAAGGCGTGTGTGGCGCGATCCGCTGGATCTGGGTATAGACCCGGTGCTTCAGCTCAAGGCTTTCAGAGACGGATTCCTGAATATAATCAGCGTTGTGAACGGCGTCATGGAGGTCGCCGGGAAATGTCAGGTTTCCAATGTCAGGCATTGGGGCGTCAGAGATTGCGGGAAATGCGGCGCGAGCGTTTGCGAGAACCTCACCAACCTTGCGCGGGGTCTCCGGGGCGGGGTCATAGACCGCGACATCCCAGCCAGAAAGCAGGAAACGCGCCGCCCAGCCACCACCGATGACACCGCCGCCAATAATCGCGGCCTTGCGTGCAGCACTCATTTCGGCGCCCTCTTTTCCAGCTTTAGCCGTTCGCGCACAGCATCGGGGCTGATCACCCGCGCGCCCATGTTCTCAACAATCGTCACCGCCCGTTCAACAAGTTGCGCGTTGGTCGCCAGCACGCCCTTGTCCAGCCAGAGGTTGTCCTCCAGCCCAACGCGGACATTGCCACCCGCCAATACCGAGGCGGCGACATAGGGCATCTCGTTGCGCCCCAGCGCGAAGGCAGACCAATGCCAGCCAGTGGGCACGTTATTGACCATCGCCATGAAGGTGTTCAGATCGTCCGGCGCGCCCCAGGGCACACCCATGCAAAGCTGCACCAGAACCGGCTCGGGGATGATCCCCTCGGTGACAAGCTGTTTGGCAAACCAGAGATGCCCGGTATCAAAGGCTTCGATCTCTATGCGCACACCCGCTTCCGTCATTCGCCGCGCCATGTCGCGAAGCATACCGGGGGTGTTGACCATGACATAATCGGCCTCGGCGAAATTCATCGTGCCACAATCGAGCGTGCAGATCTCGGGGCGACAATCGACAACGTGCTGAACCCGTTCGGCTGCTCCTGCCATGTCCGATTTCTGCGACATGCGGTTCATTGCTTCGGTGCCGTCGAACATCAGATCGCCGCCCATCCCCGCTGTCAGGTTCAGCACCACATCCGTTCCCGAATCGCGGATACGCTCAGTCACCTCGCGGTAAAGCGCCGGGTCGCGCGACGGCATGCCGGTTTCGGGGTCGCGCACATGGCAATGCACTACCGCCGCGCCCGCCTTGGCGGCGTCAATGGCGGAATTGGCGATGGCTTCGGGCGAGCGTGGTACATGGGGTGAGCGGTCCTGTGTCCCTCCTGAACCGGTTACGGCACAGGTGATGAAAACCTCACGATTCATGGTCAGCGGCATGGTCAACTCCTTCGTTTGTCCGAACCTAACAGGCTTGCATGCCAGCTATTGGCGTATTACGAAAATAAAATGGCATATACCGAAACTGTCTTTGCCCCCTCCACCGCGCAGCTTGAGATTGCGGCGCTGGTCTTGCCGCGCGCCTCGATCCTTGAGGTGGCCTCGGTGCTGGACCCGTTGCGCAACGCTAACCGTCACCTCGGGCGCGAAGGTTTTCGCTGGCGTGTGGTCTCGCCCGATGGTGCCGCCGTGCCCCTGACCTGCGGGATCGAGTTGCCTGCGGTGGGGCCGCTGGCGGCTGCCGAGGGGGCGGACGTGTTGATTGTCATTGCGGGCTACAACCAGTCCGAAATCGCCACCCGGCCACTGATCGCCGGTATCCGGCAGATGGCGGGGCGGTTCAGGGCTTTGGGCGCGGTTGATGCCGGACCCTGGGTGCTGGCGCGCGCTGGGTTGCTGGACGGGCACCGCGCAACCGTCCATTGGGAGGATCTGGAGGATTTCGCACAAGCTCATCCCGCCATTGACGTCGTGCCAGACCGCTTCGTGATCTCGCGCAACCGTTTCACGGCCGGAGGGGCGGCACCGGCGGCGGATCTGATGCTGCACCTGGTTGGCGCGCGTTGCGGCGCTGCGCTGGCAGGGCAGGTGGCGGCCTCATTTCTTTATGAGACACAGACCGATGGTGCCCGACCGCAGCGCCCCGGCATGCTGCCCTCGGCCCGCGATCCGCGTCTGGCAGCCGCGCTGCGCCAGATGAGTGCAAATCTGGAAGAAGTCCTGCCGTTGGAAGCCGTTGCGCGCGCGCAGGGGCTGAGCCTGCGCCGGCTGGAACAGCTTTTTCGCGCCGGGCTGGGGCAGGGACCGGGTGCGGCCTATCTGGAACTTCGGCTGCAAGCGGCACGGCGTATGGTGGCTGATACAAGCCACAGCATAAGGGAGGTCGCGTTGCGCAGCGGTTTTGTCGATCCCACGGGCTTTTCCCGGGCGTTCCGCCGCCGTTTCGGTGCCCCGCCCAGCCTTATCCGGCGTGGCGGATCAGGACGGGGCGAGTGAAGTTTGTCAGAAAAGAGGGTTTTCTTGCGGATTAGAATTTTTTATTCAAACGCTTAATGGGCATTGACTAATTGTCGTGCATTTATTTGCCTGACAATTAATTCAGCGCCACAAGTGCGTGCCGCTTGCGACCGGCGGTGAGTTTCAGTGGCTCGCTCAGATCGGCAGTGGTGATCACCAGCCCGGGATCGGAAAGTGCCGTGTCGTTTACTCGCGCCCCACCCTCTGCGATCAGTCGTTTCGCGTCTTTGCCTGATTTCGCCAGGCCCGCCCGCACGAAAAGCTGAACAACCGAGACGCCCTCGGCGGCCTCGGTGGCGCTCAAGGTAACGCGCGGCAGATCCTCGCCGGTGCCGCCTTGCTCGAAGACAGCGCGCGCCGTTGCTTCAGCGGCTTCAGCCGCAGCGGCACCATGGCAAAGCGTTGTCACGGCATTGGCCAGAATCACCTTGGCTTCATTGATCTCGGCCCCCTGCAGCGCGCCCAGACGTTCGCACTCATCAAGCGGCATCTCGGTATAGAGCCTGAGAAAGCGGCCGACATCGGCATCGGTGGTATTGCGCCAGAACTGCCAGAATTCGTAGGGTGCCAGCATATCGCCGTTCAGCCAGATGGCCCCGCCCTGGCTTTTTCCCATCTTGCGCCCGTCCGACGTGGTCAGAAGCGGTGTCGTCAGGCCAAAGACATGGCCGTCGACCACCCGCCGCGTCAGGTCAACGCCATTGACGATGTTACCCCATTGATCCGAGCCACCCATCTGCAACAGGCAGCCATGGCGCTTGAACAGCTCCAGAAAGTCATAGGCCTGGAGGATCATGTAGTTGAATTCCAGAAACGACAGCGACTGCTCACGATCCAGCCGCGACTTGACGCTTTCGAAGCTGAGCATCCGGTTGACCGAGAAATGCCGCCCGATGTCACGCAGGAATTCCAGATAGTTCAGGCTGTCGAGCCATTCTGCGTTGTTGATCATGATCGCCTGTTGCACGCCGGTGCCGTAATCCAGGTACTTGGCGAAAACCTGTTGCATGCTGGCGATGTTGGCATCGATCGCCTCAGGCGTCAGCAGCGGCCGCTCATCGGCACGAAACGAGGGATCGCCCACCTTGGTCGTACCGCCGCCCATCAGGGTGATCGGCTTGTGGCCGGTCTTTTGCAGCCAGCGCAACAGCATGATGTTCAGCAAATGGCCCACATGCAGCGATTTGGCGGTCGCATCATAACCGATATAGGCCGGGACAACTCCTTGCATCAGCGCCTCATCCAACCCCTGAAGATCGGTGCAATCGGCCAGAAAGCCACGCGCGATCACGATCTGCAGGAAATCCGATTTCGGTGAGTAGGTCATTTTCCAGTTGTCCTTGGCCTGTGACTGGGGCTGTCTATAGAGCATAGGGCAGGTCGAGGGAAAGCCATGTTGAAGCGCGGAATGCTGCGGGTGCTGGGGGCGATGTCGGGCACCTCGCTGGACGGGGTGGATGCGGCAGTGCTGATCACTGACGGGGTGGATATCGCACGGTTCGGTGAAACCGGTTACCGGCGCTATACCGAGGCTGAACGCGCGGTACTGCGCGCCGGGTTGGGAGCCTGGCCGGGCGATCCGCGCGCCGAGGCGGCTGCCGAGGTGGTCGAGACGGCCCATGCACAGTTGCTTTCAAGGTTTGATCCGGTCGATCTGGTGGGCTTTCACGGCCAGACCCTGGCCCATGATCCTGCCGGACGCGGGACGCATCAGGCCGGTTCGGGAGAGGTGCTGGCAACAGTGCTGGGATGGCCGGTGGTTTGGGATTTCCGCACAGCAGATGTGCGGCTGGGCGGGCAGGGCGCGCCCCTCGTTCCTTTTTTCCACCATGCCCTGGCACGTCATATCGGTGCCGAGGGGCCGGTGGCCTTTCTCAATATCGGCGGGGTTGCCAATGTCACCTGGACCGATCCGCGAATACCCGCGCCGGAGCATGCCTGTCTGGCTTTTGACTGCGGGCCGGGCAATGCGACGATGGATGATCTGATGCAGGTCCGGCTGGGACGTTCACAGGACACCGGCGGCATCCTGGCCGCCAGCGGAACGCCTTGCGAAGCCCGGATCGATGCCTTTGCCCGCCACCCGTTTTTTCGCCGTATCCCGCCGAAATCCCTTGATCGCGCGGCGCTGACCCCCGATATCGCCGGACTATCAGACGCCGATGCACTCGCCACGCTTGCGGCGGGCGTGGCAACCGGTGTTTCCCTTGCATTCGAGCATTTCCCCGAACCGCCCGCGCGCCTTTGGGTCAGCGGTGGCGGGCGACATAACGATACGCTGATGCGGATGATCGCGGCGGGCTGCGACTGCCCGGTCGCCCCGGTCGAAGAGGCGGGGCTGGATGGAGACATGCTTGAGGCCCAGGCGTTCGCCTGGCTGGCGGTCCGCGTGGTGCGCGGCTTGCCCACGACCAGCCCGCGCACCACTGGCGTTGCCGCCCCCGCGGGTGGCGGCATCCTCAGCCAGCCGCCTGACAAGGCGCGGTGACATGCCCATTCATCTGTTCGAAAATATCCTCGGGGGGTGAATGGCCGCAGGCCAGAGGGGGGCGGAAAGCCCCCCTTGCCCGGCGCGCCGCACGCGCCACCTCAGGGTTCCAGTAGCCGTTCGAACAGCCGCTCCAGGAACGGCTCGGCCCCTTCCAGCGGGTCGCAATCCTGGCGAATCAGGCGGATCTGGGCATCAAAATCGGCGTAATGCTGAGTCAGTGCCCAGATCGAGAAGATCAGATGAAAAGGATCCACCCGCACTATCCGCCCCTCGGCGCTCCAGCGTGCGATCAGGGCTGCACGATCATCGACCAGTGTTTTCAGATCGCGCGAGATGAAATCGCTCAGCCGGGGGGCACCCTGCAGGATCTCGTTGGCAAACAACCGGCTTTCGCGCGGATATTCGCGCGACATCCGCAGTTTGGCGCGCATATAGCCCATGATTTCGTCGCGGGGCTCGCCCTCAGGATCGATGGCGCGCAGGGGCTCCAGCCAGCTTGCCAGTAGTTCCTCCAGCAAAAGCCGGTGAATGGCCTCCTTGCTGTCGAAATAATAAAGCAGATTCGGTTTCGACAGCCCTGCGCCCTCGGCAATCTGGTCCAGCGTCGCGCCCCGAAAGCCCTGTGCCGAGAACACTTCAAGTGCTGCGTCAAGGATGCGTTTGCGGTTGCGCTTCTGAATGCGGGTCGTCATGCCTGCCCCGGATTGCTGCCGGGCTCAAGGCCGATCCCGCGCAGGATGATTGCGCAAACCGTCTCGGTCGCCTCGTGCCACTGCGCATCCGTCAGGGGGCCATGGTTCAGCGTCTCGACCTGATGGGCGAAATCGGCGTAATGCTGGGTCGTGGCCCAGATCATGTACAAAAGCCAGCGGGGTTCTACGGGCTGGATCTTGCCAGAGGCAATCCAGCGCCGGATCACCACCACGCGTGATTCCGTCCAGTCGCGCAGGGTTGATTCCAGATAGTCCTGAATGATCGGCGCACCGTGCATCACCTCATTGGCCCAGACCTTCGAGCCAAAGCGATGTTCACGCGAAAGTTGCATCTTGCGGCTGATATAGCGTCGAAGCGCCACTTCGGGCGAGGCCGAAGTCTCGAATGAATCGGCGGCTTCCAGCCAGACGGTGAAGATGCGCTCCACCACCCGTCGATACAGTTTTTCCTTCGAGGAGAAGTAGTAGTGCAGATTGGCCTTGGGAAGCGCGCAGCCATCGGCAATCGCTTGCATCGTTGCTCCGCCAAAGCCGGATTCGGCGAAAACCTGTTCGGCCGCATCAAGGATAAGCCGCTCGGTTTCCTCGCGCATTTCAGCGCGCGTGCCCATTTTGTCGGCACCCTCTGACTGACTCATTGCTGCGCTCCCCGGCTTCGTGTGGCGCCCTGCGGCCTGCGCCGCGAAAAACCTTGACTGATTGGTCAGGTCTGTTAGCGTTACTTCAACCCGGACCAGTCGCGCAAGCATCGGTCATCAGGGGTTTGCGAAAGAATATGCCCGGTCGTCAGTTCTGACAACCCAGCCAGAAGCGCCCGGGCCGTGTGGAGTTCTGACCCATGGCGCCCTTATTGCTTCCAGAGTCTCAAACGCCACAGTGACGGATTGCCGCGCGCGCCCAGACCCGGGCCCGCGCTTGTACTCGCCGAGGGAGACGCGAGATCACCCCGGCAAACAGGAGAGAGTGATGAACGCACCTGCTGCGAACCTGCGCATCAACCCTGACCGGCTGTGGGACAGCCTGATGGAGATGGCCAAGATCGGCCCCGGCATTGCCGGCGGCAACAATCGTCAGACCCTGACCGATGAGGATGCCGAGGGCCGCGCCCTGTTCCAGAAATGGTGCACCGAGGCGGGGATGACGATGGGTGTTGATGAAATGGGCACCATGTTCGCGACCCGTCCCGGCACTGACCCGAATGCGCTGCCGGTTTACGTGGGCTCCCATCTGGATACCCAGCCCACGGGCGGCAAATATGATGGTGTGCTGGGTGTGCTGGGCGGGCTGGAAGTTGTGCGCACGCTCAACGACCTGGGGATCAAGACCAGGCACCCGATCGTCGTGACCAACTGGACCAACGAAGAGGGCACGCGCTTTGCACCGGCAATGCTGGCCTCGGGCGTCTTCGCCGGGGTGCTCGATCGCGACTGGGCCTATGATCGCGTCGATGCCAATGGCAAACGTTTTGGCGACGAGTTGGAGCGGATCGGCTGGAAAGGCTCCGAGCCGGTCGGTGCTCGCAAGATGCATGCTTTCTTTGAACTGCATATCGAACAAGGGCCGATCCTTGAGGCCGAAGGCAAGCAGGTCGGTGTCGTTACCCATGGCCAGGGGTTGCGCTGGGTGCAATGCACTGTCAGCGGCAAGGGCCAGCACACCGGCTCGACGCCGATGTATATGCGCCGAAATGCCGGGCGCGGGCTGGCCCGGGTAACGGAACTGGTGCATGAGATCGCCCTCAAGCACCAGCCCAACGCCGTTGGGGCGATCGGGCATGTCGATGTCTATCCCAACAGTCGCAACATCATTCCAGAACGCGTTGTTTTCACGGTTGATTTCCGCAGTCACGTGCTGGAAACACTGGAGGCGATGGTGGCTGAGCTGAACGCCCGCGCGCCAGGGATCTGCGCCGATATTGGTGTGAAGTTCTCATCGGAAGTCGTTGGTTTCTTTGATCCTCCTGAATTCGATCCGGTATTGGTGGACCGTGTGCGCAGGGCTGCGGAGAAGTTGGGCCACAGCCATATGGATATCATATCAGGCGCGGGGCATGATGCGTGCTGGGTCAACCGGGTTTACCCGACGACCATGATCATGTGCCCTTGCGTCGACGGCTTGTCGCATAACGAGGCCGAGGAGATCTCGAAGGACTGGGCCGCAGCGGGCGCGGATGTGTTGTTCCACGCCGTTGTTGAAACCGCCGGGATCGAGGGGTGAGACATGCGGGGGGCGCCGCCGCCCCCCGCACCCCCCCGCTTGGGGGGCTTCGCGCCCCCCAAGACCCCCGACGCGTGCAAATGGAAGGGATCGGTTCACATGGTGCACAAGGGACTTCTGGCAGCGGTATCACCGTCCGGTATGACCGTTGGTGCCGTTGCACCGTCTCCGTCTGCCATTATCCTTGCGGAAGGGTCCGGGCTTGACGGTTCTATCCCCGAGATCCCCGCACCGCTGCTTTCCGCCGAACTCCGCCACGACAATATCTTGTGGCGTGACGGCCGTTATTCCATCCTCAAGGGCGGTCAGCCGGTGCTGCTGCCCTTCATTGAAACGAACCCGGCCACCGGCGTGGTCACTTGATATGACCGCTCTTGCCTCGGCTGATGCCGGTTGCGCCGCCAAACACGGAGAATGCCATGTCCAGCACCGTCATCAGAAACGGCACCATCGTCACCCATGACTTGACCTATTCGGCCGATATCCGGATCGAGAACGGCACCATCACCGAGATCGGCCCGAACCTGAAGGGCGATACCGAACTGGACGCAACCGGCTGCTATGTCATGCCCGGCGGAATTGACCCGCATACCCATCTGGAAATGCCATTCATGGGCACCTACAGCGCCGATGATTTCGAATCCGGCACCCGCGCCGCGCTTGCGGGCGGCACCACCATGGTCGTGGATTTCGTTCTGCCCGGCCAGGGGCAGGGCCTGATGGACGCTGCCAAGATGTGGCACAACAAATCCACCCGCGCGCATTGCGACTACAGCTACCATATGGCGATCACCTGGTGGGGTGAGGAGGTTTGGCGCGGCATGGAGGATTCGGTCAAGGCCGGGATCACCAGTTTCAAGCATTTCATGGCCTACAAGGGCGCGCTCATGGTCAATGACGATGAGCTGTTCTCCAGTTTCCGCCGGGTTGGCGATCTGGGCGGGCTGGCGATGGTCCATGCCGAGAATGGCGATGTGGTGGCGGAACTGACCGCCAAGTTGCTGGCCGAGGGCAACAATGGCCCCGAGGGCCACGCCTATTCCCGCCCCCCACAGGTAGAGGGCGAGGCCACCAACCGCGCGATCATGATCGCCGATATGGCGGGCGTGCCGCTTTATGTGGTGCATGTTTCCTGCGAGGACAGCCACGAGGCAATCCGCCGCGCCCGCCAACAGGGCAAGCGCGTCTTTGGCGAGCCGTTGATCCAGCACCTGACGCTGGATGAAGGCGAGTATTTCCACGCCGACTGGGACCACGCCGCCCGCCGCGTCATGTCACCGCCGTTTCGCAACAAGGAGCATCAGGCCAGCCTCTGGGCCGGGTTGCAATCGGGTTCGCTCTCGGTTGTGGCGACCGATCACTGCGCCTTCACCACCGATCAGAAGCGCTTCGGGGTCGGCGATTTCTCAAAAATCCCCAACGGCACCGGCGGGCTGGAAGACCGGATGCCGATGCTCTGGACACAAGGGGTGAACACCGGGCGCCTGACTCCCAACGAGTTTGTGGCGCTTACATCGACCAATATCGCCAAGATCCTGAACTGCTACCCGAAGAAAGGCGCGGTATTGGTTGGTGCCGATGCCGATCTGGTGGTCTGGGACCCTTTGAAAGAGAAAACCATCACCGCCAGCACGCAGCAATCGGCCATTGATTACAACGTCTTCGAGGGCCAGAAGGTCAAGGGCCTGCCGCGCTTTACGCTGACGCGCGGGCGCGTGGCGGTTCATGATGGCGAAATGCGGCCGCAAGAGGGGCACGGCCAGTTCGTCGCGCGTGAGGCGCGGCCTGCCGTGAACCGCGCGCTGAGCCAGTGGAAAGATCTGACCGCCCCGCGGCCCGTCAGCCGCAGCGGCGTTCCCGCGACGGGGGTATGATGCAGGTGAGCGCGTCATCTTCGGTTATCGAGGCAAAAAACCTCAATCTCACCTTCCAGACGAATGATGGCCCGGTCCACGCCCTCAAGGATGTGAACCTGACCATCGGCAAGGGTGAGTTCGTCAGCTTCATCGGCCCATCGGGCTGTGGCAAGACAACATTTCTTCGCGTCATTGCCGACCTTGAACAGCCCACGTCGGGTGTGGTCACTGTCAACGGCATGTCGCCCGAGCAGGCGCGGCGCGCGCGCGCCTATGGCTACGTGTTCCAGGCGGCGGGGCTTTATCCGTGGCGCACGATCGAAGGTAACGTCAGGCTGCCGCTCGAAATCATGGGCTACAGCCGCGAGGAACAGCGCCAGCGCGTGGCGCGCGTGCTGGAACTGGTGGAGCTGAAGGGCTTCGAGAAGAAGTTTCCCTGGCAGCTTTCGGGCGGCATGCAGCAGCGAGCCTCCATCGCCCGTGCGCTGGCCTTCGATGCCGATATCCTGCTGATGGATGAACCTTTCGGCGCGCTTGATGAAATCGTGCGCGACCGGCTGAACGAGGAATTGCTGAAGCTCTGGGCGCGCACCGAAAAGACCATCGGCTTCGTCACCCATTCAATCCCCGAAGCGGTCTATCTGTCCACCCGGATCGTGGTGATGTCGCCGCGTCCGGGGAGGATCACGGATGTGATCGAAAGCACCCTGCCGCGCGAGCGTCCTCTGGACATCCGCGACAGCGCCGAATTCATCCAGATCGCGCATCGCGTGCGCGAGGGGCTCAGGGCAGGGCATATCGATGAGTGAGCCGATCAATCGCCGCGCCGCCCCTTCATCTTGCCGGAAATACGCCGGGGGGAGCCGGCGCCAGCCGGCGGGGGGCAGCGCCCCCCTCCCGCAAAGGCCAAGGGTGCGGAGGCGGGGTGGAAACAGATGAAAAACATTCTTCCCGTTCTGACCGTCACGCTTGCCCTGCTGATCGGCTGGTATCTGGCCGTGGTTCCGATGAATGCGCAATGGGAGCGTGATCAGGCCGCGCGCGCCGGTACCGAGATCACCTTTACCGAGCTTGTCAGCCGAACCATGGCGCAAGACCGTCCACGCCTGCCCGCACCGCATCAGGTGGCTGCCGAGCTTTGGCAATCGACCTGGGTTGAAGAGATGACCGGGCGGCGCGGTTGGTGGAACACCGGTACATTATCTAACCGCAGCCTTGTGTATCATGGCTGGGTCACCTTTTCCGCGACGATGCTGGGTTTTGCCATCGGCACCGGGCTGGGCATCCTGCTGGCGGTGGGGATCGTCTATAACCGGGCGATGGATGCTTCTGTCATGCCCTGGGCGATTGCCAGCCAGACGATTCCCATCATCGCGCTGGCACCGATGATCATCGTGGTGCTCAATTCGATGGGCATCTCTGGGTTGGTGCCCAAAGCGATTATCGCCGCATATCTCAGCTTCTTTCCGGTTGTTGTTGGCATGGTCAAAGGTCTTCGCGCTCCCGACAAGATGCAGCTGGACCTGATGAAAACCTGGTCGGCGCCGGGATTGTCGGTGTTCTTGCGGCTGCGGTTGCCGTCATCGATGCCGTATCTCTTTGCCTCGCTCAAGGTGGGGATCGCGGCGGCCTTGGTGGGCACAATCGTGGGCGAGTTACCGGTGCAGCAAGGCGGGTTGGGTGTGCGGCTTCTGTCGGGCAGCTATTACGGCCAGACCGTGCAGATCTGGTCCGCGCTCTTTGCCGCGGCAATTCTGGCAGCAGCCATGGTGGGCGTGATCGGCGTTATCCAGCGGGCGACGCTGAAACGGATGGGGATGGCAGCATGAGCGCGATGATGCAGATTGCGGGCGCCTGGCAGCGCATCGGTTTCATTCTTGCCTTCCTGGCTGCGGTGGCGCTGGGCTTGACCGGGGCGACGGCGCAACCTTCATTCACCGTGATGCTCGCACTGGGCGCGGCAATGATCCTGTCGTTGCTCCTCGAGAACGCGCGCGCACGGGGGCGTCCGCGCTGGCAGGCGGGGCTGGTGCCGCTTCTGATCTGGAACGGGCTTCTCATTGCCGCCCTGGGGTTGGCCTTGCGCCAGACCGGGGCCGAGGGGGCGGCGTTCTGGTCGGCGGTGGTGGCAGTCTGGCTGGGAGGCTGGATGCTGGTAGCGCAGCTTGCCGATCTGCGTTTGCGGCGAGGGCTGGCGGGGCGGCTTCAGGCGCTTCTGGCGCCGGTGGTCTTTGGCCTGACTTTGATCTGGTTCTGGGAAGTGGTGGTGCGCGTCCTTGGTGTTCCGCGCGTGATCCTGCCGCCGCCTTCGGCCATTGCGGCCCGTATAGCGACCTCGACCGATGTGCTTTGGGTCGATTTCGTGCAAACCTTTGTAAAGGGAGCGCTTTCGGGTTTCGCCATCGGCGTGGGGGCGGCGGTGCTGTTCGCGCTGGTGGTAGACCGATACATGTTCCTGCGCCGCGGGCTGTTGCCGGTCGGCAGTTTCCTGGCCGCGCTGCCAATCATCGGCACGGCGCCGATCATGGTGATGTGGTTCGGTTTTGACTGGCCGTCAAAGGCTGCGGTGGTTGTGGCGATGGTGTTCTTTCCGATGCTGGTCAACACCGTGCAGGGCCTGGCTGCGACCGAGGCCATGCAGCGCGACCAGATGCGCACATGGTCGGCAAGCTGGGGCCAGGCGCTCTTTGCACTGCGCCTGCCTGCGGCGATGCCCTTTATCTTCAACGGGCTGAAGATTTCGGCAACGCTGGCGCTGATCGGTGCAATCGTGGCAGAATTCTTTGGCTCACCCACGCGCGGGATGGGTTTTCGGATATCGACCGAGGTCGGGCGCTTGCAGCTTGACATGGTCTGGGCAGAAATAGCCGTAGCGGCGCTGGTGGGTTCGGCGTTCTACGGATTCTGGGCTCTGCTGGAGCGGCGGGTGACCTTCTGGCATCCTTCGCAACGCGGCAGATAAACGCCGGCTTCCCGCGTGACCCCACGCAGGACCGGGCAACATGGAGGTATTAGTGATGATGAAAGCAAGACTTACCGGGCTGACGGCGGCCTTGACGCTGAGTGCCGGATCGGCGTTTGCACTTGATGACGTGACCTTGCAGTTGAAATGGGTCACGCAGGGGCAGTTCGCGGGCTATTATGTGGCGCTCGAGAATGGCTATTACGAAGAAGAGGGGCTCAATGTCACCATTCGCCCCGGCGGGCCTGACATTGCGCCGCCGCAAGTGATCGCGGGTGGCGGTGCCGATGTGATCGTCGAATGGATGCCGGCCGCACTGGCCGCGCGCGAACAGGGGCTGCCGCTGGTCAACATCGCCCAGCCTTTCCTGCGGTCGGGCATGATGCTGACTTGTCTGGCCGAAAGCGGCGTCACCGGGCCAGAGGACTTCCCGGGCCGCACGCTGGGCGTGTGGTTCTTCGGCAACGAGTACCCTTTCCTGAGCTGGATGGCGACGCTGGGCATATCGACCGAGGGTGGCGCCGACGGTGTGGAAGTGCTGCGCCAGGGCTTCAACGTCGATCCGCTGTTGCAGCGCCAGGCCGATTGCATCTCGACAATGACCTATAATGAATACTGGCAGGTCATCGACGCGGGCATCAGCGAGGACCAGCTGATCACCTTCAAATATGAGGATCAGGGCGTGGCGACGCTGGAGGACGGGCTCTATGTGCTGGAAGACCGGCTTGAAGACCCGGAATTCGTCGAGCGCATGGCACGCTTCGTGCGTGCCTCGATGCGCGGCTGGGAATGGTCGGCTGAAAACCCTGAAGAGGCGGCGATGATCGTGCTGGATTATGACGAGACCGGCGCGCAGACCGAACAGCACCAGATCCGCATGGTGAGCGAAGTCGCATTGCTGACCGAAGGGGCGACTGGGGCGCTGGATGTCGAGGCCTATGAACGCACGGTGGCAACGCTCCTCGGCGGAGGTTCGGACCCGGTGATCTCGCGCGCACCCGAAGGGGCCTGGACCCACGCGGTGACCGACGCGGCCTTCGACTGACACAACTTGTAATCTGAACATCGGGAAGGGGGGGCGGGTGCTCCCCCTTTTCTTTCTGTCCGATCAGAGGCCGCGGAGGGCCGAGGACGAGGGTGCCGGTGCGGCTCCCGCCCGCCTTCGCACTGCGGCTGCGCGGCAACGCTCATTCCGTTTGACCGGGCCGCGTGGCTGCGCCTCGCGGTGTCAGGGCCAGTGCCCCCTGCCGGTCACAATGGGAACTGCACTTTGCGTAATCCTCATTGTGATCCGAACGATGCAATCCGAGGCCACTTGACGTGCGCGCGCAGGGGGGCCAAACCGTGCGGATGCTGCCAACCGAGACGCTTGATCAGATCACCCGCCGTTTCGGCTATCTCGAAGCTCTTCTGACCGAAGGGGCCGAGCCGGCACGTCTGGCCGAGATCGCGCGCGAGTATGATCAGTTGAAGCCTGTGGTGGAATCCATTGCTGCCTGGCGCGCGGCGCAGGATCAGCGCGCCGAGGCCAGGGTGTTGCGAACCGATCCCGAGATGCGGGCTCTGGCCGAGGAAGAGCTGGCGCGGCTGGACGACGAGATCCCCGCGCTGGAGCATCGGCTCAAGTTGGCCCTGCTGCCGCGCGACATTGCCGACGACCGTCCCGCCATCATCGAGATCCGGCCTGGGACCGGCGGCGAGGAAGCGGCACTTTTTGCGGCCGATCTGTTGCGCATGTATCAGCGCTATGCAGAGGCACAGGGCTGGAGTTGCGATATGATCAGCCTTGCCGAGACAGAACTGGGCGGGGTGCGCGAGGCGGTGATGCGGGTTGTCGGAGAGGGTGTGTTTGCCCGGCTCAAGTTCGAATCCGGCGTGCATCGGGTGCAGCGGGTGCCGACCACCGAATCGGGCGGGCGCATCCATACCTCTGCGGCCACTGTCGCCGTCTTGCCCGAGGCCGCCGAGGTGGATTTTATCCTGCCGGACAGCGATTTGCGCATCGATACGATGCGTGCTTCAGGTGCCGGGGGGCAGCATGTCAACACCACTGATTCGGCGGTGCGGATCACCCATATCCCCACTGGCCTTGTTGTCACCTCGTCGGAAAAGTCACAGCATCAGAACAGGCGGCTGGCGATGGAGGTGCTGCGCGCACGTCTTTTCGATCTGGAGCGTCAGAAGCAGGATCACGCACGCGCCGCCGATCGCCGGGCGCAGGTGGGCAGCGGCGACCGGTCGGAACGCATCCGCACCTACAATTTTCCTCAGGGCCGGATGACGGACCATCGAATCAATCTGACGCTTTATGCGCTGCCGCAGATCATGGCGGGCGATCTGGAACCCGTGATCGAAGCGCTTGTCGCGCACGATCAGGCCGTGAAACTGGCCGAGTTGGAGGCATGAGCGTCCCTGCCGACGAGACCGGACGCAGTGCGCTGGCGCGCGCCGTGCCACGTTTGCGGGCTGCCGGTGTGCCTGACCCTGTGCGCGATGCCCGGCTGCTGTTGGCTCATGCCATGGGTCTGGGGCCCGAGCGTCTGATTCTGCATCTGGACGATCCGTTGCAACCCGATGCCCGGCGTCGTTTTGCCACCGCCCTGTCTGCGCGCGAAAGCCGTCAGCCGATCAGCCAGATCATCGGTCGGCGGCAGTTCTGGGGCCGCAGCTTCAGGGTGACGCGTGATGTGCTTGACCCGCGCCCCGAAACCGAAACGCTGGTGGAGGCTGCGTTGGATGAACCCTTTGCAACGGTGCTTGATCTGGGTACCGGATCGGGTGCGATTCTGCTCAGTCTGCTGGCCGAGCGCCCTGATGCGCGTGGCTTCGGTGTCGATCTTTCGTCCGCCGCGCTGGCTGTTGCGCGTGAGAATGCCGTGCAGTTGGGGGTGTCGGCGCGCGCCATGTTCAAGACATCCGACTGGTTCGCGCAGGTTGAGGGCCGTTTCGATCTGATCGTGTCGAACCCGCCCTATATCGCCGCCGCAGAAATGCCCGCGCTGGCCCCTGAAACCCGCGACTGGGAACCTGAACTGGCCCTGACGCCGGGGGGCGACGGGCTGGAGGCCTATCGCCGGATCGCGGCCGGGGCACAGGCGCATCTGCAACCGGGGGGGCGGCTGTTGCTGGAGATAGGGCCGTCCCAGGGCGAGGCTGTGTCTGAACTGTTGCACAAGGCGGGGCTGGCCGATATCGGATTGCTGCGTGATATGGATGGCCGTCCGCGGGTTGTTACCGCGCGCGACGGGCTGCGTTAACATAAACCTATGCTTTTTGCGCAACGATCCATCAGAAACTGTCACTTTACGGAGAGTATTCACCGAATCGGGGTTGTGCACAGGCTCCTGCCGTGATTATTCGCACTCGTGTCCGGACAGGTTGCGCATTTAGTCTGCGACCGTGACCGCGTTGCACATCTACCCACGTTAGACCCGGAGTGGCGCACCAATGCGGTGCCGCGCGGGTCCTTAGTCCCGACCAAGGCCGGAACCAAACCTGATGAGATCATCGAATAAACGTTCGCGTTCAAAGCCGAACCGCCCCAGACCCTTGGGTAATATTGTCAACCGCGTGTTTGACAGCTCGGGGCCTGAGGGAAAGGTGCGCGGCACACCGCAGCAGATCATCGACAAGTACCTCGTGCTGGCGCGCGATGCCCAGTTGTCGGGTGACCGTGTTGCGGCGGAGAATTTTCTGCAACATGCCGAGCATTACACCCGGATGCTCAGCGAAGCACAGCGCGAACTGACCCGCGAAGCCGAAGCGCGACAGCAGCAGGCACAGCAGCAGGCACAGCAGCAAGGCCAGAACCAGAATCGCCGCTTTGATCAACGCGATGATGGCGACGGCGGGCAGGACAGCGGTGAAACCTCCGAGGCGCAGGGCGGTGATCGCCAGAATGAAGGGGGTGGCAATCGTCGCGCAAACCGGCGCGATGATCGTCAGGACAGGCCGGAACGTCAGGAGCGGCGCACGCGCCAGCAACGCGATCCGGCTGATCCGCGCGAGGCTCGTGTCGGCCGCGATGACAGTGAGTCGATGCTCGTGGAAACGCCGGAATCGCGCGCTGAAAAGCCTGTCTTAACGCCGGCTGGTGCGCCGGTCGTCGACAATGGCGAAACCGCTGCGCGGCAGGTGGATCAGACGGGCCCACAGGCCGGACCCGCCGAAGCGCAGTCTGAACGTGCTGCACCGCTGGCCGAACCCGCTGCGCCTCGCGATGATACCGGCGCAGAGCCGGCAGCCGAAAGCAAGCCGGCCCCCAAACCGCGCAAACCCCGCGCCGCGCCGACCACACGCCGCGCACCGCGCAAGCCAAAGGCCGACAGCGATGCGTCCGAAAAGGGCGCGCAAGGCAACGAATCCGCGCGCGTGGCAGACTGAAACACTGTTTGGCAGGCACCCTCGAAATCAGAACGCCCTGACTGATCGGTCAGGGTGTTTTGTTGTCAGGAAGGTGAAGCGCCTCAGTCCGGCACGAAATTCATCGCCAGCCCGTTGATGCAGTGGCGCAAACCGGTCGGTGCCGGGCCGTCTTCAAAGATGTGGCCCAGATGGCCACCGCAGCGGGCGCAGTGCACTTCGGTCCGGCGGATGAACAGCAGGCGATAGTCATCCTTTGTGCCCACCGCACCCTCGATTGCGTCCCAGAAACTGGGCCAGCCTGTGCGGCTGTCATACTTGGTCTCAGAGCGATAGACTGGCAGGTCGCAGCCGGCGCAGGTATACGTGCCTGCGCGCGACTCGGCCAGAAGCGGCGAGCGCTCTCCCAGATACTCGTTGGTAAAGGCGCGTTCGGTCTGGTGCTCGCGCAGGATTGCGAATTGCGCCGGCGTCAGCCGTTCACGCCATTCGGCCTCGGTCAGCTCGATCTCGAACTGGCCTTCGGCGCGTGCGGCTCCGACCATGGGCAGCAGCCCAAGCCCGATAGCGAATGCCCGTCGAGAGATCATCGCGTTCTCCTTTGATCTGAACTGCACTAGTATCTATATCACACTTACCACCTCGCCACCTTCATCGGCTCACAACCGCGTCACCGCCAAACCGGAATTTCTCATGTCGCTGCCCAACGGCTTTCTTGACGAATTGCGCTCTCGTGTGTCCATCGCGCAGGTAGTCGGGCGCAAGGTGACGTGGGATGCACGCAAATCGAACACCGGCAAGGGTGATTTCTGGGCGCCGTGCCCGTTTCACCAGGAGCGCACGGCATCTTTCCATGTCGATGATCGGAAGGGTTATTACTATTGCTTCGGTTGTCATGCGAAGGGCGATGCGCTGACTTTCCTGCGCGAGACCGAGAATATGGGATTCATGGAGGCGGTCGAAACCCTGGCACGTGAGGTGGGCATGCCGATGCCCGCGCGTGATCCGCAGGCGGCCCAACGTGCCGACCGGCGCAGCGTGCTGGCGGGCGTGATGGAACAGGCGGCGCGTTTTTTCCGCATGCAGCTTAATGGCGCCGCGGCAGCCGACGCACGTGTCTATCTGGACGGTCGCGGCCTGTCTGAAGAGCAACGCGAGAGATTCGGTATCGGCTTTGCGCCTGACCAGCGGCAAGCGCTGTATTTGCATCTGACAGGGGCAGGTGTTGCGCCCGATCTGATCATTGATGCGGGTCTGTGCGCGCGCCCCGATGACGGCGGTGTGCCCTATGATCGGTTTCGCGGCCGAATCATGTTTCCGATCCGTGATGCCCGTGGACAGTGCATTGCCTTTGGCGGTCGCGCCATGGCCGAGGGCGCGCGCGCCAAATACCTGAACTCGCCCGAGACCGAGCTGTTCGACAAGGGCCGCACGCTCTACAATCTGGGGCCAGCCCGCACGGCGATGGGCAAGGGCGCGCCATTGATCGTGGCGGAAGGCTATATGGATGTGATTGCGCTGGTGGGCGCCGGGTTTGAAGGGGCGGTGGCGCCTTTGGGAACTGCGGTTACCGAAGATCAGTTGCGCCTGCTATGGCGCCTGCACGAGGAACCCGTGATCGCGCTCGATGGCGATGCTGCCGGGTTGCGCGCCGGGCAGAGGTTGGCCGACCTGGCGCTGCCTCTGCTGGCGGCGGGGCAGGGGTTGCGTTTTGCGCTGCTGCCTTCGGGTCAGGACCCTGACGATCTGCTGCGGACCGGCGGGGCAGCGTCCATGCGCGCAGTTGTCGACCGGGCGGTGCCGATGGCGCGACTCTTGTGGGAACGCGAAATTTCAGGCCAGGTCTTCGATAGCCCGGAACGCCGCGCGGCGCTGGACCAGCGACTGCGCGCGCTGTTGCAGAAAATCACCGATCCGGTTCTGCGCAACCATTACACCGACGAATTCCGGACCCTTCGGCGCGATCTTTTCGCCGCAACGGGGGGCGGGCAGCGACCTGGCCCGTTTCGGTCCGGCCCGTTCCGTCCGGGTGGGTTCCACACCGGTCGCCGTGGGACGCCTGCTGCGCCGAACGCGGCTACACGCGGCACGCTTCTGGCCGCCGCCGCCAGTTCCGAACAGGTGGAAGAGGAACTGCGCGAGGCAATGATTCTTGCGGCACTTTTCGCCCATCCCGACCAGATCGCCCGGTTCGAGGATGAGCTGTTTCGCCATGAGCCCACGCGCGCCGAACATCGCACCCTGCTGTCGATCCTTCTGGATGCCGCGCATGAGCAGCCGTTTCCCACGCGCACTGAACTGGCGCGAAGGGGTGGGGCGGCCCTTGAAGAACTCCTGGCGCGCCCTCACGTGGCCATAGCGCCCCTGATCAAGCCGGGGGCGGACCCAGGCTATGTGGAGAACTGTATCGCCGGAGATTTCGCCATTCTTGCCGCGCGCCGGGCCGCCCGCCGTGAGATTGCCGAGGCAATGAGTGACCTTGAGCATTTAGCCGACGAAGGGCTGACTTGGCGGCTGGGCCAGGCCGCTGCCGCTGTCGATCGCGCCGGAAAATCCCGGCTAGAGGAGACAACCGACCTTGGCGAGGACCGCGCCAGCCTGTCAAATCACCTGCAAAGCCTTATCGATTCGCAGATTTGGGTGAAGAAACGCCCGAATCGGTAAAAATAGCTCACGCCCCCTGTGATTCGGTCTGCCGAGTCGCTACATCTGAATAAATCCGAATCACCGCCTTCGGCCGGAGGACCCATGGTCGCCAAAGAAAACGACGACGCGAAAACCGAAGAACAGGACAGCGAATTCACCCTCGACATGAGCCAGGCCTCGGTTCGGCGGATGATTGCTGCAGCCCGTGAACGGGGTTTCATCACCTATGAGCAACTCAACCAGGTGATGCCCTCCGATCAGGTTTCGTCCGAGCAGATAGAGGATGTGATGTCGATGCTCTCTGAGATGGGCATCAACGTTGTCGAGGAGGAAGAGGCCGAAGAGGCTGAAGTCGCACCCTCGGACGGCCAGGCATCGGGCGCGACAGAGCTTGTCGTCGCCGGCACCACCACCGAAACGCTGGATCGAACCGATGACCCGGTGCGCATGTATCTGCGGGAGATGGGTTCGGTCGAATTGCTTTCGCGCGAGGGCGAGATCGCCATTGCGAAGCGGATCGAGGCCGGACGCAACACCATGATCGCGGGCCTGTGCGAAAGCCCGCTGACCTTCCAGGCGATCATCATCTGGCGTGACGAGCTTTTGTCCGAGGATGTCTTGCTGCGCGAGGTGATCGACCTTGACGCGACCTTCGGCACCGCGCTTGACGGCGACGACAACGGGTCGTTCGCCGAAGAACTTCAGGCCGCGGCCCCGGCCTCGGCCCAGCCGCGCAAATCCAGCGAGCCGGAGCTGGACGCCGATGGCAATCCGATCTCGTCCAGCGATGACGATGATGATGAATTCGACCAGTCCAGCATGTCGCTGGCGGCGATGGAAGCCTCGCTCAAACCGCGTGTGCTTGAAACGCTGGACCTGATCGCTGCCGATTACGAGCAGCTTTCAGCCATGCAGCACAATCGCATGAAGGCGACGCTGGAGGAAGACGCGCGCTTTTCTGCCAGCCAGGAGGCGGCTTACCAGAAGCTGCGTTCAGAAATTGTGCAGCTGGTGAACTCGCTTCACCTGCACAACAACCGGATCGAGGCGCTGGTCGATCAGCTTTACGGCATCAACAAGAAGATCATGACCATCGATTCGGCCATGGTCAAACTGGCCGATCTTGCCCGCGTGAACCGGCGCGAGTTCATTGACGAATACCGCGGCTACGAGTTGGACCCCACCTGGTGCGACCGCATGGCGCGCAACAAGGGGCGCGGCTGGGAAACCCTGTTCGAGCGCCATGGCGACAAGATCGAGGAACTGCGCAACGACATGGCCCAGGTTGGCCATTATGTCGGTGTCGATATTTCGGAATTCCGCCGCATCGTGCAGCAGGTCCAGAAGGGTGAGAAAGAAGCCCGCCAGGCCAAGAAGGAAATGGTCGAGGCCAACCTGCGGCTGGTGATCTCGATTGCCAAGAAATACACCAACCGCGGCCTGCAATTCCTTGATCTCATTCAGGAAGGCAATATCGGCCTGATGAAGGCCGTCGATAAGTTCGAGTATCGCCGGGGCTACAAGTTCTCGACCTACGCCACATGGTGGATCCGTCAGGCGATCACCCGCTCGATCGCCGATCAGGCGCGCACCATCCGTATCCCGGTGCATATGATCGAGACGATGAACAAGCTGGTGCGCACCTCGCGCCAGATCCTGCACGAGATCGGCCGCGAACCCTCGCCCGAGGAACTGGCCGAAAAACTGCAGATGCCACTCGACAAGGTGCGCAAGGTTCTGAAAATCGCGAAAGAGCCGATCTCGCTGGAGACGCCGATTGGCGACGAGGAAGACAGCCAGCTTGGCGACTTCATCGAAGACAAGAACGCGGTTCTGCCGCTGGATTCGGCCATTCAGGAAAACCTGCGCGAGACGACGACACGGGTTCTGTCCTCGCTCACCCCGCGCGAAGAGCGGGTGTTGCGCATGCGGTTCGGCATCGGCATGAACACCGATCACACGCTGGAAGAAGTTGGCCAGCAGTTTTCGGTTACACGAGAGCGCATCCGCCAGATCGAGGCCAAGGCGCTGCGCAAGCTGAAGCACCCCTCACGCTCGCGCAAGCTGCGCAGCTTCCTCGATCAGTGAGGAACGCTGGTTAAGCCCCTGATTGCAAAAAGGCGCCCCTCGGGGCGCCTAGTCGTTTCTGCTGGTTGGGCATCAGTCGCGTTGGCGCTCGATGATCTGGAATTCGGCGTCAAGTTTTAGGTCGTATTCATGGCCCTCAGCGGTGAGCGCATCATCGACTTCCCAGTAGCCGTCATCATCCCATTCAATTTCCTTCCAGCTGATGAACCCTTCGGCGATCAGCACGGATTGAATGGCTTCGCGTTCTTCCAGCGTGGGGGGGCGATCAGCCCAGGCGGGCACGGCGAGGAATGCCAGGGCGGCGGCCAGCGGGATCAGGGTGGTTTTCATCGTGTTCTGTCCTTTCTTGCGGATTTCAGCTATGTAAGTAGGCAGGACAGTTCGTCAAAATACCCAAGTGTTTTTCCGCCGTTGCCTACGCTGGTGCTTTGATGTGGCGCTGTTTCGAGCGTTTAGGAAATGAAAAGTCAGACAGAACTCCCCCACTCGTCGCTTTGGTTCGACCGGCCCGCCGATGCAGTGGCGCGGGAACTGATCGGTGCGGTTCTGGTGGTGCGCGGCTGCGGCGGTGTTGTTACCGAAACCGAGGCCTATGGCCCCGACGACCCGGCCTCGCACAGCGTTCGGGGGCCGGGGGTGCGCAACGCCGCGATGTTCGGCCCGCCGGGGCGGGCTTATGTCTATCGCTCCTACGGGATCCATTGGTGCCTGAACGTAGTATGCGCGCCGGGTCATGCGGTGCTGTTACGCGCAATCGAACCGGTTCAGGGGGTGGCTGTAATGTCCGCGCGCCGGGGCACCGACAACCCGCGCCTGCTGGCGAGCGGGCCGGGGCGGCTGGGGCAGGCGCTGGGGATCGGTCCGCAAGACAACCATACCGCGTTTGACCGGGTGGATTTCGGGTTTTTCGCGGGCGGACCCGCCGAAGTGATCAACGGTCCGCGCATAGGCATCACCCGGGCGGTGGACTGGCCGTGGCGCTTTGGTCTGAAGGGGTCAGCTTTTCACAGCCGCCCCTTTCGCACATCCGGCGCATGAGAAAGGGCGGCCCTTTCAGACCGCCCCTTCGCATCTGAGAAACCTTCAGGCCTTGCCGCGATAGATCTCGACCAGCTTGCCCAGCATCGCCAGCGCCTCGTCGCGGGGGCGCTGGAAGCTGTTGCGCCCGATGATGGAGCCGTTGCCGCCGCCGTCCCGAATGGCGCGCGCGTCGTCATAGACCGAATCGGCACCCTTCTTGGCCCCGCCCGAGAACACCACAATCCGCCGCCCGTTGAAGCTGGCCTGCATGCAGTGACGCACGCGCGCGGCCTGCGTGGCGATGTCGATGCCCTCGGCCTCATAGACCTTCTTGGCCTCGGGCAGCATCAGGTGGTCGGTCGAGAGCTTGATCTTGATGATATGTGCCCCCAGAAGCGCGGCGATCTGGGCGGCATAGGCTGCCACGTCGATGCCTGTTTCGCCGTCCTTTGTGACGGCCTCGCCGCGCGGATAGGACCAGATGACGGTGGCGATGCCCTTGCGCGCGGCTTCCTCGCGCATGGCCGATATTTCTTCATACATCTCAAGCTGTGCATCCGAGCCCGGGTAGATGGTAAACCCGATCGCCGCGCAGCCCAGCCGCAGCGCATCATCGACGCAAGCGGTGATCGCCTGATTCTTGCCAGCGGTTTCGGACAACAGCGAGTTGGCCGAGTTGACCTTGAGGATCGTGGGGATCTGGCCGGCATAGGTATCGGCCCCGGCCTCGATCATGCCCAGCGGCGCGGCATAGGCGTTGAGCCCGGCATCAAGCGCAAGCTGATAATGATAATGCGGGTCATAGGCGGCAGGGTTGGCGGCGAAGGTGCGCGCCGGGCCATGCTCAAACCCCTGATCGACGGGCAGGATGATCATCTTGCCGGTGCCGCCCAGCTTGCCCTGCATCAGCATCCGGCACAGATTGGCCTTCACGCCCGGGGTTTCGCCTTCATAGTTGGAAAGGATTTTCTGAACAATTCTCGTCGCGCGCATTGGCGGGCTCCTCTGTTGGCATGTTGAGGGCAGGGATAATTTGGGAAATGCGTCACGGCAATGGCGAAGCGTTGTCGTTATCGCTCACATCGCGATTTTAGCGGCTTCAGGCGCCGATATTGCGCAAAGCCTCGCGCCGGGCGAAGGGTTTTAGGCGCGCGCCATGATCCTTCATCCAGTTGCGCACACGGTCCGGGTCATGGCGCGAAAGATCACGCAACCACCAGCCGATGGCTTTCTGAATGAACCATTCCTTGTCATCCAGATACCCTTCAGCCCAGCCCAGAACCCGCTCGCGCACCGCAAGATCAGCGGGTTTGGGATGGTTGAGGCGGGTCCAGGGCAGGGTCATCACCAGTGCGGCGCGGCGGGTCCACATATTGGCGTCGGTGGTCCAGCTTTCGACCTGATCAAGGCGCGCGGGGTCCGCTACCAGCCGCTTGCCCCCGGCGATACTGGCATGATCGGCAATGGCCCAGCTGTCGAACTCCGGCACCCAGCTAGCGATAAGCGCCCAGGCGGCGCCGTCATCAGGGCGGATGCGCGCTTGCAGCAGCAGTTTGGCAGCAGCCACGCGGGCCTCGTGAATATTGCTGTCCCACAGCCCCGCGGCCAGCGCCAGCCGCTCGTCCAGCGTGCAGGCCGCCCGCCAGTCTTTCACCAGCGCCTCGATCTGCGGAACGGGCACGCCCAGAAACGGGCGGTCAGTCTTGTGGTAGGCCTGCATTTCTGCGGCCTTGTGCGGGTCCGCAAGGATGCCGAGCGCAGCAAGCGCGGCTTCAGGGGAGGGGGCATCAGTCATTGGAGCCTCGTGCTGCGAGGGCCAGCTGCCCCCGGCTTGGCTTATTCCACCGTCACCGATTTGGCCAGATTGCGCGGCTGATCGACATCGGTGCCGCGCCCCAGCGCCGCGTGATAGGCCAGAAGCTGGGCGGGGATGGCATAGAGCATCGGCGCGATCAGGTCGGGCACCTTGGGCATCGCCAGACTTTGCCAGACTTCACCCGCCTCATTCAGGCCAACGGCGTCGGAAATCAGGATCACCTGACCCTGCCGCGCCATGACCTCCTGCATGTTTGACACCGTTTTTTCAAACAACGCATCGCGCGGGGCCAGCACCACTACCGGCATCGTGCTGTCGATCAGCGCGATAGGGCCATGCTTGAGCTCGCCCGAGGCATAACCCTCGGCATGAATATAGCTGAGCTCCTTGAGCTTCAGCGCCGCTTCCATCGCCAGCGGGTACATGGCGCCACGGCCCAGAAACAGCACATCCTCGGCGCCTGCCAGCTTGTGGGCGATGCGCTCTATCTCTTCTTCGCGGTCCAGTGCCTGACGGATCAGCCCGGGAAGGGTTTGCAGCGTTTCCAGATGTCCGGCGATCTGCTCAGGGCTCAGCGTTCCACGATCCTGCGCGGCTTTCAGCGCCAGGAGGAGCAAAACCAGCAGCTGGGCGGTGAACCCCTTGGTCGAAGCCACGCTGATTTCCGGCCCGGCATGGATTTGCAGCGCGACATCGGTTTCGCGCGCGATGGAGGAGGTAGAAACGTTGATCACGCCGATGGTGCGCGCCACATGGCCATTCACATGGCGCAACGCAGCCAGTGTATCAGCGGTTTCGCCTGACTGACTGACAAAGATCGCCATTGCCTTGTCAGACAGGACCGGCTGGCGATAGCGGTATTCCGAGGCGATATCGGTTTCCACCGGCAGGCGGGCAAGCTGTTCGAACCAGTATTTGGCCACCTGCGCGGCGTAGAAACCGGTGCCGCAGGCGACAAGCGTGATCCTGTCGCAAGCGGTGAAATCAACCTCGTCCGGCAGCGCCAGCGCCTTGCCATCCGGGGTCGCGTAAAAGCCCAGCGACGCCTTGAGCACGCCGGGTTGCTCGGCGATCTCCTTGGCCATGAAATGGCGGTAGCCACCTTTTTCAACCCGTGTCTGATCGATGCGGATCTGTGCCAGCGGGCGATTGGCGCGGCGGCCTTCGCTGTCGAATATCTCGGCACCGCCGCGGGTCAGCACCACCCAGTCGCCCTCTTCCAGGTAGGTGATGCGGTCGGTCAGGGGTGCCAGCGCGATCGCATCCGAACCCAGATACATCTCGCCGTCACCATGGCCCACGGCCAGGGGTGATCCCTTGCGCGCGCCGATCATCAGGTCATCTTCCCCCTCGAACAGGAAGGCCAGGGCGAATGCTCCTTCCAGCCGTGCAAGTGTGGCGGCGGCGGCCTCGACGGGGCGCATGCCCTGATCAAGGTAGTACCGGGTCAGCAGGGCGATGGTTTCGGTGTCGGTTTCGGTTTCGTGAACCAGGCCCGCCGAAGCCAGTTCCGAGCGCAGCGCCTTGAAGTTCTCGATGATGCCATTGTGAACCACCGCCACCTTGCCCGATCGGTGCGGATGCGCATTGACCACCGTCGGCCCGCCATGAGTGGCCCAACGGGTATGTCCGATCCCCGATTTCCCGGTCAGCGGTTCATGTACCAGGAGGTCCGACAGGTTGACCAACTTTCCCACCGCGCGCCGCCTGTTCAGCTTGCCGTTGGTAACGGTTGCGATCCCCGCGCTGTCATAGCCGCGGTACTCCAGTCGTTTAAGCGCCTCAAGGATCAGTGGGGCTACTTCATGCGTGCCCAGAACGCCAACAATACCGCACATACTCAGCCCTCGCTTTTGCTTTTTTTCAGCGCCAGAAGCCGTTTGCGCAGCCGCCGGGCCAGTCCCGGTTTGTTTTCCTGGCGTGCACGGCCCAGGGCCAGCGCACCATCGGGCACGTCGCTGGTAATGACCGAGCCTGCGGCGGTCAACGCCTCGGCCCCCACATGCACCGGTGCCACCAGCATCGACCCGGAGCCAATGAAAGCGTGCGCGCCGATCTCGGTGCGGTGTTTCATCACGCCATCATAGTTGACGGTGACGGTGCCTGCGCCGATATTCGCGCCTTCGCCCACATGCGCATCGCCGACATAGGACAGATGGTTAACCTTGGCGCCCTCATCCAGAATGGCGTTCTTTATCTCGACGAAATTGCCGATGCGCACCCCTTCGGCCAGTTCCGCCCCCGGGCGCAGACGCGCGAAGGGGCCGACAATGGCGTCACGGCTGACATGGCAGCCCTCCAGATGGCAGAAGGGGCGGATTTCAGCACCGCTTTCGATGGTCACGCCAGGGCCGAAGACCACATTCGGCCCCACCACCGCATCGCGCCCGATCACTGTGTCCAGCGCGAAGAAGATCGTCTCGGGCGCAATCAGCGTCACGCCGTTTTCCAGCGCCTCGGCGCGTGCGCGGGTCTGGAAGGTGGCCTCGGCAGCGGCCAGTTCGGCGCGGGTGTTAATGCCCAGTGTCTGCGCTTCCGGGCAGGTCACGACACCGGCAGACAGACCGCGCGCGCGCGCCAGAGCCACGATATCGGTCAGGTAGAATTCACCCGCGGCATTGTCATTGTCGACAGCGTCGATCAGCTCGAACAGACGTTCGGCGCTGACGCAGACAACGCCGGAATTGCAGAGGCTTATGGCGCGCTCGCTGGCGCTGGCGTCCTTGAATTCGACGATCCGTTCCAGCGTGCCGTCCTGGGTAATCAAACGGCCATAGCGGCCGGGGTCTGCCGCCTCGAACCCCAGGATGATGACATCGTGGCGCGCGCGGGCCTCCAGCATCGCTTCCAGCGTTTCGGGGCTCACAAAGGGCGTGTCGCCATAAAGTACCAGGACATCGCCCGAAAACCCGTTCAGGGCGGCGCGTGCCTGCGAAACGGCATGTGCGGTTCCCAGCTGCTCGGGCTGATGCGCGATCAGCGCATCGGGGTTTTCACGCTGCGCGACCCTTGCAACCTGCTCGGCGCCGTGGCCGGTTACAACCACTACGCGCTCTGGCTCAAGCACCGCGCCTGCGCGCATGCAATGGGACAGAAGCGGTGCGCCTGCCAGCGGGTGCAGCACTTTGGGAAGATCAGAGTTCATGCGGCTGCCCAGGCCGGCAGCAAGAATAATAAGCGAAAGCGACATTCACAGATCCTTGCAATAATTCCGCCCGTTCTACTCGAAGATAGCGGCTTTGCAAGTTGGCCAGGAATCACTTGGCATGACAGGCTGAAACAATGGCGGGAGGCCGCGCAGCCGTCCTGGGGTCCGCGCTCGCGCTCATCAAGGCGCGATTCGGGCAGGCGTGCGGCGGGTCAGCCTGTTCAGCCGCGCGACCTGCCGCGTCGCCGCCCGCCCTCGCCGCTGCCGCCGGTATTGTGATTGCGCTCTGGCAAGGTGACGATGCGGGACAGTTCGGGGAAGGTGTCGGTGGCATGCGGGATGGCGCTGGCGCTGACGAAATGTTCCTGAAAACGCGGCTCGATGGCGGTTTCGACCTTGTGGATGCGCGCTACCTGCGCCTCGATATCGGCGCGCGCCGCGATGTTACACAGCGCGATCCGCGCGCCGGTTCCCGCCGCGTTGCCGGCGCTTGTGACCTTCTCCAGCGGGCAATCGGGGATCATCCCCAGCACCATCGCGTGTTTGGCACTGATATGCGCACCGAAGGCACCCGCCAGCACCACGCGGTCCACCTTGTCCACGCCCAACTCGTCCATCAGCAGCCTGGCCCCGGCGTAAAGTGCGGCCTTGGCCAGCTGGATCGCGCGGATATCGCCCTGGGTAACGGTGATGCGCGGGCCACCCTCGGCGGTGGCGTCGTGGATCAGGTAGGCATACGTGCGGCCTTCGGCGATGCAGCGCGCGGTGCCGGTTTGCTCAGGCCCGCCGATCAGCCCGGCAGAGTCAACGATTCCGGCCATGCGCATTTCAGCAACCGCCTCGATAATACCCGAGCCGCAGATGCCCGTTACCCCGGTTTTCTCCGTGGCTTCGGAAAATCCGGGTTCGGTTGACCACAGGTCGGAGCCGATGACCTTGAAGCGCGGCTCCATCGTTGCCGGATCGATCTCGATGCGCTCGATCGCGCCGGGGGCTGCACGCTGGCCGCTGGAGATCTGCGCGCCCTCGAAGGCCGGGCCGGTGGGCGACGAACAGGCCAGAACGCGGGTCTTGTTGCCCAGAAGGATCTCGGCATTGGTGCCGACATCGACGATCAGCACCAGATCGTCGGATTTCTCGGGCGCTTCCGACAGCGCCACAGCCGCAGCATCGGCGCCCACATGCCCGGCGATGCAGGGCAGGGTGTAAAGCCGCGCCTCGGGGTTCAGCGCGCTCAGTTCCACCTCGCGGGCTGGCAGGGCCAGCGCGCCCGAGGTGGCCAGCGCGAAGGGGGCCTGGCCCAGTTCGACCGGATCGATGCCAAGAAACAGGTGGTGCATGACCGGGTTACACACCACAACCGCTTCCATGATCGTGGTTGGGTCGGCACCGGCTTCGGCGGCGACGGATTCTGCCAGCGCGTTGAGCGCCAGGCGCACCGATGCCGTCATCTCGGTATCGCCGCCGGGGTTCATCATGGCGTAGCTGACGCGGCTCATCAGGTCTTCGCCGAAGCGGATCTGCGGGTTCATGATCCCGCCCGAGGCAACAACCGAGCCATCGCGCAGGTCGGTCAGATGCGCGGCAATCGTGGTCGATCCCAGATCAATGGCGAGGCCCAGAAGCGGCCCCTCGTAAAACCCCGGCCAGATATCCAGAACCCGTGCTGCGCCGCCACAATGATCAGCGAACACCGCAACGGTCACGGACCAACTTCCCTTGCGCAGGGTCGGTTGCAGCTTGCGCAGGATGTGCGGGCCGGCCTCGATCGCGGGGATGTTCCATTGGCTGCGCAGCGCCGCCGACAGCCGCTCCAGATCGCCCGAGGGCTCGTGCATGTCCGGCTCGGCCACCTCGACATAGTAAAGCCGCGTCGCCGGGTCCATTTGGATGGCGCGGGCGCTGGCGGCCTTGCGCACCACCTGCCGGTGCAGCTGGCTTTCGGGCGGCACATCGATCACCACATCGCCCTGGATGCGCGCCTGACAACCCAGACGCCGACCCTCGATCAGGCCGCGCTTGTCCTTGTAGCGCTGTTCGACAGCGTTCCATTCCGAGAGGGCGTCTGAGGCGACCGTGACACCGTGCTTGGAAAATGACCCGTAACCGGGCGTGATCTGGCATTTCGAACAGATGCCGCGTCCGCCGCAGACCGAGTCCAGATCGACCCCGAGTTGCCGCGCGGCGGTCAGAACCGGGGTTCCCGGCGCAAAGCGCCCGCGCTTGCCCGAAGGCGTGAAAATGACCAATGCGTCCGACATGTGCTGCCCGTTCCCGTTCTGAGGATCAGACGCAAGATAACCGTACCGTGTCAGCAGGAAAGAGACAGAGCGACACCGCCCGGCAGAAAGCGACGCGGTGCTTGCGGGGGTGGTTCATTTCATGCGCGCCAGTGTCAGGCGGCGAGCGGGAAGGGCGGGGGCCGGAACGGCCTCGGCCATCAGCTGCGCTTCGGCCATCAGGGCGATCATCACCTCGACATGGCGCGCCGGCCGCCAGGTGTCGCCGATCCCATGCGCCGGGCGAAGGCGGTGCGCTTCGATCTGGGCTTCAAGCTCGATCAGAGCGCGAACGGTGGCGGGGCCGGGCGGCGGTGCGGCAGGCAGGCGCAGCACGCGTTTCAGGTCGCATTCGCGGCGGTATTCCTGCAGGCCGAATCGCGCGGTTCGCAGCAGCAGGCGAGGGCGGCGCGTCTGAGAAACTGTATTTATTATGGAAACAATAGAATCATTGGGTTGGTAGCTCATACGGGCGCTCCTGTGCGTTCAGCGGTTTTGCGGGGCCAGTGTTGCACAACTTATGCGGGTGTTGCGCGGTGGGTGATCGCTGCGAACGCTGGCTTCAGGGGGTGTAGAAGTTTGTGAAACATGCTGAGCGCGTCGGCGGAGTTAAGGAACCGGTAACCAATGCGCGTGATTGTTTGCGATGCGGAAACAAAGGATCGCTGCATCGGCATTGTCCGCACAAACAGCGTGAAAGCGGCGAGAGGGTTATGAAATCCAATCTCAAACAACTGGAAAGGTTGCCGGATTGGGTGCCTGTGGCAGTGCGGCTATACTTGTCGCATACCGAAAGCGGGCGGTCGCTGCGCGACATTGCCCGCGCTGAAGGGGTGCATGCCTCAACCGTCTTGCGCCAGGTGCGCCGTTTCGAAAACCGTCGTGATGATCCGTTGGTCGATTGTGCGCTTGATCGGTTGCTTCAAGCGCCAGTTGGCAGTGAGTGTTTCGAAAACAAGGGCAATCATGACATGGTTTCTTTAACCACGCGTAGCACAACGCCATCCGCCCACCGCGAGGCAGAACTGGCACCCGATGAAGCTCGTCTGAACCACGAGGCCGCCCGAGTATTGCGCCGGTTGGCTGAACCGGGTGCCTTTCTGGCTGTTGCGGCGGACATGGAGCGAGCGGTGGTACTGCGCGACGGGGTGGAAGGGGCGGTGCGGTTGGCGGTGCTGGACAGGCCTGTGGCCGAAGCTTTTGCGCTGCGCGAATGGATCATCTGCCGCAAGCAGGGCCGGGTGGCGCAATATGAGATTACCGCTGCCGGACGCGCTGCGCTTCGACGGATTCTGGCCGAGGGCGGGGTGCCAGAAGCGGGCTCGGCATCGGCCCATGGTTTCCCCCTGGGTGAGGCACAACGACCGCGCGCCGGACTGGGGGAAAGCCCTGTTACCGCGCTGGCGCGGCGGCGGGATCGCGATGGCAAGCCTTTCCTGACGCCCGATCTGGTCGCCGCGGCCGAAAAGCTGCGGGAGGATTTCGAGATCGCGCAGATGGAGCCTCTGGTGACGCAGGACTGGGACCGCTTCCTGACGCCGGGCAGCCGCGCCGGTTTCGGCTCCGCCGGGACCGGCGACCGGGGGCAGGGCGAAGCGCGCGAACGCGTGGCACAGGCTCTGCGCGAACTCGGGCCGGGGCTGGGCGATATGGCGCTGCGCTGTTGTTGCTATCTGGAGGGGTTGGAAACTGCCGAAAAACACCTGGGCTGGTCGGCGCGTTCGGGAAAGATCGTGTTGCGGATCGCGCTGTTGCGCCTGCGGCGCCATTATGACGCACTGGGCGACAGGGCGAAAATGATCGGCTGAAGCGGTTGGGGCATCGAACCCCGTCCGCCCGGTCAGCGCGCGAAGTGTGCACACCTCCGGCCCGGTGGCTGGCGCAGCACGCTTGTCCGGTGGCGGCCTTTTGGCCGGGGCGCTGTTTCTCAGAAATTCTCGGGCTGTGGCATGCCGAGGACGTGATAGCCCGAATCGACCATGATCACATCGCCGGTGGTGCAGTTACCGTAATCCGAGCACAGGAACACCGCCGCGCCGCCCACCGCTTCCAGCGTGGCATTGTGGCGCAGGGGGGCATTGGCCTCGGTATGGCGATAGGTCTTGCGCGCGCCGCCGATCGCTGCCCCGGCCAGGGTTTTCATCGGTCCCGGTGAAATGGCATTCACCCGGATCGCCTGTGGCCCAAGGTCATTGGCCAGGTAGCGCATCGACGCCTCAAGGGCCGCCTTGGCCACACCCATCACGTTATAAAACGGTGTCACCCGGTTGGAGCCGCCATAGGTCAGCGTCACCAGCGACCCGCCCTGTGGCATCAGTTCGGCGGCGCGGCGCGACACGTCGATGAAGCTGAAGCAGGAAATATCCAGCGAATGCTTGAAGTTACCGCGCGAGGTGTTGATAAAGCGCCCGCTCAGTTCCGACTTGTCGGAGAAGGCGATGGCGTGGATCAGGAAATCCATCGTGCCCCAGCGCTCGCCGATCCGGGCAAAGGCGGAGTCGAGGCTGGCGTCGTCGGCGACATCGACATCCAGCAGAAAATCGGACCCGACGGAAGCCGCCAGCGGCTCCACCCGTTTGCCGAAGGCCTCGCCCTGATACGAGAACGCCAGTTCTGCCCCCTCGGCGTGCAGTGCCGAGGCGATGCCCCAGGCGATCGAGCGCTCGTTGGCCACGCCCATGACCAGTCCGCGCTTGCCCTTCATCAGTCCGGCCATACGCCTACCCCTGCATCTTGCTGAAAGCGAGGGTGGCGTTGGTGCCGCCAAACCCGAAGCTGTTGGACAGGACCGAGTCAAGCACCACGTTCTCGCGCAACTCGGTCACGATCTCATGGGGCCTCAGCGCCGGGTCCAGTTCGGTCACGTTTATCGACGGGGCGATAAAACCCTTTTCCATCATGATCAGCGAATAGATCGCCTCATGCACCCCGGTCGCGCCCAGGCTGTGGCCGGTAAGCGACTTGGTCGAGGCAATCGGCGGCACGTTGTCTTCGCCAAAGACGCGGCGGATGGCCTGCACCTCGGTCACATCGCCTGCAGGCGTCGAGGTGCCGTGGGCGTTGATATAGCTGATTTTCCGGCCCTTGGGCAGGGTCTCTACTGCCAGCCGCATCGAGCGCTCGCCGCCCTCGCCAGAGGGCGCAACCATGTCGTGGCCGTCGGAGGTGGCACCATAGCCGGTCAGTTCGGCATAGATCTTCGCGCCACGGGCCTTGGCGTGCTCATATTCTTCCATCACCAGCACCCCGCCACCGCCGGCGATGACAAAGCCGTCGCGGGTGGCGTCAAAGGGGCGAGAGGCGGTTTCCGGCGCGTCGTTGTATTTCGACGACATGGCCCCCATCGCATCGAAGAGGCAAGACAGCGTCCAGTCCAGTTCCTCGCCGCCACCGGCAAATATAATATCCTGTTTACCCATCTGGATCAGCTCGGCGGCGTTGCCGATGCAATGGGCCGAGGTGGAACAGGCCGAGGTGATCGAATAATTCACACCCTTGATCTTGAACGGCGTCGCAAGGCAGGCTGAATTGGTCGATGACATGCAGCGCGTCACCATGAACGGACCCATCCGCTTGGGCGCGCCCTTTTCGATGACGATCTTGTGCGCCTGAAAGAAATTCGAGGTCGAAGGCCCGCCCGAGCCGGTGATCAGCCCGGTACGCGGGTTCGAGACATCACCCGCTTCCAGCCCGCTGTCGGCGATTGCCTGCTGCATCGCCAGAAAGTTATAGGCGGCACCCGGCCCCATGAAGCGCAGGTCACGCTTGTCGATATGGTCCTCAAGTGTGATCTGCGGCATGCCGTGGATCTGGCTGCGAAAGCCCAGTTCTGCATATTCGGGGGCAGCAACGATGCCCGAGCGACCGGCGCGCAGGCTGGCCTCGACCTCGGCGGCGGAATTGCCGATGGGCGAAATGACACCGATACCGGTGATGACGACGCGGCGCATGCGGCCTCCTTTTTTCTTTCTCGCGATTTGTAGGCCATGCGCAAGGGAGGGTGCAAGGGGGCGCGCAGGGCTTGCGCACAGGATACTCTTTACCGCGACAATCACGGGATCCTTCGGGGTGGATCGAACCCGCTTCGGATAGATGAGCCCAGTCCGGCGAGGATACAGGCGTCAAGTTTCCGGGAAATGGTCGCGTGCGCTCAGTTTTCTGAAAGGGCGACCTTCATGTCCTTGACAAGATAAATGGTCTCGCCGTCGGCTTCGACACGGCCATCGGCCACACCCATTGTCAGGCGACGGGTCTGAACGGCCTTGGTGAAATCGACGAAATACCGCAAAAGCTTGCGCTCGGGCCGGACCATGCCGGTCAGCTTGACCTCACCAACTCCCAGCGCATAACCGCGCCCCTGCCAGCCGCGCCAGCCCAGGTTGAACCCGGTCAACTGCCATAGCCCGTCAAGGCCCAGACAGCCGGGCATGATGGGATTTCCCGGAAAGTGGCACTCAAAGAACCACAGGTCCGGTGTGATGTCGAACTCGGCGACGACGTGCCCTTTGCCATGCTCGCCGCCATCGGCCGAGATATCGGTAATGCGGTCCATCATCAGCATCGGCGGCGCAGGCAGTTGGGCATTGCCGGGGCCGAACAACTCGCCTCGGGCGCAGGCAAGAAGTGCTGCCTTGTCGAACTGCTTGGGGAATTGCGCCATATGATGTTGTCCTCCTGATCGGGGCTTTTTCTTCCTCTATCATCTGCGCTTTGCGGCTGACAAGCCGGGCTGCGCTGCGAAGATATCGCGGCGGGGCAGGTGGAAACATGATTCGGAAATGTCACAGAATGCGGGCATTGGTGCCGGGGGCATTGAAACATTGATCATTCAGGCTTTATATTCTTCGCATGAGCAACGATTTCGCCATCCAGACCGAAAAAGCCCTTGATCACGCCGGCCATTGGCTGGCCGGGGCCGGTTTGCGCCCGACCCGTCAGCGCCTGGCGCTGGCGGCGTTGCTGGTGGGCGACGGACGCGACCGCCATGTCACCGCCGAGGGGCTTTATGGCGCGGTAATCGACAGTGGCGAGAAAGTTTCGCTTGCGACGGTCTACAACACCCTGCGCGCATTTTGCGCGGCAGGGCTGCTCAACGAGATTACCGTTGATGCGACGCGCAGTTATTTTGATACCCGCACCGATGATCACCCGCATTTTTTCCTGGAAGAACAGCAGAAACTGACGGATGCGCCTGCAGACGAGCTGGAGATCACACGCCTGCCGTGCACGCCTGAAGGGTTTGATGTGGCGCGGGTCGATGTCGTGATCCGGCTGCGGCGCAAGACCTGAGGCGCGCGCGGCGTGGTACATTCCTAGATGCTTTCCTATCAGCACGGCTATCACGCGGGCAATCTGGCGGATGTCCATAAACACGCGCTGCTGGCGGTAATGCTGGACTATCTGACGCGCAAACCCAAGCCGCTGTTCTACCTCGAAACCCATGCCGGGCGCGGACTTTATGACCTGAACAGCTCCGAAGCGCGCAAGACCGGCGAAGCCGCGCAAGGGATCGGGCGGGCAGAGGGCTGGTTTGCCACTGACCATCCCTATATGCGGATTCTGGCTTCGGTGCGTCGTGAGCATGGCGCGGCCGCCTATCCAGGCTCGCCCATGATCGCGGCCCATGGCTTGCGCGATATTGACACGCTCCATCTGGCCGAACGCCACCCCGCCGAGTTTGCCGCGCTTGAACAGGTGATGCGCCCCCATCGCGCGCAGGTCTATCACCGCGACGGGTTCGAACTGGCCCAGGCGCTGACCCCGCCCGAACCCCGGCGCGGGCTGATGCTGATTGACCCAAGCTACGAGATCGCCTCGGATTATGCCGAGATGCCCCGGTTCATCGGCCAGATCGCACGCAAATGGAACGTCGGCGTGATTGCGTTGTGGTACCCCATTCTAAGCGATGCCCGTCACCTGCCCATGCTTGCCGCTCTCGACAACGCTCACCCGCAGGCCCTGCGCCACGAACTGCGTTTTCCGCCAGTACGCGGGGGGCACCGGATGGTCGGTTCAGGTCTTTTCACCATAAATCCGCCCTTCGGCCTCGCCGACGAGGCCGCGCGCCTGACCGCCTCCTTCGAACCGCTTTCGCATCCGGAATAGTGAAAACAGTGGGGGCTCTGCCCCCATCTCCCTTCGGTCGACGCCCCCTTCGTCTGGTGTCAGCACGTGGCCGGATCGGGCTTGGCGTTGCGGCCCGGCACAGATTTCGATACATCCCCACCAACCCTATCGGCAGGACCTGTTCCCATGACCGCCACCACACCCGGCCCGCGTAAACTTTTCATCAAGACCTATGGCTGTCAGATGAATGTCTATGACAGTGAGCGTATGGCCGAGGCCATGGGCGCATCGGGCTATGTGACGACGGACCGGCCGGAAGAGGCCGACATGATCCTGCTCAACACCTGCCATATCCGCGAGAAGGCGGCCGAGAAGGTCTATTCGGAACTGGGCCGCCTGAAACCGCTCAAGGAAGCCAATCCGGAACTGAAGATCGGCATTGCCGGCTGTGTGGCGCAGGCCGAAGGCGCAGAGATCATGCGCCGGGCGCCGGTTGTGGATCTGGTCGTCGGGCCGCAGACCTATCACCGGCTGCCTGCGATGGAAGCCGCCGTGCGGAAGGGCGCGCGCCCGGTCGACACCGATTTCCCCCAGGAAGACAAGTTCGAACATTTGCCGCCTGGCTCGCGTGCGCGTCGTGCGCCGGCGGCTTTTCTGACGGTGCAGGAGGGGTGCGACAAGTTCTGCGCCTTTTGTGTCGTGCCCTACACAAGGGGCGCCGAGGTCAGCCGCCCGGTCGCGCGGCTTCTAGCTGAGGCGCGCGATCTGGTCGAGCGCGGGGTGCGTGAGATCACGCTGCTGGGGCAGAACGTCAACGCCTATCACGGCGCGGGCCCCGACGGCGACTGGACGCTGGCGCGGCTGATCCGCGCGCTGGCCGAGATCGACGGCTTGGCGCGCATTCGCTACACCACCTCGCATCCCAACGACATGAGCGATGACCTGATCGCCGTGCATGGTGACGAACCGAAGCTGATGCCCTATCTGCATCTGCCGGTGCAATCAGGATCGGACCGTATTCTGAAGGCGATGAACCGCAAGCACCGTGCGGAAGATTATCTGCGTCTGATCGAGCGATTGCGCGCCGCGCGGCCCGATCTGTTGCTGTCGGGCGATTTCATCGTCGGTTTCCCGGGAGAGACCGAGGGTGATTTTGACGCGACAATGGATCTGGTGCGTGCGGTGGGCTACGGGCAGGCGTATTCGTTCAAGTACTCTGCCCGTCCAGGCACACCTGCGGCTGAGCGCCCGGGTGTGCCCGAGGTGGTGATGGATGACCGGCTTCAGCGTTTGCAGGCGTTGTTGACCGCCCAGCAGCGCGCTCAACAGGAGGCCATGGTCGGGCGTGAGGTCGGGGTTCTGTTTGAAAAGCCAGGACGCATGGAAGGTCAGTTTGTCGGCAAGTCTGACCATCTGCACGCGGTTCACGTCACTGATCCGCAAGCGCGGATCGGGGAGGTGATGCAGGTCAGAATCACCCAAAGCGGGCCGAACTCGCTGGGCGGGATTCTGCTCTGACGGATTGGCCTGATTGGCTACACGGCCACGCTCTGGACTGCGTAGCGGACAGAATCACTGGAACGGACACCTATTTGCGCCAGTTAGACGGGAATCACTCTTCCAAAGCGTCGTAGATTTGCTAGTGTTTCCCTGTCGCTAGGGGCCACTTTCTGGCCGGATCCGTTTTCTGCAGCGAGGTCCGCATCTGCCGCAAGGCTTGGCCCGCGCCTCTGGGGGTAAACTATAAAAAGGACGATGGCTGTGGTTAAATTTATTTCCAAAGCTGTTCGGATGCTTGCCGGTGCCGCTGCCACGGCGCTTCTGGTGGTCAGCTTGTTGCCCACCGATGCATCCGCGCAGCGGCAACGCACGATTGTGGGCGAGCGTTATGTGCCGACGATCTGGATTGATCCCGACGGATGTGAGCACTGGGTAATCGACAACGGGGTCGAGGGGTATATGACCCCCAACCGCACCCGCGACGGTCGCCCTGTCTGTCACCGAACCAATGCCTGCCTGGTGGAAAGCGCAGATACGCTGTTCGCCACCGGCAGCCACCGTCTGCGCGCCGGTGCCGAGGAGCGGCTGGCGCATTTCTTCCGCACCAACGGTTCGACGGCCTTCGTGATCTACGGCCACACCGACCCGCGCGGCGGTTTCGAATACAACATGCGCCTGTCTGAAAACCGGGCGCGGACGGTGGCCAATGTCGCCATTCGCAGCGGTGGTTCGGTTTCGGCGGTACGCGGTTTCGGCCCGATGCATCCGGTGGCGTCGAACAACACTGCCGCCGGGATGGCGCAGAACCGGCGTGTTGAAATTCTGTGTGTCCGCTGAGACCGGGGGAAAGCCAATGAATTCCATAAAAATCTTCGTGCTCTGCGCGGCTGTGCTGACGTTGGCGGCCTGTGCTGAAGGACCAGACGGTCGCTTTCTGGAGATCAACCCCGAGGACAATACCTCGGATCGGCATGCGGGAACGCCGAACCATCTGTCGAATGTCCGTGATGCGGGCATCTGGGTTGATCCGCATGGCTGCGACCACTGGATCATCGACGAAGGGGTCGAGGGCTTCATGTCGGCCCGTCTGGACCCCTATGGCAACCCCGTCTGCTCGGGCATCGCGCCGCCCACAGTGGCGGTAGGCCGCTATCGCCGCGGCACCTGATCCCGCGCAACCCCATGAGGCTTGGCGGCGGCCTGGCAGGTCGCCGCCTGGCATTTGAGGCAGACCCTTTGCGTGAGCTGACAACATGTCGCATTTCTGCATCGGAATTGCACAAGATATGGCTCATCTTGAGAAGCCACAGCCGAATCCCCATATCCATTCTTGCCAGCGGCCCTCTCTGTTGGCAGCATGAAGCAGAGCCATCGATTCCGGCTCATGAACAGGCGACCCTCTGGCTTAGGAGTCCTTATTGGGCATCAGCGCGCTGACCTCCCCGCTCACCCCCGGCGATCCGCTGCAAACGCAACTCGAATTCGCCGATAATCGTATTCTGATCGACCTGTGCGGCGAATATGACCGCAATCTTGCACGGCTTGAGCATGAGCTTGGCGTGCAGATCATCCGGCGGGGCAACCAGTTGCATATCATGGGCGAAGCTGCCTTGCGCGCCCGCGCCGCCGAGACGCTGGAGGCGCTTTATACGCGCCTGGCCGAGGGCAAGCCGCTGGATTCGGGCGATATCGATGGCGCGATCCGCAGGGGTGGCGACCTGCAGGCCGGGGAAAAGCAACTTGAGATGTTTCGCACCGGCCAGATCGAGATCCGAACCCGCAAGAAGCATGTCATTCCGCGCACCAAAGCGCAGCAGGACTACACCCGTGCGCTGTTCGAGGACACGCTGAATTTCGGCATTGGCCCGGCGGGCACCGGCAAGACCTATATCGCCGTGGCGGTGGCCGTGCATATGTTCGCCGAAGGCCATGTGGACCGCATTATCCTGTCGCGCCCGGCGGTTGAAGCGGGTGAACGGCTGGGCTTTCTGCCCGGTGACATGAAGGAGAAGGTCGACCCCTACATGCAGCCGCTTTATGACGCGCTGAATGATTTTCTGCCCGCCAAGCAGTTGCAAAAGCTGATGGAAGAGCGGCGGATCGAGATTGCGCCGCTGGCTTTCATGCGCGGCCGCACACTGTCCAATGCCTTCGTGGTGCTCGATGAGGCGCAAAACGCCACCGAGATGCAGATGAAGATGTTTCTGACGCGTCTGGGTGAGGGCTCGCGCATGGCGATCACGGGAGATCGCAGCCAGGTGGACCTGCCACGCGGCATGACCAGCGGGTTGACAGCAGCCGAGCGTATTCTGGACGGGGTGAAGGGGATAAGCTTTTCCTATTTCACCTCTGCCGATGTGGTGCGTCACCCACTGGTGGCGCGGATCATTCAGGCCTATGAGCGCGACGAGCAGTCGTGAGTAGTCCGCATGCCCGTTGAACTGAATGTCGAGGATACGCGCTGGGGCGATCTGGCGCCACTGGTCAGGCGCGCGACCGAGGCTTCCTTGCGGCAACTTGGCCTTGATGCGGCGCTTTTTGAGGTCAGTGTTCTTGCCTGCGATGATGCCCGTATCCGCGCCCTGAACACGCAGTTTCGCGGCAAGGACGCGGCAACCAACGTGCTGTCATGGCCCACGTGGGATCTGACCGCCGATGCGCCGGGTGCTTTGCCCGACCCGGCTGTGCCCGGCACGCCACAAGACCCCGAGCCGCTGGGCGATCTGGCGCTGGCCTATGAGACCTGCCAGCGCGAGGCCGCCGAGCAGGGCAAGGCGCTGGAGGATCATGTCACCCATCTGATCGTTCATTCACTGTTACATCTGCTGGGTTATGACCATGAGCGTGATGCAGATGCGCTGCTGATGGAAGAAACCGAAACAAAGATACTTGCAACGATGGGCATCGGTGACCCATATGCTACCCTTGAGGGCCCGCCGGTCGAACGTGAAGGCGGAACGATACCCGGACAAAACGATATCGGAAAGGACTGATGAACGATTCCCTATCCGGCTCTGAGGTGGCGCGAAGCGCGCCGGACGAGCCTGACCCATCGTCAGACAGTAACGGCCAGCGCGGCCTGATCGGTCGATTGATCTATGCGCTGGCTTCCCCGGAAACTCAGGCAGAGAAGGACGTGGCGTGGAACGCCAGCATGCGGCAGGTTCTGCCCGGGTTGTCCAACCTCCGCCGGTTGCGGGTGGCAGATGTCTCTATCCCCAAAGCCGAAATCGTGGCCGTCCCGGTCGAGATTTCCCGCGATGAGCTGATTGCGGTTTTGCGCGACAGCGGTTTTTCGCGCCTCCCGGTCTATAACGAAACCCTCGATAAACCGCTTGGCCTGCTGCTGCTCAAGGATCTGGTTCTGCGCCACGGCTTTGACATGACGCCGGGCACGATTGATCTGGCGCCGCTGCTGCGCCCCATCCTCTTTGTGCCCCCCTCGATGCCGCTGGTGGTGCTGCTACAGAAAATGCAGACAGAGCGCACGCATATGGCGCTGGTGATCGATGAATACGGCGGTGTCGACGGGCTGGTGACGATCGAGGATTTGCTTGAACAGGTGGTCGGCGAGATCGAGGATGAGCACGACACCGATGACGAGGGCCTCTGGATCGAAGAACGGCCCGATGTCTGGCTGGTGCAGGCGCGTGCGCAGCTTGAGGATGTGGAGAAGCTTCTCAATCAGGACCTGACCGATGGCGTGACCGACGAGGATGTCGATACGCTGGGGGGGCTGGTCTTTGTGCTGCTGGGCCGGGTGCCGGTGCGCGGCGAGGTGATCCCGCATCCCGCCGGTATCGAGATCGAGGTGCTGGAGGCCGATCCGCGCCGCGTGAAGCGGCTGCGGCTGCGCCGCTCCGTCGAGATCGCCGCCGCGGCAGCCGAAAGCTAAGGCATGGTGCGGGTGCGGCAGCGATCACTCGCGTTCCTGCGCGCACCCGCCCTGCATGCGGCGCTGGCCGGATTTGTCAGCGCGCTGGGGCAGGCCCCCTGGGGTCTTTGGCCGCTGACCCTCGTGGCGCTGGCGGTGGTGATGCTGGTCGTGGCCCGGGCGCCAGGCCCGAGCGCGGGTTTCTGGTGCGGATGGGCCGCGGGAGCAGCAGGGTTCGGCCTGGCCATGGTCTGGATCATCGAGCCGTTCTTTGTCGAACCCGATCGCCACGCCTGGATGGCCCCGTTTGCATTGATCCTGATGGCGGGCGGACTGGCGCTGTTCTGGGGGCTGGCGGCGGCCTTCGCCGTCTGGGCGGTGCGCGCGATGGTGGCGCGGCTGTGGCTTTTCGCGCTTGGCATGCTGGCGATGGAGGCGTTGCGAGGTCATATTTTCACCGGATTGCCCTGGGCTATGCTGGGCCATATCTGGATCGACACGCCACTTGCGCAGCTTGCCGCGCTGTCGGGGGCGCTCGGCCTGAGCGCGCTGGCGCTGGGCCTCTCGGCGGGGGTGGCCACGCTCTGGCTTCGGCTGCGGCGGGGGCAGCAGGTGCGGGCGGTGCTGGTCGGGCTGGTTATGCTGGCGGTGGCAGGCGGCGGCTGGTTCTGGGGCCATGCGCGCCTTGAAGCACCCGGCCCCGAGGATCGTGCGCTTCGGCTGCGGCTGGTGCAGCCCAACGCGCCACAGGCTTTGAAATGGGATCGCCATTTCGCCGAGATGTTCTATTACCGGCATCTCGATCTCACCGCTGCCGCGTCCGCCGACGGGCGTGCGCCTGATGTGGTGATCTGGTCGGAAACCTCGGTTCCCTTCTTTCTGGACAACCCCATGGACGGGCTGCGGCTGGCTTCGGAGGCCGCAGGCGGCGCGGCGTTGATCCTGGGTATCCAGCGGCGCGAAGCGGGGCCGGGCGGGGGAGTGCAGTATTTCAACAGCATGGCTGTGCTGGATGCGGCTGGCGACCTCGAAGCGGTTTACGACAAGCATCATCTGGTGCCCTTCGGTGAATATGTCCCCGTTCTGGGCCCGTTGGCAGAATGGCTGGGGCTGGACTGGGTTTCGGGCTTTGCGGCGCAGGCGCTTGCCGGCTACACAGCCGGCCCCGGACCGCGCTTGCTGGATCTGGGGGAGCGGGGCCGCGTCTTGCCGCTGATCTGCTATGAAGCGATCTTTCCGCGCCACCTGCGCACGGCCCAGCGGCCAGACTGGATCTTGCAGATCACCAATGATGCGTGGTTCGGCGAATGGATCGGCCCGTTCCAGCATCTGGCGCAGACACGGCTACGGGCGATCGAACAAGGGCTGCCAGTGGTGCGTGCGGCCAATACCGGCGTGTCGGCGGTGATCGATGCGCGCGGGCAGATTGCGCAGGCGCTTGGCCTTAACGAGATGGGCCATGTCGATGCCGACCTGCCCGGCGTGCTGGAACCGACGATTTATTCACGTTTCTCTGACACTCTGTGGCATCTGCTGTTACTTGCGGGGGTTCTGGCGGCGCTTGTGCGTGGATTGCGTGAAAACCGATTGACGCGCCGTGCTCAAAGGGCTAGCCGCATCTGATCCGTCACAACGGCTTCCTGGCGTGACGGCTAATTGCAATGGAGCACTCTCAACATGACTCGGCAGAATTACGTATTCACTTCGGAATCCGTTTCCGAAGGACACCCTGACAAGGTCTGTGACCGGATTTCCGACGCCGTTCTGGACTATCTTCTGGCCGAGGACCCCAGCGCGCGCGTCGCCTGCGAAACCTTCGCCACAACCGGGCTGGTCGTGATCGGCGGCGAAATTGGCCTGCCGGCGCGTGATGGCCGGCCGGGCGGCGAGCGGCTGAAGGACGTGATGGGGCGCATTCCCCAGATCGCGCGCGACTGCATCCGCGATATCGGCTACGAGCAGGAAAAGTTTCATTGGAACACCTGCCATGTGCTGAACTTCCTGCACGAACAATCGGTCGATATCGCACAGGGTGTCGAACGTGAAGGTGCAGGGGATCAGGGGATCATGTTCGGCTATGCCGTCGACGAGACGCCCGAACTGATGCCGGCCCCGATCCTGTACTCGCACGCGATCCTGCGGCGGTTGGCCGAGGCGCGCAAATCGGGCGAATTGCCGATGCTGGGGCCGGATGCCAAGAGCCAGCTGACGATCCGCTACGCCGATGGCAAACCGGTCGAGGTGATGCAACTGGTGGTGTCGCATCAGCATCTGGACCCGACGCTGAGCAGCGCTGACGTGCAGGCGATCGTGCGGCCCTATATCGAGGAGGTTCTGCCCGAGGGCTGGATCAACGGTGGCACCGAATGGCATATCAACCCGACCGGCAAGTTCCTGATCGGCGGGCCGGATGGTGATGCGGGCCTGACCGGTCGCAAAATCATCGTCGATACCTATGGCGGTGCCGCGCCGCATGGCGGTGGGGCGTTTTCTGGCAAGGATCCGACGAAGGTTGACCGCTCGGCCGCCTATGCCGCGCGCTATCTGGCCAAGAACGTTGTGGCCGCCGGGCTTGCGAAGCGCTGCACCTTGCAGATTTCCTACGCCATCGGCGTTGCGCGGCCGCTGTCGATCTATGTCGATACGCATGGAACCGGCATTGTGCCCGACAGCGAGATCGAGAAAGCCGTGGCGCAGGCGATGGACCTTACGCCACGCGGCATTCGCGAGCATCTGGGGCTGGACCGCCCGATCTATGCCCGCACTGCCGCTTACGGTCATTTCGGCCGTGCTCCGGAAGCGGATGGCGGATTCAGCTGGGAACGAACTGATCTGGCCGAGGTACTGAAAAAGGCGCTCTGATACCGTTCCGCACGCGTACGCGCCGCCTCGGGGGCATCGAGCCCCCTCGGCGGCGTTGCCACGGACGGCTGCGACTCGCCGTTTGCAGGCGCAGGGTTCGGGCGCGGGGCTTGTGCGGTGCCAGCGGTTTCCCGTAACCCGCCAGTATCGCTTGCAATGCATTCTGGATGACGATGACCAATTCTTCCTTCCCGCCACCCGCCAAGCGTAATTTCTATGGACGGGTGCATGGCAAGACCCTGCGTCCGAGCCAGAAGCTCTATCTGGCCGAGGATCTGGATGCCGTGCGGCTGCATGGTGTCTCGCGGGCGGAGAACCCGGAGCGTACGGCGCTTGATCTGTCGGCGGCGCTGCCCGGCGATGGCCCCTTGTGGCTGGAGATCGGTTTTGGCGGCGGCGAGCATATGGTGCATATGGCGCAGCGTTATCCGGAGGTTCGGCTGATCGGCTGCGAGCCTTTCGTCAACGGCATAGCGATGGCGCTGGGCCGGATGCGCGCGGTGTCGCTTACCAATCTGCGCCTGCATCCCGGCGACGTCCGTGATCTTTTCGATGTCTTGCCGGCAGGCTGTCTGGAGCGCGTGTTCCTCAACTACCCCGATCCCTGGCCCAAGGCGCGCCACCATCGCCGCCGTTTCGTCACACCCGAACATTTGCTGCCTTTGGCGCGATGCTGTGCGCCCGGCGCGGAATTCAGGGTAGCAACCGACATTCCCGATTATGTCCGGCAAACGCTGGAAGAAGTTCCCAAGGCGGGGTTCGCGTTGCTTTCGCAAGGGGGTGAGCCCTGGGCTGACTGGATCTCGACGCGCTATGAGCAAAAGGCGCTGCGCGAGGGCAGGGTGCCGCATTATCTGACGTTCACGCGACAGGGATGAGGCCGGAGATCCGGCGCAGCATCACCGAGAGCGCATCTGCTGAACGGGGTGCAGGTCTGGCCTGTCCGCCGGGGCGCATCGAATCTTTTCTGGTAATCTGGAGCGGGTAGCGGGAATCGAACCCGCGCGTTCAGCTTGGGAAGCTGACAGGCTACCATTACATCATACCCGCCTGTGCGCGCGGTCTAGCCCCGGTGCGGTGCAGCGTCAAGAGGCTGCGATCCGCGCGCATTGACGAAATCCTCAGAACGGGATTTCGTCATCCATGTCCGATGGTCCGCCAAATCCGCCACCTTGCGAGCCGCCTTGCGATCCGCCGCGTGCACCGCCCCCCCCGTAGCCGCCACCCGAGGAATCGCTGCCATAACCACCTCCGGCGCCGCCCTCGCCGCCGCGCCCGTCAAGAAGCGTCAGGTTGCCGCTGAAGGGCCGCAGGACAACTTCGGTCGAATAGCGGTCGGCACCGCTTTGATCCTGCCATTTGCGGGTTTCAAGCTGGCCCTCGATGTAGACTTTCGAACCTTTGCGCAGATATTGCTCGGCGATCCGACCCAGAGGCTCGGAGAAGATGGCGACCGAGTGCCATTCGGTGCGCTCACGCCGCTCGCCCGAGGCCTTGTCGCGCCAGGTTTCCGAAGTGGCGATACGCAGGTTAACCACCTTGCCGCCGTTAGGAAAGCTGCGCACCTCGGGATCGCGGCCGAGATTGCCGATGAGGATGACCTTGTTGACCGAGCCTGCCATGCGCTGTTTCCTTTTCCCGAGCGTTCCGAATCTGACTGCCCTTCTGCCTACACCACGCGATCAGGCTTGAAAATTGGTTAAAGGCGGTTGGCGCGGATCGGAACGCAAGCGGGGGCGCTTGTGCTTGGCCCGGCTGGTGTTTGGGGGTATAGTCCGGCTACCGTGCAGGCGATCGGCGGGAAGGCAGCGGAAGGCACAAGCGAATGATCCGGAAGGGCGGAGCAATCGGAGCGCTGGCGATCGCGGCGCTGGTCGCAGGCGAAGCGGGGGCCAGTGGGCTTCGGCTGGGCAGCGGCAGTGGCGGGTCGCGCCAGGACGTGATGCGCAACCAGACCCGGCTGATCGATTCCCGGCTTTCCACGCAATACTCGGCATCGACCCGGCATTTGCCACCCTCGGCGCGCAGTGATACCGCCATTCCCGCGTATGGCGGAACCTATCGTGGCCCGTTCCTGGACCTTGCCCGCGCTGCAGCGCGCCGCCACAATGTGCCGGAAGAGCTGTTTCTGCGACTGGTGCATCAGGAAAGCCGCTGGAACCCTGCAGCGGTGTCGCATGCCGGGGCGCGCGGGCTGGCACAACTCATGCCCGATACGGCGCTTCTGCTGGGCGTCAATGCCGATGATCCACGCCAGAACCTGGATGGCGGCGCTCGGTATCTGCGAATGATGTATGAGCGGTTTGGTGACTGGCGCTTGGCGCTTGCGGCCTACAACGCCGGGCCTGAGGCCGTGCAACGCCACAACGGCATCCCTCCTTTCCGCGAGACCACCGATTACGTGCGTATCGTGCTGGGGTCTGGCTGAGGGCAAAATGGGGCTTCGGCGCTGTCTGGCCTGCGGCAATTCACCCCGAGGATACTTCCGCACAGAGAATGAGTCGCGTCCGGCCCTTACAAGCGTGGAACGACGGGGCCCTGGAGGGGTTTCTTGCGAAAGGCCGAGGGTGTCATTCCGGCGGTTTTCTGAAAGGCGCGGGTGAAATAGCCAGCCGAGTTGTAGCCCAGATGCCGTGCAATCTCGTTGATCGGCATGCGGGTCTCGGTCAGCAACCGGCGGGCCTCGAACAAGGTGCGGTCTTCGAGCAGCATATGCGCGCTACGCCCACATGTGGCGCGGCAGGCGCGGGTAAGATGCGTGGCGGTGACACCCAGCGCACCGGCATATTCACTGACCGAAAGGTTGGAGCGGAAGTCACGCTCAAGCAGCGCCGCGTATCTTGCCACCAACCGTTGCGCGGCGATCGGGCGACCGGGGAGGATATCGGTGTTGGTTTCGCGCTCGATCTGTCGGTCCAGCCAGACGCTCAGAAGGCCAAGGTGATGCCGGGCCGCGCGTGCAGCGCTGGCGCGGGTGCTCTCAAGCTCGCGCTGGATGTTTTCGAGGATCGCGACCAGTTCCTTTTGCGAAACCGGATCGCGCGGGCGCAGGAACTGTGGCGTGGCGGGAAGGTCCAGGTCGTGCTTGCGCCCGAAAAACACCGCAGTGCCCTGCACCCGCGGCGCGATCTCGAAGCCATGCATGACGCCGGGCGGGATGAAGATGGCGTTATGCGGCCCGTAGCCGCGCGTTGTGCCCGCCACGGTGATCCGGCCCTGACCCTGCGTGAACCACAAAAGCACCGGCTCTCGCAGGGAACGCATCGCCTCGACGCGCCAGCGGCCACCGGCGGCAAGCCGGGCGATGGGGGTAAGGCGCAGGGCCGAGGGGGCGTCGGGGATGATTGTCATGGCGGACCTTCTGGCGGGCGATTATGGCCAGCCTAAGGAACCAATCGCGGCAAACCCAAGACATTTTCCCACTTTTGCGCCACAAAACCCCGCATCGTGCCGGGGCGTTGCAGAAAGGTTACGCAGGTTTTTCAGGGAATATCGTGCCTTTGCCAGGCTTTCATCCGGTTGCGAAACCAGCTGCGTTGGCGCTTGGCGTATTGACGGGTGGCAAGTGTTGCGTCGGCCTCGGCCTTCGCCAACGATATCTGGCCCCGCAGATAGGCAATCAGCTCGGACGCGCCGATGGCGCGGGTCCAGAGCGGGGCCGAAGGCTGGCCGGCATCGGGGGGCCAGTAGGGCAGGGCGGCGCGAGCCTCCTCCAGGGCGCCCTCGCGAATCATCGCCGCGAATCGGGCGCTGATTCGGTCGTTGAGCCAATCGCGGCCCGGCATCAGGAGCAGCGCGGTGGCCGCTTCGAGCGGCAGGAGCGGCGGGCCGGTTTCAGCCTGCCATGCCGCCAGCCCGCGCCCGGTCGCCTGAAGAACTTCCCAGGCGCGTTGCAGGCGGGCCGGGTTCTGGCGGTCGATGCGGGCGGCGGTTTGCGCGTCCAGCCCGGCCAGAAATGCTGCCGGCCCTCTGTCGCGCAACAGCGCATCGGCGCGGGCGCGGATATCGGGCGGAGTGGGGGGGATGGCGGCCAGCCCCTCGGTCAGTGCCGAGAGATAAAGCCCGGTGCCACCGACAATGACCGCGTCGGGGTAGCGTGCTAGAAGCGGTGCGACGTCGCGAAGCCAGTGACCCACGGAATAATCCGCCCCGCGCGGCACATGGCCATAAAGAAAATGCGGCACCTGTGCCAGATCGGCGGCCGGTGGCCGGGCGGTCAGAACCGACCAGCTTTCATGGACCTGCAAGGCGTCGGCATTGATGATCACCCGCCCCTGCGCGACCGCAATGCGCAGCGCCAGGGCGGATTTTCCACTGGCCGTCGGCCCGGCGATAAGCACCGGGCGCGCAGGATCAGGCAGGGTGAGGGACAAGTCGTGCATGAGAGGCGCCGAACCGCTTAACCGGAAAGAATTGTCGTTGAACCTGGCCCCCGTTTGCGACATTTTGCGCCCGAATGAAACCACTCCCATTTGGCTGCCCGTCTGCCCGGCTTTGCGCGGCCGCGTGGGCCGAGGCAAGGAAAGGCCCCCCAATGACCGATAACGCCCCTACAAGCTATCGCCGCGTGATGCTCAAGATCTCGGGCGAGGCCCTTATGGGCGATCAGGGATACGGTTTGCACCCGCCGACCGTTCAGCGCATCGCGCAAGAGGTGAAGTCGGTGCACGATATGGGTGTCGAGATCTGCATGGTGATCGGCGGCGGCAACATCTTTCGCGGACTGGCAGGCAGCGCGCAGGGGATGGAGCGCACCACCGCCGATTACATGGGCATGCTGGCGACCGTGATGAACGCGCTGGCCATGCAATCGGCGCTGGAAAGCCTGGGCGTGTTCACCCGCGTGATCAGTGCTATTCCGATGGATCAGGTCTGCGAGCCCTATATCCGCCGCCGCGCCGTGCGCCACCTTGAGAAAAAGCGCGTCTGCATCTTTGCGGCCGGCACCGGCAACCCCTATTTCACCACCGATACCGCCGCCACGCTGCGCGCCAATGAAATGGCCTGCGAGGCGATTTTCAAGGGCACCAAGGTGGATGGCGTCTATGACAAGGATCCCAAGAAACACGCCGATGCGAAACGCTATGACTGTGTCAGCTATGACGAGGTGCTGCAAAAGAACCTCGGCGTGATGGATGCGTCAGCGATCGCGCTGGCGCGCGACAACAATCTGCCGATCATTGTGTTCTCGCTTGACGAGCCGGGCGGGTTTCGCGGCATCCTGCGCGGTGAAGGAACTTATACGCGCGTGCAGGGATGAGGCCGATTCGTATAACGGTGGCATTCCGGCGAGGGCCGGTATAAACGTGTATCAAGCCTGTGTTGCGGCCTGTCCGGGCTAGCAGCCGACACGATAAACAAGACGAGAAGCACCACATGTCCGACGAAATCGAAATCGATACCGACGATCTGCAGCGCCGGATGGAAGGAGCGCTGACATCCCTGCGCACCGAGTTTTCCAGTTTGCGCACCGGTCGGGCCTCGGCCTCGATGCTGGAGCCGATCCAGGTGGAATCCTATGGCCAGATGACACCGATCAACCAGGTCGGCACCGTCAACGTGCCCGAGCCGCGCATGGTCACCATCAATGTCTGGGACAAGGCGATGGTCAGCAAGGTTGAGAAAGCGATCCGTGAAAGCGGGCTGGGGATCAACCCGCAGCTGAACGGCACCATCATCATGCTGCCGATCCCCGAACTGAACGAGGAACGCCGCCGCGAACTGACCAAGGTTGCCGCGGGCTACGCCGAACATGCCCGTGTCGCCATCCGCAACGTTCGCCGCGACGGTATGGACCAGCTCAAGAAGGCCAAGGCCGCAGGCATGGGCGAGGACGAGAACAAGCTCTGGTCCGAGGAAGTGCAGGAACTGACGAACAAGTATATCGCCCAGGTGGACAAGGCGCTGGAGGCCAAGCAGGAAGAGATCATGCAGGTCTGATCTGACCGCACCAGCTCATATTAGCCCCCTGTATCGTATTTCCGCCTACGGAGTTTTTATGTCTTCAATTGCTGCCTCAGCGCCCAAGCATGTCGCCATCATCATGGATGGAAATGGCCGATGGGCAACGCAGAAGGGCTGGCCGCGGCTGGTGGGGCATCGCAAGGGTGCCGAGCGGGTCAAGGCGATCGTGCGCGCCGCGCCCGATCTGGGGGTGAAATGGCTGACAATCTACGCCTTTTCGACCGAGAACTGGAAACGCTCCACCGAAGAGGTGATCGGCCTGATGGGGCTGTTTGCCCGTTACATCCAGCGCGAGGCCGAGGATATGTCCCGCGAAGGTGTGCGGATGCGGTTTATCGGTGACCGTTCAAGGCTGGATGTGAAGCTGCAGGATCTGATGCGCTGGATCGAAGAGCGCACAAGCGGAAACACCCATGTCAACCTGACCGTGGCAATCAATTATGGCGGGCGCAATGAGCTGACGCGCGCCGCACGCAAGCTGGTGACGCAGGCAATCGAGAGCGGGCAGGACCCGTCCACGATCGACGACGAGGCGGTTTCGCGTGCGCTTGATACCCATGACATTCCGGACCCTGATCTGGTGATCCGCACCTCGGGCGAGACGCGCGTGTCGAACTTCCTGCTCTGGCAGGCGGCTTATGCCGAATATGAGTTCACGCCCGTCCTGTGGCCGGATTTCACGCCCGAGGTGTTCACAGAAATCCTCGGCCGCTATGGCGCGCGTGAGCGTCGTTTCGGCGGTGTGGGGACATGAATGTTGCCCGTTTCGGCGATCTGAAGGCGCGGGTTCTCTCGGCGCTGGTGATGGTCGCTGTCGGTTTTGGTGCGCTTTGGGCGGGCGGGCATTATCTGGCCGCGCTGGCGGTGGTTCTTTCAGGGCTTCTGGGCTGGGAGCTTTATCGCATGGTCGTGCCCGATGCCCCGCAGGGCCGGGCCGAGGCGCATGGCGTGGTCGCTGCCATCGTGGTTGCAGTGTTTTCCTATACATGGGGTGGGTTGGTTTCGGTTGCCGGGCTGGTGTTGGCGGCGGCGCTCCTGGGCGCGCGTGTGCCGCGCGACGGGCGCATCTTCGGAGCCTACATGGCGTTGATCCTGCTGGCTGGCCACGGTTTCATCGTGCTCAGGGGCGAATACGGGCTGGCCTGGGTGCTGTGGCTGGTGCTGATCGTCATTGCCTCGGATGTGGCGGGGTACTTTGCTGGCCGGGTGATCGGCGGGCCGAAATTCTGGCCCCGGTTCAGCCCCAAGAAAACATGGTCTGGCACGGTGGCGGGCTGGATGCTGGCGGCCGTTGTGGGGTATGTGTTCATGGATATTCTGGGCACGGGGGCCTGGCTGATTGCCGTGTCCGCGCTCTTGGCCTTTGCCGGGCAGATGGGCGATATTGCTGAAAGTGCCATCAAGCGGCGTTATGGAATCAAGGACAGTTCCAACCTGATCCCCGGTCATGGCGGCGTGCTGGACCGGTTCGACGCGATGATTGCCGTCACGGCACTGGCGCTGCTGCTTGCGCAGTCCGGCATCCTGCGGGCGCTTGGCGGCGGGGAGGCTGGCTGATGCGCAGGGTTTCGGTTTTTGGTTCTACCGGGTCAGTGGGTGAAAGCACGCTGGACCTTCTGACACACCGCCCCGGCGTGAAGGTGGCGGTGCTGACCGGTGGGCGCAATGTTGCGCGGCTGGCCGAGCAGGCGCGCGCGCATGGCGCGGAACTGGCGGTGACAGCGTTCGAGGAATGTTACCGCGACCTGAAAGAGGCGCTGGCGGGCAGCGGGATCGAGGTGGCGGGCGGCCCCGGCGCGGTGGTTGAGGCAGCCTACCGACCCGCTGATTGGGTAATGTCGGCGATTGTCGGCGCTGCGGGGCTGGCGCCGGGTTTCGCGGCGCTGTCGCAGGGCAAGGTTCTGGCGCTGGCCAACAAGGAATCACTGGTTACCGCAGGCCCGCTCCTGCTTGCCGAGGCCCGCGCGCATGGCGCGACCGTCCTGCCGGTGGACAGCGAGCATTCGGCGGTGTTTCAGGCACTGACGGGCGAAGACATCGCCTCGGTCGAAAAGGTGATCCTGACGGCATCGGGCGGCGGGCTGCGCGACTGGCCGCTTGCCAGGCTGGCCGAAGCCTCGGTGGCTGACGCCGGGTCGCATCCCAACTGGTCGATGGGCCAGCGCATCACCATCGATTCGGCCAGCATGTTCAACAAGGCCATGGAAGTGATCGAAGCGCACGAGTTTTTCGGGCTGCGGCCTGATCAGATCGAGGTGCTGATCCATCCGCAATCGCTGGTCCATGCGCTGGTGGGGTTCACTGACGGGGCGCTGATGGCGCATCTGGGTGCGCCGGACATGCGCCATCCGATCGGCTATGCGCTCAACTGGCCGGATCGTGCCGATCTGCCGGTTGCCCGGCTGGATCTGGCGCAGGTGGGAAGGCTGGATTTCGCCGCCCCCGACATGCGCCGCTATCCGGCGCTTGAACTGGCGCGACAGGTGATGGCCACAGGCGGGGCGGCAGGTGCGGTGTTCAATGCCGCCAAGGAGGTCGCGCTGGACCGGTTCATTGCCGGTGATATCCGGTTTACGGAAATGGCCACCGTCGTTGAACAAACACTGGAAACCTTCGCCGCCAGTGCCGATATGGGCAAGGCGCCCGCCTCGCTGGCCGAGGTGCTTGAAACGGATACCGAGGCGCGTGGGCTGGCCGGGCAGATCGGTCGGACGCGCCACCGCGTCAATTCCGGCGCGGCTTGAGGAGCTAGTAAATGGATTTCATGGGCCTTGTCCCCGATTTCGGGAACCTGTTCTTTACCCTTGGCGCGTTTATTCTGGCGTTGTCGATCATCGTCGCGGTGCATGAATACGGGCATTACATCGTCGGGCGCTGGTCCGGCATCCATGCCGAGGTTTTCTCCATCGGGTTCGGCCCGGTCCTGTTCAGCAAGGTCGACCGGCACGGCACCCGCTGGCAGGTGGCGGCACTGCCGTTCGGTGGCTATGTCAAGTTCTTTGGCGATGCGAATGCAGCCTCGGCATCGGACGATGAAGCGATGGCGCAGATGAACGCGGCTGATCGCCGCCGGTCAATGCACGGTGCGCCCCTCTGGGCGCGGTCGGCCACGGTGGCGGCGGGGCCGGTGTTCAACTTTATTTTCTCGATCGCGGTTTTCGCGGCCTATGTCATGTTCAACGGCATCGCCGCCGACACCCCGAGGCTGGGCGCGGTTCATCCGCTGCCCGCCCCGGTGCAAGAGCTGCGCGAAGGCGACCTGATAACCGCTATCGACGGGCAACCCACGCCAAGTCTTCAGGAATTCTACCGCATTGCCAGCGAGGTTTCCGGCGCACCGGTGGTCGATTACACGGTCGAACGCGGGGGGCAAGTGCTGGCGCTTGAGGGTCCACATCCGATTCCGGCCCGTGCGGCGGGAATCACCCTTGGCTCGTCGGCGCGCGATGCAGGGATGCAGCCGGGCGATGTCATCCTGTCGGTCGAAGGTGAGCCGATCTGGGCGTTCGGGCAGCTTCCGGCGATCGTCAATGCCGCCGAGGGACAGGCGCTGCAACTGCGTATCTGGCGCGAAGGCGAAGAAATCGAGCTGACACTGGTGCCACGCCGGACCGATCTGCCTTTGCCCGATGGCGGGTTTGAAACGCGCTGGCTGATCGGGCTGCAAAGCGGCGCCTTTTTCGAGCATCCGACCCGCCAACCCTCGGTTGCCGAGATACTACCCTTTGCCGCCGGTGAAACCTGGAGCGTGATCACCCGCAGTCTGTCAGGGCTTTATCACATGGTTTCGGGTGCTATCAGCACCTGCAACCTGTCCGGCCCCATCGGGATTGCCACCACGTCAGGGGCGATGGCAGCCGATGGCATCTGGCCCTTCATCTGGTTCATCGCCGTACTTTCAACGGCGGTAGGGCTTCTGAACCTGTTTCCAATTCCTATCCTGGATGGCGGGCATCTGGTGTTTCACGCCTGGGAAGCGGTGACCGGCAAGCCCCCGAGTGAGCGCGCGCTCAACATTCTGATGACCATTGGCCTGATGCTGCTGGCCTCTTTGATGCTGTTTGCGCTGTTCAACGACCTTTTCTGCTGACATGGCCTTCGGGCCTTTGTGCACGGCTTTGCCCCGAGGCGGCCATAATCATGCCGCATTGACGGGTGATGAGCGGAAAGCGTCGATAAACCGGAGGCTTTGCCATGCATCTTGTCACACCCGCTGCACGCGGACTGCGCACCCTTCTTGAGCTGGGATCAGATCGGTTCTGGTTCGCTGGTGCGGTGATCATGGGGCTTTTCGTTGCAAGCTGGGTCGGCAATCTTGCACTGGAGCATCTGATCTTGCCCGTCCATCCCGAGGGTCTGGGCTACTGACCGGCGCCAGGCGTGGTTTCCCCGTCATTCAAGAACAGTAATCGGCCGGGCATTTGCCCGGTCTTCTTGACTCATAGGGCACATTGCAACGATGCACAGGCGCCGCATTCCGGGCTGCGATATCCCTTCGTATGACCTATTTGCCGCAATGCCGTGGATAACGCACGCACTGCTTTGACATTTATCGCCCTTGTCGATACTCAGGGAAAAACAAACAGCGGTAATAACGGGGCTAAGGAATGCGCGACTTCTGCTTGAGCAACATCGCGCGCAACTTCGCGGGGGCTGCCATGCCACTGCAACGTGTTGTGGCAATTTTTCTATTAATTACAGCGTTTTCCATCGGGTTGATGGGCGCGGCTGAGGCGCAGACCTATCGCTTCAACGCGGTCAGCGTGCAGGGAAACCAGCAGATCGATGATGCAACGATCATCGGATTCGCGAGAATCGCCCGCAACCGCAGCATGACCGCAGCCGAGTTGAACGCCGCGTATCAGCGCGTTGCAGGTACCGGGTTCTTCCGCTCGGTCGATTTCGTGCCCAGCGGCGCGCAACTGGTGATCCGGGTGCAGGAATATCCGATCATCAACCGCGTGAATTTTGAGGGCAATCGCCGTGTCAACAACGATGCGCTTCTTCCGGTGGTTCGATCGCGCTCAGGCGCCGTCTATTCGCCCGCTCAGGCCGAAGCCGATGCCAATGCAATTGCCGAGGTCTATGCCGCGCAGGGGCGGCTGGCCGCGCGTGTCACGCCGCGACTGATCGAGCGGCCGGGTGGACGCGTCGATCTTGCTTTCGAGATCGCCGAAGGCAGCATGGTCGAGATCCAGCGCATCAGCTTTGTCGGCAACCGCGATTTTTCGGAGCGTCGCCTGCGGAATGTCGTCGACACTGCTCAGGCAGGTCGGTTGAGCACACTGTTCCGGGTGGACAATTACAACGAGCAGCGCATCGCACGCGACCGTCAGATCCTGCAGGATTTCTACCTGTCGCGTGGTTATGCCGATGCGCAGGTGCTGTCGGCGGTGACGGAACTGACCCGTGAACGTGATGGCGCGTATGTCACCTTTACCATCCGCGAAGGCCAGCAATACCGCTTCGGCTCGGCAACCGCGCTTTCGGAAATCAGCGGGATCGACGCCGCGCCCTACCAGGCGGCAATCACTCTGCGCGCAGGTGCGCTTTTCTCACCCAATGCCATCGAAAACCAGATCCAGCAGCTTGAGCGTGTTGCCTATCAGTCAGGCGAACGTTTTGTGCGCGCCGAGCCGCGACTGACGCGCAACGAGCGACAGGGAACCATCGACGTGGTTTTCGCGCTGGTGCGTGCCGACCGCGTGTTCATTGAGCGCATCGACATTCAGGGCAATACCACCACGCAGGACAACGTGATCCGGCGTCAGTTCCACGTTGCCGAGGGCGATCCGTTCAACCCGCGTGAAATTCGCGAGGCGGCGGCGCGTATCCGTGAGCTTGGTTATTTCTCGGATGTGCAGGTTACTCCGCAACCCGGCGCAGCCGCCGACCAGGCAGTGGTCGATGTGCAGGTCGAGGAAACGACGACCGGCTCGCTGGGCTTTGGCGTCAGCTATGGTGCACGAGACGGGATTGGCGGCAACCTGACCTATAACGAGGCCAATTTCATGGGCCGCGGCCAGACCGTCACGGCCTCGCTCTCGACCTTGCGCTCGGCCCGCAGCCTTGATTTCTCGATCACCGAGCCTGCTTTGTTCGACCGCGATCTGGCGCTGGGCCTGCGCATGGGGCTCAGCTCTACCACGGCGACCGACGCTGCCAATTTCTCGACCAGGGTATTGCAGGTTTCGCCCTCGCTGTCTTTCCCGGTCAGCGACAACGGGCGGCTGTCGGTTCGCACCACGTTGATGCGCGATTCGGTCAATGTTGCTGATGTACCGACCCCGCCAGAACCCGATCCGATTTCGCCGCGACTGCGTCGTGAAGCCGGGTTGGGCCGCGTGATCACGACATCGGTTGGCTACACTTACACGATCGACACGCGCTATCGTGGAAACACGCCGGACAGTGGCTTCATCTTCCGCTTCGGCCAGGATGCGGCAGGGCTGGCTGGCGACCGTCGCTGGCTGCGCTCCACGGCGTTGATTGGCTATGAGCAGCGGATCATGAACGGCGATGTCACGCTGCGCGCCGAGGCCGAAGCCGGGGCCATGACGCACCGTTCGGGCTTCAGCCGGATCAGCGAGCGTTTCAGCCTGTCAAATGAGCAGATGCGCGGCTTCCGCCCCTTTGGGATCGGCCCGCGTGACGGGGCAACCGATGACGGTCTGGGCGGCAACTACTTTGCCGTGGCCCGGTTCGAGGCGCAGTTCCCGCTGGGTCTGCCGCAGGAATATGGCATCACGGGCGGTGCTTTCGTCGATGTCGGCACGCTTTGGGGGATCGACGGTCTCGCCGCAGGGGAAACGGTCGTCGGCGCCGGGCGTAATCTGCGGGCAACCGCTGGTGTGGCCCTGTTCTGGGATTCGCCCATCGGTCCGCTGCGGTTCAACTTCACCACACCGCTGCGCCGCGAGGCCTATGACCGGGTGCAGTATTTCGACTTCACGATCGCAGCGCGATTCTGATGCGTCGAAAACTCTGTGCGATGCTTTTGGCGGGGGCCCTTGGTCTGGCCCCCGTCGCTTCGTTCAGCCAGCAGTCCTCTTTTCGTATCCTTGACGAAGACCGGCTGTTTCGGGAATCTCGACTGGGACAGCAGATTCTGGCCGATATCCGCGCGGCAGAGCAGGTGCTGGAAGAAGAAAATCAGCGCATATCCGACCAACTCGCCGATGAGGAGCGCGCGCTGACCGAGGCGCGCAGCCGGCTTAGCCCCGAAGAGTTTCGCGCCCAGGCCGATGCGTTCGATCTGCGGGTCGAGGCGATCCGCGCCGAGCGCAACCAGCGCAGCGTTGAACTGGCGCAGTTCTCCGAGGCCGAGGCGCAGCGCTTTTTCAATACGGTTTTGCCGGTTCTGGCCGGAATGATGAACGAAGAGGGGATGGTGGCGCTGCTCAAGCCGGATACACTGATCCTGGGCGCTGACTGGCTGGACGTGACCGACGACGCGATCCGGCGTCTGGACGCCGAGTTCGTTCCTGCTGATCCGTAACGCCCTCAATGCCTTGTCCTACCCGGGGGGGGCGAGGGCGTGGCGGTGAGCCTGCGCCTTGCCGTTGACGGGCAGAGTTGCTAGGGATCACGGCCAACGGATATCCGGCGCCATGGCCGGGAATGCGTCAGACAGGAGTTTCGATATGCACGATTCCGCCACCGCACCGGAAAGCGACGCCGCGCAGGTCACCTCAGCCGACCTGGCATTGATCCAGCGCTGCATTCCACATCGTTATCCGTTCCTGCTGATTGACAAGGTGCGCGACATCCATCTGCACAGATCGGCGATCGGTGTGAAAAACGTTTCCTTCAACGAGCCGCATTTTCAGGGTCACTTTCCCAATGCGCCGATCATGCCAGGGGTGATGATCATCGAGGCCATGGCGCAGACCTCGTCGGTTCTGGTCAGCCTGTCGCTGGACCTGGTGGACCGTAATCCCCTGGTCTATTTCATGGGAATCGACAAGGCGCGCTTCCGGCGCAAGGTCGTGCCGGGCGATGTGCTGGAACTGACGGTGACAGCGTTGCGCGGCTCAAGCCGGGTGTGGAAGTTCGAGGGTGTGGCGCGGGTTGACGGCGAGATCGCCGCAGAGGCCGAGTTCATGGCCATGATTGACGTGTCCGGCCGGGGCTGAGCATGTCCATAGACCCCACGGCGCAACTGCACCCGACCGCTATTGTCGAGGCGGGGGCGGTTATCGGCCCTGAGTGCCGGATCGGCCCCTATGCCTGTATCGGTCCCGATGTGGTTCTGGGTGCGGGCGTCGTTGTGAAGGCACATGCTGTGGTCACCGGCTGGACAGAGATTGGCGCAGAGAGCGTGATCTTCTCTTTCGCCTGTGTCGGTGAAATCCCCCAGGATCTGAAGTTTGCGGGTGAGCGCTCGCGGCTTGTTGTCGGTGCCCGCTGTCGCATCCGCGAGGGTGCGACACTCAACACCGGCACCGAGGGGGGCGGCGGCATTACCCGGGTGGGTGATGATTGTCTGTTCATGACCGGCGCCCATGTCGGCCATGACGCGCAGGTCGGCAGCCGGGTGATCATGGCCAATCAATCGGCGGTTGCCGGACATTGCGTTATCGGTGATGACGTGATCATCGGCGGGCTGTCAGGCGTGCATCAGTTCGTGCGCATCGGGCGCGGGGCGATCATCGGCGCGGTGACGATGGTTACCAATGATGTGATGCCGCATGGGTTGGTGCAGGCTCCGCGCGGCGATCTTGAGGGGCTGAATCTGGTTGGGCTGAAGCGGCGGGGGGTCGAACGTTCCGAGATCACTGCCCTGCGCGCGGCCTATCAGATGCTCGCCCAGGGTGAGGGCACCTTTCTGGACCGCGCCCGCCGTCTTGCCGAAGAATCCGACAGTCGCCATGTGCATGAGATCACCGATTTCATTCTTGCGGCGTCTGACCGCTCGTTTCTGGTGCCGAAATGAGCCGGATCGCGATCATCGCGGGGGCAGGCCGTCTGCCTGCCGAACTGGCGACCGTCCTGACGGCGGAATCGGGGAATGCCCCGATGATCTGCGCACCCGAGGGCGTGACACCCGAAGGGCTGAGCGTTGACCTGGCATTCCGCGTCGAACGGCTCGCACCCTTCATGCGGCATCTGCTGGATACCGGAGTGGACGTTGTTTCGTTTGCCGGGCCGGTTCACCGGATGACATTGGACCCCGCGCTGTTCGATCCCGAAACCGCCACGTTCGTGCCGCGGCTTCTGGGGGCGATGCAGGGCGGCGATGATGCCACGCTGCGCATGGTGATGGACCTGTTCGAGGAATACGGGCTGCAGGTTCAGGGGCTGGGCAGTCTGGCGCCGCAGCTTCTGGCGGGCGAGGGGGTGCTGGGCACCCGCAGGCCCGATGCCGCCGAGCACAGTGATGCCGACCGCGGGATAGCGATCTTGCAGGCGCTGTCGCCGGTCGATGTCGGGCAGGGATGCGTTGTGGCCGGGAAACTGTGTCTTGCGATCGAGGCGCTATACGGCACCGATGCGATGCTGGCACAGGTCGCCACCTGCCGCGACATCCGCAAACCGCGCGAGGGCGGTGTTTTCATCAAACGCGCCAAGGCCGGGCAGGATCTGCGTGTCGATCTGCCGGCCATCGGCCCGGCCACGATCGAGGCGGCAAGGGCAGCCCGGTTGACCGGGATCTGCCTGCAGGCCGGGCATGTGGTGATCCTCGACAGGGCCAGAACGCTGGCCGATGCCGATGCCGCAGGCATCGCGCTCTGGGCGGTGCCGTGAAGGCCTTTGTGATCGCCGGGGAACCCTCTGGCGACAATCTGGGCGCGGCGCTGATGGAAGGGTTGCAAAGCCTGCAGCCCGATATCCGTTTCATCGGCATCGGCGGTCCGGCGATGCAGGCTCGCGGCCTGAACAGCCGTTTTCCGATGGCGGAGCTGTCGGTCATGGGGCTGGCCGAGGTCTTGCCGAAATATGCCCATCTGAAGCGCCGTATCCGTGAAACCGCGGCGGCGATCACCGCCGAGGCCCCTGATGTCGTGATCACCATCGATAGCCCTGATTTCTGCCTGCGGGTGCTGGGGCTGGCACGCGCCGCCAATCCCGGCCTGCGGACGGTGCATTACGTCGCGCCCTCGGTCTGGGCCTGGCGGCCGGGGCGTGCAGTGAAAATGGCCCGCGTGGTCGATCATGTGCTGGCGCTTCTGCCCTTCGAGCCGCCCTATATGCAGGCCGCCGGGATGAGTTGCGATTTCGTGGGCCATCCGGTGGCGACCGAGCCTGTCGCCACTGTCGAGGATGTCCGCGCTTTTCGGGCCGCGTATGCCATCCTGCCTGACGCCCCGCTGATCCTGGCGCTGCCCGGCTCGCGGCGCGGCGAGGTTGAACGCCTGGCACCGCGATTCGGCGCTGCGCTGCACAGGGTTCTGGCGAAGCGACCGCAAGCCAGGGTCGTCGTGCCCAGTGTCGCTTCCCAGGCTGAGCGCCTGCGCGCGCTGATTGCTGACTGGCCCGGCGCGCCAATCCTTCTGGATGCCGCCAGTACCGACCCTGCCGAAAAACGCGCAGCCTTTGGTGCCGCAAATGTGGCGCTGGCGGCTTCGGGCACAGTGTCACTGGAACTGGCCGCCGCGCGCCTGCCGATGGTGATTGCCTATGATTTCAACCCGCTCACCCGGCTGTTGGTGAAGTGGCTGGTCCGGCTCGATACGGCAACAATGGTCAATCTGGTTTCCGAAAGCCGCGCCATCCCGGAATGCCTGCTGGAGGCCTGCACGCCTGGTTGCATCGCTTCCAAGCTTGCCCGGCTTTTGGACGATCCGCAGGCGCGTGCCGATCAGTTCGCGGCAATGGACCTGACGATGGAGCGACTTGGCCGGGGGAAGGAGGCGCCGGGCTTGCGTGCTGCCCGCTCGGTGCTTGAATGGCTGGGAAAAGCGGCGCCCGGGCCCCTTCATCTTGCCGGAAATACGCCGCGGGGGTGAATTTGGCGCAGCCAAAGAGGGGGCAGGCAGCCCCCTGCACCCGCGCCAAAGTCTCAGTAGCCGCGCCAGATCCAGCCGCCGCCAAAGACCCGCGTGCCGTCGGGCGCGTAGAAGACGCAGGCCTGGCCGGGGCTGACCCCTTCTTCCGCGCTCAGTAATTCGACTTCGGCGCTTTTCGGGCCGGTGGGGCGCAGAATGGCTTCGGCCGGAAGACGGGTAGAGCGGATACGCACTGCCAGCGACCATTCTTCGCGGCTGTCGAAGGGCGCATCGCCCAGCCAGTTGATCTCGCGCACCGGCACGATCTTCGTTGACAATGCCTCTTTCGGACCGACAACAACATGGCGCTTTTCCGGGTCCAGCCGCACCACGAAAAGCGGGTCCGCCAGCCCGCCGATGCCCAGCCCGCGCCGCTGGCCGATCGTGTAATGGATCACCCCGCGATGCGTGCCCAGCACGTTGCCGTCCAAATCGACAATATCGCCCGGATCGGCCGCGCCGGGGCGCAGTTTTTCGATCACGGCGGCATAATTACCGTTCGGCACGAAACAGATGTCCTGGCTGTCGGGCTTGTCGGCCACCGCCAGCCCGTGTCTTGCAGCCAGTTCCCGCGTTTCCGCTTTCGAGGCCAGGTGCCCCAGCGGGAAGCGCAGGTATTCCAGCTGCTCAGGCGTTGTCGAGAACAGGAAATATGACTGGTCGCGCATCGGGTCGGCGGCCATATGCAGCTCCGGTCCGTGATCACCCATCTTGCGCTGGATATAATGCCCGGTTGCCATGCAATCGGCCTCCAGATCGCGCGCGGTTTCCAGCAGGTCGCGGAATTTCACCCTTTCGTTGCAACGGATGCAGGGCACGGGCGTGGCGCCGGCCAGATAGGCATCGGCAAACTCGTCGATCACCGCCTCGCGGAAGGTGTTCTCGTAGTCCAGCACGTAATGGGGAAAACCCAGTGCCTCGGCCACGCGGCGAGCGTCGTGGATGTCGCGTCCGGCGCAGCATGCGCCTTTCTTCGCCAGCGCCGCGCCATGGTCATAAAGCTGCAGCGTGACGCCGATCACGTCATAGCCCTGGCTGGCCAGTTCCGCCGCCACGACAGATGAATCCACGCCACCCGACATGGCGACAACCACGCGGGTTTGCGAGGGCGGCTTGGCAAAGCCGAGGGAATTCACGCCGATATCGCGTGCCATGGGGGCTCCGGGGTTCGGGGGCGGGTTCTCGGTTGGGTCAGACGATATAAATTGCAACGAAATATAGGAAAAAGCGCCGCACTCTCAACCCCTGAAGCCCACCAACTTCAACCGCTCGTTAAGCTGCAATTGCGAGTCTTGCAACCGGGATGAAGAAAAGGGTGAAAGACCATGTTCTTGAAGAAGATCGACGGCCCGCGCGCCGTGACACTACCTGACGGATCGATTCTCAGCCGTGCCGACCTGCCGCCGGTCAGTATTCGACGTTGGGTCGCAAGCAGAAAAGCTGTTGTTGTGCAGGCGGTTGAACATGGCCTCATAGCGCGGGGTGATGTTCTTGAGCGCTATGATCTGACCGAGGAAGAATTTGATTCGTGGTGCCGGGCGGTTCAGATGCATGGGGTTCAGGCGCTCAAGGTCACGGCCTTGCAAAAGTTTCGACATGTTTAGTTATCGACAAAATCAACAGATATATGGTTTGCTTGGAAGAAAGTAACCGGCCGTTAACGAATGTTGGTCAGTGTCAAGGAAATTATGGGTTAATGCGGAGATCTGGCCAATGCGCGTCCTGCTTGTCGAAGACGATCCTACGACATCGCGCAGCATCGAACTGATGCTGACACACGCCAATTTCAACGTCTATTGCACCGATATGGGTGAAGAGGCGATCGAACTCGGCAAGTTATATGACTACGATCTCATACTGCTCGATCTCGATCTGCCGGACATGACCGGCATGGACGTGTTGCGACAGGTCCGGCTTGCCCGGGTGGACACGCCGATTCTGATCCTTACTGGCGAGGACAGCACCGATGCCAAGCTCAAGGGATTTGGCGGCGGTGCCGATGACTACCTGACCAAGCCGTTCCACCGCGACGAACTGGTGGCACGAATCCACGCTATCATCCGCCGCAGCCAGGGGCATGCACAATCGGTCATTCATACCGGGCAGATCACCATCAACCTTGATGCCAAGACGGTTGAGGCCAACAACAAGGCGGTGCATCTGACCGGCAAGGAATATCAGATGCTGGAACTCCTGAGCCTGCGCAAGGGAACGACACTGACCAAGGAGATGTTTCTCAACCATCTTTACGGTGGCATGGATGAGCCTGAGTTGAAGATCATTGATGTCTTCATCTGTAAGCTTCGCAAGAAACTGGCCGAGGCCACGGGGGGCGAAAACTATATCGAAACGGTCTGGGGCCGTGGCTATGTCCTGCGGGATCCGGCCAACGCGCAGGCCCATGCCCCCAAGGCCATCAGCGCCTGACGGCTCCCGGCCGCGCCGCCGCGGCAGCCACAAGATGGTGCTGGACCTCGGCCCCGCACACCCCTATCACAGGCAGATCAAGCGGGAACCAGGCTGGGCTGAGGGGCAGATGGCAGAGGGTCGTCCGATCGCGGCTTTGACCGAGGCAGAGGCTTCGGCAGAACTTGATCGCCTTGCGGCAGAGATCGCCAGGGCCGATCATGCATATCACCAGAAAGACGCGCCCGAGATCTCGGATGCGGAATATGATGCGCTCAAGCGCAGGAATGCCGAAATCGAGGCGCGGTTTCCTCATCTCAAACGTGCAGACAGCCCCAGCGAACGCGTCGGCGCCGCGCCCGCCGAGGCCTTTGGAAAGATCCGCCACTCGGTGCGAATGCTCTCTCTGGCCAATGCGTTTGATGCCGGCGAAGTGCGGGAGTTCGACGCCCGGATCCGCAAGTATCTGGGCCTTGATACCGATACGCCGCTGGCCTGTACCGCCGAACCCAAGATTGACGGCGTTTCCCTTTCCCTCCGGTATGAGAACGGCGCATTGATCCACGCGGCCACGCGCGGCGATGGCGAGACGGGTGAGGATGTTACCGCCAATGCCCGCGTGATCCCCGACATTCCCACCCGGCTGGCGGGGGCGCCCGCCTTGCTGGAAGTGCGCGGCGAGGTCTATATGCGCCATGCCGATTTTCAGGCGCTGAACGCACGCGGCGCGGACAATGGCGGGCGGACATTCGCCAACCCGCGCAACGCTGCCGCAGGTTCTCTCCGCCAGCTTGATCCTGAAATCACGCGCGCGCGCCCGCTCAGCTATTTCGCCTACGGCTGGGGCGCGCTGTCCGAACCACTGGCCATGACCCAGATGGCCAGCATTGAACGGCTGGCCGCTTTAGGTTTTCGAACCAACCCGCTTACCCGGATCTGCGATGACGTTGAGGGGCTACTGGCGCATTACCGCGAGATCGAAATGCAGCGCCCGGCTTTGGGCTATGATATCGACGGCGTCGTCTACAAGGTCAACGATCTGGCGCTGCAGGCCCGGCTGGGATTTCGTTCGACGACGCCGCGCTGGGCGATCGCGCATAAATTCGCTGCTGAAACCGCCTGGACCCGGCTGGAGGCGATCGACATTCAGGTGGGTCGGACGGGTGCGCTTTCCCCGGTTGCACGACTGGCGCCGATCAATGTCGGCGGGGTTCTGGTATCGAACGCCACGCTGCACAACGAGGATTACATTCAGGGTCGCGATTCGCGCGGGCAGCCAATTCGGGAAGGGCGCGATATCCGGGTGGGGGATTGGGTGCAGGTCTATCGTGCAGGCGATGTGATCCCCAAGATCGCCGATGTCGATCTGTCGCGCCGACCCGCCGATGCCGTGGCCTATGTTTTCCCCGAAACCTGCCCGGAATGCGGCTCTCCGGCTGTGCGCGAAACCGGCGATTCGGCACGTCGTTGCACGGGCGGCCTGATCTGCCCGGCGCAGGCGGTGGAACGGCTGCGCCATTTCGTGTCGCGCAACGCTTTCGACATTGAAGGGCTGGGCGCCAAACAGATCGAGGCGTTCTTCAACGATGATCAACTGCCGATCCGCGAACCGGCCGATATTTTCACGCTGCAAGAGCGCGACGCGCAGAACCTGAGCAAGCTGAAAAACCGCACCGGCTGGGGCGAAACCTCGGCGCGCAACCTGTTCCGCGCCATCGACGAGCGCCGCCGCATTCCGCTTCACCGGCTGCTTTTTGCCCTGGGCATCCGGCATGTCGGTGAAACCGCGGCCACGCTCCTGGCGCAGCATTTCGGCAGTTGGACTGCGTTCGAAGCCTGCCTGACCGGCCCGGCGGATGCGGCGATGGGGGAACTGACCAATATCAACGGTGTCGGCCCGGTCATGGCGCAATCGCTGATCGACGCCTTCGCCAACACGGCAGAACGCGCGGCAATCGACAGTCTGGCGGCGCATCTGGAGATTCTGGACGCCGAACTGGTGCAGGTGGGAAACAGCGCCATAGCCGGCCTGACCCTGGTCTTTACCGGCACGCTGACCCGCATGACCCGCGCTGAAGCCAAATCCCGGGCCGAGGCATTGGGGGCAAAGGTGGCGGGTTCGGTATCAGCGAAAACCGACATTCTGGTGGCGGGCGAGGGGGCGGGTTCCAAGGCGACCAAGGCCGAGGCGCTTGGCGTGCGCGTCATTGACGAGGATGCCTGGCTGGCGCTGATCGGCGCATGAGCGGGCGGCCGGAATCGCTGTTTCCGCTGTTTGGCGCGCTGGAGGGGCTGGAGGGGGTTGGCCCCAAAACTGCCAAGCATTTCAGCGCCTTGGGTGTTGAAACGCCACGTGATCTGGTGTTCCTGCTGCCGCATTCCGGGGTCAACCGCAAGCTTCGCGCGACGATCCGCGAAGTGCAGGCGCCTGATGTCGTGACCGTCGAGGTGGAGGTCGGCAACCATCTTCCGCCGCGCCAGCGCGGTCGCCCCTATCGCATTCTGGTGCGCGATTCGCAGCAAGAGTTCCAGCTGGTTTTCTTTCACGCGCGCGGCGATTACCTGCAGACCTTGCTGCCGACCGGCCAGCGCCGGGTGGTTTCTGGCAAGGTCGAGCTGTTTGATTCAATTGCGCAGATGGTGCATCCGGATCATGTGCTCCGGCCTGAAGAGGCCGATGGCCTGCCGCAATACGAGCCGATCTATCCGCTCAGCGCCGGGTTGACCCAGCGTGGGGTGCAGCGGTCTGTGCAGGCGGCGTTGGAACGCTGCCGCGATCTGGCTGAGTGGATCGACCCGCCGCTGAAGGCGCGGATGGGCTGGCCGGACTGGAAGGCGGCGGTTCATTCGGTTCATGCGCCGCAATCGGCCGCCGACCTGGCAAGTACGCATCCGGCGCGACAGCGGCTGGCCTATGATGAATTGCTGGCGCATCAGCTGACCTTGGCCCTGGCACGGGCGGCGCGAAAGCGCGCCGCCGGTGTGGAAACGCACGGTGACGGGCGGCTGGTGGACAAGGTGCTGGGGGCCTTGCCCTATGCGCCGACCGGGGCGCAAACCCGCGCGATTGCCGAGATCACCGCCGATATGGCCAGTGCGCAGCGGATGAACCGGCTGTTGCAGGGCGATGTGGGGGCGGGAAAAACGCTGGTAGCGATGGCGGCCCTGCTGACGGCGGTCGAGGCCGGGGGGCAGGGGGTGCTGATGGCACCCACTGAAATTCTGGCGCGGCAGCATTTCGAGGGGCTGGCACCGATGGCCGCCGCTGCCGGTGTGCGGATTGAGTTGCTGACCGGGCGCGACAAGGGCCGTGAACGGGCGCGCAAGCTGGGGGATCTGACGGGTGGGCAGATCGACATTCTGATCGGCACGCATGCGGTATTCCAACGGGATGTGGCGTTCAGCGACCTGCGGCTGGCGGTTATTGACGAGCAGCACCGCTTTGGCGTCGCGCAGCGCATGGCGCTGGGGGAAAAGGGCGCGCGGGCGCATGTACTGGTGATGACCGCCACGCCGATTCCGCGCAGTCTGGCGCTGGCGCAATACGGCGATATGGACCTGTCCCTGCTGGATGAAAAACCGCCGGGCCGGGTGCCGGTGGTGACCTCGCTGGCCTCGACCGAGCGGCTGGATGAAGTGGTCGCGCATTTGGGCCGGGCGGTGGCCGAGGGAAAGCAGTGCTACTGGGTCTGCCCGCTGGTCGAAGAAAGCGAATCGGTCACGCTGACCGCCGCGCAATCGCGGTTCGAGCATCTGCGCGCGGTGTTGGGCGATAGCGTCGGGCTGGTGCATGGCCAGCTTCCGCCCGCCGAGAAGGATGCCGCTATGGCTGCTTTCGTTGCCGGAGAAACGCGGGTTCTGGTGGCGACCACAGTGATCGAGGTGGGGGTGAACGTGCCCAACGCCACGATCATGGTGATCGAACGAGCCGAAAGCTTCGGGCTGGCGCAGTTGCACCAGTTGCGCGGCCGGGTGGGGCGGGGCAGCGGGGCCTCGACCTGTCTGTTGCTCTATGACGCGCCGTTGGGTGAAACCGCCGCGCGCCGGCTGAAGCTGATGCGCGACACCGAGGATGGTTTTCGTATTGCCGAGGAGGATCTGGCAATACGTGGCGCAGGCGATGTGATCGGCACCGCGCAATCGGGCCTGCCGCGCTTCCGGCTGGCCGATATCGAACGGCAGGCAAATCTGATGGCGATTGCCCAGAGCGATGCGCGCAAGCTTCTGGCGGATGATCCGCAGCTTCTTTCTCCACGCGGTCAGGCGGCGCGGGTGCTGTTGTGGTTGATGGAGCAGGATAAGGCGATACGGCTGATCAGGGTAGGTTGACCCTCTTTGTTCTCAAATGTTCTCAAAAAGTTCTTGCGTGGCGGCGCCAGATGTGAGAACAAAGCATCAACATAGAGTGGAGAACGCCAATGCAAAGCAGCAAACGCCCCCCCTTCCGGAACACCGAACGCGCCACGCTTGTGGGTGATGCCATGGGCGCGCTGGCTCTTTTCGTGCTGCTTCTGGCTGCACTTCATCTGCCGCTGTTTGCCTGAGCTGTCCGATTTACTGCCTGCCTCGCGGTCTGGCCCGGTATGACGCTTGTCCCGCTGCCGATGGTCCTGAACGGCCCCTACCAGACACGCCACTGACCGCCGCATCGCAAGATGCGGCGGTATTTTTGCTTTGATGAGCGGATTCAGGTGAGCTTGCGCTCGGCCACTTGCTGGACCGCACCGACCACCAGTAGATAGACGCTGGTCACGATCAGCCCCCATGTCACCAGTTGCGGCTGCTGGAAATCGGCCCATGCCGACCAGCCTGCCAGAATGGTCCAGACAATGGCGACCGGCAGTGTCAGCCCCCGCCAGCGCGCTGTACGGACCGGGTGAACGAACTTGACCGGCCGGAACATCGCCACGGCCAGCACGATAACCAGACCCAGAATCACCCAGAAGTCGGGCTGCGTGGCAAACACCACGACAGCCACCATGTTCCAGCAGGCGGGAAAGCCGGAAAAGGAATGGTCGGCGGTTTTCATGCGGGTATCGGCGAAATAGAGGACGCTGGCGAAGGTGATCACAATGATCGCAATCCAGCCTGTCCAACCGGGCAGAAGGCCGGAATTGAACAGCGCGAAAGCCGGAATGAAGACATAGGTCAGATAGTCGATGATCAGATCCAGTAGCACGCCGTCGATGATCGGTGCCTTGGATTTCACATGATACCGGCGCGCCAGTGGGCCATCGATGCCGTCAACGATAAAGGCTACCACCAGCCACAGGAACATCAGGCTCCATTCGGCATTGACGGCTGCCAGCATCGCCAGCATGGAAAACACCGCGCCGGTGGCGGTAAAAAGATGGACAGAATAGGCACGCCAGGTTTCATACATCAGGTGTTTTTCGCGTAGTTGGAACCGGGGCGCAACCGCTACTTTCTGCCCGCTCCGGCAGAGGAATGCGCGCGCGGGTGGGCGGCGCGGTAGACATCCATCAGCCGGGCCGTATCGACACCGGTATAGATCTGCGTCGTTGCGAGCGACGCATGGCCCAGCAGTTCCTGTATTGCGCGCAGATCGCCCCCCGCACCCAGAAGATGCGTGGCGAAGGAATGGCGCAGCGCATGTGGCGTGGCGGTCGCGGGCAGGCCCAGCCGTAGCCGAACCCCCTCCATCGCGCGGGCGATCAGGCGCGGGTTCAGTGCACCACCGCGGGCGCCACGAAACAGCGGCCCGTCAGCCACCAGTTCATGGGGGCACAACCCGGCATACCGGGCTACGGCGCGGGCCGCGGCAGGGATGACCGGGACCAACCGTTCCTTTGTGCCCTTGCCCGTGATGCGCAGGCTTTCACCCAGCGGATAATCGCGGCCGCGCAGCCCCAACGCCTCGGAGATGCGCAGCCCGCAGCCATAAAGCAGCGTCACCACCGCCACGTCGCGGGCGCGTTGCCAATCGCTTTCTCGCTCATCGCTGACACAATCCAGCACCGCACGCGCATCGTTCTCGGAAAGCGGGCGGGGCAGGGGGCGGCCAAAGCGCGGGCCGCGCGCAGCCAGGATCACCGAAGGGTCGTAGTCTGGTTCACGCTCGGCCAGCCAGCGGGCAAAGCTTTTGAGCGAGGAAAGTGCGCGCGCGACCGAGCGCGCGGCATTGCCCCTTGCGCGGGCCTGCGCCATCCAGGCGCGCAGGTCGGTCGGGGTAAGCGCGCGCAACTGCGCCATGCCCGCTGCCCCGTTGTGGTAATGTGCCAGAAAACTCAGAAAACCCGCGACATCGCTGTTGTAGGCCTTGATCGTATGCACGGATGCATCATCAAGCCCGCGCAACCCTGCCAGCCAGTCCGACAGCGCTTGCCGCAGCGCCGGGCTGATCGCCAGCTCCGGCGCAGCCGCGCGGTTCATGACAACCAGCGGCGCAACACGCGCTCGAACACGCCGGTAAAGAAGGTCAGAAGATCGGTGCCTTGCCCGGCCTTGAAGCGATGCGGGTCTTCCGCCCCCATTGCCAGCATCGCCGGCAGCCTGCCCGCCCCCAGATCAAGCCGCATCAACGCCTCGGAGCGCAGGTCGCCCGAGCGTGGGCCATAGGGGCTATCTCCGGCGGGCATGCCCTGGCGTAGCACGATGGGGCGCGCAGGCAGGTTTCGCCCCAAGCTCATGTAACTATCGACAAAGCCCGGCGCGCGCACTTTCAGCACGTCGTCAAGCTTTCCCAACGTGGCTTTTTTCCCGCTTTCGGGGCTTTCCAGCACCAGCCGCAGACAATCCACGCGCAGAATATCGGCCACCTCGCTGCCCAGAACGGTTACGAAATCCTCGAACCGTTCGGCATCGAGCATGCGTAGCAGCGCGCGGTGAATCTGGTTGGTCGAGGAAAGGTTTTCATAGGCGGCGGCGATAACAGCGCGGTGGGTCTCTTCCAGCCGTTCCATCCGCGCTTCGAGCCGGTCCATCGCCATCGCGCGCAGATCGACAACATTTCCGCCCATCGCGCGTTCGGATGCTGTGACCAGCGCGCGCATGATGACCGGATCATCCAGCACAAGGCCCGGATCCGCCAGCACGCGCGCGCGCCATTCTTCCTGTTCGCCCGCCTGTTTCACGGGTCCGGTTACTGCCATCTCTGCCCCGATCTTGTTGTCGCTTTTGCGATCTTATACCAGATCAGAGAATTTTCTGTCCGGTTTTTTCCCAGTCCTTCATGAACTGTGCCAGCCCTGCATCGGTCAGCGGGTGCTGTGCCAGCTTGCGGATCACCTCGGGCGGCGCGGTCATCACATCGGCACCCACCAAAGCGGCCTGGGTGACATGGTTCACCGTGCGCACCGAAGCCGCCAGGATCTGGGTGTCAAAACCGTAGTTGTCATAGATCTGCCGGATATCGCCGATCAGGTCCATCCCGTCGAGGTTGATGTCATCCAGCCGGCCAATGAACGGGCTGATGAAGGTCGCGCCTGCCTTGGCGGCCAGAAGCGCCTGATTGGCGCTGAAGCACAGCGTGACATTGACCATCTTGCCTTCGCCCGACAGCACCTTGCAGGCTTTCAGCCCGTCCCAGGTCAGCGGAAGCTTGACGGTGATATTGGGCGCGATCTCGGCCAGTCTGCGGCCCTCGGCGATCATCGCGTCAGCCTCAAGCGCGACCACTTCGGCTGAAACCGGGCCTTCGACGATCGCGCAGATCTCGCGCGTGACCTCAATGATGTCGCGGCCTGATTTCAGGATAAGCGAGGGGTTGGTCGTCACGCCATCGACCATGCCAAGGTCGTTCAGCTCGCGGATCGCCGTGACATCGGCGGTATCGACAAAGAATTTCATCACGCTCTCTTCGGGTTGCGGAAGGGTCTGGGCAGCGTCATACCGTATGGATCACGCCTCTGAAACCCCCTTGCCACCGCCGCTCGCATGGATTTGCCCGACGTTCACTTCTTTCCCGCCGATGCGCCGCTGGCCGTGCTGACAACCCAGCCGCTGGACCGGGTGCTGGATTACCGCGCGCCCGAAGGCGGCGCGCGGATCGGTGATTTTGTCGAGGTGCCGCTTGGGCCGCGCAAGGTGCTGGGCGTGGTCTGGGGCCCGCCTGAAAGCAACCTGCCACCCACCCGTCTGCGTCCGGTCGAGCGCGTGCTGGATGTGCCGCCGATGCGCGATGAACTGCGCGCCTTTGTGATGCGCGCGGCGGATTATACGCTGACCCCCCGCTCCTTGATGCTGTTTCTCGCGACCCGCGCGCCGGGCCTGTTTCAAGGGCAGGCGATGCGCCGGGTTTATCAGCTGGGCGACACGCCGCCCGAGCGGATGACCGACGCCCGCGCCCGCGTGCTGGATGTGATGAAAGGCTATGGTGGTGCGGCGCTGACTATTGGCGAGATCACGCGCGCTGCCGGCGTATCGGCGGGCGTGGTCCAGACCATGGCCAGTCAGGGCGCGCTGATCGAGGCAGAGACCCCGCGCGACACGCCCTATCCGCGCCTTGACCCGTCGCGCCCGGGCAAGGATCTGTCGCCCGATCAGGCCGAGGCCGCCACCCGCCTGCGCGCCGCTCAGGGCGATTTCGGGGTGACGCTGCTGAAAGGCGTCACCGGCTCGGGCAAGACCGAGGTGTATCTTGAAGCCGTGGCGGAATGCCTGCGGCAGGGGCGGCAGGCGCTGGTCCTGTTGCCCGAGATCGCCCTGACCGCCGGTTTCATCGAACGGGTCGAGGCCCGGTTCGGCGCGCGCCCCGCCGAATGGCATTCGGGCGTCACCATGACCGAGCGCCGCCGCCTGTGGCGGATGGTCGGCCAGGGCGGGGCGCAGATGGTGGTCGGCGCACGCTCGGCGCTGTTTCTGCCGTATCGCGATCTCGGGCTGATCGTGGTCGATGAGGAACACGACAGCAGCTACAAGCAGGAAGACGGCGTCCTTTATCACGCCCGTGACATGGCGGTGCTGCGCGCCTCGCTTGCCGGGGCACAGGTGGTGCTCGCCTCGGCCACGCCGTCGCTTGAAACATGGGTGAATGCCGAAACCGGCAAATATGCGCGCATCGACCTGCATGCGCGGTTTGGCGTGGCCGAACTGCCCGAGATGCGCGCGATAGACATGCGGGCTGAACAACTGCCCTCGGGGCGCTGGATCTCGCCCAGTCTTCAGACAGCGGTCGAGGCACGGTTGCAGGCAGGCGAACAGTCGCTTCTGTTCCTCAACCGCCGGGGCTATGCGCCGGTGACCACCTGCCGCGCCTGCGGCCACCAGGTGCAATGCCAGCAATGCGATGCGCGCATGGTTGAACACCGGTTCATGAAGCGGCTGATGTGCCACCAATGCGGCGCCACCGCGCCGATCCCTACCGCCTGCCCTGCGTGTGGGGTGGAGGGGCGGATGCATGCTGTGGGGCCGGGGGTTGAGCGGCTGGACGAAGAGGCCCGCGCGATCTTTCCGCAAGCGCGGGTGGCGGTGCTGTCGTCGGATCTGTTCGCCTCGGCGCGCGCGCTGAAAGCGCAGATCGAAGCGATCGCGGCGGGCGAGGCCGATATCGTCATCGGCACCCAACTGGTCGCCAAGGGCCATAACTTTCCGCTGCTGACGCTGGTCGGCGTGATCGATGCCGATCTGGGCCTGCATGGCTCGGATCTGCGCGCGGCGGAACGCACCTTTCAACTGATGCGCCAGGTGGCGGGAAGGGCAGGGCGGGCGGAACGGCCGGGGCTGGCGCTCTTGCAGACGCATCAGCCCGACCACCCGGTGATCAAGGCAATTCTGTCGGGTGATGAAGAGGGTTTCTGGCGGGCTGAGGCCGCTGAGCGTCAGGCGCTGGGCATGCCGCCATATGGCAGGCTGGCCGGGATCATCCTGTCCTCGCCCAAGGCCGAAGAGCTTTTCGCCTTCGCCGACGCCCTTGCCGCGCGCGCCGAACCACTGTTGCGCATCGGTGCGCAGCTTTTTGGCCCTGCTCCGGCCCCGGTCGCCCGTGTGCGCGGCCGCCATCGGGTGCGGCTGCTCATCAAGGCCACGAAAGGCGCGCCGTTGCAGGCCGCAATCAGCCAATGGACCGCGCAACTGAAACCGCCGCATGATTTGCGCATCGCCGTCGATATCGACCCGCAAAGCTTCTGGTAAGGGGGCGCAAAGCCCCTTGCCGCCTGCTACAGTTTGCGCCAGAACATCAAGCATGAAAACGCCCCGTTACACCCGCCTCGTCCAGTCGCTTCCCGCCTCGGTGCCTTTTGTCGGGCCCGAGACCCAGATCCGCGCGCGCGGTGCTGATTTCGTGGCGCGGCTGGGGGCGAATGAAAACGGCTTTGGCCCCTCTCACCGCGCTATCGCGGCGATGGAGCGGGCGGCTTCGGATATCTGGAAATATGGCGACGCCGAAAGCCATGATCTGAAAGCCGCGCTGGCCGAGTATCTGGGCGTCACGCCCGCGCATCTGGTGGTGGGCGAGGGGATCGACGGGTTGCTGGGGTATCTGGTGCGGCTGGTGGTGGAACCGGGCGATGCCGTGGTAACCTCTGACGGCGCCTATCCAACCTTCAACTACCACGTCACGGGCTATGGCGGGGTGCTGCACAAGGTGCCCTATCTGGATGATCACGAAGACCCCGCCGCGCTGGTGGCCCGCGCACGCGAGGTCGGGGCGAAGCTGGTCTATCTGGCCAATCCGGACAATCCGATGGGCAGTTGGCACAAGGCGCCGGTCATCGAGGCGATGATCGAGTCATTGCCCGAGGGCACGCTGCTGGTGCTGGACGAGGCCTATGTCGAATTTGCACCCGCCGGCACCGCGCCGGTCATTGCCGCCGACGATCCCAGGGTGATCCGGATGCGGACGTTTTCCAAGGTTCATGGGCTGGCGGGGGCGCGGGTGGGCTATGCCGTTGCCGCGCCTGGCCTCATCGCGGCCTTTGACAAGGTGCGCAATCATTTCGGCATGAACCGCGCCGCGCAGGCAGGCGCACTGGCGGCTTTGGAAGACCGCGACTGGCTGGCGCAGAGCATTGAGAAGGTCGCGGCCGCACGCGACGCGCTTGCCCGGATCGCCGCCGACAACGGGTTGCGGGCGCTGCCGTCGGCCACCAATTTCGTTGCCATCGATTGTGGCAGCGACGGTGACTTCGCGCGCCGGGTGCTTGCGGCGGTGGTCGCACGCGGGGTGTTCATCCGCATGCCTTTCGTCGCGCCGCAGGACCGCTGCATCCGGGTCAGCGCGGGACCGGCCGAAGAAATCGCACAGTTCGCCCGCGTTTTGCCCGAGGCGCTGGCCGAAGCACGCGCGGCACAATAGCCTGACATCGGCTGGTAACGCGCGCGTGATTTGGCTTCCTTTGGCTGGAACCCGTGATACTGCCGCACCGGTAGCAATGGAGGCTGTGATGCCGAGAAATCTGATTAAGGGCCTGGTTGCCGCGGGCCTTTTGGCAGGGGTGCTGTTTCCTGCCGCGTTTGTCCCGCCAGCCATGGCGCAGCATGCGCATGATGATGCGCATGCTCATGGCGAGGCTGCAGCCGATCAGCCGCCGTCAACACGCGAATTCATCGCCATCAACGACTGGATGCATGAAGCGATGAGCATTGAATTCACCGGCGATGCTGATGTCGATTTCATGCGCGGCATGATTCCGCACCATCAGGCGGCGGTCGAAATGGCGCTGGTGGTGCTTGAGTACGGCTCTGATCCCGAGGTGCGGGCGCTGGCGGAAGCGATCATCGCTGCCCAGAATGATGAGATCGAGATGATGCGGCGCTGGCTCGAAAATCGCTGAGCGGGGCGTGATGTGACGCCACGTGCCGATGGCAGGTTCCGGCTTGGAGAGCGTGGTGCGGGGCGCTAGGCTGGCGGCCATATCCCGCGTCAGGAGAAGGTCCATGTCTGAGCAATTTGTCGCGCGCTCCCCGGCTGATCTGCCGACTGCCGAGCAGATCAGCGAGCTTTCAGGGCTGGAGTACATGCGCGCCATTCTTGAGGGGCGGATGGCCGGGGCGCCGATTGCCGGGGTGATGGATTTTTACCTTCATCGCGTCGACGAGGGGCGCGTGGCGTTTCGAGGGCAGCCTGCCTTCGCGCATCTGAACCCGATGGGCGGGGTTCATGGCGGCTGGTATGGCACCTTGATGGACTCGGCGCTGGGTTGCGCCGTGGCCACCGTTCTGCCCAAGGGCCGGGTCTATACGACGTTGGAATACAAGGTGAATATCACCCGCGCCCTGAAACCCGGCACGCTGATCGAGGCCGAGGCGCGGGTCACGCATGCCGGGCGGAGCACGGCTGTCGCCGAAGGGTGGCTGCGCGGGGTCGAGGATGGCAAGCTTTATGCCACCGGCTCCACGACCTGCATCATCATGGTAGCCTGAATCCGTAGGGCTGCGCGGACCCTGCCTGTCAGGGCTTCGCGACCAGCAGATCGGTCGGTGGCGCACGCATCAGGTCGCGGGCGTAATTGCCAAGCTGCAAAGGGTCGCGCCCGGAATGTGTGCCGATGCACAGAAGATCGGCGCGCAGTTCGTTCTGGCGGAAGGCGAGCACCTCATGCACACCGCCGGGCACGATCTCGGGCGGTTCAGCGAATTCAGGCAAATCGGGCATGGCCAGAAAGGCAGTGCGCAACTGTTCGGCGCGGGTGAGCGCGGCATCGGTGGCTGCGTCGCCGGGGCTGAAACGCGCGCCCAGCGGCACTTGCAGGGCATGGATCGCGTGAAAGCTGGCCTTCGGGGCGATCCTTGCAGCCATGCGCAGTGCGGCGGCCGAGGCGGGTGAGAAATCGGTCGGGGCCAGAACGCGGCGGTAGCCGTCGCGCGGGCGTTGGTGGGCGATCAGCACCGGCACAGTGGCGGCAAGCACGATGCGTTCCATGGTGGTCAGGCGCAAGACGTCCAGTACCCGGCGTTCGCGATGCAGGCCCAGGACAAGCATCAGTGCCGCCTCCTCCTCAGCCAGATCAGAGAGCGACACATCGACCGCACCCCGCAGCAGGCGAATCTCAACCTCGGGGCCGAGGTGGTGGGCCAGATCCCTGAGGGCGGCCTCGGGGTTCGTCAGGCCGCGTGGCAGCAAGCGCAGGCTGCGACCGATCCGGGTGAGCTTGCCCGGAGCGGCTTCGGCGGCAAACAGATGGGTTTCGTGCGTGTCGGAAGCGGCCTGGTCGGCATCGGCGGGGGCGGAGGAAACCGAATGTGCGAGGATAAGCCTGGACCGCAGCAGTTCAGCGATCATGGCGGCACGGTTGCCTACATGGGCCGAGCGCGGCGTGAAATCGGTGGCGGCGATGATGGCGGGCATGGGCATCAGGCGTCCTCGATCAGGTCAATCAACAATAACAGGACCGGCAGGGGGTTGGCGCCGGTGCATCCGGGTAACAAGAGGGCTGGCCAATAGTGCGCCAGTATGAAGCCTCTGTTCAAGCCGCGGGAAGGCACGCCTGAGTTCCTCGGCCATCGGCGCGGGCAGGCGGGTCAGCGTGTCGGGGCAGACAAGCAGGCTTTCACAGGGAACTCCCTCGGCATAAATGATTTCGTGGCGGTCAAAGACAAGGCTGAAATATTCGACAAATCCACCTTCGGCGCGCAGGATCTGTTGAGCGTCCACCAAATGGCGCGCCTGCACCAGCAGTTCGGCCATGCCCGCGACCGCCCGGGCCTCGCGCCGGTAGAGAAACAGGCGGTGATAGGGGCTGACCACCAGTGGCGCCGGATTGCCCATCACGCCGGGCAGGATTGTCACCGGCGCGAAACCACCCACCGCGCGCAACCGCACCGCACCTTTCCAGCGCAGCACCTGCACGCCGTGGTCACGCGTGATGACCTGCTGGCCGGGTTCCAGTGACTCGACCGGCACTTGTCGTCCGTCCTGAAGCGCGATCCGGGTGCCGCGTGCAAAGGCACCGGTCACCATGCCGGCAAGCCGCAAGGGGCCGGGTTCATCATCAGCAGCGATGAGTGTGTAGATCTGGCGCGCGCGCAGCGGAGCCAGCGGCAGCGCCAACCGGCCGGTGCCAGGGCTGCCCAACACCAGCACCTCGACCAGATCGCCATCGGGGGCCATCAGCGAAAGGCTTCCGCACAGGACGACGACGGCACCGGGCTGGCCAAGCGCCGAACCCGTGCCGATCCGGCCCGTGACACCCTCACCAAGTGTCAGCACCAGCGTTGCAGAATGGCTGTCATCGTCGAGGCGGTAGAAATCGCCGGCCACGCTGTCCGCGGGCATCGGCAGCGCATCGCCGGCATTCGCACCCGACAGCACACGCAGCGCCGCGGCCGGATACACCGTTACGGCATGCCCTGTCGTGCCCTCGTCCTCGTGCGGTGCTGCCGGCACGATGGCCGCAGGCGCGTGGTGCGGGTCTGTGCGGTCCATGGTTGTTGGCGTTCCTCAAGCTCTCTCGACGGTTGCATGGTATGGCGCGCCCGGAGGGGCGTCAATTGCGCCGCTCAGCGGGCAGTGCTAGGTCAGTATACAGGAATACGAAAGCGGGAGTGGCAAGAAATGGATCTGGGGATCAAGGGCAAACGGGCGCTGGTCTGCGCTTCAAGCAAAGGGCTGGGGCTGGGCTGTGCGCAGGCATTGGCGCAGGCGGGGGTCGATCTGGTGATGAACGCGCGCGGTGCCGAGGCGTTGGAGGCTGCCGCGGCCCGGATCCGTACCGACCATGGCGTCGCAGTCACCACTGTTGCCACCGATATCACCTCCGAGGAGGGCCGCGCCGAGGTGCTGTCGGCGGCAGGACAGGTGGACATTCTGGTCACCAATGCAGGCGGTCCGCCGCCGGGGATGTGGCATGACTGGGAACGCGCGGATTTCATAAAGGCGCTCGACGCCAACATGCTGACCCCGATCGCGCTGATGAAAGCGCTTTTGCCGGGGATGATGGACCGTGGCTGGGGCCGGGTGGTCAATATTACCTCGCAATCGGTAAAATCGCCTATCGCTACGCTGGGCCTGTCGAACTCGGCACGCGCCGGGCTGACCGGCTATGTCGCGGGTACCGCGCGGCAAGTGGCGGGCAAGGGGGTGACGATCAACAACCTCTTGCCCGGTATCCATGACACCGACCGCGCAATATCGCTGGACGCCAATGCCGCCAAGGCGCAGGGCATCACGCCTGAAGAGGCTCGGCGCGCGCGCGCCGGGTCGATCCCCGCCGGGCGCTACGGCACCGCGCAGGAATTCGGCGCGGCTTGCGCTTTCCTGTGTAGCCAGCATGCGGGATTCATTGTCGGACAGAACCTGCTGCTGGACGGTGGCGCGGTGAACGCAACGCTGTGAGGGCGGGCAGGGGGAGGGGGTGTTGCCCCCTCCTCCGGCCTGCGGCCATTCATCCCCAGGATATTTTCAGACAGAGAATGCTCAGGACGGGGTTACACCCGCCTGGGGCAGCAGCGTGCCGATTTTGTAGAGCAGGCTGCGCGCCGGTTTGGCGCGGGGATGATCGGGCGCGTCGGAAAGGCTGCGCAGGGCTTCGACCAGCGCCTCCAGTTCTTCGGGGGTCAGCACGGTGGGCGGCAGCACAAGGGGCGCGCGCAGGATATATCCCAGGCCACGCTCACCCTCGACTGGCAGCCCGGTTGCAGCCATCATCGCCATGTCGCGCCAGATGGTGCGGGTGGATACACCCATCGCGCGCGCCAGTTCCGCCGCCGTGCGCAGCTTTCCGTCACGCATCAGTTGCACAAGATCATAGAGGCGCTGGTCACGTTTCATGGCAGTCTCCGTTGCGGCGCCCGTTCCGGCGCTCGCCTGGGGGCAACTGACAAAATACTGTCAGGAGAGTGCGGGCACCAGTCCTGAAGGCACGAATTGGGGCTTTGATCCGTCTGCGCGGGGGCATAAACAGGGAACAGAACAATCCCTGGATGCGCAGCTACCTGCGTGCCCCCGAAGTCAGGAGAGATCCATGGTCACCGCACAGATGGTAACCCCGCTTTTCATCAACAACGCCGGGCCCTGGGGCCTGCTTCTGATCGCCGTCGTGGTGCTGGTGTTGTTCGGCCGCGGCAAGATTGCCGGTTTGATGGGCGAGGTCGGCAAAGGCATCACCGCGTTCAAGCGTGGTGTCAAGGACAGCACCGACGAGATCGAGAACAAGAGCGACGACAGCAGCGCCGATACGGCGCGCGACGTCACCCCGTCGCGCGACCGCGACAACGCCTGACATTTTCCGCGCCGCTCCGTCGGATGCCCAGGGGGCGTCAGCGGGAGCGGCTGGATCACCGGAGCCCGTTTGCCGCAATGGCCTGAGCGGGCGGAGAGCGTGCAATGTTGGATATCGGCTGGACCGAGCTTCTGATCATCGGCGTGGTTGCGCTGATCGTGGTGGGCCCCAAGGACCTGCCAAAGATGTTTCGCACCCTCGGGCAATTGACCGGCAAGGCCCGCGCCATGGCGCGCGAATTTCAGCGCGCAATGGATGCTGCCGCCGACGAGACCGGCGTGAAAGATATGGCGCGTGATTTGCGCGATACGGCTTCCGGGCGCAAGTTCAAGGACGAGATGGGCCTGGACGAGCTGGACCGCGAGATGCGCGCGATGGGGCGGCCCGATCAATGGGGCAATGATGCCGGCAAGCCCGGCACCAAGAAGCCCGAGACGGTTGCCCAGCGTCGGGCGCGCGAGAAAGCCGCTGCTGCCGAAGGGGCCGAGGCCGAGGATGACGAGGCCATCGCCGCCGAGCATGACGCCGCTCTTGCCGCGCGCAACAAAAAGACCTCTGCACTTGAGGCCGAACGGTTGAAGGCCGCCGACCGTGCCGCTGCCGCGCGCAGCAAGGCGGCCGAGATCCGCGCCCGCCGCGAGGCCGAGGCGTCTGCCACGACCGTTCCCGCTGCCGCGCCCGAACCCCCTGAAAGCGGGGCGTCCGCCGCTTCCCGCAAGGCGCCCGCGCGCAAGGCTGATGGTCCGGCCAAGCGCGGCCAAGGCCCCGAGGCAGAAACCTGACAGCGCAAGGCCCCAGAATGCCCGCCCAAACCCGCAAAGACGACACGATCGAAGACAGTTCGGCGCCCCTGATCGAGCATCTGGCCGAACTGCGTTCACGCATCATCAAATCGCTTCTGGCCTTTGTGGTCGGGATGATGATCAGTTTCACGGTCTGGAACCCGATCTTCAATTTCCTGACCCAACCGCTGTGTGACGCGCTGATGTCGCGCGGACAGGAGTGCAACCTGATCCTGATCCAGTTGCAGGAAGGTTTCTTTGTCGCGGTGCGTATCGCCATGCTGGGCGGTTTCGTGCTGGCCTTCCCGATCATCGCCACGCAGATGTGGCGTTTCGTGGCGCCGGGGCTTTATCGTTCGGAGAAGGGGGCGTTTCTGCCCTTTCTCATCGCGTCGCCGGGAATGTTCTTTCTGGGTGCGGCCTTCGCTTTCTACGTCGTCACGCCGTTGGCTTTCACCTTCTTTCTGGGGTTCCAGCAGCCCGGCAGCCTTACGGGCGAGGTGCCGCCTGAACTGGCGGGCGAGGAACACACGCTGGCGCAGGTGGGCATCGCCTTTCAGGGCTCGGTCAACGAATACCTGTCTCTGACCACGCGGTTCATCATCGCCTTCGGGTTGTGTTTTCAGCTGCCAGTGCTGCTGACACTGATGGGCAAGGCCGGGCTGGTATCGGCGGCAGGGCTGCGGGCAGGGCGGAAATGGGCCATTGTCGGCATTCTGGCGCTGGCAGCCTTTGTCACGCCGCCAGACGTGATCACCCAGATCATTTTGTTTGCGGCTGTTTATGGACTTTATGAGATCTCTATCTGGCTGGTGGCGCGCGTGGAGCGCAAGCGCAACGAAGAGCTGCGGGCAGAAGGTATCCTTGACGAGGACGAAGAGATTTGACGGAATACCAGATGAGCGGACAAGTGATGATCCGGATCGCCGAGGCGCTTGAACGCCTGAGCCCGCCATCCGCGCCGGCGCCTGATTTTTCCAGTGCCGACGCGTTCATATGGCATACAGGGCCCGACCGGCTGGAACCGGTGGCCAGGGTCAACCGCGTGTCGCTTGACCTGTTGTTGGGGATCGGCCGTGCCCGCGATATCCTGCTGGAGAACACGATGCAGTTCGCCTGCGGCTTCGGGGCGAACAATGCGCTGTTGTGGGGCGCGCGGGGGATGGGAAAATCCTCGCTGGTGAAGGCCGTTCATGCGGCGGTGCTGGCAGAGGGGCTGTCGTGCAAGCTGGTGGAGATCCAGCGCGAGGATCTGCCGTCGGTCGGGCGGCTGTTGCACCATCTGCGCAGCGCGCCGGAGACGCGTTTTGTACTGTTTTGCGACGATCTGTCATTCAGCCATGACGATACGCATTACAAATCGCTCAAGGCGGTGCTGGATGGCGGGATCGAGGGGCGACCGGAGAATGTGATCCTGTATGCCACGTCAAACCGCCGTCACCTGATGCCGCGCGACATGATCGAGAACGAGCGCTCGACGGCGATCAGCCCTTCGGAGGCGGTCGAGGAGAAGGTGTCGCTGTCTGACCGGTTCGGCCTGTGGCTGGGGTTCCATCCCTGCACGCAGGACGAGTATCTGGCGATGATCGACGGCTACTGCCGGGATGCGGGGATCGATGTGCCCGCCGAGCAGCTGCGCGCCGAGGCGATCGAATGGCAGGCGACGCGGGGTGCGCGTTCGGGCCGGGTTGCCTGGCAGTTCTTTTGCGATCTGGCAGGCAGGATGGGGCGTTCGGTGTAGCCTGTAGACGGAGGGCGGGTCGGGGTGCTTGTCATGGCAAGTCCGCCCGCGGATCGTGGCCTCAGGGTGCCAGCCTGCCGATCCAGCGTTGCAGCCGCGCTGCATTGACCCCCATGTCGCCACGGCCAAACCGGGAACGCGACAGCGCCGTTACCCTTGTGCCTTGGGCGGTTTCGTCCAGCCGGATGGTGACATAATCGGGAAAGCGCATCAGCCGGGTGCGCGCGATCCAGGTGGTCAGTTCGTCGCCCCCGGCAAGGATCGTCGCACCTTCGCGGCGGGCCTGAGCACTGATACGTGCGGCAACCTCGGGGCGGGGCAACGGGATATCGTTTTCGAGGCGGGCGAAGTTCGGGGTTGCGGGGTCTGGAATGACATCGGGGTCGGCGTGCCACCGCGCCGTGTCGGAGGGCGCGAGGCGGATGTAGAGCAGCAGTCCGAACACAACAAGGAGCACGAGGCCGAACAGGAAGGCGAGGGTTTTCATTGACCGCCCTTACGAGTGTTTCCCTTGAAAGGTAGAGCACAGCACCCGTCTGTCCAGCCGGGTTGCGCGGTTGGATTTGCGTATTTGGAGCAAGATGAAACCGGGGAGGAGGCGGCAATCAGCGCCTGTGAGGCCAGCAAAAGAGGCAGATCAGCTCCATCGCGACATGCGCGCCCATGATGGCGGTGGCGCCGGTGGTGTCATAGGGGGGCGAGACCTCGACCACGTCGCCGCCCTTGAGGTTGATCCCCGCCAGCGAGCGCAGGATCGCCGCCGCCTGCCAGCTTGCCAGCCCGCCCCAGACCGGGGTGCCGGTGCCCGGTGCAAAAGCCGGGTCGAGCGCGTCGATATCAAAGGTCAGGTAGCTGGGGCCGTCGCCAACGATCTCGCGCACGCGGGCAGCGACCGTTTCAGGCGTCTGGCGGTGAAGGCTGGGCGCGTCGATCACGTTGAAGCCCAGATAATCATCGCATTCGGTGCGGATGCCGATCTGAACCGAATGCGCTGGGTCGACGAAGCCCTGTTTGACGGCCTTGTACATCATTGTGCCGTGGTCGATGCGCGTCAGGTCGTCATCGGCCCAGAGGTCGGAATGGGCGTCGAACTGGATCACGCGCATCGGCCCGAATTTCTCGGCATAGGCTTGCAGGATCGGCAGGGTGATGTAGTGATCGCCGCCCAGCGTGATCGTACCCGGCCCGGCTTTGAGGATGCCGGCGATATGGTTCCTGAGTGCTGCGGGGAAATCGGCGGTTTTGGCGTAGTCGAACGCCATGTCGCCGTAATCGGTGATGGTGAAATCCGAGAGCGGGTCAAAGCCCCAGCCGAAGGGCGGGTCGTAGGGTTGCAGGGTTGATGCCTCGCGGATGGCGCGCGGCCCGAAGCGGGTGCCGGGGCGGTGGGTGACGGCCTGATCGAAGGGCACGCCGGTTACTGCCAGATCAACGCCTGACAGATCCTTGGTATAGCGCCGCCGGAGGAAACTGGTGGCACCGCCGAAGGCGTTCTCAAAGGCGAGGCCGCGCCGGTTTTCCCGGGTGAAGGCGGTGTCGACCTGTTTCTTTGCGTCTTCAAGCGCCATGGGCGGCCTCCGTCGGTGTGTCGGGCGGAATATGATCAAATCAGGAATGCTTGGCAATCCGCTTTCACCCGGAGACGCGCGGGGGCCGTTGCGGTGGTTCTGGCTTGGCACTACCCTGCCGAAGCGAAGGGCGGAATCCTTCGTGCAACCGGAAGCACTGCATGGCCCGTCTTTACGAAACTGAAGCCTATGATACGGGCAAATGGCCCGATAGTTACTGGCGTGCCAGCACCGATCTGCCGCCCTCCGCGCCCCCGCTTGAGGGCGGGCATCAGGCCGAGGTGGCGATCATCGGGGCGGGCTATGCCGGGCTGAATGCGGCGCTGGAACTGGCTGAACGGTTCGGCATTCAGGCGCATGTGCTGGAGGCCGGGCAGCCGGGTTGGGGGGCCTCGGGGCGCAATGGCGGGTTTTGCTGCCATGGCGGGGCCAAGCTGAGTGCGCAACAGATTGCTGCGCGCCATGGCGAAAGTGTCGCGCGCGAATGGCAGGCGTTTGAACATGACGCCATCGAGCGGGTGCGCGACAACCTCAACCGCTATGATATCGACGCCGACGCCGGGCCCGAGGGCGAGCTGTACATGGCCCATTCGATGCGCAGCTTTGCGCGGATGCGGGCCGAACCGCTTGCGCCAGGGGCCGAGTTGTTACCGCGCGCCGCGCTGGTCGAGCGCGGTTTTCAAGCTGCGGGTCTGGAGGGTGCGATTCTGTCGCCGCATGGCTTTCCGCTGCATCCGCTGAAATATGCGCTGGGGCTGGCCCGGGCGGCACAGGCGGCGGGAGTGGTGCTGCATGGCGGCAGTGCTGTGACGGGACTGGCGCGAGAGGGGGCGGGATGGCGGTTGCAGACCGCGCGCGGTGACCTGCGCGCGAAAAGGGTGCTGGTTGCCACCAACGGCTACAGCGACGAGGCGCTGCCGCCCTGGCTGCACGGGCGCATCTTTCCGCTTCTCTCGGCGATCCTTGTCACCCGCCCGCTGACCGGGGCCGAGCGCGAGGCGCAGGGATGGACCAGCCGCATCATGGCCTATGACAGCCGGCGGGTGCTGCATTACTATCGGCTGTTGCCGGACGGGCGGTTCCTGTTCGGCGGACGCGGCGGGATTTCGGCGCGTGGCGATGCGCTGGCCGCCTTCCATAGCACCCTGCGGGCCGAGTTCGAGGGGATGTTTCCTGCCTTTGCCGGCGCCGCGACCGAGCGTTACTGGGCCGGTTTCGTCTGCATGACCGGTAGTTGGCGGCCGTTTTGCGCCGAAGTTCCGGGTCAGCCGGGCCTGTTTGCGGCCTTGGGATGGCATGGAAACGGGGTGGCGGCGGCTTCCGAAGGCGGACGACGGATCGCGCGGGCGTTGGCGGGGGAGGTGAACCCTGCGCCCGCGCTGTTGCAGGCGCCGTTGAAGCGCTTCCCGCTGCCCGCGCTGCGCCGCCCGCTCAAGGGGCTGGCGGTGGGGCTGGCCAAGCTGGCGGATCGGCTGACATGAGAAGCGCGGTGCTGATCCTTATGCTGGCCGTCGCCCCGGCCCTGGCGGAAACGGGGGATGCCTGGAGCCAGCGCAAATGTGCGCTTTACGCCGATGCCTGGTCGCGCGCGCTTGAGGTGGTCGGGCGCGAGGGAATCAGCGAGGATTTCATCGCCGCGCATGACGATTTCATCGTCGGGGGGTGCGCGCTGCGCGGCGCGGTCTGCCCCCGTTCAGTGCAGGAATACCGGCTGGCCGATATTCTGACCATCGCGGCGATGAACGAGGGAATGGCCAGTACATTTCTGCCCTTTGCCTGTCCTGGCTGACACGCGCAGGTTGCCCGGGCGCGCCCGAGCGTTTAAGCAGATCCTTGGTCGCTTCCTGTTCGGGCGGCAAGTCATGTGTGATTGTGCAGGAGCGCGCGAATGAGCCCCACCGATACCGGCGCGGATAGCGGCAAGGATACGGGCGAGCATTTCTCTCGGCTACGGCACTATTTCGCCCGTTCCGAACGCAATTACGAACGGATGCTGGATGGCGCCAAGCACTTTGGCTACCATCCGGCCGGGCGCAAGGTTTCGGAGCGCGAAGCGCGCGATCTGTTGCATGATCTGGTCGCCGAGCGGCTGGGTCTGAGCGCCGAAGACCGGGTTCTGGATGCCGGTTGCGGGCAGGGCGTGGTGGCGAGCGATCTGGCGCGCAAGACCGGCTGCCGGATCGACGGGATCACCGTGCTGGATTTCGAGGTGCCCAAGGCGCAGGCCCGCGCCAAGGCGGCAGGCGTCGAGGGGCGCACGCGGTTTCAACTGATGGATTACAGCGCCACAAGCTTTGACGATGCCACATTCGATGCGGTCTATACCACCGAAACGCTGTCGCATTCGCCCGATATCCGCCAGACCCTGCGCGAGTTGCACCGCGTGCTCAAGCCCGGCGGGCGGGTGGCGTTTTTCGAATATTCCATTGCCGAAACCGATGCCTTCACGCCGCGCGAATGGACGCTTTTCGAACGTGTCGCGCGCGGCTCGGCCATGGTGGGGCTGCATGAATTTCGCAATGACCGCTTCCATGAGGTGATGGAAGCGGCCGGTTTCCGCAATGTGCAGACCGAGAACATCACTGCGAATATGCTCCCCTCGCTGGCGCGGTTGCAACGCTTCGCGCTCTTGCCCTACTATCTGGCGACCTGGCCCTTTGGCCGCCAGGAACAGAACCCCAACCGCAGCGCTGCCGTGATCTACCATTCGATGGTTCGCAAGGGGCTGGTGCGCTATAATATTTTCACTGCCCGCAAGTGAACGGGGCCGCGCGCCGTCCGTTCCGTGTGCCCTTGGAAAAACTGTGACCGAATCAAGGCACTATCGCTTCCCTGTCATCGCGCTGTGAAAAGGCATTCGGGCTGGGCCTATTGCCGCCCCGGCCTGGCTGGACTAAGCAGAAGCTTGGCGGTTTGGGGCAGTCTGAAAGGAATTTTATGCGGATTTTGGTTACCAATGACGATGGCATCAACGCACCGGGGCTGAAGGTTCTGGAGCAGATTGCAGTGGAAATCGCCGGACCGAAGGGCGAGGTCTGGGTCGTCGCACCCGCCTTTGAGCAGTCAGGTGTGGCGCACAAGATCAGCTACACCCATCCGATGATGATCGCCAAACTGGGCCCGCGCCGTTATGCCGCCGAGGGCAGCCCGGCCGATTGCGTGCTGGCCGGATATTACGATGTCTTGCAGGGCGCCCAGCCCGATCTGGTCCTTTCAGGCGTGAACCGGGGCAACAACGCGGCCGAAAACGCGCTTTATTCCGGCACGGTCGGTGGTGCGATGGAAGCCGCGTTACAGGGCCTTCCGGCGATTGCCCTGTCGCAATACATGGGCCCGCTGACCGAGGATATGTCTGACCCGTTTGAACCCGCGATCGAGCATGGCGCTGGCGTGGTACGCGCGCTTCTGGACAAGGGGCTGTGGGATGCGGGCGACTATCGTTTGTTCTACAGCGTCAACTTTCCACCCGTTCCGGGTGCGCAGGTCAAGGGCATGAAGGTTGCCGCGCAGGGTTATCGCAAGGATACGTTCTTTGGCATCGAGCCGCATATCTCTCCCTCGGGGCGCCGGTTCCTGTGGATCAAGGGCGGGCCGCAGCATCTGCCCACCGCGCCCGGCACGGATGCCGCCGCCAATCTGGATGGCTGGATCTCGGTCACGCCGATGCGCGCCGATCTCACCGCCCATGATGCACTCGATGCGGTGCGGGAGCGCCTTGAATGAACGATGACGCCCAGGCGGCAGAACGGATCATGCGCTTCATCTATGCGCTGCGCTCCAAGGGCGTGACCGATCCGGCGGTGCTGCGGGCGATGGAACGGATCGACCGTGGCGCCTTTGTGCGCGGCATCTTTGCCGAACGCGCCTACGAGGACATGCCGCTGCCGATCGCCTGCGGCCAGACCATCAGTCAGCCCTCGGTGGTGGCGCTGATGACCGAGGCGCTTGAGGTCTCGCCGCGCGACAAGGTGTTGGAGGTTGGCACCGGCTCGGGCTATCAGGCGGCGATCCTCAGTCAGCTGGCGCGCAGGGTCTACACGGTTGAACGGCACCGGCGGCTGGTGCTGGAGGCCCGCGCGGTGTTCGAGGCGCTGAACCTCGTGAACATCACCGCCCTGTCCGCCGATGGCTCGTTCGGTCTGCCTGAACAGGCGCCGTTCGACCGCATCATCGTCACCGCCGCTGCCGAAGATCCGCCCGGCCCGCTGCTGGCGCAGCTCCGCGTCGGCGGGGTCATGGTGGTGCCGGTGGGGCAGTCGGACACGGTGCAAAGCCTGATCAAGGTGCGGCGCACGGAGACCGGCTTTGACTATGAGGAATTGCGCCCGGTGCGTTTTGTGCCACTGCTTGAGGGTATGGCGCAGGACTGAAACGTGCACCCGATGCGCAAGGATTCTACTGCACATTGTGGTGATGGGCTGTCACTTGCGTGTAAAATGGGTATAAACGGCCTATCCGGGCGGCTCGGGCGCAAGCCACAGGGGGCGCTGGCATCGGCCATCACAAGCTGGGGCAGGCATGAGCAGGACACTTTTCAACACGACACTTTCCGGTTTCGACAAGTCAGTGCAGCGTGCGCCGCTTCTGGCGACGATCGCGGTGACAGCGCTCGGCCTGGGAGCGTGCAGTACGACAGATATGGACTGGGATTTGCGGCGCTCTGGCGGCTTTTCTACCGCCGAGGCCGCGCGTCAGGCCACGCCGCGCCGCCCGCAACCTGATTCGCGCGGCGTGATCTCGTATCCAGGCTATCAGGTGGCCATTGCCCAGCCGGGCGAAAGGGCGCGCGACGTTGCGGCGCGGCTGGGCGTGGATGCCGCAGCGCTGGCGCGGCACAACGCCATCGACGCCGATGCCGTGTTGCGCGGTGGCGAGACCCTGGTCCTGCCCTCGCGCGTGGCCGAGGGAACGGGCATGCCGCCTTCGGCGGGCACCGGGCCTATTGCCGTCACACCGCTGGATCGCACGGTCCCGAGCGCCGCCACCGGCGCCGAACCGGTTCGCCATCAGGTGCGCCGCGGTGAGACGGTCTTCACGATCGCGCGGCTTTATGATGTGCCGGCACGCTCGCTTGCCGAATGGAACGGGCTGCCTGCCGATATGGCGGTGCGCGAGGGGCAGATATTGATCGTGCCGATGCCGCAAAGCATCAGCCAGGCCGCCGCCAACCAGACTGCTGCGTTGCAACAACCCGGCACCACGCCGACACCGCCGACAGTGCCTGCCGACACGGCGTTGCCCGCGCCCCAGACGCAACCGCAGACACCGCCGCAAAGCACCGCGCCCGCCACCACGGCGCCCGGCCGCGGCTCGCCGACTCCGGTGCCGCCCTCTGCCTCGCAGCCGCTGCCCGCCGAAGATCCGGCACCGGCAGGGCAGGGCACCGCTGCAAGTGCACCCGCCGCGCCGCCCGTGGCCGACATGTCAGGGCAGCGGACAGAAGGGCCGCGCCTGGCGATGCCGGTCGAGGGCCGTATCATCCGCGCCTATGCGCGCGGTCGAAATGACGGTATCGGCATCGGTGCCCCGGCGGGCACGCAGGTGCGCGCGGCCGCCGCCGGAACGGTTGCGGCGATTACGCGGGATACCGATCAGGTGCCGATCCTGGTTGTCCGGCATGAAAACAACCTGCTGACCGTCTATGCCAATATCGATGATATCAGCGTCGAACGCGGCGCGCGGGTTACACGCGGGCAGGTGCTTGCCACGGTCCGGCAGGGCGATCCGTCCTTCCTGCATTTCGAGGTCCGCGAAGGTTTCGAAAGCGTCGATCCGATGCCTTATCTGCAATAACGGTTGGCGGCGGATCACTCCTACCCGTTTTGTGTCTGAAAATATCCTGGGGGTGAATGGGCCTCAGGCCCAGAGGGGGCAAAGCCCCCCCGCTTTCGCTTGCTGCTGCCCTCAGCGACGGCGCAGTGCGGCGCGCTGGGCTTCTTCCTCGACCCAAGCGAGCAGCCCGTTCATCAAGGCCTCGGCCATGCGGGCGCGCCAGGCGGGGTCCTGAAGGTTGGCCAGGTCATGCGCGCTGGACATGAAGCCGACTTCCAGCAGGACTGAAGGAATATCCGGCGCCTTGAGCACTGAAAAAGCGCCTTCCTGGCGCGCGCGGCGATGCGTGGCCAGCCCTTCGGCGACAATCGCGTCCAGCAATGCGGTCGTCAGCCGATCTGTGACCGGCCGGGTTTCGGTGCGCGCAATATCCATCAGGACACCGGCGACAACATCGTCAGCCCCGCTCAGATCCACACCGCCGCCCAGCAGGTCGGCGCGGTCGTGGCGTTCTGCCAGGGCGGCGGCGGCAGCGTCGCTGGCCTGATTGGCCAGAGTGTAAAGCGTTGCTCCCGAGGCCCCGCCATCGGCCAATGCATCGGCATGCAGCGACAGGAATACATCCGCCCCCGCCTGCCGCGCCACGCGGATACGCCCTTCCAGCGAGACAAAGACATCCGCCTCGCGTGTCATCACCACCTCGAAAGCACCGCTGCGGCGCAGCGTGTCGGCCAGTTCGCGCGCGAAGGTCAGCATCAGGTCGGATTCGCGCAGGCTGCCGTTCACAGCGCCCGGATCGACGCCGCCATGTCCCGGATCCAGCACCACGACTGAAGGCCGCATCCCCAGGGGGGGCGGCGGGGAAGGAGCGTGGTAGGGGGCATCGCCTGCCGGGGGCTGCACACGGCTGGCGTATGCCTCGGCGCTGACCGGAACCAGGCGCAGAACCAGCCGCGCCGCGCCGCTCGCGGGGTCGGTGCGCATGGCGACGGTTGCAAAATCCATTGGCTGCGCCAGTTCCAGCACCATCCGGGACCAGCCACCATCGGCCTGCCCCAGCCGGATTGCTGTAAGCGGGGCGGGCAGGGAGAGTGCGGCGGTGTCCAGCCCGGTCCAGTCGATGCGGCGAAAATCGACCATGGCACGCATCGGCGCGTCAACAAGCTGCACGCGATGCGGCACCGGCTGGGTCAAGGGCAGTTCAACAACCAGCGCCCCGCCCTCGCGCCGCAACTCGGCGGGCCCCGTGATTCGCGCGATCGCGCCCATGTCCTGCGCCGTGGCGACGCCTGCCAGAAAGGCCAGCATCACTCCTGCCACCATCCCCCACAGTCGGGTGATTGTTGACTGTTGCCTGTCTGATTGTTTCACCGCTCTGCCTTTGTTCGCGTCGTATTCTGAGCGCTCACCATAGCGGGCTTCGCACGGCCTTGGAATGCCCGGCACCACTCCCGGTTCCTTCACGTTCGAGTCAAACCGCGCGCCGTTTGTCGATCCGCCCTTGATCTTGCCGGCCTTGACAGGACACAGTCAGGCAAAACCCAGATCTGGAGTTCGCATGTTTCGTCCCCTCGCCGCATCGGTCGTGTCTGCCGCCCTTCTTCTTGCCGCGCCGCTTGGCGCCCAGACCGGGGCCTTCAGCGAGCCGATGGGCGATGCCGATCGTGCCGCCCTGCGCGCCGAGATCCGCGCCTATCTGATGGAGCATCCTGAGGTCATCTTCGAGGCGGTCGCCGAATACGAGCGCCGCACCATGGCCCAACAGGCCGACATGGATTCAACCCTTGTCGAGATCAATGCCGAGGCGATCTACGCTGATGGCCATTCCTGGATTGGCGGCAACCCCGAGGGGGATATCACGTTGGTCGAGTTCATGGATTACCGCTGCAGCTTCTGCCGCCGCGCCTTTCCTCAGATGATGGAATTTGCGGGCGAGGATGGCAATGTACGGCTGATCATCAAGGAACTACCCATTCTTGGCCCGCAATCCGAGGTCATGAGCCGCTTTGCCGTGGCGGTTTTGCAGCTTGGTACCAGCGACCAGTATTTCGAGGTGCACGAGCGGCTGCTGGAATGGGAGGGCGATGTATCCGACAGCGCCCTTGGCGCGCTTGCCGTTGAACTGGGGCTGGAGGCCGAGGCGGTGCTGGCGCGGATGCGATCTTCGGAAGTGACCGAGGTTCTTGCCGAAAACCGTGCACTGGCGCAGCGATTGCAGATCAGCGGCACGCCCAGTTTCGTGATCGGTAGGCCCGAGGGCCCGGGTGAGTTGCTGCGTGGCTTGCTGCCTGCGCCGGAATTGCACAACGTCGCGGCCCAACTGCGCGGCTGACACAATCCGCTGTCCGTTGACGCGGTGCGACAGGGCTTTCGCGCCGTGCCGGCGTCGTGGTCGGCGAAGGTTCCCTTCCTCGGGGCGGCTCGTTGAAGGGCCCAAATTATCGACAATTAATGCTTGCTAATTGGGCAGTTGCTTCGCAGATTGCAACAGTTCCTTTGTTCTCCGTGTTCCGCAAGGGCCGGGCGACAACAGAGAAAGACAAAGAATTGATACCCAGTCCCATGATCATACGGGCATTCCGGTCAGTCTGGCGTTGCCTGTCCGGAGCGGTTTTTGCGCTGTTGGTGGCATCGTCGGTGGCGCTGCCTGATGCTGCATCCGTTTCCGCTGCGAACCCGGTGACGATTCCCGGTGCTGATGCCCCCGCCTTTACCGAGGCGCTGACGCATTGGTTGGCGGATGATGAGGAACCGGCGCTGCAGGCTTTTTCCACGCTCGCCCATCAGGGCAACCGAGCAGCGCAGATCCTTCTGGGACTAATCGACAAATCGGCGTCCTTGCAGGGGCCTTGGCTGGCCTCCTTGTCGCGCAACGAGCGCATCGCGCTGATGCGTGCGCCGGGTGGGCTGTCTGGGCAAAGCTGGCTTGCCAGTGCCGCCGATCATCCGCTGGCGGCCAACTGGCTGGCGCTTCTGTCGGTTGACGCCGGGTTGCCGGTGGTCCAGCGGTTTGTCGAACTGGGTGAAGTCCGCGCTGCGCGTGAGGCGGTGGTGGTGCTGGCCGCGCGCGAACATGCCGATCTGCGCGCTGTCGCGCCCGAACTTCTGGAATCGGAGCTGACCTATATGCTCTGGCGCACCGCCGATGCCGAGCGGCGGGAGATGCTGCTGGCCTATGTCGCGCCCGACCATCCACAACGCCTGATGATGGGCGAGCAACGAATGTCCGAACACCTCGCGCGCTGGCTGGAACACTCTCCCGCCGCGCTTCCCATTTCAGCGCTGTGCGATGAGCGCTGCCCCGACAGCGGCGCCACCTGTCGCAGCGGCGCCTATCAGGCTCTGGCCAGCCATCGCGCCCTTCTGGTTCTGGGCAGCCCCGTCGAGGCATTGGTCAGCCAGGAGGACTTTCTGCGCAGCCCGCGCGGCCAGGCCACCGTTCTGCGCCGGATGCTGCAAAGCACCGATGCGCGCGGGCGCGGTGCGATGATCAGCCAGATGCGTGACCAGGACGCCTGCCTTGCCGAGGTTCTGTCGCAAGAGCGCACGCGCTACCATTACCGCCGTCCGGGCGTTGAAAACGGCACGCCCGTGCAGGCGGACTGAACCACACCAGCGCGCCGGGGCCTCAGCCGCGCTGGTAAAGACCCTCATAGATCGGGGTCAGTGTTTCCTGATCGAAAAGCGAGGAGACAGATGTTCCGTTCCAGGTGTTCAGAATCGCCTGGGCGAACAGGGGCGCGGTGGGCACGATACGGATGTTCGGCGCGGCTTTGACTGCCTCGGTCGGCTCGATGGAATCGGTGATCACCAGTGATTTCATCACTGATTTCGTGATCCGCTCCACCGCCGGGCCGGACAGCACGCCATGGGTGATGTAGGAATGCACCTCGGTCGCGCCGGCTTCGATCAATACCTCGGCAGCCTTGCAAAGTGTTCCTGCGGTGTCGCAGATGTCATCGACGATGATGCAGGTCTTGCCGGTCACATCACCGATGACGGTCATCTCGGCAACCTCGCCGGGCTTCTCGCGCCGTTTGTCGACGATCGCCAGAGCACAGCCGATCCGCTTGGCCAGTTCGCGCGCGCGAGACACGCCGCCGACATCGGGTGAGACAACAGTGACATCCTGTAGCCGGCCGCGGAAATTATGCTCGACATCCAGCGCGAAAACCGGTGCGGCATAAAGGTTGTCCACCGGAATATCGAAAAATCCCTGGATCTGGGTTGCGTGAAGATCCAGCGTCAGCACCCGGTCGATGCCCGCCTCGTTGATCAGATTGGCTACCAGCTTGGCCGAAATGGGCGTGCGTGCCTTGGTCCGACGGTCCTGCCGTGCGTAGCCGAAATAGGGGATTACCGCCGTGATCCGCGCCGCCGACGAGCGTTTGAGCGCGTCAGCGATGATCAGCAGTTCCATCAGGTTGTCATTGGCCGGGTTCGAGGTGGACTGGACGATGAACATGTCCTCGCCGCGCACATTCTCGAAGACTTCAACGAAGATCTCCTGATCATTGAAGCGCTCGACGCGGGCATCGACCAGCTTGACCGACATGCCCCGATGTAGGGACATGCGCCGCGCGATGGCCTGCGCCAACGGACGGTTGGCGTTGCCGGAAATGAGTTTCGGTTCGGTCATGGCGGGCATGTCGGGTCCTCGGTGGCCTGTTAGAACGGGATTCCAGATGTTGACACCGCTTATCACCCGGCTACGGTCTTGCAAACCCGAAGCCCCGCCCTGGAGCGCCGAATGCTGCAAATCGATTACTATCTGACCCCTGTGTCGCCCTGGGTGCACATGGCCGGGCGGCGCCCCGCCGAACTGGCCGCCCGCCACGGCGCTGTGCTGCGCTATAAACCCGTTGATCCGGCAGCACTTTTTGCGCGGACCGGCGGGCTTATGCTGAACGAACGGCATGAGAGCCGGCAGGAATACCGGATGCAGGAACTGCGGCGGCAGTCCTTGAAACTGGGCATTCCGCTGGTGCTGAAACCCGCGTATTTCCCGACCAACCCTGCGCCCGCCGCTTATGCGATCATCGCGGCGCAGGAATCGGGGCAGGAGGGCGATATTCACGCGCTGGTGCAGGGGCTGACACGCGCCTGCTGGGAAGAAGAGCGCAACATTGCCGAGGATGACGTTATCCGCGATTGCCTGGCGCGCGCGGGGTTCGATCCGGGTCTGGCGATGTCCGGCCTTCTGACCGGGGCCGAGATTTATTCGCGCACCCTGGAAGAGGCCGTGCGCGTGGGTGTTTTCGGATTTCCGTTCTTCGTGGTGGGCGACGAGAAATTCTGGGGGCAGGATCGGATCGATGATCTGGCGCTTTGGCTGGAAGGCAAGCTTCAGTCATGATCCATTCAACCCGAATGGGTGATCTCAACGGGCTTCCGACAGTCCTGGCGCATTGTTTTCTGGGTCATGGTGGCGGCTGGAAGCGCTTGCTGGCGGCGCTGGAAACACCGCTTGATGCCGTGGCTTTCGACCTGCCGGGCCACGGGCGTTCGGGCCCCTGGGACAGGAGGAGCGACCTGCACGCGGTGGCGACTGCGGCACTGGCAGCGCAGATCGGGCGGCCGTCACTGTTGATCGGTCATTCCTTTGGCGGCACGCTGGCGCTGCGTCAGGCACTGGAAGCGCCGGAAACGGTGCGCGGATTGGTGCTGATAGAGCCGGTTCTGTTCGCCGCCGCTCGCAACACGCCTGCATTCGCCGACCATGTCGACGGCGAAACACCGTTGCGCGAAGCCTTTCATCGCGGCGATCTGGCCGAGGCCGGGCGCATCTTCTTTGCGCTGAACGGCGATGAGGCGGGCTGGCATGCAATGCCCGCACCTGCGCGCGCGGTGATGATCCGGCAGATGGCGATGATCGATGCCACCCATCCTGTGTTGATGGAGGATAGCGCCGGCCTGCTGGTGCCGGGCCGGATGGCGGCGTTCGACAAACCGGTTCTGGTGCTGGCCGGGGCGGTGTCGCCGCCGATCTTTCCTGCCGCAGCGCGTGCCGTTGCGGCCGGTCTGCCACGCGCCGAATTTGCCACTGTCTCTGGCGCGGGTCATATGGCGCCCATAACCCACCCTGACGCCACCGCAGCTATAATTGACGGCTGGTTGGCGCGCATCGGTTTGACCGAGAAACCCCGCGTCGGCTGACGCGGGGTTTCTCGCAACAATTTAATGAATGAAATCAGGCCGCTTCGGCTTGTGCCGCAGCCATGCGACGCTCGCTTTCCTCGCGCGACAGCGCGACCGAGGTGCGCACACCATTGGCGACAAATTCCATCAGCCCGTTCACGACACGCTCGTTCGGATCGATCCCCGCACAGGTCAGCACTTCGCGACCATCGCGCGAGCGCGCCCAGCGGGCAATCTGTTCCGGCCCGTTGCCGTATTTCTTGTCATCGGCGATGGCGTCATCCAGCGCAGCCAGAACCACGGCGGCAAACAGCTTGCGGGCCCGCTGTCCCTGCTCGTGGTTGTACGCGGTGCCATCCACAAAATCGAACATTCTTACCGTCCTTATTCTTGCTCTTGCATTTTCTGGCGTCGGTCTCTGTAACGGTTTATTGCCGCGATTCGCTACCGATCTGTTGCATGGCTGTCATGCGCTAGGCGCATATCTGCTCAAATTCGCAGCCGTATCTGGTAAGCTTGTCAGCATGAGACACCCAAGATATAGGAACGAACCAAGCGATCTCAACACTTTCTCAAGAGTTTTCTCATGCCCAAGATCAACGGTAACGAAATCAGACCCGGCAATGTGCTTGAGCACGACAGCGGGCTGTGGGTGGCAGTCAAGGTCAACCACGTCAAGCCCGGCAAGGGCGGCGCATTTGCACAGGTGGAGATGAAGAACCTGCGCAACGGCACCAAGCTGAACGAGCGCTTTCGCTCGGAAGACAAGGTCGAGCGCGTGCGGCTGGAACAGAAAGACCAGCAATTCCTGTATGAAAACGACGGGATGCTGGTTGTGATGGATATGGACACTTTTGAGCAGATCGAACTTCCCGCCGACCTGCTGGGCGAGCGCCGCCCGTTTCTGCAAGACGGCATGACCGTGACCATCGAGTATTACGGCGAAGAAGCGCTCAACATGACGCTGCCGCAGAAAGTGACCTGCAAGATCGTCGAGACCGAGCCGGTGGTAAAGGGCCAGACGGCTGCCAACAGCTACAAGCCCGCGATTCTGGACAACGGCGTGCGGATCATGGTGCCGCCCTTCGTCGGCACCGATGAAGACATCGTCGTCAACACCGAGACCTTTGAATATTCCGAACGCGCTTGACGACAACGACGCACATGCCGCGACGGGGCTGCAAGGAGGCAGGACAATGCGCTTAATGATGCTTGGCATACTGACGGCCGCAAGCCTTGCGGCTTGCGCACAGATGCAGCCCGCGCTTGTTCCGTCAGACTGGCAGGTGACAATGCTGGACGGCCGGGCGCTGACAGAAGAGGACCGGGTGACGATTCAATTCGCCGAGGGCCGCGTTTCAGGGCTTTCGGGTTGCAACCGCTACACCGGGCCGGTCACCTTGGGCGAAGAGAACGCGATCGAATTCGGCCTTCTGGCGACGACCCGGATGGCTTGTCCGGGTGATGCCTCCGAAATCGAGGCCGCATTCGTGAGGCAGATGGGCCGGATCGACAGCTATCGCTTTGAGCGTGGAAATCTGGTGCTGACGGCGCGCGGGGTCGAGGTGATGCGCGCGCAGCGGAACTGATTTGCGGCACGATCAGCGCGGGCACGTTCACGTGAAGCCCGCCTGACGGGGTGTGCCATGCGTTCAGCGCCCTATATTGGCAATGACCCATGCCGGAGGCCCTGATGCTCGATTCCAGACTGCGCCCGCTGATTGACCCGCCGTTGAACCGGCTGGGTTTCTGGTTGGCGCGGCAGGGTGTGCGGGCTGACTGGGTGACAGCCCTGGGCCTCGTCATGGGGCTGGGCGCGGCGCTGGCGGTTCTGGGTGGTGCCTGGCTTCTGGCGCTGGCGCTGGTGTTGGCCTCAAGGCTGGCCGACGGGCTGGACGGCGCTGTTGCTCGCGCGTCGCAGATCAGCGATTTCGGCGGTTTTTTCGACATTTTCGCCGATTTCATCTTTTACGCAGCGTTCCCGCTGGCCTTTGTGCTGGCTGATCCTGCGTTGAACGGAGCGGCCGGAGCGTTCCTTCTCGCCGCGTTCTATGTCAACGCTGCCAGCTTTCTCGGCTTTGCCATTCTCGCCGAAAAAGCGCAGATGCACACCGATGCGCAGGGCCGCAAATCGATCTATTTCTCCAACGGATTGCTGGAAGGCGCCGAAACCATCGCCTTCTTTGTCGCCCTGTGCCTGTTTCCGGCGGCGTTTTCGCTGCTGGCGACGGTCTTTGGCGCCCTTTGCCTGCTGACCGCCGCCTTGCGCATGGTCGCTGCCGCGCGGCTGTTTCGGCGAAGCTGAGAACCCGTTGGTCCCGGGCTGTGATCACGCCTGCGCGATTTCAGCGCGGATTTTGCCCATGACGGTCCGTCATATTTTGACCCCGCCTTCGCAAGGCCGTATAGACTGATCGCATCATCACCCGGAGCCCACCCTTGACCCGCGCCATTCTTTCCTTCTTCGGCGGCATCTTCAGCTTTCTTGTGCTGGGGCTGATCTTTGCCGCGCTGACCGTCGGCGGGGTGATCTGGATGTATGCCCGTGATCTGCCCAGCCATGAGCAATTGGCCAATTACAGCCCGCCGACCATCAGTCGCATCTATTCCGGCGAGGGGCGGCTGATTGACGAATTCGCACAGGAACGCCGGCTGTTTGCGCCCATCAGTGACGTTCCGCCGATGCTGCGCGCGGCTTTCATTTCGGCCGAAGACCGCAATTTCTATGAGCATCAGGGCTTTGACCCGCTGGCGATGGTTTCAGCCCTGCGCGATGCGATCATCTCGCGCGGCGAGAACCTGCGCGGGGCCTCGACGATCACGCAGCAGGTGATGAAGAACTTTCTCCTGTCGGGCGACCGTACCGGCGAGCGCAAGATCCGCGAGATCATTCTTGCCTACCGTGTAGAGCAGACGCTGAGCAAGGATCAGATCCTTGAACTCTACCTCAACGAGATCTTCCTGGGCCAGAACTCTTATGGCGTGGTGGCTGCCGCGCAAAGCTACTTCAACAAGACCCTCGATGAGCTGACGCTTGCCGAAATGGCCTTTCTTGCCGCCCTGCCGCAGGCGCCGTCCGAATATCATCCGGTGCGCGCACGCGAGAGGGTGACGGCGCGGCGCAACTGGATTCTGGGGCAGATGGTTGAAAACGGCTATATCAGCGCTGCAGAGGCCGAGGACGCCGCCGCGCAACCGCTGGAAACCGTGCAGTCGGGCGATATCCCGGCCTTCCGCGAGGCGATGCCGCCGCGCGACTATTTCACCGACGAGATCCGCCGCCAGCTTTCCTCCAGCTTTGGCGAGGCCGAGTTCTTCACCGGCGGGCTGAGCATCCGCGCCACGGTCGATCCTGAACTACAGGTCAGTGCCGCCCATGCGCTCCAACGCGCATTGGAGCGGTTCGATCGCTCGCGGGGGCGCTGGCGTGGCACCGGTGAGACCATCGCTGCCGAGGATCTGGAAAGCGAAGAGCGCTGGCGCGTGGCATTGTCGCGTGTCCCCGTGGCGCGCGACATCACGCTGGACAACCCCTGGTATCCTGCCGTGGTTCTGGAGGTCAGCCCCGATGTGGCCCGCCTGGGCATCGAAGGGCAGGCTGATATCGGCACGCTGGAGCGCGCTGATATCAACTGGCTGCCCGGTTCGCTGTCCGATACGCTGAGCGTGGGCGATGTGGTTCATGTCCGCGCCATAACGTCTGACAGTGACGGAAGTTTTCAGCGCTGGTCGTTGCGGCAGGTGCCCGAGGTGCAGGGCGGGTTCATGGCGATGGATGTCAATACCGGTCGCGTGATCGCCATGCAGGGCGGGTTCAGTTATCAGCATTCGGTATTCAACCGCGCCACGCAGGCCATGCGCCAGCCCGGTTCAGCCTTCAAGCCCTTCGTCTACGCCGCCGCACTGGATTCGGGCTTTACTCCGGCAACCATCGTCATCGACGCGCCGATCGAGCTGGAAACCGCGCAGGGCATCTGGCGGCCAACCAATGCCTCCAACCAGTATTACGGCCCGACGCCGGTGCGCACCGGCATCGAGATGTCGCGCAACCTGATGACCGTGCGGTTGGCGCAGGAAGTGGGCATGGATGTGGTCGCCGGCTATGCCGAGCGCTTCGGTGTCTATGACCGGATGCAGCCCTTCCTGGCCAACAGCCTTGGCGCGCAGGAGACCACGCTTTTCCGCATGGTTGCGGCTTATGCGATGTTTGCCAATGGTGGCGAGCGCGTGGAGCCGACGCTGGTGGACCGCGTGCAGGATCGGTGGGGCCGCACCGTCTATCGCCATGACCAGCGTCGCTGTGTGGAATGCGCCGAGCCCAATCTTCCCGCCGGGCAGGCGCCCTGGATCGCCTCGGAACGCCAGCGCGTGATGGACCCGATCACCGCCTATCAGCTGACCTCGATGATGGAAGGCGTTGTTCAGCGCGGCACTGCCAGCGGCATCAACCTCTCGGTGCCGGTCGCGGGCAAGACCGGCACCACCAATGATTCGCGCGATGTCTGGTTTGTCGGCTACAGTTCGAACATCGCGGCGGGCTGTTATATCGGTTACGACCGGCCACGCCCGCTGGGCCGCGGGGCCTCGGGCGGGGGGATGTGCGGCCCGGTGTTTCAGGAATTCATGCGCGACGCCATCCAGGAATTCGGCGGCACCCGCTTTGCCGTGCCGCCCGGTGGCCGGTTCATCCGCATTGACCGCTATTCCGGTGCGCGCCTGCCCGATGACGCCAGCGGCCCGCATGTGGTGGCCGAGTACTTCCGCGACGGGGCCGAGCCCGTGTTCGGCATCGATGCGCTGATCGACGGCGGCTTTGCAATGGGCATGAACCTGCCGGTGTTCGATCGGGGCGAGGGTGACGGAAGCGAGTTGCAGACGGGTGATCGCCAGGTGACGACCTCTACCGGCGAAACCACGGTTCTTCCCGGTCAGGCCACGTTCGGCACGCTCAGCTCGGGCGGGCTTTACTGAGCGCGTTGGCCCGCACAAAAGCGATGGAGCGGGGGGCGCTGGCTGTGCTACACCGATGCCCGGAACCAAGCGGGGGAGGGGCATGGCAGAGACGGTCGAGATATTCGAGGTGGGCCCGCGCGACGGGTTGCAGAATGAAAAGCGTCTGATCCCGACCGCCGAGAAGGTGGCACTGGTCGATCTGCTGTCGCGCGCAGGATTCCGGCGCATCGAGGTGGCGTCTTTCGTCAGCCCGAAATGGGTGCCGCAGATGGCTGACAGCGCCGATGTTCTGGCGCAGATCACCCGCGCGCCGGGCGTCCGGTATGCGGCCCTCGCCCCGAACCTGCGTGGCTATGAGGGTGCGAAAGCGGCGCGGGCAGATGAGGTGGCGGTGTTTGCCTCGGCTTCGGAAGGGTTCTCGAAAGCCAATCTCAACTGCACGATCGAGGAAAGCATCGCGCGGTTCCTGCCTATTCTGGAGGCGGCGAAAGCTGACGCGATGCCGGTGCGTGGCTATATCTCGTGCGTCAGCGATTGCCCCTTTGACGGGCCGACCGATCCGGGCGCGGTGGCGCATCTGGCCGGGCGGTTGCTGGCGCTGGGCTGCTACGAGATCAGCCTTGGCGACACCATCGGCCGCGCCACGCCGGAAAGGATCACCGCCATGCTGCGCGCCGTGCTGGGCGAGGTTTCGGCCGGGCAGTTGGCCGGGCATTACCACGATACCGGCGGTCTTGCCTGCGACAATATCGAGGCCTCGCTGGCGCTGGGGCTGCGGGTGTTTGATGCAGCCGTGGGCGGGCTGGGCGGTTGCCCCTATGCGCCGGGGGCTGCGGGCAATGTGGCGACCGAGGCAGCGCTGGCGCGGATTGAAAGCCTGGGGTTTGTCACCGGGCTTGACCGCGGCATCGTCGGCAGGGCCGGTGAGATGGCAAGAAAGATGAGGGCAGGGCAATGAGTTACGAGACGATCCTGATAGAACGCGATGACCGGGGCGTGGCGCGTCTGGTTCTGAACCGGGCGGACAAGCACAACGCCATGAACGCGGATATGATCGCCGAACTCAGCGCTGCGGCGGCTGAACTGGCGGCGGATGATGCGGTGCGCGTTGTGGTGCTGACGGGCGCGGGCGACAGTTTCTGCGCCGGAGGCGATCTGGGTTGGATGCAGGCGCAGATGGCAGCCGACGGCCCCACCCGGGCCGCCGAGGCCGGGCGGCTGGCCGGTGCGCTGGGCGCGCTCAACACGCTGCCAAAACCGGTGATCGGGCGCATTCAGGGCCAGGCATTTGGCGGTGGAATCGGGCTAATGGCGGTCTGTGATGTGGCAATCGGGGTGCAGGGCGCGAAGTTCGGCCTGACAGAAACCCGGTTGGGCCTGATTCCCGCCACGATCGGCCCCTATGTGCTGGCGCGGATGGGCGAGGCGATGGCGCGACGGGTGTTCATGTCGGCGCGGCTGTTTGATGCTGACGAGGCTGTGACGCTGGGCTTGCTGGCAAAGGCTGTCAAGACCGACGACCTTGATGCAGCGATCGAGGCCGAGGTGAAGCCTTACCTGTCCTGCGCGCCCGGTGCGGTGGCGGCGGCCAAGGCGCTGACGCTGCGGCTGGGCACGGCCCCCGAGCCCGAGGATATCGCCCATTCGATCCGTGAACTTGTCGCGCGCTGGGAAGGCGACGAGGCCGCCGAGGGAATCGCCGCCTTCTTCGGCAAGCGCAAGCCCGCCTGGGTGCGCTGAACACGGGCGGTTCCGGGGTGTCGATACGCAAGGGAAGGGCTTCTCCCAAAAGGCAAGGCTGTGCGGTTTGGTGGCCTGTGGGGCGGCGGCGCTGCGACATTGTGCACAACGGCATGCAAATCGGTGCATTCCGCCTTTTCCCGGCGGAAGTTCGGCCCGGCTTTGGTTGACCCTGCACCCAAGCAGGAGTAAACGAGGCACGAGCCGATCTCTCGCGACCGGCTCGTCCTACGAGCGCGCCAAAGGAGCCAGCGGTGGATGACCTTCTGAGAGACTATCTCCCCATCCTCATCTTTCTTTTCATCGCGATCGGCATCGGGCTTGTGCTTATGCTGTCGGCCCTGATCATTGCCGTGCGCAACCCGGACCCCGAAAAGGTCTCGGCCTATGAATGCGGGTTCAACGCCTTTGACGATGCGCGCATGAAATTCGATGTGCGGTTCTATCTGGTGGCGATCCTGTTCATCATCTTCGACCTCGAAATCGCCTTCCTGTTTCCCTGGGCCGTGGCCTTTGGCGAGATGAGTATGACGGGCTTCTGGTCGATGATGATCTTCCTTGGGGTGCTGACCGTGGGCTTTGCCTATGAGTGGAAGAAAGGAGCCCTGGAATGGGAGTGATGACGGGTGCCAACACCGCCGGCGCAGACCGCGAGCACGCCACTGCCGCGCTCAATTCCGAGCTGCAGGACAAGGGCTTCTTGCTGACCACCACCGCCGATATCATCAACTGGGCGCGCAACGGCTCGTTGCACTGGATGACCTTTGGCCTGGCCTGCTGTGCTGTCGAGATGATGCACACCTCGATGCCGCGCTATGATCTGGAACGCTTCGGCACCGCGCCGCGCGCCAGCCCGCGCCAGTCGGACCTGATGATCGTGGCGGGGACGTTGACCAACAAGATGGCGCCCGCGCTGCGCAAGGTCTATGACCAGATGCCAGAGCCGCGTTATGTGATCTCGATGGGCTCTTGCGCCAACGGGGGCGGCTACTACCATTACAGCTATTCTGTCGTCCGCGGCTGCGACCGGATCGTGCCGGTCGATATCTATGTTCCCGGCTGCCCGCCGACCGCCGAGGCGCTGCTGTATGGTATCTTGCAGTTGCAGCGGAAGATCCGCCGCACCGGCACCCTGATCCGCTGAGAGGTTCTGCGCATGTCTGAGCAACTTGAAGAACTCGCCGCGCTGATCAGGCTCAAGCAGGCCGATGCGGTGCTTGGTGCCGAGGTGGCCTTTGGAGAGCTGACGCTTACGGTCGTGGCGAGCGCCGTGCCGGGGCTGGTGCGGTTTCTGAAGGCGGACGAGAATTGCCGCTTCTCCACGCTGGTTGACATCACCGCCGTCGATTACCCCGCCCGCAAGGTGCGCTTCGAAGTGGTCTGGCACTTCCTGTCGATGTATCGCAACCAGCGCATCCGCCTGAAAGCTGCGGTGCGTGAGGATGAGATGGTGCCCTCGATCACCGATGAGCACCCCTCGGCCAACTGGTTCGAGCGCGAGGTGTTCGACATGTTCGGCATCCTGTTCTCGGGCCACCCTGACCTGCGCCGCATCCTGACCGACTACGGCTTTCGCGGCTATCCGCTGCGCAAGGATTTCCCGACCACCGGCTATACCGAGGTGCGCTATGACGAAGCCGCCAAGCGCGTGGTCTATGAGCCGGTGAACCTGGTGCAGGAATATCGCCAGTTCGATTTCATGTCGCCCTGGGAAGGGGCCGATTACATCCTGCCCGGCGACGAAAGGGCGAAGTGATGCCGCAACCGGCCATCAATCAGCCGGACTGGCCGGAAGGGGTTCGCCTGCTTCTGGGGGTTGGGGCGCAGAAGGCGGGGACCAGCTGGGTCTATCGTTATCTGGCGGGCCATCCAGCCTGCCGGCCGGGGCCGATGAAAGAACTGCATTATTTCGATACAGTGGCCGGTATCAGCCGCGTGGGCAAGGTGCTGCACAACCGCAAGGAAAGGTCGCTGGCCCGGCGCGGCAATGGTTCGGCGCTGGCGGCTGTGCAGCGTCTGAAAGAGATATGCGCGGCACCGGATGCCAACCACCAGACCTATATCGATCTGATGACGGACGGTTTGCGGCCCGGTCAGGTTGCGCTTGATATCACGCCCAGCTACGCCGTTCTGGATACCGACAGTTTCCGGCAGATGGCAGCGCTGGGTGACACGCGGTTTGTGTTTCTGATGCGCGAGCCGGTTGCGCGGCTGTGGTCGGCGGTGCGGATGAAAATGGCCAAGAAGGTCGAAAATCCGGCAGAGTTCGAGTCAGCCTGTCAGGAGCGCCTCGATCTGATGCTGGAAATGGGCCGCGAGAAGGAATTCGCGCGTGCTGACTATGCGGGCACGCTGGTGCGGCTGGAACAGGCGGTGCCCACTAAGCGCCGTCTGGTGATGTTCTGCGAAGACCTGTTCACACAAGCAGCCGCCGACCGAATCTGCGATTTTCTAGAGATTGCGCGCCATCCGTTGGGCGCGCTGGGTATCGTGAACGAAGGCATGCGGGCGCAGATGCGGCCCGATCAGGAAACAGCACTGGCCGCCCGGTTGCGGCCGCAATATGAGGCGATCTGCGCGACTTTTGGCGATGAAGTCCCGCAGGCATGGCACGCACGCTTTGCCACACAGGCCCAACGGGTGGTGGCATGAGCAGCAAGGCGGATCTGCGACGGAGGTTGCAACAATGATGGACGGGGCAAAGGGTTTCAGCGACGCACTGACGGGCGAGCAGAAGATCCGCAATTTCAACATCAACTTCGGGCCCCAACACCCGGCGGCCCATGGCGTGCTGCGTCTGGTGCTGGAGCTGGATGGTGAGCTTGTCGAGCGTTGCGACCCGCATATCGGCTTGTTGCATCGCGGCACCGAGAAGCTGATGGAAAGCCGCACCTATCTGCAGAACCTGCCCTATTTCGACCGGCTGGATTATGTGGCGCCGATGAACCAGGAACATGCCTGGTGTCTGGCGATCGAGCGCCTGACCGGCGTTCAGGTGCCGCGCCGCGCCAGCCTGATCCGGGTGCTGTATTCCGAGATCGGTCGCGTTCTGAACCATCTTCTCAACGTCACCACGCAGGCGATGGACGTGGGCGCGCTGACCCCGCCGCTCTGGGGGTTCGAGGAACGCGAGAAGCTGATGATCTTCTATGAGCGTGCCTGCGGTGCGCGGCTTCACGCGGCTTACTTCCGCCCCGGCGGCGTGCATCAGGATCTGACGCCTGATCTGCTGAACGATATCGAAGCCTGGGCCGAGGAATTCCCCAAGGTGCTCGATGATATCGACGGCCTGTTGACCGAGAACCGGATCTTCAAGCAGCGCAACGCCGATATCGGCATCATCACCGAGCAAGAGATCCTCGATTGGGGCTATTCGGGTGTGATGGTGCGCGGGTCGGGGCTGGCCTGGGATCTGCGGCGCGCACAACCCTATGAATGCTATGACGAATTCGACTTCATGATCCCTGTTGGCAAGAATGGCGATTGCTATGATCGTTACCTTTGCCGCATGGCCGAGATGCGCGAGTCGACCAAGATCATCCAGCAGGCCATCGCCAAGCTGCGCGCGCCCGAAGGGCAGGGCGATGTGCTGGCTCGGGGCAAGATCACGCCGCCCCCGCGGGGCGAGATGAAGACCTCGATGGAAGCGCTGATCCATCATTTCAAGCTTTATACCGAGGGCTTCCATGTCCCCGCCGGCGAGGTTTACGCCGCTGTCGAGGCCCCCAAGGGCGAGTTCGGCGTCTATCTGGTGGCCGATGGTACCAACCGGCCCTACCGCGCCAAGATCCGCGCGCCCGGCTATCTGCATCTGCAATCAATGGATCACGTCGCCAAAGGCCATCTGCTGGCCGATGTGGCGGCGATCATCGGCACCATGGATATCGTGTTCGGGGAGGTTGACCGTTGAAAGCCGCCCTCGCCGCGCTTTTGCTGACCGTCGGTTTGCCCGCCTGGGCCGACACGCCCGCGCGCGCGGCGCTGCTGGTCGATGCGATGCGCGACAACGGCTGTGCGATGACAGGCGACGAAGCCGATGCGGTTCTGCCCGGGATGGGGCTGAGCGTCGATGAGGTGGATGCAGCAATATCAGTGCTGTATCCGGCGATGCTGGTCATGCTGTCCGACGATGGCGAGGCGCTGGTTCTTTCCGAAGCCCTGTGCGCCGCCGATGCCGACACATCGCTGACCCTGATCAACGAGGCCTTCGATGCCGCCCCGGTGATGGAGCCGTGGTCGCCGCAGGTCACACCCGCCGAGGGTGCGGCGCTGATCGGTGCGCTGCGGGACAATGATTGCGTGCTGACCGAGAGCGAGGCCGCCGAAACCCTGCCCGCCGCCGGGCTGAGCATGGTTTCGACCCGTGATGCGGTGGCTGTCCTGTTGCAGGCGGGCGCGGTGGAACTGAGCGAGGATGGCACCATCCTGCGGCTGAGCGCCGGTGTCTGTGCCGCCGATCCGCAAGAGGATGTAGCGCTGGTCGATCAGGCGCTGCTGGACTATACCGCCCTGCCGCCGATGGTGTCTGATGCCGAACCGCTTGAGGTGCTGACGGGGCAGTTCGGCCTTGACGGCATCCGCGCCATGACCGCTCTCTATGCCGAGGTCGAGGGCTGCACCGTCGACCTTGCAGACCGTGCCGCCGCCGAGACCGAGATTGCCGGTTTCATCGGCGAACAGATGACCCTGATCTTCAATTTCGTTCCCGAATGGCCTGAAGAGGCGCAGGCAGAGTTGTTTCGCCTTGTTGCCGCCGTGCTTGACGAGCCAGGCCCCGAATTCACGCGCGCCGGAGATATTCTGACGCTGACCAACTGCACACCCTGACCGGAAGATACGATGCTTCGCCGTTTGCACCATACCCAGCCCGACAGCTTCGCCTTCACGCCCGCCAACCAGGAATGGGCAGAGGCGCAGATCACCAAATATCCCGAGGGGCGGCAGGCTTCGGCCATCATTCCGCTGCTGTGGCGTGCCCAGGAACAGGAGGGATGGCTGACGCGCCCGGCGATCGAGCACATCGCCGATATGCTGGGCATGGCCTATATCCGGGCGCTGGAGGTGGCGACCTTCTACTTCATGTTCCAGCTGCAACCGGTCGGTTCTGTTGCGCATGTTCAGGTCTGCGGCACCACGTCCTGCATGATCTGCGGCGCCGAGGATCTGATCGGCGTCTGCCGCGAGAAGATCGCCGCGCAGCCGCATGCGCTGTCGGCAGATGGCAAGTTCAGCTGGGAAGAGGTTGAATGCCTTGGCGCCTGTGCCAATGCGCCGATGGTGCAGATCGGCAAGGATTACTACGAGGATCTTACCGCCGAGAAGCTGGGCTGGATCCTGGATGAGCTGGCGGCCGGGCGGGTGCCCACGCCGGGGCCGCAGAATGGCCGTTTCACCTCTGAACCCGCGTCGGGGCTGACCAGCCTTGAGGGCGCGCGCGACGAGGCGCACAACGGCTCGGTCGCGCTGGCGGTGTCGCTGGGTGACACCGTCAAGCGGATCGATGGCACCGAAGTGCCGATCCTGACGCCCTGGCTGGACAGCGGCAAGCCCGCAAAGCCGAAGTCCACCCGCAAGGGCGTCGCTCCTGAACCCAAGCCTTCCGCAGGAAAGCCGGTGGATGAAACCGGCGCGACCAAGCAGGAGGCACAGGCGAAAACCAAGGGTCATCCTGCGTCCGAGGTCAAGCCGGCGCCGGTGGTTGAACCCGCGCCCGCACCGGAAGAAGCGGAAGCACCCGTCGAAGGGACTGCGCCGAAGCTGCTGAAAGCCGCCGAGGGCACGCCGGACGATCTGAAGAAGCTGAAAGGTGTCGGGCCGAAGCTGGAAGAGAAGCTCAACGGTTTGGGCATCTGGCATTATCATCAGATCGCTGCCTGGACCGAGGCCGAAGTGGCCTGGGTCGACAGCTATCTGAACTTCAAGGGCCGTGTCACGCGCGATGATTGGATCGCGCAGGCGAAAATTCTGGCGGCGGGCGGCGAGACTGAATTCTCATCGCGCAACGGCTGACGAGGGCATCGATGACCCGCAATGGTGAACATGAACAGCTCCATCGCCGCCAGGTGCGGCTGGTTGCCGCCGTGCTGGCGGTGACCATGGTTCTGTGGATGCTCGCCAGTTGGGCCGGTGGCTTTTACGGATGGCAGGCACGCTATGCCTTCCTGTTCGATTTTCTGGCGCTGGCGGCCTTCGCCTGGGCGCTGATCGTATCTTACCGTATCTGGCGCGCGCGTCGCGACCAGCGCGGCGACAACTGAGGAACTGCCGATGCTGAAGGATCAGGACCGCATCTTCACCAATATCTACGGGATGAAGGACCGCTCGCTCAAAGGCGCGATGGCGCGCGGTGCGTGGGACGGCACGGCCGGCATCATCCACAAGGGCCGCGACTGGATCGTGAACGAGATGAAGGCCTCGGGCCTGCGCGGGCGCGGCGGCGCGGGCTTTCCGACCGGGTTGAAATGGTCTTTCATGCCCAAGGAAAGCGATGGCCGTCCTGCCTATCTGGTTGTGAATGCTGACGAATCAGAGCCGGGCACCTGCAAGGACCGCGAGATCATGCGCCATGATCCGCACACGCTGATCGAGGGCTGCCTGATCGCCAGTTTCGCGATGAACGCGCATACCTGCTACATCTACATCCGCGGCGAGTATATCCGCGAGCGCGAGGCGCTTCAGGCCGCCATTGACGAGGCCTACGAGGCCGGGCTTCTGGGCAAGAATGCCGCGAAATCGGGCTGGGATTTCGACCTGTATTTGCATCACGGTGCAGGGGCCTATATTTGCGGCGAGGAAACCGCGCTTCTGGAAAGCCTTGAGGGCCGCAAGGGCATGCCGCGCATGAAACCACCGTTTCCGGCAGGCGCGGGGCTTTATGGTTGCCCGACAACGGTGAACAACGTCGAATCCATCGCGGTAGTGCCCACCATTCTGCGACGTGGCGGGGCGTGGTTTGCCGGTTTCGGCCGTCAGAACAACGCCGGAACCAAGCTTTTTGCCATCTCGGGCCATGTGAACAACCCCTGCGTGGTTGAAGAGGCAATGTCGATCACCTTTGAAGAACTGATCGAGAAGCATTGCGGCGGCATTCGGGGCGGCTGGGACAATCTTAAAGCGGTGATCCCCGGCGGTTCGTCCGTGCCGTGTATTCGCGGCGAGAAGATGCGCGAGGCGATCATGGATTTCGACTATCTGCGCGAGCAGGGGTCGGGTCTGGGCACCGCCGCGGTAATCGTGATGGACAAGTCCACCGATATCATCAAGGCGATCTGGCGCCTGTCAGCTTTCTACAAGCACGAAAGCTGCGGCCAGTGCACGCCGTGCCGTGAAGGCACGGGCTGGATGATGCGGGTCATGGACCGGTTGGTGCGCGGCGAGGCGCGCAAGGAAGAGATCGATATGCTCTGGGATGTGTCCAAGCAGGTCGAGGGACATACGATCTGTGCCCTGGGGGATGCGGCAGCATGGCCGATACAGGGCCTGATCCGCAACTTCCGCGACGAGATCGAAGAGCGGATTGATGCCCAGAAACGGGGCCGGGTTTCGGCTGTGGCGGCGGAGTAGGCGTAATGTCGAAGGCAACGGCGATCACCGGGTTGATACTGGCGGCGGCGACCATGGCGGGCTGTGCCACGCCGGGCGATGCCACGCGCAGCGTCACGGTGGGCGGCGATGTTTTAGGCTATACGCAATACGAGGGGGCGGCGCTGCGTTTCCCTGAGCATTCGACGGTTTCGGGTGGCGGCCTCGGGGTTGGTTTCCGGTCCGGTCTGGTCATCACAATGCTTACCCGCAATGGCGTGCCGATCACCGAAGCTGACCGCCGACTCGCCCGGCTTGGCGCTCAGATTGTCTGCGAGCAAACGCGGCGGCACTGGTATGCGCAGGATCAGGGCGTTTTCCTGCCCGCAGGCGGATTGAGTTTCGCGGGGTCCTGCGGGTGAGGGGCGCTGTCTGCATATCCGCGGCGCTGTTTCTGGGCGCCTGTGCTACGGGGCCTGGGGCCGATGACGGCATTGCCGCGAGCCGGTACACGCTCTTCGAGGGCGAGCGCTTTGGCTATTTTGACTACGAGGCGGGCAACGGCGCATTTGGTATCACCGACAACTGGCGTCCCGCCGAAGCGGTGATCACGATTGTCTCGCGAGAGGGGCGGCCGGTGACCGAGGCGGATCGCGACATTGCCGCCCGTCTTGCCCGCCAGATTTGCGAGGAGGGCGGACGCGAGTTCAACACACGTAGCCGTGGCAGCCTGTTGCGTCGCGGCGGGATTTCCTTTGCAGGGGATTGTCGCGAATGGTGAAGCAGTTCTCTCTTCTTCGCACGACGCTGCGCGCCGCAGGTATGGCGCTGGCCATCACGGTGTCGTTGATGGGCGTAGCCACCGCGCAGGCGAACACACAATCCGAAGTCAACGCCACGCTGCGCGCTGACCCCGAGATATTCAACGGGCTGTTCGTTATGGGCATCGCCCATGGCATCCGCGATATCTGCCCGACGATCGAAGCCCGCATGATCCGTGCCAACGTCCTGGCGTTGTCGCTTTATAATCGGGCGCGGGGAATGGGTTTTTCGCGTGATGAGATCAGGACTTTTCTGCGCGACGATGCCAACAAGGCCGAACTGCGCGCCATCGTCATCGACTATTACAACCAGCGGGGGGCCGATATCGAGCAACCCGAGACAATCTGCGCCCTGGGCCAGGCCGAAATTGAGGCTGGCACATCGGCAGGCGCACTACTGAGAGCAAGGTAAGCCATGTCAGAGCTTCGCAAGATCATCATTGACGGCCGCGAGATCGAGGTTCACCCCGCGATGACCCTGATCCAGGCCTGCGAGGAGGCCGGGATCGAGGTGCCGCGCTTTTGCTACCACGAGCGGCTTTCGATCGCCGGAAACTGCCGGATGTGTCTGGTGGAAGTGGTCGGCGGCCCGCCCAAACCCGCCGCGAGCTGCGCCATGCAGGTGAAAGACCTGCGCCCCGGCCCCAATGGCGAGCCGCCGCAGGTGCGCACCAATTCACCCATGGTCAAGAAAGCGCGCGAGGGGGTGATGGAGTTCCTGCTCATCAACCATCCGCTGGATTGCCCGATCTGCGATCAGGGCGGCGAATGCGACCTGCAGGATCAGGCGATGGCCTATGGCGTCGATTTCTCGCGCTACCGCGAGCCCAAGCGCGCGTCCGAGGATCTGAACCTCGGCCCGCTGGTGGAAACCCATATGACCCGTTGCATCAGCTGCACCCGTTGTGTGCGCTTCACCACCGAGGTCGCGGGGATCACCCAGATGGGCCAGACCGGGCGCGGCGAGGATGCGGAGATTACCAGCTATCTGAACCAGACGCTGCAATCGAACCTTCAGGGCAACATCATCGATCTGTGCCCGGTCGGCGCGCTTGTGTCCAAACCCTATGCCTTCACCGCCCGCCCGTGGGAGCTGACCAAGACCGAAAGCATCGATGTGATGGACGCGCTTGGCTCGTCGATCCGGGTGGATACCAAGGGGCGCGAGGTCATGCGCATCCTGCCGCGCAACCATGACGGCGTGAACGAGGAATGGATTTCAGACAAGACGCGCTTTGTCTGGGACGGTCTGCGCCGCCAGCGCCTGGATACGCCGTATATCCGCGAGAATGGCAAGCTGCGCAAAGCCACCTGGCCCGAGGCGCTGGCGGCTGCGACGGCGGCGATGAAGGACAAGAAGGTTGCCGGGCTGGTTGGCGATCTGGCCCCGGTCGAGGCTGCTTTCGCGCTGAAGCTTCTTGTCGAGGGGCTGGGCGGATCGGTCGAATGCCGCACCGATGGTGCGCGCTTGCCGGCTGGAAACAGGTCGGGCTATGTCGGCACCGCAGCGATCGAGGATATCGACAGCGCGAAGGCGATCTGGCTGATCGGTAGCAACCCGCGAGACGAGGCTCCGGTGCTGAACGCGCGGATCCGCAAGGCCTGGCTGAACGGAGCCGAGGTGCATCGTATCGGTCCGGCGGTCGATCTCACCTATGATGTGCATGAACTGGGCGCGGGCCGAGAGGCGCTGGTGCAGGCGGCGGTCAATGCGAAATCGACCGAAGGCGCGCTGGTGATCGTGGGGCAGGGCGCCTTGAGCGAGGCTGATGGCGCTGCCGTTCTGGCCCATGCGATGAAACTGACGCAGGCGTTGGGGGGCGGCCTTCTGGTGCTGCACACTGCCGCCAGCCGTATTGGTGCGATGGATGCAGGCTGCGTCACCGAAGGTGGCATGGCCGCCGCCATCGAGGGTGCCGAGGTGATCTATAACCTGGGCGCTGATGAGGTGGATATCGATGCCGGGCCCTTCGTGATCTATCAGGGTAGCCACGGCGACCGTGGTGCGCATCGCGCCGATATCATCCTGCCCGCAGCGACCTACACGGAAGAAAGCGGCCTTTTCGTCAATACCGAGGGTCGGCCGCAGTTGGCCTTCCGCGCCGGGTTTGCCCCGGGCGACGCCAAGGAAAACTGGGCGATCCTGCGCGCACTTTCGGCCGAGTTGGGCGCAACGCTGCCTTTCGATTCGTTGGCGGCCCTTCGGCGGCAACTGTTCGAGGCCGTGCCGCATCTGGAGCGGATCGACGAGGTGCCGCAGAACGACTGGCAGGCACTGCCGATAGATGCGGTCGGCGCGGCTGATTTCCGCTATGCACTGCGCGACTTCTACCTTACGAACCCGATTGCGCGGGCATCGAGCCTGATGGCCGAGCTTTCGGCAATGAACAAGGCGCGCGGCGAGACGCAACTGGCGGCGGAGTGAGCGATGCGCGTCTGGCCCAATCCTGCGGCGATGACGGTGCTGGCCCTTGGCGGGCTGGTGCTGGCCGGTTGCGGCGATGCCGCGCCGGTGGCAGGCGAGGATGTGGTGCTGGGCGCACCGGAAAACGCGCGCTATCACGGCGTGCAGACGCGGCTTCTGGAGGCGGACCTGGTGAACTTTCTGGTTACCATGGAAGGCGCGCGCGGGGCGGATGACGTGATCGCCTATGCCCGCTGCGCCGCAGCGCAGTACGCGGTCATCCGCGGATACGGATTTGCGCGTCATCTGCGCACAAATGTGGCTGAGCAGGGTGGAATCTGGCAGGCAGATGCGGTTTATACCGTCTCGCCGGCACTGCCCCGGGGGTTTCGGACGATCGACGCAGAAGTGACCGTCGCCGATTGCACCGAGCAGGGAATACCGACGGTCTGAGGGAAGACAATGGGCGACTTCTTTACCACTACCTACTTGGGGATCCTTCTGGTCATTGTCGGCCAGATCCTGTTGATCGTCATACCGCTTCTGGTTGCGCTGGCATTCCTTATGTATGCTGACCGGAAGGTCTGGGCAGCGGTGCAGCTGCGCCGTGGGCCCAACGTGGTGGGGCCATGGGGGCTTTTGCAAAGCTTCGCCGACTTGATGAAGTATGTCTTCAAGGAAGTGATTATCCCCGCCGGGGTTGACCGCCCCGTCTATTTTCTGGCGCCACTGATCAGCCTTGTGCTGGCGCTGGTCGCCTGGGCGGTGATTCCCTTCAATGACGGCTGGGTTCTTTCCAACATCAACGTGGCGATCCTGTTCATCTTCGCGGTTTCCTCGCTGGAGGTCTATGGCGTCATCATGGGTGGCTGGGCGTCGAACTCGAAATACGCGTTCCTGGGTTCGCTGCGTTCGGCGGCGCAGATGATCAGCTATGAGGTGTCGCTGGGCCTGATCATTGTCGGCATCATCATTGCCACGGGCAGCATGAACCTGTCGATGATCGTGCAGGCGCAGGATACCGGCTGGGGCATCTTCGGCTGGTACTGGCTGCCGCATTTCCCGATGGTAATCCTGTTCTTTGTCTCGGCGCTGGCTGAAACCAACCGCCCGCCGTTCGACCTGCCCGAGGCTGAGTCGGAACTGGTTGCGGGCTATCAGGTCGAATACTCCTCCACGCCATTCCTTCTGTTCATGATCGGCGAGCTGGTGGCGGTGGTTCTGATGTGTGCGCTGCTCAGCCTGTTGTTCTTTGGTGGCTGGCTCAGCCCCATTCCGGGCCTGCCGGACGGGCTGCACTGGATGCTGTTGAAAATGGCGTTCTTCTTCTTCCTGTTCGCCATGGTGAAAGCGATCACCCCGCGCTACCGCTATGACCAGCTGATGCGCATCGGCTGGAAGGTGTTCCTGCCCCTGTCGCTGGGCTGGGTCGTGCTGGTTGCGTTCTTTGCGAAATTCGAACTGTTCGGCGGTGCCTATGCCCGCTGGGCGATTGGAGGCTGAGATGGGGATCGACGTTACCCGCGCGGTCAAATATTTCCTCTTGGTGGATTTCATCAAGGGCTTCGGACTGGGGTTCAAATACTTCTTCGCGCCCAAGGCCACGCTGAACTATCCGCACGAAAAAGGGCCGCTTTCGCCACGCTTTCGTGGTGAACACGCGCTGCGCCGCTACCCGAACGGCGAAGAGCGTTGCATCGCCTGCAAACTCTGCGAGGCGATCTGCCCGGCGCAGGCCATCACCATCGATGCCGAACCGCGCGAGGACGGCTCGCGCCGCACGACGCGTTATGACATCGACATGACTAAGTGCATCTACTGCGGTTTCTGTCAGGAGGCCTGTCCGGTCGATGCCATCGTCGAGGGGCCGAATTTCGAATTCGCCACCGAAACGCGCGAAGAGCTGTTCTATGACAAGGCCAGGCTGCTTGCGAATGGTGACCGCTGGGAAGGCGAGATCGCGCGCAACCTCGAACTTGACGCCCCATACCGGTGACCCGCAATGAATGACGCCTTCGCCAAGATGTTCCAGCAGATGATGGCTTCCGGCCAGGAAATGCTGCGCGCCTTCAATCCGGCGCTGGAAAAGGCGCAGAAGGCCGGCACCGAGCAAGGTTTTCCGGGGGGCTTTCCAGGTGGGTTTCCCGGCGGGATGCCGACCATGCCGGCCGAAATGATGGAACTGTGGTTTGGCAAGACCTTCAACCGCGAAGGGCTTGATGCCAAGACACGGCTGATGTTGACGCTGGCGGCGCTGACCGTGCTGGGTGCACAGGCCGAGCCGCAGATCAAACTGACCGTGCGCCATCTGATCGAGGCTGGCGCCACCGAGCGCGAGATCGCCGAGGTGATCTGGCAGATGAGCATGTTCGGCGGCTTGCCCGCCATGCAGAAGGCGCTTGAGATTGCTCAAAGCGTGTTCGCCGAGACCAGGGAGAAAGACGCATGAGCGTTGCCGATTTTGCCTTCTATGCTTTTGCCACGGTGGTACTGATCTCCGGCCTTCTGGTGGTGGTTGCCCGAAATCCGGTGCATTCGGTGCTCTGGCTGATCCTGGCGTTCCTTTCCTCGGCGGGGCTGTTCGTGCTTCTGGGGGCCGAGTTCCTGGCGATGCTTCTGATCATTGTCTATGTCGGCGCGGTGGCGGTGTTGTTCCTGTTCGTGGTGATGATGCTCGATATCGATTTCGCCGCGCTCAAGGCCGAAATGGCACGCTATTTCCCGCTGGCCTCTCTGGTCGGCTTGGTGATCCTGATGCAACTCGCTCTTCTTTATGGCAGCTGGGTGCAGGCCGAGGGCGCGATGGGGCTGCGCCAGGCTGTGACGCCCGATATGGCGCAGGTCGAAAACACCCGTGCGCTGGGGCTGATCCTTTATGACCAGTATTTCATCCTGTTCCAGCTTTCGGGGCTGGTGCTGCTGGTCGCGATGATCGGTGCCATCGTCCTGACCATGCGCCACCGTGTGAACGTCAAGCGGCAGGATGTGTTGCAGCAGATGTGGCGTGACCCGGCCAAGGCGATGGAACTGAAAGATGTCAAGCCGGGGCAGGGGCTGAACTGAACCCGGCCAAAAATTCACCGGCCCGAAGCGGCCGGAATGATAAACGAGGGACCAAATGGTTGGACTTGAACATTACCTGACGGTGGCGGCGGCGCTGTTCGTCATCGGGATCTTCGGCATCTTCCTGAACCGGAAGAACATCATCGTGATCCTGATGTCGATCGAGCTGATCCTGCTCAGCGTCAACATCAACCTGGTGGCGTTTTCCAGCCAGCTGGGCGATCTTGTGGGTCAGGTCTTTACCATGTTCATCCTGACCGTCGCCGCCGCCGAGGCCGCGATCGGTCTGGCGATCCTGGTCTGCTTCTTTAGGAACCGCGGCACGATCGACGTTGAAGACGTCAACGTGATGAAAGGCTGAATTCATGGCGACGACGCTTCTCTTTGCACCGCTGATCGGCGCGCTCATCTGTGGCTTTGGCTGGCGGCTTTTTGGCGAAAAGGCAGGCCAGATCATTGCTACGGCACTGTTGTTCCTGTCGGCCTTCCTGTCGTGGGTTCTGTTCCTGACCTATGACGGCAACCCGCAGACGATCCAGATCCTGCGCTTCATCGACTCGGGCACGCTGGTGGGCGACTGGGCTTTCCGGCTGGACCGTCTGACCACGGTTATGCTGATCGTCGTGACGACGGTTTCGGCGCTCGTGCACCTCTATTCCTTCGGCTATATGGCGCATGACGACAACTGGAAGGAGGGCGAGAATTACAAGGCGCGCTTCTTCGCCTATCTGTCGTTCTTCACCTTCGCCATGCTGATGCTGGTCACCGCCGACAACCTGGTGCAGATCTTCTTCGGCTGGGAAGGGGTGGGCGTTGCCTCGTACCTTCTGATTGGTTTCTACTACCGTAAGGCCAGCGCCAATGCCGCCGCGATCAAGGCTTTCGTCGTCAACCGTGTGGGCGATTTCGGCTTCATCATCGGCATCATGGCGATCTATTTCCTGACCGACTCGATCCGCTTTGATGACATCTTCGCGCAGGCTGAAACCCTGTCGCAAACCACCGTGCATTTCCTGTGGACGGACTGGAACGCGGTCAACATGATCTGCTTCTTCCTGTTCATCGGCGCGATGGGCAAGTCGGCGCAATTGTTCCTGCACACCTGGTTGCCGGACGCGATGGAAGGCCCCACCCCGGTGTCGGCTCTGATCCACGCTGCAACCATGGTCACGGCGGGCGTGTTCCTTGTCAGCCGCATGTCGCCCCTGATGGAATATGCCGAGAATGCGCGTGATTTCATCGTGCTGATCGGCGCCTTTACCGCCTTCTTCGCCGCTACTGTCGGCCTCGTGCAGAATGACATCAAGCGCGTGATCGCCTATTCGACCTGTTCGCAGCTGGGCTTCATGTTCGTGGCGGCGGGTGTCGGCGTCTATTCGGTGGCCATGTTCCACCTGCTGACGCATGCCTTCTTCAAGGCGATGCTGTTTCTGGGTGCCGGTTCGGTCATCCACGGCATGCACCATGAACAGGACATGCGCAATTACGGCGGGCTGCGCCACAAGTTCCCCTATACGTTCTGGGCAATGATGATCGGTACACTGGCGATTACCGGCGTCGGTATTCCGCTGACGAGCATTGGTTTTGCCGGTTTCGTGTCGAAGGATGCGATCATTGAAAGCGTCTTTGCCTCGGGGCAGGGCTATGCCTTCTGGATCCTGGTGGCAGGCGCGGCGATGACCTCGTTCTATAGCTGGCGGCTGATGTTCATGACCTTCTATGGCAAACCGCGCGGCGACCATCATACGCATGACCACGCGCATGAAAGCCCTGTTGTCATGTTGATCCCGCTGGGCGTGCTGGCGCTGGGTGCGGTCTTTGCCGGAATGATCTGGTATCAGCCATTCTTCGGCTCAACCGAAAGCGTCAACGCGTTCTTCGGCGCGTCGATCTTCATGCTCGACAGCAACCACCTGATCCATGACGCGCATTATGTGCCCAATTGGGTCAAGGTTTCGCCCTTCATTGCCATGATCGGCGGGCTGGCGCTGGCCTATCAGTTCTACATCCGCCGCCCCGATCTGCCGGGCAAACTGGCCGCAAACCAGCCGATCCTGTATCGCTTCTTGCTGAACAAGTGGTATTTCGACGAGATCTACGACGCGATCTTCGTGCGTCCCGCACTGTGGCTGGGCCGTTTCCTGTGGAAAAAGGGTGACGGCAGCACGATCGACGGCGGCATCAACGGGTTGTCGATGGGTGTTCTTCCCTTCCTCAACCGTGTCTATGCGCGCGCGCAATCGGGCTACGTCTTCCATTACGCCTTCGCGATGGTGATCGGCATCGCGCTGCTTGTTACCTATGTCACGCTCACCGGGGGGGCGCACTGATGTTGAACCTTCTGTCCATCATCACCTTCACCCCGGCGGTGGCGGCGGTCATTCTGGCGCTGTTCCTGCGCGGCGAGGATGAAGCGGCGCAACGCAATGCGAAATGGCTGGCGCTGGTTGCGACCTCGGCCACGTTCCTGATCTCACTGATCCTGCTGTTCACGTTTGATCCGCAGGATACCGGCTTCCAGCATGTGGAAGAGCGTGAATGGATCCTGGGACTGACCTACAAGCTGGGCGTTGACGGTATCTCGGTCCTCTTCGTGATGCTGACCACGTTCCTCATGCCGATCACCATCGGAGCCTGCTGGAACGTCAAGCACCGCGTCAAGGAATACATGATCGCCTTCCTGCTGCTGGAAACCCTGATGATCGGCGTTTTCGTGGCGCTGGATCTGGTGCTGTTCTACCTGTTCTTCGAGGCCGGTCTTATCCCGATGTTCCTGATCATCGGCATCTGGGGCGGCAAGGAACGGATCTACGCGGCCTTCAAGTTCTTCCTTTATACCTTCATCGGCTCGGTTCTGATGCTGGTGGCGATGATCGCCATGTATGTGGATGCGGGCACCACCGATATTCCCACGCTGCTGACGCACCAGTTCTCCACCGGGCCAGTCTCGCTGATGGGCTGGCAGGTTGTCGGCGGGATGCAGACGCTGCTGTGGCTGGCCTTCTTCGCGTCCTTCGCGGTCAAGATGCCGATGTGGCCGGTGCATACCTGGCTGCCTGATGCCCACGTCCAGGCGCCCACGGCGGGCTCGGTCATTCTGGCGGCGGTGCTGTTGAAGATGGGCGGCTATGGCTTCCTGCGCTTCAGCCTGCCGATGTTCCCGGTGGCCTCGGACCTGCTGGCGCCGCTGGTGCTGTGGATGTCAGCCATTGCCATCGTCTATGCCTCGCTCGTTGCGTTGGTGCAGGAGGACATGAAGAAACTTGTCGCCTATTCCTCGGTCGCGCATATGGGCTTTGTGACCATGGGGATATTCGCCGCTACCCGGCAGGGGGTTGATGGCGCGATTTTCCAGATGATCAGCCACGGCTTCATCTCGGGGGCATTGTTCCTGGCCGTGGGGGTGATCTATGACCGCATGCATACCCGCGATATCGAGGCCTATGGGGGCCTGGTAAACCGGATGCCCGCCTATGCGCTGGTGTTCATGCTGTTCACCATGGCCAATGTCGGCTTGCCAGGCACCTCGGGCTTTGTCGGCGAATTCCTCACCTTCATGGCAGTGTTCCAGGTCAATACCTGGGTTGCGCTGTTCGCGGCCTTCGGGGTGATCCTGTCGGCGGGCTATGCGCTCTGGCTCTATCGCCGCGTGGTGTTCGGGCCGCTGATCAAGGACAGCCTGAAGAACCTCATGGACATGGACCGCCGCGAGAAGGCGATGTTCGCGCCGCTGGTGGTGATGACCCTGCTTCTGGGTGTCTATCCGGCGCTGGTGCTTGACCTGATCGGGCCGTCGGTGGCGGCGCTTGTCACCCAATACGATGCCGCACTGGTCGCCCATGAGGGCGCCAGCATGTTGGCCCAGAACTGAAAGGCACGTTGCAATGACCTCGGCTGATCTTTCCATTGCCTTGCCGGAAATCCTGCTGGCGATTTACGCGATGGCAGCGCTTCTGTTCGGCGTCTGGTTCGGCAAGGACCGTATGACGGGCCTTCTGATCTGGGCAACGGCGGCGGTATTCGTCCTGCTTGCCGGTCTGGTCGCGCTTGGCACCGCCGAGACGCAGCCGGCCTTCGGCGGCCTGATGGTGAATGACGCTTTCGCCCGGTTCGCCAAGATCGCCATTCTGCTCTCGGGCGCGGCGGTGCTGGTGATGGGGCAGGACTACATGCAGCGTATGAAGCTGGTTCCATTCGAATATCCGATCCTCGTGGCTCTGGCGACGGTGGGGATGATGGTGATGGTTTCGGCAGGCGATCTGATCACGCTCTACATGGGGCTGGAGCTGCAATCGCTCGCGCTTTACGTGCTGGCCGCGATCCGCCGCGACAGCCTGCGTTCGACCGAGGCGGGGCTGAAATACTTCATGCTGGGCGCGCTGGCCTCGGGCCTGCTGCTGTATGGCGCTTCGCTTGTCTATGGTTATGCCGGCACCACCCGGTTCGACGGGATTGCCTCGACCATCCAGGATGGCCAGTTGTCGCTGGGTGTCCTGATGGGACTGGCCTTCATGCTGGCAGGGTTGGCATTCAAGGTCTCGGCCGTGCCGTTCCATATGTGGACGCCGGATGTCTACGAGGGTGCGCCGACCCCGGTCACCGCTTTCTTCTCGACCGCGCCAAAGGTCGCGGCGATGGCGCTGCTGGCGCGGCTTGTACATGACGCATTCGGCGGTGCGCCTGGCGACTGGGCGCAGATCCTGGCCTTCCTTGCAGTGGCCTCGATGTTCGTGGGCGCGATCGGCGCGCTCAGCCAGCGCAACATCAAGCGGCTGATGGCCTATTCCTCGATCACGCATATGGGCTTTGCGCTGGTGGGGCTGGCAGCGGGGAACGCAGTGGGTGTCCAGGCGATGCTGCTTTACATGGCGATCTATGTTGCCATGAATATTGGCGTTTTCGCCTTCATCCTGTCGATGCGCCGCGAGGGACGGCCGGTAACGCGGATCGATGATCTGCACATGCTGTCAAAAACCCAGCCCGGTGCGGCGCTCGCACTCCTGATCCTGATGTTTTCGCTGGCGGGTGTGCCGCCGCTGGTGGGTTTCTGGGCGAAATACTCGGTGCTGGTGGCGGCGGTCGGCGCGGGGCTTGTCTGGCTGGCCGTTGCAGGCGTGATTGCCTCGGTGATCGGTGCTTTCTATTACCTGCGGATCGTCTACTATATGTATTTCGGCGAGGAGGGGCAGCCGCTTGACAGCGATATCGGCACCGTCCAGCGGGGACTGCTTGTGGCATCGGCAGCGGTGATGGTGCTGGGGGTGATCAACCTCTTCGGTGTCGATGGGGCGGCGGCTGTTGCGGCACAGGCTCTCGTGCGGTGATCGTGATGGCACGCTGCGCGGGGATGCGCGGGCCTGTTCCTTCATCTTGCCGGAAATACGCCACGGGGGTGCGGGGGTGTGGAACCCCCGCTTCCTGCGTTTTGGCCAGTGACCGGCGGGGCAGGCGCAATGGCTGAACGTCCCACGCCTGACTGGCCGCAAGCCTATGGTCGCCTGATCTTGCCCGAGATCGACAGCACCAATGCAGAGGCCCTGCGCCGCCTTCCAATCCTGGCCGGCCCCGCATGGATCATGACGCTGCGCCAGACCGCCGGGCGTGGCAGGCGCGGGCGCGGCTGGTGCGACACGCCTGGCAATTTCGCCGCTTCCCTGGTTCTGCGCCTGAACGAGCCGCCGGCGCGTCTGGCGCTTCGCTCGTTTGTGGCGGCACTGGCGCTGCATGATGCGCTGGTGAACCTGACCGGGTTGACACAGGGCTTTGCGCTGAAATGGCCCAATGACGTGCTTCTCAACGACGGCAAGCTGTCGGGCATCCTGCTGGAAAGCGGGGCAGGCGGTGCTTTGGTGGTGGGAATCGGTGTGAACCTGCGCAGCGCTCCGCCTGCGGATGCCGATGCGTTGTTTGCGCCGGTGTCGCTGCGCGGCGAGACCGGGCTTCTTGTCAGCCCCGAGGCGCTGCTTGACCATCTTGCTCCTGCTTTTTCCGACTGGGAAGCGCGCTTTCAGACCTATGGGTTCGAACCGGTGCGCCAAGCCTTTCTTGAGCGTGTCGCCCGGCTGGGTGCGCCGATCCGGGCGCGCACCATGCATGAGACCTTCGAGGGGCGCTTTGCATCGATCGATGACAGCGGCGCGCTGGTCCTCGACACTTCTGCCGGACGCCGCATCATTCCGGCGGCGGAGATCTTCTTTCCCTGAGCAACCGAAGCCTATGGAGGGCGCCATGCTTCTTTGCATCGACTGCGGCAATACCAATACCGTCTTTTCCATCTGGAACGGTGTGCGTTTCATTGCCACCTGGCGCACCGCGACCGAACACCAGCGCACAGCCGACCAGTATTACGTCTGGCTGTCGACACTGATGAACCTGCAAAAGATCGAGGCGGATATATCCGAGGTGATCATTTCATCGACCGTACCGCGCGTCGTGTTCAACCTGCGCGTCTTGTGCAACCGCTATTTCGATTGCCGTCCGCTTGTGGTGGGCAAGCCCGAATGCCGGCTTCCGGTTGATGTGCGCGTGGATCCCGGCACCGCAGTGGGGCCGGACCGGCTGGTCAACACAGTTGCCGGTTTCGATCTGTTCGGTGGCGATCTGATCGTGGTCGATTTCGGCACCGCCACCACCTTTGACGTGGTCGATGCCGACGGCGCCTATATCGGCGGTGTCATCGCGCCCGGTGTCAACCTGTCGCTGGAGGCGCTGCATATGGCCGCCGCCGCCCTGCCGCATGTCGATATCGCCCGGCCCGAGCAGGTGGTTGGCAAGAACACGGTTGCTTGCATGCAGGCGGGCGTGTTCTGGGGTTATGTCGGGCTTGTGAATGGGATATGTGAGCGCATCAAAGCGGAACGCGAACGCCCGATGCGGGTGATCGGTACCGGCGGGCTTGCGCCCTTGTTCGCCACGGGCGAGGCGCTATTTGACGAGATACGCGATGATCTGACCATGCATGGGTTGCAGGTCATCCATGAGCATAACGGGAACGTGTGAATGAAGGCTGAACGACTGATCTATCTGCCCCTGGGCGGCGCCGGTGAGGTGGGCATGAACGCCTATGTCTATGGCTATGGCCCGAAGGGCAAGGAGCGGCTGATTCTGGTCGATCTCGGTGTAACATTCCCCGATATGGACGGCACGCCCGGCGTGGACCTGATCCTGCCCGATGTCACCTGGCTGGAAGAGCGCCGCGACCGGCTTGAGGCAATCTTCATCACCCATGCCCATGAAGACCATGTCAGCGCGCTGGGGCATCTGTGGCAGCGGCTGAAAGCGCCGGTCTATGCCCGCGATTTCACCGCCCGGATCGCGTCCAGGAAGATGATCGAAGCCGGTCAATCCGCCGATCCGGTGAAAACCGTCGTCCCGATGCCCGAAGCGATCGAAGCCGGGCCGTTTTCGGTGCAGTTCGTGCCCGTCTCTCATTCGCTGCCCGAGGCCTCGGCGCTGTTGATCGAGACGCCTGCGGGCCGGGTGCTGCATACCGGTGATTTCAAGCTTGATACCGACCCGGGTGTCGGCGCGGCCTTTGACCCAGCGTTGTTTGCACAGATCGGCGATGGCGGCGTCAAGGCGCTGGTCTGCGATTCGACCAATGTGTTCACGCAGCATCCGGGGCGTTCCGAAAGCACCTTGCCGGATGCGATATCCGAATTGGTGCGCAATGCGCCGGGCATGGTTGTGGCCACCACCTTTGCTTCGAATGTCGCACGGTTGCGCACATTGGCTTTCGCAGCGCGCGAAGCCGGGCGCTCGATCTGTCTGTTGGGTCGGGCGATGCACAACATGGTGCGCACCGCGACCGAAGCGAAACTGCTGCATGATTTCCCAGCCACCATCACCCCCGAAGAGGCCGCCGACCTGCCGCGTCAGAACGTCATGCTGATTGTTACCGGCAGCCAGGGTGAGCGCCGTGCGGCCTCGGCCCAGTTGGCGCGCGGCACCTATATGGGCCTGTCGCTGAAAGAGGGTGACACCTTCCTGTTCTCGTCGATGACAATTCCCGGCAACGAGCGCGATACGTTGCGCGTCGTGAATGCGCTGTCGGAAAAGGGTGTCGATGTCGTGGACAATTCCACGGGTGCCTATCACGTCTCCGGCCATGCCAACCGGCCAGATCTGGAGCGGATGCATGATCTTCTCAAGCCGCAGATGCTGGTTCCGATGCATGGCGAGCACCGCCACCTGCGCCGTCATGCCAAGCTGGCGGCAGAGCGCGGCATTGCCTCGGTCGTGGCACCCAACGGCACGATGCTGGACCTGACTGGGGACGCGCCCGTGATCGTCGATCAGGTGCAGAGCGGGCGGCTTTATCTCGATGGATCAGCGGTTTACGGCGCGATGGATGGGGTCGTTCGCGAGCGTATCCGCATGGCGTTGAACGGTCATGTGCTGGTGACGCTGATCATCGACGAGGACGGTATGCCGTTGGGTGATGCCTGGGCCGATGCGCAGGGACTGGCGCGTCAGGGCCGCTCGCGCCGTGCGCTGAACGAGGTGATCGAAGAGGAACTGGCCGACGAACTGGACCGCGCGAATCGCAAGCTTCTGGATAATGACGACAAGCTGATCGAAACGATCAAACGCCGCGTGCGGGCTTGCTGCGTTGACGAGATCGGCAAGAAGCCCGAAGTCACTGTGGTTGTCAGCCGGTTGTCTGACAACTGATACTTTTTCTTCGGGCAATGGTTTCTTAATGACTGGCTGCGATCTTGCCTGTGTAGGCAGGATCGACAGGCAATGCTCGAAGAGATCAGGGAATCGGTTCTCAGGCGCAAACTCGTTCCAAAGGCAGAAATGCCTGCGTTCGAGTTCTCCGCCCCGCCGTTGGAACAAGAGCCGGCGGGCGGCAGGCTTTTGCCGCGTTCATTCATCCGCGCGGCAAGCCGCGTGGCCGACATGGTGGCACGGGCATCGGTCCGCTCCAGCCGCGGAGTCGGGTTGGCGGAACTGGTCGAACTGCCCGCAGCCGAAGGGTTTACTGCACTTCTGAAAGGGCCGGATGGGCCGCCAGGGCTGGTGATCCTTGACCCGTCGGCCTTTTCTTCGGTGATTGAGGCAATGACCATCGGCTCGCTGTCGCGCAAACCTCCTGCGTTGCGGCGCGCAACCGAAACCGACGCGGCCTTGATGGCCGATCTGGTTGATGCCATCCTCGCCGAGGTTGACGCCAATCCGGACCCTGCCGATCCGTTTGATCCCGGATACCGCCAGCACCGGCTGGTTGACGATTTGCGGCTTCTGGACGTGATGCTGGAGGATGTGCCTTTCACCCTGACGGTGCTGGAGGTCGAACTATTGGCCGAGGGGACGGTGCGAAAGGGGATGCTCAGCATCGCATTGCCCGAACCCGCCCCTGAAATACCCACCTTCAGCGATTTCGACATCCCGTTGGATGACGGACCCCTGCATGACGTGCGGTGGGAGCGCGCGCTTGAAGCCTCGGTCATGACGGCGCCGGCGCAGCTTGGCGCGGTATTGGGGCGGGTTCGTATGCCGCTTTCCGAGGTGATGGCGCTAAAGGTTGACAGCCTGGTGACCCTGCCGCTGTCGCAACTGGAAGAAGTGCAGCTGGAGGGGTTGGATCGCGCGGTCCTGGCAGTTGGGCGTCTGGGGCAGTACCGCGGCATGCGCGCGCTGCGGCTGACTGCCTTGCACGGGGAGGCCGGTGCAGAACCGGTATTCGAAACAGCACCGCGCGGTGACAGCGCGCGCACGCTACCGACCGAACCGCAGCAGGTGCAGGAAAGCCCCGATGAAGGATAGCCTCCGCGGCCCGAGTGATATTCGTTCAGCGCAGCGTGGGGATCGGGCCGGTTGTGCGACCTTGGGTGAATTGCTGCATCACCGCGTCATCGGTGCTCAGCGCTTCATCCGCACTTCCCTGCCAGTAGAACCGGCCCTCATGCAGCATCGCCACCCGGTCGGCGACATCGCGCAATGTGCGCATGTCATGGGTAATGGTTATGGCCGTCGCGCCCATCTCGGTAACGATCTCGCGGATGAGCGCGTTGATCACGGCGGCCATGATCGGGTCAAGCCCGGCGGTGGGCTCGTCAAAGAACAGGATCGGCGGGTTACCGGCGATCGCCCGCGCCAGACCCACCCGTTTCTGCATCCCGCCCGACAATTCGGCGGGATAGAGATCACTCACTTCGGGGCCCAGCCCCACCCGCGCCAGCTTCTCAACGGCCAGCTCGCGCGCTTGCGCCTTGCCCAGCCGCGCCGGGCCGCGCAGCAACCGGAAGGCCACATTCTGCCAGACCGGCAGCGAATCAAACAGCGCCCCGCCCTGAAACAACATGCCCACATGCGCGGCCATCTCATGCGGTTTCGGCCGGATCTGACCAGCGATCTCGATCTTGCCCTGATCGGCGGTTTCCAGCCCCAGCAGGCATTTCAGCAAGACCGACTTGCCCGTGCCCGATCCGCCAATCACCACCAGGCTCTCGCCCTTGCCCAGCGTGAAGGTGATGCCGTCCAGCACCACCTTGCGCCCGAAGGCTTTTTTCAGATCGGAGACCCGGATCATGCCGAAAAGAACGCTTCTGTCAGCAGGTAGTTGGCGGACAGGATCAGTACGGATGCCACCACCACCGCCGATTTCGTGGCCTCACCAACCCCTTGCGCTCCCCGCCCGCTGTGCATACCGAAGTAGCAGCCTGACAGTGCCACCAGAAAGCCGAAAACCGCGCCCTTCACCATCCCCGAGGCCACATCCCAGAATTCCAGGAAATCCACCGTGTTGCGAAGGTATGTCGGCCCGTCGAAGCCCAGCCGAGACACGCCTACCGCATAGCCGCCCAGAATGCCGATCGCATCGCCCACCGCCACCAACACCGGCATGGCCAGCGTCGCGGCCAGAATGCGCGGCAGGGTCAGGTATTTCATCGGTTCGGTCGCAAGGGTGCGCAGGGCGTCGATTTGTTCGGAAACTTTCATCGTGCCGATCTCGGCGGCGATGCTTGATGCCACGCGCGCCGCCACCATCAGGCCGCCCAGCACGGGGCCCAACTCGCGCACCATGCCGATCGCGGTGATCGAGGGCACCGCGAACTCGGCAGAGAAGCGCGCGCTGCCGGCGTAGATCTGCAAGGCCAGCGCACCGCCAGTGAACAGCGCCGTCAGCCCCACCACCGGCAGCGACAGCCAGCCGATCTGGATCAGTTGCAATGCAAATTCGCGGCCATACCATGGCGGGCGGAACAGGTGCGACACCGCGATTGCCGCGAAGGCCACAAACCGGCCGATCCCGCCCATCATCCCGGCAACCGAGCGCCCGGTAGCCCCGAACAGACTCAGCACCGCCCCCATCACGCCCGAATCCCTTCATACCGGCGGCGATAGCGGCTGCCCAGACTTGTCAGGATCTCATAGCCGATGGTACCCGCATCGCGTGCCAGGTCATCGACGCCTTGATGCGCACCAAGCAAATCCAGCGCTTCGGGCACCTCGGCCAGATGGGTGATATCGGCGGTGATCAGATCCATTGAAACACGGCCCACAACCGGGCAGGGCGTGTCGCCTGCCCAGAGGGTGGTCTTGTTCGACAGGCTTCGCAGGATGCCATCGGCATAGCCTGCCGCAACAGTGGCAATCCGCCTGGGTTTTCCGGCAAGCCAGGTGCAGTTGTAGCCCACGGCTTCGCCCGCCTCCAGATCGCGGGTCTGGATGACGGGCAGGGACAGTTGCACCACCGGATAGGCGTCCATGAACGGTGCGCCACCGTAAAGGCCGATGCCCGGGCGCGTCAGATCGAAATGAAAAGCCGGCCCCAGCAACACGCCGCCCGTTGCCGACAGTGAGCGTGGCACATTGCACCCTTCGGTCATGGTGCGGAATTCATCGGCCTGCTGCGTGTTCATCAGGTGGTCAGGCTCGTCGGCGCAGGCCAGATGGGACATGATCAGCCGCGGCCCGGCCTGAAGCGCGATGTCGCGCACCGCCGCCCATTCGCGCGGCTCCATCCCCAGGCGGTTCATGCCGGTGTCAAGCTGAATGCCGAAAGGGTGGCCCGGCAGTGATTCGAGATGGCGTGCCAGTTGTTCGGCGGAATTGATCAGCGGAATCAGGCCGAGGTTGCGAATGGTCTGGGCATCCTGGGCCATATGGCCGGAATAAACATAGATTTCGGGGTCATTGCCCAGCGCCTGACGAATTTCCGCGCCTTCTTCGGCCAAGGCCACAAAGAACTTGCGCGCCCCGGATTGCGCCAGTTTGCGCGCCACCTGTGCGGCCCCCAACCCATAACCGTTGGCTTTCACGGTGGCCCCGGTTTCGCTGCGCGAAATGCGGTCAAGCCGCTGCCAGTTGGCGGCGAGGGCGTTGAGGTCGATGGTCAGGCGTGCGGCTCCCATGCCCTGCGTTTGGCCTTTGCGGGGGCGGCAAGTCAAGCGGGAAAGCACGACATCCTTCGCTGTTCCGGTATTGTCTGCGAATCGTCTCAAATTCACCGCATTGGCTGATCACTGTTGAGGCATCCCTTCTCGTTGGGAGAGGGGCCAATTGTGAACCCTTGTATATGTTGAAAGGTGAAGCCGATGACGAAAAGGGACAAAACCACCCCGCCGCCGCCCGCCTTGCCCAGGCGGCAAGAGCGTTTTGCGGATTGGGCGATGATCTGATCGGCGGTGAAGGCACAGTGATGGCCCGGCAATGGCCCGGTCATCCCGGCTCTGATGCCGTGATCCTTGGGGCATTCGCTTCAAGATGCAGCCACCATTGTGCCGGGGGCTGGGCGCGGGCATGACGCCGCTCCAGCCGCCAGACAGCCGTATCGGCGGGCAGCGGATGCAGGGACCAACGGCTTTCGACCCCCGCCATCTGGCTGTCGGCGCGGTCATCATCCAGTAACAGGCCCAGCGGCGCGAGGGTGGGGCCGACACTGCTGCGTCCGTCATTGCGCATACCATTGCGGTTGCGCGCCACCCCCTCGGCGGCGGCCAGATGCAGGCGGCGCAGTTGGCGCAGGTCCGGCGGCACGCTGATCTCGGCGACCACCAGCGCCACACAGCCGGCGCGCAACGCCTCTTCCATGCACCACAACACATCACCCGCGCGCGGGCAGTTCAGCGTGATCAGCGCGCCCGGATCGGCAAGCCCGCGCAGTCCCTGGGGACACAGCCTTTCGCTGCGCCAGGCCGCGCGCAGCCACAAAACCGGCCCTTCCGCCTGCGCTGCACCGGCCAGCAAGGCCGCCAGCGTGCGTCGGGCTGGTCCCGTCAGTTCATGCACCCGCCCGCGCGCCAGAGCCAGTGGCGGGGCGGGGCAAAGCGGCGGCGAGGCCGGGATGGCAGGTTTCTCAAGTCGCGCCAGCAGCGCAGCAGCATCGGCCTGAAGGGCTGGAAGAGGTCTGGAGGCGGGTTGATCAAGCATGGCTTTCTTCTATCATGTTCTTGCTGTGTTCTCAATCCCCCAACCCTTGTCTTTCCTCATGATCCCGTTAAGGTCGCCCCCAAACAATACGGGTATTCCATGAAACAAATTCCCCTCGGAACCACCGATCTGAACGTCTCGGAATTTTGTCTGGGCACAATGACCTGGAGCAATCAGACGCCGCAGGAAGACGCCCATCGCCAGATCGACATGGCGCGCGATCATGGTGTGAACTTCCTCGATACCGCAGAGATGTATCCGGTCAACCCGGTCAGCGCCGAAACCATGGGCCGCACCGAGGAGGTGATCGGCAACTGGCTGGCCGTGCGCGGCGGGCGCGAAAAGATGGTGATTGCCACCAAGGTGACCGGCAAGGGCAGCGAGGCCATCGCCGGTGGCGCGCCCGAGATCGGGGCCACGCGGCTGCGTGCGGCGGTTGAAGGCTCGCTGGTGCGGTTGCAGACCGATACGATCGACATCTATCAACTGCACTGGCCCAACCGAAGCTCGTATCACTTCCGGCAGAACTGGCATTATGCGCCGCCTGCCGCCACTGCGCGCGAGGCCGTGCGCGCCAATATGCTGGAGGTGCTGCAAGAGGCCGGGAAGCTGGTCAGCGAGGGCAAGATCCGCCACTTCGCCCTGTCCAATGAGACCGCCTGGGGCATGGCCAACTGGATCGCCCTGGCCGAGGCCAATGGCCTGCCACGTCCGGCCACGCTGCAAAACGAGTATTCGTTGCTTTGCCGCCAGTTCGATACCGATCTGGCCGAGCTTTGCGCGCTGGAAAACGTGCCTCTGCTGGCCTTTTCACCGCTGGCTGCCGGGCTTCTGACCGGAAAATATGCTGGCGACGTGATCCCCGAAGGCTCGCGTCGGGCCGGGCGGGCCGATCTGGGCGGGCGGATCACCCCACGCGTTTTCGAGGCCGTGGCCGGCTATCTGGGTCTTGCGCGCGATTGGGATCTGGACCCGGTGCAGATGGCCATTGCCTGGTGCCGGACCCGGCCGTTTCCCACCATTCCGATCATCGGCGCCACCACCTCTGAGCAACTGGCGCGCGAATTACCCGCTGCCGATCTGAACTTGCCGGAAGGTCTGTTGCAAGCGATTGATGCGATGCACAAATCCATGCCGATGCCTTATTGACGCCGGGAAGGGGGGCTGTCTGCCCCCCACGCCGCTGCGCGGCTCCCCCCGAGGATATTTCTGAACAGATGAAGGGGGCGCAACCAGCGCCGGGCGTTTTTCTCAGACCGGGTTGGGCAGGGGGCGGCCATCGCGCAGGGCCAGCGCGTTTTCAAGCGCCATCAGCCCCATCGGCACCCGCACCTCCAGCGCGGCGGTGCCGAGATGGGGCAGAAGCACGACGTTTTCCAGCGCGCGCAGAGCCTCTGGCACATCGGGTTCGTGTTCATAGACATCCAGCCCCGCGCCTGCGATCCGACCCGCCTGCAGCGCTTCGATCAGCGCTTCCTCGTCGATGATGTCGCCGCGCGCGATGTTGACCAGATGCGCGTGCGGCTGCATGGCCGCCAGCGCGGCGGCGTCGATCATGTGGTGGGTTTCAGGCGAGGCGGGGGCGGCGATTACCACGATATCGGCGGTTTGCATGACCTCATGCAGACCGGACAAGGCGCGCGCCTGCGGCAGATCGGGCAGGGGGCGCGGGGTACGGGTGTGGTAGACCACCTGCATGCCAAAGCCGAAATGTGCGCGCTTCGCGATCGCCTGGCCGATGCGGCCCATGCCGACGACGCCCAGCACCTTGCCGGTCATATGCAGCCCCAGCATTTGTGTCGGGTGCCAGCCCTCCCAGCGGCCCGAACGCACCAGTCGTTCGCCTTCACCCGCGCGCCGCGCGGTCATCAGCATCAGTGTCAGCGCGATATCGGCGGTGGCATCGGTTACGGCACCGGGGGTGTTGGTGACATGGATGCCAGTGGCGCGGGCCGCGGGCACGTCGATATGGTTGTAACCCACTCCGAAATTGGCGAGAAGCCGGGTGCGCGGAGTGGGGACAGCGGCGAAGATTTCAGCCGAAAAGCGGTCGCCCAGCGTGGGCAGGATGATATCGTGTTCCGCCAGAGCGGCGGTCATCTCAACGGTGGTCATCGGTGCGGTGCTCGTGCGTACCGTCAACTCAAACGCGGCGCGGGCCGGGGCCAGAACGGCGTCGGGCAGGGGGCGGGTGATCAGGAGTTTCATCAATGCATCCTCGCGCCATCGGGCACCGTTCGTTCGGGTGACAGAAGCACGATATGGCCCGCCGCGTCGCTCAACCCCAACACCAGAACCTCGGACATGAACGGCCCGATCTGGCGGGGCGGGAAATTGACCACCGCCAGCACCTGACGCCCGAGCAGCGCCTCGGGCCGGTAATGCGCCACGATCTGGGCCGAGGATTTCTTCTCGCCGATCTCGGGGCCGAAATCGATGCGCAGTTTCAGCGCGGGTTTGCGCGCCTCGGGGAAGGGTTCTGCCTGCACTACGGTTCCCGCCCTGATATCGACCTTGAGGAAATCGTCGAAACTGATTGTCATTCCCCCAACTCCCTTGAACGGTTTGCGGCGGCAGCGACGGCGCGGCACAGCAGGGGCGGGAAGCCGGTTTCCTGGTCCATCAGCACGCCAAGCGCGGCGGCTGTGGTGCCGCCGGGGCTGGTAACATTCACACGCAGTTGCGCCGGATCCTCGCCTGATTGCTCGGCCAGCGCGCCTGCGCCTGCCACTGTCGCGCGGGCAAGTTTCAGCGCCATTTCCGCAGTTAAGCCCTGCTCGGTTCCGGCGGCTGCCAGCGTTTCTATCAGATGAAAGACATAGGCCGGGCCAGAGCCGGAAACGGCGGTGACGGCGTCCATCTGACCTTCATACTCCAGCAGCACGGTTTCCCCGACTGCTTCCATCAGCGCCTGCGCCATCGCAAGCGTGGCTGCCGAGACATGCTCATTGCCGATCAGCGCCGTGATTCCGCGCCCCACAGCGGCCGGGGTGTTGGGCATCGCCCGGATGATCGGCGTGTGCCTGCCCAGCGTTTCAGCCAGCCGCGCCAGCCCGATCCCGGCGGCGATCGACACAAAGACCGTGCGCCCGCCGCCCATGGCGGCCAGTTGCGGCAGTGCCGCGCCCATCATCTGTGGCTTGACCGCCAGCACCACAACTTCAGGCGCTTTGGGTAGATCGCCATTCAGGTGAACCCCGGTTGTGCGCAGCCAGTCCGACGGATGCGGCTCGATCACATGGACCGATTGCGGAAGCAGAAAGCTTTTCAGCCAGCCTTCCAGCAGTGCCGAGCCCATCTTGCCGCAGCCAAGCAGCACCAGCCCACGGGTGTTCAGTTCGCTCAGATCCATCGCATCCCCCATCATCCCGGGGGCAGACTAGGCGCGTCCATAGCCCTGTGCAATGGCCAGCTTGAGGGCGTCATCGGGCTTTCGATCAGCCCAGGCGACGAGCTGGAACGCCGGATAGAAACGCTCGCAACTGGCGATCGCCGCATGGATCATCTGGTCGATCTGCTCGGGGGCGGCGACCTGTTCGCCGCTCAGCAGGAGCCCATAGCGCCAGACCATCAGCCGCTGTGCCGCCCAATAAGTGAAGCCGCCCGCCCAACTGAGGTCATTGGCGGCGTTGATCGCCTCGTATACCTGCGGCAGGCGGGCCTCGGGCGGTTCCATCTCGAAGGTGCAGATCAGCCGCAGCGTTTCGTCCGCGCCCGACCAGGCCAGCGTCAGCGAATAGCTGCGCCATCGCCCCTCGACAGCCATGGCAATCTGATCATCGCCCACCCGGTCAAACTCCCAGGCGCGGTGCTCGGCGAGGGTTTCGACAATATCGATCGGATGGATCTCGTCAGTCAGGAAGTGGTCAACGGACAGGGGCATGGTCCGGCCTTTCTTCGGTCTAGCCACTTGCAAGGCAACGCCTACAACAGGCTGAAGCAACTGCAAGGAACGGCGGTTCGCTGTGGTCTTCCTTACTAGATATGGTGTTCGAAAAGCAAAAGTCTGTAAAGAGAAATATCTGTGGACAAGTATTCACCGATGCGTGTGTGTGCGTTGACAGATATTCTTGCAGTGATGACGGAAGAGGCCGGGGGAAGCCGGAAGACCTCGGATAGGTCAATGGAATAAGGGGTTTGGGGGCGTGGTGCGCGGTGGCAAAGAGGCTGCAGGCAAATTTTCAGGAAAGGCCGAATCCGGCACGGAGGCATTCAAAACTGGCTCTGACTCAGTTTTGGTGCAGCTTTGGGTGCCTCGCTGTC
>CAZCAX010000003.1:0-210675 GCA_964496915.1 uncultured Rhodobacter sp.
CAATGGTCCCGATGTTAACATGCGGTTTCGTCCGTTCAAACTTTGCCTTCGCCATCAGGGGCTCCTTTATCTGATCGCTTGGTGGGTCGGGCCCACCCGGTGTTGCGGCAGCGTGGGGGCGCCCCACCTGCTGGCCCGGCCAACATCGCGCGCGTCCTACTCAGGAAGCGAGCAAAAATCAAGCGTCTGGCGGCGGGTTTTTACGCGAGAACTGCCGTCGGTGGCCGATATCAGGCGTCGACCTCATCAGCGATCGCCTCCGCAACCACCTCTGCGGTGGCCTCATCGTCATCGACCGGCTCTTCTGTCGCGTTCTCTTCGGGTTGTGTAGTTGCCTCTGCGGGCCGGGTACTGAACCATTGCGGGTTCTCGGCCAACCAGTTCTCGATCTGCAGCGCTGCATTGGTCGACAGGTTCTGCATCTGCTGCTCGCCGCTTTGCGTCAGGCCCGAACTGAGCAATGTCTCGCCCGAAAGGCTTTCCAGAACGGTGATCTGCTTGCGCTCTTCATTGAGCGGGCGGCCGAGTTGATCATCCCAGAGATGCACACCAATGATCAACGCCGAGCGCGGCGAGGCCACCAGAGGCACACCGGGCATCGCCAGTACATAGCCATCGACCGAAACGGCGATATGATAAAGCCGGGTGCCCTCGTAGCGCTCGAACCGGCGGGCAACGGCGTTGCGGATCGATTCTTCCCATTCCTCGGCTGTGGCCGACCGCGAAAAGGGGCCCATCTGGGCGTTGCTGGCCACGACGATATTGTGTGCCAGCCGGAAGTCACCCAGTTCGGCGCGTTCTTCGCCCAGATTGCGGCCGTCGGCACAGGCGGCAAGCAGTGTCGCGGCGGCCAGAAGAAGCGCAAGGCGAAGGCGTGGAAAGGTCGCGGTCATTGGCATATCCTGTCGTTTCCGTGCCAGAGGTAACTTAAAGACACTTTCAAGACAATGCGGCAGGCTTCGGGGATTGCCTGCACGATCAGGTGAAGCGGTTGTCGCGCGGGAAGCCGCGCGGCGCCATCCGGCCGGAACCGGCGCGTTTGCCCAGCCATTCACCCAGATCGCCCTCGTGTCGGGTGCGCCCGGCCGGGTCTTTCCAGCTCAGCCCACCGGCCAGGGTGAAGGTCGCCAGATCGCTCAGCCCGCCATCCTTGTATTTCTGCAGCCGCACGCCCTTGCCCCGGTTCATTTCCGGCAGTTCATCCAGCGGAAAGACCAGCAGCTTGCGGTTCTCGCCCACCACCGCGACATGATCGCCCGAAACCGGGCGGCAGATCAGCGCGCGCACACCCTCGCGCAGGTTCAACACCTGCTTGCCCGAGCGGGTCTGAGCCAGCAGTTCGTCGGCGGGGATGATGAAGCCATCACCCTCGGATGAGGCGACAATAAGTTTGCCACCAGCACTGTGTTTGAACAGATCGACGATCTGCGCCTCGTTGGGAAGATCGACCATCAACCGCACCGGCTCGCCCATGCCGCGCCCGCCGGGCAGGTTGGCGCCGAGAAGCGTATAGAACCGCCCGTTCGAGCCGAAGAGAACGATCTTGTCAGTGGTTTCGGCGTGGAAGGCAAAGCGGCCCTCGTCGCCATCCTTGAACTTGAATTCCGTATCCAGCGCGACATGGCCCTTCATCGCGCGGATCCAGCCCATTTTTGAGCAGACAACGGTTATCGGCTCACGGTCGATCATGGCTTCCAGTGGCACTTCCTCGGCCTGTACGGCCTCGGCAAAGACCGAGCGGCGGCGGCCCAGCTCGGTGTTCTTGCCGAACTGTGCTTGCACCCGGCGCAGTTCTTCGCCGATGCGTTTCCACTGGCGGCGGTCGGAGCCCAGAAGATCATCCAGATCGGCGCGTTCCTTCAACAGGTCATCGCGCTCCTTGCGCAGTTCCATCTCTTCCAGTCGGCGCAGACTGCGCAGCCGCATGTTCAGGATCGCTTCGGCCTGCACCTCGGATAACTCTCCCTCGCCGGGTGCGGGCGAGACATAATCCTTCTCGGATGTTGCGCGGACAAAGCTGCGCCCCCAGGTTTCGCGCATCAACGCGTCGCGCGGGGTTTCATCATAGCGGATGATGTCGATCACGCGATCAAGGTTGAGATAGGCGATCAGGAAGCCTTCAAGCACTTCAAGCCGATGGTCGATCTTGTCCAGCCGGTGTTGCGAGCGGCGCAACAGCACCTCGCGCCGGTGATCGAGGAATGCGCGCAGCACCTCCTTCAGACTGCACACTTTAGGCGTGCGCCCGTCGATCAGCACGTTCATGTTCAGGCTGAAACGCACCTCAAGATCCGAGTTGCGGAACAGCATGTTCATCAGCACATCGGGCTCGACATTCTTTGAGCGCGGCTCAAGCACGATGCGAACGTCATCAGCCGATTCGTCGCGCACATCGCCCAGGATCGGCACCTTGCGGGTGTGGATTACCTCGGCCAGCTTTTCGATCAGCTTGGATTTCTGCACCTGATAGGGGATTTCCGTCACCACGATCTGCCAGAGTCCGCGCGGAAGCTGCTCGACCTCCCATTTCGCGCGCAGACGGAACGCGCCGCGCCCGGTGCGATAGGTCTCAAGCACCGAGGCGCGGGGTTCCACGATCACGCCGCCGGTGGGAAAATCCGGGCCGGGCACCAGATCGACCAGCGCGTCATCGTCCATGTCCGGGTTGGCGATCAGGGCATGGCAGGCTTCGACCAGTTCATCAAGATTGTGCGGTGGAATGTTGGTGGCCATGCCCACCGCGATCCCGCTGGAGCCATTGGCGAGAAGGTTGGGGAACGCTGCGGGCAGCACCACCGGTTCTTCCAGCGTGCCGTCGTAGTTGGGCCGGTAATCAACCGCGTTCTCGGCCAGCCCCTCCAACAGCACCTCGGCGGCGGCGGTCAGGCGGGCTTCGGTGTAGCGGCTGGCGGCGGGGTTGTCGCCGTCGATATTGCCGAAATTGCCCTGGCCATCGACCAACGGGTAGCGCACGGCGAAATCCTGCGCCAGACGGGCCATGGCATCATAGATCGCGGCATCGCCATGGGGGTGATAGTTGCCCATCACATCGCCACTGATCTTGGCCGATTTGCGAAAGCCGCCGGTGGGCGACAGTTTCAGCTCGCGCATGGCGAACAGGATGCGCCGGTGCACCGGCTTCAGCCCGTCGCGGGCATCGGGCAGGGCGCGGTGCATGATGGTGGACAGCGCATATTGCAGATAGCGCTCGCCCAGGGCGCGGCGCAGCGGTTCGGCAAGCGGGGCATCGACCGGGTCGATCGGGGGGATATCGTCACTCATGGCCCCTTCATAGCGGCTGGCGCGTTCCGGGGGAAAGGGGTTTTTGGATCAAAGCGGCAGGCCGCGAAAGCTTTTGAGTTGATCCATCACGATCTGGCTTTGCACCCGCGACACGGCAGGGTGCGGCAACAGGCGCTCATGGATCAGCCGGTTCAGGGCGGCCAGATCGGCGCACCAGATGCGCAGCAGATAATCGGCCTCGCCCGTCAGGGTCCAGGCGTTGACGACTTCGGGCAGGGTGGCGATCAGCCGGGCGAAGGCCTTTGCCTGTTCGGGGGCATGGGTGGCCATCTGCACCTGGATGAAAGCCTGCACGTTCAGCCCCACTTTCGCCGGGTCGATCCGGGCAACGCAGGCGGTGACATAGCCTTCGGCCTCAAGGCGGGCGCGTCGGCGGGCGGCTTGGCTGGGCGACAGGTTGATGCGCGCACCCAGTTCATGCGCCGTCAGCAGGGCGTTTTCCTGAATACTTGCCAAGATTCGGGTGTCGGTTTCGTCGATCATGGCAAAACTCCGCATTAATTCGCTTTTTTATGCTAAGATAGCGCATCATTTTGCCTCAGCGTGCCATATTTCGCGCATTCTGCGCAAGGCGCCTCGCCTATCCTGTATTTCAGACACAGCTTTGGAGGAAGTCATGGGCCCTTTCCCGCACGCCGCCCCCCGCGCCACCATCTCGGCGGAAAACCCCGCTGGCACTGACGGGTTCGAATTCGTCGAGTTCGCCCATCCCGAGCCCGAGAAGCTGCGCGAGTTGTTCGCCCGTATGGGCTATGTGAAAACCGCGCAGCACAAGACCCGCGCGATCGAGTTGTGGCAGCAGGGTGACATCACCTATGTGCTCAACGACGAGCCGGGCAGCCATGCCCGTGATTTTGTGGAGGAACATGGCCCCTGCGCCCCCTCGATGGGCTGGCGCGTGGTGGACCGGTTCAAGGCGTTCGAGCATGCCGTGACAAAAGGGGCCGAACCCTATGACGGCCCCGGCAAGATGATGGACCTGCCCGCGATCAAGGGCATCGGTGGCAGCCTGATCTATTTCACCGACGCCTACGGCACTGACGATCTGACCGGCCCCTATGCGGGCGAGTTTGACTTTGTCGCCGATCCCAAGCCCGAGGGCGTGGGCTTCTATTACCTCGATCACCTGACCCACAATGTCCACAAGGGCAATATGGATGTCTGGTTCAGGTTCTACGGTGAGATCTTCGGCTTCAAGGAAATCCGGTTTTTCGACATCGAGGGCAAACACAGCGGCCTTCTGAGCCGCGCGCTGACCTCGCCTTGCCAGCGCATCCGTATTCCGATCAACGAGGACCGGGGGGAGACCGGGCAGATCGTCGAATACCTCAAGCGCTATAATGGCGAGGGGATCCAGCATATCGCCGTGGGAACCGAGGATATTTATGGCTCGGTCGATACGATCGCGGAACGTGGGCTGAAGTTCATGCCCGCTCCGCCGCCCGCCTATTACACGCTGAGCCATGACCGCGTGCAGGGTCATGAAGAGCCGCTGGACCGGATGATGAAGCATGGCATCCTGATTGACGGCGAGGGCGTGGTCGATGGTGGCGAAACCAAGATCCTTTTGCAGATCTTTTCGAAAACCGTGATCGGGCCGATCTTTTTCGAGTTCATCCAGCGCAAGGGGGATGACGGCTTTGGCGAGGGGAATTTCAAGGCCTTGTTCGAATCGATCGAGCGCGACCAGATCGAACGCGGCGTTCTGAAAGCCGGTTAATCCAACGGTTGCGAGGCGCAAGCGTCGGCGTCCTGACGGGTACGTGCCGCGTGTGGCTGGCGGCAGGGGGGCTTTGCGCCCCCCTCTTGCACTGCGTGCAGTTTCCCCCGCTGGATACTTGCAGGCAGAAAAGGAACCCTAGAGTTCGGCCTGCTCAGGCGCGTGTATCGACCACAACGCGGCCTTGAATCTGTCCCTTCAGGATCGCCGCACCCAGTTCGGGCACTTCGGAGAGTGTGGCGGGGCGGATCATGGCTTCCAGCTTGTCCATTGGCAGGTCGCGGGCAAGGCGGTTCCAGGCGCGCAGTCGGTCCTCATAGGGACGCATCACCGAATCGATGCCCAGCAGGTTCACCCCGCGCAGGATGAAAGGGATTACCGTCGTGGGCAACGCTGTGCCTCCGGCCATGCCCAGGGCCGCAACCGGGGCGCCATACTGCATCTGTCCCAGAACTCGGGCCAGAATCGTCCCGCCAACGGTATCGACGCAGCCTGCCCAGGTTTCCGATTCGAGCGGTTTGTTCACGGTCTGGGCCAGGTCGGCGCGGGGGACAATGCGCGTGGCGCCAAGGTCGCGCAGGTAATCCTCGGTTTCCGGCCTGCCGGTCACGGCCGCCACCTTGAAGCCGAGCTGTGCCAGCAGTGCAACCGCGACCGACCCAACGCCACCGGCCGCGCCGGTGACCAGCACTTCGCCTTTCTCGGGGGTCAGCCCGTGATCTTCCAGTGCCAGCACCGCCAGCATCGCTGTCAGGCCGGCTGTGCCCACGGCCATGGCGCGCCGCGTATCCAGCCCCTCGGGCAGCGGCACCAGCCAGTCACCCTTGACCCGCGCGCGGGTGGCATAGCCGCCCCAGTGGGTTTCGCCCACACGCCAGCCGGTCAGCACCACCCGGTCACCTGGCTGGTAGCGCGGGTCATCCGACTGCTCGACGGTGCCCGCAAAGTCAATCCCCGGCACATGCGGATACTGCCGCACCAGCCGGTTGTTGGCGGTCAGGCACATCCCGTCCTTGTAGTTGAGCGTCGAGTATTCCACGGCCACGGTAACATCGCCTTCTGGCAACCGCTCATCGGGCAATTCCTGAATGCTGGCCGCAACCTGACCGGCTTCATCCTTTTCAACGACAAGTGCAGTGAACATGGCATTCCTCCTGTGGCTGGGAGTGTTCTAGCGCGGGCTGGCGACAAAAGGAAAGGGCGGCCCGAAGGCCGCCCCGTTGGGTTTTCGTGTCTGGGTTTATTCCGCCGGAACCGTCGCCGCAGTGCGGGCCGCGCCGAAATGACGCCGGTTCAGGTGGAGCACCAGCCAGACCATCGCGAACTGCGAGATCAAGGCGATCACGGTAAGCGCCCAGTAGGGGGTCGAGAACTTGTCCAGCAAACCGGCACCAACCAGACCCTTGTTGATCCAGAACTGCATCAGCACCGCAAAACCAACCCCCGGGCAGACCAGCGCGTAGGCCCCGGCCGAGTTTTCGCTGCCGAAGAGGAAGCGTTTGGCATAGCCCAGCTTTGCAAGCGCGAAGAGGCCGAAGATGCCGATCAGAACCTGGAACGCAATCATCTGGGTCAGCATCATCATGGAACCGGCAGCTTCGGCATGGGCGGCGAAATGTTCACCCAGTCCATGCTCTTGACGCAGCAGGAGAATGCCCAGGATCGTGGTGATCGGGATCAGGATCATCAGGGTCGGTGCGGTCTCGGCACCAACACCGTTTTCAAGCATCGAGCGCACACCCAGCACCAGCGCTACGGCGGCAATCACCAACGCGGCGATGAAGAAGAAGCCCGACAGCAGAAGCCCGATACCGGCGGTAACCTGCACCGAAGAGATAGCGGCCGGAGCAGCGAGGCCCACGCCGACCATTGAAAAGGCAAAGGCGGGCAGCATCTGGCCGAAGTTGTTGTTGGCCGCCATGTTAAAGCCGCCCTCGGTCAGCACCCGGCCCAGGAATTCGGCGTAAAGCCGGAAGGCAAAGATGCCGATGGCCAGGAAGGTGATGATCGCCAGCGGGAACAGGTATTCGATCACGTTCCACAGCCCCGGCACAAATACCATGCCCAGAACGAAGGCCGCGTTGACGGTCATCGCCAGTGCCAGCGGCAGCGCCATGATCTGGCTTTGCGCGTTGGTCTTGGCAAATTTGGCATAGGCTTCCGTCTTGCGCCAGGCGGTGTAGCGGACCAGGTTCCAGATCAGCAAACGGATGTTGAGGAAGGCGAAGAAGGCGATGGCCACCATGGCCAGAGCGATCATCCCCTGTGTCAGGATCGAGCCAGCGGCTAAGGCTGCGGTGATGTCCTCGAACACCGGGACAGTACGGCCGGGATGGGGTATCCAGTGCATCAGCCACATGAAGAAGGTCACCGAAAGCCCGCCCGCGCCCAGCGAAGCGAGGAAGTAGAGCGGCGAATAGGTGTCGGAGGGACGGGATGTCAGAGACATGGGGTGGCTCCTCGTTAAAACATTCATTGAGATGAATATGATTTATTGAATATGTTCACGCAAGTGACAGGGTGTCGCACCCGGTATGATGTGGGTAGGGTGCAGATCTTGTGAATAAGTGGCGGGTGCCCGCCATATCCTGTGCCATCCGCTTGACTCGGCGCGGCAGCATGGCAAGACTGGAGGCACAGACAAACAGGACCACGCCTTGCGCTTCTCCCGCCTACGCCTCAACGGTTTCAAAAGCTTCGTCGATCCGACCGAGCTGGTCATCCGCGAAGGGTTGACCGGAGTCGTCGGGCCCAATGGCTGCGGCAAGTCCAACCTGCTGGAGGCGTTGCGCTGGGTGATGGGTGAGAACCGCCCTACTGCCATGCGCGGTTCCGGTATGGAAGACGTGGTCTTCGCGGGGACCAGCGCCCGCAGCGCGCGGGCATTCGCCGAAGTGGCGTTGCAGCTTGATAACTCCGAGCGGCTGGCGCCCGCCGGGTTCAATGACAGCGATGTCCTGGATATCACCCGCCGGATCACCCGCGATGCCGGATCGGCTTACAAGGTCAATGGCAAGGAGGTGCGGGCGCGCGATGTGCAGATGTTGTTCGCCGATGCCTCGACGGGCGCGCACAGCCCCGCGCTGGTGCGGCAGGGCCAGATTTCCGAATTGATCAACGCCAAGCCCAAGGCGCGGCGGCGGGTTCTGGAGGAAGCGGCGGGGATATCGGGTCTTTATCAGCGCCGGCACGAGGCCGAGTTGCGGCTGAATGCGACCGAGACAAATCTGGCCCGGGTCGGCGATACGGTGGACCAGTTGGCGCAGCAGCTTGTGGTGCTGGCGCGTCAGGCCCGGCAGGCAACGCGCTACCGCGAGATCGGCACCGATCTGCGCCGCGCCGAGGGGATGATCCTGTATCGCCGCTGGCGCGAGGCCGAAGAGGCGCGGGCCCAGATGCAGGCGCTGCTGATCGAGGCCACGGGTCTGTCGTCGCAGGCCGAGCGTGAAGCGCGCGAGGCGCGCGCCCGGCGCGTGGCGGCTGAAGACGCATTGCCGCCCCGGCGCGAGGAAGAGGCCATCGCCGGCGCTATCCTGCAACGCCTACAGGTGCAACGCGATACGCTCAGCGATCAGGAGGCGCGCGCGCGCGACACCATCGCCATGCTCAGCGCCCGCATAGAACAGTTGCGGCTGGATGCGCAGCGCGAGGCTGGGTTGGCGACGGATGCCGATGAAACCATTGCCCGGCTGGTCTGGGAGGAAGAGCAGCTTGCCCGCGCCGGGGAGGGCCACGACGACCGGCTGGCCGAGGCCACCGAGGCCGCGCGCGAGGCTGCCGAAGTGCTCAGCGATCGCGAGGCGCTCCTGGCCGAGGTTACCGAGGATCTGGCGCGGCTGGCGGCGCGGCATCAGTCGGTCCAGCGCCAGACGCAGGATGCCGCCAGCGATCTGGCGCGCGCCGAGGCCGCCTCGGCAGCGGCCCGCGATGAGGCCGAAGGCGCGACCGAGGCGATGGAAGCCGCCGCCGCCGCCCATCTCGCCGCCGAGGAGCGCCAGGAAGCCGCGCGCGAGGCGCTGGAAGCCGCCGAGGAGCAGTTGATCGAGACCGAGGTCGCCCGCGCCGAGGCCCAATCCGCAGAGGTGGAGGCCCGCGCGGCCCGTGCCGAGGCCGAGGGTGAGGTCAGCGCATTGGGGGCTGAACTGGCGGCGCTGGAGCGGCTGATGGCGCGCGATTCGGTGGCGGGTGGGCAGATACTGGACGCAATCCGCGTGGCGCCGGGTTATGAGCAGGCTTTGGGCGCGGCGCTGGCCGATGACCTGCGCGCGCCCGTGGTCGGGCAGGGGAGCGGCTGGCATGCCCTGCCGCCCTATGCTGACGCGTCGCCGCCGTTGCCTGAAGGGGCCGCGCCGCTGTCTGCCCATGTCACCGCCCCGGCCGAACTGGCCCGCCGCCTGTCGCAGATCGGCCTCGCCACGCCGGAAACCGCGGCCAGGTTGCACCCGTTGTTGCAGCCCGGTCAGCGGCTGGTGACGGTTGAGGGCGATCTGTGGCGCTGGGATGGGCTGATGTTGCGCGCCGAGGATGCCTCCAGCACCGCCGCGCTGCGGCTGGTGCAGATGAACCGGCTGGAACAGTTGCGCGCCGATCTTGAGTCGGCGACTGCACGGCAGACCACCGCGCAAGAAACTCACCACCTGCATCAGGCCGCCGTGACACGCACCGCCGAGGCCGACCGCACCGCGCGTGAAGCCCGCCGCGCTGCCGATCATCACCTGACCGAGGCCAGCCGTGCCCTGAGCCGCGCCGAATCCGAGGCAAGCCGCGCTCAGGCACGCCGGGAAGCAGCGGAACAGGCGCTGCGCCGGATCGAGGCTGAGGCGCAGGCTGCAAAAGAACGGCTGGCCGAGGCTGAAAGCCAGCGTGCCGGGCTCGACGATCTGGAAAGCGCGCGCGCCGGCCTGGAGGCAGTCCGCACCCAGGTCGAGGCCGCGCGGATTGCCATGATGTCGCGCCGCGCGGCGCAGGACGAGCTGCGCCGCGACGGTTCGGCCAGGCTGAAGCGTGCGCAGGAAGTCGCGCGGGAGGTCGAGGGCTGGAAGATGCGCAAGGATACTGCCAGCGCCCGCATCCGTGATCTGGAAGAGCGCGCCGACGAGGCGAGCGAAGCCCTCGACGAAGCCAGCGCCGCCCCCGAGGAACTGCTGGCCAAGCGCGAGGAACTGTCGGCGGCCATCACCGAGGCTGAAACCCGCCGCACCGCTGCCGCCGAGGCGCTGCTGGCTGCGGAAAGTGCGCTGCGCCAGGCGCAGGAAGCCGAGCGCGCGACGGAGCGGGTGGCAGGCGAGGCGCGCGAGGCCCGCGCCCGTGCCGAGGCCCGTGTCGATGCCGCCGGGGAAGCCGTTTCACTGGCTGCCGCGCGCATCGGCGAAGATCTGGAGACCACGCCGGAGGATCTGCTGGCACGGTTGGGAGCCGAGCCAGATTCCATGCCCTCGTCCGCCGATCTGGAGATCGAGATTGCCCGGCTGAAGCGCGCCCGCGACGCGCTGGGCGCGGTCAACCTGCGTGCCGAAGAGGACGCGCGCGCGGTGCAGGAAGAACACGACACGCTGGTGAATGAGAAGGCCGATCTGGAAGCGGCCATCACCAAACTGCGCGCCGGTATTGCCGCGCTCAACCGCGAGGGGCGCGAGAGGCTGCTGGCGGCGTTCGATCAGGTGAACGCCAATTTTGCTACGTTGTTCACGCATCTCTTCGGTGGTGGCGAGGCGCGGTTGGTGCTGGTCGAATCCGACGATCCGCTGGAGGCGGGGCTGGAGATCCTGTGCCAGCCGCCGGGCAAGAAACTGTCGTCGCTGAGCCTGCTGTCAGGGGGCGAGCAGACCCTGACCGCGCTGGCGCTGATCTTCGGCGTATTCCTCGCCAACCCGGCGCCGATCTGCGTGCTCGATGAGGTGGATGCACCGCTGGACGATGCCAATGTGGTGCGCTTTTGCGACTTGCTGGACGAAATGACACGGCGCACGGAAACGCGCTTTCTGATCATCACCCACAACGCGATCACCATGGCCCGGATGGACCGGCTGTTTGGGGTGACCATGGCCGAGCAGGGTGTCAGCCAGTTGGTCAGTGTCGATCTCAAGCGGGCCGAGGCGCTGGTCGCTTAGCGGGCAGGGGGCGTTGCCCCCTCTTGGCCTCTCGGCCAATTCACCCCCAGGATATTTTTGAACAGATGAATGGGGCGCCGGAGGCGTTCCGGCGGCCTTTCGCTTGCCGCCGCCCTCGGATACCGTCGCGCTGTTGAGTCGCTGGAGTGGGTGATGATTACTGTTCGGGGCTTTGAAGATGCGCGTGTGGGTGTGTTGGGACTGGGCCGTTCGGGTCTTGCGACCTGCGCTGCATTGGCGGCGGGCGGGGCCGAAGTTTACGCCTGGGACGACGCGCAGGAGGCGCGCAGTCGTGCCGAGGAGGCCGGAATCACCCCTGTCGATCTGACACGTTCGCAGGCTCTGGAGGGGCTGGTGGCACTGATCGTATCGCCCGGCATTCCACATCTATACCCTGCGCCGCATCCGGTCATTGCCGCGGCCACGGCGCTGGGCGTGCCGGTTGACAATGACATCGGCCTGTTTTTTCGCTCGCTCGCGCGTTCCGACTGGGAATCATTCGACAACCCACCCCGGGTGATTGCCGTGACCGGGTCGAATGGCAAATCGACCACCACGGCGCTGATCGCGCATATTCTGGAGGTGGCGGGCAAGCCGGTGCAGATGGCGGGCAATATCGGCAAGGGTGTGCTGTCGATCGACCCGCCCGGCGAGGGGGCGGTCGTGGTGCTGGAACTGTCCAGTTACCAGACAGAACTGGCGCGCGCGCTGACCCCGGATATAGCGGTGTTCACCAACCTGTCGCCCGACCATCTGGACCGCCATGGCGGCCCCGGCGGGTATTTCGCCGCCAAGCGCCGCCTTTTTGCCGAGGGCGGGCCGGACCGTGCCGTGATCGGCGTGGATGAGCCCGAAGGGCGGTTTCTGGCCATGCAGATGGGCGAGGGGCCGGCCGACAACCGGGTGATCCGCATCTCGTCAGGGCAGAAGCTGGGCGGTATGGGCTGGTCGGTTTTTGCGCGCAAGGGGTTTCTGGCCGAGTGGCGCGGCGGGCGTCAGGTGACGGCGATCGATCTGCGCGCCATGCCGGGCCTGCCCGGTGCACACAATCATCAGAACGCCTGTGCTGCTTATGCAGCCTGCCGTTGCCTGGGCCTGGCGCCGCGTCTGATCGAGGACGCGCTGGCCAGTTTTACCGGACTGCCGCATCGCAGCCAGTTGGTGGCAGAGATCAATGGCGTGAAATATATCAACGATTCCAAGGCCACCAACGTGGACAGCGCCAGCCGCGCCCTGCAAGCCTTTGGCCGCATCCGCTGGATTGCCGGCGGTCTGGGGAAGGAGGGTGGTATTGCCGCATTGACGCCGCATCTGGGTTCGGTGGTGAAGGCCTATCTGATTGGCCATTCGGCGCGCGATTTTGCGTTGCAGCTTGGCGCAGTGCCGCATGAACTGTGCGAGACGATGGACCGTGCAGTGGCGCGTGCGCATGCCGAGGCCGAGCCGGGCGATGTGGTGCTGCTGGCCCCCGCCGCCGCGAGTTTTGACCAATACCCCGATTTCGAGAAGCGCGGAACGCATTTCATGGCCGAGGTGAAGGCTCTGGCAGAAACATGAAAACGGCCGCCACCGTCGCAACAACCAGCGCGGGCGATACGCCGCGCGGTTTTGCCTTTGCGCTGACCGCCTATCTGCTGTGGGGTATCCTGCCGCTTTATCTTAAGGCACTGGCGCATGTGCCGGTCGTTGAGGTGCTGGCGCATCGGGTCGTCTGGTCGGTGCCGATTGCGCTGGCGGTTCTGATGGCGATGGGGCGCACACGCGATCTGCGCGCGGCTTTCGCCTCGCCGCGGACGCTGGCGATGGGCGGGGTGACGGCGGCGCTGGTGTCAGTGAACTGGGGTGTCTATGTCTGGTCGATTCAGACCGGGCAGGCGCTGGAAGCAGCGCTGGGCTACTACATAAACCCTCTGTTCAGCATCTTTCTTGGCGCAGTCCTGCTGGGCGAGAAGTTGAGCGCGCGGCAGTGGGCGGCCGTGGCGCTGGCTGTAGCGGCTGTGGCGGTTCTGACATGGGAAACCGGGCGCCTGCCGCTGGTGGCGCTGGCGCTGACGCTTTCATGGGGGTTCTATGCCTTCTTCAAGCGCGCATTGCCAGTTGGCCCAAATCAGGGTTTCACGCTGGAGGTGATGCTGTTGACCCCCTTCGCACTGGCTTATCTGGCCTGGCTTTCCGGCAAAGACGCGTTGTTCATCGCTCAGGCCGCGCCGGGGGATGTGTTGCTGTTGATCGGCTGCGGCGTGATCACGGCGGTGCCGTTGATGATCTATGCCAACGGTGCAAAGCTGTTGCGGCTGTCGACAATCGCCATCATGCAGTACCTGACGCCGACCATGGTGTTTTTGATCGCGGTGTTTGTATTTGGCGAGCCATTTGGCCAGGCCCGCGCGGTTGCCTTTCCGATGATCTGGCTGGCGCTGATCCTCTATTCCTCGGAAATCGTGCGGTTGCGGCGCTAAGGGGGGCGCTGCCCCCCTCTTGGCCTACGGCCAATTCACCCCCCGGGATACTTTTGAACAGATGAAGAGCGGCAGATTGCCGATGGGGTGGGCTGCGGCTCAAATCGCTGGCAATGTGGGGGCTTTGCCGCTATCCTGATCGTCAGACCCGGCAAACGGGCGGACACGAGGCAGAAGAGGCAAATCAGCCATGACAGAGATGGTGCATGGAACCATGCCCGCCCATGTGGGCGAGCCGGTGCTTTCGCGCTGGTGGCGCACGGTGGATCGTTGGACGATCTCTTGCGTGCTGCTTTTGTTTGCAGCGGGGCTTTTGTTGTCACTGGCTTCATCACCGCCACTGGCAACGCGCAACAACCTGCCGCCATTCTATTATTTCGAACGACAAGCGTTTTTTGGAGCGGTGGCGATTGCCGCGATGTTCCTGGTGTCGATGATGTCGCCCGCGACGATCCGGCGCTGGGCGGTGGTGGGTTTTGTCGCCAGTTTCGCCACGCTGCTGATGCTGCCTTTCATCGGCACCGATTTCGGCAAGGGCGCGGTGCGCTGGATCAGCTTTGGCTTCGCCAGCGTGCAGCCCTCGGAATTCATGAAGCCCTGTCTGGCCGTCTTTGCCGCCTGGATGCTGGCCGCCGGGCAGGAGCTGAACGGCCCGCCGGGCAAGGCGATGTCCTTTGGCGTGACGTTGGCGGTGGTGTTCCTGCTGGTGTTGCAGCCGGACTTTGGCCAGGCGGCTCTGGTGCTGTTCGGCTGGGGGGTGATGTATTTCGTCTCGGGTGCGTCGATGGTGATCATTCTGGGGCTGGCGGGCAGTGTGATACTGGGCGGCCTCGTGGCCTATAACGGTTCCGAGCATTTCGCGCGGCGCATCGATGGCTTTCTGAGCGCCGAGATCGATGCGCGCTCGCAGCTTGGCTACGCGACCTCGGCCATTCAGGAGGGTGGGCTTTTTGGCATGGGTGTGGGTGAGGGCCAGGTGAAATGGCAACTGCCCGATGCACATACCGATTTCATCATTGCCGTTGCTGCCGAGGAATATGGCTTTGTGCTGGTTGCCCTCATCATCGCGCTTTACGCAACGATCTGCCTTCGCGCGCTGAGCCGACTGACGCGCGAGCGTGATCCGTTCATACGCTTGGCGGGGACAGGCCTGGTGGCGATGTTCTCGGTTCAGGCGATGATCAACATGGGCGTGGCCGTGCGCCTGCTGCCCGCCAAGGGCATGACCTTGCCCTTTGTCAGCTACGGCGGGTCATCGCTGGTGGCGATGGGGCTGATGATGGGTATGCTGCTGGCCTTGACGCGCAGCCGTCCGCAAGGTGAAATTGGCGACATACTTCTGACACGGGGGCGCTGAATGGGCACGAGCCGGGCCGACAAGCCGCCGCTGGCCGTGATTGCAGCCGGGGGAACCGGGGGGCACATGTTCCCCGCACAGGCGCTGGCCGAGGAATTGCTGGCGCGCGGCTGGCGAGTGGCGCTCTCCACGGATGCGCGCGGCGCCCAGTATGCGGAGGGCTTTCCACCCGCTGTGGAGCGGCGGATCGTGGCCTCGGCAACCTTTGCGCGCGGCGGTGTGGCAGCAAAGCTGCTGGTGCCGTTTCGCATTCTGGGCGGGGTGGTGAAAGCGACGCTGGGCATGGTGGCGGACCGCCCGGCACTGGTGGCCGGGTTTGGTGGCTACCCTTCCATTCCGGCACTGTCAGCGGCCTGGCTGCTGCGTGTGCCGCGCCTGATCCATGAACAGAACGCCGTGCCAGGCAAGGTAAACGAGGTCTTTGCCCGCAGGGTCAGCGCTTTTGCCTGCGGGATCTGGCCGACGGCCCTGCCTTTTGGGGTTGAGGGGGTGCATACCGGCAACCCGGTGCGCAACGCTGTGGCCGAGCGCGCGGGCGCGCCCTATATCCCGCCCGGCGATTACCCGATGAGCCTGTTGGTGATCGGTGGCAGCCAGGGCGCGCGCATCCTGTCCGATGTGGTGCCGCAGGCGCTGGCCGCGCTACCCGAGGCGTTGCGCCGGCATCTGCGCGTCTCGCATCAGGCTCGCCGCGAGGATATTGATCGTGTGGTCGCCGCCTATGAAGCCGCAGGCATTCCGGCTGAGGTTGCCCTGTTCTTCAACGACATTCCCCGTCGTCTTTCCGAAGCGCAGTTGGTGATTGCGCGCGCAGGTGCCTCGACCGTGGCAGACCTGACGGTGATCGGCCGCCCCTCGGTGCTGGTGCCGTTGGCGATTGCGGCGCGAGATCATCAGAACGCCAATGCCCGCGGCCTTGTCGAGGCGCAGGCGGCGGTGCGCATACCGGAAGGGCAGTTCACCGCCGAGGTTCTGTGCGAGCAGGTATCGGATATTCTGACAAACCCGAAAGCTGCTGCGCAGATGGCGCATGCCGCGCTGTCGGCGGGTGTCCCCGACGCGGCGCGCCGTCTGGCCGATCTGGCCGAGCACCTGATTGCGCCGCGCAGTTCCTGACTGACCTTGAAAGACCCGTGTATGACCGCCCCGCTTACCAAGCTTCCCGCCGGCCTTGGCCCCATTCATTTCGCCGGAATTGGCGGCATCGGCATGTCGGGCATTGCCGAAATCCTGTTGCACGAAGGCTTTACGGTGCAGGGCTCCGACCTGAAGGCCAGCGCCATCACCGAGCGGCTGGAGCGGCTGGGCGCACGGATCTTCATTGGGCAGGAAGCCGCGAATGTTGCGGGCGCCGGCGTGCTGGTTGTTTCGACCGCGATCAAGGCTGACAACCCTGAACTGGTTGCCGCACGGGCGGCCGGACTGCCGGTCGTGCGCCGTGCCGAGATGCTGGCGGAACTGATGCGCTTGCGCTCCACTGTCTCGGTGGCCGGGACGCATGGCAAGACCACCACCACCACCATGGTTGCCACGCTGCTGGATGCGGGCGGGATCGAGCCCACTGTAATCAACGGTGGTGTAATCCATGCCTATGGCTCCAACGCGCGGGCGGGCGCGGGCGACTGGATGGTAGTGGAGGCCGATGAAAGCGATGGCTCGTTCAATTTGTTGCCCACTACCGTGGCGATCGTCACCAACATCGATCCCGAGCATATGGAGCACTGGCACACGATAGAGGCCCTGCGTGCGGGCTTTGATGCGTTTGTGGGGCGGATACCGTTTTACGGGCTGGCGGTTTGCTGCATCGACCATGCCGAGGTGCGCGCGCTTGTGGAACGGGTACGCGACCGGCGCGTGGTGCGCTATGGGTTTGCCGAAGGGGCCGACCTGCGCGCGGTCGGCCTGCGCTATGAGGGCGGGCGGGCGCGGTTCGACATCGCTGTGAAGGGCGGCGAGGATATCCTCGATTGCACGCTGCCGATGCCCGGTGATCACAACGTCTCGAACGCGCTGGCGGCGGTGGCGGTGGCGCGGCATCTGGGTATGGGGCCGGATGCCATCCGTGCCGGACTGGCCGGGTTTCAGGGTGTTGCGCGCCGGTTCACCCGCGTGGGTAAGGCGGGTGGCGTGACGGTGATTGACGATTATGGCCATCACCCGGTGGAAATTTCCGCCGTGTTGCGTGCCGCGCGGCAGGCTCTGGGTGGGCAGGGGCGGGTGATCGCGGTACATCAGCCGCATCGGTTCACCCGGCTGCATGCGCTGTTTGCCGATTTCTGCGCCTGTTTCGATGACGCGGATGTGGTGGGCATCGCGGATGTTTACGCTGCGGGTGAGGCTCCTATCGCGGGTGCCAGCCGTGATGACCTGGTGGCGGGCATTCGTGCGCATGGCCATCCCTCGGCGCATGTAGTGGGCAGCGAGGAGGATCTGGAGGCGCTGGTGCGCGCCCATGCAGCGCCGGGCGATATGGTGGTCTGTCTGGGTGCGGGCACGATTTCGGCCTGGGCGCAGGGGTTGCCCGCACGGTTGGAGGGCTGAGGCGATGGACCCTGCCGTTCTGGGCCTGATCCTGACCTCGGCTTTTGTGGGGCTGGCCGTGTCCTGGCTTCTGGCGCGGTTCGTGCGGATCTGGGCGGCCTGGGTGCTGGTGGGACTGTTGGCATTGGCGGTTGCGGGCTTCATCCTTGCCGGCCGCGTAACACAGGGCTGGGACGGGTTGGCCTATGTGATCCTGGCATTGATCTTTGCTGGCCCTGCCATGCTGGGTGCGGCGCTGGGTGCGGCGCTGGGTGGATGGATGCGCGAGCGCGCCAGGCGGGGACGGGGGATTGCGAGCAGGCAATCGCATTGAAGCCCATTGCCGGGTACTTTTCCTCCTGCTTTGCTGGTGCGAAGGTTTTCACCCGGCTGGACAGGTTGCAGACTGAGGGGTATCTCGGCATCATGACCCATCCGACCGATATCGCCGTGCGCGGCACCCTTACCCCTAACCGACCGCTGGACGGGTTGACATGGCTACGCGTTGGTGGCCCCGCAGACTGGCTGTTCCAGCCCGCCGATGCCGAAGATCTGGCCGGGTTTCTGGCTGCGCTTGATCCTGCGGTGCCGGTGTTTCCGATGGGTGTGGGCTCTAACCTGATCGTTCGCGATGGTGGTATTCGGGGCGTGGTGATCCGGCTGGGGCGTGGCTTCAACGCCATCATTTGTGCGGACGGACGGGTGACGGCCGGGGCTGCCGCCCTTGATGCCCATGTCGCCCGCAAGGCTGCCGAGGCCGGGCTGGACCTGACCTTTCTGCGCACTATCCCCGGCGCGATCGGCGGGGCGGTGCGGATGAACGCCGGGTGCTATGGAACCTATGTCGCCGATCGGCTTGAATCGGTGCGCGTGGTCACGCGTGACGGGCGGATCGAGATGCTTGAGGCCAGCGCGCTGAAGCTGGCCTATCGCCAGTCCACCTTGCCCGCAGGCTGGGTGATCATCGAGGCAACCTTTGCCGCGCCGCCGGGCGACCCCGATGAGCTGGCTACGCGCATGTCCGAGCAGCTTGCCCGGCGCGACGCGACCCAGCCCACCCGTGAACGCACTGCCGGATCAACCTTTCGCAACCCGGCTGGATACAGCTCGACGGGGCGGGCGGATGACGAGCACAGCCTGAAGGCCTGGAAGCTGATCGACGACGCCGGAATGCGCGGCGCCACGCGGGGCGGGGCGCAAATGTCACCAATGCATTCCAACTTTCTGATCAACACCGGCAATGCCACTGCCGCCGATCTGGAGGGGCTTGGTGAAGAGGTGCGAAAAAGGGTGTTGGAAAACAGTGGAATTTCGCTAGAATGGGAAGTCATGCGGGTGGGTGAAATCCGGTCGCGCGACTGAACGGGTGCAAAACCCGGCAGATCAGACAACACAAGGGGCACAAAGCCCCGAATAATGGCCCACAACGGGCTGTATGAGGCAATGGTGGCGGGCATGTCGAGCAGGGCAGCCCCCAAGGTAGCGGTACTGTTGGGTGGCATCTCGGCTGAGCGCGAGGTGTCACTGTCGACAGGGCATGAATGCGCGGCCGCGCTGCGGGAGGCGGGATATCAGGTGGTCGAGGTCGATGCCGGCCGCGACCTTCCCGCAAGACTGTCTGAAATCCGGCCCGATGTTGCCTTCAACGCGCTGCATGGTCGCTGGGGCGAGGACGGTTGCGTGCAAGGCCTGCTGGAATGGATGGGCATCCCCTACACCCATTCGGGCGTACTGGCTTCGGCGCTGGCGATGGACAAGATCCGCACCAAGGATGCCTATCGTGCCGCAGGCTTACCGGTGGCGGACAGCGTGCTGGCCAGCCGCGCGGCGATCGAGGCCGCGCATGTCATGGCGCCGCCCTACGTGGTCAAACCCTATAACGAAGGCTCGTCAGTCGGTGTCTATCTGGTGGCCGAGGGGGCGAACCGGCCTCCGCGCCTGGCCCCGCAAATGCCCGAGACGCTGATGGTTGAAGCCTATGTGGCCGGGCGTGAGCTGACGGTGAGCGTGCTGGGCGAACGGGCGTTGACAGTGACCGATATCGTCACCACGGGCTGGTATGATTATGATGCCAAATACAAGCCCGGCGGGTCGCATCATGTGGTCCCTGCCGAGGTTCCCGCCGAGATTTTCGATGCCTGCATGGCCCATGCGCTGGCCGCGCATCGGGTGCTGGGTTGCCGTGGCCTCAGCCGAACGGATTTTCGCTGGGATGAGGGGCGCGGGCTGGACGGGCTGATCTTGCTGGAGACCAACACCCAGCCGGGGATGACGCCAACGTCGTTAAGCCCTGAACAGGCGGCGATCTGCGGGATCTCCTTTCCCGAATTGTGCCGCTGGCTGGTGGAGGATGCTTCATGCCAGCGTTGAGCGATGATCTCCGTTTGCGCCATCCCGCGCCCCCGGCCGAGCCGCCGTTGCGCCGCCAGGCAGCCAAAGACAGGTTTCAGCCTGCGCCCGAGAGTTTCCAGTATCGTCCGCGCGCGCTCTGGAAGGCCGATCCCGGTTTGCCCCGCAGCCCCGCGCAGCAACCTCTCCGGCAATCATCCCAGCCGCGCGCGCATGCTTTCATTCCGCCAACAGATCCTGGCAACACGGCGCCCGAGCCACTTCTGGATGCTCTCGCGGCCAGCCCTTCGGCCAATTATTCCTGGCCTGAAGATCCTGCCGCGCAGCCTGTCCATACAACGGCGCCAAGCTCTGCGCATCCGGCGCGTCCGGCGTTGGCGCGGCGGTCGCGCCGTGATCCCTCGCCCAGCCGACTTTCTTATCGGTTGCACAGGCTGTGGCTGACCCCGTTCATCCGCCGTGGCATCACCGTGGGCTTGCCGGTCTTCATTGTGGTGCTGGTGCTGGGCCTCTGGCTGGGCGATGACGCACGCCGTGCGCAGGCGCAGGGTTTCTTCACCGATTTGCGCACCGCATTCGAGAACCGGCCAGAGTTTCAGGTCAATTCGCTCAGCGTGCACGCCGAAACGCCCGAAGTGGCGCAGGCGATAACCCGGCGGTTGGGGCTGGAATTTCCGGTTTCATCCTTCCGGCTGGACCTTCAGGAACTCAGGCACGAAACCGAGGCGCTTGATGCCGTTGAAGTGGCGGCGCTGCGTATTCGTTCGGGCGGTGTGCTGGAAGTATCGGTGATCGAGCGCGAGCCGGCAATGGTCTGGCGTCATCACGGCGGGCTGGAGCTGGTCGATATCGAGGGTCGCCGCATCGCCCGTCTGGCTGAGCGCGAGGCGCGCGCCGATCTGCCGCTGATTGCTGGCGAAGGCGCGCCCGCCGCCATTTCCGAAGCGCGCCAGCTTCTGGCCGCTGCCAGCCCTCTGCGTGACCGGTTGCGCGGGCTGGTGCGCGTGGGCGAGAGGCGCTGGGATGTGGTGCTGGACCGGGGCCAGCGCATCATGCTGCCCGCCGAGGGCGCTTTGCCTGCACTGGAACGGGTATTGGCGCTGGACGGCGCGCAGGGCCTTCTGGCGCGCGATGTCAGCGTCGTCGATCTGCGCGATGCGTCACGCCCCACCATACGACTTTCGCAGCCCGCCATGGCCGAGCTGCACCGCATCAGAAATCAGGTAAGTGGAGTTCCGAACCGATGACCGATCTCTACCAGTCCCAGCGCGCGATGCGCCACATGCGCCAGCAGGCGATGCAGCGCGGCGTGATCGCCGTTCTCGATATCGGCACCTTCAAGGTCGCCTGCCTGATCCTGAAATTCGGCTCGCAGGGGGCGTCGGAGGGGTCTGGCGTGGGGAATATGGCCGGGCAGGCCACCTTCCGGGTGATCGGAGCGGGTACCACCCGCTCGCGCGGTGTGCGCTTTGGCGAGATTGCCGCCATGGCCGAGACCGAGCGCGCGGTGCGCACCGCCCTGCAGACCGCCCAGAAGATGGCCCAGCAGCGTGTCGATCACGCGATCGTGTGCTTTTCCGGTGGCGAAGGGCGGTCTTACGGGCTGGAAGGTGCGGTTGAGCTGGAAGGCGCGCATGTCACCGAGAATGACATCGCCCGCGTGCTGGCTGCCTGCGATGTGCCCGATCTGGGCGCGGGTCGCGAAGTGCTGCATGCCCAGCCGGTGAATTTCATTCTCGATCATCGCTCGGGCCTGTCTGACCCGCGCGGGCAGGCCGGGCGCAGGTTGGCTTGCGATATGCACCTTCTGTCGATCGAGGCCGATGTGGTGCAGAACCTGGTGCATTGCCTGAAGCGCTGCGATGTCGAGGTGGCGGGGCTGGCATCGGCCAGCTATGCATCGGCGTTGTCCTCGCTGGTGGAGGATGAGCAGGAACTGGGCGCGGCGTCGATCGATCTGGGCGGCGGAGCCACGGGCCTGTCGATCTTCATCAAAAAGCACATGATCTATTCTGATACCGTTCGGCTGGGCGGCGACCACATCACCAGCGATATCGCCAAGGGCCTGCAAATTCCCTACAGCGCCGCCGAGCGGATCAAGACATTCTATGGCGGCGTGCAGGCCACCGGCAAGGATGACCGCGAGATCATCGAGATTGGCGGCGACAGCGGCGACTGGGACAAGGACCGCCGCACCATCACCCGCTCGGAACTGATCGGCATCATGCGCCCGCGCGTCGAGGAGATACTGGAAGAGGTGCGCGCCCGGCTGGATGCGGCGGGGTTTGACCATTTGCCCAGTCAACAGATCGTGCTGGCCGGCGGCGGCAGCCAGATCCCCGGTTTGGACGGGCTGGCCGCGCGTATTCTGGGTCAGCAGGTGCGGCTGGGTCGGCCAATGCGCGTACAGGGGCTGCCACAGGCCGCCACCGGCCCGGCATTCGCCGGGATCGTCGGGCTGTGTCTGTTCGCGGCGCAGCCGCAGGATGAATGGTGGGACTTCGATATTCCTGCCGACCGTTTCGCCGCGCGCCCGCTCAAGCGCGCGATGAAATGGTTCAAGGACAACTGGTAACCACCAGATCCGGGTGATTCGCCGAAATGCGCTGAATATCGGCGAAATTCCTCCAGATTTGGTGGGAATCAGGTTTTTTTTGATGACGTTCCCGCGCCGGATCGCTACAATCTGTGGCAAATCTGGCAAATCACCAAGAACCGGACGGCGAACCGACTGGCGATCGGCAAGGGCAACCCGGACAAAGACAGGCGGACAAGGCAATGGCACTGAACTTCATCGCGACGGAAAAGACGGAACTGACGCCCCGGATCACCGTGTTCGGGGTCGGCGGCGCGGGCGGCAATGCGGTCAACAACATGATCGACCAGATGCTTGAAGGGGTGGAGTTTGTCGTCGCCAATACCGACGCGCAGGCACTTCAGCAGTCCAAGGCACGCGCCCGTATCCAGCTCGGTGTCAAGGTGACCGAAGGGTTGGGTGCTGGTGCCCGGCCGCAGGTCGGGGCTTCGGCCGCCGAAGAGACGCTTGAAGAGATCATCGACCATCTGGCCGGGGCGCATATGTGCTTCATCACGGCGGGTATGGGCGGTGGAACCGGCACCGGGGCCGCGCCGATCATCGCTCAGGCCGCGCGCGAGTTGGGTGTGCTGACCGTTGGTGTGGTGACCAAGCCCTTCGCCTTCGAGGGTGCCAAGCGTATGCGGCAGGCCGAAGACGGGGTGGAGGCGCTGCAAAAGGTGGTCGATACGCTGATCATCATTCCGAACCAGAACCTGTTCCGTCTTGCCAACGAAAAGACCACCTTCACCGAAGCCTTCGCCATGGCTGATGACGTGCTCTATCAGGGCGTCAAGGGTGTGACCGATCTGATGGTGCGGCCGGGGATGATCAACCTCGACTTCGCCGATGTCCGCGCGGTGATGGACGAGATGGGCAAGGCCATGATGGGCACTGGCGAGGCCCAGGGCGAAGACCGCGCCCGCCAGGCCGCCGAAAAGGCCATCGCCAATCCGCTTCTGGACGAGATCAGCCTCAACGGTGCGCGCGGTGTGCTGATCAACATCACCGGCGGCAACGATCTGACGCTGTTCGAGCTGGATGAGGCCGCCAACCTGATCCGCGAGAAGGTCGATCCCGAGGCCAACATTATCGTCGGCTCCACCCTCGACCCCGAGATGGAAGGGGCGATCCGCGTTTCGGTCGTCGCTACGGGGATCGAGGCGCGGGCCGATGCCGCCTCGCTGGATGTGCCGCGTCGCCGTCTGGCCGAGCCGCTGGCCCCGCCCGCGCAGGAAGCAGCCGAACCCATGCCCGAGCCGCAGCAGGTGGCCGCGCGTGATAGCTGGCAGGAGCCGGTGTTCGAGCCGCGCCAGGAGCATGTGGAGCCGCAGTATGAAGCGCCGCGCCAGTACGACGCCCCGCGTCAGGCCGAGCCGCTGCGTCCCGTCGCGCGGGCCGAGCCGCAGCCTGACTACGCCCCGCATGGCTATGACAGCCAGAACAATGCGCAGAATGAATTTGACCTGGACTCGGTTTTGGGTGAGGGGCAGCATCAGCCCCCACAGCATCACCAGCCGCAAGAATGGCAGGATGAGGCTGGCGGCTATGTAGCGCCACGCCCGCGCTCGGCTGGCACGCCCTCGCCCGAGACGCTGGCGCGCCTTCGCGCTGCCGTTGCCAAACAGCCCGAAGCGCCGCGCTCTGTCGCACGGGCGCCGGAGCACGCCCAGCAGCAGGCGCCCCAGCACGCCCCACAACAAGATCAGCGCCCGCGTTTCGGCATCGGTTCGTTGATCAGCCGCATGGCGGGTTCTGGAAATGATCATGGTGCGCAAGCCGCACGGGTGCAGCCGCCGATGCAATCTTATGACGACGAACCGGCGCAACGCGCCTCGGATGACCGCATCGAGATCCCGGCTTTCCTGCGCCGTCAGGCGAACTGAGTATCAGTTGCGATCACATCGTACGATGAAATCTTGCAAAGAAGCCGGCGAAAGCCGGTTTCTTTCTTTTATTATCAATGAGTTGCATGCGCTCTTGGGGTGTGGGCGGAATTCCGCCGATGCTCTTCTCAACTGTTACAAGCTGTCGCAAACTGTGAGTTGAGACGGGGCGGCGCAACCCATAGATAGGCACCCAACAGCGGGCAAGCCGCGCCAGAGGGCAACTCGTGCAGACAACGCTTCAGAAAACGGTCAACTTCCAGGGCACCGCACTGCATTCCGGCAGCCCGGTTGACATGCGTGTTCATCCCGCGCCCGCTGGCTCGGGCATCGTGTTCGAGCGAACCGATCTGGCGCTCAGTGCTTCGCAGCGCCGCATCAGGGTGACGCCTGCGGCACTGATCGAGGCCAATCTCTGCACCCGGATCGGCAATGATGCGGGCGTCGAGGTGTCTACGATCGAACATCTCATGGCAGCTCTGGCTGGTTGCGGCATCCACAATGCCCTTATCACGCTGGATGGCGATGAAGTGCCGATCCTGGACGGTTCGTCGCAGCCCTTTGTGTCTGCATTCATCGCTGCCGGCATTCGCCAGCTTCGCGCACCGTTACGCGCCATCAGGGTGCTGCGCCCGGTGGAAGTGCAGATGAACGATGCCTTCGCCCGGCTGGAACCCGCGCCCAGCCTGTCGATTGCTTTCGAAATCGATTTCCCCGATGCTGCGATCGGCCGGCAAACGAAGGATCTGGTGTTGTGCAACGGCACATTCGTGCGCGAACTGGCTGACAGCCGCACCTTCTGCCGCCTGTCAGATGTCGATTTCATGCGCGCCAATGGCCTGGCGCTGGGCGGCACGATGGACAATGCGGTGGTCTTTGACGGCGCGCAGGTGCTCAGCCCCGGCGGACTTCGCCATGACGATGAGCCGGTCCGCCACAAGATGCTCGATGCGATGGGCGACCTGGCTGTGGCCGGAGCGCCGATCATCGGGCGTTATGTGGGCTACCGTGCCGGGCATGCGCTGACCGGCCGGCTGTTGCGTGCCCTGCTGTCCGACCGTTCGGCGTTTGAGCGCGTCACAGTTTCGGACGCCGAGGCGCATGCCATGCCGGGGGCCGGCGTTTGTGCTGAGGATCTGGCGCTGATCGCCTGACGCACCGCGGCAATGGCTTGCGCCAACGGAAACGGCTTTTCAATTCGGTCCCGAAACGGCGCAAAGGCGTTTTGCGTGTCGGTTTCTTATGTGCTAGGACCACCCATAAGCCTCCGGGTGGGCGCAAGGATTTCAGCAGGCGCCGGACGATACGGGACGTGCGCAAGAGGATGCGGGATATGAAGTTGACCGGGCAAGCAAGCAGCGTTTCTTTCAGTAAAGCCCGTTCTGTGGTGCTGATGGCCGGGCTTTGTCTGGTGCTGGTGGCCTGCGGTGGTGTGCGCGAGGATGAGTCGCTTGAAGGTTTCAGCGCCGAGGAAATCTATCGCCGCGGCGAGTATGTTTTGGAAACCAGCCGCCGGGCCGAAAGCTCGTTGCGCTATTTCCGCGAGGTCGAACGGATCTACCCCTATACCAACTGGGCGCGCCGGGCGATCGTCATGCAGGCTTATGCTCAGCACCGCGATGGTGACTATGAGACTGCCCGCGCCACGGCGCAGCGCTTCCTTGATCAGTATCCGGGCGACGAGGATGCGGCTTGGGCAGCCTATATTCTGGCGCTGACCTATTATGACCAGATTGAGGATGTGGGCCGCGATCAGGGTCTGACCTTCCAGGCGTTGCAGCATCTGCGCCGGGTGATCGAGCAGTATCCGAACACCGAATATGCGCGTTCTGCGGTGTTGAAGTTCGATCTGGCGTTTGACCATCTCGCTGCCAAGGAAATGGAGATCGGTCGCTTCTATCTGCGGCGCGGGCTTTACCCCGCAGCCGTGAACCGGTTCCGCGTGGTTGTCGAGGAGTTCCAGACCACCTCCCACACGCCTGAGGCGCTGCACCGTCTGGTGGAATCCTACCTTGCACTGGGCCTGCGGGACGAAGCGCAGACGGCGGCGGCCATTCTGGGCCACAACTTCCGTTCCAACCCGTTCTATGATGACAGCTTCCGCTTGCTGACAGGGCAGGGGCTGGCACCCGAGGCGCGGGGTGAAGGCTGGCTCCGCTCGGTCTATCGCCGGACGATCCGGGGCGAGTGGCTGTAACCGCGCGATACGCCGCCGGAACCGGGGCAGGAGCGCCGTGATGCTGCGCAACCTTTCGATCCGCGACATGCTTCTGATTGACCGGCTGGAGCTTGCTTTTCAGCCCGGTCTGAACGTGCTGACCGGCGAAACCGGAGCGGGCAAGTCGATCTTGCTGGATTCGCTGGGTTTTGTTCTGGGATGGAGGGGCCGGGCGGAACTGGTGCGCGCCGGTGCCGCACAGGGCGAGGTGGAGGCGGTATTTGATCTGCCCGCCGCGCATCCGGCGCAGGCCATCCTGACCGAAGCGGGGATTGGTTCGGGGGATGAACTGATCTTGCGGCGCATCAACACGCCCGACGGGCGCAAGACGGCCTGGGTCAATGATCGGCGCGTTTCGGGCGAGGTGTTGCGCGCGCTCTCCGAAACGCTGGTGGAGTTGCATGGCCAACATGATGACCGCGGCCTACTGAACCCGCGCGGCCACCGCCAACTGCTGGACGCTTTCGCCGGGGTTGATGGCGACCTGGCTGCAACCCGTGCGACCTGGCGCGCGCTGACGCAGGCGCGTACCTCCCGACAGGCTGCGCAAGAGCGGCTGGCGACCTTGCGCAACGAAGAAGACTTTCTGCGCCATGCCGTGTCCGAACTGGACAAACTGGACCCCGAGGTGGGCGAAGAAGCCGAACTCGACACCCGCCGCCGGATGATGCAGGCGGCGGCCCGGATGCGGGGCGATGTGGACCGCGCCCGCGCTTCGATGGGCGAAGAGGGGGCAGAGCGGCTTTTACATGACGCTTTGCGCTGGCTCGATGGTGCCGCGGCGGATCTGGAGGGGCGACTTGACGGCGCCATCGAGGCATTGGGCCGGGCGTTGACCGAACTGGGCGAGGCACAGTCCGAGGTGGACGGCTGTCTTGATGCGCTCGATACCGATCCGATGGCGCTGGAAGCCGTGGAAGAGCGGCTGTTCGCCCTGCGCGGACTGGCACGCAAGCACGGTGTGCTGCCCGATGATCTGGGCAGCCATGCGCAAGAACTGCGCGCACGGCTTAACGCGCTCGATGCCGGTGACAGCGACACTGCCGCCCTGGCCCGCGCCGAAGATGAGGCGCGCGCTGCGCACGATGCTGCCTGCGTCGCGCTGAGCGAGAAGCGTCGCGCCGCCGCCGCTGCGCTGGATGCCGCGATGGCCGCCGAGCTGGCACCGCTCAAGATGGAGCGCGCGGTCTTTACCACCACCCTTTCCCCTGCCGAGCCCGGGCCTGATGGCGCTGACGCCGTCAGTTTTGAAGTGGCGACCAATCCGGGTGCACCTGCCGGGCCGCTGAACAAGATTGCCTCGGGCGGGGAGCTGTCGCGCTTTTTGCTGGCGTTGAAAGTCTGCCTCAGTCGTGGCGGCGGCGGGCAGGTGATGATCTTTGACGAAATCGACCGGGGCGTGGGCGGGGCCACCGCCGATGCCGTCGGTCGTCGGCTGCGCGCGCTGTCGGACGGGGCGCAAGTGCTGGTGGTCACCCATAGCCCGCAGGTGGCCGCGCTGGGGGCGCATCACTGGCGAGTTACGAAATCGGTGCAGGATGGCGAAACATTGTCGCGGGTGACGCAACTGCTTGACGATTCGCGCGTTGATGAACTGGCGCGGATGCTGGCGGGTGATAAGATCACCGATGCTGCCCGCGCCGCCGCCCGCGCGCTTTTGTTACCCTGAGGCGCTTCTCCCGACGGGAAGCTGAAGCTGCGCGGGGGACAACATGTTTGAAATCCGCGACAGGTTTGTCGCAACCCTTTGTCAGGAGGTTATCCATGATCCCTTACGCCAGGATGGTGCCGGCGCTGGTTGGCGTATTCGTCGTTGCAGGTTGTGCGCAGTTACCGGACATGCGCGGCAGTGCCCCGCTGCGCACCGCGCCAGCGCCCGTCGCGCAGCCCGCGCCGATGGCGCCGCAGTCCATGCCGGGGGCTGTCCCCGCCAGTGCTGCCGAATCGGCCTGCATGCAGCAGGGGCAGGCGCAGGGTCTGGCGGTGCAGGGCGTCGTGGGCACGCGCGAAGTGACGGGTAATGATGGCGTGGCGCGCTCGCGTGATGTGATGCTGCGGGTTGCGCGCGGCCAGCAGGTCTATGAAGTGCGCTGCAGCTACAGTTACGCCAGCGGTCAGGCCCGGATCATGTCGCTCTGACCCACTTTGGGCGTGGCTGTCAGCCCGCTTTCAACACCTTGCGCAACGCCGGGCGTTGCATCATTTGCGTCATGTAATCCTGAAGCTTCTGCTCGGTGATGTCGAACTTCGCCGCCCGCGCCCAGATGCAACAATGCGTCAGGACGATATCCGGCACCGTCATCTCTTCGCCCATCAGAAATGGGGTATCTCCCATTCGGCGCGCGAAAAGCTTCTGGTTGCGGGCAAACTCCCAGCGCAGCGAATCCTTCACGCCCGGCACGCGCTGCGCTTCGGGCAGGATGAAACTGTGGCGCGCAGCAACCCAGAGAACCGCATCGAATTCATCCAGCACAAGCTGCGTCAGCGCATCCTGCCGCGCGCGCTCCAGCGAACCGGCGGGATGGGTGAAACGATTGTGGCGGTCGGCGAGAAACTGGTTGATCGCCGTGGAATCGGTGACCGGGGCGCCATCGACCAGAAGTACCGGCACCTTTCCCGTCGGGTTGAACGCATTGACCTCGCTCGCATGCGGCTTCACGCCGACATGCTCATAGGGCAAGCCCAGTTCCTCCAGCATCCACAGCACGCGTGCGGCGCGTGACTGGGCGTTGCCGATGACGGTATAGGCGGGGTTGGACATGGTTTCCTCCGGTTCTGCTGGCGGTAGTGATCCACGCTGGGGGGCTGTTGCGCAAGGGGCTTCCTAGCGTTGGCGTGCCGCCATCGTGGCCAGACGGAGCATGGCGCGTTCGGTGAGCGCTGCCAGCGGTGCCCGGCTTGTGGAACGCAAGGTGAGGTCGGTTTCGGTGATCTCGGTCAGCGCCAGCTCTACGCGGTCGCCCCGCCAGCGCTGCGCCTGGCGCAGCAGTTTGTCGCGGCGCGGACCGAAAACCGGCGGGCGCAGCGTTCCGATGGCTTGCGCCGGTCCGCGCGGGTCGGACACCAGCGCGTGCAGCAGCCGGAAATGCCGCATCGCCCCGATGCACAGCGTGACCGGCGCGACCCCCTGAGCCGTCAACCGCGCCATGAGCGGGCCAATGTCGGCAGGGCGGCCCTCGGCCACGGCGTCGAGCATGTCATCGACCGCGGCCTCGGTGCCTTGCGGGGCCAGCGCGGCGATCTCGGCCGGGGTCAGCGGTGCGGGATCGCCGTGCTTATAGAGCGCGATCTTGGTCAGGGTCTGGCGAAAATCCCCCGGCTCCAGCACATGTGCCAGCGCCACCAGGTCGCGCAATGCCTCGGCCGGAGCGCTGGTGAGGCCAGCATCTTTCAGCATGGCCTCGATCTCGGCGCGGTCGGGCGGGTTGTCATAGACCGCCAGACAAAGGGCGCGCTTGTCCCCTTCGAACAACTTGCGCAGCTTCGATGATGCATTGAGCTGGCCTGCGGTCACCACGAGAAGCGCGTCGCCCTCGGTCCAGTCCGCGAGAACCGGTTTCAGCGCCTCGGTCGTGCCGTCGGTGGCTTCCTCGATCAGCACAGCGCGCGGGCCGGGAAAGAAGCCCTGTGCCTTGGCGGCATCCATGGCCGCCGCCGGGTCTTTTCTGAGATCGGTCGCGGGGAAACGGACCAACCGCATCTCGGCTTCGCCCTGCGGGCCGATATGGTTGCGAATCAAGCTTTGGCGCCTTTCGGCCACGCGCATTGCATCACTGCCGTAGATCAGCACCCCCGGCACCCGCGGATCAGGCCGGGCCAGAAAGCCCGGCGCATCGCGCGGCGTCAGTTTCATGGTGCCGACAGCGCGGGCAGGGAGATCAGCCGCAGCACCAGGCTGTCGGCAAGCATCCGCATCAGCCGAAGTTCGGCATCTTCGGCGGCGGCCTGTTCCGCGAGCTGGGTCGCAGTGGTGGAATAGCCCGCGTCGCCATCGATCCGGCCCTCGGCGACCTCAGCCCCGGTGGCCATATCGGTAAGCACATATTGCAGCGTTCCTAGAATCTGAACGCGAGAGGCATCACCGCCGATACGGCGCCATGCGATCCGGTAGCTGAGTGCAAAGCGCGGCGCGGTGGGGCGGCCAAGGCGTTCTTCCAGCGCAGCGACGAACTGGTATTCATGACGCTGCGTCGGGTCGTCGGCGCGTACCGCGCCTTGCAGTACGCGTCCGGCCCCGCCCGGCGCATAGACCGGCGTGAAGCGGCAACCCGCCACCCCCACCAACCCGGCGAGGCCCAAGAGGAACGCGCGGCGATCAGACAACCACATTCACAATCCGCCCCGGCACGACAATCACCTTTTTTACGCTGGCCCCGGCCAGCGCCTTCTGCACAGCATCATCGGCCAGCGCGATTTTTTCAACCTCTTCCTTTGACGCATCCGCGGCCACGGTGATCTCGGCCTTGCGCTTGCCGTTTATCTGGATCGGCAGCACCAGGCTGTCCGACACCAGCATCGCCGGATCGGCCTTTGGCCATGCTGCTTCGGTCACCAGCCCTTCGCCGCCCTGGCGGGACCAGATTTCTTCCGCCAGATGAGGAGTCATGGGGGCCATGAGCTGCGCCAGCACCCGCGCCGCCTTCTTCTGCGCGGCTGCACTTGCAGTGGATTTCGACAGGATATTGGTGAACTCGTACAGCTTGGCGATGGCCTTGTTGAAGGCGAACCCGTCGATCATGCGGGTGATGTCATCGATGGCGCGGTGCATGGCGCGCATCAGCTCGTCATCGCCCTTGCCCGGCGCATCCGGCATCCCGGCGATGCGCTCGGACAGTGCCCAGACCCTGCCAAGGTGCTTGTAGGTTGCTTCTGCCCCCGCGCTTGTCCATTCCACATCACGCTCGGGCGGCGAATCGGACATCACGAACCAGCGCGCGGTATCAGCGCCGAAAGCGTCGATGATTGCCAGCGGATCGACGACGTTCTTCTTTGATTTCGACATCTTGGCCGAGGGGATGATCTTTACGGCCTCGCCGGTCGCCTTCAGTTTGCCATCCTCGACCTCTTCGGGCAGGTGAAAGACAGGCCGCCCGCGTGCATCGGTGGTCTGGTAAATCTCATGCGTCACCATTCCTTGCGTGAACAGTGCATCGAAGGGTTCGATCGCCTTTGCAGGCAAATGGCCTGTCTTGTGCATCGCACGGGCGAAGAAGCGCGAATATAGAAGATGCAGGATCGCATGTTCGATCCCGCCGATATACTGGTCCACGTTCATCCAGTACTCTGCATCCTCGGCCACCGTGGGGGTGTCTGCGCGCGGCGCAGTGAAGCGGGCGTAATACCACGAGCTGTCCACGAAGGTATCCATCGTGTCGGTCTCGCGCAGGGCCGGGCCGCCGCATTTCGGGCAGGTGCAGTTGCGCCATGTCGGGTGACGGTCCAGCGGGTTGCCAGGTTTGTCGAAAGTAACATCATGTGGCAGTTCGACCGGCAGGTTTTCCTTCTTCTCGGGCACTACGCCGCAAGTGTCGCAATGGACAACCGGAATCGGGCAACCCCAGTAGCGCTGGCGTGACAGGCCCCAGTCGCGCAACCGGTATTTGGTGACGCCGTGCCCGACACCCTTCGATTCGCAAAAGGTGATGGCGGCCTCGACGGCCTGTTCGCCGGTCTGCTCCTCATCGCCCGCAAAACCGCGCAGGTAGCGCACCTTCTCGGTCTTGGGCGGAACAAAAGCGGTGTCGGAAACCGGTGTTTCGTCGTCAAGCGCGATAAAGACATCGGGGTGAGGCAGCCCGTATTTGCGCGCGAAATCAAGGTCGCGCTGGTCATGGGCGGGGCAACCAAAGATCGCGCCGGTGCCATAATCCATCAGGATGAAATTGGCGATATAGACCGGCAGTTCCCACGCGTTATCAAAGGGGTGACGCACACGAATGCCGGTATCCAGTCCCCGTTTCTCGGCCTTTTCCAGTGCCTCTTCGGTGGTGCCGATGCGGCGGCATTCGGCCACGAATTCGGCCACCGCCGGGTCATGGCGCTCCAGGTGCTTTGCCAGCGGGTGATCGGGCGAGATGGCCGCGAACGAGGCACCCATCAATGTGTCCGGCCGGGTGGTATAGACTTCCAGCCGCTCGAATCCTTCGGGCGCATCGACGGTCGAGAAGGCAAATTGCAAACCGCGCGACTGGCCGATCCAGTTCTTCTGCATCAGCCGGACCTTTTCGGGCCATTGCTGCAACCCGTCGATGGCCTCCAGCAGCTCCTGACTGTAATCCGAGATGCGGAAGAACCATTGCGTCAGCTCGCGCCGTTCCACCTCGGCGCCTGAACGCCAGCCCTTGCCGTCGATCACCTGTTCATTGGCCAGAACCGTCATGTCCACCGGATCCCAGTTGACCACGGCATTCTTGCGATAGACCAGCCCGGCTTCCAGAAAATCGAGGAACATCGCCTGTTGCTGGCCGTAATACTCGGGGTCGCAGGTGGCGAATTCGCGTGACCAGTCGATAGACAGGCCCAGCGGCCGCATCTGATCCTTCATCACGGCAATGTTGTTATAGGTCCAGTCGGCGGGGTGCCCACCCTCCTGCATCGCGGCGTTTTCGGCCGGCATGCCGAATGCGTCCCAGCCCATCGGATGCAGCACGCTGAACCCCTGCGCTTTCTTGTAGCGCGCGACCACATCGCCCATCGTATAATTGCGCACATGGCCCATATGGATGCGCCCTGAGGGGTAGGGAAACATCTCAAGCACATAATACTTGGGGCGGGAAGGATCGCGCCGGGCGGCAAAGCAGCCAGCGGCTTCCCATTCGGCCTGCCACTTCGGTTCCGTCGCTTGCGGGTGATATCGGGCGTCGTGCTGGCCTGACATGGTCTTCCTCTGACATGAAAACGCCGGGCACTGGATGGCCCGGCGACGTGATAGCGGCCCTTTTGACGCGGGTCCAGCCCGCGCGCGGTTTACAAACGTCGGTCGCGGATGCGGAGCTGGCGGGCGCGGTTCAGAATCGCGTTTTCCACAGCGCGCACCGTTTCGGCGCTGGCAGGGCCATTGCGTGTCGCAAGTGCAAGATTAAGCGAGCGCGCATCCAGCGCGACATCGGTCACATGCACCGTTGCGCGGTAGGGCCGGCCGCCACCAGGAGGGGTGCCGAAGCCTGTTGTGAACACGCCCGAGAACGGGTCGATCGTTTCAACCGGCAGGAAATCGAGCACTTCAAGTGCGGCGGTCCAGATGTAGCGGTTGACCGAGATCGTGGTGTCCGGGGTTTCGCGCCCGCCGAACAGATCCCATATAGAATCGCGGGAGCCGGTGGTGCGCACCCGCTCCTCGATGATATCCTGCCGCGTCAGTTCTTGCGCCGTGGCGCTGTTCTCGCGTGAGAACATGTTGCCAAAGCCGCCTCCGCCGCACGCGGAAAGCGCCGCAACCAGCGCCAAGGCAATGATCGTTTTCGCTGCGCGATTGATCGACATTCAGTCAGGCCCTTTCGCAATATTCGCCCCCGTATCTAGCCGAGGGTGCGGCGCGGAACAAGCCATTTGCTGGCGAGGGGATGACGCGCAGAGGGCTCGGGCATGAATGGCGCGACAGGGCCGGTTCAAAGAAGGGGCGGCCGTCTCGGGGTTGCGTGGCAAATCTGCATCACAAAAAGCCAGAGTTCTCGGGGTGCTTTGCTTCGGCTTGCAAAAAAGCGCCTCAGGCAGGAAATAGGCACAGACCCAGCTTCCAGCAAGGTGGGCAACATCTCAAGTCAACGAGGGAAACCATGAAAAAAATTCTCCTTGCTTCGGCAGCACTGGCCCTTTCGGCAGGCGTCGCCCACTCGCAGGCCGTGACCATCGGTGGTCAAGGCCGTATGGGCGTGCAGTACAGCAACGGCGGCTTCGTCCAGCAGTTCGGCGCTATCAGCAACTGGCGCACCGAAAGCCGCTTCCAGCTGAACTTCTCGGCTGCTGTTCAGGCTGACCACGGCCTCAGCTTCGGCGGCTTCACCCGTCTGCGTCTGCAGACCGCTGGTGGCACCGCAACCCAGATGACCAACCAGCTGTTCTCGGGCCACCGCGTCTGGGTCGAAGCTTCGGGTCTGCGCCTGACCTTCGGTAACCAGGACGGCGCTATCGCCACCACCGGTACCGCAATGGGCTACATCGGCGGCTGCGGCGTCGGCTACGAAGGTGGCCAGCAGTGCGGTGACTCGGTTGGCCTGCTGGGCGCTGTGACCTGGTTCAACTCGAACGGCCCTGGCGGTGTTAACACCGGTGCTTTCGATCAGACCATCCACGCTCGCTACACCATGGGCGACTGGCAGGCAGCGGTTTCGGCCGAGCGTTCGAACGGCGTTGAAGTCGCTGTCCGTGGCCGCTTTGATGCCTTCACCGTCGCAGCCGGCTACCAGCAGAACCGTGGCTTCAGCCCGCGCGTTGCTACTGTGTCGGCACACTACAACGGTGGCGCATGGGGCGTTGGTGCTATCGTCGCACGCATCGGCACCGGTGGCGCTGCGAACACCAACTACGCCGTCAACGCCAACGTCGATCTGGGCGGTGGCAACCTGTACGGCTACGCTGGCCGCGTGAACACCAACAACGCCTACGGCCTGAGCTACAGCTACGGCCTGGGTGGCGGCGCTTCGATCACCGCTGGTGCCGAGCGCGTTGGCGGCCTGACGACCGGTTCGGTCGGCGTTGCCTTCAACTTCTGATCTCAGGATCGGTTGAATTGGAAGAGCGGGCTTCGGCCCGCTCTTTCTTTTTTCTGATGAGCCCTTTGGTTGTGGACCGGGTTTGAACAGGCGCGGTTGGCGTGGTAGAATACTATTTATAGCCCGATCAAAGGGAAATCCGATGCTCCAGGCAATTTGCCTACGCCTTGTTGCTGCCCTTGTCGGGCTGGCGCTTCTTGCGCCCGCGATGGCTGAAGCGGAAATGGCGTATCCCGGTATCTTCCGTGCCGATTCTTTCCGCAATCCGATCGGTCAGGAGACAACCTTCCGTCCGATCACCCATCAGGTCGAACTGCGATTCGGCATGACCTACAGCAGTGACCGGGGTATGCAGCCGGGTTACGGCGCGCGCTACACCATGACCCTTAACCACCAGTTCGACAGCGGCTGGCAGATGGGCGTATCGCTGGGCATCTCGCTGGACAATCTCCACACACCGGCCCCCTGGCGCGACCGGGCGATTGCCCGCAACTGAGGCTTTCCATCGCCGCTGCTTTGTGCTGTCTTGCCCGCGCAACGCTGGGGGACACCATGTCACTTGCCGATATCAAGAATCGCCTGCGCAAGGCCGAAGCAGACGCCGGGCGCGCGCCAGGGTCGGTGACGCTGATCGCTGTTTCCAAGGTGCAGCCACCTGAACGTGTCGAAGCCGTGCTGGAGCAGGGGCAACGGGTTTTTGGTGAAAACCGGGTGCAGGAGGCGCAGGGGCGTTGGCCGGCTTTTCAGGCGCGTTTTCAGGGGATCAAGCTGCATCTGATTGGCCCCTTGCAAACCAACAAGGCGCGCACCGCTATCGAGATGTTCGACGCCATCCATTCGCTGGACCGCCCGAAACTTGCGCAAACGCTCGCCCGGCTGGCGCAAGAACGCGGCGCCTGCCCTGATCTGTTCGTCCAGGTGAATACGGGGGCCGAGCCACAGAAGGCTGGTATCCTGCCCGACGCGGCGGATGCCTTCATTGCCGATGCCCGCGCGATGGACCTGCCGGTGCGCGGCCTGATGTGCATCCCCCCCGCCGATGAGAACCCGGCCCCGCATTTCCGCCTGCTGGGCGCTATTGCTGCTCGCAACGGTTTCTCGGACCTGTCGATGGGAATGAGCGATGATTTCGAGATGGCTGTGGCGCTGGGGGCCACGCATGTGCGGGTGGGCTCGGCGATCTTTGGTGCCAGAACAGGATAGGGGGCGCTGCCCCCTCGCCGCTGGCGCGGCTCACCCCCGGCGTATTTCTGGCAAGATGAAAGCGCCTCAGCCGCGAATGACAAGCCGCGATTCGGGTGTCAGGCGGTTGACGATCCACAAAAGGTCAGGGCGCGCGAATGCCACGCACCCGGCCGTGGGGTAGCGGGGCGCGCGCCAAATGTGCAGGAAGATGGCAGAGCCAAGCCCCGGATGTGCCGCGGGCCAGTTCCAGTCTGTGGTCAGGACAAGGTCATAAAGCGGATCGGCGCGGCGCATGTGTTCGTGACTGAACGGATAGGGCGCGCGGGCGAGGTGGTTATAGTCAGGTGCGGCGGGGTCGTCTGACCAGACATCGCGCGGTCGGATCGGGGCCGCCCAGCCGGGCAGTGCATGGCGCGCGATGCGGTCGGGGCGGTAGAGGAGCGCGACAATCCGGTGGTTGCCCAGCGGCGTGGCACCATCGCCCTCGCGCTTGCGCGCGGTGAAGCCGCCGCGTCCGGTGGCGCAGGGAAAGACGCGCCCCATAAAGCGCGCAGCGTGCCGCGTAACGACGATATCGCGCGGGGTGATCACAGCAGATGCCCCGATTTCGCGGCCTTGGTGGCAAGGTATGCTGCGTTTTCCGCCGTCAGCCCGACCTGGAGCGGCACCCGCTCGGTCACGGTAATGCCGCCGCGTTCCAGCATCGCCACCTTGGCGGGATTGTTGGTCAGAAGGCGCACGCTGTCAAAACCCAGGCGTCGCAGTAGTTCGGCACCCAGGCGAAAATCGCGCTCGTCGTCGTCAAAGCCCAGACGGTGGTTGGCCTCGACCGTGTCAAAACCCTGATCCTGCAACGAGTAAGCGCGCATTTTGTTGGCCAGCCCTATACCGCGCCCCTCCTGGTTGAGGTAAAGCAGCACGCCTCCGCCCGCCTCGTGCATTGCGGTCAGCGCAGCGTGCAGTTGCGGACCACAATCACATTTCAGCGAGCCCAGAACATCGCCGGTAAAACAGGCCGAATGCAGCCGCGTCAGCACCGGGGCGTGGCGATCGGGCTGGCCTACCTCGATTGCGTAATGCTCGATCCCGCCATCGTCGGGGCGAAACACATGCAGCCGGCCGGCCCCTGCCAGCCGCATCGGCAGGCGCGCCGCGATCACCGGGGACAGACGTGTTTCCAGGGTCAGGGTCTCGGCGGCCTCCAGCATTGTCAGATTGTGTTCCATCGCCAGGGCACAGGCATCCGGGGTTTCGGCCAGCACGGCGGCTGGAAGAAGCTGGGCAGATTTTGCCAGCCGGATCGCGGCGCGGTGTAGCTCGGCGGAGCCGTCTCGCAGGGTTTTCAGCGGGCCTTTCATGGGCATGCGCAGATCATCGGCGGGATCGGCAAGTGCCTCTAACCAATCGAGATCGGCATCGGCAGGGATCACCACCCGCGCGACATCGCCATCATAGGCGCGTGCCTTGAGCGTTTGTGCACGATGCCCTGTCAGCGCCAGAACCAACTGGGGGCAAAGCGCCCGCAGATCGGCCAGGCGCCGGATGGTCAGGCTTTCGGCTGGAACCATCAATGCTGCGCTGTCGGGGCCGCACAGGACCACTGGCAGGCCCATGCGCAGGTCGGCACGGGCACGGTTGAGGCGTTCGAGAGGGCTGGGAGAAAGGCTCATGCCATGTCCGGTGCAATAATACTGCCCTTGATGTAACGCGCCGGCCCGGAAAATGAAACATTCCCCGCTTCTCTCACACGTCCGCGTGAAAGAAATGTTGCAAACCTTGATACTTCTCGCCCTGCTGCGCAGTTCTAATCAGGAAAACAACGGTTTGCATACGAGGCCAATGATGTCGAAGCTGAACAGGATCCTGCTGGTCGATGACGATGACGACCTGCGCGAGGCGCTGGCCGAACAGTTGGTGATGACCGAGGATTTCGATACGTTCGAGGCCGCCAGCGGTGCCGAAGCGATGGAGAAGGTCAAGTCCGGCCCCTTTGATCTGGTAATCCTCGATGTCGGCCTTCCCGATACCGACGGGCGTGAATTGTGCAAACGGATGCGCAAGGCTGGCGTGAAATGCCCGATTCTGATGCTGACCGGTCATGATTCGGATGCCGATACGATCCTGGGGTTGGACGCCGGGGCGAATGACTACGTCACGAAGCCGTTCAAGTTTCCGGTCCTGCTGGCACGAATTCGTGCTCAGTTGCGCCAGCACGAACAATCGGAAAACGCTGTGTTTCAGCTTGGCCCCTATCAGTTCAAACCTGCGCAAAAGATGCTTGTTGATGAACGTGATCGCAAGATCCGGCTGACCGAGAAAGAGACCAATATCCTGAAATTCCTTTACCGCGCGCCCGAGGGCGTGGCACCGCGCGAAGTGTTGCTGCATGAGGTCTGGGGGTATAACGCCGGTGTCACCACGCACACATTGGAAACCCATATCTACCGGCTACGTCAGAAGATCGAGCCTGACCCTTCGAATGCGCGATTGCTGGTGACGGAGCCGGGCGGGTATCGGCTGGTTCCCTGAACCTGTGAAATATTTTCGTCCAAGGGCTTGAACAAGGCCGTTAACGACAAATATAGGAACAGATGCGAGAGTGAACGCATACGCAATCCCCTTGGCGTGTCGGGGTCATGGCACGTCTCCTCCCTGTTGGACTGGTCCGGGCTTCGCGCCCGGACCTTTTTTGTTTCAAAGCTTGAGAGGCGCGCGCCCGGCGGATAGACAAGGGCAAAACCGAGGAAGCTGCCATGCCCTTCACACTTGCCACCTGGAACATCAACTCTGTCCGACTTCGCGCGGACCTTGTGCAGCGCCTGCTGGCTGATGAGGCGCCTGATGTTCTGTGCCTGCAGGAATGCAAAAGCCCGGTCGAGAAAATGCCGTTCGATGATTTCGCGGCGCTGGGGTATCGCCACTGGGTAGCGCGCGGGCAGAAGGGTTACAACGGCGTGGCGATCCTGTCGCGGTTGCCGCTTGAAGATGCCGGACATATCGACTGGTGCGAAAAGGGTGATGCCCGTCACGTTGCGGCACGGCTGGAAAATGGCGTGGTGATCCACAATTGCTATGTTCCTGCAGGCGGTGATGTCCCCGACCGCGCGGCAAATGAGAAATTCGGACACAAGCTGGATTTTGTCGCCGAGATGCGCGACCGGTTTCGCGCCGATCGTCCCGGAAAGGCAATCCTGGTAGGCGATCTGAACATCGCTCCACGCGAAGACGATGTCTGGAATCACAAGCAGCTTCTGAAGATCGTCAGCCATACTCCGATTGAAACCGAGGGGCTGAACGACGCGCTGGAGGCCGGTGGCTGGGTCGATGTCACGCGCAAGGATCTTCCCGAGGGGCGGCTTTACAGCTGGTGGTCCTATCGCTCGCCAGACTGGGACGCCGCGGACAAGGGCCGCAGGCTGGATCATATCTGGGCCAGCCGCGATATCGCCGAGGCAGCGCATGGCTCGCGCATCCTGCGTGCTGTGCGCGGCTGGGAGAGGCCCTCGGACCATGCGCCGGTTTTTGCCAGCTTCGATCTCTGATCAAGGGCATCTGCCCTATGACCCGTTTGTGGCGACGACTTGCCCCTTGGCCTTTGGCATTGTGACCCTCATATAGAGGCAAACATTTCTTTCCGATGAGGGCTGTTATGCTGGGTATGAATGAAACCAATCCCGCGCCGGGGGGCGATCTGATCAAGGATTCGTCCGAAACGGCGTTTATGGCCGATGTGATCGAGGCCAGCCAGGAAGTGCCGGTCATCGTCGATTTCTGGGCGCCCTGGTGTGGCCCGTGCAAGACATTGGGGCCGGCTCTGGAAGCCGCAGTAACTGCCGCGCGCGGCAAGGTGCGGATGGTCAAGATCAATGTCGACGAGAACCAGGCGCTCGCCGGTCAGTTGCGTATCCAGTCGATCCCGACCGTCTATGCCTTTTTCGAGGGGCGGCCAGTGGACGCTTTTCAGGGCGCCCTGCCGCCGAGCGAGTTGAAGGCATTCATCGACAAGTTGGCAGCGCTTGCGGGTGATGACGGCATGGGGGCGGCGCTGGAAGAGGGCGAGCGCCTGCTGGGTGAGGGTGCAGCCGTCGAGGCCGCACAGCTTTTTGCCGCCATCCTCGGGCAGGAACCCGAAAGCGCGGCGGCCTATGGCGGGCTGGCACGGGCGCATGTTGCGATGGGCGAACTGGATCAGGCCGAAGCGTTGCTCGCCAATGTTCCTGCGGCAATGCAGACCACCAAGGAAGTGGAGGCCGCACGCGCCCAACTGGCGCTGGCGCGTCAGGCCGCCGATGCCGGGCCGGTCGATGAATTGCGCGCAGCGGTCTCTGCCGATCCCACAGATCATCAGGCACGCTTTGATCTGGCGCAGGCGCTTTATGCGCGCGGCGATGCCGAGGGCGCGATCAACGAATTGCTGGAGCTTTTCCGCCGCGACCGCGAGTGGAACGAAAGCGCCGCCAAGACCCAGCTTTTCACGATCTTTGATGCGCTCAAACCCAACGACCCGCTGGTTCAGAAAGGCCGCCGTCGGCTGACATCAATGATATTTGCCTGAGGCGTGTGCAGGACTATCTTGAGGGCATGACAATCAAACCCGAACTGCCCGACGCGATCGCGCTGTTTCCATTGCCCGGGGCACTACTGTTGCCCCGGGCGCGCCTGCCGCTTCACATATTTGAGCCGCGTTATCTGGCGATGCTGGAGGACTGCCTTAAAACCCGCGAGCGGTTGATCGGCATGATCCAGCCGCGCACGGTGCCGGGCGGAGAAGCGGCGCGGCTGCATGCCATCGGCTGCGCCGGACGGCTGACCGCGTTCTCGGAAACCGAAGACGGGCGCTACATGATCACGCTGACCGGCGTATCGCGTTTTCGTCTCCTCTCCGAGGTCGAGGGATTTGCGCCATACAGGCGCGGTAATGTCTCGTGGGAAGGGTTCGAGCGCGACCGCGGCGCGGCGGAAACGGACCCGGCGCTGAACCGCACGGCGTTTCTGGAGCTTCTAGCACGTTATTTCACGGCGGTGGATCTGTCGACGGACTGGAGCAGCCTGAAGGAGGCCGAGGATGAGCTTCTGATCAACGCGCTCTCGATGCTCTGCCCTTTCCCGCCCGAGGAGCGTCAGGCCCTGCTGGAGGCGCCTTCGCTGCAAACCCGCCGCGAAACCCTTGTTACCCTCATGGAATTCGCCCTGAGGGGGCACAGCGACAACACGCCCGGAGAACAGATGCAATGAGCGAAACCGCCAGCCCGGATGCGCCCGCCGAACGGAACAGACCGTCTATCGACCGCAAGATGCTTGAAGCACTGGTCTGTCCCGTAACGCAGGGCAGGCTTCATTATGATGCAATCAGGCAGGAACTCATATCGCCCACCGCCCGCCTTGCCTTTCCAATCCGCAACGGCATCCCCATCATGCTTGCAGCCGAGGCGCGCGAAACGGAGTAGGGGCACCGGGGATGCGGTGCAAGGGGGCGTTGCCCCCTCTGGGCCTGCGGCCCATTCACCCCCAGGATATTTTTGAACAGATGAAAGGCGCGGGGCCGGGTGGTGCATGCTATTTCTGCGTGACCACTAGGCAGGGCGGGGTTAAACGGTTATCCCTTTTCATGAATTTGATCATTTTCAGGCGTCAAGGCATGCAAAGCACTGGCAATCAAGCCCTACTGGCCAAGCTGCCCGAGCATGAGGCCACCTATCGCCGCTTGCGCGACATGGTCTTGTTCGGGAATATGGCGCCGGGTCAGAAGGTGACCATCCAGGGCATCACCCGCACATTGGACGTCGGTATGACCCCCGTTCGTGAAGCGATCCGCCGGTTGACCGCCGAAGGCGCACTGGAGTTGCATGAGAACCGCCGGGTCTCGGTTCCGCGACTGACGCCATCGCAGCTTGACGAGATCGCTTTCGCGCGTTTTGCTCTGGAGCCGCGGCTTGCGCAGGCGGCGATGGCGCGGATTCAACCCGATGACATTGAAGCGCTGGCACGCATCGATGCCGAGATCGACGCTGCCATTGAGGCGATGGATGTTCATGGCTATCTGGCGGGAAACTTTCGCTTTCATTTCACCCTTTACGAGGTTGCCGCTGCGCCAATCCTGCTGTCGCTGACACAATCGCTTTGGTTGCGGTTTGGTCCGTCACTCCGGGTAGTGATCGAAAGCGATGCCAGTATAGGCCCGGACCGTCACCGCGATGCGATGGCCGCGATGCAGGCAGGGGATGCGCGTGCGCTGTCCAAGGCGATCGAGGCGGATATTGCCCAGGGGATGGAGCGGGTGCGCGCCGAACTGGAGAACGGCCTGGACGGGGCTGCGAAGTAACGCCTGGTCGAGTGACGGACGACCAAGCGGGCCGACTGGAAAAATTTGATCAAATCCATTGCGGCGTAGTGAATTTGATCATAATCTGTGCTCAGCCGAATCTGCCCGGGCCATTGCCGGGCCAGCAGGGGATGCCTTCATGCAACAGATTTCCAACCATATGCCCACCGCCGAGCTTCAGGCACTTGATGCCGCTCATCACATGCACCCGTTCACCCAGAATGACGGGCTGGCGAAGAAGGGTGCACGCATCATCACCCGCGCCAATGGTGTCATGCTGATCGACAGCGAGGGGCATGAGATCCTTGATGGTATGGCCGGTCTTTGGTGCGTCAACATCGGCTATGGCCGCAAGGAAATGGCCAGCGTAGCCGCCCGCCAGATGGAAGAGTTGCCTTACTACAACACCTTTTTCCAGACCAGCCATGTCCCTGCCATTGCGCTGGCCAACCGCATTGCCGAGCTGGCACCGGGCGATCTGAACCATGTTTTCTTTGCCGGCTCTGGTTCCGAGGCGAATGACACCAATATCCGCATGGTGCGTCATTACTGGGCGCTCAAGGGGCAGCCCGAGCGCAAGGTGATCATCAGCCGCAAGAATGCCTATCATGGTTCATCCATGGGCAGCGGCAGTCTGGGCGGCATGGCGGGGATGCATGCGCAGGGTGGTATGCCGATTCCGGATATCGTCCATATCGATCAGCCCTACTGGTACATGGAAGGCGGCGAGATGACGCCCGAGGAATTCGGGCTGGAGCGCGCGCGCCAGTTGGAAAACAAGATACTGGAACTGGGTGCCGACCGAGTCGCGGCCTTCATCGGTGAGCCCATTCAGGGCGCCGGCGGGGTGATCGTGCCGCCTGCGACCTACTGGCCGGAAATCCAGCGGATCTGCGACAAATACAACATCCTGCTGATCGCCGATGAGGTGATCTGCGGTTTCGGGCGCACCGGGAACTGGTTTGGCAGCCAGACCATGGGCATCAGGCCGCATATCATGACCATCGCCAAGGGCCTGTCCTCTGGCTATGCGCCGATCGGTGGCTCGGTTGTCTGCGATGAGATAGCGCACACCATCGCGCAGGATGAGTTCAACCATGGCTATACCTATTCCGGCCACCCGGTCTGCGCCGCGGTGGCGTTGGAAAACCTGCGCATCCTTGAGGAAGAAGGCATCATCGACCACGTGCGCGAAGTGGCCCATCCCTATCTGGCCGAGCGCTGGCATGCGCTGGCCGATCACCCGCTGGTGGGTGAAACCAGCCTTGTGGGCCTGATGGGCTCGCTGGCGCTGACGCCAGAAAAGGGTAAGCGCGCGCGTTTCGCGTCCGAGGCCGGGACGGCGGGCTATATCACCCGCGAGCGTTGCTTTGCTAACAACCTGGTGATGCGCCATGTTGGTGACCGCATGATCATCTCGCCGCCGCTGGTCATCACGCCTGCGCAGATCGACATGCTGATCGAGCGTGCCACAACCGCCTTTGACGAGGCTTACGCCCAGATCAAGGCCGAAGGGTTGTTGGAAGCCGCGTAATGGATCTGCTGACCGCCAATGACCGGCCCGGAGAGTATCCACGTTCATGGTATGCCGAGACCGCACAGCCGCTTCCCCTTCAGCCGCGCGCTGAAGGGGAAGCGGCCTGCGATGTCTGTGTCATCGGCGGTGGGTTCACCGGCCTGTCGGCGGCGTTGCATCTGGCGGAGCGCGGCTATGATGTGATCTTGCTTGAAGGGCAGCGGCTGGGATTTGGTGCTTCGGGGCGCAATGGCGGGCAGGTTGGCACCGGCCAGCGACAGGATCAGGACTGGCTGGAAGGCAAGCTTGGCAAGGCGACCGCGCGCGCATTGTGGGATCTGTCGCTGGAATCGGTGATGCTGGTGCGTGATCTGGCGGCGCGGCATGCCCCCGATGCCGCCTATGCGCCCGGTATCATCCATGCCGCGCACAAGCAGGGCTATGTGCGCGACGCGCATGCCTATGCCGAGAAGATGGCGCGCGACTACGGTTATGACCAGATCATCCCGCTTTCCCGTGACGAAATGCGCGAAAGGGTCGGTTCGCCCGCCTATCATGGTGGCGATATCGATATGGGTGGCGGGCATCTGCACCCGCTACGCTATGCGCTGGGGCTGGCACGTGGGGCGAAGGCGGCGGGTGTTCGTCTGTTCGAGCAATCGCGCGTCACCGCGCTGAGCAAGGGCGAACCGGCAGTGGTGCAGACCGAGCGCGCGCGCATCAAGGCGCGTTTTGTGGCGCTGGGCTGCAATGGTTATCTGGGCGGGTTGGAGCCGCAGGTGGCCGCGCGGGTGATGCCGATCAACAATTTCATCGCGGCCACCCGGCCGATGAGCGATGCAGAGCGCCGTGCTGTTATCCGTGACAATCACGCCGTGGCAGATTCGAAGTTCGTGATCAATTACTTCCGCTTTTCCGGGGATAACCGTCTGCTGTTCGGTGGTGGCGAAAGCTATGGTTATCGTTTCCCGACCGATATTGCCGCCAAGGTGCGCAGGCCGATGGAGGCAATCTTTCCTCAACTCAAGGGAATTGAGATCACCCATGCCTGGGGCGGGACGCTGGGGATCACAATGAACCGGATGCCGCATTTTGAGCGGCTGGCGGGCAATGTGCTGTCGGCCTCGGGCTATTCGGGGCATGGGGTGGCGATGGGCACGCTGGGTGGCAAGCTGCTGGCCGAGGCTATTGCGGGGCAGGCTGAGCGATTCGATCTGATGGCCGCAGTACCCAGCCCGCGCTTTCCGGGCGGTGCTGTGCTGCGCACGCCCCTTCTGGTAGCGGCGATGCTGTGGTTTTCGCTGCGCGACCGGCTCTGAACCGGCGCTTTGCTTGATTCTCCTTGGTTGGTTTATCGATAGAACTGCGCAAGTGTGCGTCAGCAATGACGTGTTCATGGACGGCAGGGCGAGCAACAAGATGTTTTGCGATCAGATCCGCCCAATGCCGGGAAAGAACCGCTTGCCCCTTGTGACGTTGTTTCTTTGCTCCGGCTGCACAGCCACGGTATGGTATGAATGAAGGCTGGTAGTGCAAGGTTCTCGGCAAAAAAATTTTCGGAAACTGACATACAGGCTTCACAAACGAAAGATATCGCAGCAAAGTGCACAAATTCGCGCATGCCGCGACAATGAGTGCACAATGATTTTGCAACAGAAGGGGTCTTCCATGATCATCCGTAGTCTTCTCGCCGGAACGGCGCTTTCGCTGAGCCTTGCGGCCACTACCGCACAGGCTCAGGTGACGATAAACTGGTGGCACGCTATGGGCGGCGAGCTGGGCGAGCTGCTGGAAGGGGTTGCCGAAGGGTTCAACGCAACCCAGTCGGACTACCGCGTGGTGCCCAGCTTCCGCGGCACCTATGCCGAAGCCATGACCGGCGCTATCGCCGCTTTCCGTGCGAACCAGCAGCCGCATATCCTGCAGGTGTTCGAGGTTGGCACCGGCACCATGATGGCCGCCGAGGGCGCGATCTACCCGATCTACCAGCTGATGGCTGATCATGACGTGCCCTTCGATCCGTCTGCCTATCTGGACACGATCGTCAGCTACTACACCGACCCGGCCGGCAACATGCTGTCCTTCCCGTTCAACTCGTCCACGCCGATCATGTATTACAACCGTGATGCGTTCGAGGCTGCCGGGCTGGATGCGGATACGCCACCCGCAACCTGGGCGGAAATGGTCGAAGCCTCACGCGCGATCATCGAATCGGGGGCGGCGCCTTGTGGTTTCACCACCTCCTGGCCCAGCTGGGTCATGCTGGAAAACTTCAGCGCCTGGCACAACCTGCCGCTTGGCACCAAGGCCAACGGCTTCGAGGGTTTTGACACCGAGTTCGTGTTCAATAACGAGCATGTCGCCCGCCATTGGGACAATCTGAAAACCTGGCAGGACGAAGGTCTGTTCCGCTGGGGTGGCCCGAACACTGGCCCTGATGCCTTCCCGGCTTTCTATGCGGGTGAGTGCGCGATGGTCTTCGGCTCGTCGGCCAGCCGCGCGGGCGTACTGCGCAACACCGATTTCAGCGTCGGCTACGGCTTCCAACCGCATTATGATGACATCGAAGGCGCGCCGCAGAACACGATCATCGGCGGTGCCACCCTTTGGGTGCTGACTGGCCATGACGACGGAGACTACGCCGGGATCGCGCGCTTCTTCGAATATCTCTCGCTGCCTGAAGTGCAGGCCCAATGGCACCAGGATACCGGCTATCTGCCGATCACCCAGGCGTCGTTCGATCTGACCACCGAGCAGGGCTATTATGACGAAAACCCCGGTGCCGACACCTCGATCCGCCAGATGACACTGAACCCGCCGACCGAGAATTCGCGCGGTCTGCGGTTTGGTAACTTCGTGCAGATCCGCGATGTCATCTCGGAAGAGATGGAAGCGGTGATGACTGGTGCCAAGACAGGTGAGCAGGCGACCAACGATGCCGTGCGCCGCGGCAATGCGCTGCTGCGTGAGTTCGAAGCCTCGATGAACTGATCAAGACGACATTGGCCCGCCCCCGTATTTGCCGGGGGCGGGCCACATTCTGTCGGCCCCCTGAGACCGGACAACGCCCGATGCAGACCAAGCGAACTACATTCTCCAACTGGTGGCTGCCCTATGCGCTTCTCGCGCCACAGGTCATCATCACGCTGATCTTTTTTGTCTGGCCAGCCAGTCAGGCGCTGCTCCAGTCGGTCTATCGCCAGGGCGACGCCTTTGGCATCCGGCCGCCCACCTTCGTGGGGCTGCGTAATTTCGAGATCCTGCTCAGCGATCCACTCTATCTGAACTCGCTCAAGGTGACCTTCATCTTCTCGGTGGGCACCACGCTGTTGTCGATGTCGGTGGCGCTGCTGTTCGCGGTGATGGTCAACCGCATGATCCGCTCGCGCGACAGCTACACTACCTTCCTTGTCTGGCCCTACGCCATTGCCCCAGCCATCGCCGGGGTGTTGTGGTGGTTCATTTTCAACCCAAATATCGGCATCCTGCCCTATGTGCTGCAGGGCATCGGTTATGACTGGAACCACCGCTCATCAAGCACAGACGCGATGATCCTGATTATCGTTGCGGCGGCGTGGAAGCAGATATCCTATAACTTCTTGTTCTTCCTGGCCGGCCTGCAATCGATTCCGCATTCGCTGATCGAGGCAGCGGCCATTGATGGCGCCAGCCGGTTCAAGCGCTTCTGGAACATCGTCTTCCCGCTTCTGTCGCCGATCACCTTCTTCCTGATGGTGGTGAACATCGTGTATGCAATGTTCGACACCTTCGGCGTGATCCATGCCACCACCGAGGGCGGGCCCGCACAGGCCACCAACATCCTTGTCTACAAGGTATTCCGCGATGGCTTCGTCAACCTCAACATCGGTTCGTCAGCGGCGCAATCGGTTATCCTGATGGGTATCGTCATCGTGCTGACCGTTGTGCAATTCCGCTACATCGAGCGGCGCGTGAATTACTGAGGGGCAGGGACATGGTTGAAAACAATCGCTGGGGCAACTTTTTCGCCCATCTCGTGCTGATCCTGGGCGTCGCCGTCGTGGTGTTCCCGGTCTATGTGGCGGTCATAGCCTCGACGCACCCCTCAGGCACCTTCTTGCGCGGTGTGATGCCACTTCTTCCGGGGCCGAACGCGCTAGAGAACTATCGCACCGTGATCTTCGAGGGGCGCTCGCGCGCGGGCACGCCGCCGATCGGCGGCATGCTGTGGAACAGTTTCATCATGGCCATGGCCATCACGCTGGGCAAGCTGTCCATCTCGATCCTGTCGGCCTTTGCCATCGTCTATTTCCGCTTTCCCGGGCGCATCTTCTTTTTCTGGGTCATCTTCCTGACCCTGATGCTGCCAGTCGAAGTGCGGATCGTGCCCACGTTCGAGGTGGTCGCCAATCTGGGAATGCTGAACTCGTTCGCGGGTCTGTCCATCCCGCTGATCGCGTCGGCTACGGCCACCTTCCTGTTCAGGCAGTTCTTCATGACCGTGCCGGAAGAGCTGATGGAGGCCGCCCGTGTCGATGGTGCGGGGCCGATGAAGTTCTTCAAGGATATCCTGCTGCCGCTGTCGATCACCAATATCGCGGCGCTTTTCGTGATCATGTTCATCTATGGCTGGAACCAGTATCTCTGGCCACTGCTGATCACGACCGATCAGGAATACTATACCATTGTCATGGGCATTCAGCGGATGGTTACCGGTGGTGACAGCGAGCCGCTGTGGCACCTGGTGATGGCAACCGTGACACTTGCCGCACTGCCGCCGATCCTGGTGATCCTGTTCATGCAGCGGCTGTTCGTCAAAGGCCTGACAGAGACGGAGAAATAACTATGGCCTCTATCCTATTGGACAACCTGCACAAGGTTTATGCCGGGGGCGTCCAGGCGGTCACCGGTGTCAGCCTCGATGTGAAGGATGGCGAGATGATCGTGCTGGTCGGCCCCTCGGGCTGCGGCAAGTCTACGCTTCTGCGCATGGTCGCAGGGCTGGAGACGATCTCGTCAGGGACGCTGAAGATTGGCGACCGTGTGGTGAACAACCTTGAGCCCGCCGACCGCGATATCGCGATGGTGTTCCAGAATTACGCGCTTTACCCGCACATGACGGTTTATAACAACCTCGCTTACGGGCTGAAGAACCGCAAAACCCCAAAGGACGAGATTGACCGCCGCGTGCAGGAAGCTGCTGCGATGCTTGAAATCGCCCCCTTTCTGGACCGCAAGCCGCGCAACCTGTCGGGCGGCCAGCGTCAGCGTGTGGCGATGGGGCGTGCCTTGGTGCGCGAACCGGCGGCGTTCCTGTTTGACGAACCGCTGTCGAACCTTGATGCCAAGTTGCGTGTTCAGATGCGTGTCGAGATCAAGCAGTTGCAGCGGCGGTTGGGCACGACGTCACTTTACGTGACGCATGACCAGCTTGAAGCGCTGACCCTGGCAGACAGGCTGGTGGTGCTGAACGGCGGCGTGATCGAACAGGTCGGCACGCCAATGGAGGTCTACAACAAACCCGCTTCGCTGTTCGTGGCAGGTTTCATCGGTTCGCCTGCGATGAACATGGTCCCGGCAGAGTATCTTCGCGAGAAGGGCGCGGTCTTTCCCGCCAGCCTTCCCCAGGGCACTGACCTGATCGGCATCCGACCCGACGAGTTGACCCTGATCCCGCCAGAGGGCGACCAGCTGGCGGTGAGTGGCAAGCTGATGCTGCTGGAACCGGCAGGGGCGGAAAGCCACCTCTATATTCACCTTGAAGGCAGTGATCAGCCCATTGTCATGCGCGTGCCGGGCGTTCCGGACATGCAGGAAGGTGAGACTATCTGCATGCACGCATCGATCGAGGCGCTGCACCCGTTTAGCAAGGCAACCGGGCGGCGGACGGGCTGAAGCACGGCGACTGGTCCGGGTGAAACCGATAGAAAGGGGCGTAGCCCCCTCTGGTTAGGCTAGCCCGGCCAAAGCTTCACGGCAGGTTTCAAGGAATATCCGCAACGCGATCTCGGCGGTGCCTAGCGGCCCGAAAACCGGCGCGACAAGTTGCCAATCATCGGCATGCCAAAGTCTGCTGAATCGGCCTCTGGGTCGGGTCCGTCGATCAAGGAGTCGGGCCGGGCCAGCGCGTTCAGTTTGGCGCGATCCGTGATGATCACCCGCATTCCGTCAATCTTGACGCCATCATGTTCCAGTGAACGCAGGGTGCGTGACATGTTTTCAGGTGTCATTCCCAGATAGGATGCGAGCAACCGCTTCTCGACGGGCAGGACGTAGCTGGCCACATCGCCTGCGGCTTGTGATTGCCTCAACAGATATGACGCCACTCTTTCGCGGGCATTGCGCAGTTTCAGCTCTTTTACGTTGCGCACCATGGACCGATAGCAGGCGGCCAGTTCATTGACGACTGAAACCGCGAAATCAGGGTCGCGGCGGAACAACATTCTCAGGTCGCCTGAAGGCACCAGAACCAGCCTGGTATGTTCGAGCGTGCGCGCCGACATCAGATAGGGCGCACCCTTGATACAGGCGGCCAGCACGAAGGTAGAGACTGGGTGCACTACGGCCATGGTGCCGTTGCGCCCTTCCCAGCTTGAGAAAAGCTCTACGGATCCCTCGATGATGATGTGCAGGAAATCGGCCTGATCCCCCTGGCGGATCAGTTCTTGTCCGGCTGGATAGCTCCGTGTGCTGGATTCTTTCATCAGCGCCTCGAAACTCTCCGCCGCCATGTCGCGGAACAAGAGCAAGCGGCGTATTTCAGGCAGTTCTTCCAGGAGCATCAAGGGGACTTCGCTGTTTCTGTGAATGAAGTTCATTGTTCAGAGTGTTACATTATTCGAGGGCTTCATCCAGAAAAACGGTGCAAGCCAGTATTCGACCAAGCCCTGTTGGCACCGCGTCCGATATAAAAAAAAACGCTCCCCGCCTTGGCAGAGAGCGTTTGAAAAAGGTAACTTTAAAAGTTCCTGCAAAATATCCCATATTTTACGCGCTGCCACCAATTGTGCAACTGTAACAAGTAACAGGTCAGCGGGGAAGCAAGTTCAGGTTGATTGCGGTTGCAATGGCTTCGGCGCGGCTTCGGGCCCGAACCTTGCGCCGGACATTCCCGAAATGGAAGCGAACGGTGCGCACGGTGATTCCGGCGCAAACAGCGATCTCTTCGTCATTGAGGCCGCGCTGGGCCAGCAACATCAATTCGGATTCGCGATCGGTCAGGAATGGACCATCGGCTGGGACGGGCGGGGCAATCAGCTGGCGCATCCGATCATGGACGTGTTCGGCCAGAAACTGCAGGATCGAACGTATCGGGCGCTTCGGGTCAGGGCCGGGGCCGGTAAGCGCAACGACACCCCGATAACCCTGCGAACGAAAGACCGGCACGATCAGTCCTTCGGGTGCGCCCAATTCAGCGACCAGATCCAGCACTTCCAATTCCCGGGCTGAGGGAGCAAAGCCCGCCTTGCCTTCCCGAATCTGCTTGAAAGACACCGGGGCGCACGTCATGGCAAGGGCGCGCAATGCCGGGTCATGACGTGCCATGTCGGCGCTCATGTAACGGTCCCAGAAGCCAGCGGGCAGATTGTCGACGGTGAAAGGCGTGGGATGCGGGTTGTCGCGCGGCGGCAGCGCTCCGATGGTATAGGTGTCAAAGCCCAAGGGCCGGATGTGGCGCACCAGTTCTGTGCCCACGGCGGCGGTGGTGTGCAGCGAGGCGATGGCGCAGGGGAAACCGAAAAGCGCCGAGTCGAACGGCGTCAACCCGATATCGGGACGGAGGGCTGGATCGGCTGACATGACTTCAGCCTAGTCGAAAGCCAAACTGTTTCAATATGTGTAGGGTTGTCCTTTAGTCGATGTTCCGAAGGCGCTTGCACAGTGGCTGTGGCGGTCGGACAGCTGGATAAGTTGACCGCGCGGGAAGCGACGGCGATGGATGTTGACTCTGTAGTCAAAGCATAGAAATGTGGACAGATTGGGGGCCGGGGAACGGCGCGTTTTCCGGCCAAAACGCAAGTAAAAACAACAAAGCAATGGGAGATTGTCATGTCGATGACACTCAGGATGAAATCACTGCGCATGGGGCTGATGGCCGGCGTGGCTGCCGCCGCGATGACCTTCGCCGCCGCGCCAAGTGAAGCCGAGACACTACGCTGGGCACGGGTCGCCGACGCCCTCACGCTGGACCCGCACAGCCAGAATGAAGGCCCGACCTCAACGCTTCTGCACCATATCTATGAAACCCTGGTCAGCCGCGCGACCGACGGCTCGCTGCAGCCGCGCCTGGCGACCGAATGGTTCATCCATCCCGAAGACGACACGATCTGGGTGTTAAAGCTGCGTGAAGGCGTGACCTTCCATAACGGCAACGCTTTTACCGCCGAAGACGTGGTTTTTTCGATCGAGCGGGTGCGCCATGACAGCTCGGGCTTCAAGGCGTTGCACTCGGCCGTGACGGGTGCCGAAGCGATCGATGATTACACCGTCCATATCCAGATGGCCGGTCCCTCGCCACTTTACGTCCAGAACCTGACCAACTTCTTCATCATGGACAGCGACTGGGCTTCCGAGAACGATGTCGAAGCACCGCAGAACTTTGCCGCGGGCGAAGAGAACTTCGCCGTGCGTAACACCAACGGAACTGGCCCCTATCGTCTGGTCAGCCGTGACCCCGAAGTACGCACCGTTCTGCAGGCGTTTGATGGGCACTGGGCCGATACGCCGCAAGTGACCGAGATCATCTACACCCCGATCGCCGAGGCAGCGACACGCGTAGCGGCCCTTCTGTCGGGCGAGGTGGATCTGGTGCAGGACGTGCCGGTGCAGGATATCGCGCGTCTTGAGCAGACCGATGGCGTGACCGTCACCACCGGGCCGGAAAACCGCAATATCTTCTTCTCGTATGACATGACGTCCGAGCGTCTGGCCTCGGCCAATGTCGAGGATAACCCCTTCGCCAAGCCTGAAGTGCGTGAGGCGATGGCGCTTGCGGTTGATCGTGACGCCATTCGTCAGGTGGTGATGCGCGGCCAGTCGCAGCCGTCGGCGGCGCCGCTGCCGCCGTTTGTCAACGGCTGGACCGAGGAGATGCACAGCTATTCCGCCCCGGATTACGAGCGCGCGGCGCAGTTGATCCGTGATGCGGGCTATGAGAACGGCTTCTCGGTCGATCTTCACTGCCCGAATGACCGTTACCTGAATGACGAGGCAATCTGCCAGGCGGTGGTTGGTATGCTGGGTCGCATCGGCATGAGCGTGAACCTCGTGTCGCAGACCCGCTCGCTGCATTTCCCGCTGATCGAGAATTGGGAAACCGATTTCTATCTGCTGGGCTGGGGCGTGCCGACCTTCGATTCGGCCTATGTGTTCAACTTCCTCGTGCATTCGCGCGAGGGCGCGTTCGGTGCCTATAACGGGGCGCGCTACAACAACACCGAACTGGACGCCAAGATCGAAGCGCTCGCCACCATGACCGACCTGGAAGCCCGCGATGCACTGATCGCCGAGATCTGGGACGAAGTGATGGAAGATCGCGTATTCCTCAACATTCACAACCAGCTGCTGGCCTATGCCTCGCGCACCGGCATCAATGTCGAGGTTCACCCCGAGAACCAGCCGCATATGGCGAACGTGACGTTCGACTGAGTAGTGGCTTGACGCATGCGCCTGCGCGGGATACCCCGCGCAGGCGCTTCCAATTGGGTCTGTAGTGCTGACCCATCAAGGGAGCGCCGCTTTCGGAGGTCACCCAGATGCTTGCCTTCATCATTCGCAGGGTTCTGCAATCTGTCCTTGTCATGCTGGTCGTGGCGCTGGTTTCGTTTTCGCTGTTCCGCTTCGTTGGCGATCCGATCAGCTCGATGGTCGGGCAAGAAGCCTCGATTGCTGACCGTGAGGCGCTTCGCGACGCGCTTGGTCTGAACGATCCCTTCCTGATGCAGTTCATCCGCTTTGTCGGTGATGCGATCCAGGGCAACTTCGGCATTTCCTACCGACTGCAACAGCCGGTGATGGAGCTGATCCTCTCGCGTCTGCCCGCCACGATCGAACTGGCGCTGGTGTCAGGCGTCATGGCCTTCATCTTCGGCGTGGGTTTCGGCGTCTATACCGCGCTCAGGCGCAAGGGCTGGGTGTCCAACACCATCATGACCGTCTCTCTGATCGGGGTGTCGCTGCCGACCTTCCTGATTGGTGTACTGCTGATCTGGGTCTTTGCGGTGGAGCTGCAATGGTTGCCCTCGTTCGGGCGTGGCGATGTCGTTGATCTTGGCTGGTGGCGCACCGGTTTCCTGACCCATTCCGGCCGCTTGTCGCTGATCCTGCCTGCGATCACGCTGGGGCTTTACCAGATGACGCTGATCATGCGTCTGGTGCGCGCCGAGATGATGGAAGTATTGCGCACCGATTACATCAAGTTTGCCCGCGCCCGTGGGCTGACCAACCGCGCAGTTCATTTCGGGCACGCGCTGAAGAACACGTTGGTGCCGGTGATCACTATCACCGGGTTGCAGCTTGGTTCGATCATCGCCTTTGCCATCATCACCGAAACCGTCTTTCAGTGGCCCGGCGTAGGCGCTCTGTTCATCAACTCTGTCCGGTTTGTCGATGTGCCGGTGATGGCAGCCTATCTGATGCTGATCGCGCTGATTTTCGTGGTGATCAACCTGATCGTCGATCTGTTGTATTATGTCGTCGACCCGCGCCTGCGCGTCGATCGCGCCAAGACCCGCCACTGAGGGGGCCAAGATGAGCGACAAGACCCAAACACCTGTCTCGCGAAGCTGGCTGTTCCGCGCCTGGGACAGCGATGTGGCCTATTCCTTCCGCACCTCACCGGTCGCCATCGTCGCCGGTTTCGTGGCGCTGGCAATCATCCTGCTGGCCATCCTGGCTCCCTGGATTGCACCGCACAACCCTTATGATCCTTCCACCCTCAACCTTATGGATGGCTTCACCCCGCCGATGGAGCCGAACGCCTTTACCGGCAATGTGTATTGGCTGGGCACCGACAATCAGGGGCGCGATATCTTCTCGACGCTCCTTTACGGCGCACGGATCTCGTTGTTCGTGGGTTTCGCGGCGGTTCTGTTCGCCATGGTCCTGGGCATTGCCGCAGGGCTTGCCGCAGGCTACCGCGGCGGCTGGGTAGACAGCCTGCTGATGCGGGTGGCCGATGTCCAGCTTTCCTTCCCGTCGATCCTGATCGCGCTGCTGATCTTTGGTGTCGCGCGCGGCTTCATCCCGCCCGCGCACCGCGAAACCATGGCCATCTGGGTGCTGATCGTGGCCATCGGCCTGTCGGACTGGGTGCAATATGCACGCGTGGTGCGTGGGGCCACGATGGTGGAGAAGAACAAGGAATATGTGCAGGCCGCCCGCGTGATCGGTGCGCATCCGCTGAAGATTCTGGTGCGGCATATCCTGCCCAATGTCATGGGTCCGGTGTTGGTGATTGCCACGATTGGCCTTGCGCTGGCGATCATCGCCGAAGCGACGCTCAGCTTTCTGGGGGTCGGTGTGCCGCCCACCCAGCCCTCGCTTGGCACGCTGATCCGCATTGGCCAGCAATACCTCTTCTCCGGCGAATGGTGGATATTGCTGTTCCCCTCGATAACCCTTCTGGCGCTGGCGCTGGCGGTCAATCTGTTGGGCGACTGGCTGCGCGACGCCCTGAACCCACGTTTGCGTTGAGGGGATGCGCTGATGGCTGAACCACTTCTTTCCGTTCGCGACCTGGTGGTCGAGTTTCCCACCCGCCGCGGCACCTTGCGCGCGCTCGACAAGGTGTCGTTCGACATACAGGAGGGCGAGGTGCTGGGTATGGTCGGCGAATCCGGCGCTGGCAAGTCCATCACCGGTGCCGCGATCATCGGACTGATCGAACCGCCGGGCCGTATAGCCGGTGGCGAGATATGGCTGCGTGGCCAGCGTATCGACAACCTCGCACCCGAGGCGCTACGCCGCATTCGTGGCAAGCGGATCGGCATGGTGTTCCAGGATCCTCTGACCTCGCTCAACCCGCTTTACACCGTGGCGCAGCAACTGATCGAAACCATTCGCACGCATATGGATGTCTCCGAAAAAGAGGCGCGCGCGCGCGCGGTAGCGCTGCTTGACCGGGTGGGCATTCCTGCTGCCGCGCGGCGGATCGACGATTATCCGCATCATTTCTCGGGCGGTATGCGCCAGCGCGTGGTGATCGCGCTTGCATTGGCTGCCGAACCCGAACTGGTGATCGCGGATGAGCCGACCACCGCGCTCGACGTCTCTGTGCAGGCGCAGATCATTGATGTTCTGAAGGAAATCTGCGCCGAGCGGGGTGCTGCCGTAATGCTGATCACCCATGATATGGGGGTGATCGCCGAAACGGCAGACCGGGTTGCAGTGCTTTATGCCGGGCGTCTGGCCGAAATCGGCCCGGTGCGCGAGGTGATCACCGCCGCCGAACACCCCTACACGCAGGGGTTGATGGGCTCCATTCCCACGCTGACCCAGACATCGGACCGGCTGGTGCAGATCCCCGGTTCCATGCCGCGCCTGAATGCCATTCCGCCCGGCTGCGCCTTCAACCCGCGCTGCCCCAAGGTGTTTGACCGCTGCCGCGTGGATCGACCCGAGCCGCTTGACCGGGGCGACAGGCGGCAGGTTGCCTGCTGGCTCTATGACGTTGTGAAGCAGGAGGCTGGCAATGTCTGATGTGCTGCTCAAGGTCGAGGGGCTGACGCGCTATTTCGACGTGTCAAAACCCTGGCTCAACCGGGTGATCGAACGCGAGGAAAAGCAGTTTCTCACCGCCACCGCCGATGTGAATTTCGAAATCAAGCGCGGTGAGACTTTCGCGCTGGTGGGCGAATCCGGCTCTGGAAAATCAACCATCGCCAAGATGATCGTCGGGCTGCTGGAACCTTCGGCGGGCAAGATCATCTTCGACGGGCAGGAGATGAATTTTGCGTCGGGCGCGGCGATGCGCACGCTGCGGCGACGGTTCCAGATGATCTTTCAGGATCCCTTCGCCAGCCTCAATCCGCGCTGGCGTGTGGGGGACATCATCGCCGAGCCGATCCGCACCTTCGGGCTGGCAAAGGGTGCCGAGGTAACGCGCGAAGTAGGGCGTCTTCTGGATACGGTCGGCCTGTCGGCGGCGGATGCGGGCAAGTTCCCGCATGAGTTTTCCGGCGGCCAGCGCCAGCGCATCGCCATTGCACGCGCGCTGTCATCAAAGCCCGAGTTCATTGTCTGTGACGAGCCTACCTCGGCGCTCGATGTGTCGGTGCAGGCGCAGATCCTGAATCTGATGCGCGATCTGCAGGATGAATTCGGGCTGACCTATCTCTTGATCTCGCATGATCTGTCGGTCGTGCGCCACATGTCGAACCGGATCGGTGTGCTTTATCTGGGGCGGTTGGTCGAAGTGGCCGAGGGCAAGAGGCTGTTCACCGATCCCAAACATCCCTATTCACGCATGTTGCTGGATGCTGTGCCCGACCTGGCGCTGTCAGGCCGGCGACGCAGACAGGTCGAAGGTGAAATTCCCAACCCGATCAGCCCGCCCTCCGGCTGTACTTTCCACCCGCGCTGTCCGCATGCATTTGACCGTTGCAAACGCGAGATTCCGCAGCCGGTTGATGCCGATGGCAGCCTTACTGCTTGCTTCGCGGTCGAAGAAGGGCGGATCTGAACGCATTTCGCGGGCGTTTCCGGCTTCATCTGTTCAAAAATATCCCGGGGGAGTCCCTTCTGCGACGCAGAAGGGACGGGGGCAGCGCCCCCGCACCGCGTAGCGGGAAGAAAAGGCTTCTGCGCAAGCAGGCACCGAGGTCATCGCTTTGTCATTCGCCGCTACGCCACTTGATCGAACAGCCGACAGAAGGCTGTTGCTCACGCGGTCCCTCGCCTGTTTCGGCAATCTGGCGCATGGCCTCGAACAGGTCGCGTCGGGTATCGGGCGGTGGAGCTGTGCGGCCAGAGGCATCAAGGCGGCCGCGATACTGCAATTCCCCGGCGGCATTGAAGCCGAAGAAATCGGGCGTGCAGGCGGCACCGTAGGCGCGCGCGATATCCTGGTCCTCGTCGTGCAGGTAGGGGAAGGGAAAATCCCGCTCCCTTGCCAGCGCCCGCATGCGTTCAAAACTGTCCTCGGGATAGGTCGCCGCATCGTTCGAGCAGATCGCGGCGACCCCGATGCCTATGGCCTTCAGGTCGCGTGCATCACGGATGATCCGATCCAGCGCGCTCAGCACATAGGGGCAATGGTTGCACAAGAACATCACCAGCGTGCCCTTCGGGCCTGCGATGTCGATGAAGTTCAGCGTCCGGCCATCCGTTGACGGCAGCCGAAATGGCGCCGCTTTCCAACCAAAGGCGCAGACGGGCGGTGTGGTGGCCATGATCAGATCCTTGCATTTTGCGAAGGATCAGATTGACGCCGTCCGGTACGCGATGTCAACCCGGCCGCCGGGATCAGGAAGCAAGCGCATCGGTGAGGGCGCGTGACAGTTTCCCGGTCAGTTCCGCGATTTGTTCCTCACTCAGGATGAAGGGCGGTGCAAGCAGGATATGGTCGCCCCGCGCGCCATCGATGGTGCCGCCCATCGGATAGCATATCAGCCCGGCCTCCATCGCGGCAGCCTTGACCTTGGCATGCAACTTGCGGGCTGGATCGAAAGTCGCCTTGCTTTCTCGATCAGCGACCAGTTCCAGCCCCAGAAACAGCCCGCGCCCCCGGATATCGCCGACATGCGGATGTTGCCCGAACTCTGCCTGAAGCGCCGCTTCCAGTTGCTTGCCGCGCCTGCGCACCTGCTCCAGCAAGCCGCGCTCCTGGATCGCACGCAGCACCGCGTCGGCGCCTGCAGCGGCCATGGCGTGGCCCATATAGGTGTGACCGTGCTGGAAGAAGCCTGACCCCGTGTCGATGGCCTCAAAGATTCGCCTGGAGGCCAGCATCGCACCGATTGGCTGATATCCCGCGCCCAGCCCCTTGGCGATCGTGATAAGATCCGGCGCGACCCCGTCTTCGTCGCACGCAAAAAGGTGGCCGGTGCGGCCCATGCCGCACATCACCTCGTCAAAGATCAGAAGCACGCCGTAGCGGTCGCAGATCTCGCGGATGCGTTTAAGGTAGCCAGGAACCGCAGGCACAGCGCCAAGTGTGGCGCCCACCACCGGCTCGGCGATGAAGGCCATGACGCTTTCTGGCCCCAGCCGTTCAATCTCGGCCTCCAGTTCGTTGGCAACGCGCTGGCCATAGTCCCACTGACTTTCGCCGTCAGCCCGGTCGCGGTATTCGTAGCAGGGAGCGATATGGCTGACCTCGGCCAGCAACGGTGCGAACTGTGCCCGCCGCCAGAGGTTGCCACCAGCAGCCAGCGCGCCCAGCGTGTTGCCGTGATAGCTTTGGCGCCGCGCGATGACGCGGTGGCGCTCGGGCTGGCCGATCTCGGTAAAGTACTGGCGCGCCAGTTTGATCGCCGCTTCGACAGCCTCGGACCCGCCGGAAACCAGATATACCCGGTCAATCCCCTCTGGCGCCGCTTCGATCAGGCGGTCAGCCAGCCTCTCGGCGGGTTCTGACGTGAAAAAGCCGGTATGGGCGAAGGCCAGCCGGTCCAGTTGGTCGTGGAGCGCTGCGCGCACGTCCCGGTCGGAATGACCGAGGCAGGATACCGCGGCCCCGCCAGACGCATCGAGGTAGCGTTTGCCTGCGCTATCGATAATGTAGCTGCCGTCGCCTTGCGCGGCGGTCGGAAGGTGACCTTTGGTGGTGCGGCCAAAAATATGGTTAGGCATCTCATTCTCTCACGACATAGACCGAACAGGGCGCATGGCGCACGACACGTGCGGCATTGGGGCCCAGCAGGTAATCTTTCAGTGCCGGGCGGTGTGAGCCCATCACAATAACATCCACGCGCAGCTTTTCAGCCGCCCGCAAGATTTCGTCATAGATCGTGCCATGCAGCACATGGGGATGCACCTCGACGGCGTCGGGCACGTTCTGCGCCACCCATTCCGACAATCCCTCACCCAGCGCCTTCAGCGCTTCGCGCTCAAAATCCTTGCGAAAGAAGCTGCCAACCTGGGCGACGCCGAATTCGGGCAGCACGCTTGCGACATGCAGCACGCCATTCGTACCCAGAATAGCCAGTGATTCAGCAAGGGGTTTGCGCCAGCTTGCCGGGTCGGACAGGTCGATTGGCAGAAGAACGATACGGGAGGTGGACATGGTCTTTGCTCCGGTTCTCAGAAGGCGGGTTTGGTCTGGCGGCGGCGCTGGAACAGGATGACCGCCCCCAGAAGCAGCAGGGCCGGGATGTAGAAGACTTCCTTTGGCATCCTTTCCACCCGCCGCTGCACCTCGATAATCTCAACCATCTCTGCGGCATAGAAATCGAGGCCGGACAGCGCATCGGCATGGGGGGTGCCCGGCATCGGCTCGTCCATGATCATGCGGTCATCCTCGGGCATCAACCAGAGACCCGTGGCATCCAGCCGCGAAGCGGGCGGGGTATCGTCGACGCGGAGCACCAGCGTGGTACGGGTTTGTGCACCGGTGGTAAAGCTGGGGCCAGTCACGACGATGCGCAATTCATCCTCAGGCTGGGCCTGTTGCAAGACCTGCTCGAACTGCATCGGTGGCAGCGTTTCAAAGGCGGGCTGCACCCGGTTGAGCCAGAAATTTGGCACGAACAGCGTGAAAGCCACCAAGAGCAGTGCTGCCGTTTCCCAAAGCCGTGACCGGGCCAGAAAGTAGCCCTGCGTTGCGGCGGCAAAGAGCAACATGGCGAAGGTTGCGGTGACAAAGACAACCGCAGCTTCGAACAGGCCCGCAGCGGTTCCCAGATCGATACCGTAAAGGATCAGCGCGGGGTTGTAGATGAACAGGAATGGCAGCGCGACGGTCCGCAGGCTGTAGAAAAACGCGGTGAAGCCGGTTTTGATCGGATCGCCGCCAGACACGGCGGCGGCGGCGAAACTGGCCAGCCCTACCGGCGGTGTGACATCGGCCATGATGCCGAAATAGAAGACGAACAGATGTGCGGCAATCAGCGGCACGATCAGCCCTTCCTGCGCGCCGAGGCTGACCACCACCGATGCCATAAGCGACGAAACCACGATGTAATTGGCCGTCGTCGGCAGGCCCAGACCCAGGATCAGCGAGAAAAGCCCGACCAGAAGCAGCATTAAGAACAGGTTGCCCATTGCCAGCAGTTCCACCAGTCCGGCCAGTTCGGTGCCGATGGGGGTACGGGTGACGGTGGCCACGATTATGCCCGCCGCACCCGTGGCGACCCCGATGCCGATCATATTGCGCGATCCGGCAATCAACCCCTCCAGAAGGTCATCCAGGCCCGCGCGTATCTCTGGAAACCATGTCTGGCCGCGCATCAGCGCCTTGAGCGGGCGCTGCGTGACAATGACGACCAACATCACCAGCACCGCATAGAATGCCGACTTGGCGGGCGACTGGCGTTCAACCATCAGATACCAGACCAGCACGATGATCGGTAGCAGGAAGTGCAGGCCGGTCGGCACCACCTCGGCCATCACCGGCAGCTTGATCTGCTTTTCATGGGGGTTGTCCAGTTCCAGGTCGGGCTTGCCCGATGCAATCCAGAGCGCGGCCAGATACAGTGCCAGAACCACGCCTGCCACGATCCAACCGGAAGCAGAAGGAACGGTGGCGCGCAGCATCCCCACCGCCCAGATCGCGCCGTAGAATACCACGCCTGCCACGGCAAATCCGATCGCGGCCTTGACGAATATGGCCAGCAGACCTTTTGACTCACCCAGCGCCGGCATGTCTTTTTTCAGCGCCTCAAGATGGACGATATAGACCAGCGCGATGTAGCTGATCACCGCCGGGATAAAGGCGTGCTTGATCACGTCCAGATAAGAGATGCCGATGAATTCGACCATCAGGAAGGCCGCGGCACCCATTACCGGCGGCATGATCTGGCCATTGACCGAGGATGACACCTCGACAGCGCCGGCCTTTTCGCTGGAGAAGCCCACGCGTTTCATCAGCGGGATGGTGAAGGTGCCGGTGGTTACCACATTTGCAATCGACGAGCCTGAGATCAGCCCCGTCGCGGCCGATCCCACAACGGCGGCCTTGGCCGGGCCGCCACGCAGATGGCCAAGGCCCGCAAAGGCCATCTTGATGAAGTAGTTCCCCGCCCCGGCTTTGTCGAGCAACGAGCCGAACAGCACGAACAGGAAGACGAAGGCGGTGGAGACACCGAGCGGGATGCCGAAAACCCCCTCGGTCGAAAGCCACTGTGTGTTGACTACCGAATAGAGTGAGCGCCCCTGATGCTCGATAAGTTCCGGGATCAGCCAGCCGGTGCCAAAATAGCTGTAGGCAAGGAAGATCGAGGCGACGATCGTCAGAGCAGGGCCCAGGGAGCGGCGGCTGGCCTCCAGCAGAACAAGAATGCCGATCGCGCCAACCCAGATTTGGGATTGCGTGGGCAAGCCTGAGCGGGCGGTCATTGCCAACTGGTTGGAAAACCAGAAGACATAGAGTGCGCATCCCGCGCCGGTCGCCGCAAGGATCCAGTCATAAAGCGGGACGCGGTCGCGGGGCGATGTCTTGGCTGCCGGATAGGCCAGAAAAGCCAACGTCAGCGCGAGGGCCAGATGCATTGGCCGCGTCTGGTCAGAGCCGAGGATCTTGACGAAGGGAAGATGACCGAACCAGAACTGCGGCTCGGCGACCCAGATCTGGAACAATGCCCAGAACAGCGCCAGGCCCGAAATCAGCAAGGCCACCGCCCGGTTGCGCGGGTTGCGTGCGCCGCTGTCGGACTGGGCTACAAGATCCTGAAGCTCGGCATCGCTGAACCGTTTGCCGCCACTCTTGTTGTCGGTCATTCCCACCGCCTCCCCTTGCGCGGGCTGGAAAAATTTTACGTCCGCCCCGGTTCCAGAGGTCAGACAAGGCCGCGCCCCCTTGGGGACGCGGCCAGAGTTAGCGCGCGGTTGCCCCGCGCTCAGTCCATGAGACCGGCTTCGCGGAAGTAGCGCACCGATCCATCATGCAGGGGGGCTGACAGACCATCGGCGATCATCTCGTTCGGATCCAGATTGGCGAGTGCCGGGTGCAGAGTGCGGAACTGGTCGAGGTTTTCGAAAATCGCGCGGGTCACCTGATACACCACCTCTTCGGAAACATCGGCCGAGGTGACGAAGGTTGCGCCAACGCCGAAGGTAGTGACGTCCGCATCGGTTCCGCGATACATGCCGCCGGGGATGGTGGCCATGCGATAGTAGGGGCGTTCTTCGACCAGTGCGCGGATGGCGTCATTGTCAACGCTGATCAGCACAGAGTCACAGCCGGTGGTCGCTTCCTGAATATTGCCCGATGGGTGGCCGACCGGGTAAACGAAAGCGTCGATGTTGTTGTCGCAAAGCGCCTGGGAATGCTCGCCTGCGGGAAGCTCGGAAGCGACGGAGAAGTCGTCCAGCGTCCAGCCCATTGCCTCCAACACCACGTCCATTGTACCCCGCGTGCCCGAGCCGGGATTGCCGACATTCACGCGTTTGCCACGCAGGTCTTCAAAGGTGGTAATGCCGGAGTCGGCGCGTGCAACAACGGTAAAGGGTTCCGGGTGCAGCGACATGACGGCACGCAGCCCCTCGAAGGCGCCCGTTTCCTCGAACTGCGAGGTGCCGTTATAAGCGTGATACTGCCAGTCCGACTGCGCGACGCCAAATTCCAGCTCGCCCGAACGGATGGCGTTGATGTTGAACACCGACCCGCCGGTCGATTCCACGCCGCAGCGGATGCCATGCTCCGAACGGTCGCGGTTGACCAGGCGGCAGATCGCGCCGCCAGCGGGATAATACACACCGGTCACGCCGCCGGTGCCGATGGAGACGAATGTTTGCTGGGCGAAGGCCGGGCCGGTGACCAGAAGGGCAGCGGCGGCGGTCAGGCTGGTAAGAAGCGGTTTGTTCATGAGAACCCCCCAAAGGATTTTTATCAGATCGGTTTCACCCGTTCCGGGGCGCTCGGGGATACCCGGGCCGCGAACGGATCATCATCGAAAAGAAACAAATGTGTTGCGAAAGTCAACTTGATAATCAAATGTGTCACCCCCGGAAGCAACTCCTGGCGATCTCCACTCATGCCCGACTTGCCGCCATTGTCCTTTGCCGATTCCGACGACCTGGTCGCGCGGCTGCGCCAGCTTGCCGAAACCGGCACGCCGCAGGTGGGGGCGTTGGCGTTGTGGCTTTCTGACCGGCCAGAGGAGTTGGCCTTTCACTCGGTCCGCACCCTGGCCGCCCGCGCTGGTGCCAATGCGAACACGGTGATCCGCCTGGCACGTGCGCTGGGTTTTTCAGGGTTCGAGCCTTGCCGCGCCGCGGCACAGCAGGCGATGCGCGCACGGGCGCTGACCTATGGGCCGCGGGTGGGGGCGCTGGCCGGGCGCGCCGGTGCCGATCTGCATTCCGAACTTCGTGCAGCCGCGCGCGACACCGTCGAGGTCGTCTTTGCCCCGGCGCTGACGGCCTCGCTGATGGAGTGCCTGCCGCTTATCCGGCGCGCACGGCGGGTGCATTGCATCGGAGTTCGCGCCTGCTTCGGTCTGGCCAGTTATTTCACCTATGTCGGCGCGCTGGCGCATGCCAACATCATGCCGACGCCCACCCAGCCAGGGCTTATCATGGACAGCCTGACGGATTGCGGCGCAGGCGATGTGGTAATCGCCATCACCTTTGCGCATTACTCTGCCGAAGTGGTCCGGGCCGCCGCGGTTGCGCGTGCGCAGGGAGCGCAGGTTATTGCCATCACCGACAGCCACGGCGCGCCCATCGCGCGCGGGGCATCTGTGGTGCTGCGTCCGCCGATGCTGGGCCCGCACGTGATGCCGAGCATGGCCGGTGCCTTTCTGCTGATCGAAACGCTCCTGGCGCATCTAGCCGCGCAGGACGATAAGGCGCAGGACCGTGTGCGCCGGTTCGAGGAACGCCTGCTGCGGCTGGGGGCCTATGTGCCGGGCAACCCAGACCCGGCGCCTTGAGTGGCTCAGCGTTCGAAAAAGTCCTCTTCGGCCTCGGCTACGTCGATCTCAAGCGCTTCAAGCCCGGCTTCGAGGTTCTCCGACAGGTGCGGCATGCCGAGCAGGTAATCGGCAGTAGGGGTGGTGGCTTCGGAGAAGGCGGTGGCCAGCGCCTCGTCGTAATCTTCGGGCTCAAACGCCCCTCGGCCGATCCAGGCGATGGCGACCAGATGGGCCTTTTCATCCTCGTTCAGCGAATCGATGAAAGCGCGAACCTCGCCCTCGCGATTGACCTCGCGGGCTTGAAAGATGATATGAACCACCTTTTTGATGCTGATTTCGGGGCGCATGTGCATCTCCTTCCTGCAATGAAGTGTCGCTCGCCCGGACCGCTTTGGCAAGAAAAACCGGCGGGTGCTTAACGGCCTCCAAAGAGGCGTTGATACACGGCCTCGGGCAGGAAGCGCGACAGCCGGAAAACCCAGGAAAAAACCATTGGAAAGCTTTTGCGAAATCGTGCGGTTCCCAGATGGTCGAACACCTCGGCAGCGGCGGCTTCGGGGGTCATGATGAAGGGCATGCGGAAGCTGTTTTTCCTGGTCAGCCGCGTCTGGATGAAGCCGGGGTTTACCAGTTGCACCTCCACCCCCGAGCCATGCAGATCGGCTTGCATGCTCTCGGCCAGATGCATCATCCCGGCCTTGGACGCGCCATAGCCGATGGCGCCGGGCAGCCCCCTGTACCCGGCCAGCGAGCCGGTGAGCACCAGATGTCCCTCTCCCCGTTCCACCATGGCGGGCACCACCGCACCCATCACGCGGGCAGCGCCGGTGAAATTGATATCGCACATCGCCTCGACCTGATCGGCGTTCCATTCCTGCGCGGGTTGCGGCCAGTAGACGCCCGCCAGATAGATCACGCCATCCACCGGCCCCGCCGCAAATGCTGCTTCGCGCACCGAAGCCATGTCGCGCACATCGATCGGCACCACAAATGCGCGACCGGGCAGCGTTTCGGCCAGTTCCTGCAACCGGTCGCGGTTGCGCGCACTGAGCACCAGTTCGACGCCCGCGCGGCTGAGATGCGCGGCCAGCGCCCGGCCCAACCCCTCCGAGGCGCCGACCAGCCAGTAGCGTTTACCCTGCCAGTCCCTCATGCCGGAACCCGGCGCATTGTTGCGACAAGTTCGGCCACCTTGATGCCGAATTTGCGGAACTGGCTGCGGTTGATGATGGTGCCGTTTTCCATGACATACATCCAGTCGGTGACATCAAGCGTCCAGCCACCCGAATGGTCCGGCAGGCGGATGCGGTAGCGCAGTTGCATGCTGGCGCCTTCCTGCTGGCCGCTTCCGATGCCGATCAGGTCGTCAGCCTCGGCACGGATAGTGCCGTCATTGCCAAGCGTCAGTCGCCACTGCCGGTTCTGCCGATTGCCGCCGATATAGTGGAAATGCTCGTCCAGCGTGCCCCGGTTTCCATCCCAACGCCCTTCCATCCGCGCCGTGAAACGCGAGGTCACACGCCCGGTGGGGCCATAAATCACGCCTTCGCATTGCATTGGGCCGCTGAGATGACGTCGGATATCGGCAGCAGGTTCGGTGCCGGTATAATCGGCCGGGCGCTGGGCCATGAAGCCCGTGCGCCGCCCCAATACCGCCAATCCCAGCAGGATCAGTGCAAGGATCAGCGCGGTGGTCATTGCGACGATGTCAGGCATGGTTGAGTTCACTTTCAAGCGGAGTGGTGGCGAGGGTGGCGATGGCAAGCATCTTCAATGCGCAGGGCAGGGCAGCATAGAGGAGCGAAAGCGTCAGCAAAGCCGCTGGCGGGCTGTCCGGCCCGGTGAAACCTTGCCATTGCAAGAGCGGCAGCACCGATATTGCCGCCAGTGCCAGTGTCGCTTTCGACACGAAAGCCCAGAGCGCAAAGCCGGTGCTGGCATCGGGCAATACGCTTGCCATGCGCCGGGCGAACAGGGCTGAAAGAAGCGTCAGGTCGGCGCCTAGTGCCGCGCCGGTGACAATGCAGATCAGTGCGAAGGCGGTTACGTCGCCCGGCCCCAGAAAACCGGTCAGCGCGAATGCCGTGATCGCCAGGCCCATGCCGCTCATCAGCACCGGTTTCGCGCCATGGCGACGGGCCGCCTGTGCCCAGAGAGGGGAGGCGGCGGCGGCCGAGAGGAAGAACAGAAGCAAGAGCGGACCCTCAAGCCCCGGCGCTTGCAGGCGAGATTCGACGAAGAACAGGAAAAGCGTGGAACTGACCGCCACAGGCGCCGCATTGAGCAGGGCAATGACCAGCAGCCGGCGTGCGATGTGGTCGCGCAGCACCGCTGCAAAGCCTGACAGTGCGGCGGGTGCAGAGTTGGACTGCGCTGTGAAGGCATCGCGCATCACCCAAAGCGCGCCCAATGTGAAGGCCGCGAAGAGAATGGCGAAGCTTTCGAACGGCGGGTTGGGGCCGAGCGCAAGCAGCGTCGGCGCGGCGGCTGCGGCGCAAACGCCCAGCAGCGCCCCGGCTTCGCGCCATGCGGCGAGGCGTATATGGCCATTCTCGCCCATTGTTTCGGCCTTGGTGACGCCCTGCGTGTAAAAGCAGATCGTCAGAAAGCTGAAGGCGCTGAACAGCCCGGTAAGGGTAATTGCGAACCACGCCAGCGGGGCGAAAGGCGGCGGCACCGCGAAAAGGCCCAGCATCGACAGCGCCATTATTGCGCCTGCACCAGCAACCATCGCCCGCCGGTGAGCGGCGGTCGCATGTGCAAGCCAACCCAGTGCCGGATCCTGCACGAAATCCACCAGCCGAAGTGCGAAAAGGACCGCCCCCAGCGCGGCCAGGCTGGTGCCGTATTCGTCCACATAGAACTTTGGCGCGTGGATATAGATGGGCAGCCCGGCCATGGCCAGCATGGCGGCAAAGCCTGCCCAGGCGGCGGGGTGCGTGGTGCGCCCAAGGCCCAGCCGGATCATCGGGAAACCTCGTCGGCCGGCGGCGGGGTATGCGGATGAAAGCGGGCGCCCTTCCACCACAGTATCAGCGCTTGCCAGTGGATCAGCGCCAATACCCGGCGCGCGCCCATGGGACGGCGCAGCATCGCACCCAGGAGGCCCGCGCTGGTGCCCGGGCGGCGTGGGCCGGTCAGCGTGGCGATCAGCCCGCCCGTTTCATGGCCAAGATCGATGCGGATGTTGACCTTCTCGTCCGTGATGTCGAAGCGGAAACGATAGGTTCCGGCGATGGGTTGAAAGGGTGAGACATGAAACACCTTGCGCGCCGTCAGTTCGTCGTTTGCCGTGATTGCGCGCTGGTCGTCGTGGTGGCAAAGGTAGGAATGCCGATCGCCGAAAGTGTTGTTCACCTCGGCGATGACGCAGCGCAACGTGCCGTCGCGGTCATGGCATAGCCAGAAGCTGACCGGGTTGAACACATGGCCAAGAATACGCGGCTGGGCAAGCAGCAGAAGGCGCCCGTCGGCACTGTCTATCCCGTTTTGCGCCAGAACGCGGCGTACCCAGGCCGCGCCTTCGCCCGCACCACGCGCGCCGCCATGATCGCTGTCATGCATCGATACGAGGCCTGCGCTGTTGCGCGCGAAAACCACCGGGCCCCGCAGGGCGGGAGCTTCGGGGTCGATCAGAAGGTAATCAACACCATAGATGAAGCGATTGGAAAGCGCGCCTTTGCGCGCGTGAAAGGTTTGCCCGGCAACGTGCTCAACGCCGCTCATACTGCATGCTCCGGTTGCCAAGGGGGGCAAGGCGCTTCGAAGCGCCTTTCTTGCCCGGTTTCGACACTAGGCCCGCGACCAAGGCGCTCACGGGTGGCAGCGATCCAAGGCGCGTTGGCGCGCCTTCACGCGGTTTCGAAACCGCGTGGCCACCGTTGAACTTTGGCGCGGCGTCGGTCATGCGGCCACCCCGACAGACCGCGCACGGGCGGCCATCGCCTGCACCACATCGACCGCCGAGGCAAAGCCGTCCTCATGAAATCCGTTGCGCATCCAGGCGCCGCAGTACCAGCTGTTCCGGCTGCCGTTGAAGGCGCGGATGCGGTCTTGCGCGGCGAAGGCGCCCAGATCGAACACCGGGTGGCGGAAGGTATGGCTGTCGTAGATCAGCTCTTCGCGGATCGGACGTGTGGCATTCAATGTAACGATATGCAGATCGTCCTGCGGGATCGGTTGCAACGAGTTCATCCAGTAGCTCAGGCTGATGCGCTCACGGTCAGCCGGGTTGTGTTCCGTATAGGTCCAGCTGGCCCAGCATTTGCGCCGCTTCGGCATGACCGAGGCGTCGGCATGCAGCACCGCATGGTTGTCCTGATAGCCTACCGCCCCCAGCGTCGAACGCTCCTCATCGGAAGGATCGGCCAGCATCGCCAGCGTGTCGTCGGAATGGGTGGCAAACACCACCTCGTCGAAGCGTTCCCAGTCTGCGCCGTGCAGTTTCACCTCAACCCCCACGGCCAGCCGCCGCACAGCTGCCACCGGCGCATTGCATCGGATATCCACACCGCGCGCCAAGAGATCCAGCGTGAGCTTGCGCACATACTCCACCGATCCACCCTTGACCGTGAACCACTGATGCTGTCCATGATAGCCAAGCAGCGCATGATTTTCAAAGAACCGGATCATCGCCTGCGCCGGGAACCTCATGATCTGTTCCTTCGGTGTTGACCAGATCGCGCCCGAGAAAGGCTGCAAATAGCGCTCGCGGAACCAACGGCCCATGCGCAGCCGGTCCATCAGTTCGCCAATGGTCATCGCCGGGTCATCCGCAACGGTCGTCGCGTGTTTGTTGAAGCGCAGGATGTCGCTGATCATCCGCAGAAAGCGCGGAGAGGCCAGATTGCGGCGGCTGGCGAACAACTGGTCAAGGGAGTTGAGGTTGTATTCACAGGCCCCGCCATCGAACGACGCGCCAAAGCTCATGTTGCTCTTGACTGTTTCCACCGCCAGCGCGTCGAACATTGCCGTCAGGTTCGGGTAGTTTGCGTGGTTGAAGACGATGAAGCCGGTATCAACCGGCTGATCCCCCCTTTTCCCCGCGATCACCGTGCGCGCGTGCCCGCCAAGGCGTGGTGCGGCTTCTATCAGCGTCACCTTATGGCCGGGCGCCAGCAACCAGGCCGCGCTCATACCAGCAATGCCACCTCCGATCACGGCGATGCGGCGCGGGTAGTGGGGAAGGGTCTCGAAAGGCATGAGCGGCTCCTTGGTGTTTGCAAGGATACGCAGGGCGGAGCGCAACGGATTACATCGGCTATGTAGGTTTTTTTGTTCGCGACTGATCCGGTCCGGGGCAGGGCGCGTAAACACCGCATGTTGCAGTTGCTTGACCAAAGCCCGATAAAGGAGCGGCAGGCTCCGCCGCCCGGCCCGCCGGGGGCAGGGGGCGGGCCGCATACCGGAAAGGTGCGGGACGTGTCGCAGGCCGATGAGGCACAGGGAGAGTGGGTAGCGCAGGTTTTGCGCGTGGCACAGAAGGGGGACGAGGCGGCTTTTGCCGAATTGTTCGCCCATTTTGCCCCGCGGGTTAAGGCGTTCTTGATGAAATCGGGCGCCGGAGCGGCGCTGGCCGAAGAATGCGCGCAGGATGTCATGGCGACGCTGTGGCACAAGGCGCATCTTTTTGATCCGGCGCGTGCCAGTGTGGCGACCTGGATTTTCACCATCGCCCGCAACCGGCGGATCGACGCCTTGCGCAAGGCACGACGGCCTGAACCCGAAGATCTGCCCTGGGGCCCCGAGCCCGAGCCCGATCAGGCCGACGCGCTGGCGCTGCAACAGGAAAGCACGAAACTGGGCGTGGCTTTGGCCCGCCTGCCCGACAATCAGCGGGTTCTGATCGAACAGGCGTATTTTGGCGATCTGTCGCATGGCGAGATCGCGAAGATCACCGGTTTGCCGCTTGGCACGATCAAATCCCGCATTCGCCTGGCGCTGGAAAAACTGCGTCAGGCCATGACGTGAAGGTAAGACCGCGATGATCCGCCACCATCTCAATGACGCGCTTCTGATGGGGTATAGCGCGGGGCAGTTGCCCGAGGCTTTCAACCTGATCGTGGCGACGCATATCTCGATGTGCGACGCCTGCCGGGCGCGGCTGGAAAGCTTTGATGCCGTGGGTGGCGCGCTTTTGGAAAACCTGCCGGATCCCGTCGAAGACATGGGCGCAGACAGTCTGGAAAAGGTGATGGCGCGTATCCGTCAGACGCCGCCCCCGCCAGCTCCGAAGCCGAAGCCGCGCGGGGGGGTCTTTCCGGCGCCGCTGCGCGACTATGTAGGCGGCGATGTCGAGGCGGTGCGATGGCGTTCCGTGGGCGGGGGGGTGCGTCAGGCAATCCTGCCCACCGCGCGCGACGCCTCGGCACGCCTGTTGTATATTCCTGCCGGGATGGCGGTGCCGGATCATGGCCATCGCGGGATGGAGCTGACGCTCGTGTTGCAAGGTGCGTTTCGCGACGAGGTCGATCATTTCGGCCGCGGCGATATCGAGATCGCAACCGAAGAGCTGGAGCATACCCCGATTGCCGAGCCCGGCGCGGATTGCATCTGTCTGGCGGTGACCGATGCGCCCTTGCGCTTCAACAGCTTCGTGCCGCGCCTGCTTCAGCCGTTCCTGAAGATCTGAACTCTAGAGGCGTTGCCGATCATGTTGGATCGGCAACGCCTCTGGCCTTTGTTTTATCGAGCAATTTTTCCGATCCTCGCTTCGCTTCGGTCGGATTTCACTCTAGCGGGTAGCAAGCGTGTTAACGGGGTTTGCGGGTTCGTCAGGGGCCAGTTCCTCGAAATCGAAATTGTCGAGCCGACGCGCACGCCGGCCTGCCTTGTCGGCCGAGATGCGGATTTCGGCAACATCCCTGGCGGCCTGCCCGAAGTGGCGGTCAAGGTTTTCGACCCGGATGCCCAGCCGTTCGATATCCTTGTAAAGCTCCGCCAGTTCGCGTCGAATTGCCCCGGCCTGTTCGCGCATGCGCGCATCCTTGAGAACCGCGCGCATGGTGTTCAGCGTGGCCATGCAGGTGGTGGGCGACACGATCCAGACGCGCGCGGAAAACCCTTCGCGCACGATCTCGGGGAAATTGGCGTGGAGTTCGGCATAGACCGCTTCCGAGGGCAGGAACATCAAGGCGCCTTCGGCAGTTTCGCCCTCAAGGATGTATTTCTCGGCGATTGCCTTGATATGGTGGCGCAGCGCTGTGCGCATGGCGCGCCGGGCCTCCTGCATCTGCGTTTCGTTCCCGGCGTTGCGCAGGGCTTCATAGGCCTCTAGCGGAAACTTGGCATCGATTGCGATGGGGCCCGGGGGGTTGGGCAAATGCACCAGACAATCGGCGCGTTTGCCGTTCGACAGTGTCGCCTGCATCGTGTAGCTGTCCGAGGGCAGGGCGCGCTGGACGATGTCATGCAACTGGATTTCGCCAAAGGCACCGCGAGTCTGTTTGTTTGACAGGATGTCCTGCAAGCTCAGGACATTGCCCGAAAGCTTTTCGATATTGGCCTGCGCCTTGTCGATGGTTTCCAGCCGCACATGCAGATCGCCGAGGCTGCGCGCGGTGCGAAGCGCGTTGCCGTGCAGCGATTCCGACATGGTTTGAGAAACTTGCGCCAACCGCTGTTCCATCATCTGCATCATCTGGGTCTGCGCCTTGGACTGCGCCTCGGAGACATGATGCAGCCCGCCCGCCAGATGTTGCTGCCCGTCCGAGAGCGCCTGCACACGCTGGCCCAACTGGTCCATCTGCCAGATCACCGGCTCCACCGCGCGTGCGGCATTTTGGCTGGCGCGAAGCACCAGAAGCAGCAGAACGGCCAGCACGCCAAGCGCCAATGCGCCCAGAACAAGCGGGGAGGACAGGTCCGGCGGCGGGGTCATCGGCGGCCAAACAGCTTTTCGATATCCGCCAGTTTCAGCGCCACATAGGTGGGCCGCCCGTGGTTACACTGGCCGGAATGCGGCGTCGCTTCCATCGCGCGCAGCAGGGCGTTCATCTCATCGGCGCGCATCTGACGGCCCGAGCGGATCGATCCGTGACAGGCCATGCGGCTGAGGACGGCGTCAAGGCGCGTGGTCAGGCTTTGGCTTTGTCCCAGATCGGTGAGTTCATCAAGAATGTCGTGCAGCAGCGCTTCCGCGTTGACCGCGCCCAGTGCGGCGGGGGTTTCGCGCACCGCCACGGCATCGCCGCCGAAGGGTTCCACCGTCAGGCCCATGCGCGCAAGATCATCGGCATGGCCCAGCAACCGCGCGGCGTCGCCCGCTGACAGCGGCACGATCTCGGGGATCAGAAGCGCCTGCGCGGGCACGCCGTTTTCTGCCATCTGGCGCTTGAGTTTTTCATAGACCAGCCGTTCATGTGCCGCGTGCTGATCGACAATGACAATGCCATCATTGGTCTGGGCTATGATATAGTTTTCATGCACCTGCGCGCGGGCGGCACCCAGCGGGGCATCGGTGGGTCCGGTTTCGGGCTCGATCCGGGCCGAAGGGGTGGGGGCGTCAAAAGCGCTGGCGGCTTCGCTGAAGGCGGGAGCCTGCGCGGCATAGCTTTGCGCGATGGCCCCGGCACCGGGATGGGCAGAATGTGTGTTGCCGAAACGGGTGCGCGCGCTCAGATCCATCTGGTAGACGCGCGTCCCCGTTGCCTCTTGCCCCGTCACTTCAGGCCGCAGCGCGCCCAGAGTGGCGTTGGCGACGGTCGATGAGGCACGGTGTCCGGCCTCGGCCAGGGCATGGCGCAGTGCGGATACAACCAGCCCGCGTGCCAGGCCGGGATCGCGGAAGCGGACCTCTGCCTTGGCGGGGTGGACGTTCACATCCACCAGTTCCGGCGGGCAATCAAGGAACAGCACCGCTGCCGGGTGCCGGTCACGCGCCAGAAAATCGCTGTAGGCGGCGCGCAGGGCGCCGATCAAGAGCTTGTCGCGCACCGGGCGGCCGTTGACGAAAAGGAACTGCGCCACCGCCGCGCCGCGCGAATAGGTGGGCAGGGCGGCGAGGCCGGTCAGGTGCAGATCGTCGCGCTTTGCGTCAATGCGCAGGGCGTTTTCGGTGAAATCGCGCCCCATAAGACGGGCCAGCCGGGCCTCCAGCGCGTCAAACAGGTCGCCCTGCTCACCCTCAAGGCGTAGGATATCGCGCGCCTCGCCGTTTGAGACATCGGTGAGGGTAAAGCTGACGAAGGGCTCGGCCATGGCCAGCCGCTTGATGCAATCGGAAATGGCCTGTGCCTCGGCCCTGTCCGTGCGCAGGAACTTCAGCCGCGCGGGGGTGGCGTGGAACAGATCGCGCAGTTCCACCTGTGTGCCCCGGTTCAGCGCGGCGGGTCTGACCGGCCCGATCCGCCCGCCGGTCACGCCAATCTGTGCCCCTTCCTGCCCCTCTGCGCGGCTGGTGATGGACAGGCGACCGACCGCCCCCAGCGAAGGCAGGGCCTCGCCGCGAAAGCCGAATGTGTGGATATTCAGCAGGTCCGACCCGTCGATCTTGGAGGTGGCGTGGCGTGACAGTGCCAGGGGCAGATCATCCGGCCCCATGCCGTGCCCGTCGTCGCTGACGCGGATCAGGGTCTTGCCGCCATCGGCATAGGCGACGGTGACGCGCTGCGCGCCCGCATCCAGCGCGTTTTCCACCAGTTCCTTGACGGCGGATGCCGGACGTTCCACCACCTCGCCTGCCGCGATGCGGTTGGCGGCGGTTTCGTCAAGCTGACGAATCGCAGGGGGCGTTTGGCTTATCTTGGGGCGGGTGGCGTGCATGCTACCAGAGATAGCATGACGCCCCCGGTTTGAAAAGCTGTCAGTCCAGTCCTTCGGGCTGACCGACGATGACAAAATGCAGCGCTTCGGGCTGTATCAGGCGAGCGGCGACGCTGTTGATATCCTCCAGCGTGATGGCGCGCACCAGATCGTTGCGTGTGTTCACGTAGTCGATGTCAAAGCCCTGAAACTGCATTGACGCCAGGATCGACGCGATGGAGCCATTGCCATCAAATCGCAGCGGATAAGCGCCGGTGAGATAGGTCTTGATGCGGTCCAGATCATCCTCAGAGATACCGCCCCCGGACAGCCACTCCCATTCCTCGCGCAGGATCTCCACGACCTCGGCCACACGATTGTTGGCGGTGGAAAGGCGGCCCTGGTAGCTGTCGCCATGGCTGGCCGAGGCCAGTGAGGTGCCAACACCATAGGTCAGGCCGCGGATCTCGCGCAGTTCGGTCATCAGCCGTGTGCCGAAGCGGCCGCCGCCGAATATTTCGTTCATCACGAAGGCAGCCATGAAATCAGGATCATCACGCGGTAACCCGCCATGACCAAAGGCGATGACGGATTGCGGGCCGTCAAACGGGATGACGGTTACGCCTGGCGGAGCGGTGAAATCTGCATAGTCGGGCAGCGCCACGGTGGCTTCGGGCAGGTCGGAAAGCAGGCGATCAAGGATCTCGCCCAGCTCCTCTGCCGAGATGTCGCCCGCAGCGCCCACCAGCACCCGGTCGCGGGTCAGCGCGTTCTGATGGGCAGTAATGATGGCGTCGCGGTCCAGATCGGCGACGGTTTCCGGGGTGCCGTCGGTCGGGCGCGCATAGGGGTGCCCCTCATAGGCCATCTCATTGAAGGCGCGGCTGGCGATGGTGTTGGGGTTGCGCGCGGCGCGTTCCAGCGCGGCGCTCTGCTGCGCACGGGAACGGGCCAGCGCGGCCTCGTCAAAGCGCGGCTCAATCAGCGCGAGGCGCGCGAGATCGATCACTTGATCTCGGTTTTCCGACAGCGCCTGGATCGACAGCGAGACGGAATCGCGACCGGCGCTGAAACTGATGTTGCCGGCCAGCGATTCCAGCGCGGCGGCGTATTCCTGTGCGTCCAGATCGCTGGCCCCCTCGGACAGGAGGCCGGTCATCAGCGACACCGCGCCTTCGGCGCCGTCGGGGTCAAGATTGGCTCCGCCGGGAAAGATAATCTCGATGGCGACAAAGGGGATCGAACGTTCCTCGGACAGCCAGGCGCTGAAGCCTTGAGGAGAGGTGACGGGCTGAATGTCGATTTCGGCATGCAACGGCGTGGCGAAGGCCAATGTCAGCGCGAGGGGTTTGAGCGGGTTCATCATTCTTCTCCCATCAGCCAGCCGGTGACCGAGGCGCGCCGGTCAAGCTGACGGGCGGCGGCAAGGATTTCCTCGGCGGTGATCTCTTGCAGGATCTCGTTCCAGCGCTCGGAATCCTCCAGGGTCAGCCCGACGGAAAGATCGGCCCCGATGGTGCGCGCGCGGCTGGTGGCATTGTCCTGCTCATAGATCACGGCGGCGCGCAGCATCATGCGCACCCGCTCCAGCTGGTCCATATCGACCCCGTTCTCTATGAAATCTGCCAGCGTGCGGTCCATCGCATCCTCTGCCTCCTGCATCGAAACGTCCGCGGCCGGCATAATGCCCAGCGAGAACACACCGCTATCCACCGCGGTGCCCATATAGCCCGCCCATGTCGACAGCGAGATCCCTTCATCATAGGTCAGGCGGCGTTCCAGCACCGAGGTCTGCGGGCTGCCGCCCAGAAGCCCGGCGAGCACCTGAAACGCGGCGGCCTCGCGCTGGTCGCCCGCGCGGCGGTTGGGGGCCAGATACAGGCGGCTGACATAGGGTTGCCCGACACGGGAATCGCGCAACACCATGCGACGTTCGGCGTGATGGGGCGGCTCTTGCGGGCGGCTGCGCAACGGCAGGTCGGCATTGGCGGGGATGCTGCCATAATGGCGCTGCGCAAGTTCCAGCGCGTGCCCTGCATCGACATCGCCCGCGATGATCAGGATGGCGTTGTTGGGGGCGTAATAGGTGCGATAGAAGCTTTCCGCGATGGTGTCGTCGAGCATTTCCATCTCGTGGCGCCAGCCTATGATCGGAATTCCGTAGGGGTGGTTCTGAAACAGCGCCGCGCGCATTTGTTCGTTGAATACGGCGTCGGGGCGGCTTTCCAGCACCTGCCCGCGTTCTTCCAGAATCACGGCGCGCTCGGGCAGCCAGTCGGACAGGTCAAGCCGCAGATTGGACATGCGGTCAGCCTCCATCTGCATCATCAGTTCCAGCCGATCAGAAGCTACGCGCTGGTGGTAGGCGGTGTAATCCCAAGAGGTGAAGGCATTGTCACGCCCGCCCTGAGCCTCGACGGTGGCGGAGAATTCGCCCTGTTCCAGTGAATCGGTGGCCTTGAACATCAGATGTTCAAGGTAATGCGCAATGCCGGACCGCCCTGCGGGTTCATCGGCCGCGCCCACGCGATACCAGATCATCTGCGTGACCACCGGCGCGCGACGATCTTCAATCACCACCAGTTCAAGCCCGTTGTCCAGCGTGAAATGCTGCGGGGCATTGGCGTGTGCAGGAAGGGCGGCCAGAAGAACAAGCGCAAGAGCCGGGAAAAGGCGTATCAGGCGGACCATGCGGCATCACTCCGTTTTGGTTTCGCCTTCACAGATACCGTTCCCCGCAGCAAGGGCAAGCGGCATGGCGCATACGTGATGCGGCCCCGGCCGGTTGATTGACCATCACCGGCGCTGCATCTAGCATCGTCGCCGGCTGTGTCCGAGCCGGGTATGGTGACGCGCAAGAAGCAGCGGAAGGCCCGTTCATGAGCAGATGGAAAGTGCAAGGAGAGGCAGGATGCCCGATGTTATCATTGGCGGACCGGGCAAAACCCTGACCAGCGCCGGGCAACAATGAGCGAGGCAGTTATCGCGCTCGTGGCGGTTGTTCTGGCCGGATCGGTGCTGGCAACACAGGCACCAATCAATGCTGCGCTGGCCCGGCAAGCGGGCGATCCGCTGGTTGCGGCCTGCATCAGTTTTCTGGTGGGGTTTCTGGTTCTGGCAGCAATCTGGGCCTTTCGCGGCACCGGCCTGTCGCGCGATGCGGTAACGACCGCGCCGCCCTGGATTTGGGTTGGCGGGGCGTTGGGTGCGTTCTACATCGCCGCGATGATCTGGGCGGTGCCGGTCATTGGCACGTTCAGCACCACGATGGCGCTGGTGGTGGGCCAGCTTGTTGCGGCCCTTGTGCTGGACCGTATCGGCGCGTTCGGCCTTCCGGTGCATGACATCAGCCTGACACGTCTGGCCGGTTTCGGGCTGGTGCTGGCCGGGCTTGCCCTGTCGCGGCTCTGAATTCTTGTGCAGCGTTTCAGGGGGCGGCTTTTTTGCCTTCGGGCGGAGCAGCCGGGCGCAGGGGTGCAAAGTCATCAGGTGTGATCGTTTCACGCTCCATCAGCAGTTTCGCGCCCGCTTCAAGGTCGGTGCGGTGCTCCTCCAGCAGACGGGTGGCGCGCTGATAGGCTTCGTCCAGCAGTTCGCGCACCGCCAGATCGACCTCGCGCGCCGTGGCCTCGGAATGGTCGCGCGGGTTGAAACTGACGCGGTCCTCGCCCAGAAAACCGCCGCGGTCCTGTTCCAGCACCGGTTGTCCCAACAGGTCATGCATGCCGAAGCGGGTGACGATCTGGCGGGCGATGTCGGTGGCGCGGACCAGATCATCGGCGGCACCGGTAGACACCTCACCCATTGCAATCTGTTCCGCCGCACGCCCGGCCATCAGCATTACCATGCGGTTTTCCAGCTCGGAGCGGGTTATCAGGAAGCGGTCCTCGGTGGGGCGTGTCATGGTATATCCCAGCGCGCCGATGGTGCGGGGGATGATCGATACCTTGTGAACCGGATCAGCGCCCGGCAGGGTGGCTGCGGCCAGCGCATGTCCCATCTCGTGCCATGCGACGGTTTCACGCTCGCGCGGGTTCAATAGGCGGCCCTTGCGTTCCATCCCTGCCACCACGCGTTCCAGCGCGGACGTGATATCCTCCATCGCCACCCGTTCGGCCATGCGGCGGGTGGCGTGGATAGCGGCCTCGTTCACCAGATTGGCGAGTTCCGCCCCGGTGAAACCCGGCGTCAGCCCGGCAACGGCATCGACATCGAGATCAGGGTCAACCTGCACCTTGCGCAGATGCACGCGCAGGATCGCGGCGCGGCCGGTCTTGTCTGGCCGGTCAACCACTACCTGCCGGTCGAACCGGCCCGCGCGCATCAAGGCCGGGTCCAGGATTTCCGGGCGGTTGGTGGCAGCCAGCAGGACGATGCCTTCGCGCGGGTCAAAACCATCCAGTTCGGCCAGAAGCTGGTTCAGCGTCTGCTCCTTTTCATCATGCCCGCCGCCGAAACCGCCGATCGAGCGGCGCTTGCCCAGCGCGTCCAGCTCATCAATGAAGATGATGCAGGGCGCGGCCTTGCGCGCCTGATCGAACAGATCACGCACCCGTGCCGCGCCAACACCCACGAACATTTCGACAAATTCAGAGCCGGAGATGGAGAAGAACGGCACCCCGGCCTCGCCCGCCACAGCGCGCGCGAACAGCGTCTTGCCGGTTCCCGGCGGGCCGGTCAGCAGGATACCCTTGGGGATGCGCGCGCCAAGGCGGCCGAACTTCTCGGGTTCTTTCAGGAAATCGACGATTTCTTTCAGTTCCGATTTCGCCTCATCGACGCCTGCCACATCCTCGAATGTGACGCCTGTGTCCTTTTCGACATAGACCTTGGCCTTGGACTTGCCGACATTCATCATCCCGCCGAAATTCTGCTTCTCTATCACGCGGCGGAACACGAACATCCACAACGCAAAGATCAGCAGGATCGGCACCACCCAGGACAGGATTGCGCCAAGCGCGGTGTTTTCCACCGTGCCATCAAACTCGGCGGTTGAGCGTTCAAGCCGGGTTGTCAGATCTTCGGGCACGATATTGGTGATGAAATGCGTGTTCCCGTCGATCGGTTCACGATAGCGGCCCTGAATTTGCTCCGACTGCACGGTGACAGTGGAAATGCGATCTGATTCAAGGTGTTCCAGGAATGTTGAATAGGGAATGCGCTCGGTCACCGAGGCTGTGGAAAACCAGCTTTGAAATGCCATCAGGGCCAGAAAGGCGGCCACGAAATACCAAAGATGGAACTGTTGCTGTTTTTCCATTGCGCGCTCATCATCCCTTGCCAGCCGCCACCTGCGGCTTGCGCCAGTATGGGATTGCGCGCGGAAGTTGCAATATGATTGAAATCAAAGGCAGATAAGGAATGCTGAAATAAGGTCAGTCCATGGAACAGCAGAGCGACAGCGAAGTGGTCTTTCGCGCGGAGGGGGTGACGCGCGTCTATCGAACCGGCGCGGTGGACGTGCACGCGCTGCGTGGCGTCGACCTGGCGCTCTATGAGCATGAGATGGTGGTTTTGCTGGGTGCTTCCGGTTCAGGGAAGTCAACGCTTATGAACATTCTGGGCGGGCTGGACCAACCGACCGAAGGCAAGGTCTTCTTCCGCGATCAGGAACTGACGCGGGTGTCGGATGCGAAGCTGACAGCGTTCCGGCGCGATCATGTGGGATTCGTCTTTCAGTTCTACAATCTGGTGCCCAGTCTGACCGCACGCGAAAATGTGGCGCTGGTAACTGAAATCGCCAAGAACCCCATGACTCCTGAAGAAGCACTTGACCGCGTTGGACTGAAACCGCGCATGGACCATTTCCCGGCCGAGCTTTCAGGCGGCGAGCAGCAGCGCGTTGCGATTGCGCGCGCCATTGCCAAGCGCCCGGAGGTACTTTTGTGTGACGAGCCCACCGGGGCGCTGGACAGCAAGACCGGGGTGCAGGTGCTGGAAGCGCTGTATGAGGTCAACCGCGATCTGGGCACCGCGACAGTGCTGATCACGCATAACGCGGATATCCAGAAGATCGCGCATCGCGTGGTCGTGCTGGCTGACGGGAAGGTGACGCGCAACGAGGTGAATGCCGAGCGTGTCCTGCCATCGGATATAAGCTGGTGAGGGCGCTTGACGCCAAGATGCTGCGCGACCTGCGCCGGATATGGGCGCAGACGCTGGCCATTGCCCTTGTGCTGGGCTGTGGCATCATGGTGCTGGTGGGCGCACAGGGCACCTTGCGCACACTTTCCGGCACGCAGGCGGCGTATTATGAGCGTCATCGCTTCGCCGATGTCTTCGCCATGATGACCCGGGCACCGGCCTCGATTGTCGAGGAAGTAGCGCGCATTGATGGCGTGGCGCAGGCCGAGGGGCGGATCACGTTGTCGGCGGTGCTTGATATCGACGGTCTGGAGGAACCGGCGACCGCACGTATCCTGTCGGTTCCGCCCGATGGCGCGGTGTTGAACCTGCCGCTTGTTCGACGGGGTCGCATGCCGCACCCCGACCGCGCTGACGAGGTAGCGATCAACGAGGCCTTTGGCGAGGAAAATGGCCTGCTGCCCGGCAGCCGATTTCGCGGCGTCCTGAACGGTCAGATGCGCACGCTTGAGGTGACGGGCTGGGTGTTGTCGCCCGAATTCATCTATACCATCGCGCCCGGGGGTATCATGCCCGACAACCGGCGCTATGGTCTGATCTGGATGAACGAAACCGCCGCCGCCGCCGTGCAGGACATGGCCGGCGCTATCAACGATATAAGCCTGCGGCTGACGCGCGGGGCCGATATGCGCGCCGTGATCGACCGGCTGGACACGCTTCTCGACCCCTATGGGGGCACCGGCGCGTATGGCCGCGACAGGCAGATGTCTCATGCCTTTCTCGATGGCGAGATGCAGCAGCTTGGTGTGATGTCCACCTATATGCCACCAATCTTTCTGATTGTGGCGGCGTTTCTGGTGAACATGGTGCTGGGCCGCCTGATCGCCATGGAGCGCGCGCAGATCGGGCTTTTGAAGGCCGTCGGCTACGGCACCGCCGAGATCGCCTGGCATTATCTGAAGCTGGCGATGTTGATCGGGGTGATCGGCATTCTGGCGGGTTGGGGGTTCGGCTGGTGGATCGGCGAGGCGATGATTTCTCTTTATGGCGATTTCTTCAAGTTTCCCTTCATCCTGCGCGATCCAAGCTGGGGCACGCTGTTGCTGTCAGCGGTTCTGGGGTTGGCGACGGTCGTGTTTGGCGGGGGGCGCGCGGTCTGGGCCTCCGTCCGGTTGCCCCCAGCCGAGGCCATGTCACCGCCTGCGCCGCCCAGTTTCAGCCGCGGTACGGTGGACCGGGTGCTGGGCGCATTGCGTCTGCAACAGACAACCATGATGATCTTTCGCTCGATCATCCGCTGGCCGGGGCGGGCGGCGATCACGCTTTTCGGGGTTTCGGCATCGGTCGGTGTGTTGGTGATGTCGTATTTCATGTTCGATGCGGTCAGTCTGATCGTGGAGACCGTGTTTGAGCGCTCCAACCGCCAGCAGGTGACACTGGCGCTGAGCCACGCCGCACCCGAACAGGCGGTGCTGGATGCGCTGACCCTGCCCGGTGTGCGCCAGGCCGAGGGCACGTTTGCCATGCCGGTCCGGCTGGTTCATGGGCACCGCGACCGTCTGACCGCGTTGTCGGCGCATTTCACGGGCAATGATCTGGTGCGACTGATCGATGATTCAGGCCAGGTCGTCGGCCTGCCTGCCGAGGGTGTGGTGCTGCCTGACATGCTGGCGCGGGCCTTGCAGATCGGCGCGGGCGAGGTGTTGCGCATCGAGATGCTCGCGCCCCCGCGCGAAGTGCTGGAACTGCCGGTGGCCTCCGTCATCCAGCAGGGATTGGGGCAGGAGGTGCATATCGCGGCGCCCGCTCTTTTCAGTGCGATGCGCGTCGCGCCACAGGTCAACCAGATCCATCTTCTGGTTGAAGGTGATGCGATGGCCGCACTTAACGCGCAAATCAAGGTCACGCCCGCCGTTGCCGGCCTGTCGGACTGGAACGAAGTGCGCCGCCAGTTCGATGCCACGCTGAGCGAGAACCTGTTGACCATGGTCGGTATCTATACGCTGATCGGCGTTCTGATTGCGATTGGTGTTGTCTATAATGCGGCGCGCATCCAGCTTTCCGAGCGCAGCTATGAATTGGCCAGCCTGCGCGTGCTGGGTTTCACGCGGGGTGAAGTGGCTTTCGTGCTGGTGGGAGAGATGATGTTGCTGACGCTGCTGGCCATCCCTATCGGCTGGGTGATGGGCTACTGGCTGGCGGTGGGGCTGGTTGGGGCGATGTCGACCGACATGATCCAGATCCCCTTTGTGGTGTCGCGGCGCACCTATGCGCTGGCGGCGCTGGCGGTGTTCGTTGCCTCGCTGACGTCGGTTTTGCTGGTGCGGCGGCGGCTGGACAAGGTCGATCTGGCGATGGCGCTGAAGGCCCGGGACTGAGGGCGCAGGATTGAAGGAGAGGGCAATGTCACGGATACGAAAGGCCGGGATCGGGCTGGGCGGGGTGGCGCTGGCGGGCGCGCTGGTTTGGGCATTGTGGCCAGAACCGACGGCGGTGGACATGGCCCATGTAGCGCGGGCACCGATGCAGGTGACATTGAGCGCCGAGGGTGTCACCCGGGTGCGCGAACCTTACGCAATCACCGCGCCGATCACCGGCACCATCACGCGCTCGCCGGTGCAGGTGGGTGACCGGGTGGTGCGCGGCGAAAGCGTGGTTGCCGTGATTCAGCCTGCCGAACCGGCGCTCATGGATGCGCGGTCGCGCCTGCAGGCCGAGGCGGCCGTAACCGAGGCCGAAGCCGCCGTGCGGCTGGCCGAGGCCAATGTGGTGCGCGCGCAATCCGATCTTGCGCATGCCGCAACCCAGCTTGAACGCAACCGCGAACTGGCTGAGCGTGGTACGATACCACGCCGGATGCTGGAGGATATGGAACAGGCCCATGTCACTGCCACTCAGGCACTTTCTGCCGCGCGCTCCGAGCTTGACCTGCATCGCGCGACACTAGCGCGGATGCAGGCGCAACTGATGGGGCCGTCGGCGGTGCAGATGCCCGTGAACGGTGGTGACGCCTGCTGCGTGCGCATCGTCGCGCCAGAAACCGGCACGGTGCTTGAGATCACCGATCCCAGCGCGCGGCTGGTGCAGGCCGGCGCGCCACTCCTGAGTATCGGCGATATCGAGGATCTGGAGATCGAGCTTGATCTGTTATCCGCAGATGCGGTGCGCGTGCCACCGCAGGCGCAGGCACGCGTTGAACGCTGGGGCGGTGATTCCGAACTTGCGGCGCAGGTGCGCCGGATCGAACCTGCGGCCTTCACCCGCGTCTCGGCGCTGGGAATCGAGGAACAGCGCGTGCGGCTGAGGCTGGATATCCTGACGCCCCCGGATGAGCGCGCGGGGCTGGGCGACCGGTTCCGGGTATTCGTACGGCTGATCCTTTGGGAAGGCACCGATATCCTGCAAGTGCCGCAGGCTGCACTGTTTCGCAATGACGGGGGCTGGGCGGTGTTCCGCGTGGCAGAGGGGCGCGCGGTGCTGACGCCCGTTCAGATCGGCCGGCAGGCGGGGGGGCAGGCTGAGTTGCTGGGGGGGCTGGAGGAAGGCGCGGCGGTGATCATGTATCCGGCCTCGTCGTTGAGCGATGGCGCGCGGGTGGTGGCACGCGAGGGGTGAGAGGGGCCGCAAGCCGCGTGCCAGGCCATCGCCCAGAGGATAGCGGCGGGTGTGTCGTTTGGCCCGCGGCGGCCCTATCCCGTGCCGCCTACCGCCACCAGAATCAGGAACAGGATGCCTGAAAGCGTCGCTGCGGCGGGCACCGTCACGACCCAGGCTGCAAGGATCGTCAGCAAATGGACACGGCGCACCACCTTGCGTCGTGTTCGTTCCTCGACCGGCAGCGACGTCATCTCGCGGTTTTCCTTGAGAACGCGCTCATGATACCACTCGCGGTAGAAACCGACGCCGAAAATACCGCCGATGGCGATATGGGTGGAGCTTACAGGCAGCCCCAGCCAGGAGGCGATGATCACCACCACGGCTGCCGACAGCGCCACGCAATAGGCGCGCATGGCGTTGAGCCGGGTGATTTCGGAGCCGACGATATTGATCAGTTTCGGCCCGAACAACAGCAAGCCGAAGGACAGACCTGCCGCGCCGATTACCATTACCCAAAGCGGGATCGTCACGCGGTCGGCGGCATCGCCCTCTTGCACGGCATGGACAATGGCGGCCAGCGGCCCCACCGCATTTGCGACATCATTGGCGCCATGCGCGAACGACAGAAGCGCGGCCGAGAACACGAGCGGTATGGCGAACAGTGTCTTGAGCGATTTGTTGCGGTTTTCCAGCCCGCGGGCCTGGCGGCGAATGATCGGGCGCATCACCAGGGCCAACGGAACGCCAACGGCAATGCCCATCATCACGGCCTCGGGAAGGCTGAAGCTGACGATCCGCGAGATGCCCTTGAGCGCCATGTAGGTGACGAACACGCCCCCCATCACGCCGATCAGCACCGGAACCCAGGTCCGGGCTGCGGCGATCTTGTCTTCGCGATAGATGATCCGGCTGTTGATGAAGGCAAGGAACAGCGCCGCGATCACCCCTCCTGCGACCGGCGAAATCACCCAGCTTGCGGCAATCGCCCCCATTGTCGGCCAGTTGACCGCCGCGAACCCCGCCGCCGCGATGCCCGCGCCCATCACACCACCGACGATGGAATGCGTGGTGGAAACCGGCGCGCCGATCCAGGTGGCAAGGTTTATCCATAGCGCCCCTGCCAGAAGCGCCGCCATCATCGCCCAGATGAAGATGCGCGGCGCGGCCACGCTTTCGGGCGCAATGATCCCGCGCGAGACGGTGCCGACCACATCGCCCCCGGCCAGAAGCGCCCCTGCCGTTTCACAGATTGCTGCAATGAGCAGCGCCCCGCCCAAGGTGACGGCATTCGACCCAACAGCCGGGCCCATGTTGTTGGCCACGTCATTTGCGCCGATGTTGAGCGCCATATAGCCGCCGATCACCGCAGCCGCGATTACCACCAAGGCACCGGGCTGGGCACCCACAAAGCCGGTCACCACAATGGCAACCAACACCAGAAAGGCCAGTGCCAGCCCCGGCGCCATCAGCGGTCGCGCCGTGAAGACCAGTGCCTGCTCCATCAGGCTGATCCGGCCCAGATCCTTGTCGAGTGTTTTTATCCCCTTGGCATTGGGGTCAGCAGGGGAGGACATTGGCGGCTCCGGGGCTGTCATAAAACAGTTACAGGCGCGGCCCTAACCGCTTTGTGGCCAGTAATCAATGGAACACACAGCCGCGCGCAAAAGTTCCGGCCTCCGGTCGTGCGTGGTCGCCGGTTTCCGTGATCTCACAATGACAGAAGAAGGGTTTTCAACTCAGGCTCGTCCACGGCGGCGGCGGCGGCTTCGGGCGACATCCACTTGCGCTTGCGCCGCTTGCTTTCGGGATAATCGCGCGCCAGATCGGCGACGGTCACGTTGAATACCTCGACCCGGCACGAGACCGGCAAACCACCGGCGCGCATCTTTTCATAGGTGAAAAAACCGACCGGCGTTTCATCGGCCTTGCCCACAACCCCGGCCTCTTCCCATGCTTCCTGCAAGGCGGCACCGGCCAGCGTGCGGTTCTTCATCGGCCAGCCCTTGGGCAGAATCCAGCGCCCGGTCTTCAGGCTGGAAACCAGCAAGACCTCGCGGCCCTTCTTGCCTTCACGCAGGCACAATGCGGCGGCCTGGATGAACTCCGGGCGTCTGAAGACCGGCTCGATGATCGAAACAAGTTTCTGAAAGGGGGTCTGCTTCATGGACTGCTCGCCTTTCGACTCTGGCTTTTTGTTTTCGGTTTTTTTCTATGCCATAGCAATTGGCTTATTCTTTCGCCGGATCAACCCTTCCGCGCAGCGATTTGACGGTGCCACGCCGGTTCTTGGCTTCAATCCGCCGCCTTTGGCTGGAAAGCGTGGGGCGCGTGGCAACGCGTCGCTTGGGTGCGCTCAGCGCGCGCTCCACCAGCGTAGCCAGCCGTTCGCGAGCGATCTCGCGGTTGCGGGCCTGGCTGCGGGTGTCCTCGACCCGGATGATCAGCGCGCCATCCAGGGTCCAGCGCCGTCCTGCCAGTTTCTTCAGCCGGGCCTTGACCGCCGGTGGCAGGCTGGGGCTGCGCTCGGCCTCGAAGCGGAGTTCGACGGCGGTGGACACCTTGTTCACATTCTGCCCGCCCGGCCCAGAAGCGCGGGTGAAGGTCTCGGACAGTTCCCAGTCGTGGATGGTGATCTGATCGTTGATGCGCAGCATGGTTCCGGGCCGTTTCGAGTGCAGGCGGAAATCCGAAAGGGCCGCCCGTACCCGGGCGGCCCTCACGAGCTTTCAGGAGATGGAGCCGGTTAGAGACCGGGCCCAATCAGAGGTCGCGCAGCCTAGGGCTGCCTTCAGCTGACGCCCTCTCTGACTGTTCCGACACCTCTCTCCAACATCACTCTAGACACTGGACCACCTCCTTTCGCTGTGTTGACTTCAAGGGCATGGTGGCACAGATTTTGTGTTTGTCAAAAGTTTTTATGCGACTGGTAGCGTCAATTTGCGAACGAGTATCCGAAACGGCACCAAAGCAAGCAGCGCGAGTCCCAGTTTGACCATCCAGTCTGCAACCGCCATGCTGACCCAGAATGGCGCGACCAGACCCCATCCAAGAAGCGGTGTTGCCTCGGCGGCCCAGGACACGTCATTGCCCGGCTCAATAAAGGTCAGGCTGGCGGCGAAGGCAATCGAGAAGAACAGCGCGGTATCGACGGTCGATCCCACCAAGGTTGAAGCAAGCGGTGCCTTCCACCAGCGCTGATCGCGCAGCCGGTCGAAGATGGCGATATCCAGCATTTGTGCCGTCAGGAACGCCAGGCCCGAGCCGATGGCGATGCGCAAGGTAACCAGCGGACCGAACTCGCCCACGATCTGGGTGCCGATCATCGAGCAGGCCACCCCGGTTGCAAACCCTGCCCAGACGACGCGGCGCGCGGCCGCAGGGCCGTAAACGCGGTTCATCACATCGTTGACCAGAAAAGCCAGCGGATAAGTCAGCGCCCCCCAGGTGAGAAAATCACCCAACAGGAACTGGACCAGAATGTTCGAGGCCACGACGATGGCGGCCATGGCAAGAATGCCGGGCAGATAAGAGCGGGACATGATGTATTCCGTTTTGACAAGGTGGTCGGAGACTTGGCAGACGGGCGTTGCCCGAGCGTGCGCTTGTTATGCGCTGAGGATCGAATGCGCAAGAGACTTGTAAAGCACTCTCCACACACGCGCTCATGAGCGTGAAAACACCCGCGCGGCGCGTTTGTCTGCATATATGGACAATCTTTGCGTGCGTCGGCACAAAGGTGCCGAAATGGAGTAAAAAATGGTTGAGGTGCCGGATTGTTGCGGTTTTTTGCCTAAAAATGACCGCAATTTGGCGTTCACTATCGAGTTCGAACCATAGCGAGAGAACCAGCGCAAGGGTTCAGCCTGAAGGCAGGGGCCAAGGAAGGCGAAGATGAGGCAGTGCAAGAAGGGCCGCACCGGAATGGCCCCCGGAATTGAAGGACGCGCGAGGCAGATTCCACTTGCCGGGCGGCGCTTGCCTGCGTGCCGTGCAGCGCATTTCGCGCCGGGCGTGTTACGGGGAAATTCCGGCGCAACAGGTGTAATGGCATGAGCGTTGACGCCGCGGTCATAGGCAATGGTGCCGGTTTCCAGCACTCGGACGATGACCGCTTTGGTGTCGGGCGTCTTGACCAAAGGGGCCGTTTCTCCACTGCCAGTTCCAGCCTGTGCGACTTTCTGGGTTTCTCCGCTGAAGAATTCAGTCACATGACGCTGGGGGATATCGTCCATCCGGATGATCTGTGTCAGTTGCGGCGGCGGATCGAAAGCCTGATTTCCGGGGAGACCCGCGGTTTCTCGGTCGAACTGCAAGTGATTCCCAAGGGCGGCGCGCCGATCTGGTCGGTCTGTCTGGTGCTTCCCTTCTTCGATTCCAGAAGCGACGATTACGCTCTCGTCGTCAGTGCGCTGCCTGGATATTCGGAAACGGTTTCTGCCTTGCGCGCTAGCGAACGGCGCTACAAGACGCTTCTGTCCAATCTGGCGGGTGTTGCCTATCGCTCGGTGCCTGATGGCAAGGGCAACTTCAAACTGGTGTATGTCAGTAACGGCACGCGCGATTTGTTAAATGTCGCACCCGAAGAGATGATGAGCGGTGCAGTCACCCCCGCTGATGTCGTTCATCCTGATGATTTCGAGGCGATGCGCGAAGCCACCTGCGATGCGTTGGAAAAGCGCATGATGGCGCGCAACGTGTTTCGCGTCGCCCAGCCTGACGGCAGGTATCGCTGGGTGCTGGAAACCTGCCGTGGTGTTTATGATGCCGATGGCAATGTAGAAGCACTGGAAGGCTTTCTTACTGATATCCACGAACAGAAACTGATTGAAGAGCGGCTGAGCGAAAGTGAACGCGCGCTGATGGAAAGCGAGCGACAGCACAAGGCGCTTCTGTCCAATCTGGTTGGCGTGGCCTTTCGGCTACGTACCACCGAAAACGAACTCTGGCTGGAATATGTCAGTGATGGTGTGCGCGATCTGTTCGGAATAGAGCCCGAGGCGCTGCTGAGCAACAAGATCAGCCTCGATCAGGTGATTGACCAGGATGACCGCAGGGCGATGACCGACAGCATCCAGGCGGCGCATTCTGTTGGCACCTCGTCGAGGAATGTGGTGCGCGGCCTGCAGCCGGACGGCAGCTTCCGCTGGATGGTGGTCACGATGCGTGGCGTGCGTGACAATGACGGCTCGATGCATGCCGTCGAGGGGCTGATCACCGATATTCACGAACAAAAGGAAATAGAGGAGCGGCTTTTTCGCAAGGAGAAGGAGCTGCGCGAGGCGCATGAACTGGCCGGGCTGGGGCGCTGGGAACATGATCATGTCACTGGCGAGCTGATCTGGTCAGAGGAAACCTATCGCATTTTTGGCCGCGATCCGGAAACCTTCAAGCCCAGGCACGATGATTTTCGGAATGCGGTGCATCCTGACGATCGAGAGCAGGAAACCAGGGTTTTCCACGAGGCGCTGGCAGCGCGCGCGCCCTACAACTCGGTTCATCGCATCATCCGCCCGAATGGCGAGGTGCGCTTCATAGCCGAGCGTGGCGAAACCACTTTCAGCGAAGACGGCGATCCCCTGCGAACAGTCGGCACCACGCTGGATGTCACCGATGTCAAGCGTGCCGAACTGGCGCTGCTGGAAGAACAGGCGTTCAAGAACGCGCTGCTGGAATCGTCGGATTTCGCGGTGATCGCCTGTGATGCGGATGGCAAGCTGAGGATGTTTAACCGCGCCGCGCGCGAATGGCACGGGATGGATGCTATGGACATCCCCCCCGAGGAATGGCCTACGAAATACGCAATCCACACAGCCGATGGCAAGCGCCCGCTCAATCCGAAATTGACGCCGCTGTTTCGCGCGCTTAACGGCGAAACGGTGCGCGATGCCGAGATCTCGGTTGTCGTTCCCGACAAGCCGCCGCGCTATATAACCTGTAATGGCGGCCCACTGCATGATGCATCAGGGCGAAAGCTGGGCGCGATGGTGATCATGCGTGACGTCACGCGCCAGCGGTTGACCGAAGCCAACCTGCGCCAGCGCGATGCGATCCTCAGCGCCGTCGCCTTTGCCGCCGAGCGGCTCTTGACGACATGGGACTGGGAGCAGGAGATCGGCACCATCCTGTCCACTCTGGGCCAGGCGATGCATGCCGGTCGCGCCTATGTTCTGCGCGCCAATACTGATCACAACCAGCGCACCTTTATCGCGGTTCGGCATCAGTGGTGTGCCCCCGGGATTGCACCAACGGCGATCTGGGCTGAGCCAAAGGGCTTTGACATGGTTGCCGCCGGATTGGGCCACTGGACCGAGCGCATGCAGCTTGGTGGTGTGATGCAGACCCGTTCACGCGATTTTCTGCCAGCCGAACAAGCGATTATGGAGCCTGATGGAATCCGGGCCGTCATCGCGATCCCGGTTTTTGTGCACGGCAAATGGTGGGGCATTCTTGGCTTTGATGACTGCGAGGCCGATCGCCACTGGTCGTTGGCTGAACAGGAAGCCCTGCGTGCTGCGGCCAACACCATTGCCTCGGCGATCGAGCGGCGACGCCAGCAGGAAGACCGGCTGGCGCGGGTTGTCGCTGAAGAGGCCAACCAGGCAAAATCGGCCTTTCTGGCAACCATGAGCCATGAAATCCGCACCCCGATGAATGCCATCCTCGGTCTTTCGGAAGTGCTGAACCAAAGCGCGCTGAACGATGAACAAGCAGACCTTCTGAGCGCGATGCACGATGCCGGCCGGCACCTGCTGACCTTGATCGATGACATTCTTGATATCTCCAAGATCGAAGCGGGGCAGGTGAAGATGCTTCCTTCGGAGATCAATCTGGGGGAAACCGTCGATGCCGTCGTTGGCAGCCTGATCAGCACGGCGGCAGAGAAAGGTGTCCTTGTTCATGCCTTCGTCGCGCCCGAGTTGCCGGATAAGATCATGATCGATGGTCTGAGGCTACGGCAGGTGATCTATAATCTGCTGGGCAATGCCATCAAGTTTTCGGCCGAGATACCGGGACGAACGGGGAGGGTGGAGTTGCGCGTCGACAGCGACGAGGACGCTGCGGCCGAACTGCGGGTCACAGTGCGCGACAATGGCATCGGCATGTCCGAAGAGCTGATGGCGCGTGTTTTCGAACCCTTCGCACAGGGCGACTCGCAGCTGACGCGGCGCTATGGCGGCACTGGGCTGGGGTTGGCGATCACCCGCCGGATCGTGGACATGATGGGCGGACGGGTTTCGGTTTTCAGCACCCCCGGCGAGGGCTCGACATTCGCGCTCAACCTGCCGCTGGAAGCGGTCGAAACCGGTGGTCGGGATGAGGGCGAAAAGCCGTTGGCCGGGATAATGTGCCGGGTGATCGAAAGCGAAGGCTATATCGCCCAGGATATCGCCGCCTATCTGCATCACGCGGGTGCCAGGGTGCAGGTGGCAAGGGTCTATGATACTGCGACGGCGCTGGATGACGGTATTTCATTGATAATCTGCGCTGCCGTTCATGTTCGCAACCGCGCCGACGCGCCCGATGTTCCGCATCTGGTGATCGAACCGGGGCATGGGCGGCTGGCGCGGCCGCGGGTCGTGTCTCGTCAAGTCGCCGCTGTGGATGGGGCGGGGCTGTCCATCACCCGGCTGGTCGAGGCGGCCTTGCTAGCCATAGGGCGGTTGCCTGACAGCCATGCCAACACTCTGTCCAGCGGCGCAAGCGATAGCGGATATGCCGATTTCGGGGATCTGTTGCCGATCCTGGTGGCAGAGGATGATGCCATGAACCAGAAGGTCATCCGTCGCCAGCTTGGCTTGCTGGGTCTACAGGCCGAATTTGCGGGCAATGGCTTCGAGGCGCTGGCAAAGGCGCGCGCCGGAAACTACGCGCTGCTCTTGACCGATCTGCACATGCCCGAGATGGACGGCTATGCGCTTGCCCGGCATATCCGCGACGAGCACGTTATGGCGGGGGGCATGTCGGGCGATGCGGGGCCGCGCAGGTTGCCAATCCTGGCGCTGACCGCCGATGCCCGTCAGGAGGTGGTCAATGCGGTGCGCGAAGCCGGTATCGACGGGCTGTTGATCAAGCCGGTCACCCTCAAGTCTCTGGATTCGAGTTTGCGCCCATGGCTGAGTGAAAGCGCGGTGCCCGCCCTCGCGCCTCCGCCGCCGCCCGATAGCGCGGCTAGGGCGAAAGCTCCGACCAAGGCGAAAACCCCGGTCAGACCGGCTGTCGAAACAGCGTCAGAGCCTGAGCCTGCTGACAGCGAAGGGCCGGTGCTTGATTTGTCCGAACTTTCGGCCCGAATCGGCGATGACACAGAGATACAACGCGAGTTCCTCGGCGTATTCCGCGACCAGATGTCACCCATGGCCGCGCAAATCCGTGATGCGGCCAGTTCGCAAGATCTGCACCGGATCGGGGCACTTGCCCACAGATTGAAATCCAGCTCCCGCGCCGTCGGGGCGATGGATCTTGGCGCCGTATGCGCCCGTATTGAAGAGGCCTGCCGAAAGGAGGACATCGATGAACTCAGTCCCTTGCTTGCCCGATTCGGGCGTTCCTCCAAGGCGGTCGGAAGCGCTATCGCAAGTGTCTTCGAAAGCGCAGACCATGTCAGCCATTGATCGCAATCTGAAAGTCATCGCCATTGATGACGACCCGTTCGAGCTGAAGCTGATCACGCATCAGCTGTCGATGCTTGGGCAGAACGACGTGGCCGGTTTCACCGACCCGGTCGCCGCGCTTGACCGCATCAACGAGGCCGGTGAAAGCAGTTTCGATCTGGTTTTCTGCGATTTGCAGATGCCGGGAATCGACGGGATCAGCTTTCAGCGGCGGTTGGTGCGATCGGACTTTGGCGGCCAACTGGTGCTGTTCAGCGGCGAGGATGATCGCACGGTTCAGGCCGCTGCGAGCCTTGCACGGCGCCAGAACCTGCGCCTTCTGGGCATCCTCAAGAAACCCATCGATCTTGATGCCCTGCGCAAGATCCTGGTGGCCGCCGCGCCGGCCATCAGTGATGACGCCGGGCCCAATCGCAAGATGTACAGCGCCGCCGAACTGCGCCGGGGGATCGACCAGAATGAACTGATCAACTATTACCAGCCCAAGGTTCTCTTGTCTGACGGCAGGCCGATCGAGGCCGAATGCCTGGTGCGCTGGCAGCATCCGATTGACGGCATGGTCTTTCCGGATCAGTTCATTCCCGTCGCCGAAGAGAACGGGTTGATCGATGATCTGACTCATCTGGTGCTGACCAACGCGCTGGAGCAATCGGCGCTCTGGCGCGACATGGGGCTGACGCTTCGCGTGGCGGTCAACATCTCGATGGAAAACCTCAACGCGCTGGATTTCCCTGAAAAGGTGATGGCCGCGCTCGCATCGGCCGAGGTGCCCGCCGAAAGCCTGATTCTCGAGGTCACCGAAAGCCGCCTGATGCAAGATCCGGTGGCGGTTCTGGAAATCCTTACCCGGCTGCGCCTGCGCCGGGTGCGCTTGTCGATTGACGATTTCGGCATGGGGCATTCCTCGTTGGCGCAGTTGCGCGACCTGCCTTTTGACGAGCTGAAGATCGACCGCAGCTTCGTACATGGCGCCCATGCCAACCCGCACAAACGCGCGATCCTTCAGGCCAGCATCGACATGGGCCGCCAGCTCGGCATGCAGACGATTGCCGAAGGGGTTGAGGACATCGAGGACTGGAACGTGCTCAAGGAACTGGGGTGCGATTTGGCGCAGGGCTATTTCTGCGCCCGGCCGATGCCCGGCACGGCGATACCGGGCTGGGTCAAGGAATGGCATCATCGGTATCTCGAGATCGAACGCGAGAGCGTTTCGCTCTCGTAACCCTGCGCTCAATCCTGCCGCAGCAGCATGATCAGGGCCAGGGCAATCAGCGCGATCCCCGGCAGCACCAGTGCGCCGGGGGCGCCCTGACCGAGGCCCAGTTCCCACAAGATTATCCAGGCCGGGGTCAGATAGGTGTAGGCCATCACTTTCGACGACGGCAGCCGCTGCCCGGCGAATTGCAGCAGCACCACGGTCAGTGCATTGGCGGCCAGTGCCAGATAGAACAGCGTGATCCAGATCAGCGGTGACAGTTCCGTCCATCTGGTTGCGCGCAGGTCGTTCCATCCATAGATGACCAGAACGCAAAACCCTGCGGCCATCACCAGCGAGGTAATCACCAGAGCAGGCTCGCCCCGGTTCAGCCGGCGCAACAGGGGGGTGAAGGCGGCGTGCAGGATGCAGCCGAGGAAATAGATCACTTCGCCGCGACCCAGTTGCAGACGCATCAGCGCCGATACCTCGCCGCCAAAGATCACCCAGACAGCCCCCGCCGCCCCGATGGCCAGCGCCAGTGCCATCCAGCCGCTGAGGACCTGGCGCAAGAGCAGCCAGGCAAAGCCCGCGGTGATCAGCGGCGTCAGGGTGAATACAGCACCCATCGACACCGGCGCCGCAGTCTTCAGCGCTTCGAACATCAGCACGAAATAACCGGCAAAAATTGCCCCCAGCAGCAGATAGCGCCAGGGGGCCTGAAAATCTGCCCGCCGGTATCCACGCCCGCCGATCACCATGGCCAGACCGGCCAGCACCACTGCCGTGATAAGGAACCGCGCGGCATTGAGGGCGGCGGGCGCGATGTCATTGGCAACCAGCGATCCCAGGCTGAACGATCCGGCGACAGAGGCCGAAAAGACCAGCATGGCTGCATGGCCTTTCAGCGCCTCGCGGCGCGTATCTTCCGCCAATTCTGTTCGGATCATGCCCGCATTCCGCCCTTCAACGCGGCCAGCGCCGCCTGAACCTTGGGTGTGCGGTGCAGATCGACATGCGAGACCAGCCATAGCGGTACATCCCATTCCGGCCGGGGTGGCATTACCTGCACCAGTGGGGGTCCGACCAGTTCGGGGAACAGAAAGCCCAGCCCCAGCCCGGCCTCGACCGCTTCGCGCTGCGCAGCCGGTTCGTTGCTGCGGAATATCTGGGTGAAGCCCTGCGCGGCCAGCCAGCGCAGGAAGGGTGCGCGCGTGTCGTCGGCATCATCACCGACAAAGAAATGTGCTTTCAGATCGGTGTCGGTTACAGGCTGGCCATGCCGCTCCAGATAAACGGGGCTGGCATAGAGGCCGACAGGGCAACGACGCAGCAGTTGCACCACGTTGTCCGGCTCTGACGGCTGCGAACCGGCGCGCACCGCCACATGCGCCTCTCCATACTCCAGCCTGAGCACGCGGCGTTCGGTTCGAAGGCGCGGGCGCAGATCGGGGTGATCGGAAACCAGCTGCGCCAGCGCGGGCATGATCAGGGCGCACAGCTCTGGAAGCGCGGTAATCACCAACTCGCCCGAGATCCCCGCCTCCAGCCCGCAAAGCCGCGCTTCCAACTGGGCGAACTGCTCTTCTGTGGTGCGGCCGACCTGTGCCAGTTCCACGCCCGCCTCGGTCAGAGTATAGCCGCGCGAATGGCGTTGGAACAACTTGACACCCAACCGCGCCTCAAGCGCATCGATATGCCGGATCACGGTGGCATGGTGCACACCCAGCGCCTCGGCCGCGCCGCTGACCGTCCCGGCCCGGGCGACGTGCCAGGCGGTGCGGATCTCATCCCAGGTATCGATGGCCATTGTCGTTTATCTTCCACAAACCCGGGCGCAGTCTCGTCAATTCCGGCGCGCTGCACAAGCCCGGGCGATTGACGGCCCGCCGTGTCGTGCTTACCCAGTAAAGGACAAGCGAAACGGAGCAGCGCCATGCAACCGACCAACCACGCCCTGATCGTCATCGATATCCAGAACGATTTCTGCCCGGGCGGCGCATTGGCCGTCACTGACGGCGATGCGGTTGTGGCGCGCGTCAACGCGCTGATGAAAGACTTCGCGGTCATCATCCTGACGCAAGACTGGCACCCGCCTGCACACGGCTCTTTTGCTACCAGCCATCCCGGCGCCACCCCCTTCAGCCAGGTGCAGATGCCCTATGGCCCGCAAGTCCTGTGGCCGCAGCATTGCGTGATCGGCACCGAGGGCGCGGCGTTCCACCCTGATCTGAACACCGACCGCGCCGATCTGATCCTGCGCAAGGGGTTCAACCCGGCGATCGACAGTTATTCGGCATTCTTCGAGAATGACCACCAGACGCCCACGGGGCTGGAAGGGTATCTGCGCAGCCGGGGAATTGCCGCGCTGACGCTGGCCGGGTTGGCGACCGATTTCTGTGTGGCTTATTCCGCGCTTGATGCGGCGCGGCTGGGCTTTGAGGTCACGGTGCGGACCGATGCTTGCCGCGCCATCGATCTGGATGGATCGTTGGCCCGCGCCATGGCCGAGATGCGCGCGGCGGGTGTCACCCTGGCCTGAGAGGTGACCCGCCGCGGAAGGTTACGCCTTCTGGCGGTTCTTTTCCCCCTGCTCGCGTGCCGCCGAAAGGTTCTGGCCGGGGGCCAGCGCCTCGGGGTCAAGGCGCAGTTCGATCACCGAAGGCAGGCCGGACGCCTGCGCGCGCTCAAGTGCTGACGCGAACTCCTCGGTCCGGCTGACCGTCTCGCCATGGCCGCCATAGGCCTGCGCCAGTGCCGCATAATCGGGGTTGAACAGTTCGGTGCCGCTGACCCGGCCGGGATAGTGGCGTTCCTGATGCATGCGGATCGTCCCGTAGCGGCCGTTGTTGCATACAACGGTAATCACCGCCGCGCCGTATTGCCGGGCTGTGGACATCTCGTTCAATGTCATCTGAAAATCACCGTCGCCCGCCACGCAGACCACCACGCGCTCAGGGTGTTCCAGCTTGGCAGCCACTGCCGCCGGAAAGCCATAGCCCATGCTGCCCGAGGTGGGTGCCAGATGCCCGGGGAAAGCCCGCGCGCGGAAGTAGCGGTGCAGCCAGGCGGCGAAATTGCCCGCGCCGTTGGTGACGATCGCATTGTTGGGCAAGGTGTCTGACAGGTGTTTCATCACCTGTTCCAGCTTGACTGCGCCCGGCGTTTCGACCGGGGTGATCCAGCGTTCATAATCAGCCCGCGCGGATCTGGTCCAGTCGGTCCAGTTCGGATGCGCCGGGGCATCGCGCCGTGACAGCCGCGCGATCACGTCGATAGCCGGCGCGGCAAGCGCCAGATCGGGGCGGAACACGCGGCCCAACTCATCCGGGTCAGGATGCACATGGATCAGCACCTTGCCGGGGTTGCCGGGCTTGACCAGTTCATAGCCGCCGGTGGCAATGTCACCGAAGCGCGCGCCAAGGATAAGCAGGCAATCGGCCTCTTGTAGCCGACGCGCCAGCGCCGGGTTCATCCCGACGCCCAGATCGCCCACGTAATGTGTGTGGCGGTTGTCCATCCTGTCCATGCGGCGGAAAGTGGCGGCTACCGGCAGATCAAACTTTTCGGCGAATGTGGCGAGATTCCGCGCGGTTTCCACTGACCAGACAGAGCCGCCGGCCACCACCAGGGGTGCCTTGGCCTTGCACAGCATTTCCAGCACCGCGTCGATCTGTTCGGAACAAACCGAGGGTGGGGTGGGGGCGACGGGCGCGATATCGGGCACCTCCGCATGCGCGGAAAGCATGTTCTCGGGCAGTGCCAGCACCACGGGGCCGGGCCGGCCAGAACGCGCGGTATGAAACGCGCGGCTGACATATTCGGGGATGCGGTCGGTCTGGTCGATCTCGGCGGCCCATTTGGCCAGCGGTGTGAAGAAGGCGCGGTAGTCAACTTCCTGAAACGCCTCGCGGTCGCGGTGATTGTTGTCGATCTGGCCGACAAACATGATCAGCGGAGTGGAATCCTGCTTTGCCACATGGATGCCGCTGGAAGCATTGGTCGCCCCCGGTCCGCGTGTGACAAAGACGACACCGGGCTGGCCGGTCAGCTTGGCATGCGCTTCGGCCATCATGGCGGCCCCGCCTTCATGGCGGCAAACGACGTTTTCGATACCGCTGTCATGCAGCCCGTCGAGCGCGGCAAGAAAGCTTTCGCCCGGCACTGAAAAGACCCGCCGCACGCCTTGCGCCTTCAGCTGATCGACGAGGATTTGCCCACCATGGCGCGTGTTGCTGTGCATGCTCTGCTCCTTGCTGCTTTGCCGCGAACGATTGCCCATCGGCGCGGCGGGTGCAAGGGGCTGGCAAGCGGCATCGGGGCCTCCGGCGCGTGCCAGAGGCCCCGGTATTATCAGTTTGGCACGTCGCCGGTCATGCCTTCGACATAGAAGTCCATGCCCAACAGGTCGCCGTCAGGCGCAACCTCGCCCTCGGCCAGCCAGGGCGTGCCGTCCTGGCGGTTGATGGGGCCAGTGAACGGGTGGTATTCGCCCGTGCGGATGGATTCGATCATCGCTTCGGCCTCGGCGCGAACATCCGCAGGGATACGCTCGTTGAAGGGCGCGAAGGTGACTTCGCCTTCGGGGATGCCCGCCCAGCTGTCGCCAGCCTCCCAGGTGCCGTCAAGGCGGTCCTGAATGCGCTTGATGTAGTAGGGCGTCCATTCGTCGATGATGGCAGTCAGGTGCACATCGGGGGCGAACTGTGTCATGTCAGACGCCTGACCAAATGCCAGCGCGCCGCGATCCTGCGCAACCTGGAGGGGGGCGGTGGAATCGGTGTGCTGCATGATGATATCGGCACCCTGGTCGATCAGCGCTTCGGCGGCGGCGGCTTCCTGTGCCGGATCGAACCATGAATAGGCCCAGACCACGCGGAAGTTCACATCCGGGTTGGCCGCGCGGGCATGCAGATAGGCCGCGTTGATGCCCATGATCACTTCGGGGATCGGGAACGAGGCGATATAGCCGATTGTGTTGGTTTCGGTCATGCGCCCGGCGATATGGCCGATCACGGCGCGGCCCTCATAGAAGCGCGCGTTGTAAAGCGACACGTTCGGCGCTTCCTGCATGTAGCCGGTGGCATGTTCGAATGCCACATCCGGGAAACGCTGGGCTATGGCATTGACTGCCGGGCCATAGCCGAACGAGGTTGCAAAGATCATGTCTGCGCCCGACAGTGCCATCTGCGTGAGAATGCGCTCGGCATCGGGGCCTTCGGGCACGTTCTCGACATAGAAGGTTTCGACCGCGTCGCCGAAATGCTCTTGCGCGGCAAGGCGTGCCTGATCATGGGCATAGGTCCAGCCAAAATCGCCCGGTGGTCCGATATAGATGAAGCCTACGCGCAGCGGGTCATTGGCCAGCGCCGGGCCGGCAACGGCGCTGAGGCCCAGCGCAAAAGCCGAAGCGGCAAGAAGGGTTCTGCGTTTCATTCGGATAGCTCCCTGTTGATGCGGGACTGACCCGCGGGGTTGACGCACCGGCATCAGCCGGCGGCATGGAACGGTTTGCCCAGCGAACCGGGGGCGGCAAGCGATTTGCGTACCCGGCCCGAGGACATGATCACGAGGACCAGAATAGTGATCAGATACGGCGACATGGCAAGATATTCTACCGGAACCCGGATGCCCGCAGCTTGCAAATTCAGCTGCAAGACAAGAATGCCGCCGAAAAGATAGGCACCCAACAGCGCCCGCCAGGGCCGCCAGGAGGCAAAGACCACCAGCGCCAGCGCAATCCAGCCCGCGCCCGCGGTCATCCCCTCGGTCCATTGCGGAACGCGGATCAGCGACAGATAAGCACCGCCCAGCCCCGCGCAGGCACCGCCGAACATGATCGCCAGAATGCGCACTCTGAGCACGTGATAGCCCAGTGCATGGGCCGCATCGTGGTTCTCACCGACCGCGCGCAGGATGCGGCCGCTGCGGGTATATTTCAGCCAGTACCAGACCGCCGCCACAATGAGGATCGACAGATACACCATCGGATCATGCCGAAACAGGATAGGCCCAAGCACTGGAATATCGCTGAGAAAACCGAAATTCAGCTTGGCTGTGCGGGGCGGAACCACGCCCACGTAACCCTGCCCCAGAAGCGCCGAGAATCCCAGCCCGAACAGGGTCAGCGCCAGGCCCGAGGCCACCTGATTGGCCTTCAGAAGCTGCGTCAGGATACCGAAGATCAGAGACAGCGCAGCACCTCCGCCCATGGCCGCCAACATCCCGAGGTAGGGATTGCGCGTCATCACGGCGACGGCGAAACCCGCCACCGCGCCGGTGATCATCATCCCCTCGACCCCAAGGTTCAGAACGCCGGCCTTTTCCACCACCAGTTCGCCGATTGCGGCCAGCAATATGGGTGTGGCTGCCACCATCAGGGCCGCAATCAGGACCACCGGATTGATCGATGAAAAATCCATCACATGGCCTCACGCACATTCAGGCGGATACGGTAGTTCGACAGAACATCCACCGCCAGCAGGAAGAACAGAAGCATCCCCTGAAAAACCTGAATCGCCGCCGATGGCATGCGTAATGCCATTTGCGCCAGTTCTCCGCCGACATATGTCAGTGCCATCAGCAAGCCCGCCAGCACGATGCCCACTGGATGCAACCGGCCCAGAAACGCCACGATGATCGCGGTGAATCCGTAGTAAGAGTTGAAATCGATCGAGATCAGCCGTGCGGGGCCCGCCACCTCGAACATGCCCGCCAGCCCCGCCAGCGCGCCGGAAAAGCCCAGGCACAAAACCACCAGCCGGGCCGGGGCCACGCCGGCAAAGCGCGCGGCGCGCGGGGCCTGTCCGGCCAGTTGCACGTGAAAGCCCAGAACATGGCGGTGCAGCATGATATAGGTGAAGATCACCGCGATGAAGGCTGCGACCACCCCCCAATGCATGCCGGTATTGGCGATCAGTTCGTTGTTCGCCGCCGCCGGATATTGCGAGATGTTGCGCGAGCCGGGAAAGCCCGCGCCATCGGGGTTGCGCATACGGCCAACGGCCATCGCGGCGAGGATCTTTTCCGCGACATAGACCAGGAGCAACGACACCAGGATCTCGTTGGTGTTGAACCGTGTCTTTAGTATCGCGGGAATCATCGCCCAGACCCAGCCGCCAAAAGCGCCCGCCAGAACCATCAGCGGAAAGATGTACCAGCCCGGCGCGGGCCAGAACCAAAGAGCCACCGCTGCACCGCACAATGCGCCGATGATATACTGCCCCTCCGCGCCGATATTCCAGATCCCGGCACGAAAACCGACCGCCAGGCCGACCGCGATCAGGATAAGTGGCCCTGCCTTTACCAGCAGTTGCGGGCGTGAATAGGCGGCGAAGCGCGGATTGAAAAGCGGATCCCAGAAGATCAGCTTGATCGCCGCGAATGGATCCTTGCCCAGAGCCATGAACAGCAGCCCGCCTGCGATCATGGTCAGCACTACCGCCAGCACCGGCGTGGCCCAGTTCCACAGCTTCGACGGCTGGGAGCGTTTTTCAAGCCGCAGCATCATTTTCCCCTTCCGCGCCACCCAGCATCAGGCCAATGGCTTCCATGGTAAGGCCGCGCACCGGGCGCTTGGCGCTCAGCCGTCCGCCATTGAGTGCGGCGAAGGTATCCGCGATTTCAAGGATTTCGTCCAGATCCTGGCTGATCACCACCACCGCCGCGCCGTTCTGCGCCAGATCCATCAATGCCTGCCGAATTGCCGCCGCTGCCGAGGCATCGACACCCCAAGTCGGCTGATTGACGACCAGAACCTCGGGCCGCTGCATGATCTCGCGGCCAATGACGAATTTCTGCAGGTTGCCCCCCGAAAGCGCGCGCGCCACCACATGCGGCCCCGGTGTGCGCACATCGAACCGCTTGATGATGCGTTCGGCAAAGGCGCGGGTGCGCCGCGCGTTGATGAAGCCATTGTGCACCAGCTTCTCGCGCCAGGCGCCGGTCAGCAGCGCATTTTCAGTCAGGCTCATGTCCGGGGCGGCGGCATGGCCCAGCCGTTCCTCGGGTGCGCACAAGAGCCCCATTGCGCGCCGGGCGTTCGGGCCGGCATGGCCCACATTCTCGCCCTTGACCGTCACGGCCGCCGATGCGCTGCGCAATTCTCCCGAAAGCGCGCCCAGAAGCTCATCCTGCCCGTTTCCCGCGACTCCACCGATCCCCAGTATCTCGCCCGATTGCACCGCAAAGGACACATCCTTGAGGCTGGTGCCGAAGGCCGAAGGAGCGGGCATGTTCAGCGCCTTGACCTCCAGCAGCACGTCGCCGGGCCTTTGCTGCTCGCGCTCGGGCTGGTGCAGGGCGGTGCCGACCATCATCTCGGCCAGGGCACGCGCGCTTTTCTCGCGCGGGTCGCAACGGCCCACGACCTTGCCCAGCCGCAAAACCGTGGCATTTTCGCAAAGCGTGCGGATCTCTTCCAGCTTGTGCGAGATATAGAGGATCGAGCGCCCCTCGGCCCGAAGCTGGCGAAGCGTGCGAAACAGGATCTCCACCTCCTGCGGGGTCAGCACCGAGGTAGGTTCGTCCATGATCAGAAGATGTGGGTCTTGCAGCAGACAACGCACGATCTCCACGCGCTGGCGCTCACCGGCCGACAGATCACCAACCAACCGCCCGGGATCAAGCGGCAGGCCATAGGCGCTTGACACCTCGCGGATGCGCGCCGCAAGGGTGCGTATCGGCGGCGGGTTGTCCATCCCCAGGGCCACGTTCTCGGCCACGTCCAGCGCGTCAAACAGGCTGAAATGCTGGAAAACCATTGCCACACCGGCCGCGCGCGCCTGCGTGGGCGCATTGGGGGCATAGGGCTGGCCGCGCCACAGCATGCGCCCGCTGTCCGGCCTGATCAGCCCGTAGATGGCTTTGACGAGCGTCGATTTGCCCGCGCCGTTCTCGCCCAGCAGCGCGTGCACCTCGCCCTTGCCGATCGAGAAGGTGACATCGCTGTTGGCAATGACACCGGGATAGGCCTTGGTCAGGCCCTCGATGGCGAGCAGAGGTTCGGTCATAGGGCGGCCTCCTGTCGGTGCGCTCTTGCGGTGCTGCCGTTCAGTAGCGCGGCGGCAACCCCTACGGCAATGGCTTGCGGATGCTTGCCCAGTTCCGGCGTGCCGATAGGGCAACGAATGCGCGATATCTGTGCGTCCGAATGGCCCAGCCCGCGCAACCTGTTGCGAAACCGTGCCCATTTGCTGGCCGATCCGATCAGACCCGCACCGGCAAAGCCGTGGCCCAGCAGGCGGTGGCACAGTTCGAGATCCAGCGCATGGGAATAGGTGACGATGAGATGTTCGGCCTGCATAGGGGCTTCCGGTATCAGCGCGGTGGGATTGTGGGCAATGCGAGGTGTCACACCGGGAGGGAGCGCGGCCGGAAAGCGCTCTGGTGCGGTGTCGATCCAGGTGATCGCGAAAACCGGCAGGGGGTGCAACACGGACACGAGCGCGCGACCGACATGACCCGCGCCCCAGATCCATAGGGCACGGGTGGGTGCCGCCATGGGTTCCGCCAGCCAGCCCGCTTTCCACAGGGTTTGTGCCAGGCCCTGCCCGCGTGCGAGGCGCTGGGCGCGCGACATCGCAAATGGCATTTCCGCGGCTCCTTCGATGCGCCGTGCGTGAAGTCCGCTTTCGGGAAGGGCGGCCAGATCGGCGGCGGTGAGTCGCTCATAGACGAGGGTCACCGCGCCGCCGCAGCACTGGCCCAGCGCCGGGCCAAGCGGGACACGCGCCACCTCAGCCCCGCCGCCTGGAAGCATCCTGCGTGCCCGTACGGTGGCCTCATGTTCCAGCGCACCGCCGCCGATGGTGCCATCCTGCCCACCTTCCCAGACCAGCATCGCCGCCCCGACCTCGCGCGGGGATGAACCCTGATGTGCCGCGATAACCACGCGCACCAGCACCGGCGCCTGCGCCAGAACCCGTGCCATGGCCGCGCGGTCAATCATGCGCCCGCCTTTTGCCGCGACACGGCAGCAAGAATGCGCTCGGGGGTGGCAGGGGCATCAAGCGCCGGATAAAGACTGCCATCGCCACAGGCTGCAATCGCATCCGACAGGGCCATCAACACCGAGATGCCATGCATGAACGGCGGCTCGCCCACCGCCTTGGAACGGTGCACCGTGTTCTCGGGGTTGCGTCCGTCCCACAAGGCCACGTTGAACACCTTCGGGCGGTCGCCAAAGGCCGGGATCTTGTAGGTTGACGGCGCATGCGTGCGCAGTCTGCCCTTGTCGTCCCAGACCAGCTCTTCGGTGGTCAGCCAGCCTGCGCCCTGCACATAGCCCCCTTCGATCTGGCCGATATCCAGCGCCGGGTTCAGGCTTGTACCGCAATCATGCAGGATATCGGCGCGCAGGATACGGTTCTCGCCGGTCAGCGTGTCGATCACCACCTCAGAGCAGGCCACGCCATAGGCGAAGTAGAAAAACGGCCGCCCATATCCGGCAATACGGTCCCATTCCAGCTTTGGTGTGCGGTAATAGCCGGTGGCAGACAGGCTGACACGCGCCTGATAGGCCATCGCCGCCGCAGCCTCAAAACTGTAATCCGCGCCGCCCACCAGCACCCGCCCGCCCTCAAAGCGCACATCACCGGGCGCGCATTGGTGGCGTTCCGCCAGAAGTCCGGCCATCCGCGCACGCAAGGTCTCACAGGCGGCCTTCACCGCCATGCCGTTCAGATCCGACCCCGAACTCGCCGCCGTGGCCGAGGTGTTGGGAACTTTCGCCGTGTCGGTCGCAGTGATCTTCACCCGCTCCAGCCCCACACCAAAAACCCCCGCCGCCACCTGCGCCACCTTCTGGAACAGGCCCTGCCCCATCTCGGTCCCGCCGTGGTTCAGGTGGATCGAGCCATCCTGATACACATGCACCAGTGCGCCGGCCTGATTGAGATGCGTCAGCGTGAAGGAGATCCCGAATTTCACCGGTGTCAGCGCAATCCCGCGTTTCAGGACCGGGCTTTGCGCATTCCATGCGGCGATCGCCGCGCGCCGGGCGCGGTAATCGCATTCCGCCTCAAGTCGCGCGGTCATCCGATGCAGGATGAAATCCTCTACTGCCATGCCATAGGGTGTCTCGCACCCCTTCATCTGTTCTGAAATATCCTCGGGGGGAGGCCGCAGGCCGTGGGGGGCAGACAGCCCCCCGTCCGACATCTCTGCCGCGCACTCCGGGTAATAATTCATCCGCCTCAGATCCAGCGGGTCCATCGTCAGGGCATGCGCGATATGGTCCATTACCCGCTCGATGCCCAGCATCCCCTGCGGCCCGCCAAAGCCACGAAAGGCGGTGGCGGATTGGGTGTTGGTGCGTAGCCGGTGGCTCTCAATGCGCACATGCGGCAGGAAATAGGCGTTGTCCGAATGCAGCATGGCACGGTCGGCTACCGGCAACGACAGATCCTGCGCCCATCCGCAGCGGGTGTACTGGGTGAATTCGATTCCCTGAATACGGCCCGCCTCATCAACCCCCACGCGGTAGGCAATGCGGAAATCATGGCGCTTGCCGGTGATCATGAAGTCATCATCCCGGTCGTAGCGCATCTTGCAGGGCAGGCTGGTCAATGATGCGGCCAGCGCGCAGGCCACGGCAAGCTGGTTGCCCTGGCTTTCCTTGCCGCCAAAGCCGCCGCCCATGCGCCGCACCTCGACGCGAACGGCATGCATGGGCAGGCCCAGCGCATCGGCCACCTTGTGCTGAATCTCGGTCGGGTGCTGGGTCGAGGAATGGACGATCATGTCGCCGCCTTCCTGCGGCAGCGCCAGTGCGGCCTGCCCTTCGAGATAGAAATGCTCCTGACCGCCCATCTCGATCATGCCCTCGATCACCCGCGCAGCCCCGGCAATGGCGGCGGCGGCATCGCCGCGTGCCCAGATGCGCGGGCCATCCTCGAACCGGCTGTTGGCCGCCAGCGCGTCCTCGATGCTCAGGATCGCGGGTTTCGCGCCATAGCTGATCTTGCCCAGCCGCGCGGCCTTGCGCGCGGCAAGGTGGCTGTCGGCCACCACAAGAAAGACCGGCTGGCCCAGGTGGTGAACCTTGCCCTCGGCCAGAAGCGGCTCGTCATGGTTCGAGGGGCTGCAATCGGCCGGGCGGGGCAGGTCGGAGGCGCTGAGCACGGCCACCACGCCGGGCGACGCGCGCACCGCGTCAAGGTCCATCGCGGTGATGTCGCCATGCGCGATCTCTGACAGGCCAAAGGCCAGATGCAGCGTGCCGGTGGGTGTGGGTAGATCATCGACATAGCGGGCCTGCCCGGTGACATGCAGGGTCGCCGCGTCATGGGGCAGGGGTTTGTGCACGCTCATGGTGAAACCTCCAGCACGTTCGTGGCGATGCCCATGCTGTCATGAAACGCGCGCCAGAGCAGGTTCTGCGCCGCCTTCAGCCGGTAGTGCGCAGACGCCCGCATGTCGGAAAGCGGTGTGAAGCTTTCGGTGAATGCAGGTGTTGCCGCAGCGATGGTGTCCGGGTTCCACGGCTGGCCGAGAAGCGCGGCCTCGACCGGGCGCGCGCGCATCGGCGTGCCGGCCATGCCACCAAAGGCGATGCGGGCAGAGGTTACGGCGCCATCGTTGACGGCAATGTTGAAACAGCCACAAAGCGCCGAGATGTCCTGATCGAAGCGTTTGGAAATCTTGTAGCAGCGCAGATGGTCAGGTTGGCGCGGTATGCTGATGGCCTCGACAAACTCGCCGGGCAGCCGGTCTTGCTTGCCGTAAGCGAGGAAAAAGTCCTCCAATGGCATGCGCCTGCGCTCATCGCCCCGGCGCAGATGGAGGATCGCCCCCAGCGCGATCAGCGCGGGCGGGCTGTCACCGATGGGCGAGCCGTTGGCGATGTTGCCGCCGATTGTCGCCGCCGCGCGCACCTGGGCCGAGCCATAGCGGCGGATCAACTCGGCAAAGCCTGGGTGATGGAGGGCGATGGCGGGCATCAGTTCTGCCAGGGTGGTGGTGGCCCCGATATGGATTTCATTGTCGGTGAGGGTGACGCCGCGCAGATCGTTGATTCCGGCGATGAAGGCCACGGGCCCCAGGTCGCGCAGCTCTTTGGTGACCCAAAGCCCGATATCCGTAGCCCCCGCCACCAGCCGTCCTTCGGGGTTGGCAAGGCACCATTCGGCCAGTGCGTCAGCGGTTTGCGGCAGTGTAACAGGGCTGGCGTCGGACGGGGGGCTGTCTGCCCCCCACGGCCTGCGGCCTCCCCCCGAGGATATTTTTGAACAGATGAAGCCGGGGTCGGTTTCATTTTTCAGCCAATCGGGGACGGGTTGACCGGCGGCGGCGCGGGCGGCGCGCTGGATGGGGGCGTAGCCGGTACAGCGGCACAGGTTGCCGGCCAGCGCGGTTTCGTGATCTGTCTCGCCGTTCAGATGGTTTACGGCCATCGACACCACGAAACCCGGCGTGCAGAAACCGCATTGGCTGCCGTGGTGTTCGATCATCGCCGTCTGGACCGGATGCAGCGCGCCGTCGGGCGCGACAAGCCCCTCGACAGTGCGCACGGCCTTCCCGTCAAGCTGTGGCAGCAAAAGGATGCAGGCATTGAGCGCCCTTGTGCCGCGTTCATCAGTCACCATGACCGAACAGGCCCCGCAATCGCCCTCGTTGCAGCCCTCCTTGGTGCCCCGGAGCGCGCGCGTTTCGCGCAGCCAGTCCAGAAGGGTGGCGGTCGGTGATACATCGCTCAGATGCACCGGTGAGCCGTTGAGAAGAAAGGCGATATCGGTCATGAGCCTCGGACTTGTACAGGGGGGCGGTGCCAAGCATCCAGTGAACAATTCCGTGCCTTGCCTGGCAAGCAGTAACTTTCCCGCACATGTATAAGGATTTTCAAGATTTCATTGATAATCACCCAGCGCTTGCGCCTGCGCAGCCGGCGGGTAGATTGCGGCCATGAGCAAGCCCCGATTCATCCATCTCCGCGTCCATACCGAATATTCCCTGCTTGAAGGCGCGGTGCCGCTGAAAGGGCTGGTCAAGCTATGCGAGAAGCAATCGATTCCGGCGGTTGCCGTGACGGACACCAACAACCTTTTCGCCGCGCTGGAGTTTTCGGTGCTGGCATCGGGTGCGGGTGTCCAGCCGATCATTGGCTGCCAGATCGACGTGGTTCTGCCGCCGGCTGAGCCCGGCGACAAGCCGCGCGCACCCGCGCCGCTGGTTCTGCTGGCACAGGATGAAGCCGGGTATATGAACCTGATGAAGCTGAACTCGTGCCTTTATTTGCGCGAGGGCAGTGCGCTGCCGCATGTCACCCCAGATGAACTGGCGTCCCATTCGCAGGGGTTGATCTGCCTGTCGGGCGGTCCGGATGGCGTGGTGGGGCGGCTGATCCGTGATGGCCAGCCCGCGCGGGCCGAGGCGTTGATGCGGCGGTTGGCGGCGGCCTATCCGGGGCGGTTATACATGGAACTGCAACGTCACCCCGGCGAGGGGGGCGCACCCGCCGAGGCCGAGATCGCGACCGAGCGTGCGTTCATCGAGATGGCCTATGCGATGGATCTGCCGCTGGTGGCGACCAATGATGTGCATTTCCCCAAACCCGACATGTATGAGGCCCACGACGCGCTGCTCTGCATACGCGAGGGCACCTATGTCGACCAGTCCGAGCCCCGCCGCCGCCTGACCCCGCAGCATTATTTCAAGTCCGAAGCCGAAATGGCAGCGCTGTTTGCCGACCTTCCCGAGGCGCTGGAAAACACCGTCGAGATTGCCCGCCGTTGCGCCTTCAAGGCCTACAAGCGCGCACCCATTCTGCCGCGTTTTGCCGAGGATGAGGTGCAGGAACTGCGCCGCCAGGCACGCGAGGGGCTGGAAGCGCGGCTGGCGGTCATCCCCCACGCCGCCACGGTCGAGGAATACCACAAGCGGCTGGATTTCGAGCTGGGGATCATCGAGCAGATGGGCTTTCCCGGCTATTTCCTGATCGTGGCCGATTTCATCAAATGGGCCAAGGACCACAGTATTCCGGTGGGGCCGGGGCGTGGCTCGGGTGCCGGCTCGCTGGTGGCCTATGCGTTGACGATCACGGACCTCGACCCTCTTCGCTACAGCCTGCTCTTCGAGCGGTTCCTGAACCCTGAGCGGGTATCGATGCCGGATTTCGATATCGATTTCTGCATGGACCGCCGCGAGGAGGTCATTCAGTACGTCCAGGAAAAGTATGGTCGCGACAAGGTGGGTCAGATCATCACCTTCGGCGCGCTTCTGTCCAAGGCTGCCGTGCGCGATGTGGGGCGCGTGTTGCAGATGTCCTACGGGCAGGTGGACAAGCTTTCAAAGATGATCCCGGTGGAAGGGGTGAAGCCCGTTTCCATCACCAAGGCCCTGGCCGACGAGCCGCGCCTGCGTGAAGCGGCGCGCGAAGAGGTGGTGGGGCGGCTTCTGGATTATGCCGAGAAGATCGAGGGACTGCTGCGCAACGCCTCTACCCATGCGGCGGGCGTGGTGATCGGCGACAGACCGCTGGACGAGTTGGTGCCGCTGTATCGTGATCCGCGATCCGACATGCCCGCCACACAGTTCAACATGAAATGGGTCGAGGCGGCGGGGCTGGTCAAGTTCGACTTTCTGGGCCTGAAAACCCTGACCGTGATTCAGAACGCTATCGACCTGCTGAAGCTGCGTGGGGTTGATCTGAACATCGAGCGCATTCCGCTGGATGATGAAAAGACCTATCAACTCTATGCCTCGGCGCGCACGGTGGCTGTGTTTCAGGTGGAAAGCTCGGGCATGATGGATGCGCTGCGGCGCATGAAGCCTACCTGCATCGAGGATATCGTGGCGCTGGTGGCGCTTTATCGCCCCGGCCCGATGGAGAATATTCCCACCTATTGCGAGGTGAAGAACGGGCAGAAGGCGCTCGAATCCATCCACCCGTCGATCGACCATATCCTGAAGGAAACGCAGGGCATCATCGTCTACCAGGAACAGGTGATGGAGATTGCGCAGGTCATGGCGGGCTATTCGCTTGGTGGCGCTGACCTGCTGCGCCGCGCGATGGGCAAGAAGATCGCCGAGGAAATGGCCAAGGAGCGGCCCAAGTTCATCGAAGGGGCGGTGAAGAATGGCGTGGACAAGAAGAAGGCAGGCGAGGTGTTCGACCTGCTGGAAAAATTCGCAAACTACGGGTTCAACAAGTCGCATGCGGCGGCCTATGCGGTAGTCAGCTACCAGACCGGCTATCTGAAGGCCAATTACCCGGTTGAGTTCATGGCTGGTGTCATGAACTGCGATATCCATCTGACCGACAAGCTGAATGTCTACAAACGCGAGGTTGACCGGCTGGGCATTGCGGTGATCCCGCCTTGCGTCAACCGTTCCGAGGCCACGTTCACCGTGCGCGAAGGCGCGCTGGTCTATGCTTTGGGCGCGCTCAAGAATGTGGGTGTCGAGGCGATGAAGATGATTGTCGCGGCGCGCGGCGACCAACCCTTCGCCGATCTCTTTGATTTCGCGCGGCGGGTTGATCTGAAGCGCGTCGGCAAACGCGCGCTGGAGATGCTGGCGCGTGCAGGGGCGTTCGACCTGCTGGATCGCAACCGCAAGCGGGTGTTCGACAGCCTTGATGCGCTGGTCGCCTGGTCGGCGGCGGTGCAGGAACAGGCGAATTCGGGGCAGGTGTCGTTGTTCGGCGCCGGCGGCGACGACCTGCCGCCGCCGAAACTGGTGCAGGGCAATGACTGGCTTGCGATCGACAAGTTGGCAGCCGAGCATCAGGCCGTGGGTTTCTATCTGTCCGGCCATCCGCTGGACGATTATGCCGGCGCGTTGAAGCGCAAGGAAGTCTTGACCCTGACCGAACTTACCCGGCGTGCTGAACGCGGGGCGGTGGTGGCGCGGATCGCCGGGGCCGTTGCCAGCAAGCAAGAGCGCAAATCAGCCCGCGGCAACCGTTTTGCTTTCGTGCAACTGTCCGATCCCACCGGGCTTTACGAAGTGACGGTGTTCTCGGATACGTTGGAGGCCGCGCGCCCGCTTCTGGAAACCGGGCAGAACGTGGTGCTGACGGTTGAGGCGACGATGGAGGCCGATACGCTGAAACTGCTCGCGCGTGCCGCCCAGCCGATTGATGCGGTGGTGGCCGATGCGGGGGCGGCGGGGCTGAAGGTGAGGCTTCAGGATGCGGGCGCGCTGCCCTCGGTGGCGGAGCTGTTGCAGCGCCACCCGGCGGGCAAGGCCCCGCGCAAGGCACTGGGGCCACTTGTCTTCTGTGTGCCCGACCCCGAAACCGGCGGCGAGATCGAGATTGAGATCGGCAGACAGGTGCCGGTCACGCCAATCCTGCGCAGCGAGATGCGAAGCCTTGAGGGGGTTCTGGCGGTGGAGGAGGTCTGACATGCTGATAACCGAAACGCGCGACCGGGTGCGGGTGATCACGCTCAACCGGCCGCAGGCGCGCAATGCCGTCAACCCCGATCTGGCCCGGCGGCTCTACGCCGAGATGCTGGCCTTTGAGGCCGATCCTGGCGTCGATGTCGCGGTGCTGACCGGTGCGGGCGGCGTTTTTTGCGCGGGGTTCGACCTGAAATCGGCGGCTGGTGGCGATGGCACGGAATGGATCGCCGGGCTGGATATTCCCGAGGATTGGAACAGCCCCGCCGCGCAACCGCTGCCCGGTCCGATGGGCCCTTCACGGCTGTTGCTGTCAAAACCCGTGATCGCCGCTATCGAAGGGCCGGCAGTGGCGGGCGGGTTGGAGCTGGCGCTGTGGTGCGACATGCGGGTGGTTGGCGAGGGGGCACAGTTCGGCGTGTTCTGCCGCCGCTGGGGCGTGCCGCTGATCGATGGCGGCACGGTCCGGCTGCCGATGATGGTCGGGCAGGGGCGCGCGAACGATCTGATTCTGACGGGCCGCGCGCTGGACACGGACGAGGCGCTGCGCATCGGGCTGGCTGACCGGGTGGTGGCACGCGGCCGGGCGCTGGAGGCGGCGCTGGATCTGGCCGCGAGCTTGACCCGCTTTCCTCAGGGTTGCCTGCGCGCCGACCATCTGTCGGCCCGGATGCCGCCTGCTGAACTGGCCGCGCGACTGAGGCGCGAATGGCAAAGCGCGGGGATGGTGCTGGCCGAGGGTGTGGCCGGGGCGGCGCGCTTTGCGGCCGGAGCCGGGCGCGGCGGCTCGTTCGAAGAGCTGTAGCGATGCATCGGCGGTAGAAAGGGGGCTTTGCGCCCCCTCGGCGCTTTCGCGCCTCACCCCCGCAGGATATTTCTGAACAGATGAAAGCACATTGCGGTGTGGCGAGCCTGAATGGGGGGCTGTGTCAGCGGGTGTTGGGGGGGGGCGCAGCGGGCGTGCGGGCCCCCGCGCGGCGCCAACGCTCAAGCTCGGCCTCTCGGTCCAGCGCCTGATCGCGATAGGCGCGGTTGTAGACATTCGCGCCAAACATCCGCTCCAGCACCCGCCCGTGGTTGCGCTGGCGGTGTTCCAGATCTTCGGCGGCAAGCTGCGCGCGAATGTCACCCGAGGTGCCGTAGCGCGCAACATGAGCCTGAAGCGCCGAATCGGCCGCCGGAATGCCCCCGGTTTCGACCGCGCCAGCCCTGCCGCCAAGCGCCGCGATGGCCTCGGCGCGGGGGTTGGGATCGACAAGGTTGCTGCCGCCAGGCGTCGGTGTGGGCAGAGCGGTGAAGTTCGGCGGGGCCTGAAGCGGTTCTGTCGGCAGGATAGAGAATTCATCCGGCCCGCGCTGGGCGGCGGCGATGTTCATCAGGATCGGCTGATCCGGGCGCGAGGAGCAGGCGCCCAGCGTCGCAAGCGCCAGGCTGGCGGCCACGAAACTGCGAATTAAGGTCATGCCATATCCCCCAGGGTAGTGCCGGATGGCCATTCTTTAACGGATATCGCGGGCAAGGTCACGGGTCCTTTTTGCTGCCGGCAAAGAGGATCAACCCGAAGGCTCCGGCGAAGATGGCGATATCGGCGACATTGAACGCATAGGGATTGCGGATACCGCAGCAGGTGACGTTCAGGAAATCCGCCACCGCGCCCCAGACCAGCCGGTCGATCACATTTCCGAGTGCGCCGCCAACCAGAAGCCCGGCCGAAACCTGAAGCATCGGCCCGCCCTGCTCGCGGCGTACCCAGAGCCAGACCCAGCCGGAAATGAACAGCGCCAGCGCGATCAGCATCCAGCGTGTGGTATCCGAATCAGAGGCGAAGAGGCCGAAATTCACCCCCTGGTTCCAGGCCATTGTCAGGTTGAACCAAGGTGGCAGCACCTCGATATACAGCATCTCGCGCAGGTTCAGGCCGACGACGACGAACCATTTGAGCGCCTGATCCAGGACGAGGATGGCCAGAAAGGTGAGCGTTGCGATCCGCATTTCAGTGCCGGAAATGCCGCTGTCCGGTGAAGACCATCGCCAGCCCGGCCTCATCGGCGGCGGCGATTACCTCGGCGTCGCGCATCGAGCCACCGGGCTGGATGATGGCTTTTGCGCCTGCTTCGGCGGCGGTCAGAAGCCCGTCGGCGAAGGGAAAGAACGCGTCCGAGGCGACGACCGATCCCTGCGTCAGCGGTGCGGGCAGGCCCAGAACCCCGGCCATATCAACCGCCTTGCGCGCGGCGATGCGGGTTGAATCCACCCGGCTCATCTGGCCAGCGCCGATACCCACGGTGGCACCATCCTTCACATAGACGATCGCGTTCGATTTCACGTGCTTGGCAATGGTCCAGGCAAGCAGCAGGTCGGCCAGTTCGGCATCCGAGGGGGCGCGTTTTGTCACCACTTTCAGGTCGGCTGATGTAATCAGTCCGTTGTCACGGTCCTGCACCAGAAACCCGCCCGCAACCTGTTTGAACGCCAGCGCCGGCGCGGCAGGGTCGGCAAGGCCGTTGGTGGTCAGCAGGCGCAGGTTCTTCTTCCCGGCAAAGACAGCGAGCGCGGCCTCGTCGGCGCCGGGTGCGATGACGACCTCGGTGAAGATTTCGGTAATCGCCTGCGCTGTCGGCCCGTCGATCGGCCGGTTGAAGGCGATGATGCCGCCGAAAGCCGAGGTGCGGTCGCAATCGAATGCGCGCTGATAGGCCGCGGCCAGCGTTTCGCCGGTGGCGACGCCGCAGGGGTTGGCATGCTTGATGATCGCGCAGGCCGGGCCATCGGTGAACTCGCTCACCAGTTCGAACGCCGCGTCGGTGTCGTTGATGTTGTTATAGCTTAGTTCTTTACCCTGATGCTGGCGGGCGGTGGCTACACCCGGCCGATTGGAGCCATCGGTATAAAAGGCTGCCGACTGGTGCGGGTTCTCGCCGTAGCGCAGAACCTGCGCCAGTTGCCCGGCGAAGGCGCGGCGACGCGGCGCGGGTTCGCCAATCGCGCCGGCCATCCAGCTTGAAACGGCTGCATCATAGGCGGCGGTACGGGCATAGGCCGTTTGCGCGAGCCGCTGGCGAAACGCCAGCCGGGTCTGGTTGGCGTTCGCGTCCATCTCGGCGAGCAGCGCGTCGTAGTCCTGTGGGTCGGTCACCACGGCGACATGGGCGTGGTTCTTGGCCGCCGCGCGGATCATCGCGGGGCCGCCGATATCGATATTCTCGATGGTTTCATCATAGCCCGCGCCGCGCGCCACCGTGGCTTCGAACGGATAAAGGTTTACCACCAGCAGGTCGATCGGAACGATACCGTGTTCCGCCATAGAGGCCAGATGTCCGGCATCGTCGCGTAGCGCCAGAAGCCCGCCATGGACCATCGGATGCAGCGTTTTCACCCGTCCGTCCATCATTTCCGGAAAGCCGGTCAGTTCCGAGACATCGCGCACCGCCAGCCCCGCCTTGCGCAGCGCCGCTGCCGTGCCGCCGGTTGACACCAGTTCCACCCCGCGCACGGCGAGGGCGGTCGCAAGCTCGATCAGGCCGGATTTGTCCGAGACCGAGATCAGCGCGCGGTTGAGAGGGGAGAGGTCTGTCATATCTGTCGGTTCCGTATCTGCGCGCGATGCGCCTTTTGTCATTCGGTTGGGTCAATCGGTGGCAAAGAGGTCGCCGGGGAAGGCCAGATCATCGTCGCGGCCGATGTCGCGAATGGCCAGCGGGGTATCCTGCGCCTTGGCCAGTGTCCAGTTGATCTGGCTGGTATGATCAAGAATCACGGCGCGGATGACGATCTGGTGAGAGGGGCGCGGGGCCAGGCGACCGCTTTCCAGGTAGACCGAAGGCTCCAGCGACAGCTTGCCCGGACCGTCAAAGCGGAAAACCCAGATCTCGCCGGAGGGAAGCGCCACAGACACCGCGCTGCCATTCATGTCGAGCGAGGCATCAGCGTCAGGGTGCAGATGGAAGCGCAGCGCATAGGGGGTGCCCTGCAGCTTGTTGGCAGCCAGCACCTGATCGAACCGCTTGCGATGCGGCGTGTCGAGCGCGGCAAGCGTATCTTCGCCCAGAAGTGCGCGGCCATCGGCGGACAGGTCCAGATTGCGTATATGGGTCAGCCCGTGGGTGGGCACATAGCCATCATGGCTGAGCAGCGCCGCTGTAGCGTACCGCTCCTGGCTGATGTGGCAGGTAACACTTTGTGGCCCGTCCAGAAGCGGGGGCGACCCCTCGTCGGTGCGGGCAACCCGAGCGAACCGGGCGGATGAGAATCCGTCGATGCTGAGCGTGGAATGCGACAGCGTTGCGCGCCCGGCTTTCTCCCATTCCGGCCCGAAGGACAGGCCCGAGCCGCAGTTGACCACCAGCGGCCGCCGATTCGAGGTCAGTTCGAACGCCAGGGTCGAGGCATGTGCACGGGCTGACGCCGCCCCGGCGGGCGGGCGGGCGGCATCGACAATGACCGAGGTGCGGCCGCCGTCCAGCCGCACATAGCCCATGGCCATCCGCTGCCGGGCTGTAGCCGTGTTGCCGGTGATCGCCAGCGCATGATCCAGCCGCCCCTCCATTCCGCGCCCGCCACCATGAAACCGTGCCAGCCCGCCGTCGGTATGGCGCAGGCTGCGCAGCACGGGGGCAATGCGGGTGATGGCGGCTGTCAGGGCAAGAGGCGCCTCTTTGCCGGCGTCTGACAGGGCCTGCACGGCCCAGGCCAGCAGGGTGAAGATTTCCAGCAATTCCTCGGGGTTGCGCCCGGGGATCGCGCCTTCGGCATCGATATCGCGGGCGCAGGCGCTGGCCAGCGCCTCGGAGGCCATGGGGACATGATGCGCCATGCCGATCAGGGAAAGGCCGGCATAAAGCAGCCCTGTTACAGCCTCGAACCGGGCAAGGCCGGGTGGCGCGGCTTTCCAGCGCCGGGCCAGAAAGGCGGTTTGCGCCCCCAGCGTGGCGAAAAAGGGCGCGTTTTGGGTGCCATCGCGCCCGGCGGTCAGAAAGAGCGCGTGATTGATCCAGCGGATCACCCGCCGACCGGTCAGGTCCGGCACCCAGCCGGGACCGTGCCCGCGCCCGTAGCGCGTGATCCAGTCAGTGACCCAGCCCTGCGCCGCCTCTCGCGCCTCGCGGTCGCCAGCGGCGGCCATATGGTCCAGCCAGCCGAAGCCGTGCAACTCGGCGGCAAAAGCGGGCGAGGGCGGTTCGATATCCCAGGGCCTATGGGTTTCCACCATATGCCCGCCCAGCAGGAAATTGCCTGCCGTCAGTTGTCGGCCGCGCGCGTAAAAGCCGATGGTGCGCGGCTCGGGCTGCGAGGTGAAGCCACCTGCTGCCGGTGCCCGGGCGCTACGTCGCGCGGCGAGGCGATTGCCCCACCGCGTGCGCCGTGCTGACCAGCCGTGCTCCATGCCCCGCCTCTGCCTCTGCCTTGCTCAGGCCTTCATCAGACCCGATGCTGTTGCAATAGCTTCTGACCGTGCGGTTGTCACCATGCGACCGGTCAGGTGCGTGCCATGACTGCGATATAGAACCCGTCAACGCCGCCTTGATCGGCAAGATGATCGGGGCGTGTGCGCCAGCCGCCCTCGGGCGTGGCTGCGCCAAAGGGAGGCGCGGGTAGCGTCATCAGACGCAGATCCGCGTGGCGGGCAAGGGCGGCGGTCACCTGCGCCTCGCCTTCATCGGGCAGAAGCGAGCAGGTGCAATAGATCATCCGCCCGCCCGGGCGCAGCATGGTCAACGCCCTGTCGATGAGCGCTTCCTGCAACGCGGTCAGCGCAGCGATGTCGCCGGGTTTGCGGATCAGCGGCAGGTCAGGGTGGCGACGGATGGTCCCGGTGGCCGAACAGGGCGCATCCAGCAAGATCGCGTCAAAGGGCGCGGACGGCTGCCATTTCAGCGCATCGGCACAGATGATGTCGGCGCTCAACCCTGTGCGTGCCAGATTGGCGCGCAGGCGCTTCAGGCGAGGTTCGGACAGGTCCAGCGCCGTGACATTGGCGCCGGTGGAGGCCAGTTGCATTGTCTTGCCGCCGGGGGCGGCGCAGAGATCAAGCACCCTCTCGCCGGGCTGGGCTGCCAGAAGGGTTGCGGGCAGGGCGGCAGCGGCATCCTGCACCCACCATTGACCATCTGCATAGCCCGGAAGCGCCGAAACCTGAGCCCCGGAAGCCAGTCTAAGCGACCCGCCAGGCCAAGCGATCACCGGGCCTGCCGCTTCGCCCAAGGCATCGGTCAGCGCTTGGCGCGCGGCGTCAGGCATGGGTCGCAATGTCAGGTCAAGCGGCGCGCCTGACAGATGCGCCGCTTCGATCGCCGCAACGGCTTCGTGTCCATAGGCGGCGGCCAGCCGGCGGCGCAGCCAGCCGGGCAGGCGGGGTACTGGCAAAGCCGCCCAGTCGGGGGTCTGCGCGGCACGACGCAACACGGCATTGGCCAGCCCGGCAAACCGCTCGCCCCCGCGCATCAGTCTCGCCTGCGCAACGGCGCTGTTGACGACTCCATGTGCGGCTTCGCCCAGTTCCAGCATCTCCACCACGCCAAGGCGCAGGAGGGCATGGACATTGGGCGGCGGCGGCTTGCGCAAGAGCGGCGCCAGAACGGTATCAGCGCGCTGAAGGTGGCGCAAACAGGTGGTGGCGAGGCGAAGCGCGCGCGCACGAGTCGCGGGGCTGGCGTTTCCTGGGGCGATGTCGGACAGCATATGACCGTCCTGCGTGACCGCCAGCAGCAAGCGCAGGGCAAGCGTGCGGGCATCGGGATCAGGGCGGTTCAGTGGCATGGGGTTTCCGGTCTGGTTCTTGCCCCCGGGCAGGGGGCGGGCTATGTCCGGTTAGACGATCGCCGGGGCCGACACAAGGAACCGGTGCCAGAAGGAAGACGCCGCTGATGACCATCCCTGCCGACAAGTCGCAAGATGACCTTCCCCCTGCCGCGCGCCGCGCGCTGGCCGAGGCAGAGGCCCGCCGCAAGGCCGCTGGCGAGACTGTCTTACCCAAGGAGTTGGGCGGGCGGCTGAACGGACCAGAGCCGGTGCGTTACGGCGATTGGGAGAAGAAGGGTATCGCGGTCGATTTCTGAGTGCTGACTGCCTCAGCGCAGCCGGAAATCAGCGTGATCGCCCTGGCCCTGGTCAGAGACGAATCGCACCGTCGCCCCATCGCGCAACACGGCCTGGCAGTTGAATCCCAGATCGCTGCCGCCCCAATCGAGATCACGGCAGAAAAAGCCCTGTTCCCAGCGCCAGGCGCCGCTGACCGGGTAGCCAAAGCCGCGGCCGGTGATCTGCCCCGAGGCCGCCTCCTCGGCGGAAACCTCCAGCGTGATGCCAAACCGGGTCAGCGCGCGTCCCTCGATGAGTTGGGTAAATTCCTGCGCTTCGGTGACACGCTCGAAGGCTTGGGCAGGTGGTGCGGCAAGGCTAAATGCTGCTGCAAGTAACGGGGCAAGGATGGTCATACGCATGCGAAATCCCTTCGGTCTGCTCCATTGGGGTTGAAGGGATACGTGCCGGCGTTCTGATCGGATCACTCGGTCCCCTTGGAGCGGGGAAACGGCATGCCGCCGCGTTGAGCGAAAAATGCCCTCTGTAAGATCGCGCTCAACTCCGGCAGAATGCATCCACGCAGACGCTTCAACCGGCTGGCTCCATCTGATCGTTGCAAGGAATATGCATGGCGGATCTGTTCGACAATTCTCCGTCGCGCGCCGATGAAGCGCCGCGTCCGCTGGCGGACCGGCTGCGGCCACGCACGCTGGCCGATGTGATCGGGCAGGAAAAGGTTCTGGGTGCGGATGGTCCGCTGGGTGCGATGCTGACGGCGGGGGCGCTGTCGTCGCTGGTGCTCTGGGGTCCGCCGGGTGTGGGCAAGACCACCATCGCCCGCCTTCTGGCCGATGCGACAGATCTGCATTTCGTCCAGATCAGCGCGATCTTCACCGGCGTGCCTGATTTGCGCAAGGTATTCGAGGCCGCGCGCATTCGCCGTTCGAACGGGCAGGGCACGCTGTTGTTCGTCGATGAGATCCATCGCTTCAACAAGGCGCAGCAGGACGGGTTTCTGCCCTATATGGAGGATGGCACGATCCTGCTGGTGGGGGCGACAACCGAGAACCCCTCGTTCGAGCTGAACGCCGCCCTTCTGAGCCGGGCGCAGGTGATCGTTCTGGAGCGCCTGACGCTGGCGCATCTGGAGCGGCTGGCGCAGCGCGCCGAGCAGGCGCTGGGCCGCGCGCTGCCACTGACCGGCGAAGCCCGCGAGGCGCTTCTGGAGATGGCCGATGGCGACGGGCGGGCGCTGTTGAACCTTATCGAGCAGGTCATGGCCTGGAAACTGGGAGCACCCCTTGATCCTGACGCGCTGGCAAAGCGGCTGATGCGCCGGGCCGCGCGCTATGACAAATCGGGCGATGAGCATTACAATCTGATCTCGGCGCTGCATAAATCGGTGCGCGGATCGGACCCGGATGCAGCACTCTACTGGTTCGCCCGGATGCTGGAGGGCGGCGAAGACCCGCGCTTTCTGGCCAGGCGCATCACCCGCATGGCGGTGGAGGACATCGGCCTTGCTGACCCGCAGGCGCAGGGTATCTGCCTGGAGGCCTGGCAGGTATATGAGCGGCTTGGCAGCCCCGAGGGCGAGCTGGCGTTGGCACAGGCACTGGTCTATCTGGCGCTCGCGCCCAAGTCGAACGCTGTCTATACCGCCTTCAAGGGCGCGCAGGCTTTGGCGCGCAAGACCGGCTCAGCCCCACCGCCCGCGCATATCCTGAACGCGCCGACAGCGCTGATGAAAGAGCAGGGCTATGGCGCGGGCTATGAATACGATCATGACGCGGCAGATGGCTTCTCGGGCCAGAACTATTTCCCCGACGGGGTGAAGCGCCCGGTTCTCTATGCCCCGCCCGAGCGTGGGTTCGAGCGTGAGCTTGGCAAGCGGGTGGCCTATTTCGCCAAGCTGCGCGCGCGCAGGCAGGGCGGTTGACAAGCAGGCAGGAACGGAACACAGAGCGGCGATGTTGACAAACCTTTCCCTTGTAGCCCTTGGCGGCGCGGCCGGATCAATGCTGCGCTATCTTACCGTGCTGGGTGCGGCGCGGCTTTTCGGGCCGGGGGTGCCGCTGGGGACAGTGGCGGTGAATGTGGTGGGATCGTTCGCCATCGGCGTGCTGGCAATCTGGCTGATGGGCAGCCGTGCCTGGGCCTATCCGTTGCTCGTTACCGGCTTTCTGGGCGGCTTCACCACCTTCTCCGCCTTCTCGCTGGAGGCCTTTCGGTTGTGGGAAACCGGACAGCCAGCGATGGCGGTGGCTTATGTGGTGGGTTCAGTTGGGCTTGGGCTGGCGGCACTTCTGGTGGGTATGGCATTGGGGCGGATGATCGCATGAGCAGGGTTCAGACCATTGTTGTCGGCAGTGATGAGGGAGAACAGCGGCTGGATCGCTGGCTCAGGCGGCGCTTTCCACAGATGACGCAGGTCATGGTGGAAAAAGCCTGTCGCAAGGGCGAGATCCGGGTGGATGGCGGCCGCGTCAAGCCCGCCACACGCATCGAAGTGGGCCAGAGTGTGCGCATCCCGCCGCTGCCCGATGAACGCGCACCCCGGCCCAAGCCCGAAACCCCTGCCTACCCCTCGGCCGATGTCGAGATGATCCAGCGCGCGGTTCTGTGGAAGGACGAGCATATCATCGCGCTCAACAAACCGCCCGGTTTGCCCAGCCAGGGCGGATCGGGGCAGGGCAACCGGCATGTCGACGGCCTGACCGAGGCACTGAAATTCGGCTACAAGGACCGCCCCGTGCTGGTGCACCGGCTGGACAAGGACACCTCGGGCGTGTTGCTGCTGGCGCGCACTCCGCGCGTTGCCCGCCGTCTGGGAGAGGCCTTTCGCCATCGAACCACCCGCAAGATCTATTGGGCGGTCGTGGCTGGTGTGCCCAGCCCGTTGAAGGGCACCATCCGCTATGGGCTGGTCAAGGCGGGCGGGCGCGATAGCGAAAAGATGCACTGCGTTCTGCCCGGCGATGTCGACAAGACCGAGGGCGCCAAACGCGCCACAACTGATTACGCCGTGCTGGACCGCCTGGGCAGCCGCGCCGCCTGGGTGGCGCTGGCCCCGATCACCGGGCGCACGCATCAGTTACGCGCGCATATGGCGGAACTGGGCAACCCCATTGTCGGTGACGGCAAATACGGCGGTTCGGGGCAGGAGAACCTTGGCGATGGCTGGGGCGCGCAACTGGGTGGCGAGATCAGCCGCAAGCTGCATCTGCACGCCCGCTCGATCCGCTTCGAGCATCCGGTGACGGGCAAGGACATCACCCTTACCGCGCCACTGCCCGAACATATGGCGCGCAGTTGGAAGATGCTGGGTTGGCATGAAAACGATGTCCCCGCCGATCCTTTCGCGGAGGAAGAATGACGCAACGGCTGGTCGTTTTCGATGTCGACGGCACACTTGTTGACAGTCAGGCGCATATCCTGGGTGCCATGACACTTGCTTATGAGAGCGCGGGTCTGCCGATGCCACCGCGCGAAGCGATTCTGAACATCGTAGGCCTGTCTCTGCCGCAGGCCTTCGCCCGGTTGATGCCCGAGGGGGATGCGGCGCAGATCGAAGCGTTGGTGAACGGTTACAAATCCAGCTTCGGGACGCTGCGCGCGGGCAATACCTCGCCGCTTTACCCCGGCGCGAAGGCGGCGCTGGACAGCCTGCTTGCCCAAACGGGCGTTGTGCTTGGCGTCGCCACCGGCAAATCGCGGCGCGGGTTGGATCATGTGCTGACGAGCCATGCGCTGACGGGGCATTTCGACACCACGCAGGTAGCCGATGACCACCCGTCAAAGCCCCACCCTTCCATGCTGCATGCCTGCCTTGCCGAGACCGGCACGCGTGGCGGGGTGATGATTGGCGACACGTCCTATGACATCGAAATGGGTCGCGCGGCGGGGTTTCGCACGCTGGGCGTGGCCTGGGGCTATCACCCGGTGCGCGAACTGGAGCGCGCCGGGGCAGATATCGTGATCGACAGCTTTGCCGGGCTTGTCCCCGCGCTGGAAGAAATGTGGAGCACGGCATGAGCGGCCTGGCAAGAAAGCGCTTCTGGAAAAATGTCGACGTGGTGCCGGTCGACGCCGGTTTCACCATCCAGCTTGACGGACGCGCCCTCAAGACCCCGGCAAAGGCGCCGCTGGTCGTACCCACCCACGCGGTGGCGGAACTGATCGCCGCAGAATGGCGCGCGCAGGGCGAAAAGATTGTCCCTGAAACAATGCCCGCCACCCGCGCAGCGAATGCTGCGATTGACAAGGTGCGCGGACAGTTCGCCGATGTGGCGGCGTTGGTGGCTGCTTATGGCGAGTCCGATCTGTTGTGCTACCGCGCGACCTACCCGGCGGAACTGCGTGCGCGTCAGGACGCCGCCTGGGATCCTCTTCTTGAGTGGACCACACATCAGTTCGGCCTGCGCTGGGTGATTGTCGAGGGGGTGATGCCAGCGGCTCAACCGCCGGAAACTCTGGCCATGCTTGATGCACAGGTTGCGCGTTTTTCCCCGTTCGAACTGACGGCCTTTCATGACCTTGTTGCCCTGTCCGGATCTCTGGTGATCGGGCTGGCCGTGACAGAGGGGCGAGACACGCCCGAAGCCCTCTGGCAGGTTTCACGGATAGACGAGGACTGGCAAACCGAGAAATGGGGCGAGGATGACGAGGCGCGCGCCCTTGCTGCGCAGCGCAAGGAAGGCTTCCTGTTTGCTGCCTCCTTTTTTGCGGCCATGCGCTGAGGGCGCGCAATATCATTGCGCAGATGTCAGCGTTAACGCACGGATCGCTGCTTATTCCCTTGTCGCCGGCCTTGCGATGCCGCATCGGGGTATCATCGACTGGAATGGAGGGCTTGACGACTGGTGATAATCGGCACAAATTCGCCAATGCAGCAGTCGCAGGACAGCGCCGCATTGTCATGCAATGACGGGCCGCCCACTGACCGCCAGGCATGGGCCCTTCGGGGTTCGGACAGACCGCTGGTAACAGCGGCGATAACAGGAAGAGGTATATAATGAAGAAATCCGTATTTTTTGGCACGCTTGCCGCAGCCGCGCTGAGCGGTGGTGCTGCGGTGGCCCAGCAGACAATGGCCGAGGTGCAATCGCGCGGCGAGTTGAACTGCGGCGTGTCGACCGGGGTCAATGGCTTCTCGGCCCCTGATGCAAACGGCGTCTGGCAGGGCTTTGATGTGGCGATCTGCCGCGCCGTTGCAGCGGCCGTCCTCAATGACCCGATGGCGGTGAACTTCGTGCCGACCACCGGTCAGACCCGCTTCACCGCGTTGTCGTCGGGCGAAGTCGACCTGCTGCCGCGCAACACCACCTGGACTTTCTCGCGCGATGTTGACCTGCGCCTGACCTTCATCGGTGTGAACTATTATGACGGCCAGGGCTTCATGGTGAACCGTGCGCTGGGCGTGTCCTCGGCGACCGAGCTGGATGGCGCGACCGTCTGTATCCAGACCGGCACCACCACTGAGCTCAACCTGGCCGACTATTTCCGCGTCAACAACATGAGCTACGAGCCGGTTCCCATTGAGACCAATGCGGAAGCGCAACAGCAGTATCTGGCCGGTGCCTGTGACGTCTACACCACCGACGTATCGGGCCTTGCCGCGACCCGCGCTTCGTTCGAAAGCCCTGGCGATCATGTGATCCTGCCCGAGGTCATCTCCAAGGAACCGCTGGGCCCTGCCGTGCGTCATGGCGATGATCACTGGGCCGACCTCAACCGCTGGGTGCTGAATGCGCTGATCGCGGCTGAAGAACTGGGTATCACCTCGGCCAACCTGGCCGAACTGGCTGCGGGCACGAACAACCCGGAAATCAACCGGATGCTGGGCACCGAAGGCAACCTGGGCGAAATGCTGGGGCTTGACGCCGAGTGGGCGCAGCGCGCGATTGCTGCCGGTGGCAACTATGGCGAGGTCTTCGCCAACAACATCGGCGAGCAGACGCCGATCGGTCTGGCGCGCGGCCTGAACGCGCAGTGGACCCAGGGCGGACTGATGTACGCTCCGCCGTTCCGCTGAGAACCGGCCAGAAGGCGCGCGATCGAAAGGTTGCGCGCCTTCTTTCCTTGACACGATATGCATAACCGCGCCGCTTTGGTTGCGCGCCGCCTTGGTGACAGTCTTGCCGACCGTCGCCGGTCGCCGTGACCCAAGCTAAAAAAACCAATTGTCGCGGGCTGCAGGGAGACATTTGATGGCCATGGACAGCGGGGCTCCACGCGAGTCTTTTCGCCTGAGCATGCTGCTTTACGACACGCGGTATCGCTCTTACACGATTCAGATCTTCGCATTGATGCTGTTGATGCTGGGCGCGGCCTGGCTGATCGACAACACTGTCAAGAACCTCGCCATGCTGGGCAAGGATTTCTCCTTCAGTTTCCTGTGGAATACCGCAGGCTACGACATCAGCCAGCGGCCTATCGAATACAACAGCCAGATGACCCATGGCCGCGCGGCTATCGTGGGCCTTCTGAATACCGTGATCCTGGCGATCATGGCTTGTGTTCTGGCCACCGTTCTGGGCGTTATCGCCGGGGTACTGCGGCTGTCTAACAACTGGATCGTGGCCCGGTTGATGACCGTCTATGTCGAGGTGTTCCGTAACATCCCCACGCTTCTGTGGATTCTGGTCTTTGGCGCCATCATGACCGAGGCCATGCCGCCCCCCTCGGCCTTTCGCGGGGATACACCGACGGCTTCGATGCTGGTCTTTGACAGTATCGCCATTACCAACCGCGGCGTCTATGTGCCGGAACCGCTGTTCTCGCGCAGCCTTGGTAACCTCGATCTGGGCGGTATCCAGCCCAGCTGGGACGCGATTGCCGTTATTGTGGTCGTGGTGCTGAGCATCTGGGCCAATATCCGGCTGGTGCGCCATGCTACCAAAGTGCAGAACGCGACCGGCGTGCGGCCCAAAACCTGGTGGAAAAGCATCCTCATCCTTCTTGGGCCGGTCACCTTGTTGCTGATCGCGCTGGGTCTCCATTGGGGCTACCCGGAATTGCGCGGCTTCAACTTTCAGGGAGGCATCCACATGCGCAATTCGCTGATTGCGATGTGGCTGGGGCTGGGTATCTATACGGGCGCCTTCATTGCCGAGAACGTGCGCGCGGGTATTCTGGCCATTTCCAAGGGTCAGACCGAAGCCGCCTTTGCCCTTGGCATGCAGCCGGGCAAAACGATGCGGTTGGTGATACTGCCGCAAGCGCTGCGGGTGATTATCCCGCCACTGATCTCGCAGTATCTCAACATCACCAAGAACACCTCGCTGGGCCTTGCGGTAGGCTACATGGACCTGCGCTCGACCCTGGGCGGCATCACGATTAACCAGACCGGGCGAGAGCTTGAGGGAATGATGCTGATGATGCTGGTCTATCTGGCGGTCAGCCTGACCATTTCGGGGGCGATGAACGTCTATAATGCCAGCATCAAGCTGAAGGAGCGGTAGAATGAGCGATACCCACGCCCAGACCGTCCCCTACGTGCGCGAGACGATGTTGCCCGAGCAGGCGCCTCCGATAGCCGAACGCGGTGCCGTGAAGTGGATGCGCGCAAACCTGTTCGATGGCTGGATCAGCACCGTGCTGACCATTCTGTCGCTTCTGGTCATCGCTTCGGCGGTGTCGGCCATTGGGCCCTGGCTGGCCAATTCTGTCTGGGACGCCGGGTCGCTGACCCAATGCCGGCAGATCCTTGATGGCACATCGGGCGCATGCTGGGGGGTGATCAACGATCGCTGGCACCAGTTGATGTTCGGCTTCTATCCGCAACACCTGTACTGGCGGCCGGTCTCGGCGCTGGTGCTGCTGTTTGTCGCGCTGGCGCCAATCCTGTTTCCGGCAGTGCCACGCAAACTGATATGGTTCTCGGCGATCTACCCGTTTCTGGCCTATTTCCTGCTCTGGGGTGGGTCGGTCTGGTTTCCGGTTTCGGTGGCCCTGGGGTTTGTGGTCGGGTACGGCGCGCTTCTGGCCTTCCGTTCACTTGGCACGCTGATTGCCACCAGCGCGGCCCTCATCGTGCCGGTGCTGTGGTGGCTGTTCGTGGCCGCAACATTCGCCAGCACCCTGCACGCGATCCTGCCGCTGGGTATCGAGGGCGTGCGTTCGGATCGCTTCGGCGGCTTCCTGATCTCGCTGGTGATCGGTTTTACCGGCATCGGCCTTTCGCTGCCTTTGGGCATTCTGCTGGCGCTGGGGCGGCAGTCGAACATGATATTGATCAAATCCATCTGCGTGGTTTTCATCGAGTTCATTCGCGGGGTGCCGCTGATCACGCTTCTGTTCACGGCGCAGTTGCTTCTGGGCTATTTCCTGCCGCCCGGAACCAGCTTTGACCTGATCTTGCGGGTGATCATCATGGTCACGCTCTTTGCCGCGGCCTATATCGCCGAAGTGGTGCGCGGGGGACTTGCCGCCTTGCCGCGTGGGCAATATGAGGCGGCCGACGCGCTGGGGCTGGATTACTGGCGGGCGCAGCGGCTGATCGTCATGCCGCAGGCGCTGAAGATCTCCATTCCAGGCATCGTCAACACCTTTATCGGCCTGTTCAAGGACACGACGCTTGTGGTGTTCATCGGCCTTCTGGACCCTGTTGGTCTGTCCAATGCCATCCGTGCATCCAGCGACTGGCAGGGCATTTACTGGGAACTCTTCATCTTCATCGGTGCGGTGTTCTTTATCTTCTGTTTCGGCATGTCGCGCTACTCGATGTATCTTGAGCGCCGGCTGCGAACCGATCACCGTTAAGGAGTCTGCCATGGCGGAAGCGAAAATTGACATCGGAATCGACCGCAAGATCGACCGAAGCCACATGCAGGTCTCGGACGAGGTGGCGATTCAGATCACCAAGATGAACAAATGGTTCGGCCAGTTCCATGTGCTGCGCGACATCGACATGACCGTGAATCGCGGCGAACGGATCGTGGTTTGCGGCCCCTCAGGCTCGGGCAAGTCGACGCTGATCCGCTGCATCAACCGGCTGGAGGAACATCAGACCGGGCAGATCATCGTCGATGGCACCGAGTTGACTTCGGATCTGAAGAATATCGACAAGGTGCGTTCGGAAGTGGGGATGGTTTTCCAGCACTTCAACCTGTTTCCGCATCTGACGATTCTGGAAAACTGTACGCTGGCGCCCATCTGGGTGCGCAAGACCCCGCGCCGCGAGGCCGAGGAGATTGCGATGCATTTTCTGGAGAAGGTGAAGATCCCTGAACAGGCCGACAAATATCCCGGCCAGCTTTCGGGCGGGCAGCAACAGCGCGTCGCCATCGCGCGCTCGCTATGCATGAAGCCGCGGATCATGCTGTTCGACGAGCCGACCTCGGCGCTGGACCCCGAAATGATCAAGGAGGTGCTGGATACGATGATCCAGCTCGCCGAAGAGGGGATGACAATGATCTGTGTGACCCATGAGATGGGCTTTGCCCAGGCCGTGGCGAACCGGGTGATTTTCATGGACCAAGGGCAGATCGTGGAGCAAAACGAGCCTCGCGCCTTTTTCAACAATCCGAAATCAGATCGCACGAAGCTGTTTCTCAGCCAGATTCTGGGTCATTGAGCACGTCATGCGGCCGGGCAGGGGGGCTTTGCGCCCCCCTCTTGGCCTTCGGCCAATTCACCCCCCGCAGGATATTTTTGAACAGATGAAGGGGCGCGGACCCTGAGAGGCAGGGGCGCGACGCTTCGTTGGCCCCGCTCAGAGAGCCAGTTCGCGCGGCACGATGAAATCGCGTACCGCACCCATGCCGAAGGCGAGTTCGCCCCAGCTGTCGATCTCGAAGCTGGCAACCAGCGTGGCGCCGGTAGGATAATGGCGAAAGCCCGGATGATGCGGCGCCTGCGCCACGATCCGGCTGGCGAACTCGGCGATGCCCGGGTTGTGGCCGATCATCATTACGCAATCGCCCGTCGCGTGGCGCAGAACCGCCAGCATGACATCGGGTCCGGCATGATAGAGGGCTGGTTTCAGGGTCAGTGACGGGGCGGCGGCCAGCGCCGGGCTGACGCCAGACCAGGTTTCGCGGGTGCGCAGGGCGTCGGAGCAAAGAACCTCGTCGGGTATGTAGCCGCGCGACGCCATCCATGCTCCAAGATCGGTTGCGGCGGTCTTGCCACGCTCGTTCAGGGGGCGTTCATGGTCCGGGGTCATCGGATCGTCCCAGCTGGACTTGGCGTGGCGCGTCAGGATCAGGCGCTTTGTCATCGGTGAAATTGCCTCATGTGATAGGCGGATTGTTCGGACGATCTTGCATGGCTTTCACCGCGTGGGCAAGCCCGGCGCGCAGCGCAGCCCCGCGACATGCAGTCTTGTCCCGGCGTGCTGTCAAGGAAAGCGTGACAGGAGACGGTGTCGTAGCCCGCGGCCCCAAGCGCATCGACCGGGCAGGCGTTGCGGCAGGGCTGCGCGGCGCAGCTGTTGCAGGGAATGGCTGATGTGGGCAGCAGGACAGGGAAAGGCAGGGCCAGCGCACCCCGGAACGATACCCAGAGCCCGGCATCCGGATGGACCAGCATGCCGACCGGGCTTTGCCACATGCGGCCGGACTGGCGCGCCCAGTGCAGGAATGGCGGGTAGGGCGGGCCATCGGAGGGAAAGATTGCGGTGCCGTCGTTGTGCTGCGCGATCATGCCGAGCACGCGCTTTGACCAGCGGTCTATCGGGTGTGATTGCCCGTCCTGCCATTCGGCGCTGGTTTGCAACGCCTGCCACCAGCGTTGGCCGCCCTGAGGGCCGACGAGAACCAGCGATTGCGCGGTGGGTGGGCAGAAGGCAGGATCGGCCGGCAGGCTGCCAAGCGCCGTGAGGGCATTGCGATTCAGCGCCTGGAGCAGCAGCTCCTCGCGCGCCGCTGGATCAGAGCCCTTCGCCACGGGGGCTCACACGCGGCGGGGTGGAGCGGATCATGCTGCCCGCGCCGTGTTCGGTGAACAGCTCAAGCAGGCAGGCATTGGGCACCCGACCGTCGAGAATGACGACCGCGCGCACACCCGCCTCGATCGCCGCCAGCGCGGTTTCGGTCTTGGGGATCATGCCACCGGCGATCACGCCCTTCTCGGTCATCTCGCGCACCTGATCAGGGTTCAGTTGTGTAACCACGGCGCCGGTTTCGTCCTTCACGCCCGAGACGTCGGTGAGCAGCAGCAGGCGATCAGCAGTGAGCGCACCCGCAATAGCCCCGGCGGCGGTATCGCCGTTCACATTGAAGGTCTCATTGTCGGCCATTCCCGTGCCGACCGGAGCGACCACCGGGATCATGCCCGCGTTGAACAGATCGCGCAGGATCTGGACGTTCATTTCCACAGGCTTGCCGACAAAGCCCAGTTCAGGATCATCCGCCGTGCAGACCATCAGGTCATCATCCTTGCCGGAGATGCCCACCGCGCGCCCGCCCTGATCGTTGATTGCCTGCACGATGCGCTTGTTGACCAGCCCGGAAAGCACCATCTCGACCACTTCCACCGTTGCCTGATCCGTCACGCGCTTGCCGCGCACGAAACGCGATTCGATGCCCAGCTTGCCCAGAAGCTCGTTGATCATCGGGCCACCGCCATGAACCACCACCGGGTTCACGCCGACCTGCTTCATGAGCACGATGTCTCGGGCGAAATCGGCCATGGCGTCATCGTCGCCCATGGCGTTGCCGCCAAACTTGATGACCACAACGGCGCCGGTGTAGCGCTGCAGATAGGGCAGGGCTTCGGAAAGGGTGCGGGCGGTGGCGATCCAGTCTCGGTTCATGGTCTGCTTCTTCATTGGGTTATTCCATCGACGCGATGATGGCACGCAGGCTGGCGATACCCTCGCCCTTTTCCGACGAGGTGACAAGCAGTTCGGGGTAGGCGGCGGGGTGCCGGGCCAGAGCGCTGCGCACCTGTGCCAGCGTTTTCTCCTGCGCGGTCTGGCTGATCTTGTCAGACTTGGTCAGCACAACCTGGAAGGTCACGGCGGCGCGGTTGAGGAGACCCATGATCTCTTCATCGACCTTTTTCACGCCGTGGCGCATGTCGATCAGAACGAAGGCGCGGCGCAGGGTGGCGCGGCCCGCAAGATAGGATTTCAGAAGCGCCTGCCATTTGGCGACCACCGCCACCGGAGCCTCGGCAAAGCCGTAGCCTGGCAGGTCAACCAGATAGAACTGGCCCCCCACGTCGAAATAGTTGATCTCTTGCGTGCGGCCGGGGGTGTTGGAGGTGCGCGCCAGTGCCTTTCGGCCGGTCAGCGCATTGATCAAGCTTGATTTTCCGACATTCGAGCGACCAGCAAAACAGACTTCCAGCCGGTCGGCAGGCGGCAGACCGTCCATGGCGACGACACCCTTTACGAAATCGACCGGCCCGGCGAAAAGCTTGCGCCCGGCTTCCTCGGCCTCGGGGGTGGGGGAAGCGGCCAGCGGGAAGGGTAGGGTGCTCATGCAACTATCTCCACAGGGGCGCCGCGGGTGATGTCTCCGGCCTGAATGACGCGGGCATAGACGCCGAAATCGATATGGCCGTAGCCTTCTTCCAGCGCGCCCAGGGTGTCGGCATCAGTGCGGCCGGTTTCAGGGTTGGCGCAGGTGGCGCGGCAGCGAGTGATGCGTTGCTCAACCGTCAACCGTGCCTCACCGATGGCCAATGTGCGCCCGATCAGATCAAACTCCTCCCATGGGGCCAGCCCGTCTAGCCAAAGATTGCCGCGCCAGCGGTGGATTGACAGATCCTGCCCCAGTCGCTGGCTGAGAATGCGGTTCGAGGTCAGGCTGAGGATGGAGACATAGGGCTCTGGTACATCGGTCAGCGCGCCGCCGTCCCTACGGGAAACCAGCGCCGCGGGGGCGGGCCGGCGCGCGGGCCAGAGGGGGCGCAGCCAGTCCACCAGCGCGGGGCCGTCATGGGGCAGGGTGGCCGACAGGTCGGGGCGAGCGGGGTGGCGAAGTGTGATACGCTGCGTCGCGTCGTCAAATTCGGCGCGGATGGCCTGCAAGCTGCCTTCGGCCCAGCCACGCAGGAATTTCAGCTTGGGCTCCCACCCTTCAGGCTGATCGAAACCGGCACCCTCATGGGTTACGGCCCAGGTGCGGTCGAACGGCAAAGGGTGGCCCGGCGTCAGGGCCACCCGTTCGATTTCCTGGTATCCGACCGATTTGACCGGATGCCGGCAGATATGCGCGAGCGTAAGCCCGCTCACTTCGCCTCGCCGTCCTTCTTGCGGCGGAACGTCTGCCGGATATTGCCGAACAGATCCGGCTTGCTCCCGTTCAGGCGCATGATCAGGTATTGCTGCGAGAAGGTGATGATGTTGTTCCCGATCCAGTAGATCAGGAGGCCAGAGGCAAAGCCGCCCATCACGAACATGAAGACCCAGGGCATCCAGTTGAAGATCGTCGCCTGCATCGGATCGGTGGGCGCCGGGTTCAGGCGCATCTGGAGCCACATGGTGAAGCCGAACATCAGCGGCAGGATACCGATCAGGATCAGCGCCATGAAGCTGCCGGGGTGCGGCGCATCCCAGGGCAGAAGGCCAAACAGGTTGACAATCGAGGTGGGGTCAGGCGCCGACAGGTCATTGAAGACCCAGAGCCAGGGGGCGTGGCGCAGTTCGATGGTGACGAAGATCACCTTGTAGAGCGAGAAGAAAATCGGGATCTGCAACAGGATCGGCAGGCAACCCGCCGCAGGGTTTACCTTCTTCTCCTTGTAGAGCTTCATCATCTCTTGCTGAAGTTTCTGCCGGTCGTCGCCCGCGCGCTCCTTGATGGCAACCATTTCCGGCTGAAGCTCTTTCATGCGCGCCATGGAGACATAGGATTTCCATGCCAGCGGCAACAGCACCGCCTTGATCAGAAGCGTCAGAACCAGAATCGACCAGCCCATGTTGCCGATGATCCCGTTGATGAAATAGAGCATCGCGAAGATTGGCTTGGTCAGGAAAAAGAACCAGCCCCAGTCGATCGAGTCGATAAAACGGTCGATACCGGTATTGCGCTCATAGTTACGGATAACCGTCCATTCCTTGGCACCGGCAAACAGCATCGAGCTGCTTTGCGCGGTTTCGCCAGGGGCAACGGTGAGCGTGGGTTGGCGGATAGAAGCCTGGTAGATATCGGCGCCGGGCACATATTGCGAGACGGCGGTGAACCCCTGGCCGGGCGCGCCAATCAGGGCGGCCATGAAATACTTACCGGTAAGGCCAACCCAGCCATTCTCCGCCACCTGGGTTACGCTGGCCGGTGTGCGCTCGGTGTCGCTGTGGCGATAGCCGCGCATGTTCTTGTAGCTGTCCTCGGTCAGGCGGCCATCGGCCATCTGAATCATGCCCTCATGCGAGATGAAGAAATTCTCCAGATCCGAGGGCAGGCCGTGCTGCGCCAGGATGCCATAGGGGTCCAGCGCGACAGGCGCGTCGGTCTGGTTCTCGACCGACTGATCAACGGTGAACAGGTAGTTGTCGTCGATGCTGATCGTCCGGGTGAAGACCAGGCCCTGGCCATTGTCCCAGCGCAGTGTGACCGGATTGTCGATGGACAGAGTATTGTCCCCTACCTGTTCCCAGACCGTGTTGGGGCCGGGAACCTGTTCGGAGCCAAGCGCGCCACGGGGGCTCCAGCCATAGAGGGCGTAGAACGGTTCGCGGTTGCCGCCGACCGGGTTGAACAGATGGACGATATCCGAACCGGGGGCCGTGGTTTCACGGTAGTCGCGCAGCTGCAGGTCGTCGATTCGGCCGCCGGTGAGGGCGATTGTGCCAGTCAGACGGCGCGAGTCGATGTTGACGCGCACGGTGCCGGTCGCCGTCTCATCAGCCATTGACGCATCGGCCACGCCTTCGCCCGTGGTTTGGGCCGGAGGGGGCACGAGTTCTGCCTGCGTCACAGTCTCGGTCGGGGCGGGTTCGGGCGGTGGAAACAGCGCGAACCACCCGATGATGACCATCAGGCTGAGAGCGAAAGCAAGGATTAGGTTCTTGTTTTGATCGTCCATTGGGGGGAGGTCCACGGGTCGATTGAATTGCTGGGCCGGTTCAACAGACTGTGCCAGCAAAGGTCAAGCGGATTCCCCCGATTGTCGCTGCAGCGGCCATTTTTTCACCGTTTCGTGCAGCGCGCGGGGTTCTTGCGATGGCCCCGGCGCTATGGCGCGGGGGCGCCAACAGGATTGGCTGCCTGCCCGGCAATACCGGAGTTCAAGCGCAGCCACTGCAGCAGATCGGCGCCGGGCATCGGGCGGGCGATGGCGAAACCCTGCGCGTGTCCGCAACCCAACTGCGTGACGAGGGCCATCTCGGCATCACTCTCGACACCTTCGGCGACGGTGCCGAGTTCCAGCTGCTCGGCCATCGACAGGATCGCTGCGACCATGCGCTGGCGCTCGCGGTCTACATGCAGATGGGTGATGAAGGAGCGGTCGATCTTCAATCGGCCTACGGCAAACCTGCGAATACTGGCGATCGCGGCGTGGCCGGTGCCGAAATCGTCGAGGTCGATCCCGCACCCCATCCCAGCAAGACGGGCAATGTTGCGCACCATGATGTCGTCATCGCTGTCGGCCACCACGGTTTCGAGAATCTCCACCACCAGCCGACCGGCGGTGAGGTCATGCCGGTCGAGTTCCCAGGCGATCTCGTCGGCAAGCTGTGGGTTGCGCAGTTCCGGACCCGAAAGGTTGATCGCCACGGTTGGCACGATGAGGCCAAGGGCGTCGAGCCGTTGAAGCATGGCGAGCGAGTCGCGCAACATGCGTTCCGCCAATCTGGCGGACAGGCCCGCAGCCTCGATCAAGGGCAGGAAGTGCGAGGGCGGCATGAGCCCATCTTCGGGATCTTCCCAGCGCGCAAGTGCTTCAAGCCCGCTGACCCGCCCGGTGCGCGTGCAAAGCTGCGGCTGGAAATACGCGCAGATCTCGCCGGTTTCCAGCGCCCGGTGCAGGCGCTTCTGGTGCTCGCTTGACAGGCGCGAGGGCAGATCGACTGCGCTGTAGCTGTAGAGCCCGCCGGGGCCCGCCCGTAACGCGCGTTCGGCCGCCTGCGCCGCTGCATCCAGCATGCCGATCCCGTTAAGCGTTGCGGCGCGCAGACTGAGACAGAAGCCAACCGAAATACTGGGCCAGACAGTTACCGACTCGAAGCTGAAGGATTGCCCCAGATGCGACTGTATTCGATGTGCGACCGCCAGCACTGCGCTGAGTTCGAGATTGCGCTGCGGAAAGAGCGCTATTCCGTATCCCGCAGTCCCCAGGCGGCAATAGGCATCCTGTTCGCGTAGCGACTGTCCCAGGCGATGGCCAAGTTCATGTATCAGCGCCTCGGTATAGCGGATGCCATGTTTGCTGATGACAGAATCGCCATCGTCCAGCCGGATAACGAGCGCCGCACCACGCGCGCCGGCGTTCGCTTCCTCCGCACCGGTCGGGAGGAGCCGTTCAACTGTTTCGATATCGGTCATCCGGGGGTAACCGGAGCTGTCGACAACAGCCTTCGCATGCGAGGCTTCACGCAGGCCAAGGAACAGCCAGCCCACCTGCGCTGCCACCAAGCCCAGAACGACCCAGAGGTGATCCCTGAGCCAAAGGGCAGTCAAAGTAAGCACAGGTATCGCCAGCAGCATGGCTGGCTGGCCCAATGCCGCGCCGACAGCGGTGAAACTGGCGGATGCCAGTGCTTTTCGCATGACGTCTCTCCCTGCGGTTCGCGCGTCTTTGCACAGGGTTGACGCATTCCGTTGACCGAAGCCTTAACAGAACAGGAATTAATCGATCGAATTATTCCTATTCGTCGCGCGCATCAGCCCGGCGAAATCAAACAGCGCCGGATCTGGCAGATGCGACGGTCGCGCGTTCATCAGCGCCCGAAACATCACGTTGCGCCGCCCGGGTGTGCGGCGTTCCCATTCATCGAGCAGCGCCTTGACCTGCATGCGTTGCAGGCCATCCTGCGAGCCGCACAGGTCGCAGGGGATGACCGGGTAGTTCATGGCGCGGGCGAAGCGGTCACAATCCGCCTCGGCAACGAATGCAAGCGGGCGGTAGACGAAAAGATCACCCTCTTCATTGACCAGCTTGGGCGGCATGGTCGCCAGCCGCCCGCCATGAAAGAGGTTCATGAAAAATGTTTCCAGAATATCATCACGGTGATGGCCCAGAACCACGGCCGAACACCCCTCCTCTCGTGCGATCCGATAGAGATTGCCGCGCCGCAGCCGCGAACAGAGCGCGCAATAGGTGCGGCCCTGCGGTACCTTGTCGGTTACGATGGAGTAAGTGTCCTGATATTCGATCCGGTGCTCAACGCCCATCCGGGTCAGAAACTCGGGCAGGACGGTGGCCGGAAAGCCCGGCTGTCCCTGATCAAGGTTGCAGGCCAGAAGGTCGACCGGCAGCAGCCCGCGCCACTTCAGTTCATGCAGCACGGCAAGCAGCGTGTAGCTGTCCTTGCCGCCTGACAGACAGACCAGCCAGCGCGCGCCGGGCTCGATCATGCCATAGGTCTGTACCGCCTCGCGCACGTTCTGCACGATACGCTTGCGCAGCTTGCGGAACTCGGTGCTTTTGGGCGCGCCGTGGAAAAGCGGGTGAATATCGTTGGAATCGTCAAGCATCGGCACGGCCTTTTGACGGGTCAGTGATTGTGTTTCCGGCAATCATGTTCCGGGTCTGCGCCGGGCACCGGGTCATAGCCGTGGCCGCCCCAGGGGTGGCACCGAAAAATCCGGTGGATGGTCAGATAGAGGCCCTTGATTGCGCCATGACGTTCAAAAGCTTCCAGCGAATAGGCCGAACAGGTGGGCTGATAGCGGCAGCCGTGGCCCACCCAGGGGCTGAACACCAGCCGGTAGAACCGCACAGGCAGCGAAAAGATCCAGGCCAGCGGGCTCATGTTCTTGGGCCGCGCGGTGCGTGAATCGCCTTGAGCGCGCCATCGAGATCTGAGCGAAGCGCATCGAAGGGGCGCTCAACCGTCGCGCCGGGGCGGCCGACCAGCACGTAATCCCAGCCGGGTTGACCCAGCCTTGGCAACAGTTCAGCGGCAAGCGCACGCAGCCGGCGTTTGGCACGGTTGCGGGTGACGGCATTGCCGACCTTCCTGGAGCAGGTGAAGCCTACGCGGATGCCCCCGCAATTTTCATCGGGTCCCCGCTTGCGGGCTTGCAACAAAAAACCCGCCGTTCCCTGACGGCGGGCACGGGCGGCGCCGAGGAACTCGGCGCGCTTTTTCAGAACGCAAAGGCGATTAGTCGCCGCCGACGCAGGGGTGGCATCGGCCTGGGGGCCTTCCACGGTCACGTCATGCGGCGCCATCGGGTCACTCGCCGAAAGGTCGCCCCTCAGGCCGACAGTTTCTTGCGACCGGCAGCGCGACGGGCGTTGATGATCTTGGCGCCAGCCTTGGTGGCCATGCGCGCGCGGAAACCGTGGCGCCGCTTGCGGACCAGGTTCGAGGGCTGATAGGTGCGTTTCATCGCTCCGTTCCTTCACACTGATTGCCCAAATCCGACAAGACGGATTCGAAGGCCGATATTCCTGAAGGCTGGCAGATAGCCAACCCGCGCGGCCAAGTCAATTCATCGCGCGCCGGATTCGCATAAAAAGGGCGCAGCCGGGGCGTCTGGTCTGTAAACCGGCGACGAAAGCACCATATCCTGCCTGCGGAGGCTGGGTAAGCACGGTCCGGTCAGTCGGTCGGCACTGCTGCGCCGTGACATGAAGGGCTGAGAATGGAAGAGATCAAGGCCGATATCTGCATAATCGGCGCGGGTTCTGGCGGATTGTCGGTGGCAGCGGGGGCGGCGCAGATGGGTGCGCGCGTGGTGCTTGTGGAGGGCCATCGCATGGGCGGCGATTGCCTGAACTATGGCTGCGTCCCCTCCAAAGCGCTTCTGGCGGCGGGCAAGGCGGCGCAGGCGCATCGGGGCGGGGCGGGTTTCGGTGTCACCCCGCATGAGCCGCAGATCGATTATGCCGCCGCGATGGATCATGTGGCGCGCACTATTGCAGCCATTGCCCCGCACGACAGCGTCGAGCGGTTTGAAGGGCTGGGCGTGCGGGTTATCCCCGAGTATGGGTGCTTTGAATCGCCCACCAGCCTGATTGCGGGTGCTCACCGCATTACCGCACGGCGCTTTGTCATCGCCACCGGTTCTTCGCCGCTTGTTCCGCCCATTCGGGGGCTGGACAGGGTGCCCTATCTGACCAATGAAACCCTTTTCGATTTGCGCACCCGGCCCGATCACCTGCTGATCATCGGTGGCGGCCCGATCGGCATGGAGATGGCGCAGGCACATCGCCGGCTGGGCAGCAAGGTAACGGTGATTGAGGGCGCCAATGCACTGGGGCGCGAAGACCCTGAAGCCGCAGCGCTGGTGCTGGCGCAGTTGCGCGCTGAGGGGGTGCAGGTGCTGGAGGGGGCCGAGGTGGTGCGGGTTGGCGGTCAGACGGGCGCGCTTTCGCTCACGCTGGCCGATGGCGCGGTGCTTGAGGGCTCGCACCTGCTGATCGCGGTGGGGCGCAAACCCAATCTGGAGCGGCTGAACCTTGAGGTTGCGGGTATCGCCCATACCAAGGCAGGGGTAACGGTGGATGGCAGGTTGCGCACCAGCAACCGGCGGACCTATGCCATCGGCGATGTGGCGGGGCAGGGACAGTTCACGCATCTTGCAGGCTATCATGCCGGGGTGGTGATCCGCTCGATGCTGTTTGCCTTGCCTGCCCGTGCACGGACCGATCATGTCCCCCGCGTCACCTATACGGCCCCCGAGCTGGCGCAGGTCGGCCTGACCGAAGCCGAGGCCCGCCGCGCGCACGGTGGTGCAGTCAAGGTCATCCGCTTGGGATATGACGCCAGCGACCGTGCCCATGCGGAAGACTGCGGTGACGGGTTCATCAAACTGATGGTCGTCAAGGGCCGCCCCATCGGGGTGACGCTGGTGGGGCATGGCGCGGGTGAACTGATTGCGCTTTGGTCGTTGATGCTGGCCAATCGCACCAAGCTGGGCGCGTTGGCGGGAACTGTCTTGCCCTATCCGACGTTGAATGAAATGTCGAAACGTGCTGCGGGTGCCTATTTTTTTCCGAAGCTCTTTGATAACCCTGTTGTCAAACGGGTGGTCGGGTTGGTTCAGCGGCTGGTGCCCTGACCGTTCCTTGTTCGGGTGGGCCATGTTCTTTCGCACGTTAAGCGGTCGTTTCCTGCTATTGACGATCATTTTCGTCTTGCTGGCCGAAGTGCTCATCTTCGTGCCATCCGTTGCCCGATTCCGTGAGGATTATCTGCTGACCCGGTTGGAGCGTGCGCAGATCGCCTCGCTGGCGCTTCTCGCCTCGGACGGATCGATCAGCGACAAGCTGGCCGAGGAACTGTTGATTAATGCGGGCGTCTACAACGTGGTTCTGCGCCGCGATGCCTTGCGCGAGCTGGTTCTTTCATCGCCGGTGCCGGGGCCGATCAGCGCCACTTATGATCTGCGCAGCCCTTCGCCCTACAGGTTGATGCTTGACGCGATGCAGGCGCTCCTTGATCGCGAGGCGCGGGTAATCCGGGTGTTCGGCGACCCCGTGCGTGAGGCTGGGCTGCTGATTGAGGTCACGATGGATTCCGAGCCAATGCGCGAGGAAATGGTCGAATATGCCTTGCGAATCCTGTTGCTGTCGCTCGCGTTGTCCCTGGCCGTTGCTGCGCTTCTGTTCTTCGCTGTGCAGCGGCTGATCGTGATGCCCATGCGCCGGGTGGTTGTGTCGATGGCGGAATACGGCAAAGCCCCGGAAGACGCGCGCCGCATCATCGTGCCAGCCGCCCGCGTAACCGAGTTGCGCGAGGCCGAGGAGGTGCTGGCGCAGATGCAGAACGATCTGACCCAGGCCTTGCGCCAGAAAGAGCGGCTGGCGCAACTGGGCGGGGCGGTGGCGCGGATCAGCCATGATCTGCGCAACATCCTGTCCACCGCGACGCTGGTGGCTGATCGCATCGAATCATCAAGCGATCCGGCGGTGACTCGCGCCGCGCCAAAACTGGTGGGGGCATTGTCGCGCGCTGTGAACCTGTGCGAAAGCACGCTGGCCTTCGGCAAGGCCGAAGAGCCGCCGCCGAAACTGTCCCGTGTCGCGCTGCGCTCGCTGATCAACGAGGTTGTTGATTCCGAGCGGCTGGCCGCCAAGGCCGACAGCCCGGTCGAGTTTCTGGTTGATGTGCCTGCCACCCTGTCGTTGCGCGCTGATTCCGAGCAGCTTTTCCGCGTCCTGTCGAACCTCACCCGTAACGCTCGCCAGGCGATCGAGGCTGCCGGCACCCCCGGAAGCGTCGAAATAAGCGCCTACGAGCAGGAGGCGTGCTGCGTGATCCGGGTGATCGATACCGGCCCCGGCCTGCCGCCGCGCGCCCGAGAAAATCTGTTTGCCGCCTTTCAGGGGGGCGCGCGAAAGGGTGGTGTGGGGCTGGGGCTGGTGATTGCCTCTGAACTTGTGCGTGGGCATGGCGGCAAGCTCGAACTGGTGCGCAGCGATGATGAGGGCACCGAATTTCGGGTTTCACTGCCTCAGGGCAGCTAGTTCGGCCCCGGCGGCAGCCGCGCCGCATGCAACGGACAAGAATTTCGACCATACCCCCTTGCATTGCCCCGACGCTGGCGATAGATCACCCCCCACAGCGCGCCCGTAGCTCAGCTGGATAGAGCACCAGACTACGAATCTGGGGGTCAGAGGTTCGAATCCTTTCGGGCGCGCCATTTCACTGCAAACAGGAAATTTCGGCTGCGGCCCCTAATCGGTGGGACGGTGGGGCAGGCGGGTGTCGTGCGCCTGTTGCAAGCCAGCCGCGCGCATCGTTTCTGCCAATTGACCCAACTGCCCTGCAAGTGGGCTTGTCCGGCGCCAGACCATGCCGATGGTCCGGCTCGGGCGTGGTGTGGCAAGCTGCACAACAGAAACAGTGGCCGAGCGGGTTTCGACCGCAACCGCCATCTGCGGGATCAGCGTTACCCCGATCCCGGCGCCGACCATCTGAACCAGCGTGGCAAGCGAACTTCCCTCCATCAGGTCTCGTGGGGGTGTCGTCGACAGTTTGCAAAACGACAGCGCCTGATCGCGGAAACAATGCCCTTCTTCCAGCAGTAAAAGCCGCATCTCGCGCAGTTTCTGCGCGCTGGGCACAGGCTTGTCTGTGTCGGCAATCGGGCGGACCAAGACAAATTCTTCATCGAACAAAGGCTGCTCGACAAGCGCGGGCTCGGACACCGGAAGCGCTACAACGGCGGTATCAAGCCTGCCTTCCTGCAGATCCTCGATTAGCCGTTTCGTCACCGCCTCACGCGGGTGCAGCTCAATGGCTGGGTAGATTTCGGATAAAGTCTTGATAATTTGTGGTAAAAGATAGGGTGCAATGGTCGGGATAACCCCGATTCGCAATCGTCCTGACAGCGGCCCGTCCGAGGCGCGCCCCAAGTCGGTCAGCTCGTCTATCGCGCGCAGGATCACGCGCGCGCGCGCCGCAAATTCTTCTCCCAGCCCGGTGAGCCGGATCTGGCGTGCCCCGCGCTCGACCAGGGGTGCACCAAGAATGCCCTCCAGTTCCTTGACCTGCAACGATAGCGCCGGTTGAGATATGGCGCAGGCCTCGGATGCACGACCGAAATGGCCGTGCTGGGCGAGCGCCTCGAAGTAGCGAAGGTGACGGATCGAGATTGAACTCATAAGATTTACATATCGCAGGAATTGGAAAAAGCAAATTCCGTTTATATTAGAACCATGCTAAACGCCAGAGCAGGAGAAAAACCGCGCGCCACGGATTCGCATTCCGGCACTTGCAAGGCGGTTTTTCTGACGCGCGAAGCAACATAGCCAGATCCGGAGAATGACATGGACGGGAATGATAACAATACAGCCGGGAAATGCCCGGTGATGCACGGTGCCAATACCGAAACCGGCAAATCGGTGATGGACTGGTGGCCGAATGCGCTGAACCTTGACATTCTGCATCAGCATGACAGCAAAACCAACCCGCTGAAGGGTTTCAACTATCGCGAAGAAGTCAAGAAACTGGACTATGACGCGCTGAAGGCTGACCTGACCGCACTGATGACTGACAGTCAGGATTGGTGGCCAGCCGACTGGGGCCATTACGGTGGCCTGATGATCCGCATGGCATGGCATGCCGCCGGTTCTTATCGTATAGCCGACGGACGGGGCGGCGGTGGCACCGGCAACCAGCGCTTTGCGCCGCTGAACAGCTGGCCGGACAACGCCAACCTGGACAAGGCACGCCGCCTGCTGTGGCCGATCAAGAAGAAGTACGGCAACAAGATCAGCTGGGCCGACCTGATCATCTTGGCCGGTAACGTCGCTTATGAATCCATGGGTCTGAAAACCTTTGGTTTCGCCCTTGGTCGCGACGACATCTGGCATCCCGAGAAGGACGTTTATTGGGGTTCGGAGAAGGAATGGCTCGCGCCCTCTGATGAGCGCTACGGCGATGTGGACGATCCCTCGACGATGGAAAACCCCCTGGCTGCCGTGCAGATGGGCCTCATTTACGTCAATCCCGAGGGTGTCAACGGCAAGCCTGACCCGTTGAAGACCGCACAGCAAGTGCGTGAGACCTTCGCCCGCATGGCGATGAATGACGAAGAAACCGTGGCACTGACTGCCGGTGGGCACACCGTTGGCAAATGCCACGGCAATGGCCGGGCGGAAAACCTCGGACCTTCGCCCGAAGGTGCAGGGCTTGAAGAACAGGGTCTGGGCTGGATGAACCATACCAGCCGGGGCATTGGGCGCAATACGGTGACCAGTGGGATCGAAGGTGCCTGGACGACCCATCCGACCAAGTGGGATAATGGCTATTTCTATCTGCTGCTGAACTATGACTGGTGGTTGCAGAAGTCGCCGGCCGGTGCGTGGCAATGGGAGCCCATCGGCATCAAGGAAGAAGACAAGCCGGTGGACGTGGAAGACCCGTCTATCCGCTACAATCCGATCATGACGGATGCCGACATGGCAATGCGCTTCGATCCGGAGTACCGGAAGATTTCGGAACGCTTCTACAAAGATCCGGATTATTTCTCGGAAGTCTTTGCGCGCGCCTGGTTCAAGCTGACCCACCGCGATATGGGCCCGAAATCCCGCTATATCGGCCCTGAAGCGCCGACAGAAGATCTGGTCTGGCAAGACCCGATTCCGGAAGGCAACACGGCCTATGATGTTGCTGCTGTCAAAGCCAAGATTGCGACGTCAGGTCTGTCCGTTGCCGACATGGTTGCCACGGCGTGGGATTCGGCGCGCACCTTCCGCCAATCCGATTATCGGGGTGGTGCCAACGGCGCCCGTATTCGCCTTGCGCCACAGAAGGACTGGGAAGGTAACGAACCGGCGCGTCTGCAAAGGGTTCTTGCGGTGCTGGAGCCTATCGCCAAGGAAACCGGCGCATCGGTGGCGGACGTAATCGTGCTTGCGGGCAACCTGGCGGTTGAGCAGGCGGCCAAAGCTGCGGGCTTCGACATCGAAGTGCCCTTTATGCCGGGCCGCGGTGATGCGATCGACGCGATGACCGATGCCGACAGCTTCAAGTGGCTTGAGCCAGTTGCCGATGGTTTCCGCAACTGGATGAAGAAGGATTACGTCGTCTCGGCTGAGGAACTCATGCTGGACCGTGCCCAACTGTTGGGCCTGACTGCCGCAGAGATGACTGTCCTTGTTGGTGGAATGCGGGCGATGGGCACCAATCACGGCGGTTCGAACCATGGGGTTTTCACTGACCGTGTGGGTGCGCTGACCACTGACTTCTTTGTCAACCTGACCGACATGGGTTACAAGTGGGAGCCGAAGGGCGCCAACCTCTATGACATTGTCGACCGCAAATCTGGTCAGGCAAAATGGACGGCAACCCGCGCCGATCTGGTTTTCGGCTCGAACTCGGTTCTACGCTCTTATGCGGAGGTTTACGCTCAGGACGACAATGCCGAGAAATTCGTGCAGGATTTTGTCACTGCCTGGACCAAGGTGATGAACGCCGATCGTTTCTGAAGCCCAAGGGTTTGAAATGACAAAACCGTCCGCGCAAAGCGTGGGCGGTTTCTTTTTTATAAGTTGACCGTCTGTTGGTTTGCGCCGCTCGCCGGCTTTTGTCGTCTTACGGTTTGTGTCGTCTTTGAGATTGATCGCATATCGAGCCGATCATTTGTTGGGTTTGTCGTCCGTCAGGTAAGAAACTTGTTTCGATAGGCCATCTGGCGGGTGGCCGCCTGCGGGTTCTGTTATCATGCCTTGGAGCCGGGCCGCGATGCTTGGTCTGCCGCAGATCCTGTGTTCGTTGTTGCTCTGCGACATTGTTCCTCACCGAAAACCTATGGTGTTTCTTGCTGGGTTCAGAAATCACACCAGCGTCCGGCGGGCGTGTTACCTGCAGTGGCAAGACGCGCGGGTGGCCGTGGCGTTGCCGATACCGATGGGGTCGGGTTTGTCACTTTCATAGCGCTGGTTGCCGAGAGGCTGTTCAGTTTGAAACCTCTCAATGCGCGGTTCAGGTCTTCTGATTTCTGCGTCAGTGAAACCGTCGCTGCGGTGGTTTCCTCCGCCACGGCGGCGTTTTGCTGGGTGACCGAGTCGAGTTCCGTTACCCCGGTGTTGATCTGATCCAGCCCTGATGCCTGTTCTGAGGCGGCGACCGCAATTTCGCCGATCAGCCCCGCAACCTCGGTCGCTCGTGCAAGAAGCTCTTCGAAGCTGTTTCCGGACTGACGCACCAGTTCCGAGCCGCTTTCGACTTGAGAGGCGCTTTCGTGAATAAGCGCCTTGATCTCTCTCGCCGATTCGGAAGCGCGCTGGGCCAGCCCGCGCACCTCGGAGGCGACGACGGCAAAGCCCCGACCCGCTTCGCCAGCGCGCGCGGCCTCGATGCCGGCGTTCAATGCCAAAAGGTTGGTCTGAAAGGCGATATCGTCGATCGCAACAATGATATGCGAAATCTGCTCCGAACTGGCCTCGATCCGACGCATGGCCTCAACCGCGTCCTTGATGGTGTCCACGCCGCTTCTGGCGCTTTCGCGCGCATCACGGCTGGCGGTTTCGGCCGTGCCGGAGCGTTGCGCGGTCGAGCGGACGGACTCTGTCAACTGGTTGAGTGCCGCCGCTGATTCCTCCAGAGTGGCGGCCTGGCTTTCTGCCCTTCCCGATATTTCAGCGGCAGCTGTGTTGATTTCCTCCGCGCCGGAGCGCACGGCTGTCGCCACATCGGCAATCCGAGCCATCACCTCGGAAAGGCGTTCCAGCGCCGTGTTGTAGCTCAGCCTCAACGCTTCTGATTCAGCCGGAAACGGGTCATGTGGGGGGCTGTCGATGGCTTCAGACAGATTGCCATCCGCCAGTCGCTCCAGCCCGGCGCCGATCTCGTCGACCACACGCTGCTGTCGCGCGGCCTCGGCCTTGGCCTGTTCTTCGCGCTCCGTGCGAATAGCGGCTGTTTCTGCCTCCAGTCGCCGGGCTTCGGCAGAGTTGTCGCGCAGAACCGATACCGCTGTGGACATTGCGCCGATTTCGTCGCCGCGTCCGGCAAAGGGTATGTCGATGTCGAGCTTGCCTTGTGACAACAGTTCCATCACCCCGGTCATGCGCAGGATCGGACGCGAGATGAACTGTGCGCCGAACCAGACCACCAGAAGCGTCACTGTCATCAGCCCCGCTGCCATCATGGCGGCGTTGTTCCGCGTCGTCGTCACATTGGCAAATACCGTCTTGCGCGGCACGGTCATCACCAATGTCCAGGTTTCATCGATACCGGGAAAGCGCACGGTATCGGTCAGCACCATGGTTTCTACCCCTGCCAGTTCGACATAGTAGACCTGCCCGGTCGCAGCGCCTGACAGAAAGGACTGCTCCTCTGGCGCAATGGGTTCTCCCAGTCGGCTGACTTCATGATGCGCGACCCACCGATTGTCGCCGCCCACCAGATAGACCCTGCCATCGCCGAAAGGGCGTAGTTCGCCGATGCGCCGGGCGATCCGGTCCAACGCCATGTCCGCAGCCAGAATGCCGATAGCTTGTCCGCCAACGCGGATCACCCCGCTGATCGTAGTTATCAGAACGTCTGTGCCTTGGACCGGATAATTGTAAGGCGGCGTGATCAGCGTACGGTTTTCGCGGATCGGACGATCATACCATTCTTCGACCCCAGCCTCGGGGTTCATGTCCAAAAGCTCCATTTCGGCTTCACCTTCAGGATTGAGGGCGAAATAGGGAACGAACCGACCTGTTTCATCGCCATAGGGGTGGCCGAGATACAGATCATCCTCGCCACCCAGCGCATCCGGCTCAAAAGCCAGAGCCAAACCCACCAGATCGGGACGGGTGCGTAGCATCTGCATGGTCATTTCGCCCAGTGCGTCGCGGCTGGGCACACGGTTTGTAATCGCTCCCTCGATGGCGGCGATGCCTGTGTTTACCATCATGGTGATTGCATTCAGTTCCTGCGAGACGGTCGCGGAAAATTCGCCGAGCAAGGCCCGGCCGCGCGCCTCGGCTTCGTTGGCGGAGGCGCGGTACATGAGCGTGTTTGTCAAAAGGATGACGGCCAGAACTGCGCAAGCGACCAGTGCCGCCGCTGAAAGGGCCAATTGGGTCCGCAGTGAAAAAGTTCTGATTCGCATTCTCGCCTCTTGCTGCAACCGGGGCCGGGCTCCCACACAATTAGAGGGGCTAACAGGGCGATCTTTCAGTTCCGTTACCAGCGCTTGAGGAAGTTAAAATCCGAGATATTCTGTGCAGGAACCCCGCGCCGGACGGGATGGCGCGGCAGGCAGCGCATGGCCCCACCTTCGGAGATCATGGTGAAGAACCCTGAACCGATTGCAGGTTTCGCGTCATCAGTCTGTCTGAAGCGCCGCTGCGCCTAGTAAACCGACGTGACCTCATACATCACCGGCTCAAATCGTGCGCAAATAGCGGCGATTGCCCGGTTGCGTTCGCGCATCTCGGGGGTGCGAAGCATGGCCTGAAAATCCCGCCGGTCGGTCCAGCGTGAATAGGTGCAGATCCGTGTCTGGGCGTCGTTGACATGGATCGCGCCGCCGATGAACCCTGGCTGGTGGCGGATGACCTTGTCGTAGGCATCGCTCAGTGCTTCCAGAACATCGGCGCAGGTGCCTGGGGTCATCTCGAAAGTGCTGATCACAGTCTGACCGCCAAAATCGGCTTCTATTTCCACATCTCCCTCCCTTGGGCTGCACCTGACCAAAGCAGTATGCCATAACTCGACCGCGCGCGCACCCGCCAGTTACCCCTTGAAACCGGGGCGCAAGGCTATATCCTGCAGGCACCTCGGGGTGCCGTTACCGGCTGAGATGCGTCCAGCGAACCCGTTGAACCTGAACCGGTTAGAACCGGCGGAGGGAAGGTGATGGATCAATCCTCCACCAGTTCCCGCGCCGCGCAGATGGAGGGATGAGACATGCGATATCAGTTTCTTGCCGCAGGGATGCTTGCAGCACTTCCCTTTGCCGCCATGGTTGGCCCGGTCGCTGCGCAAACGAGCGACCGCCCTGTGCTGACGGTCTATACCTATGACAGCTTCATCAGTGGTTGGGGGCCCGGCCCGATCGTTCAGGAAGCATTCGAGGCTATTTGCGACTGCCGCCTGAACATGGTTGGTGCGGGCGATGGCGCTGCACTGCTGGCGCGTCTGCAACTGGAGGGCGCGCACACCGAGGCCGATATCGTGCTGGGCCTGGATACCAACCTCACCGCGCGGGCGGTGGAAACCGGTCTTTTTGCTCCGCACGGGATTGAAGCGGCGCTGGATCTGCCGATTGCCTGGGATGATCCGGTTTTCCTGCCCTTCGACTGGGGCTGGTTTGCCTTTGTCCATGACCGTGAGCGCACGCCTACACCACCAGCGAGTTTCCGCGAACTGATCGATTCCGACCTCAGCGTGATCATTCAGGATCCGCGTTCGTCGACGCCGGGACTGGGGCTGTTGATGTGGGTCAAGGCTGCCTATGGTGACGAGGCTGCAACGATCTGGCAAGGGCTTGCGCCGCGGGTTCTGACCGTCACGGCCGGCTGGTCCGAGGCCTATGGCCTGTTCCTTGATGGCGAGGCCGATATGGTGCTCAGCTACACCACGTCACCCGCCTATCATCTGATTGCCGAAGACGACGACACCAAGGCTGCGGCGCCGTTTGACGAAGGGCATTATCTGCAGGTTGAGGTGGCGGGGATGGTGGCGAACAGCGATCAGCCCGAACTGGCACGCCAGTTTATGGAATTCATGTTGACGGATATTTTCCAGTCAGCACTTCCGACGACCAACTGGATGTATCCCGCCGTCCTGCCTCAAGATGGCTTGCCGGACGGGTTCGAAGCGCTGCACCTACCCGAAACCTCGCTTCTGTTCAGCGCCGACGAAGCCGCCGCCATACGCGATGTCGCGCTGGATGAATGGCGGAATGCCCTCAGCCGCTGATCCCCTCTGGCAGCGCCGCCCGCCCGTGCTGGTATGGGGGCTGGCGGCGGCATCCGTGCTGCTGTTGTTCGCTCTGAACCTGGGTGCACTGAGCGCGGTTTTCTGGCGGGCAGAACCGGGGGCCGCGCATTTTCAGCCCGCAGACTGGGCGGCGCTGCGCTTCACGCTGTTGCAGGCCACGCTTTCGGCGCTGATCTCGGTGGTGCTGGCCATCCCCGTGGCCCGTGCGTTGGCCCGGCGTCGGTTCCCCGGCCATCGGGCGCTGGTGGTGCTGATGGGGGCACCCTTTATCCTGCCCACGCTGGTGGCGGTATCGGGGCTGCTGGCGGTCTTCGGGCGCGGGGGGATGGTCAACCAGGCGCTGGGCCGGGTGGGGCTGGAGGGGTTTTCCATCTATGGATTGCAGGGAGTCTTGCTGGCGCATGTGTTTTTCAACCTGCCGCTGGCGACGCGGCTGATCCTGCAGGGATGGTCGCGCGTTCCGGCTGAACATCTGCGCCTTGCGGCCGTGCTTGGGTTCGACCGGCGCGCGATGTGGCGCCATATCGAGGGGCCGATGCTGGCCCGCGTCGTGCCGGGGGCGCTGGCGGTAGTGTTTCTGATCTGTCTGACATCGTTCGCCGTGGCGTTGACCCTGGGTGGCGGGCCACGCGCCACGACGCTGGAACTGGCGATCTATCAGGCCTTTCGCTTTGATTTCGATCTGGGCCGTGCCGCGCTTCTGGCCCTGGTGCAGGCCGGGCTGGGATTGGCGGCACTGCTGGCATTGGCAGGGCTGACGCTGCCGGGCATGGCCATGACGGGGCTGGACCGCGCCGCGCCGCCACCGCCTGCCGGGTTAACGCGGCTTACTGACGGCGTGGCGATCGTGATGGTGGCGGCGTTTCTGTTGGTGCCGCTGGCGCTTGTGGTGCTGCGCGGTGTGCCGCATCTGGCGGCATTGCCCGTGCAGGTATGGGGTGCAACGCTGCAATCATTGAAGGTGGCGGCGCTTTCGGTGGTGCTTCTGGCACTGGCCACATGCGGGCTGGCGCTGGCCGCGCTGTGGTCACGCCGCGCCGCCCCCTGGCTGGAGGGGGTGGGGATGAGCGCGCTTCTGGCCTCGCCCATGGTGATTGGCACGGGGTTGTTCATTATCGCCTTTCCGTTCATCTCTCCGGCGCGACTGGCTCTGCCCGTAACTGCTGTGGTCAATGCAGCCATGGCGCTGCCCTTCGCCCTGCGCGCCGTGCTGCCTGCCCTGCAGCGCGCAGAGGACGATTATGGCCGGCTTTCGGTGTCACTGGGTCTGGGGCCCTGGGCGCATCTTCGCCTCGTGCTCTGGCCTCGGTTGCGGCGGCCTTTCGGCTTCGCGCTCGGATTGGGAGCGGCGCTGTCAGTCGGCGATCTGGGGGTGATCGTGTTATTCGCGCAATCCGGGGGGGAGACACTGCCGATGCAATTGCACAGGCTGATGGGCGCCTACCGGACACAAGATGCCGCAGGGGCGGCGCTGCTGCTGCTGGTGCTGTCGCTGTCGATCTTCGTTATGCTGGAGCGCCTGATCGGCGGGAAGGAACCGCGCCATGCTGGAGCTTGAAGATCTGCTTATCGTGCAGGACGACTTCCGCCTGAGCGCTTCGCTGCGCATAGAGGTCGGGGCACAGGTGGCGGTGATCGGCCCGTCGGGTGCAGGGAAATCGACGTTGTTGGGGGCGATTGCGGGTTTTGTGCCGCTGACGCGCGGTGCAATACGCTGGCAGGGTGTGCGGATCGATGCCCTTCCCCCCGCGCAGCGCCCGCTGAGCATTCTGTTTCAGGACAACAACCTGCTGCCGCATCTGAGCATTTTCGACAACGTTGCGCTGGGCATCGACCCTTCATTGCGCCTGAATGCGGGGCAGCGTGCGCAGGTGGAAACCGCGCTGGCACGCACCGGCTTGGCTGAACTGGCGAACCGCCGACCGGGTGTGTTGTCGGGCGGGCAGATCAGCCGGGCGGGGTTGGCGCGCGTCCTGCTGCGCGGACGTCCGCTGATCTTGCTGGATGAGCCCTTTGCCGCGCTCGGGCCGGCGCTGAAGCGTGAGATGCTTGACCTTGTCGCCCGGATCGCGAGGGAACAGGGCGCGACGCTTCTGATGATCACCCATGATCCGGCCGATGCCCTCCACATCTGCCCGCAGACCGTGGTTGTGGCCGACGGCGTAGCCTCGCCGCCCGAACCCACCGAAGCGCTGCTGCAAGATCCGCCGCCCACGCTTGCGGCCTATCTTGGCACGCGGTGAAGGCCCAGGGCACCACCGCGGGTCTGCAACGAAAACGCGCCCCGAGGGGGGGCGCGTTTTGCATTGTTTCCAGGGCTGGCCTCAGGCTTCCTTGGCCTTTTTCTTGACCGGTGCCCAAAGGCGCTTGTTGGTCAGATAAAGCAGCGAGCCCAGCAGCACGAGGAAGATGGAACCAACGAAACCCCATCTCTTGCGCTCGGTCAGTTTTGGCTCGGCAGCCCACATCAGAAAGGCTGCGACGTCCTGGGCCTGTTGCTCGATGGTGGCGGGTGTGCCGTCGGCATACTCCACACCGTCTTCCCACAGCACCGGGTTCATCGAGACCCAGCCGTCAAAGGCAGTGTTGTAATAGAACATCGTGCCCGCCTGCATCTCTTCGCGGCCGTCAAAGCCTGCGAGGAATGATGCAATGTACTCCGGCCCGCCGATGCCGCGCATCAATTGGTTGATGCCCAGCCCGTAAGGCCCCGAAAAGCCTACACGGGCCTTGGCCATCAGGCTCAGGTCCGGCGCGGTTTCCATGCCCGATGGCGGGAAATGATCCGGGCCGCCAGCGGGCCGCCAGTCGCCGGTTTCGGGGTCCATGACCTCGAAATTGGCGGCATAGGCGCGCATCGCGTCGGGTGACAGGGCCGGGCCGGTTTCAGCGGTCAGCGTGCGGAAGGGCACGTACTGCAAGCCGTGGCAGGCTGCGCAGACCTCGGTGTAGACCTGCAGACCGCGCTGAAGTTGTGCACGGTCGTAGCTGCCGAAAGGCCCTTCGAACGAGAAGGAATAGTCGGTGATCTCGCCAAGTTCCCCGGCCGCAAGCGCAGGCGAGGCGGCCAGCGAAAGGGCGGCAAGGGCCGAGAGGGCAAGTTTCCTGATCATGATTATCACTCTCTTCCTTTCTCTCACTCGGCCGGGATCTGTTCGGGCGCAACACCCTTGCCGGCAGACTTCCTGACGGTTGCCTTGAAGTCTTCCTCAATCGTTGCAGGCGGTGCGGTTGGTTTCTCCAGAACGCCCAGCAGCGGCAGGATGACCAGGAAATAACCGAACCAGTAGGCCGTCGCGATCAGCGAGATGGTTGTGTAGATGCCCTCGGCCGGCATTGCGCCTGCCCACATCAGGACAAAGAAATCGATGATCAGAAGCCAGAAGTACCACTTGAACATCGGCCGGAACCGGCCCGAGCGCACCGACGAGGTGTCAAGCCAGGGCACCAGAACCATCACGAAAATCGACCCGAACATCGCCAGCACGCCGAAGAACTTCGCGTCGATGATGCCGAAGCTGATCCATTCGGCGGCGATCACCACCCAGACATCGGCAGTGAAGGCGCGCAGGATCGCGTAGAATGGCAGGAAGTACCATTCGGGCACGATATGCGAGGGTGTGACGAGCGGGTTGGCCTCGATGTAGTTGTCGGGGTGGCCCAGGAAGTTGGGCATGAAGCCTACGATCATCCAGAACACCAGCAGCACAACGACCAGTGCGAACAGGTCCTTGATCACGAAATAGGGCCAGAAGGGCAGGGTGTCCTTTTCGGCCTCTTCTTTCGAGCTTTTGCGCACATCGACACCGGCCGGGTTGTTGTTGCCTGTATGATGGAAGGCCCAGACATGCAGGATCACCAGACCCAGGATCACGAATGGCAGCAGATAATGCAGTGAGAAGAAGCGGTTGAGCGTGGGGTTGCCCACCGCCGGCCCGCCCAGAAGCCAGGTTTGCAGAGCATCGCCAATGCCCGGGATCGCGCCGAACAGGCCGGTGATCACCGTTGCGCCCCAGAACGACATCTGCCCCCAGGGCAGCACATAGCCCATGAACGCCGTGGCCATCATCGCCAGATAGATCAGCATGCCGATGATCCAGGTCACCTCGCGCGGGGTCTTGTAGCTGCCATAGTAAAGGCCGCGGAAGATGTGGATGTAAACGGCTGCAAAGAACAGCATCGCACCGTTCTGGTGCAGGTAGCGCAGCATGTAGCCGCCATTCACATTGCGCATGATGTGCTCGACCGAGGCAAAGGCCAGGTCGGCATGCGGCGTGTAATGCATCACCAGCACGATGCCGGTGACGATCTGCAGCACAAGGCAGAACATCAGGACGATGCCCCAGATCCACATCCAATTCAGGTTCTTGGGCGTGGGGATCATGATGGTGTCGTAGATGAGCCCGACTATGGGAAGGCGGCTGTGAAGCCACTTCTCGCCACGGGTCTTCGGCTCATAATGGTCGTGCGGAATACCGGACATGGCCTTCTCCCTTAGCCGAGCTGGATAGTGGTTTCGTCAATGAAGCTGGCAACCGGAATCCACAGGTTCTCCGGTGCCGGTCCACGGCGGATACGCCCCGAGCTGTCATAGTGCGATCCGTGGCAGGGGCAGAACCAGCCGTTGAAATCACCCGCGCCGTTGCCCAGCGGGACGCAGCCCAGATGGGTGCAGACGCCGGTCATGACCAGCCACTCGCCTTCTTCGTCAAGGGTGCGGTTGATATCGCTTGCATCTGTCCCCGGGCGGTTGGGGTTTTGCGAGTTGGTATCCATCAGCGCGCTCAACTCGACGGCCCGCGCCTCGGCGATTTCTTCGGGCGTACGGCGGCGGATGAACACCGGCTTGCCAAGGAAGTTCACCGTCAGCTGGGCGCCGACTTCAACGCCGCTGACATCAACGAAGATCGAGGACAGGGCCTGCACATCGGCCGAGGGGTTCATCTGGTTGACCAGCGGCCACACAACAGCCCCCGCCGCGACAGCACCGGCTCCGGCGGTCGCATAATACAGAAAATCCCGGCGAGTGCCTGCGTTGTCGTCTGCGTGGGACACGAGCATTCTCCATTTCAAGGTCATGGCTTCGGCAGCATAGCCGAAACGAGCCGCAGGGAAGTGCAGCCTCCAAGCCGGGTGTTTAGCGACGATTTCGCGCTCAGTCCAGCCGCGAAATGGGGTAAAAACGCCGCAGCGTGGGGCAAACTTCGAAGGCGGATAGTCTGCGGGCGGGCTGCAACGCCCTCCCGGCATGCCGCCACCGCATCGTCACGTCGCCTGATCAAGGTAACGTCCGTTTCGGGGATCGGTGGCAAGCGGTTCAGGCCGGAGTGGTTGCCTGCATCGAGGGGCGCTCTGCGAATCGTGCATACCATGCGGCCAGTGCCGGACGGCCCTGACGCCAGTTGCGCGCATCGTGGCGGAAATCCAGATACCCCAGCGCGCAGCCTGTGGCGATCTGGCCCATGCACAGCGGCCCGGCCAGATGGCCCATCCAGCGACTTTCAAGCGCATCGAGACTGCGTGCAATCTTTGCCCATTGCGCTTCCAGCCATTCAGAGGACTGTTTGTCTTCTGGGCGCAGCGCGACCTCGTAACGCATCGGCACAGCCGTATCCAGAATGCCCTCGGCGGTGGCTTCAAGGGTCAGTACTTCCCACAGGCGCTGGCCTTCAGGATACAGTCGCGGTCCTTTCGTGGCGCGTTCGGCCAGAAAACGGCAGATTACCCTGCTGTCGTAAAGAGAGCAGCCCTCGGCACGTTCAAGCGTGGGGATCTTGCCCAACGGATTGACACCGACCGGCAGCGAGCCGGGTTCCAGCGGCGTTCCGGTTGCCTGTTTCAGCGTGACGTCATCAAGCTGGTTAGTCTCGTGCAGCAGGACCACCACCTTGCGAACATAGGGCGAGGCGGGGCTTTGATAGAGTGTCAGCATATCCGGTCTTTCATCGTTGGCGGGCGTTCAGATCTTGCGAATGCGGAAACGGGCATAGAATGCGGCCTCCAGTTCGATAGGCCGCTCCATGCCCGGCAGCTTCATCCGGCGCAGAAGGCGGCCCGTGGCGTTTGACTGGTCGCGGTCGCGCGGACGACGCAGCCCCAACCCTTCGGGCATGGCGTCCAGCGCATCCTCGGCGCGCTGGTCGATCCTGGCGGGCGCAACGCTACGCGCCACCAGCCATGCTGCAATCGCAACGCCGGCGATGGGAACGAGTGGCAGGGGCATGACGAACCTCCAGTCAGGCAATCAGGCAATGGCGACACGCTATGCGCAGCCGGTGCCGCTGTCTACTGGTGCTGTCACGCATTGCTTCACGGTCGCGCAATGCGCTTGACCATGCAGTGCCGGGCGTGATTTCTCTGGCGGCCATGGCGAAAGCACGCAAACCCCGAAAAAGGGCCAGGCCAGGCTTGGCTGACCGGCTGGCCCGGATGATCCGGCATGTAATGCGCTGGATGATGCTGGGGTTTGTGGGCCTGCTTGTTTTCGTGATGGCCTGGATTGGGCTCTATCGTTTTGTCGATCCGCCGGGCGGGGTCTACATGTTGCAGGAAACGCGCAGGTTGGGTGAGATCCGGCATGAATGGGTGCCGATGACGCGAATTGCGCCGGTCATGGCGCGTTCTGCTGTGGCTGCCGAAGATGCCAATTTCTGCCTGCACTGGGGCTTTGACATGTCCGCAATCCGTGCGGCGCTGGATGCGGGTGCCGGGCGCGGGGCATCGACCATCAGTCAGCAGGTGGTCAAGAATGTATTCCTCTGGCACGGCCGAAGCTGGGTACGGAAGGTGCTGGAGGCCATGCTCACCCCGCTTGTGGAAACACTGTGGAGCAAGCGGCGCATTCTTGAGGTCTATCTGAACATTGCCGAGTTCGGAACCGGGGTTTTCGGGGTCGAGGCCGCGGCGCAGCACTATTTCAACCGTGCGGCCGCTGATCTGACGCCACGCCAGGCCGGGCTTCTGGCCGCCGTCCTTCCCGCGCCGCAAAGCCGCAACGCCGCGCGGCCCTCGGACTTCGTGTCGCGTCGGGCAAACGCCATTGCCGACGGGGCGGCCACGATCCAGCGTGACGGACGCGCCGCCTGTTTCGACGGTTGAATTTTCTGCGTACAGCAGGCAAGAGAAAGGCTGCAAACCGAAAGAACCAACTGCCCATGCTGCGCCTCTTCCATGTCCCCCTCTCACCCTTCTGCCGCAAGGTCCGCCTGACGCTGGGCGAAAAGCGAATCGAGGTGGAACTGGTCGAGGAACGCTATTGGGAAGCCAGCACCGATTTTCTGCGCCGTAACCCGGCAGGCAAGGTGCCGGTGCTGCGCCATGAAGGCCGGATGCTGGCCGAAAGTCAGGCGATCTGTGAATTTCTTGACGAATTGCACCCCAGTCCGCCCCTGATGCCGCACGATCCTGCCGGACGCTACGAAGTGCGCCGCCTTTGCAACTGGTTCGATGACAAGTTTCACAACGAGGTCACGGCGAACCTGCTATACGAGCGGGTGAACAAGAAGCTGATGGGCAAGGGCTATCCGGATTCGCAAAAGATCAAGGCCGGGGCGCAGCGGATCAAGTTTCACCTCGATTACATGGGCTGGCTGCTGGAACGCCGCCGCTGGCTGGCGGGCAACGAAATGACCCTGGCCGATTTTGCCGCCGCTGCGCATCTGTCCTGTCTGGATTACATCGCCGATGTCGATTGGGACCGCGCGCCGGGCGTCCGCGACTGGTATGCCAAGATCAAGTCCCGCCCGGCCTTCCGCCCGCTGCTGGCCGATCAGGTTCCGGGCTTTCCCGCGGCGCGGCACTATGCTGATCTCGATTTCTGATATCCGCCGGGCAGGGGGGCTTTTTGCCCCCCTCGGCGCTGCGCGCCTCACCCCCCGCGCGTATTTCTGGCAAGATGAAGGGCCATGAAGGGCGCTGCGCTGAAAGCGGCGCTGGCCGCCCAGGCGCGCGCCGAGGGCTTTGCCGCGATGGGCGTGGCGCGGCCTGATGCGATTCCGTTGGCAGCGGGGCGGTTGGGGGCGTTCGTGTCTGAGGGGCGCCACGGCCAGATGGGCTGGATGGCTGAGCGGATGCACTGGCGCGGCGATCCGGCCGTCTTGTGGCCCGAGGCACGGTCAGTCGTGATGTTCGCAGAACCCTATACCCCAAAGTTTAACCCATTGGAATTGCTGGAAAATCGTGATCGTGCGGCGATTTCGGTTTATGCGATGGGGCGCGATTATCACGATGTGCTCAAGAAACGGCTGAAGCGGCTGGGGCGTTGGCTGATCGATCAGGCGGGGGGTGAGATCAAGGTGTTTACCGACACTGCGCCTGTCATGGAAAAGCCGCTGGCAGAGGCGGCTGGACTGGGTTGGCAGGGCAAGCACACCAACCTGCTGTCGCGCGATCTGGGCAACTGGTTCTTTCTGGGTGCACTCTTCACCACCCATGATCTGCCGCCCGATGCCCCCGCGCGCGAGAATTGTGGCAGTTGCACGGCCTGTCTGGACATCTGCCCGACAGACGCGTTTCCCGCGCCCTTCCAACTGGATGCGCGGCGCTGCATCTCCTACCTGACGATCGAGCATCACGGCCCGGTTCCGGAAGAACTGCGCGCCAAGATGGGCAATCGGATCTATGGCTGTGACGATTGCCTGGCGATCTGCCCGTGGAACAAGTTTGCCGTCACGGCCTCGGAGGCGAAGTATGCCGCGCGCGACGATCTGGTCGCGCCCGATCTGGCTGATCTGGCCGGGCTGGACGATGCCGGTTTTCGCGCCCGTTTCGCAGGTTCACCGATCAAGCGGATCGGGCGTAATCGCTTCGTTCGCAATGTGCTTTACGCCATCGGCAATTCCGACGACCCGCGGTTGGCAGCGGCCGCCCGCGCCCTGCTGGATGATTCTGACCCCACGGTTGCCGATGCCGCGCGCTGGGCGCTGTCACGGCTGGTATAGCGCTGGTCCGGGCCATGGTCGTTGCGGCCAGTCGCGCCGGTAGATTGGCTGTTCGGGGCCCTCGACCAGCGCCTGTGCCCGCCAGTGCAGGAAGGGCTCATGGTGCAAATGAGCGCCGACATAGTCCATTGCTGCGGTGTTGAGCGGCAGGTTGTAGCCTGCCACCCGCGCAGCAACCGGAGCAAAGAACGCATCAGCCGCAGAATAGGCGCCGCATAGCCAGGGGCCGCCGCTGCCAGTTTCGTCCCGCGCCCAGGCCCAGAGCTGTTCCAGCCGCGCCAGATCGTCAAGAACGGGTTGCGGTGGGGCGCATTCCCTGTAGCTGGCGCGCAGGTTCATCGGGCAATGGCTGCGCAATGCGGTGAACCCTGAATGCATTTCGGCCACCAGCGCGCGGGCCACCGCGCGTGCGCGTGGCTCAGCAGGCCAGTGCCCGGCTTCGGGGTGGCGCGACGCCAGTTCCTCGGCGATGGCCAGGCTGTCGGCCACCACAACACCGTCCGACAGCCGCAGGGCGGGCACGGTGCGCGCTGGCGCAAAACCCGAGAGGATGCGCGCGAAATCCTCGCAGTAAAGCGGTGCCAGCGTGATCCGGGCGCGCAGGCCAAAAGCTTCGAACAACAGCCAGCCGCGCAGTGACCAACTGGAATAGGCGCGATCGCCGATGCACAGGTGATAATCCATCATTCCCTCCGGTTTCGGGTATCATCGCCTGTCTGGCCCGCCCCGGCAAATCAGCATTTGTGAGCAGAATCATTCGAAAACCTGAACCCGGATGTGAACCGATCACCGTTCTGATGCGTAGTCTTTCATAAACCGGGAGAAATGACATGGCACTTGACGGAGTCGAAATGCGGCGCTTCTCGCGTACGGTCATGCGCGCCGAGCTTCTGGATGCCGAGACCGAACGCGAACTTGCCTATGCCTGGCGCGACCACCGAGACGAGGCAGCGCTGCACCGGCTGATTACGGCCTATATGCGCCTCGCAATTTCGATGGCGTCGAAATTCCGCCACTACGGCGCGCCGATGAACGACCTGATTCAAGAGGCGGGGCTGGGCCTGATGAAGGCTGCCGACAAGTTCGATCCGGACCGGGGTGTACGGTTTTCAACCTATGCGGTGTGGTGGATCAAGGCCTCCATACAGGATTACGTGATGCGCAACTGGTCGATGGTGCGCACGGGTTCAACCTCCAGCCAGAAGGCGCTGTTCTTCAACCTGCGCCGCGTGCAGGCGCAGTTGCAGCGCGAGGCGCAGGAAGTAGGCGAGGCGCTGGACGGCCACCAGTTGCGTGAGCGCATCGCCCAGACCATCGGGGTGCCGCTCGCCGATGTCGAGATGATGACCGGGCGGCTTTCGGGCTCGGATCTTTCGCTCAACGCGCAGCAATCGAATGATGAAGAAGGGCGTGAATGGATCGAAACCATCGAGGATGACGGCGCGCAGGCGGCCGAGGTGGTGGAGGAGCGCCATGACCGTCTGGCGCTTCGGGAATGGTTGAAACAGGCGATGGCGGTGCTGAGCGAGCGAGAGCGTTATGTGGTGGCCGAGCGCAAGTTGCGCGACGATCCGCGCACACTGGAATCGCTGGGCGATGAGCTGGGTCTGTCGAAAGAGCGTATCCGGCAGATCGAGGCGGCGGCATTCGCCAAGTTGCGCCGGGCACTGGAAGCCCGCTCACGCGAGGTGTATCAGCTGTTGGCATGATGCCGATGCACGCCCCCACGCGCCTGTTTTCGTTTGCCGCTTCTGTTGCAGGCGCGCTTTTCTTCGCGGCAGGCGCAGAGGCCGGGCCGGCTCTGAAAGGCCAGATCACCCCCGGGGCGCTGGACAGCCTGAATCGCGCCGACATCGTGATCCTGGGCGAGGTGCATGACAATGCCGAACATCACCATAACCAGGCCCGCGCCGTGGAGGCCCTGGCCCAGAGAGCGTTGGTTTGGGAGATGCTGACGCCGGAACAGGCGGCGCGGCTGCCTGAGGACCGGGAAGATGCGCAGGCCGTGGCTGAAGCATTGGAATGGAGCGAGTCGGGCTGGCCTGATTTCAGCCTTTACCATCCGATCCTGTTGGCCGCGCCCGATGCACGATCCTATGGTGGCGGTGTGCCTCGCGCGACGGCCCGGCGGGTCTTTGACGAAGGTGCCGAAACGGTGTTTGCAGATCTGTTTGGGCCGCGCGCCGATATGCTCGGGCTGGACGCGCCGCTTGCCTCAGATGATCAGGCCGCGCGAGAAGCTGATCAGGCCGCAGCCCATTGCGATACGCTGCCCGAACACCTGTTGCCGGGAATGGTTGCAGCGCAACGTTTGCGCGATGCGGCGTTGGCCTATGTGGCGTTGCAGGCGTTGGCTGAGACGGGCGGGCCGGTCGTGGTGATCGCCGGGATGGGGCATGCGAGAAACGATATCGGCATTCCTGCTTTCCTGCGGCGTTCGACGCAGTCGCCTGATGTTTTGTCGCTGGGCCAGTTGGAAGCCCCACCGCATGCGGTTGCGCCCTTTGACGTCTGGATCGTTACTGAGCCCGCACCGCGCCCCGATCCATGTGAAGGTTTGCGCTAACCAAGGGCAGCGCAGGTTCTGACTTCACCCGCTCGGAAAATTTTGGGCGGTTGGAATGGCTGAATGGCCAGAGGAGGGGCCTGACAAGACCCCCCATCCCCATCAGTTGCGGCAATTACCTCAGTCGCCGAGAACACGGGCGATCCCCGCTGCGACGCGATCAACCGTGTCTTCGTTCAAACCGGCAATGTTCATGCGACCGCCGCCGACCAGATAAAGGCCGAATTCATCACGCAGCCGGGCAATCTGGGCGTCCGAGCCGCCCAGGAGTGAAAACATGCCCTTCTGCGCAGCCAGAAAGCCGAACCTGTCCGAGCCGGTCTCGCGGCGCAGGGCTGTGGCCAGCGCCGTGCGCAAGCCGTTAACCCGCGCGCGCATTTCGGCCAGTTCCTCCAGCCATTGCGCTTTCATTGCCGGATCGTTGAGGATGGTCGTCACCACCCGCGCGCCGTGATCGGGTGGAAAACCGGTGCTGGAACGGTTGAGCCAGGCCATCATCGCCTGCGTCGTGTCGCGTTCCTCGGGCGGGCAGACAACCATGTAGATGCCGGCCCGCTCACGGTAGAGGCCGAAATTCTTGGCCGCCGAGGCCGCGATGATCAGTCGCGGCAGGCGCGTCGCGAGGTGGCGCAGGCCCGCGGCATCAGCATCGACACCCTCGCCAAAGCCCTGATAGGCGATATCGACAAAGGGGATAAGGCCACGCTGTTCCAGGAAGTCGGCCATCTCGGCCCAGTCGGCTTCGGTGAAATCGGCGCCGGTGGGATTGTGGCAGCAGCCGTGCAACACCACCACATCGCCCTCCCGCGCGCCATCGAGATCGGCCATCATTCCGGCGCGGTCAATGCTGCCGGACTCGGCATCATAATAGCGGTAGGGGTGCCATGCCACGCCTGCCGATTGCGCCAGGGCCGGGTGGTTGGGCCAGGTGGGTTGGCTGATCCAGACCCGCGCTGCCGGGTCGGCGGTGTGGATCAGCTCCATCGCCTGTCGTACCGCGCCGGTGCCGCCGGTGGTTGCCGCTGCCGCAATGCGATCATCGGGCACCACGCCGCCCATAACCAGCCGGGCCATTGCCGCATGAAAACCGGGATCGCCGGCCATGGCGACATAACCCTTGCTGTCTTGTGTAGCGACCAGATGCGCCTCAGCCGCCTTGACCGCGCGCATCACCGGCGTCAGCCCGGTGGCATCGCGGTATACGCCCACGCCCAGATCAACCTTGTCGCTGCGTGGGTCGTCGCGGAAGGCCTGCATCACATGCAAGATCGCATCAGGAGGGGGCGGGGTGAGGTTGTGAAACATCGAATGCCTTTTCAGAGCAGCGGTTGAAGAAAGACCTGGTCATGGTCCAGCACTGTGGTTCGGACCTCGGTGCGGACCGGCTCGAAGCCGAAGCGCTGATACTGGATAAGTGCGCGCGGGTGGTCCAGTGTGCAGGTGTTGACCGTCAGCTTCGTAACGCCGGGCAGAGCCCAGCCGCTGAGGATGGCGCTTTGCAACAGCCAGCTACCCAGCCCGCGCCCCACGGCCTCCGGGACCAGCCCGAAATACGCCAGATCACAAACCGGCCTTTCGCGGCCATCAAGCATGAAGAAGCCCTGCGGCCAGCCCCGCGCCATGAGCGTGTGAAGCGACACATCGGGATGCGCCAGCCATGCGCTGAGCTCGTCACGCGGCATCTCGTGCTTGTCGGTCCAGGCATAATCGCGGCCGACGGCATCATAGAGCGCCAGGAAATACCACCAGGGCGGGGTCTCGGCCTTGATGAGCATGCCTTCGCGACCTACCGGCAGGCTGGGCCAGCCGAAGCTGGGCGGTTCGGTCATCTCCAGCCAGGTCACCCGATAATCGATCTTCTCGCCGGCCCGATAGGCGAACATATCTCAGCCTTTCTCGATGGCCAGATCCGGGTACATGCCCCATTCCGACCAGGAACCATCGTAAAGCGCGTGTCGGCTGTGGCCCAACCGCTCAAGCGCCAGATTGATCACCGCCGCCGTCACGCCAGAGCCGCAGGTGGTGATCACCGGCTTGGCCAGGTCAATCCCCGCCTCTTCGAACGCTTCTTTGAGTGCCGGCAGATCTTTCATCGTGCAATCGGCATTAAGCAGTTCCAGGAAGGGCAGGTTGCATGAGCCCGGAATGTGGCCCGAGCGCAGCCCGGGCCGAGGCTCGGGCGCCTCGCCCTTGAAGCGCGCAGCGGCGCGGGCATCGACAATCTGCCAGTCACCCAGCTTTGAGGCCGCAGCAACCTGCGCCACGTCGCGCACCAGATGGGATTGACGCTGCACGGTGATATGGCGGTCGCGCACCACGGGCGGCATGTCTTCAAGCGGGCGGCCCTCGGCCTTCCATTTCGGCAGGCCGCCGTCCAGCACCGCGACATCGGTCTTGCCCATCAGCTTGAACAGCCACCAGACACGCGCCGCCGAGAAGATCCCCGCGCCGTCATAGACCACCACCTGATGCCCGTCGCCTACACCCATCGCCCGCATGCGGCTGATGAACTTTTCCGGCGGCGGGGCCATGTGCGGCAGGGCAGAGCGATGGTCAGAGATGTCATCGATGTCAAAAAAGCGCGCGCCGGGAATATGCGCGGCGTCATATTCAGAGCGCGCATCGCGGCCGGAATCGGGCAAGTACCACGAACCATCCAGAACCCGCAGATCGGGATCGCTCAGATGCGCGGCCAGCCAGTCGGTGGAAACGAGGGTCTTGGGGTCATCGGCCATCGGTGGCTCCCAGTCAGAAAGGTTCTCCAACCGTTACAAGGCAGGGGGGCAACAGGCAAGAGCGGGCTGGCGGGGCAGGGCCTGTGTGGCGCGAGAATTGCGGTTCAACCCGACAGGAAGGCGCAGTATGGAAGGGACATGCGCCAGACACTGATCCAGATCTATGACCAGCGCGCGGCCTCGGGCGATCTGCGCCCCGACGCCGCGCAACGTGCCGTCCTGCCTGCGCTGGAAAGCCTGCGCGACTGGGCCGAAACCCCGCCGAAACGCGGTTTCCTGAACACGGTTTTCAAACGTCCGCCGCCGCCACCAAAGGGGCTATACCTCTGGGGCGGTGTTGGGCGCGGCAAGTCGATGCTGATGGACCTGTTCGCCGAATCCACGGCGATCCGCGAGAAGCGGCGGGTGCATTTTCATGCCTTCATGCAGGAAATTCACGCCGGAATGCATGCGGCTCGCAAGAAAGGCGTCAGTGACGCGCTGGCGCCGGTGGCCGAGGCGGTTATCGCGCAGGTGCGACTGCTGGCATTCGACGAGATGCAGATCACCGATATCACCGATGCAATGATCGTGGGGCGGCTGTTCGGGATGCTGATGGACGGCGGGGTGGTGATCGTCACCACCTCGAACCGGCCACCAGAGGATCTTTACAAGGACGGGCTGAACCGGGCGCTGTTCCTTCCCTTCATCGACCTGCTGCGCGATCGGATGAAAGTGATCGAGCTGGAAAGCGAAACCGATTACCGCCAGCACCGACTGACCGGCGCCGAGGTCTATTTCACCCCTGCCGATGCGACAGCGCGGGCCCAGATCGATACGCTGTGGCTGGAACTGACGGGTGGCGATCCCGGTGCACCGCTGGAACTGGCGGTGCAGGGCCGAAAAGTGACGCTGCCGCACCACCACAACGGCGTGGCAAGGGCCGGGTTCTGGGATCTTTGCGGTCAGCCGCTGGGCCCGGCGGATTATCTGGCGATTGCCGGAGCGGTGCGGGTTCTGGTGCTAGAAGACATCCCCCGCCTGTCGGCGACGAATTACAACGAGGCCAAACGATTCGTGACCTTGATCGATGCGCTGTACGAAGGCCACGTACGGCTTGTCGCGAGCGCGGCGGACGTTCCCGAAAGGCTTTACAGCGAAGGGGCGGGTGCGTTCGAGTTCGAACGCACGGCGAGCCGGCTGCGAGAGATGCAGGGCGCGGATTGGGGGGCTGATGTGGGGGCGTGTCTCAGGGCGTAACCTGATTGGCTGCTGCGCAGAAGCCTGTTTGTTCAGAAAGGGGGGCGCTGCCCCCGCCGCCCCTGCCGGGCGACTCCCCCGGGATATTTTCGAACAGATGAAGCTGGGCGGTCCTTCAGGGAGGGGCGGCTGGGGCTGGGCCTTGGCCAGCCCAGCGGTTTAAAAAGTCAACCAGCGCGGCGCGGTCATGTGGGTCGGGCAGGCGTTGTTCGGGCATCCGGCTGCCGGGGGTGTAGGCCTCGGGGCCGTGTTCGAACAGTTCGGCCAGGGTTCGGGGTGTCCAGATGATATCGAGCGCGCGCAGCGCCGGTGAGAAGGCATAGCCCGGCTCAGAGGCGATCCGGCGATCGAAGATGCCGTGAAGGGTGGGGCCCGCGCGGTTATTGTCGCCCGGTTCGAGGCTGTGGCAAACGGCGCAGGCGCGCCAGACCCCGGCGCCGCGACTGCCGTCGTCGTAACGATCGGGGTTGGGGCCATCGGTGCGGCCCAGCCGTTCACCGGTTGCCGCTGACCAATGTCGGATCGTGCCATCGCCGCCGCCGGTCAGGAGGGAGGTGTTGTCGAGCGCCAGCGACCACACCGGCCCTTGCCCGGATGCAACCATGAACCGCTGCGCCAGTTCCGCGTTTTCGAGCACCCAGACCGTTCCGTCGATCGCCGATGCTGCCACTATGCCGGGCGCAGCCGTCACCGCGATCAGGGGCCGATCGGTCAGGAAGCGTTCAGGCAGCAGCGTGCCGTCGGCGGCATAAAGCCGTAGCGCCCCGTCGGCGAAGGCAACTGCCACCCGCCCTTGCGATATTGCCAGGGCGTTGGGCAGGCTTGGAAGACTGGCGCGCGCGACAAGCCGCAGCGCTGCGTCGTGGACATTGAGCAACAGATCCTCACCCAGGCTGACCAACCGCCCCCCCGGCAGGTGCCCCAGGCCGGTAAGGCGGCCCTGATGTGCCTGTTCGTTCCGCTCGGAGAGGTCGGCGAGCGACAGAACCATGATCCGCCCATCCCGGAATCCGGCCGCCAATGTCGTCCCGTCAGGTGAAAGCGACAGCGCCGAGACCGGAGCATGACCGGGCGCAGTGGCATGAACCGGGGTATCCGTCGCACCGTCCCAAAGGGCGATGCGCCCGTCCTGACCGCCTGTTGCCAGCATCGTGCCGGGCAAGTAGGCAACGGCGGTCACACTGCCTGCGTGAAAGCGCCAGACTTGCTGCGCGGTTCCGCTTTCGATGTCCCATAGAATGGCGCGGGCATCAAAACCGCCTGAAAGCGCTGTGCCGTCGCGCACTGCCAATGTGCTGACCGGCCCGCCGTGACCGACCAGATCATGCGCGCTCAGAGGCGCGGCCAGCACCCCCAGCACGATCAGCAGCCAGCGCAGGCCCATCACCTGCGCGGCCTCAATAGCGGATCAGATTCGACCCCGGATCACTGACCCGCGCGCCCTCGGTGGTGAAGGCGGCATGACTGGCTTGCTGATAGTTCTGATTGAGGACGTAATACGCGCCATAACCAAGCAGAACTGCAATGACGGCGGCAGAGAGAAAGGCTTTCATGGCAGGGTTCCTCCTGTGGGAAAGATTACGCGTCCTTATCTGATATTGCTACAGTTTTCGGTGTTCCAGTGCCTGCAGAACACGGCGAGCCATGGCCTGGTAGGCCTTGCCCAGCGCGCCGTCGGGGTCGCGCGCCACCACCGGCTGTCCGGCATCCGAGGCCTTGCGCAGCTCCATCGTCAGAGGTATCGCGCCCAGAAATGGCACACCCAGCCGCGCGGCCTCGTCCTGCGCGCCGCCCTCGCCGAAGATGGCATGCTGTGCGCCGCAGTTCGGGCAGAGGAAATGCGCCATGTTCTCGACGATGCCCAAAATCGGCACATCGACCTTGCGAAACATGGTTATCCCGCGGCGTGCATCTATCAGAGACAGATCCTGCGGTGTGGAGACAATTACCGCGCCCGCCAGTCGCGTGCCCTGCGCGATGGCCAGTTGCGCATCACCCGTGCCGGGCGGCATGTCCACCACCAGCACATCCAGTGTGCCCCAGTCAACATCGGCCAGCATCTGGGTGATTGCCGACATGACCATCGGCCCACGCCAGATCATCGCGGTTTCGGCATCGACCAGCAGGCCCATGGACATCGCCTTGAGCCCGAAAGCATCCATCGGCCTCAGCTTGCGCTTCTCGGTCATGCGTGGCTTGCCGTGCAGGCCCAGAAGGGTGGGTAGCGAGGGGCCATGGATATCAGCGTCCAGAATGCCGACCCGCTGCCCCTGAGCCCGCAGGGCCAGCGCCAGGTTCACGGCGGTGGTGGATTTGCCAACGCCGCCCTTGCCCGAGGCCACGGCGATCACGTGCTTTACTTCTGCCAGCGGTTTTGAGGTTGCGGTGTCAGGCTTCAGGGCAGGCGGTGTTTTCGGGGTGGGAGTGGGCGCCCCGGTTTCGGCGGTGAGCACCACCATGGCTTGCGCCACGTCAGGCAGGGCGCGCAAGGCGGCCTCGGTCGCGTCGCGCACTGGGGCAAAGGCCTCAGCCTCGGCCGGGGCTATCTGTATTGCCAGGCTGATCCTGCCTTCGTTTGCCGTCAGCCCGGCCACCCTGTCCGATGCCGCCAGCGTTCTGCCATCCGGCAGCCGTACCGAGGCCAGCGCAGTGCGTGCGCGGTCAGTCAGCGAAGCGGCAGAATCGTTGGTCATCAAGGGTTCCGGAATGAGGCCGAAGAAAGGGCCCGGCACAGGGGATGCCGGGCCTTGAGCGATTGTCGGGTGAACCCGAAAGGCAATGGCCTATTCAGCCGGTGTGGCCCGTGCGTTGTTGCGCGCCTGCGTTCCCTTCACCTCATCGACCCAAAGCGAGTGATGCTCCCTGGCCCAGTTCTCATCGACCTCGCCAGTGCCCATGGCATCGAACGCTCCCTCCATACCGACTGTACCGATATAGATATGACCCAGGATAAGCGCCGACATGCCGGCGGCGACCAGTGCATGGATAACCTGATAGAACTGCCAGTCCGCAGCGCTGCCGGCCTCTGTGGGGAACAGAAGCATGAAACCGGTATAGGACATGGCCGCCCCGCCCAGAATCACCGCCCAGAAGACGATCTTCTGGCCGAAGTTGAACTTGCGCGCGGGCGGGTGGACGCCCTTTTTCAGGATTCCGCCGCCCTGCTTGATCCATTCCAGATCAATCTTGCCGGGAATGTTGTGGATCACCCACAGCAGGAACACCATGATCAGCGCTGCCATGAAGGGCCAGGCCAGGTAGTTATGCGCGATCTTGCCCCAGGCTGTGAGCGTGCCGAAGGCGCCCTCTCCGATCAGAGGCAGAATAATGGTGCGGCCGATGATCAGGTTCAGCCCGGTCAGGGCCAGGATAATGAAGGTCGAGGCCAGCATCCAGTGGGCGAACCGCTCGACCGCATTGAAACGCAGGATCTTGCGGCCCGAGTAACCGCCCTCGATACGGACGCGTCCGCGGAAGAGGTAGAACAGCACCAGAAGCGCCAGGGTTCCCAGGACCGCTACGATCGAAAGGGTTGGCAGCGTGGTGCCCTGCATGGCGGCCCAAAGCTGGTTGTCGGGGGCGATCAGCGCGCCGGCGTCGGTATTGGGGATCGATACGCGACCGCCCACTGCCTCGCCCGACTGCAATGCTCGCAACAGTGCTTCTTCATTGACCGAACTGGCCGTGGGGTTGACCTGCGCCATGGCGACTGCGGCACTGGTCAGCACCAGCCCCGATCCGGCAGAAAGGCGGGATATCGTGTGTCTCATCGTTCCATCCTCCCGTTTGCGGCCCTAGACCGAGACCGTTTCGCCATACGCCGTGCGCCAGCCCCAGGCGCCCGAGCCATACCCGCGCGTCACCACGCGCTCGCGGTAGATCTCGGCGATGATGTCGCCGTCCCCCGCCAGCAGGGACTTGGTTGAACACATCTCGGCACAGAGCGGCAGCTTGCCCTCGGCCAGACGGTTGGCGCCGTATTTCTGGTATTCTGCGGCGCTCAGATCGGCCTCGGGTCCGCCCGAGCAATAGGTGCATTTGTCCATCTTGCCGCGGGTGCCGAAATTGGCGGTTTGTGGATACTGTGGCGCGCCGAAGGGGCAGGCGTAGCTGCAATAGCCGCAGCCGATGCAGGTGTCCTTGTTGTGCAGCACCACGGCATCGGCGGTGGTGTAGAAGCATGACACCGGGCACACCGCTGCGCAGGGCGCGTCGGTGCAGTGCATGCAGGCCATCGAGACCGAGCGCTCGCCCGGCAGACCGTCGTTGATGGTAACCACCCGCCGCCGGTTGATGCCCCAGGGCACCTCGTGCTCGTTCTTGCAGGCGGTGACGCAGGCGTTGCATTCGATGCAGCGGTCGGCGTCGCAGAGGAATTTCATCCGTGCCATTGTTGCTTCCCCTCCCTTACGCGGCTTCGATCTGGCAAAGCGTTGCCTTGCCTTCATGCATGCCGGTTACAGGGTCATAGCCATAGGTTGTGATGACGTTGACCGATTCACCCAGAACGATCGGGTCGGTACCCTCGGGGTAGTTGCCCCGCTGATCCTCGCCCTGGAACCAGCCCGCAAAGTGGAACGGCATGAAGGCCAGCCCCGGATTGACACGTTCGGTAACCAGCGCCTTGACGCGCGCCCGGCTTCCGCCCTCGGCCCCCGTTACCCAGACCCAACTGCCATCGACGATACCGCGCGCTGCGGCGTCCTGGGTGTTGATCTCGACGAACATGTCCTGCTGCAATTCGGCCAGCCAGGGGTTCGAGCGTGTCTCTTCGCCGCCGCCCTCGTATTCCACCAGACGGCCCGAGGTCAGCACGATCGGGAAGCGCTGCGCGAGTCCGTCACTCACCGCTGCCTGCTGCAAGGTGTGGCCGATATTGGGCATGCGCTGGTGGCGGCTGTCGTCTCGGGTGGGGTAATCTGCTACCAGATCGGGGCGCGGCGAATAGATCGGCTCGCGATGCACCGGGATCGGGTCTGGCAGGTTCCAGGCCACGGCGCGGGCCTTGCCGTTGCCGAAGGGCACGCAGCCATGCTCGATGGCGACGCGCTGTATGCCGCCCGACAGGTCGATCGACCAACTGACCGCACCGGGGTTGTCGCCGCCGATCCGCTCGATGGTGGCGCGTTCCGCATCCGTAAGGTCGGAGTCCCAGCCAAGCTGTTGCAGCAAGGCATAGGTGAACTCGGGGTAGCCATCCTGAATTTCCGAATCCACCGGCCAGCTTCCCTCGGCCAGCAGGGTTTCCCCGTCCCGTTCCAGCCCGAACCGGGGGCGGAATGCGCCGCCGCCGTCCTTCACAGGGATGTTCGGGTTGTAAAGGATGTGCGTTCCCGGATGGCGGAACTCGGGCGTGCCCCAGCAGGGCCACGGCAGGCCATAATAGTCGCCGCGCACCTCTTCGGGGGCGTCGGGGCCGGCGCGCAGGGTGACCAGGTCGAAATGCTGCTGGTTCTCCATATGCGCCTTCAGGCGCTCGGGCGATTGCCCCGTATAGCCGGTTGACCAGCCACCGCGATTGATCTCGCGCAGGATCGATTCAGCGGTGGGTTCCATGCCGAACTTGCCCTGAACCATCTCGTAGTTCTTGAACATCTCGTCGGCAAAGCCCAGCCGTTCGGCCAGCGCATACATAACCGCAAAATCGTTGTCTGATTCAAAGATCGGCTCAACGATCTTCTGGCCCCACTGCACAGAACGGTTTGAGGCCGTGCGCGAGCCCGACACCTCGAACTGCGTGCAGATCGGCAACAGATAGGTGTTGTCGGTGCGCGAATGCAGTGCGGCAAAGGTGGTCGGGTGCGGGTCTGCGACGACGAGTAGGTCCAACGCATCCATGCCACGCTGGGCATCCTGCATCCGGGGCACGGTGTTGCCACCGTGGCCAAAGACGATCATCGCCTTCAGGTTGTCGCGCTGGTCCACCTCATCGGCGTCCATCAGCGTGGCATCGAACCAGCGGGTCGAGGTGATGCCGGGCACGCCCATGTTCTGCTCTGCCGTGCGGGCCTCGCGCCCGCCCTTGGCCGGAACCTCGTCAAAGCGACTGACGAAATAATCATAGGGCACATCCCACACACGGCCCCAATGCCGCCATGCGCCCTCGCCAAGGCCGTAGTAGCAAGGCAGGTTGCCCACATCGAGCCCGAAGTCGGTGGCGCCCTGTACGTTGCAATGCCCGCGGAAGATATTGGCCCCGGTGCCGGGGAAGCCCACGTTCCCGGTCGCCAGCAGAAGGTCGCAATAGGCGCGCACGTTGGCGGTGCCGACGGTATGTTGCGTGCCGCCCATACACCAGATGAAGGTCGAGGGCTTCTGCGTGGCGAAGGTTTCGGCCACCCGACGCAGCGTGTCGCCCGGGATGCCCGAAATGTTTTCCACCACATCCGGCGGATAGGCGCGGACGGCTTCGCGGATCTGGTCCATCCCGTGCACGCGCTGCGCAATGAACGCGTCATCCTGCCAGCCGTTTTCAAAGATATGCCACATGATGCCCCAGATGATGGCGATATCGGTGCCGGGGCGCATGCGGACATATTCGGTGGCATGAGCCGCGGTGCGGGTGAAACGCGGGTCAATGACGATGACGTTCGCCTGCTGCGTCTCCTTGCCTTCCAGAATATGCTGCAACGAAACCGGGTGCGCCTCGGCCGCGTTCGAGCCCATGAAGATCATGGTCTTCGAATTGCGGATGTCGTTGTAGCTGTTGGTCTGAGCGCCGTAGCCCCAGGTGTTGGCCACACCGGCAACGGTGGTTGAATGGCAGATCCGTGCCTGATGGTCGACATTGTTAGTGCCCCAGAAAGCGGCGAACTTGCGGAACAGATAAGCCCCCTCATTCGAGAACTTCGCCGACCCCAGCCAGTAAACGCTGTCGGCACCGCTGGTCTCGCGGATGTCGAGCATCTTGGTGCCAATCTCGTCCAGCGCCTGCTCCCACGAGATGCGCTGCCACTGGCCGCCGGTTTTCTTCATCGGGTATTTCAGGCGGCGGTCGCCATGGACCAGTTCGCGCACCGCAGCGCCCTTGGCGCAATGGGTGCCGCGGTTGATCGGGCTGTTCCAACTGGGTTCCTGGCCCACCCAGACGCCGTTCTGCACTTCGGCGGTGACGGTGCAGCCGACCGAGCAATGGGTGCAGATGTTGCGCCGCCGTTCAATCTCCTGGCTGTGGTCGGTTGGCCCGGCCTCGGCGCGGCGGGTCATACCCGCGCCCACGGTGCCCAGTGCGGCCAGCCCCGCCACCCCCAGCCCCGAGGCGCGCAGGAAGCTGCGCCGGTCAACCGGTTTCGCGGCCAGCCCCGCCGCCATCTGCGACAGACGACCGCCCTGCGCGGCCTCACGGGTTCTGCGTTTGACCAGCATCTCTCATTCCTCCCGGCGGTAGTAGCGGTTGGTGCGGTAATAGGCCTCGATATGTTCGGTCACGCGGTAGCGTGCGCGGGTCCGCTCATCCCCGGTTTGCTGCGCCAGAACCGGCCGCGCGCCACCTGCAACAAGCCCGGTCGCTGCCGCTCCGGCCCCAAGCGCCGCGCCGAACAGGCTGCGGCGGCTGATACCGTTCTCTCGGTCTTTCGTCATGTCCAACCTCCCTGGGCTCCGGGCCTGTGCCCGATGACGTTCATCTTATGCGGCAAGGGCAAAGGCCCGTGCCTCGATATCCACAAGCAAACGGCCGATCTCGGCCAGCGGCCGGTAAAAACGCGCGCTGGGGGCAACGGCCAGATCATCCATGAACTGGCCGGCCCAGGGCGCGACATGGCGCTGGAAGAAAACGGCCTGATCGGTGGGGTCAACGGCAAGCTCGCCAACTGCCATCTGGCCCATCACCTCGAACAACAGCGCGATATGATCCTCGGGTTCATGTCGGCCTTGCGCGCGCTCGATTCCCAGACGCGCCAGATCGGCACGCAATTCGGCCAGTGGCCGCTCGTTGAGAAAGCCGGTCAGGTAAAAGCTGGCATAGGGCAACAACTCGCCACGACCGACACCGATGAACAGCTCGAAATACTCGCGCTCGACCGCGACCGCACTGGTTTGCGCCGCAGCCTGTGCCAGCGCGTCATAGGCTTGGCCCAGCGCGGTTTCATCGCCCTTCAGGGTGGCGATGCCATCAAGGGTGGCGCTGTCGGGCGGATTGGCAAGCAGGCGGGAAAGGAAGCGATACTGATCGCTTCGCATCTGATCAAGCGCGTCGCTCGCTGGCCCTCTGTCGGGCTGGCTTGCCGGCATCTGAAAAGATCCCCCAAATGTGCTACGGGGCTGGCGGCGCGTATCGCCGCGCGTCCCTGTAATTGTTGCAGTATACCTACAGCTTCAAAGATCGGTCAAATGAATCCGGGTCGCATGACTACGACCTTGGTCTAGCAGGGCATCGCACCGCCGTGCCGCTTGCGCTGCCCTGTCTGAGGCAGTTCGGAAGGGTTTTGGGTGGAAACTGGCACGGAAACAATCGTGCTTTCCGTTTCGGTTTCCGCATCGGTCAATGCCGAAACCGGAGCCTGTGCCCTGGCTTCGGGGCTGGTCTGTGCCTCTGCGTCGGGCTTTGGGCCGTCCTGCGTCTCCGCGATGGCGCGGGGCCGGGGTTCAGTCAGACCGCTGAGCATCTTCTTTACCGCTTGGGGTTCCAGCCGGCCGCCGGCGCCGGGGACGCCTCCGGGGGTGTTCCAGTCCCAGTGATAATCAACCGCGCAGTCGTTGTGGTCGCGGATCGCCGGGGTCAGAAGCCACATCCTGCGCATCGCGGCGTTTTTCAGGCTGGATGGAACCCCGGCGCGCAGAAACGGTGCAAGGCTGCTCTCCGGTGTCAGATCCTCGATCCGGGGCAGGGCAGCCAGTTCCTCTTCGTTCAGAGCGGGCGGGGGATCGGGTTCCGGCTCCGCTTCCGGGGCGGTTGCCGCCTTGTCCGGCTCCTCCCTTGTCTGCGCTTCTGTACCCTTGCGCTGTGACCAGCGCTCCAGAAACCCGCCGCTCATCGCTTGCTCCCGCGATCGTGCCATTTCTCGCGTTGCGCCAGAATACGCGGCGCGTGCGCCTGCATCGCATTGGGGTCAACGGGCTGGCGTTTGCGTTTCTTGAACGGGATCTCGACATGATGCTCGGCCACGAAAGCCGCCAGCGCATCGCGGATCAGAGCGGGCATCGGCACGGCTTCGACCACCGCTTCGAGATCGCTGGCATAGCCTTCGCCCTCGTAGGGGTCGACGGTTACACAAGCCAGTTTGTCTTCGCGCATCACAACCCAGACCGAGGGGGTGGCCGCGTTGAGATTGTCCAGGTGATGCGCGGTGTCACCCGAATAAAGCACCAGATCACCCGCGCCCAGATACCAGCTCTCCACCCCGTTTTCAGACGAGATCAGCGTATCCGGCGCCAGATCGGGCTCGGCAGGCAGCACTGCCGAGGGCCGCAACTGCGCCTGCCCCCAGCGTGTGACAGGCGGGCGGCGGGTAGCCAGAACACCGATGCGCAGATGCGTGCGTGGCATGTCATCCCCTCAATGCAAACACGATGGCCGAGCCAGCGGCAGCCCTGACAGCAGGTTTTGCGGTTTCACGCGCACCGCCATATCGCCCCCCAGACCCAGGATCAGCCAGACCGGATGCCCCGCCAGATCAGGCAAAACCACGGAAGGGTCGGCGAAATCCAGCCTGAACAACCCCACCATTATATCGCGTGGGGTCTCGCCTTTCCACAGCGCATTGCCGATGGCCGTGCCGGTCTGGTCCAGCCCGACAAACCAGCGCAGATCGACGGCATCAGCGCTGACTTGCGGTGAGATGGCAACCTTATGGCCGGTCATATGGCTGACGAAGGCCTCCATCGCGCGTGCCAGCCCATTGCGCGCCTCGGGGTCGCCGCCGAAATTCAGCACCGTGTTATGGGCGTCTGATCGTGACCAATAGGTCCATTCATTGCCGCCGCCCAGCACATCAAGGCTGTCTATCCCGCCCGAAAACATGGCGGTCAGGGGTGCGGCGTGCATCTCTGCCTCGAAGGCCTGCACCAGTTCCTCATCGGCCAGCAACAGCTTGCCATCCTTCACATGGCCGCGTTGCGGGCGGAACATCAGCTCGGCCGCCCGGATTACCTGTGCGTCCTGACAACCGTCCAGCGCATTGCGCAGGATCAGCTGCACAAGCTGGTTCATGAACACAACCGGCAGGCGGACCCCATCGTGTGCGATTCGGGCATACCCGGCCTCTATGGTGCCTTCCTCCAGCAGAACGTCACGCAGGCGGAGCAGGTAGTCCCAGTTTTCGCGCGCATCGGCATCGGCCATGGCCGCCAGTTGCAGCATCGGGACGGCGGCACGCGGATCTGCCATCAGCCGGGCGTGGATGGCGCGCTCGGTCGCGCAGGCGTCATCGGGGGGCATTACCTCGGGCCGGGCAAGCCAGGCCAGCAACAGCTCATCGGTAACCAGCATCCGCCCGGCGGTATCCAGCCGGGTCAGATGATGGCCGCTGGCAACCCAGAACTCGGGCATCAGTCCCTCCCGCGCAGGGCGAACAGATCAACGCTGTCGCCCGCATCTTCTTCTTCCTCGATGAAATGGAACGCCCGGTCATGGCCCTGCAGATGCGCGCCGCCGAACGCTGTCTCGTCGCGCGGCTTGAGGGTGCGGAACTGCTCGCGGATTTCGGTGCCCTCGAAGCGGCGATGAAGCGCGATCAGCGTGTTCACCTCATGTCCCCGGCAGAGGCTTTCCGCCAGCGCCACCTCTTCCTCGGCGGCGGGAAGGGCGGTGGCGATATCCGGCGCACCCAGATGCGCCACCAGTTGTGCAGCCAGCGTGTTCACCATCCCCGCGCGTTCCCCGGCGCTGGCTTTCTGAACCGCCACCAGCGTCGAATGGCCAAAGCTGTCGATGCCCAGAAACCCGCTGCGAAAGGCCACCTGCTCCTTGCGCGTCAGGCTGCCCTCGGCGCGCCCCCAGAAAAGGAAGGTGCCCGGCACCGCCCATTCGCCCGGTGTGGCGGCAAGGGTGAATACCACGGTATCCGACGGGTCCAGCCGGATGGTGCGAGGCAGCAGGGTCACAACCTTGGCCCCCTTTCGCCGCGCCATCCGCTCTGGCCCATTGCCTCCATCAGGGGGGGGTATTTTCGCCCGCCCGATGGCGTGATCTCGATCAGCCGGTCGCCTTCGATCCGGCGCACGCCGCGCAGTAGTGGCGGGTCGATACGCATCAGATAACGGTTGGTCACGGCTTCCAGCCCGTCATGTGCCCAGCGGTCGAAATAGAGCATCATATACGAGGCAAAAGTGGTCACGATTGCTTCGGGCGGGTCGAAATCGTCTTCCTTCAGTGACAGGCTGTCGGGGAAGCTGCCCGGATCCTCCAGGTCGCGGTCGGCGATCAGTTCGGCGGCAAACACCATCCAGTCCGGCACCGCATCCGGCGCGCAGCCCGGCGCAACCCTGAACCGCCCGCCGCCCAGCCGCGCCTTGTCATAGCGTAGTTCGTCAGGCCAGACGAAACGCACCGGGCGTTCGGGTGGGCAATGCGCGGCCAGCGCGTCGCCCAGCGCCGTCATTCCCAGCAAGAACGCCATCTGCGCCTGTTCCAGCGGTTCGTCGGGTTCCAGCACCACGGCGAATGCCAGAAGGCCCGGCGATTGGTTCAGCAGCAGCGTTCCGGCGCCTTTTTCAGGCGCCAGCGCAACGGCCTCATCCAGAATGTCGCCCTCCTGCGCCCTGATCAGCGTGAATGGCGGTGGCAGCATCAGCGCATCTTGCAGCATGGCGTTCCTCTTCCTGCCCCTCAGTCTTGCGCTTGCGGCGGACTTGGGCAAGCGGTTCTTTCGGCTGACTACCCAAGTGGCTGGTCGCGGGTTATATCGGATGTGAGACGCCACGCGCCAGCCAGGGAAAACCCATGCCAGAGACGCAGCACCGCATTCTGACCTGCACCTGCGAAGGCACGATGCCGATTGACACCGCTGCACTGCATGGTGCCGGTTTGCCCGCCTCCGAGCGCCCGGCGAACCAGCTTTGCCGGGCACAGCTTGACCAGTTCCGCAAGGCGCTGGGCGAATTCGCGGCGGTGACAGTCACCTGCACGCAGGAAGCGCCGCTGTTTTCCGAACTGGCCGAGGATGCGGGCTTTGACGGCACCTTGCGGTTCGTGAACATCCGCGAGAACGGTGGCTGGTCCGATCAGGCGGGCAAGGCCGGGCCAAAAACGGCGGCGCTGGTGGCGATGGCCGGGCTGGAACCCGCGGGGTTCGATCTGGTGAGCATGGAAAGCGCGGGCGTGGCGTTGGTGCTGGGCTCCGGCCCTGAGGCGCTGGAGGCTGCCGAATCGCTGGCCGAGGCCCTTGACATCACCCTGCTGCTGACACCGGGCGCAATGGTCACGCCACCCCGGCACACAACATTTCCCACCCTTCAGGGGCGCATACGCAAGGCGCAGGGACATCTGGGGGCGTTTGCGCTGACGGTCGATGCCTTCGCCGCGCCCGCCCCCTCGTCGCGCGGCGCGCTTCAGTTTGAAGCGGCGCGCGACGGAGCGGTATCGCAATGCGATCTGGTGCTCGACCTGACCGGTAATGCGCCCCTCTTTCCCGCCGCCGACCTGCGCCCGGGCTACCTGCGTGCCGACCCACGCGATCCGGTTGCGGTGGCGCGGGCGGTGGGGCAGGCGGCGCAGATGGCGGGCACCTTCGACAAACCTCGCTACATCGACTTCTCTGCCGATCTTTGCGCCCATTCGCGCAATCTGGTTACCGGCTGCACCCGCTGCCTGGATCTGTGCCCGACCGGCGCGATCACCCCGGCGGGTGACAGCGTCGCCATTGACCCGATGATCTGTGCAGGCTGTGGGCAGTGCGCGGCGGCCTGCCCGACGGGGGCAGCGGCTTATGCCTTGCCTGCGGTTGAAAACCTGGCCGAACGGCTGCGTGCGGGGCTGGCTGCCTGGTATCGCGCGGGCGGCAAGGAGGCGCCGGTGATCCTGTTCCATGACGAAGGGCATGGCGCACCGCTGATTGATGCTTCGGCACGCTTCGGCAAGGGGCTGGCCGCGCATGTTATACCGGTGCAGATCAATGAGGCCACGCAGATCGGACCCGAGATTCTGGCCGCCGCACTGGCCTGGGGCGCAGGTGCAGTGCGCATCCTCACCCGGTCGCGGCCTGTGCATCCGGTTGACGGGCTGGAGGAAACCCTGGCGCTGATTGATGTGATCTGCGCGGAAACCGGCTACCCGGTCGATACCTGTGCCCTGATCCAGACCGACGACCCCGATGCGTTGGAAGCCGCGCTGGGTCGGGCCGGCCCTGCCGCCCGCGTCAACCGCTCCAGCTTCATGACGCCGAGCGACAAGCGCGGGCTTCTGACACTGGCGCTGTCGGAAATGAACCGCACGGCACCCGACCCGGCCACATGTGTTGAACTGCCTGTCAGTGCGCCCTTCGGGGCGGTGGTGCTGGATACCGATGCCTGCACGCTATGCCTTGCCTGTGTCGGCGCCTGTCCGGCCGGTGCGCTGCATGACAACCCGGACATGCCGATGCTGCGCTTCACCGAAAGTGCCTGCGTGCAATGCGGAATCTGCGCTGCCACCTGCCCGGAAAGTGCCATCACCCTCACCCCTCAGGCCGATTTCGCCGCGTGGGAAAACCCCCGTCGCCTGCTGAAACAGGAAGAGCCGTTTTGCTGCACGGCTTGCGGAAAGGCTTTCGGCACCCGATCCAGCATCGCGCGGGTGCAGGAGAAACTGAAAGACCACTGGATGTTTTCAGGTGAAACGGGCTCCAGCCGCCTTGCATTGCTCACGATGTGCGACGATTGCCGCACCAGGCAGGTTGTTGCCGATGGCTTTGACCCGATCGACGGGAAATAGCGGCATCTAGCCGTATTGTCGTCAACCCCATGTTCCCGACCGCAGCGGCTCGAAGGAAATAATCGTTCAAAACCTTCGCTGTTTGGGTGTTATTGTTGCGAAATATTGGCCTATCGGGTAGCATTATTTGGCGCGATCTGTTCGGCGCTGATTCTGTGAGCGGAGATTTGTAATGCGGAATGCCACTGCTTTCGCACTTTCCTTGTTCGGGCTGTTTGGTGCGAGCCCACTGGTTGCCGATGACCATCAGATCGGCGAAGAGTTGTACATGCGCTATTGCGCGTCCTGCCACGGCGAGACCGGCGGCGGAGGCGGCGACATGCAGCACTTCTTGAATATTCACATGCCCAATCTTCGCACGATGGCCGAGCGAAATGATGGGGAGTTTCCTCTGTTGCAGACCATCCATATCATCGATGGGCGCACCGGGTTGCGCGCGCATGGCGGGCCGATGCCACTTTGGGGCGCGGCATTCATGGACGAGAGTGTTGAGCACATCGGGTTTTATGGCTCTGTCCTGGAAACGCGCGGGCGGGTGTTGTCGCTGGCGCTGTATCTGGAGTCTCTTCAGGACTGACATGACGTAAGGTTTGGTGTCGCGCAGCGCTGCTGCTCGGTCGACCCGGCGGGTGGCGCGGCATCAACGATGCAGCACCACCCACTTGTGGCATTGCCAGTTTATGGAAGAAGAACGGTCGAACCGGTCGTGGCCCGTGCTTCGAGTGCGCGGTGTGCGTCGGCGACCTGATCAAGTGCGAACCGCTGGTCGATGCGCAATGTCACCGCCCCTGATGTCACCTTGTCGAACAGATGGCGGGCCATGTCCTGACAGGTTTCGGCTTGTGCCGTATGGGTGAACAGCGTGGGCCGCGTGACCTTGAGCGAGCCGCGCGAGGCCAGCATCGCCAGGCTGAACGGCGGCACCGCCCCCGAGGCGTTGCCAAAGCTGATCATCATTCCCAACGGTCGCAGGCAGTCAAGCGACGCCTCGAAGGTTGCGGCACCGATCGAATCCATCACCACATCGACACCGCGACCTTCGGTGATGTCGCGCACGCGTTTGGTGAAATCCTCTGTCTGGTAGTTGATCACATGCGCTGCGCCATTTTCGCGGGCCAAAGCACATTTTTCGTCAGACCCTGCCGTGCCGATCAGGGTAATCCCCTCTGACCGCGCCCATTGGCAGGCGATCAGCCCTACGCCCCCGGCGGCGGCGTGAAACAGCACCGTATCTCCGCGTTTGAGGGGCGTGGTGCGGTGAAAGAGGTATTCCACCGTCAATCCCTTGAGCATCATCGCCGCGCCCTGCTCGAAGGATATTCCCTCTGGCAGTGGGCAGACCTGGGCGGCGGGCATCACCCGTTCCGTGCAATAGGCACCGGGCGGGAAGGCTGCATAGGCGGCGCGGTCGCCGGGTTTGAGATGGGTCACACCTTCGCCCACGGCTTCGATCACGCCTGCTGCTTCAAGCCCCAGCGCGGTTGGCAATTCCATCGGATAAAGCCCGCTACGCTGGTAGCAATCGATGAAGTTCAGCCCGCAGGCGTGATGGCGGATGCGGATTTCGCCGGGGCCGGGTGCGCCCACCGGGCGATCTTCGAATTCCAGAACTTCTGGCCCGCCGTGTTTGCGTATGATGACCGTTTGCGCCATGTCTGCCTCCCTGATTCACAGCCTGTCCTGAGATAACCCCGATCCGCCGCGCCGGACAGGGGGCATCGGCCCTCTTCCGTTCGCCCGGTCAACCGTTCTACACTGGCGCATGGCCTTTACCCTTCGCCAGCTTCAGTTCTTTGTTGCCGCCGCCGAGCAGGGTTCGGTGACGGGGGCTGCGCGTGCGTTGTCGATCTCGCAAAGTTCGGTGACCGAGGCGATCCGCGCGCTGGAAGATGATCTGGGTGTACAGCTTTTTGACCGCCAGTCCTGGGGGCTGGAGATTACCCATCGTGGCAGTCTGTTCCTGCGCCATGCGCGCCAGATCCTCAGCGATGTCTCCAACGCCCGGCATGCTTTCCGTGATGAGGTGGCGCAAGCGGGCGGGCGGCTGGCGCTGGGGGTGACCTCGTTGGTGGCGGGCTATGTGCTGTCCGATATTCTGGCGCGGTTTCGCCGGGCCTATCCGCGGGTCGAGCTGAGTGTGATCGAGGACAGCGGCGAGTATCTGCAACACCTGCTGATCGGAGGAGAGCTGGATGTGGCGGTGCTGCTGACCTCATCGATCCGCGACCGCGCCGCGCTGCATGTGGAAACGCTCCTGGTGTCACCCTACCGGCTGTGGCTGCCGCTGGGGCATCCGCTGGGCCATGCTGAATCCATCGCGCTGGAACAACTGGTGGAGGAGCCCCTGATCCAGCTGATGGTCGATGAGATCGAGGAAAGCATGCGCCAGTTGATGGCCGCGATGGAGGTCAAGCCGACCATCGCCTTTCGCACCCGCTCGGTCGAGGCGGTGCGCAGCCTGGTCGCTACCGGCGCAGGCATGGCGATCCTGCCCGGTCTGGTTTACCGGCCCTGGTCGCTTGAGGGCGACCGAATCGAGATCCGCGATGTGTCGGGCGATCTGCCCTCGGTGCAGGTGGGTCTGGCCTGGCGGCGCGGTGCGCCAGTCAGTCAGCCTGCCCGAAATTTCATCAAGGTGGCGCAATCCACCCTGCCGGGGCGCTGAGCGCCGGGAGGGCGGGAAACCCCTTGAAAACCTGTGCTCACGGCAGAAAAATGGGCAGCTTCCATGGGGGGCATCGGAAAAACCGATACCTATCTTCATGATTTTGATATTGCGAAGCATGCCCCTCTCCCCTCACTTCAGGTCAAAGACAGGCGTGGTCACAATGGCCATCCGAACCAAATGGGGAGCAAGGAAATGAAACATCTGAAACTGATGGGGACGACTGCACTTGCGGGGGTTGTCGCCCTGACCCCTGCGCTGGCGCAGATTGCCGAGCTTGGCGCGCCCGAGGGGCAGGTCAATATCGTTGCCTGGCCCGGCTATATCGAGCGCGGTGAAACCATGGCGGATTTCGACTGGGTCACCAGTTTCGAGCAGGCCTCGGGCTGCACCGTCAACGTCAAGACCGCCAACACCTCGGATGAGATGGTCGCGCTGATGAACGAGGGCGGGTTCGACCTTGTCACCGCATCAGGCGATGCCTCGCTCAGGCTGGTCGCAGGCAACCGTGTGCAGCCGATCAACCTGTCGCTGATCCCCAGCTGGGGCGACGTGGACGAGCGGTTGCAGAACGCGCCGTGGTATGTGGTCGATGGCGTCCACTATGGTGTGCCCTATCAGTGGGGGCCGAATGTACTGATGTATAACACCGAGGTATTCGGTGACAGCCCGCCCACCAGCTGGAACGTGGTGTTCGAGGAGATGGACCTGCCCGATGGCCAGTCCAACCGCGGACGCGTGCAGGCCTATGACGGCCCCATCCATATCGCCGATGCCGCGCAATACCTGATGTATCACCAGCCTGAACTGGGCATCGTCAGCCCGTATGAGCTTAATCAGGAACAATACGACGCCGCGCTGGACCTTTTGCGCGTGCAGCGCACGCTTACGGCGCGTTACTGGCATGACGCCTTCATCCAGATGGACGATTTCCGCAACGAGGGGATGGCCGCTTCGGGCACATGGCCATTCCAGGTGAACCTGTTGCAGGCCGATGGCGTGCCGGTGGCCTCGGTTATCCCGGTCGAGGGGGCGACGGGCTGGGCTGATACCAGCATGATGCATGTCGATGCCGCGAACCCCAACTGCGCTTACATGTGGATCGAACACACGCTGAGTTCGAACCTGCAGGCTGACCTGTCGGTCTGGTTCGGTGCCAACCCGGTGGTGCCCGCGGCCTGTACCGACGGGCGCGGCATGCAGACCGCCGAGGGCTGCACCCGCAACGGTTTCGATGATTTCGACCGCATCCGCTTCTGGACAACCCCGGTCACGCGCTGCGAAAGCCAGGATGAATGCGTGCCCTATTACCGCTGGGTGTCGGATTACATCGGGGTGATCGGCGGGCGCTGAGCGCTCCCTCCTTTTACCTTCTTCACACAAACAAGGCTGCACCCCCGCGCAGGCGGGGGCTGCGCCGCTCACTTTCAAACGGGACGCCCCATGCAAGCAGCCGTCGAATTCGCCAATGTCACCCGCCATTTCGGGCAAATCCGGGCTGTCGATGGCGTCGATCTGCGCATTGACGAGGGGACGTTCTTTGCCATGCTCGGCCCTTCGGGTTCGGGCAAGACAACCTGCCTCCGGCTCATATCGGGTTTCGAGAAACCCACCGGTGGGGCGATCCGCATCTTTGGTCAGGATGTCGGTCTGGTGCCACCCAACCGGCGTAACGTGAACACTGTATTCCAGGACTACGCGCTGTTTCCCCATATGAACGTGCGCGACAACGTGGCCTATGGGTTGATGGTCAAGGGCGTGGGCAAGCGCGCGCGTCTGGACAAGGCCGATGCCCTTTTGTCGCTGGTCAAGCTTGATGGCTATGGCGGGCGCAAGCCGGGCGAGTTGTCCGGCGGCCAGCGCCAGAGGGTGGCACTGGCCCGCGCGCTGGTGAACGAGCCGAAGGTGCTGCTCCTGGATGAGCCGCTGGGCGCGCTTGACCTCAAGCTGCGCGAAGCCATGCAGGATGAACTGAAGGCGCTGCAAAAGCGGCTGGGCATTACCTTTGTCTTTGTCACCCACGATCAGGGCGAGGCCCTGTCGATGGCCGATACGGTCGCGGTCTTCAACGAGGGCCGCATCGCCCAGATCGGCACGCCAGCCGAGATCTACGACCGCCCGCGCACCCGTTTCGTCGCCGATTTCGTGGGCTCGTCCAATGTCCTGCCGCCCGACATGGCCGCCCGCTTCGGCGCATCGTCAAGCTGGGCCAGCCTGCGCCCGGAATCGGTGCGCATCGGCCTTGATAGCGCGCGTATCACCGGCCAGGTCATCGCGCTGCGTTACCTTGGTGCGGGGACGCGGGTGATCGTGGCGGTGCCGGGCGGCGAGATTGCAGCTTTTCTCGGTAAGGGCCAACCGGTTCCCGCGCCGGGCGAAACCGTGGCGTTGGGCTGGGATGACGGTGCACTGCACGCAATGGAGGCCGGGCAATGACTTTGGCTACCCACGACAGCCCGCTGCCAACCACTACCACCGCCACCGCCACTGCCGTCCTGCCGCAGCGTGGGCTTGGCGACCGGTTGTCGGCGCTGTTCTGGCAGCATCCCAACGTGTTGCTGGTAGGCCTTCTGGTGCTGCCGCTGGCATGGTTGGGTATAGTCTATCTGGGTTCGCTCGCCGCGCTGTTACTGCAAAGTTTCTATTCGATCGATGAATTCTCGGGGATGATCGTTCGTGAGTTCACGCTGCGCACCTATCTGGAACTGCTGCGCCCGGCGAATATGGATATCATCATCCGCACCGTCTCGATGGCCGCGGCGGTGACACTGGGCGCGGCGATCATTGCCTTTCCCATCGCCTATTACGCTGCCCGCTACGCGCGCGGACACTGGAAGGCGCTGTTCTATCTGGGCGTGATGCTGCCCTTGTGGTCGTCCTATCTGGTCAAGGTTTATGCGTGGAAACTGATCCTCGCGCGCGAAGGGATCATCACCTGGGCCGCCGATGCGGTGGGGGCCTCGGCGGTGCTGGGCGCGATCCTGTCGCTGCCGGTGATCGGTGGCACCTCGTTGTCGACCAGCTACATCGGCACCTGGCTGGTGTTTCTCTATGTCTGGCTGCCCTACATGATCCTGCCGATGCAGGCCGCGCTGGAGCGGGTGCCGCAATCGATGCTCGAGGCCTCGGCCGATCTTGGTGCATCGAAGTGGCAGACATTCCGCACCGTGATCTTCCCGCTGGCCATGCCGGGGATCATCGCAGGCTCCATCTTCACCTTCTCACTGACACTGGGTGATTACATCATCCCGCAGATCGTCGGCTCCTCGCGCCGGTTCATCGGGCAGGCGGTGTATCAGTTGCAGGGCACGGCCGGGAACATCCCGCTGGCGGCGGCATTCGCGGTGGTGCCCATCGTCATCATGCTGATCTACCTGACCATCGCCCGGCGGAAAGGAGCGTTCGATGCCCTCTGAAAAACGCCCGCCAATGGCGCTGACCGTCAGCGCGATCGCAGGGCTTTTGTTCCTGCACCTGCCGATCCTGTTGATCTTCCTCTATGCCTTCACCACCGACGAGCGCACCTATCAGTTCCCGCCGCCGGGGCTGACCACACAATGGTTCGCGGTGGCATGGAACCGGGCCGATATCTGGCCACCGCTCTACCTGTCGCTGCGCGTTGCACTCATATCCACGACCATGGCGCTGATCCTCGGCACTCTTTGCGCGGCCGCCATGGCGCGCACCCGGTTCTTCGGGCGTGACCAGATATCGCTCCTGATCATCCTGCCCATCGCGCTGCCCGGCATCATTACCGGCATGTCACTGCGCTCGGCCTTCGCGATCATGGATATCCCGTTTTCGACTTGGACCATCGTCATGGGCCACGCCACCTTCTGCATCGTGATCGTGTTCAACAACGCCGTGGCGCGCTTTCGCAGGCTTTCAGGTTCGATTGTAGAGGCATCCCTGGATCTGGGTGCGAACGGCTTTCAGACCTTCCGCTATGTGCTTTTGCCCAACCTTGGCTCGGCGCTGCTGGCGGGCGGGATGCTGGCGTTTGCGCTGTCGTTTGACGAGGTGATTGTCACCACTTTCACCGCCGGGCAACAAAGCACCCTGCCGATCTGGATGCTGAATGAACTGGTGCGTCCGCGCCAGCGCCCGGTCACCAATGTCGTGGCGATCGTGGTGTTCGTCACCACGTTCGTGCCGATCCTGATCGCCTATTACCTCACCCGCGGCGGCTCTGAAACCGCGGGCGGGGGCAAGTAACCCAACGGAGAGACCCCATGAGCCATATCGACACCGAGCTTCTGATCGGCGACCGCTTTGAAGCAGGCGAAGAGGCGATCGAGCCCATCCTAAACCCCCGCACCGGCGCGCTGATCCTTGATGTGGCCGAGGCCTCGACCGCACAGGTTGATCGCGCGGTAGCGGCCGCGCGCAAGGCTTTCGAGCGCTGGTCACGCACTACCCCGGCCGAGCGCTCGGCCGCGCTGCTGCGCATTGCCGACCGGGTCGAGGCCGAGGCCGCAAGCTTTGCCGCGCTCGAAGCGCTCAATTGCGGCAAACCGATCAATGCGGCTACTGATGACGAAATCCCCGCAATCGTCGATTGCTACCGCTTCTTCGCAGGCGCGGTGCGCTGCCAGAACGGTGCCATCGCAGGCGAATACATGGAAGGTCACACCTCGATGATCCGGCGTGATCCGGTGGGCGTGGTGGCCTCGATAGCGCCGTGGAACTACCCGCTGATGATGATGGCCTGGAAACTGGCGCCGGCTATCGGCGGTGGCAATACGGTGGTGTTCAAACCCTCGGAACAAACCCCGCTGACCGCGCTGAAAATGGCCCGTATCCTGGCCGAGGAGCTGCCCGAAGGCGTGGTCAATGTTATTCCCGGGCGCGGGCACACGGTTGGCAATTATCTGATCAACCATCCGCAGGTCGATATGATTTCGCTCACAGGCGATGTTGCGACTGGAAAGAAGATGCTTGATGCCGCCGCCAAGACAGTGAAACGCACGCATCTGGAACTGGGCGGCAAGGCGCCGGTGGTGGTGTTCGATGACGCCGATATTGCCGAGGTGGTCGAGGGGCTGCGCGCGTTCGGCTTCTATAACGCCGGGCAGGATTGCACGGCAGCCTGCCGGATTTACGCGGGCAAGAAGGTTTATGACAAACTTGTTGCCGACCTGACCAGCGCCGTGGCGTCGATTCAGTTGGGTAATGCTGACGACACGACCAACGAGATCGGCCCCCTGATCTCATTGCGCCAGCGTGACCGGGTCGCCAGCTTTGTCAATCGTGCGCGCGAGTTGAACCATATCGAGATCACCACGGGCGGCGAGGCGATGGATCAGGGCTATTACTACCGCCCCACCGTCGTTGCAGGCGCGACCCAGCAAGACGAGATCGTCCGGCGCGAGGTCTTCGGCCCCGTGGTGTCGGTCACGCCGTTCTCGGATGTCGATGAGGCGGTGACATGGGCCAACGACAGCGATTACGGTCTCGCCTCTTCGGTCTGGACCCGCGATGTCGGCCGCGCCATGGCGACAGCCGCCCGCCTGCGCTACGGCTGCACCTGGATCAACACGCATTTCATGCTGGTGAACGAAATGCCCCATGGTGGCATCAAGCAATCGGGCTATGGCAAGGACATGTCCGCCTATGCACTGGAAGATTACACTTTTGTCCGGCATGTGATGGTCAAGCACGGTTGAACCTTTGACCTGATTGCCTGCCTGCGCAGATGCCACATTGTCTGCCGCTTCGCGGCGCAAGGCGGCAAAGCTCTCTTACCTGCGAAAAAAAGGGGGGCCGAGGCCCCCCTTCATAATGCCGGTGCTGCAAATAAGCCGTTTAGCCGAGGCGTGCGGCGACGTTTTCCCAGTTCACCAGTTTGTCGAGGAAGTTTGACAGGTAAGCCGGGCGTTTGTTGCGGAAATCGATGTAATAGCTGTGTTCCCACACGTCGCAACCCAGAAGGGCGGTCTGGCCGAAGCAGAGCGGGTTCACACCATTCTCGGTCTTGGTGACTTTCAGGCTGCCGTCCTTGTCCTTGACCAGCCAGCACCAGCCCGAGCCGAACTGCCCGGCGCCTGCGGCCGAAAATTCTTCCTTGAACGTGTCAACTGAACCAAAGGCTTCAACCAGCGCTTTTTCAAGGGTGCCGGGGATCTTCTTGTTTTCGCCCGGGCCCATCATCTCCCAGAACTGGGCATGGTTCCAGTGCTGGCTGGCGTTGTTGAAGATGCCGTTCTGGGCCACCGCGCCGGGCTGGTAGGTGCCGCGGACGATATCTTCGAGGGATTTCCCCTCCCACTCGGTGCCACTGATCAGCTTGTTGCCGTTGTCTACATAGGCCTTGTGGTGGATATCGTGGTGATATTCCAGCGTTTCGCGGCTCATGCCCAGCGAAGCCAGCGCGTCATGGGCATAAGGCAGGTCGGGCAGGGTGAAAGACATGGCTATCCTCATCTCTTGTTGTTTGCGTTGGGGCAAATAAGAGCCTTTGGGCGCGAAAGGTCAAGGGTTTGGGGCGAAACAAACACGGCCCCCACACGCACCTGTCGGCGATCAGCGCGTATAGAGCCCCACGTCGCCGCCGGGGGCCGAAACCGTGGCGAGAAGATCAGCCATGTAGCGCGCGACCGAGCGGAAGCAGATGAGGGTGAAATCCTCCTCACCCTCACGGATCAGCGCAGCGGCGACCTGGGCCGCGCGGGTTCGGCGGATCTCGCCGGGCTGGATGGCGACGAAATCGACCGGGCAGATCTTTGCCAGAACATCACAAGCCGCCGGGCCGGAGAGGGTGAAAACAGCGCGGGCGTCCGATACATCGGCCAGGGTGACGAATTCGCCTGCCAGCGCGGATTCCAGGGCCGCTATTACGGCTGGCGCGCGGGCGTGATCGACCAGGATCAGGAGTTCATCGGGGGACATCCAGGCAACGGCGCCACCCGGCCCTTGCGTCACCTGCCGCTGGCCGGGCAGTGCCGCGCCGGTCTGCTGCTGCAATGCCGTGGTCAGGGCGGGCAAGGAAAGATCACCGCGCAAAGTGATCATGCCGCGTGGCCCGGCTTCAGTCACGCTGATCAACCCGTTGACGTGAAAGCCCGGCAGGGCGCTGACGCTTTCAGACATTCTGTTTCTCCCCCGCCTTGTCAAAGAACACTGTATCAACGATCCGCGCGCTGACCGGCTTGCCATCCTCGCCCATGAAGTCGATCACTTCGCCCATCCTTTCCGGCCCGCGATGAACCAGCCCAAGGGCTATGCCCTTGTCCAATGTGGGCGAGAAATAGGTTGAGGTCACGCGCCCCTGGGTCAACCGCTGACCATTGGCGTTGTTTCCCGGCAGCGGGGCCAGCGCGCCATCGGGCAGGACAGAACCATCCAGCGTTTCCAGTCCCACCAGTTGCCAGCGATCAGCCGAGATCATCGCCGGGCGTTCCATCCCGCGTTTGCCGAGGAAGTCTTCCTTCTTCTTCGACACCGCCCAGGACAACCCCAGATCCTGCGGGATCACGGTGCCATCGGTTTCATCGCCGATCATGATGAACCCCTTTTCGGCGCGCATGATATGCAGGGCCTCGGTGCCGTAGGGCATCACGCCGAATTCTGCACCTGCTTCCAGCAGCTTGTCCCATAGCGCGCGGGTCTGGCCTGCGGGTGCGGCGATCTCATAGCTCAACTCGCCCGAGAACGAGATGCGGAACACCCGCACCGGAATACCGGCCAGCGTGCCTTCGCGCCATTCCATGAAAGGCAGCGCCTCACGCGTAAGGTCAATGTCACCGCCCAGCTTTTCCAGCACCTTCCGGGCATGAGGGCCAACCACGGCAATCTGGCCGAATTGTTCGGTCAGGTTGACCACATGCACCTGCCAGTCCCACCATTCGCATTGCAGCCAGTCTTCCATCCAGGCATGGACACGGTCCGCCCCTCCGCTGGTGGTGTGGCACAGGAAGGCATCGTCTGACAGGCGCGCGACCACGCCGTCATCCATCAGAAAGCCGTTCTCGTTGCACATCAGCCCGTAGCGGCATTTGCCCGGCTTCAGCGTGCTCATCATGTTGGTGTAGAGCATGTCCATGAAGCGCGCTGCATCGGGGCCCTTGACCAGAAGCTTGCCCAGTGTCGAGGCGTCCAGCAGGCCGAGGCTGTCACGCGTCTGGCGCACCTCGCGCATGACCGCGTCATGGCGGGATTCGCCGGCGAGGGGGTATGAATAGGGACGGCGCCATTGGCCTACGGGTTCCCAGGATACCCCCTGCGATTCGTGCCAGTCATGCAGTGGCGTGCGGCGCAGCGGCTGAAAGATCGCCCCCCGTGCCTCGCCGCCGATGGCACCCATGGAAATGGGTGTATAGGGCGGGCGGAAGGTGGTGGTGCCCGTCTGTGGGATAGGTTGGCCCAGCGCATCGGACAGGATCGCCAATCCGTTGATATTGCTAAGCTTCCCCTGATCTGTGGCCATGCCCAGCGTGGTGTAGCGCTTGGCGTGTTCGACCGAGGCATAGCCTTCCTGCGCGGCCAGTTGCACGTCCGAGACTTTCACATCGTTCTGCGGGTCCAGCCACATTTTCATGCGCAGCGGATATTGCGCGCGGGCGGGCATCATCCAGACCGGGGCGAGGGGGACCTCGGGCTCTGCCTTGGCGGTGCGGGCCACCAGCGCTTCCGGATCACCGGGGAACGCGGCGATGGCCTCGGCCAGAATATCGGCGGCTTGCATCAGACCGTTGGCACTGCCCAGCGCGCGCACGAAGCCCTGCCCGTCGTGGCCCCGCGGCGGGCGCGCGGGATCGGGGCGGAAGAACGCGCCCGCCTCGTCCCAGATCAGCTTGCCGCCGCAATGCGACCACAGATGCACGACCGGCGACCAGCCACCTGACATGCCCACGGCGTCGCAGGCGATATGCTCGCTCACCGCGCCGCCGTCGCCGTCCTGCCGGCACAGCGCCACGCCGCTCACCCGCTTGCCGCCCTGAACATGATGGATCGCCATGCCCTCGGCCACGCGGATCCCAAGGGCGCGCGCGCGCTCGGGGAGGGCGCCGCGTGCCTCGGGCCGGGCGTCGATTACCGATGCAACCGTAACCCCCGCTTCGTGTAGTTGAATCGCGCTGCGATAGGCGTCATCGTTGTTGGTGACGATCACCACGCGCTGGCCCGGCGCCACGGCCCAGTTGACCAGATAGTCACGCATCGCACTGGCAAGCATGACACCGGGAATGTCATTGCCCGCAAACGACAGGGGGCGTTCGATTGCGCCGGTCGCGTTGATGATCTCGCCCGCGCGCACCCGCCACAGACGGTGACGCGGCTTGTCGACGCCCGGCTCATGATCGGCCACCCGCTGATAGCCCAGGGCATAGCCGTGGTCGTGAACGCCCGCGACCATAGTGCGCGGCAGAAGGGTGACATTGGGCAATGATGCAAGTTGTTCCAGCGCCTTGTCGAGCCACTCTGCCGCTGCCATGGCGTCAATACGCACACCGTCGACCACGACACGCCCGCCCCACGCGGCCTGCTCCATCACGATTACGCGCTTGCCTTGCCGTGCAGCGCCGAGTGCAGCGGTCAGCCCCGCCAACCCGCCGCCGGCCACCAGCACATCGCAAAAGGCGTAGATCTGTTCATAGCGGTCGGGATCACGGGTTTCGGGGTCAGGTGCACGACCCAGCCCCGCAGTGCGCCGGATGAAGGGCTCATAGATGTGTTTCCAGAAGGGCCGGGGGTGGATGAACATCTTGTAGTAGAAACCCGCCGTCAGGAAGCGCGCGAACCAGTTGTTCACGGCGCCGATATCGAACTCCAGACTGGGCCAGTGGTTCTGGCTGATGGCGCTGAGGCCCTCGAACAGCGCGGTGGTGGTGGCGCGCTGGTTGGGTTCAAACCGGGCCCCTTCGCCTAGGCCGACCAGCGCATTTGGCTCTTCCGCGCCTGCGGCGACGATGCCGCGCGGGCGGTGATACTTGAACGAGCGCCCGACCAGAAGCTGGTCATTGGCCAGAAGTGCCGCGGCCAGCGTGTCGCCTGCAAAGCCCTTGAAGCGCTTGCCGTTGAAGGTGAATTCGAGCGGTCTGGAGCGGTCGATCAGGCGGCCGCCCTGTGGCAGGCGCTCTTGAGGCAGGCGATAGCTCATTTGTAACCCTCCCAATCGGGGCGGCGGGCTTTGATGCGGGCGACGATCTCTGCCGGTGGCTCGGTGGTTTGCGCCGGGTAGGTGCCGAAGACCTCAAGCGTGACGGTGCAGCGTGCGGCGATGAACCATTTGCCGCAACCGTAGACATGACGCCAGCGCTCGAAATGCACGCCGCGCGGGTTCTTGCGGTTGAACATGTAGGATTCGTAATCGGCATCCGAAGCGCCGGGGCCGAAACGCTTGAGATGCGCCTCGCCGCCATTTGTGAACTCGGTTTCTTCGGCACTCACGCCGCAACAGGGGCAGGTCAGAAGCAGCATGGGGCCTCCATCAGGGTGGCGGGCACAAAAAAGGCCGGACGCCCAGGGGCGACCGGCCAGCCAGTTACAGGAAAAGTTGTATCGTGCCGCGCGTCAGTCCAGCGGCGCGGCTGGTGCCGGGGCGATTTCGCCACCGGTTGCCGGGGCAGTGCCGTCGCCGATTGCAGGGGCAGTGCCCATGGGCGCGACTTCGCTGCCGGTGGTCGGTGCGACGCCCGGCGCGGTTGCCGGGGTTTGATCGGCGGTGCCGCCAAAGAACCACAGCAATGCAACAAGCGCTGCGACAACGGCTGCCGCAAGCAGCCATGGGGCCGCGCCGCTGCTCCCTTTGGTGCGGATAAAGTCCTGCCGTTCGGCCGTGCTGCGACCGGTGATCGGGTCATGTTCATAAGCCATCTGGTATCCTCCGGTTTGGTTGCCTTCACCGAAGAAACTGTGTTGTGGCTTTTAGGGTCCGTGATCTGGTGCAGGTTCCGTGATGACCCGGCGGGGTCTCGCCAAGCGGAAACTTGCCGTTGCGTCCAGAGAGAAAGCGCCCGCTTCGCAGCAGGGACATGCTGGCACGGCGCAGGCGCCGGCCCGGTCGTGTTCGCTCCATGCCGCGCCGGGGCGTGGCGGTCAGTCCGAAAGCGGGATTTCGATTGGGTCGGCTTCCGGCAACTGGATGGTGATGCCGGGGTCATTGCGCCCGAACGGATCGCCGTCCGAGGCCAGATACCAGACGATACCGACCAGCACGACGACCACCGCCCCCAGAATGAAGCCGACAGTTCCCCGCCCGGTGAAATTTTCCTGCGGCATTGCTCTTGCTCCACATTGTTCTGCGTTCGCAACAGAACGTGTGAGCGCATGGGGCGGTTCCGCGCGGTTGGCAGGTGACGAAACGTCAATGCGCCACCCCCGCCGCCACGCTTTCATCAATGAAACGCCCCTCGCGGAACCGGGTCAGCGAGAATTCGGCGGCCAGGGGCGATTCACCCTTTGCCATCAGTTCCGCCATCGCCCAGCCCGAACCGGGGATCGCCTTGAACCCGCCGGTTCCCCAGCCGCAGTTGATGAAACACCCGCCCAGCGGCGTTTTCGAGAGAATGGGCGAGCGGTCGCCCGTCATGTCCACAATCCCGCCCCACTGGCGCAGCATCTTCAACCGCGACAGCATCGGGAAGGTCTCGTTCAGGGCGCGCACCGTTTCCTCGACATGCATCCATGAGCCGCGCTGCGTGTAGTTGTTGAAATGGTCCGCTCCGCCGCCGATCACCATCTCGCCCTTGTCGGACTGCGACAGGTAGCCGTGCACGGTGTTGGCCATTACGACCACATCCATGCAAGGTTTGATCGGCTCGGATACCAGCGCCTGAAGGGCCACCGATTCCACCGGCAGCCGGAACCCGGCCATATCGGCCAGATGCCCCGAATGCCCGGCCACCACGACCCCCAGCTTCTTGCAGCCGATCGTGCCGCGCGTGGTGTTCACGGCAGAAACCTGACCGCCCGCACTCTCGATGCCCACCACCTCGCAATTCTCGATGATATGCATGCCCATGTCCGAACAGGCCCGCGCATAGCCCCAGGCCACCGCGTCATGGCGGGCGGTGCCGCCGCGCGGCTGCCAAAGCGCCCCCAGAACCGGGTAGCGCGGGCCGTCGATATTCATGATCGGCACCCGCTTTTTCACCTCGGCGGGGTCGATGAACCGCGTCTCCACCCCTTGCAGGGCATTGGCGCGTTCGGTGCGTTTGTAGCCGCGCACCTCATGCTCGGTCTGGGCCAGCATCATCACGCCGCGCGGCGAGAACATGATGTTGTAGTTCAGATCCTGGCTCAGCGTCTCATAAAGACTACGGGCTTTCTCATAGATCGCGGCTGACGGGTCTTGCAGATAGTTCGAGCGGATGATGGTGGTGTTGCGCCCGGTGTTGCCGCCGCCCAGCCAGCCCTTTTCCAGCACCGCGACGTTGGTGATGCCGAAATTCTTGCCCAGGTAATAGGCCGTCGCCAGCCCGTGCCCGCCTGCACCGACAATGACCACATCATAGCTGGAGGCAGGGTCAGGCGAGGCCCATGCACGGGTCCAGCCTGAATGCTGGCGCAAAGCCTCGCGGGCGATGGCGAATACCGAATAGCGTTTCATCCCGGGAGCCTTTCTGACGCGCGCATTGCTTTCTCGTGGTCATGGAACGGGGCGCGGCCCAATCCTTGGCTGCAAGCGGCACAATGCGGCAGAAACCGACATTCATGCCCTGCTGCGGCTGTGGGTCGCAGCCCTTCGGCACCATGCAGCCCGATCTGGCGCCGAATTGACACCGGTTATGCTTTTTTCCCCGCGCGTGAAAGGGTAGATCAGGGCAAGCGTTTTTTTGGAGACGACATGCAACTTTGGTCCTTCTGGCTGCCTGCGGCCCTGATCACCCTGATTGTGGCAGGGCTCGTCGTTCTGGGTTTCTGGCGCGGGATGCGCCTGCGGTTGGGGCCGACAGGTGCCGACGGCGCCGGCGAGAAGCGCGAAATGCGGATCTATGCCCAGCAGTTGCGCGAGATCGAGCGCGATCTGGCGCGCGGCGCCGTCTCCCCGGACGAGGCCGGGCGCATGCGCACCGAGATTTCCCGCCGCCTGCTGGAGGCTGATCGCACTGCCCGCCCCGCCATTGTCGCCGCCCCCGTCCCGGCGCGCTGGCTGGGGTTGGCGCTGGTCGTTCTGGCGGTGGTGGTTGCCGGGTTGGTCTATCTGCGCGAAGGGGCGCCGATGTATCCTGACCAGCCGCTGGTGCAGCGCCATGCCGAGGCCGCGCGCATGCATGCCGAGCGCCAGTCGCAGGCCGAACTGGAAGCCGCCTGGCTGGCCAGCCCCGAACGCGCCGGTCAGCCCGAGCCCGATGCGGAGTTCATGGCCCTGATGGAGCAGTTGCGCGCTGCCCTGGCCAGCCGTCCGCTCGATCTTCAGGGTCATCGCTTGCTGGCGCGCAACGAAGCCAATATCGGCAACCACGCCGCCGCCGCGCAGGCGCAGCGCCATGTGATCGAACTGCTTGGGGATGAGGCGACAGTGGCCGAGCAGGTGATTCTGGCCGAACAGTTGATCCTTGCCGCCGGGGGCGAGGTCTCGCCCGAGGCCGAGCGCGTGGTCGAGGGTATCTTGCGCCGCGATCCGCGCAATGGGCCGGGCCGCTACTATACCGGGCTGATGTTCGCCCAGACCGGTCGCCCCGATCTGACCTTCCGTCTGTGGCGCACGCTACTGGAGGAAAGCCGCCCCGACGCGCCCTGGGTGCCGCATATCCGCGCCACGATCGAGGAACTGGCGGCCATCGCCGGAGTGCGCTACACCCTGCCGCCGCTGGCTGCGCAGGGCGCGCGCGGTCCCAGCGATGCCGATATGGCTGCGGCGATGGAGATGTCCGAGGAAGAGCGCGCCGAGATGATCGGCGCGATGGTCGAGGGGTTATCGGCCCGGCTGGGGACGCAGGGCGGGCCAGCCGGTGACTGGGCGCGGTTGATTTCCGCGCTGGGCGTGCTGGGGCAGGATGCGCGCGCGCGCGCCATCTGGAACGAGGCGCGCACCGTCTTTGCCGACCAGCCTGACCAGATGCGCGTGATCGACGAAGCGGCGCGCGGCGCCGGTTATCTGGACTAGGGCGGGGGCATGGCGGTTCATCCCGATTTTGACAGCTTCCGCGCCGCATTGCCGCCCACCGGCGCACTGGCGGGGCTTGATCTGGGCGAAAAGACCATTGGTGTTGCGGTGTCCGATCTGCGGCGGGGGGTCGCCACCCCGCTTGAGACGATCCGGCGCAAGAAATTCACCCTCGATGCCGCGCGCCTGCTTGAGATCGTGAAGGCGCGGGCGGTTGCGGGGATTGTTCTGGGGTTGCCGCTGAACATGGACGGCACCGAGGGGCCGCGCTGTCAGACCACCCGAGCCTTCGCGCGCAATCTTTCGGGGCTGAGCGCAGTGCCGATCGGTTTCTGGGACGAGCGGCTGTCAACGGTTGCCGCCGAACGCGCACTGCTTGAGGCCGACACCTCGCGCAGCAAACGCGCGCTTGTGATCGACCATGTGGCGGCGGCCTATATTTTACAGGGATTTCTGGACCGTTTGGCCGTGGCAGGTCGCTGACAGACTGGACAGGTGGCGTTTGCTGCCTATCTTGGCGCGAACGTGCCGAGCCTGAAGCCGGCGGGCAAGTGTGGTGCAGTCATGAATGATCATTCACAAAACCGGATCTGGCAGCGGGCCGAGATTGAAAGCCCCTGTGTCAATATCTGCGTGATCCATCCGCGCGCGGGTATCTGCGCGGGCTGCTATCGCACCCTTGATGAAATCGGCCTCTGGTCACAGATGACAGCCGACGACCGGCGTTCTGTCATGGCCGACCTGCCCGAGCGCGCAGGGCTGCTGAAAAAGCGGCAGGGCGGGCGAGCGGGGCGGATGACGGGCGAGTGTCAGGCGATCAGATCCGGCACCGGGCGTGTCCGGTAAGCGTTTTCAGGACAGATACGATTGAGCCACCGCACGGATGCGGCCGACCATTGCGCGCAAACCGTTCGAGCGTTGCGAGGAGAGATGCTCGTTCAGCCCCAGCCGGGTCAGTTCGGCAATTGCATCGATCTGCGCGACTTCGGCCATGGTCCGGCCCGCGTAAAGCGCATGCAAAACCGCGATCAGGCCGCGCACGATCATGGCATCGCTGTCGCCCAGAAAGTCGAACCGCGCCTGTGGTCCCTGACCCTCGATGCGGGGAAAGATCCAGACCTGGCTGGCACAACCCTCGACCTTGTTGGCCGGAACCTTCAGCGCGTCTTCCATCGGCGGCAGCGCGCGGCCCAGTTCGATGATATGGCGGTAGCGGTCCTCCCAGTCATCCAGGAAGTCGAAGGTTTCAGCGATTTCGTCAAATTCGGGCTGTGCCATGCGTCTTTCCCGCGCTGTTTCCGCGCTGCACGCCTGACCTAGGACGCGGGCGCCGAAAGGTCCAGCCCCACCGCGGGTTCGCTGCGGTCAAAACCGCCGCAATGGCTTTTCAATCGCACCGTCATCGGCTACCCAATTGACGACCGTTCACCGACGAGGGACCAAGATGACCAGACCAATCCTAGCCCTGATTGCCGTATCCCTTGTACTTGCGGGCTGTAGTGGTGTCCGTCAGTCGCGGATGAACCCGCTCAACTGGTTCGGAACTTCGACCGAGGAATCGCAGCTTGGCCCGCTGACGCTGGAAACCGACAACCGGGCGCTGGTGCAGTCGGTCACAGCCATGAGCATCGAGCGCACATCAAGCGGGGCGCTGGTGCGCGCCGAGGCGCAGATGCCGGGGCAGGGCTGGTGGGATGCCGAACTGGTGGCCGAAAACCAAGGCCGTCCGGTTAATGGTGTGCTGACCTATCGTTTCGTCGCGGCCGCACCCCGTGCGCCCGTGCCAGGTGCGCAGACGCAAACGCTGGTGGTGGCGAAACCGGTGTCGGAATACCTGCTGGAGGAAATCACCACCATTGTGGTGCAGGGGGCCACCAACAGCCGTAGTGCGCGTCGCTAGCTTCGGGGCAGTTCCACCGTTATCACATGTCTGCCCTTCGCCGCCAATGCCAGTTCGCCCTGGCACAGACGCAGCGCATCGGCACCGAACAGCTCGCCCCGCCAACCTTTAAGGCCCGGCAGGTCGCGCTTCCCTGCCGCGATCGCGTCCAGCTCGGATGTGCTGGCGATCAGCTTCTGCGCCACGCCGCTTGATTCGGCGCGCGCCTTGAGCATCACACGCAGCAGTTCCGCCAGCGCAGGGTTGACCTGCAACTGATCGCCCTCATCGGTCAGCTTCGGAATGTCCTCGGGCTTCATCGCCTGCGCCGCGCGGATCGCTGCCAGGATCCCCTCGGCGATATCGCCGCGGCGTGCTTCGCGCAGCAACAGCCGCGAGCGGTTCAGCGCCTCTTGGTTTTCGGGCTTGGTCGAGGCCAACTCTAGCAGCGCGTCGTCTTTATATACCCGCGAGCGCGGTACATTGCGGCTTTGCGCGTAATCCTCCCGAAAGCGCGCCAGTTCCTTGACCGCCGCCATGAACCGGCCGCCATTGCCACGAGTCTTGATGCGTTTCCATGCCTCATCCGGGCGGGTGATATAGGTTTCAGGCGAGGTCAGAACCTCCAGCTCTTCGGCAACCCAATGCGCCCGTCCGTTTCTTTCGATCTCGTTCTTCAGATATTCGTAGATCACCCGCAGATGCGTCACATCCGCCAGCGCATAGCGCTGCTGGGCTTCGGACAGCGGCCTGTGCGACCAGTCGGTAAAGCGCGAGGTCTTGTCGAGACTGGACTTGGCGATCTTGCGCACCAGCGTCTCGTAACCCGCCTGCTCGCCAAAGCCACAGACCATCGAGGCGATCTGCGTGTCGAACAGCGGCTGTGGGATCACCCCGCCGTCGATGTAGAAAATTTCCAGATCCTGGCGCGCGGCGTGAAACACCTTCACCACATCGGGGTTGCGCATCAACTCCATCAGCGGGTCCAGCGATATCCCGTCGGCCAGCGGGTCAATCAGCCAGGCGCGCTCGTTGCCCTTGCCCGGCAGGGCCATCTGCACAAGGCAGAGTTTGGAATAATAGGTCCGCTCGCGCAGGAATTCGGTGTCCAGCGTGACATAGGGCTCGGTGGCGGCTTCTGCGCAGATGGCGGCCAGCGCGTCGGTTGTGGTGATGATCTGCATCTTGCCTCTTGCCGCGGGGTCATCCCGCCGATGCGTTTCGTATAGGCGGCGGCGCGGGGAAAGAAAAGCACATCGGCGCGGGTGCCGTGACGGCGATTTGCGGGCCTGTTTCTGGACAGAAGGTACCCGCGCACTACCTCAGAGTGCTGAGCCATGACGGCGGGGCTTTGACGCGCCCCCGACGACAAGGGAGAAACAGCATGTCGAAGCATCGGACACTTCTCGCAATTCTCACCCTGACAACCGCGCTCGGCACTACCGCGCAGGCAGAGACCGCTTATCGCGTCGAGACCCTCGCCGAGGGGCTGGACCGGCCCTGGGCACTGGCCTTTCTGCCGGGCAGCGCCGATATCATCCTTACCGGCAGGTCCGGCAATGTCATGATCTGGGATGCCGAAACTGGTTCCGTGCTTCCCATCGAGGGTGCGCCTGAAGTCGATGCGCGCGGGCAGGGCGGCTTGCTCGATATCGCCCCCGCCCCTGATTTTTCCCGGTCGGGCATTCTATACCTGACCTGGAGCGCCGCGAATGACGCAGGCGAAACCGCGACCCATCTGGGCCGCGCGCGGCTGGACCGTGAACAGGGCAGGCTCAGCGATCTGGAAACCCTGCATGTGGTCGCGCCCTTCATGGATGCGCAGGGCCATTACGGTTCACGCATCGCCTTTGCGGACGGCCATGTCTTTTTCAGCGCCGGTGATCGCCAGCGCAAGGATTTCGGCCCGGATCATATCGCCCAGCAACTGGGAACCGGCTATGGTTCAATGATGCGGCTGCGGATGGATGGCAGCGTGCCGGATGACAACCCGTTTTCAGGTCAGGAAGGCGCGGCACCTGAAATCTGGTCGTATGGGCATCGCAACATTCAGGCGCTCACCGTGCACCCCGATACGGGGGAGCTATGGGCTGCCGAACACGGTGAATCCGGTGGCGATGAGATCAACATCATCCAGCGCGGCGGTAATTTCGGCTGGCCGTTGGTCAGTTATGGCGTCGATTACCGCACCGGCCAACCCTTTGCGCCGGAATCTTCAGAGGGCGATGGGTTTGTCAGTCCGGTCTTTCACTTCGGCCCCGGCAGAGAGGACAATTTCCCGCCCTCGGGCATGGTGTTCTATGACGGCGCGGCGTTTCCCGATTGGCAGGGTGATCTTCTGGTCGGTAACCTTCGCCACCGGTATCTGGGCCGCTTCAGCGTTGACGGCGAGGCAGTAGAGGCGCCCGATCGGTTGCTGGCCGATCAGGGTTGGCGAATTCGCGATGTGGTGGTGGGGCCGGATGACGGGTTCGTCTATGTGATCAGCGATGGCGAGGGCGCAACGCTGGCGCGGCTGGTGCCGGCGCACTGACTGGCGCGCATCAAGGCGCGTCTCCGGTGTTCTGCAACAGCGCGCGCCCGCGGGCGAAACCCTGCGGGCCGTCACCCTCCAGCTGGAAATCCAGCCCCTCGGCGCTTGGGCGAAGCGCGAACAGGGCACCTTCCGGCGCGGCAAAGCGCAGCCCGTCAGCATTTAGCGTGCCTTGCATCACCATCGGCATGTCCTCGTCAGGTTGTTCCGTCCGGTTTTCCGCCCGCACCACGCCGCCCGGCTCCACGGTCAGCATATAGGTGAACGAACGCGCAGCCTGCGCCGTGGCACAGCGGCCGCTGAAGACGCTTCGTCCGGCACTGACCGGGCGGAAGCGGATCTGGCAGCGCAGCCGTTGCGCTGGTTCATTGTTGAGCGAAAGCGCGCCCTCGCCGCGCCAGCGCCCGGACAGATCATCGAGTGTCAGGGCCGGTGCCGGGCTGGCAGCCAACGCCAGAAGCAGGGCCGAGCGTAAAACGCTCATCGCAGGTTCCAGCGCAACAGCGCAGGCAGAAGGAACAGATCGGCTGCCAGCGCCAGCAGCACCGCCAGCGCAATCAGGAAACCATAGAGCGCAACACCGGGCAGCGCGCTGAACGCCGTCACCAGCAAGCCGCCGATCAGGATGATGCTTGTCGCCGTCATCGGCGGCCCGGCATGGGCCAGCGCGGCGTCGACGCGTTCGGGCAGATCCCGCCCTTTCGCCAGTTGGAAACGGTTGAGCATGTGCAAGGTATCGTCTACCGCGATGCCGAAAGCCACCGTCAGGGCGATCACATTCATGATGGTCAGGTCACGCCCGCTCAGCACCAGCCAGGATTCGACTCCCAGAATGGGGATCAGGTTGGGCACCAGCGCCACCAGCGCTATCCGCCAGGAGCGATAGACCAGCCCGATCACAAGCGTGATCGATACGATGGTCGTATAAAGCCCCAGACGCAGGTTTTCGATCAGCACGGGGCCTTCGGTCAGCAAGGCATGGCTGGGGCCAGCCAGGCGGGTGACATCGACCAGACCGGCCTGTTCCAGCTGGTCCTCCAGCGCCTGAATAGCGGCATCGGCAGGGCCGGGGCCGGCGGTGATCGGCAGTTGAACGGGCAGGGCATGCGCGCGCCCGTCTGTGGCGGCCAGCCGATCGAACAGCCCCGCCTGCTCGGCAGCGTCCAGCCAGGGTGCGGGGGCATCTGGGGTGCCCCAGACGGCAAGCGCAGCGGCGCGCACATTGGTCAACGGTTTCGCGCCCGGGCTGGCCTCGACAAGCACGAACAATCGATCGCTGCCCAGCCCATGGGCCTCCATCTGATGCAGCGCAGTGCTGATCGGCGCGCCTGTCGGCAGGTATTCGGCGTATCGAAACCCGGTGCGCGACTGGCTCTGTATCGCCAGGAGGCCCAGCAGCAGCAGCGCTCCCAGCGCCGCCGCAGGCCGCATGCGCTGCGCGACCCATTGCGCGGCGGGCACCAGCGCGACAAAGCCACGCGGCAGGGCAGCGCCGGGCTGCGGCGCGCCAAGCACCATCATCAGCGCGGGGGCTGCCAGAAGGGCCGCCAGAAGGCACAGCGCCATGCCCATAATCCCGGCCTGCCCCATCGCATTCAGCGAGGGCGCGCCGGACAAGGTCAGCGTGGCGAAGGCGATGATCGTGGTCAGCGTGGTCAGCGCCATGGCCGGGAAGGTCTCGACCGTGGCGCGCAGCACGGCTTCGCCCTGCGTTGCTCCCGCTTTCCGGGCGGCGATTGCAGCGTGGTATAGATGCATGCAGTCCGAGAAGCACAGCACGATCAGCACCACCGGCAGCGAGGCCATCACCGGATCGACCGCAATGCCGGACCAGCCGAGCCAGCCAAAGAACCACAATGTCCCGATGACCGGTGGCAGCGCACAAACCACCACCGCCCGCGCGCTTCGAAACACCAGCGCGGTAATCAGCGCGCAGACCATGATCGCGGCAGGCACCAGCGCCCGCAGGTCATTGACCAGTGCACGGGCAATGGCGCGGTGCAGTTCGGACAGGCCGGTGTTGCGGATGGTAAAAAACGGGTCGGCTTGCGCTACCGCTGCCGTCACACCGGCTAGGAATTCGGCACCCGCCGCGCCGCGCGCGGGCACCACAATCACCAGCGTTGCACGCAGATCCTCGGACAGAAGCTGCGCCGCCAACGGGTTCTCGGCACGCATCCGCGCCAGCCTGTCGCCGGGCGGCAGCGTCTGCATGTCCGGGCTGGTCAGCCAGCTTGTGGCCATGCCCGGCGCCGGGATTGCCTGAAGGCTGATCACCGTTTCGGTGCCATCGACGAATTGCAGATCGATCAGCAGATCCTCGAACGCCGCCAGCGTGGTATCATCGGCCAGTGTCGGAGCGCTGATCAGCAATACCTCGTCGCTGGTGATTCGTCCGAAACGCTCTTGATAGGCGCGCATGTTGTTGACGGCTTGCGATTGCGGGTTCACCAGCCCTGACAAATCGACCTCGATGCGCAGCTTGGCCGTTTGCGTGCCCGCCAGCAGCGTCATCACCAGAAGCACGCCTCCCAGCCACCTGGGACGCGCCAGTAGCCGGGTAAGGCCACGCCGCAGCGCGGGCAGGAAACGGGTGGCAAGAAATCCCTTGTGCATCTGCAAGGTCTTAGCACGCAAGCGCTGTCTGGCAAGGCTTGTCCGGGGTTGCGTGGCGCGCGTGGACAAGTTAAGGGGAAATCTGAATAGAGAATGGCATTCTTTAATGGATCTCATGTCTGAAACGACCTCTCCGCAACGGACCGTCGGTGCGCTGGTTCAGGCGCTACGCATCCTGCGGCATCTTTCAGGGCAGGGCACGCCTGAAGGGGTGACGGCCATTGCCCGGGCGACCGGTGTGAACGGCTCCACCTGTTTCAACATCCTGCGAACGCTGGCCGTCGAGGGGCTGGTGGTGTTCGATCCTGTCGCCAAGACCTACCGGCTGGGACTGGGCGTGCTGGAGCTGGCGATCGGGTTGCTGGGGGCCAATCCCGGCGATCTCATCCGCCCTGAGCTGGAGCGTCTGGCGTTGGCCCATGGCGCGCTGATCTGCCTGTGGCACGTGACTGACAATGATCGGATGGTGTTGATCGAGCGGGCCTATGATACCGATGCCGTCAGGGTTGAATTGCCGCCCGGAAAGCGGCTTCCGGCACTGGCGGGCGGGGTCGGGCGTGTGATTGCCGCATGTCGCGACTATTCCGAGGCCGAGCTCAGGCGGCGCTTTGCCGAGCTTCGCTGGCAATCCGCGCCGCGTTTCGACGAGTATCGCGCTTCAATTGCCGAAGCGGCGGCAAGGGGTTACGGGCTCGATATCGGGCAGCTTTATGTCGGCGTCGATGTGGTTGGTGCGGTGGTGCGCGATCACGAGGGGCGGCCGCGATACGGCATCAGCAGCATCACCCTGAGCGGTCAGACCACCGCCGAAAGCAGGGCGCGTGTGGGGCGGGATCTGACTGATACCTGTCACCATCTCGGCCTGTCGCTGTTTCCGCGGCGCGAGGGGGAGGGAGATATTGACTGTTCTCGATAGGAATTGATATTCCCCATGCGAAATTATGGTTCCTCCTTACAGGCGCCAAGCACACCTTCAAAGCGAGAGTAACACATGACCAGCCCCGTCAGCTATGAAACCAAGGGCGATATCGCCGTGATCCGCATCGACAACCCGCCGGTGAATGCCGCCAGTCATGCGGTGCGCGCCGGGTTGGTCGCCGCTTTTGACCGCTTCGCGGCATCGTCCGAAAAGGTGGCCGTTCTTTGTGGTGCCGGGCGGACCTTCGTGGCCGGGGCCGATATCTCGGAATTCGGCAAACCCCCGAAGGAGCCGATTTTGCCAGGCGTGATCGCAGGGATCGAAAGGCAGGAGAAACCCGTGGTCTGTGTGATCCATGGTACGGCGCTGGGTGGCGGTCTGGAGATTGCATTGGGCTGCCATTACCGCGTGATGGTGCGTGGCTCGCGGCTGGGTCTGCCCGAGGTTTTGCTGGGTATCCTGCCCGGCGCGGGTGGCACGCAGCGACTGCCGCGTCTGACCGGGCTTGTGCCCGCCGCAGAGATCATCACTTCGGCGCGTCAGGTGCCAGCGCAAGAGGCGCTGGAACTGGGCATCGTCGATGCCCTGTCCGATGCCGACCCGCTGACAGCCGGGCTGAACTATGCCGCCGAGCTTCTGGTGACCGGTGCCGGACCGCGCCGGGTCAGCGAAATGCCCGCGCCAAAGCCCGAGGCCGAGGCGTTGGCCGCGCTGCGCGAAAAGGTGGCGCGCGCCCATCCCGGCCAGATTGCGCAGGTCACGGCGCTTGACGCCGCCGTGCGTGGGGCGGCCCTGCCCTTTGCAGAGGGGCTGGTGGAAGAGCGGCGCCTGTTCATGACGCTCTACAACAGCCCGCAACGCGACGCGCTGGTCCATGCCTTTTTCGGCGAACGCAAGGTGGCGCAACTGCCTGAACTGAAAGGCGTGCAGCCCCGTCCGCTGGCGCAGGTCGGCGTGATCGGCGGCGGCACGATGGGGGGCGGTATCGCCGTGGCGAGCTTGCTCAACAAGTTGAAGGTGACCCTGATCGAGCGTGACCAGCCCGCTGCCGACAAGGCGCGCGCGGGGATCGAGAAGATGCTGGGTGACAGCGTCAAGCGCGGCAAGCTGAGCGCGGAAAAGCGTGATGACCTGCTGGCGGATGCGCTGGTCATTGCCACCGATTACGCAGCATTGTCTGAGGCCGATCTGATCATCGAGGCCGTGTTTGAAAGCATGGATGTCAAGAAAGAGGTGTTCAGGACTCTCGACAAGGTTGCCAAGCCCGGCGCCGTGCTGGCCACCAACACCTCGTATCTGGATGTCAACGAGATTGCCGCCGCGACCAGCCGCCCCGCCGACGTGCTTGGCCTGCATTTCTTCTCGCCGGCGCATGTGATGAAGCTGCTGGAGATCGTTCAGGCCGACAAGACCGCGCCCGAGGTGCTGGCAACCGGTTTCGCGCTGGCCAAGGCGTTGAAAAAGGTGGCGGTACGCGCCGGGGTCTGTGACGGTTTCATCGGCAACCGTATTCTGAAAACCTATCGCACCGCCGCCGATCACATGGTGCTGGACGGCGCTTCGCCGTTCCAGATCGACCGGGCGCTGGTGGCTTTCGGGCTGGCGATGGGGCCCTATGCGGTGGCCGATCTGGCCGGGATCGACATTGGCTACATGACGCGCCAGCGCCTGTTGCCCACCAAGGACCCGCGCGAGCGTTGGGGTGAATGGGCGGACAAGCTGTATGAACTGGGCCGTCTGGGCCGCAAGACCGGGCGCGGCTATTACATTTACGACGATCAGTCCCCACGGGGACGCCCGGACCCCGAGGTTGATGCCATGATCGCCGAGGAGCGCGCTCGCCGTGGTATCATGCCGCGCAGTTTCACCGATGAAGAAATCGTCGAGCGCTACATGGCCGCGATGATCAACGAATCCGCGAAAGTGGTGGGTGAGGGCATCGCCGCGCGCCCGCTGGACGTGGATATGACGCTTCTCTTCGGCTACGGCTTTCCGCGCTGGCGCGGCGGGCCGTTGCATTACGCCGATCAGATCGGGCTGGACAAAATTCTGGCCACCATCCGCACCGCCGCGCAGGAAGACCCGTATTTATGGCAGCCCGCGCCGCTTCTTGAACAACTGGTGGCCGAGGGCCGATCCTTTGCCAGCCTGAACGGAGAATGACCATGAAACAGGCCGTCATCGTATCCACCGCGCGCACCGGCATTGGCAAGGCAGGGCGCGGGTCGTTCAACCGCACGCATGGCGTGACCATGGCCGGGCATGTCGCCGCCGAGGCTGTGAAGCGCGCCGGGATTGACCCGGCCCTGATCGAGGATTCGGTCTGGGGTGTTGGTTATCCCGAGCATGTCACCGGCGGCAATCTGGGTCGACAGGCGGCAATCCGCGCCGGGTTGCCGGTTTCAGTCGCCGGGACCACGGTGAACCGGTTTTGCGCCAGCGGGTTGCAGGCGCTCGCGCAGGGCGCACATATGATTGCTGCCGAGGGCGCGCAGGCAATGCTGGTGGGCGGTGTTGAAAGCATCAGCCTTAACCTTCCCCCGGTGCGCGACTCGCGCGAGGCGTGGATCGAGGAACACAAGCCCGCGCTTTACATGGCGATGATCGAAACCGCCGATATCGTCGCACAACGCTACGGGGTCAGCCGCGAGGCGCAGGACGAATACAGCCTGCGCTCGCAGCAGCTTGTGGCGCGTGCGCAAAAGGCTAACCTTTACGCCGATGAGATTGTGCCGATGGACGTGACGATGGCTGTCACCGACAAGGCCACGGGCGAGACCCGTGAGGTGGCGCATACCGTCACCGGCGACGAGTGCAATCGCCCCGGCACCGCACTGGAGGGCCTGCAAAAGCTGGAGCCGGTGCGCGGCGCGGGCAATTTCATCACCGCCGGCAACGCCTCGCAACTGTCTGACGGCGCGGCCTCATTGGTGCTTATGGACGCCGACATCGCCGCGCGCGAAGGCATCACGCCCTTGGGTGCGTTCCGGGGCTATGCCGTGGCGGGGTGCGAACCGGATGAGATGGGCATCGGTCCGGTCTTTGCCATCCCGCGCCTGCTGGAGCGTGTGGGGCTGAAGATCGACGATATCGACCTGTGGGAACTGAACGAGGCGTTTGCCAGCCAGGCACTCTATTGCCGCGACAAACTGGGCATCGACCCTGACAAGTATAACGTCAACGGCGGCTCCATCGCCATCGGCCACCCGTTCGGCATGACCGGCGCGCGCATGGCCGGGCACCTGCTTCTGGAGGGGCGGCGGCGCCGCGCGAAATGGGGCGTGGTGACCATGTGCATTGGTGGCGGCGCGGGGGCGGCGGGCCTCTTTGAAATCTTCTGAACGGGGGCTGATATGGATCTGAGCTATTCCGCCGAGGAAATTGCCTTCCGGGATGAGGTGCGCGCCTTCCTGCGCGACAACCTTTCGCCGGAACTGGCCGCGAAGGTTGGCCACCACAAGATGCTGACCAAGGCCGAATATGAGGGCTGGCATGCACTTCTCAATGAGCGGGGCTGGCTGGCGAATGGTTGGTCAAAAGCCTTTGGCGGCGCGGAATGGTCCGCCGCGCAGCGCCATATTTTCGAGGAGGAATGCGCGATGGCCAATGCCCCGCGCATTATCCCCTTCGGGATCAACATGCTGGGGCCGGTCTTGATGAAATTCGGCTCGAAAGCGCAGCAGGAGTATTACCTGCCGCGTATTCTGGATGGCAGCGACTGGTGGTGTCAGGGCTATTCCGAGCCCGAGGCCGGCTCGGACCTTGCCAGTCTGCGCACGACAGCGGTGCGCGAGGGCGATCATTACATCGTCAACGGCCAGAAAACCTGGACCACGCTGGGTCAGTACGCCAACAAGATCTTTTGCCTTGTACGCACCGATGCTTCGGGCAAGCCGCAGACCGGAATTTCGTTCCTGCTGGTGGACATGGACACGCCGGGCATCGAAATCCGGCCCATCGTGCTGATCGACGGCACGCCCGAGGTCAACGAGGTGTTCTTCACCGATGTCCGGGTGCCTGCTGAAAACCTCGTGGGCGAGGAAAATGAGGGCTGGACCATCGCCAAATACCTGCTGACACATGAGCGCACCAATATCGCCGGTGTCGGTTTTGCAACCGCCGGTCTGGCGGCGCTCAAACGCATCGCCGCCAACGAGCGTTCGGGCGGACGGCCACTGGCCGAGAACCCGCATTTCGCCGCACGCATGGCACGGGTTGAAATGGACCTGATGGCAATGGCCACCACCAACCTGCGGGTCATTGCAGCGGCCGAGGCCGGGGCCGCGCCGGGGGTGGAAAGTTCGATGCTGAAGGTCAAGGGCACGCTGATCCGCCAGGCCATCAACGACCTGACGCGGCGTGCCGTCGGCCCTTGGGCGATGGCCTTTCCGTCCGAGGCTGTCGAGGGCACGAACCTGCCGCACCCCGGGCCTGAATATGCCGGCTCGGCGATGCCGACCTATCTGAATTATCGCAAGATATCGATCTACGGCGGCTCGAACGAGATCCAGCGCGGGATCATCGCCAAGACCATGCTCGGGTTGTGAGGAAAGCATCATGGATTTTTCATTGACAGAAGAACGCCGGATGCTGGCCGACAGCCTGCGCGGCACGCTCAAACGCGGGGCTGACTGGGCGCAACTGGCGGATCTGGGTGTGCTGGGCGCATTGTTTTCCGAGGCCGAGGGCGGGTTTGGCGGCAGCGGTTTCGACATTGCCGTCGTCTTCGAGGAGCTGGGGCGCGCAGGCGGAAACGAGCCGGTGCTGGAGGCCGGGCTTGCCGGTGGCCTGCTGGCCGATTGCGGAGAGGATGTGCTGGTCGAGCAGGTGATCAGCGGTAGCCTGCGCCCGGCATTCGCCCATGACGAGCCGGGCAATCGCTATGACGGCGCGGTGCGTGCGCGGGTTGAGGGGGGACGGCTGAGCGGCGCCAAGAGTGTTGTCCTCGGTGCCGAGGGTGCGGGGCTTCTGGTGGTCAGCGCGCTGGACGAAGGCGATGTGGCGCTTTTTGCCGTCGACCCGGTCGGCGCGGGGGTCAGCCTGCGCACGGTTCGCGCGCTTTCCGGCGGTCAGGCCAGCGAGATCAGTCTTGATAACGTTCCGGCGCGGCGGATCGGCCCGGAAGGCAGCGCGCAGCCGCTGATCGACGCCCGCATCGCAGCCGCCACCCTGGCTCTCTGCGCCGATGCGGTGGGGGCGATGGAAACCGTCCGCGACATGACGCTTGACTACCTGCGCAGCCGCAAGCAGTTCGGCCGCCCGATTGGCAGTTTTCAGGCGCTTCAGCACCGCATGGCTGATGCGGTGATTGAGATCGAACAGGCGCGCTCGGCCGTGATCAACCTGGCGGGCCATCTGCATGCGGCGCCGGCGATACGCGAACTGCACGTCAGCGCGACCAAGAATGTCGTCGGTCGCACCGCCCGGCTGGTGGCGGAAGAAGCTATTCAGATGCATGGCGGCATCGCCATGACCGAAGCCTATGCACTGGCACCGTTTGCGCGGCGTCTTCTCGCGGTGGATCATCGTTTCGGCGATGAGGATTGGCATATGGAGCGCTTTATCGCATTGCAGGCAGGCTGAGAGCCGGCGGTGGGCCGGGCAGGGGGGCGTTGCCCCCCTCTTGGCCTTTCGGCCAATTCACCCCCCAGCGTATTTTGGGCAAGATGAAGGGGGCGGGCGACTTCCTTTCCGCCGGGGGCGGGCCGCGCGCCGGGTCTGGGTCGTTTTCGCGCGCTGATGGGTCGGAGCCACGGCACCGTGCGGCCGGGATTGCTGCGATCTAGGCTCAAGAACCTTGCAGCTGGAGGCCCAGATGAAAACCCATGTTCGCGCCCTTGTCGTTGGCGGCGGCGCCGTTGGCACCTCGATAGCCTATCATCTGGCGAAGGCGGGCTGGGAGGTGATGCTGGTCGAGCGCGACGAACTGACCTCGGGCAGCACCTGGCATGCAGCCGGACTTTTACCCCTGTTCAACATGAGCTATGCGACAACGCATATTCATGACTATTCGGTTCGCTTCTACAAGACCCTGGAAGAGGAGACCGGTCTGAACCCCGGTTTCTCGGTCGTCGGCAACCTGCGCATGGCCCAGACCGAGGCGCGGATGGATGAATACCGGCTCTATTCCACCAATGCCGAATGCGTGGGGATCGAGCATGAATTCCTGACCCCTGCAGAGATCCGGGAACGCTGGCCGCTGGTGCGCAGTGAGGATCTGAAGGGCGCGCTGTTTCACCCCACTGACGGCTATATCAACCCGGCCGATGTGACGCAGGCAATGGCCAAGGGCGCGCGCCAGCTGGGGGTTGAGGTGGTGCGGCGCGTGCAGGTTGATGGCTATCGCTGGACCGGCTCGGAATGGGTGGTTTCCTGCACGAAGATGGTGGAGCGCGGCGGCAATCTGGTGCCCTCGGATGATCGGTTCGAGATCATCGCCGAGCATGTGGTCACCGCCACCGGCAACCATGCGCAGCGCACCGCGCGACTTTTGGGGATCAAGATTCCGGCAATCCCGGTGGAGCATCAGTATATTGTTACCGAACCCGATCCGATGCTTCAGGAATGGCGCAAGGCGGGCAACCCCGAGCATCCGGTTCTGCGCGACGCCGATGCCAAATGGTATGTTCGCGAAGAGCGGGGCGGCTGGATACTGGGCCCCTATGAGCGGGGTGCGCCCGCGCGGTTCCTGTATGACGTGCCCGAAAGCTTCCGCGCCGATCTGTTTCCCCTCGATCTGGAGAGGATCGAAGGCGAGTATATGTCGATGATCCATCGCCTGCCCAGTTCCGAGAATGTGGGGCTGAAGGATGATTTCAACGGCCCGATCTGCTACACGCCCGATGGAAACCCGCTGGTCGGCCCGGCACCGGGCCTGCGCAACATGTGGCTGGCCGAGGGGTTCAGTTTCGGTATCACGGCGGCGGGCGGTACCGGCTATTACCTGGCGCAGATGATGGTGGGGGGCGAGGCCGAGATCGACATGGCCGCGCTGGACCCGCGCCGCTACGGCAATTGGATGACGACTGAGTATGCCGCGCGCAAGAACGAGGAATGTTATGAGCACGTGTTCATCCTGCATCACCCTGATGAAGAGCGCGAAGCCTGTCGCCCGCTACGCACCGCACCCGCCTATGACCGCCAGAAATCGTTGGGTGCGCAGTTCGGCCAGGTGAATGGCTGGGAGCGTCCGAACTATTTCGGCCCAGCCGATGCGCCAGAAGGGTTCGACCATGATGCGCGTAGCTTCCGGCGCGGCGGGTGGTGGCAATACGCGGTTGAGGAGGCACGTGCGATCCGCGAAGGGGTGGGGATGATCGACGCCACCGCCTTCACCAAGCATCTGGTCCGCGGCCCGGGTGCCACGGCGTTTCTGGACTGGTTCACCTGTAACAAGTTGCCGAAGGTGGGGCGTATCAATCTGACCTATGCGCTGACCGATGCCGGCACGGTGCGTACGGAATACACGATCATGCGGCTGGATGAGGATGCGTATTATCTCGTCTCGGCCGGGGCCTGGACGGAGTATGACGGCGATTTCCTGCGCAAGGCAGCCGAAGATTTCATGGCGCGCACGGGGGGCTGGGTCGATATCCACGATATCACTACGCAATGGGGTGTCTTTGCCGTCGCTGGTCCAAGGTCACGCGACCTGCTGGGGCCACTTGTGCGTGATGCCGCACCGGAAACAGTGCTGTCGAACAAGCGGTTTCCCTGGTTGTCGCTGCGCGGGATCGAGCTGAAGATGTGCCCGGTGCGGGCGGTGCGCGTGGCCTACACAGGCGAGTTGGGCTGGGAGCTGCACCACCCTATCGAGATGCAGAATTACCTGTTCGACCAACTGATGGCGTCGGGCGAGGGCATCGGGTTGAAACTGGTGGGGGCGCGGGCGCAGAACTGGCTGCGGCAAGAAAAGTCCTATCGTGCTTTCGGCACCGAGCTGGGCCGGGACGCAACGCCACTTGAGGCCGATCTGCCGCGCTTTGTCGACATGTCGAAAACCTTCCACGGCAAGGAGGCGATGGCCGCCACAGGCATCCGCGCCAAATGCGTGACGCTGCTGATCGACGGGCCTGCGGATTGTGACCCATGGGGCAAGGAAGCGCTGTATCTGGATGCTGAGAAGGTGGGGCGGCTGACCTCCGGGGGGTATTCGGTCGCCTTTGGCAGGCAGATCGGCATGGGGTATGTGAAACCTGACCTTGCGGCACCGGGCACGCGGTTGAGAGTGCGCATGCAGCACCAGTTGTGGGATGCGGAGGTGGTCGAGGACAGCCCTTACGATCCGACCAATGCGCGTATTCGCGTTGATGGCGCGTCGGGATAAGGCCTCTCGCAGCCGTGACCTGATTGCCTGCTAGTTTTGGTCACCTGCCACAAGATTCCCAATGGCGTTGGGGTGTGTCATACGCAACGCA